>CAWGCM010000041.1:0-25569 GCA_963821065.1 uncultured delta proteobacterium | reverse complement strand
ACCAAAATTATGAAGCGACCAGGCTGCTGCGGCGCGGATTTTAGAGTAGTTGTCGGTCAGGTTTATAATAAGAAAATCAGTTATGCGCACATCTTTGATTTTAGCTAAAATCCAAATAACCTTTTCGCGAGTATCCGCATCCCAATGGGGATAAGCTGATATAATGTATTCGATCAGGCGCCCGTCTTTTGCTTTTACAAATTCTTTTATTGCTTCATCAGACAATCTTAAACTATCATAGAAGGTAACAAGCCCCGGTAATTCCTATCATCTGTAGACTCCGGGCTGCCTGCTCTGCTACTTCCGTGTGTTGATCGCCCATAGCGATAAACAGCGGTATGACCGATTGGTTGACCAGGAATTCTTCCCAGAGCTGCCGCTGCGGCAGCACGGACATGGAAGGTAAAGTCATCCAGGGCTTTTAAAAGCGGCTTGACCACCGGAACTTTGTTTCCGGCTTGACCGAGAGCAGTGGCGGCGTACACGCGTATCTGGAAGTCTCTGTCGTTCAGCGCATCTATCAAAAGGTCGACAGCTCCTGGGGGCTGTCCCCGGACGCAAGACTTTTGAGGGCCTGCAGGCGAGCCTTTCGTATCTTCCGTTTTTAAATCCGCCATGTTACTCTGCCAGACTAATGGCGGATGCCGCCTCTTGTCCCGCAACCGTCTCACCATATACACCTGGGTTTAATACAATTTAGTAAAATCCCAAAAGTAAACACAAAATATCTGTCGGTAAATGCACTTTTTTTTGATTGCATCTATCGCACCAGAATATACAGCGTAAACACGGCTATTTTAATTAAGGTTTTTAAGATATTTTTGATTATTCTAACGCAGCGATTAACCTGCAGTCCGTTACCACAACAAATTAGAATCCATGGGTTTCCTGTTTTACTCGGTTGTGCTATTGAATTTTAAGATTTTATAGCATAATATCAGCCATAATGACAGCCCACAGCATGTATGGAGAGAAATGAGCGTAAAGGTAATAGATTTAGATATTCACCGGGCAGACCGTGTTGAAGGCTTAGCCGGTTATGAAGCGGTCGAAATTCTTTTTCGTGCCGGGCGCACCCCTGTCGGCCGGGCCCGTATTCCCTGCGATTGCGACTTTTTGAAACACGAACAGCTGTCTCCCTTCCTGGAGAACCTGACTCCGCCGGCCGCAGATCGACAATCCGATCGGCCCCTTCCAACGGTGACCGTAGCAGTCTGCACGCGTAACCGCCATGAAGAGCTAACCGCGGCATTAAATTCGCTTGCCCGTCAGGAACACGAACCTGAAGAAATCCTTGTGATCGACAACGGCTGCCAGGAGGAGGTGCGGGAACTGGTAGAACGCACGCTGCCCCGGGGCCGCTATATTCCCGAGCGGCGGGTAGGACTTGATTTTGCCCGCAACCGTGCGATTGCCGCTGCAACCGGCGACATCCTGGCTTATCTGGATGACGACGCTGTTGCTGATCCGTTCTGGGTACAGGCTATAGCAGAAAGCTTTGCCGGACACCCAACAGCCGGCGTTGTAACCGGTCTTACGCCCCCCATGGAGTTGGGAAACGCCGGCTCAGGAGCTGTTCGAATCCTACTGTGGATACATGCGCGGCTTTACACGTTTTATCCTGCCCCGGGACGGCAAGCGTTTGCTGGGAATGCGGGTACCCCTCATAGCAGACACCAGCAATGCAGGCACTGGCTGCAACATGGCTTTCAAGCTGGAAGTATTACAGAGCTCAACGGTTTTGACGAAGCTTTCGATACCGGTCGACCCTTGCCAGGAGGTGGAGATCTGGATATGTTTCACAGGGTTGTCCGAGCCGGTTATCAGCTGGTCTACGAGCCGCAAGCTGTTGTCCGACACCGGCATCGGCGGACAGAAGCAGAATTGGTTCGGCAGCTGACCGGCCACCAGCGTGCGTTTATTGCGTTGATTGTAAAATTCATTTTTGTAGAACGGGGATTGGCGCAATTCGGCGCAATTTTGTTTTTAGCGAGCCGGCTCGAAAAAGCAGGCCGCCGCATGCTGTTCGGTCTGCTGACGACAGTCCTCTGTCCCGCTGTCTTCTTTTGAGACTTTTTGGAGCCAGCTTCATAGGGCTCGGGAGCTATCATGTATCAAAACGTCGGATTCGCAGCCAGATTCAACAACACGGTGGCGGCATCCCCAATCTTGTCTACCAGTTGGCAGAGCTCTGGCTCTACCGGGAACTGGTCTGGAACCTGACGGCCCGTGATCTTAAAGTTAAGTATCAGAGGTCCTGGCTTGGATTCCTGTGGACGCTGATGAACCCCCTGGTTACCATAGCCATCCTGGTGACCGTTTTCTCCTACGTCGTGCGGCTTCCCATAACTCATTACTGGGCTTTTCTGATCAGCGGCTATTTCGTCTGGAACTTTTTTTCGCAGACACTCAACGGCGGCGTGCAGGCCGCCGTAGGCAATGCGTATTTGAGCCGCAGCGCCTATTTCCCTCAGGAAGTGCTGGTGGTTTCGGCGGCCTTTGCCCGTATGATAGAATTTCTGGGAGAATTGGCCATCGTCATGGCAATCCTGGTCCTCTTTCACCACAAAGGCATACCGCTGTCGTAACCATGATCGTTCCCCTGGTTATCATACTGTTTTTTGCTGGTAACCGGTATATCGCTTTGCGTGGTTACATTTGCGGTATACTATCATGACGCCATACAGGCAATTTCGCTGGCAACCATGGCCCTTTTTTACCTCTCCCCGGTTTTTTACAACATTGATCTGGTCCCCAAAAGCATTAGAATGTCTTATCTCTTCAATCCCATGGCGCTGCTGCTCAACCTCTATCATGACATACTGTACAGGGGAAAAGTGCCGGATATAAGATATTTACTTATCTCATTCGGACTGTCTCTCGCTTTCGTCTTGGTAGGATATACGGTGTTTAATCGGAAGAAGAGGGAGTTTGCCGAGATTGTCTAAATCTTTGTAAAATTATGGTTTAAATGAAAACATCGAAAACAGTTCAAACATTGCAGACGTCAGATTTGATCGCCAACAATACCGCCATCGAGGTGCGTGATGTAACCAAACGTTTCTACGTTTACGAGCACGCGCAACCTCATTGCGTGAACGATTTGTGCAAACCCTTACTTCTAATACGCTGGACGCCGAATTGACCTATTTTTCCATTCAAGACGCCTCTTTGTCTGTCGGTTCCGGAGAGACCTGGGCGCTGATCGGTTCAAATGGAGCCGGGAAAAGCACGTTGTTAAGGCTAATGGCCGGCATCTACTGGCCGACAAGCGGTACAGTGACGACCCACGGTCGCCTGGCTGCGTTGATCGATTTAAATGCCGGTTTTCATCCTGATTTGACCGGCGCTGAGAATGTATACCTTTATGGTTCCATATTGGGATTCAGCAAAGATGAGCTGTCCCGGCGCTATACCGATATTGTCAAATTTGCTGAGATTGAAGAATTTATGCTCACACAGGTGAAGTATTACTCTACAGGGATGCAGATGAGACTCGGTTTCGCGGTGGCCACAGCCATCGATCCGAATATCCTTTTGCTGGACGAGATTCTTGCAGTCGGTGATGCCGAATTTCGAGAACGTTGTCTGAACAAAATTCGAACGTTTCAAAACAAAGGGTGCACGCTGGTCATTGCCACTCATGATCTGGAAAAAGCCGCTGATCTCGCAACCCACGCGGTCTGGATTGATCAGGGCCGCATTCAGCTGAAAGGCGGCGTCAGTGAGGTAATTTCGGCCTACATCGACTCCTGGAACGTGGAAAGCCATGCAGTTTAAACCAATAAAAGTGGCCGATATCGAGCTGGGAGATCCGATAAAACACATCAGGGGACTGGAAGGCTACGCCAAGCTCAAAGCACTGGTCGCTACCATGGTCGTCCCATGGGCTGGATCTCGGTGCCGGTTTACGGCGACCGCTGTCTCGCCGAAGAAATACGCAGAAAAATTCTGGATTTGCTCAGCAATGCAATTCTGGATCATCTTCTGCGCAAGGGCTTGATGAAGCCGATCGGTCCGGAGGGCCTGGAATTAGACAAATTAATAAAAATGCCGCTCTCTGATGAAAACGGCCCATGGCCGCTGGTGACAGTTGCTGTGTGCACCCGCGATCGAACCGAGGATCTTCCCGTTTGTCTTCAATCACTTAAGATACTGGACTATCCAAACCTCGACCTTCTGTTGGTCGACAATGCCCCGCAAACGGATCAAACCGAAAAACTGTTGAAAGAGCGCTACCGACCGATGCGTTATGTCTGTGAGCCCCGGCCGGGCCTCAATTGGGCGCGCAATCGGGCCATCAGCGAAGCCCGGGGCGAGATCATCGCTTTTACCGATGACGACGTGGTAGTTGACCGGCAATGGGTAAAAGCACTGGCGCGGGTTTTTAAAGAGAATCCGGCGGTTATGGCTGTCACAGGCCTTGTGGTGCCTCATGAACTGGAAACGAAAGCCCAACTTTTATTTGAAATAAATGGCGGTTTCGGACGCGGGTTTAAACGGAAATGGTATCACCTGGGTTGTGGCAGGGAGAGGGGAAATCCTGTGCACATCGGAGCAGGGATTTTCGGTACCGGTGCCAACATGGCTTACCGACACAGTCTGTTCGAGCAGGTCGGGGCCTTTGATCCGGCCCTTGATGTGGGAACGGTTACAAATGGCGGGGGCGACCTGGAAATGTTCTATCGCGTGCTGCAGGAAGGGTATCCGCTCGTATATGAACCCGATGCAATTGTGCGTCACCGCCACCGTCGTGACTATGCCGGCTTAAAAAGGCAATTGACCGATAACGGCATCGGTTTATATTCCTATTTTGTTCGCAGCATGCTGGCCTATCCCGGGGAAGCGGCGGCCATTATTCGCTTTGGATTGTGGTGGCTCTGGAAAGGACACATTCGCCGTCTGTTGATTGGCCTTACCCGCCCCTATCATATCCCGCTTGAACTTATTATTGCGGAGTTTCGGGGCTGCTTTATCGGTTGTTTCCGGTATTTCAAGGCACGGCGCATTGCCGCCGGTACTAGTCAAAAATACCGCCAGGAACCTCAAATTTCGAACTGTCCGGCCAAAGTTGCTCATTCTGCAAGACCACTGAGACCTGTGGCTGTCCGTACTGTCGATTTGAGCAAAAAGCTAAATGGTTTGGACGACCTTCAGGCCTACTGGCAGGTCCAAGTTTTTGTGAAACTGGGTGACAGAATGCTCGGTAAAGTCGATATTCCTAATGCTGGTCAATCCGTCAGCGTAACCCGGCTGCGTGACGCTGTTGTAGAGGATCTTTCGCAGGCCCTGCTTCAACCAAACCTCCAAACGAATAAAGATGTTATCCTGGGTCAAAACCTTACGGCATTAAGGCAGTACCTCGGACCTGTGGCTGAACATTCGACGGCCCTGCCTGATAACGTATCCGCATCGGTGGTGGTGGCCACCCTCGATCGACCCGATGGTCTGCGTGAATGTCTAAGATGCCTCATTTCCCAGAAAACGCGCCGTAAGATTGAGATCATCGTTGTTGACAATAACCCGGCATCAGACCTAACGCCACCCGTTGTTGCCGAATTTCCCGGAGTTATTTTGGTTCCTGAATCACGCAGGGGACTGGCATATGCCCGCAATGCTGGATTCGCAGCCAGTTCGGGGGATATCGTTATTGCGACGGATGACGATGTAATCCTCCCGTCTGCGTGGTTGGAAAAAATGGTCGCGCCCTTTACCGAAGCGGATGTGATGGCGGTAACCGGCAATGTTCTGCCGCTGGAAATGGAGACCCCGGCCCAGCATTTATTCGAGATTTATGGCGGGCTAGGACGGGGCTTTGCAAGGCGTGAATACGATACCGAGTGGTTTGAGACTTTCAAGTTCGGAGCTGTGCACACCTGGGAGATCGGCGCCACCGCCAATGCCGCCTTTCGTGCCATGATTTTCAGCTGCTCACAAATCGGCCTGATGGATGAGGCCCTGGGTCCCGGAATGCCTTCCGGCGTTGGTGAGGACACCTATCTTTTCTATAAAATTCTCAAAGACGGATATAAAATAGTTTATGAACCATCGGCGTATGTGTGGCATAAGCACCGTAGCAATCTAAAGTCGCTGCACCGCCAGTTATACAATTACAGCAAAGGGCATGTAGCCTACCATTTGACAACCATGTTGCGCGATCGAGATCTCCGGACCATTTACCATCTTCTGCTGGCGATGCCCAAATATCATCTAAGGCGAATCTTACGGCGATTGTCGGGCCGTGGAGAATACCCCCTGGGGTTAATTTTCCTGGAAATCCTGGGTAATCTGATAGGCCCCCTGGCGTTGTGGAAATCGCGGCGGCGGGTAAAACGAGAAGGCTACAGTGTGATGTATTTGCCGGTATCGCAAAGGCTATCCGTGACGCCCGATCAAATCACAAAACAGACACCCTAATTCAATGCCTAATGTTCATCTGACATCACTGGTTATCATAAAAAACGAAGTCACCCCTAAAATGGCTGAACTACAATACCCGGCTTCACATACTTTAATTTCAAAAAGTGCTTATCCACAAAATGACAAATATAGAAAGAGGCGGCGGGCGCTTTTAAATATAACTGCTGCGGCGTGCTTACTTTTTGCCTCGTGCACCAGCAGATCTTCTCCGTCAGATGAAATAAACGTTTCCCAGCCCTCTGGTCTGCCTGGCGGTGATTTGTCGCTATCCGGTCAGCAGAAATCAGAAAAAAACGGGATCACGGTGCCGGATCGAAATTTCAGAGATTCGACAGCTTTGCTCCGGGCCCACATGCTTGCGTGGCACTTGCATATACCCAAATGGCTCAAAAATCTTCATGTCGACCGTTGGTCGGACGGTGAATTGACTCGTGATGACCTGCTCGCCGATTCTTATCACTTTGATAGAGATGGAACCCTGAACTGCCTGGAGATATCACAACTGGCAGACCCTTTTTAATAATATTACCGCCTTCAGCGCGGATCACACTTCAAGGGAACCAGGGGTTCAAATTCTCACGCCTTATTCACGAATTGAATACAAACGAATGTCCAGCATTCTCATTTGCGTTCCTGACTTTGTAATCTTGCGCAATGATTGAATATATGGTAAACGGCTAAATACATTTCATCTGGCAAAACGATGTTACCAGTGGAAAGATACTCTCACTTAATCTGGAACAGCATTAAGTCGTAAATAACCCCGTAGGAGTCAGTTTGGCGGGGGACACCGCGTTGGTAAGACTACCTTTTTGTTAAGATTCATTTTGATTATGTATATTTTTTAGTATAACAGATCTCAAAAACTATACCAGAAACCCCTTTTTAATCAGAAGAATTCCTCATAGCTCTTCTGTGGGAAGCTTCATCGGGGAGATAATCCATGCGCATTTTGTTAGTCGCGCCTCAGCCGTTCTACGAAGATCGTGGAACACCCATTGCAATATACCAAACCCTAATAGCCTTAAACAAATTGGGTTTTAAAGTGGACATCGCAACATATCCTGTGGGGTCTGAAGTTAATCTACCCGACATAAAAATTTTTCGTGCGGCCAACCCATTTAAATATCGAAATGTTCCTATAGGGTTTTCTTTTCCGAAAGTGGTGCTTGATATATCCTTGTTTGCAACCGTTCTCAGACTACTCTTTAGAAATCAATACGATTGTATACATGGTGTGGAAGAGGGCGCTGCCGTAGCACTTATATGCAAGAGGCTGTTTGGCATTCCTGTAATTTATGACATGCAGTCAAGCCTGCCGGAGCAACTTAGGGAAATGAAGTGTTTCAATTCCGGACACTGGCGTTGGTTAAGCTTATCACTTGAACGCTGGCTGGTAAGAAACGCCGATTGTATAATCGCCAGCCGGGGATTGTCTCCGTATGTTCTTTCAATTGAACCGGGGAAAGCGGTATTTGAGATTTTCTTCAAAGGGTCCGTTAATTGCCAAAAAAATGAAGAGTTGGCAAAATCTCTTAAAGTTTTCGGGCATCCCACAATCGTTTACGCCGGCAATTTTGCGTTTTACCAGGGGCTGGAGGTGCTATTGGAGGCAACCGTCATAGTTCGAGCGGAGATGCCAGAGGTTATGCTCATCCTTGTCGGAGCGACCGAGACTGAATTTGTCCATTACTCTAAGATGGTGAAGAAACTCAAGCTGGAGGATACTGTTAAATTGTATTTGCGGCGTCCTAAACATGAAATACCAGAGTTTCTATCACTTGCGGATGTTCTCGTTTTGGCCCGCCCCCGGGGTAAAAACGTGCCTCTGAAAATGTACGAATACCTGCAAAGCGGTAAACCCATTGTTGCCACAGATATCCCTGCTCATAGGGCCATACTCACGGAGAAGATAGCGATTATGGCTGAACCCAATGCCCGCGGTTTATCGCGAGCCATCATACATGTACTTCGGAACCCCGGTTATGCCAACAAAATTGCTCTTGCGGCCAATGATTCCACTCAAACCAACCCGCTGAAACCCGTTCATGTGACCCTCGCTGAAACTTATCAAATAATTGCAGCGACGCTTCCGAAGCAGCCAATACATCAGGAAACGTCTCGATGAACGGCTGTTCGCAACATGGTAAAGGCTGGTATTTCTGAAAGGTTGGCAATGACGATCTCTGGGCATAAAACTCGTTCAGTGTTTGGACGCTATAACATTGTCAGTGAGGCTGATTTACGCGATGCAGCGCGGCCTCATGAAAATTGTTTTTCCCAGACGGCTACAAAAACCGCTACAATTTTAAATATTGAAAAAAAACAAAACAGTGAGCCTTCTTCGGGCTATTAAATATGGTTCTATTGGGGTACATACTGGTTAAGCCAGTAAAAAAGAGGCTTGATAGATTGATTATTTATCAAACCTCATATTTTTTCTGGTGCCGGAGGCGAGAATCGAACTCGCACGGACGCAAGGTCCACTGGATTTTGAGTCCAGCGCGTCTACCAATTTCACCACTCCGGCATAAATAATTTTATAGGTAAAATTATTTATATTGTCAATAAGATTGAAATGATCCTCGGGTGTTTATTTTCCCTCGGGCGTAAGGGCCAGGATGCTGGGAAGCGATAAAGCATGGAGGCTTGAAGTATTTCGGCCTTCCAGCATTCAAGCTTCCAGGCCTCCAAGCCTGCCGGCGTGAGCCGCCAAAATTTCCTTCTCTGAAACGACCCCCTCCCTCAAAACCCGGGGAACTTTTCCGGTCACATCAACTACCGTTGAACCACGGCCCCCTTTGAGAGGACCGGCATCGAGGATGAGGTCCAGCTTTTCGGTCACTTCAGGCATTAGATCTCTAATTTGATGACAGCCGGGACTGCCGGAAACATTGGCGCTGGTCCCGGTAATAGGGCCCTGGGTTGCACCGGCCAGTGCCGCCGCAACCGGATGGCCGGCCAGACGGATTCCAATTTTTCCGGAACCGGCGGTCAGATAATCGGGCACCTGTGCGCTGGCTTCAAGCACCAGTGTGACCCTGCCCGGCCAGAACTGCTCTGCGATGTCCTTTGCGGCGACGGATATATGGGTTACCAGACGCTCCAACCGTTTGGGGTCGTCGATCAATATCAGGAGCGGGTTGTTTGCGGGGCGTTGTTTAATTTTAAATATCCGGCTCACCGCTTCAGGATTAAAAGCGTCGGCCCCCAGTCCATATAGACAGCGGGTAGGAAAGGCGATAACCCCGCCTTGTCTGATGACAGCGGCAGCGTCCTGAATCAAATCAGCGCCGGGATTTTCAGGATTTATTTTGTGAACTCTTGGTAATGGCATATAGTCAACTCTAAAGAGTCATTGGCTCATGGGAGCGGCTTTTAGGCGCAATCAGTCCTTTTTGGTGCAAAAATGATCGCGGCTAAAAGCCTCTCCCACAAACCTTATACCCTGTACCTTATTCCTTTTGCCCATATGGTTGCCAGCATCCAGCATTGAGCATCAGGTAACCAGTACATGCGACTAAATCGATTCTACCTTCTTCGCTTTTTGTTCAACCTGTCGCGCCAATTCCTGTTTGAACCTGGTGAGTTTTTTGCCCAGATCAGGATCGGAGGTCGCCATTATTTGAGCTGCCAGGATGCCGGCATTTCTGGCGCCGGCTTTGCCGATAGCCATGGTGGCAACAGGAATCCCGGGCGGCATCTGA
The DNA here is from genome assembly GCA_963821065.1 of uncultured delta proteobacterium. Taxonomy (GTDB): domain Bacteria; phylum Desulfobacterota; class Desulfobacteria; order Desulfobacterales; family JAFDCJ01; genus JAFDCJ01. Next base: position 15,442 of record CAWGCM010000041.1, on the reverse strand, counting down.
ACCGTGGCCAGCAGTGCATCCAGTCCCTGGAGGCATGAGGAATCAATGGGCACTCCGATTACCGGCAGCCGGGTGTGGGCCGCCAATACACCGGCCAGATGGGCCGCATGACCTGCTCCGGCGATGATGACCTTGAATCCCTTTTTTAGTGCCGACCCCGCAAAATCGGCTGCTCGTTGCGGGCTCCTATGTGCTGAGGCCACCGTCATTTCATAAGGTATTTGAAATTTAGTTAGAATATGGGCCGCCTCCTGCATAACCGCAAGATCGGAGTCACTGCCCATAACGATTCCGACTCTTGATGATTTAACCTGCTTTTTCGCTACCTTTTTAGCTTTAGCCAATTTAACCTCCTTTAAGTAATTTACCACGGAATTTCACGGATTTTCACTGAATGTATGTTTAGGTTGGCTCCATCTTAATAAACACCCTTAGTGCCTTTATTCACAAAAATTGTCACGTTTTTCAGTTTTTCTTTAAATAACCGCAGAGTTCGCTGAGACCACAGAGATCATGATGGTTATAAAACGGTATAATTTCTTTGCCTCCCCTGTGTGCTCAGCGGTGAAAATTACTCTTCTTGTTGTATCAAATTCTCCAGCACTTGCTGCTTTTTCTGGTCAAGTTCTTGGCGGTTTATTTTCGCGCCTTTGGTACCGCCGTTGAGGGCAATTTCGCTAAGATAATACTCCCCGCTGTCCATGGCAAGCAAATCTATATGGGCGTAGGGGAATTTACCCCGCGTCATCGCCTGATGACAGATGTGCACACCCTCAGTTTCAAGGTCGAAGCAGTGGCTTTTGCCGCCTGCAGACACGTTGCACCTGAAATTATAAGGATTTTGCCTGATGTAGGATTCGAGATAATCGCCAGCGACTATCACCCGCACATCTGTAAACTTTTCAAGATAAGGCTGAAGAACAAAAGGGTAGGATGACTCCGAAAATGCCAAGTGATTGTAGAGGATTTCAATGTTTTCCCACCGGCGTACCCCGTGACCGCAGTGCATGTGATTCTGTTTGGTTATAACTGGGCCGATGTTTTGCTTACCATAGATAGAAATTGCATCAATTAAATCCTTGCGGCGATGAATTACGGTGGTATGGGGAAGCATCCAGCGGTTTAAGATAAAAGCCTGGGCAACCTTTGAACCATTTAGGATTTGGGAGAGAGCGGACGGAAGGCAGACAACACCCCATTCAAGCAGATCGACGAGCATGGACTCTTTAAGGTATTTGGAAGAAAGGGAACCGACATAAATATCGCCGATTTGGAGCTGGTTATATCGTGATTTTAATTCCCGGTTGCTTCTAATGATCATAAAAGAAATCCTAAAAATCCTGTAAATCCTGTCTATTTATTTTTTTAGGATAGAATCCATTCCAATTTTAAAATTAAATTGCAATATGTTGCTGTAGCTACCTATTGATTCTCTAAGCCGAGTTGGATCAGTTTGTCTAACAGCGAGGTGAAATTCAATCCAGCAACCTGGGCGGCCTGGGGCAAAAGACTTGTGGCCGTCATTCCGGGAATGGTGTTGGTTTCAAGAACGTATATTTCTCTATCCTTGAGAATCATATCGGTTCGGCTGTAACCCCGGCAAAATAAGGCCTGGTGGGCATTTTTGGCATAGGTTTGAGCCTGCAGGGTTAATTCTTCATCAATGCGAGCCGGACATATTTCCTGGGTGATGCCTGCCGTGTATTTGGCCTCGTAATCAAAAAAATCATGCTCTTTGTCAGGTAAAATTTCGATGATCGGAAAAGCCTCCAGTTCCCTGTTTCCAAGGACACCGCCGGTAAGCTCTACCCCGTCTATGTAAGCCTCGATCATAACCGTGCTGTCAAACTCAAAGGCTTTTTCCACGGCGCCTTGCAGATCGGAGACAGATCTAACTATGGACATGCCCACACTTGACCCGCCCACCACCGGTTTGACAACCAGGGGCAACCCGAGTTTTTTTGCACAGGCATCTGCATCGACAGTGTCATTGCGATTATAGATAACATAGGGCGGGGTGGGAATATCGGCTTTCTCGAAAATTAGCTTGGTGGCTGCCTTGTTCATGGCAAGCGAGCTTCCCAGAACTCCCGAACCCTGATAGGGGATGTGGAGCAGGTCGAGCAGACCTTGCACTGTGCCGTCTTCGCCATAGGGCCCGTGAAGGATGATTAAGGCGATATCGATTTGGGCGGCATCTTTGATCAAGCGGGATAAATCGGTTTTGGGGTCATAGCGCCGGATATCGTATTTATCCTTATCAAGCGCCTCATACACTTGCTCTCCACTGTGAAGCGATACTTCACGCTCAGAAGAGATGCCACCGGATAGTAGAGCGATCCTGAGCTTTTTCATGATTTATAACTCCCTAAATTTTTAATAATTCTACTCTTCTTTGTTAGATTCAAGCCGCTCTACCACTTTGAGCGAATATTGCTGGGGCATTTCCAACTCAATCGAAGTGTCTCTGACCGCGTTTAGCTTCATGATAAGATAGTTTAATTTTTTCAGGGTACGATGTTTTTGGGCGGTATCTTTCATGCCGCCGAGCAGATCTTCGGTGCGCTCAATTTCTTTTTTCAGTTCGATTTCGGGCGGCAGACAATCTGCATTTTTTAAGATCTTATAAGCCAGTCTGAGATCTTCGGCTATGTGGCTGTCGTTTTCTAAATTCAAGGGTTTGCCGGACCCTTCAAGGTTATCAAACGCCCCTTTTTTCTGGGCCTTGCGAATGCGCTCTTCTATTATTCTGGAGAATCCTGTAAACATAATTTTGAAATTCGGAATAGGGAATGCGGCCCGCCCTGGCGCGACGACTTCGATTAAATAGCACCGATAGGTAACGCCTCAGGACTTGCAGCCTTTGTTGACCATCTTTATAATAATAGGTCTGGGCCGGGGAATCCGGATTGGGAAAAAGGGAAGAAACCTGAAGCATAATTCCACAATTCCGAATTCAATATTTATCCATTTAGCTAATAAAACTAAACATACCATACTTGATGACCTTTTAAAAATATAAAATTTTGAGCTGGATCTCCGTATTCGCTCTTTTGTGATTCCCAAAGTTATAATTGACCCGGATGGTTCCTATTTGGTAAGGAGATGGACCACTATCAATTTTAAATAGGCATTTAAAAAGGAAACCGTGTATGAAGAAAATTGCCTTTGCCGGAACCGATGGTAGAACGTTGTTGAGCGCTTTGGTGACTTCTACTGCCAAGAGTGACAACTATGACGAGGTGTTTAAAGGAGTTGTCATTCGGGGAACACCATCGATGCCTGATTTTTGTAAAATCATGGACTGGCCGGTGGAGTTTGTTACCACCGCCAGCAACTCAGTTGAAGATTATACCCGGGCCATCATTGCCGCTTTAAAAGAAGGTCGTATCGATTTTGTCGTACCCATGCCGGAAGCCCTCCTGTTTGAAGGCCTGGTTGATGTTGTGGAGCAGGCCGGATTTGGCGATCAAATCCTGGGTTTGAACAAGTCCGGTGCGTTCATTGAAGGCGATAAAATTGAATGCAAAAAACTTTGTCGTGATGCGGGTATACCAGTGGCGGCTTCATGGAACGAAGCGGACGCCAGAGACTATCAAGGCATACTGTCAACCTGCTTGAACTATATCCATGATAATGGCGGGGCCGTGTTGAAATATCCTTATAGCGCCGGAGGAAAAGGCGCTCGCATCATTTTGAATTCCTGGGAAATCAGGGAAGTTTATGATGAATTAATAAAAGACTACAAAGCCGGCTATAAGAAGCTCTATGGCAGCCAAGGCACCTGGCCCCTATTAATTGAATCCCTGATGTCGGGTGTGGAAATAAGCTTTACGATGCTGGTTGATAGAAACGGTAGTTTCCAGATTTTGCCCACCGCCATGGACTATCCGGAACGATTCGAAGGTCCGGCAGGCAAAAAAAATCCAATTACCGGTGGAATGGGGGCTGTTTCGCCCCACCCGCTGGAAACCCCGGAATTGATCGAGATGGCAGGCAATGTAATTGCCAGACCGCTCATTCAATCGATGAAAGAAAGAAATATTCTGCGCCCCTGTGTATTGTATCCGGGCTGTTTTGTTTCACTGGATAGCGGCATGCGCCCGACGACGATAAGGGTGTCGGAAATAAACATACGCCCCGGTGAACCCGAAGCCCAGCCGGTCATTCGTCGATTGAGAAACCTGGGCGTCCTTATCCAGGCAACCCTGGAGGGGAATTTAAATGAGGTGGAGCCGGAAGTCAGGACGGATCAATTGGCGATGTGCTCGGCCCTGGTGACCGGACCCGGCGGACCGGACGGTCAGAAGGGATATCCCTGGTCGTGCACCCGGGGTGAGCCCGTAGAAATCGATTACAAATATATGAAGCGCAAGGGCATTCAGGTGATCCCCTCGGCCATGATGTGTTCACCGGATGAAGACGGCTTTAAATCCGACGGTACCCGGGTGGCTTATTTGAATGCCAATATGACCGTCAAACCTGATGAAAGTCGCGGAGAAGCCGCCGATCGATGCCGGACAAAGTTACTGGCCGCCTTTGACAACGGCAAAATCAGGGTGATTCCCAGGGAAGACACCGACGGCAATCGACTGGATCTAAGGCGCGATATCGGGTTCCATTATGTGGAGGCGGAACGAATATTCCCGAAGGACTGAGGTATCTTAAAAAAAATGCCCTTCTATACTTGTGAGATTCTTGAAGGGCATCCCGGCAACAGGTAACCAAAATCCAGCAGTCAGTGACCAGAAAGTGGTGGCGATGCAGGGAATTTAATATTAAGCTTTTCTCCCCGATATTAATGGCATTATAAGCACACAAGAACAAAAGTACCGTCAAAAATACCGTCATATTTCTTTTGCTGCCCCCCAAAAAATTTTTTCGAGGGGCGGCGGGAGTCGAACCCGCAAAAAGGGTGATGATAATCGATGATAAATGATGATAACAAATGAACTATAATGATGAAATAATTAGCTTTTTCACCACCACCCTTTCCGGTTGGGATGTCACTGGTTATCACTCAATATCATTGTTTATCATCAAAAATAGACACAATTTTGGCCACAATTTTTGAAACCCACCTTTATATATGTTCAGCTATATATGTTCAGCTAATCTAAAATCGCTCACTCCGTAATCTAAGTTTCGATTTAGGCACGAAATCTAAAAATGACACTGAATGTGGATTAGATAGGGCAAACATGTAATTTCTTGGAGTTTTGGGTTTGTGTAGCTAATACACAACTCCTCAAAGTATATTAGCCATAATTTTACCGGACCATCCATAATTTGCATACTTGCAAAACATTGCATATTTGCGTATGCAATATGCAATTGAAAACGATAATGAATGCATCCTATTGCGTTGACAAGAGCCTTTCGTTCTTGTATGGATTGATTGGCAAAACCAAAAAGAGGAGGGATACGGGATGAACACCATAGTGCGGTTGATGCTTGTTTTCATGCTAATGATTGTAGCCGCTCCGGCCTATGCGGCTGAAGCCACGCAGATGTGGAAATGCGAGATTGACGATGAAGTATCCGAGGAGGAAGTGATAGCCAATGCTGGGGAGTGGCTCAAAGCTGCAAAGACAATGAAGGGTGGTGAGCGGCTAGAAGCCTATGTGTATTTTCCGGTTGCCGTCAACGCCATTGGTGAAGCTGACGTCTGGTTTGTTGTCACCGCACCTTCTTTCGAAGAGTGGGGTAAGTTCTGGGATAACTACGCGGGTTCTCCGGCCGCTGAAGTAGACAAGCGGAATGATAAGGTCGTTTGTCCAGACAGCGCCTTATGGGAATCAATAAAGATAAAATAGAGGTAAGTCCCATCCGTTCAAGCCATTTGCGTAGGTCTTGAGCTACCATTTCAGGACCACTATCTGATCTGAAACACTGGGGAAGGCTTGTTTCTGCAAACGGCTATTCTTACCGCGTCATCAGACCAGAATTTGGGTGACAAGAGCTGCGCGTCAATACCGTTGATCACTAGGGCGTCAAAATGCTCCGAACTGCCGTAGCCGTGGGACTAAATTAGGATGTGGATCAACAATCGGGGGCAGATCAATGTCGAACCTTCGCATCCTCTTCTCCTTAACTCACCTTGTTACCGAACAGCTCACATGGTACCGGGGAATCGTCGGGAGCGGACACTTGCGATTGCAGCGCCAATCCGATAGGGGTGCCCACCACGGCCCAGGATCCCGCTGGCCTAAGCTTCGCTCGGTAATCCAGCCACCTTCAATACGCGCCGATTGCCACTCGTGTCCTCCCCTCGCAAAGGTCCAGCGTTGAACCGAGGGACCACTGGACCGGTTGCCCCGGCCTCGCGGATCGTCGAGGTCGATATGATCCGCGGCTTCGCTCTGTTCGGCGTGCTGCTGGTGAACATGTACGGCTTCGGCGCCGACTCGATCGCCTGGAACTCCACGACCGACAAGCTGGCGTTCTCAATCATGCGCGTCTTTTTCGAGTCGAAGTCGTGGACTCTGTTTGCCATGCTGTTCGGCTTCGGCTTTGCGGTGCAGCTGCAACGCGCCCACGCACGGGGCTTCCGCACTCTCCCCATCTACCTTCGGCGGCTGGCCGTGCTCTTCGCCATCGGGACTGTTCACGCGCTGCTGTACGACGGCGACATCCTGATGCTTTACGCGGAGCTCGGGCTCGGGCTCCTCGTCGTTCGCCGTTTGCCCACGAGGTGGCTCCTTCTCCTGGCCGTCGGACTCATGCTAATTTTTCCCATGGCTCGCTTCGTCTCGACCCTGGACCACCCCGCCGGATCGGAAGAAATCCGAAGCGTCGGCGACGCCCGTGCTCAACTCGAGCAGGCGCAGCGCAACCACGTGTACGCCACCGGGTCGCTTGCCGAGGTCGCGGCTGACAACGCGAGCGCGATTCCCGCGAATCCCCTCGAGGACATCAATTCGCCGGAGTCCGGCCTGGCGGTCTTTGCGATGTTCCTCCTCGGGTTCTGCGTTGGCCGATCCGGGATCCTGCGCAACATCCCCGGCCATGCGGCGCCCATTGCCCGCGTGCGGGCCTGGGGGCTGGGATTCGGGCTTTCGGCAATGGCGGCTGAGCGAGTCCTTGCCGCCACCGCAGGGTACGCGGTGTTCCGATCACAGCAAGCCGGCCCGGGCGTGCAGTTCGCCGGCGATCTCCTCTTCGCCTTTGGGATCGCGGCTCTCGCTCTCGGCTATGCGGCGACGATCATCCTCGCCGCGCAGGCTCCCCGCGGGAGGGCCGCACTGATGCCCCTGGCGGGGGTCGGCCGCCTGGCCCTGACCGTCTATCTGACCCAAACCCTGATGTTCACCACCTTGTTCTACGGATACGGCTTTGGCCAGGTCTTTCGACTGGGGCCAGGTGCCGTCACCGTTTGGGCGGTGGTGATCTTCACCGTGCAGGTCGTTGTGTGTCAGTGGTGGTCGAGACGCTTCCGTTTCGGCCCCATGGAGTGGTTGTGGCGCTCCCTGACCTACCTGAGGTGGCAGCCGCTGCGTCTCCGGGGCGATTCGACGCGATAAGGCCTTGCGTCTCAGAACGTGATTCAGGCGGCCGCCTTTCGACACTCGCGACATCAGGCCGGTATTCGGGTGACAAGAGCGGCGCAACTGTCAATTCCCTCGATCACGTGGGCGTCAAAATGCTCCGATCCGCCGTGGTCAGGGGGCGCATGGACGACACGCAGAATTGGGTCCAACTCGAATTCGAAGGCGTCGAGGCCAAAAGGCAATCCCTCCCCGATGGACTTCAACGCCGCTTCCTTGAGGCACCAGAATTGGAAGAAAGTCCGCAGGCGCTCCAAGCCGTCTACCCTTTCAACAGCATTCGCCTCGGCTCCCGAAAAAAATCGATGAGCGAGTTCTAAAGCCTCCAGATTCCTCGTTTGATCTTCGATGTCGACGCCGACCCCATTTGTCGACGACCACGCCCCGAGAATGCCGAAGCGGCAGGAGGAAAAACTGAACCAGATATCCGGCACATCGGAAAGGTTGGGCCTTCCGTTTTCTGTCTCCTCGAAAATGATCTGCGATAAGGGCTGTGACCATCCGAGCACGGTGGCGCCGCAGAAACGACGAAACGCACGGCGTTGTATGAACTCGGCCTTGTCGTATTCGTTTACAAAGCGGTCCGCTCTCTGCAGCTCGGTATCCGACAGGACTGACGCGCAATGCCTTGACACCTTGAGATCGCGCGAGACCGGCGAATACAGAACGGAAACCTCGTGACGCGCGGATGCCGGTGTCACATCACGCGAGCCGGCGGCGAAAAGGCCGGTGATTCGGTCGCTATCGTCTCTAGTCATTTAAAAACATGAGCCTCGTTGGCCAGCTCTCTTCTTCGGGAGCTGCCTCTTCCGACAGATGAGAATGTCCGTCGCCTGGTCGTGATCGAGTGATAAGGGAAGATGCGTGTTGCACTTCGCTGACAGGCTCCGTGGGACTGCCCTCATACGTTGCTGTGGGCAAGTGCATCTCCTTTAGGACCATGCTCAACGGCAAGAGCGTTGTCTCAGGCTCGATGACCGCACCTCCCATTACTGTGGCGCCAAAGTTGACGGTGCTGCCGTCCCGGATGTCGGTTAGCTTCACCTTCAGCATCATATTCTCAAGGGTGTGAAACTGCAGGAAGCCGGCGATCATGCAATCGTTGCCGAAGCGCACCGCATTCCAGTCGGAGGCCTGCATAGGCGAGGTTAAGATGGTCCGTTTGCCGATCTGACACCCCATCCAGCGCAGGATAATATTCGAGAGTACTGTCCCGGCAGAAATTCCCAAAGGGATCCTGCACCAGGCGGAGAAGCAGTCCTGGGCGAAGAAGTAGGTGAAGTGCTGCCAGGACCAAAACGGCGTTGAGTGAGCGCAACCCCATCTGCTTCCGACGAGCAGCTTCTTGACTGTGACACAGGACACAACCAGGAAGACCTCAGCGAGAATCAAAGCTATGAAAGCACTGACGACCAGATTCGCGTCCAACCGTAGCAGGATGGTGTACAGAACCACGTAGACAAGCACATTGGCGATGTGCAGAATGCTGCTGTTGGAAATGTCACTCAGGAGGATGCGTGCCATGAAGAGGGGGAGGCTCGGCAATTTATGGGCTTCATTCTCCGCCTCGAAGTTCGCACTCGCAAATTTCACCGGCGGATTTCCAGCCACAGTGATTGGTTCGCCGAGCCGCGACCGCATCTGGCGCCGGAACTGAATGTCATTTCCCAGCGTGGAGACACCCAGTAGGAAGTTGGTCGGGAAGTGCCCGGACTCCGCGACACAATTATTGCCGCTGAAGAAATTTGCGGGCATGTCGAGCAGGCGAAGCTTCAAGTGCTCGGCGCCATAATCGAGCATGTTTGTGAAACCGCCATTGGACCAGAACACCTGGGAATCGGCGCTGGCAAGCTCCGGGACGAGGTTGAACATGACGTCGCACTCCGAGGCACCCACGCGTGCGTAACGCACGCCAGCGAGTGCGCGCAGGTATTGTCCGGTGATGGTCCAGGTCCACAGGCGCTGGATCTGGTTCATCTTCTTCAGTCTGTACATGAGCAGAGCGGCTTTGAGCCCGCGCGAGGTATACAGCCCCGGCGAGGCGGCCGTGCAGCGAAGAAAGAGGCAGCCCAGCACTGAGATCAGGACGACAGTAGCCCCGGTGGTGATGAACGCGTAGAGGCCCATGTGCCAGACGATCTCGAGCAGGGGCGTTGTCCTGAAGTATTCACTGGCGAGTTCAGTTCCTCTGACGGGTATGAAGGTGACGGCCAACCAGGTGACCGCGGCGGTGGGAACCACTAAGAGCCAGAAGTCCAGAAACATCTGCATCAGGATGTTGAGAGTCTCCATGAACCAGAACGGGTACGCATACCAGCAGCTGTTCGCTGTACGCTTCAGTTCCGTGCAACGGCCGCTGAATCGCGCCGGGGCTCCCTCCCACATCTCCTCCGAACCGACGTCGCTGAGGACGGGAGTAAACGGAGTGATCCAGGTGCCGTGGCCAACCGTCACATCGTTGCCGACGGCTGCCCGCACTCCGATTTTGCAGCCGCTCTCAAGGTGAACAGGACCGATATGCAACTCCTGCCCCACCCATCTCAACATGTGTATGTAGGCTCCGGTCTGGATAGCGACATCGTCCTCGGTGGAGAGTAGGTCCAGCGGTCCGGAAAACTCCACGTCGTGTGCGCATTGAAGGTTGTCACCTACGGCCGCCCCGAGCTGCCGCAACACGTATGCCTTGAGCGGCGCGCTGCGAAACATTACGTCCAGCGGTCGGAGAACTGTAGCTTCCAGCCGCCCGATACACCAGATTCGTAGATGCATTCGGCTCCACTTGGGGTACACACCCGGCGTCACATTGTTCTTGTATATGTCACCACCCATGAGGAGCTTGATCACCATGGCCCAGAGCAGGCTGGCGAAGGGCGAGACAAGGGCAGACAAGTACATCAAGAAACCGACGCCAATGAACTCCCAGAGGTGTGCGGTCATGAAAAATTCGCCGATTTCCGCGAAGGCGATGAGCCCTAGAAAGCCTATCAAGGGGGGAGAATACAGCAACGACAGGAACATGACCTGCAGGATAGTGAAATATCCCACCGAGAGCACCTTTGCCGTTGTCTTATCGTGTTCTGCACAGTTCCGATGGGATTTCGCGGTAGCCGTGGAGGCCTCGGAATTCAGCTGGAGCTCCCGCGGGCGCTTGGCCACCTTCCGTGGGGTATTGCAGTCACTGAGTAGCGCCCGGACCGGCACCGCCCATCCTGCGGTCTGCAAGCGCTGTGCCAGTCGCGCGATGACGATCGAGTGACCACCATTGTCAGCGAATATATCGTCCCATCCTAACGCGGTCTCGAACACATCCCTGCAGATCGCCAGCACCTCCTCACAGCCCGGTTCCAGGCCCGCATCGGTGTCCCGCGTGTTGGTCGATGAGCAACTGCAGGTGGCCTCCAATTCCGGCTCGGCCTTTGTCAGCAGATAAGACAGGTTCGGCAAGCTCCCCCGATCGATTTTCCCGGACACCGGCTTCATGACGAATTTTTCCACCAGGAAGATCCTCGTCGGGACCGACGGCGCCGGAAGTTGTCTGGCCAGGGTCGCTGTGACCCGGGTAACCCACTCTGCCGGTGCTGGAGCGACCACCGAGAAATCGCCTTCGGAGACCGACGGCGCGGCGACAAAGGCGACCAGCTCTTGGTTCTGGTAATCCAACACAGCGGCCTCAATTTCCCTGAACTGCTTCTGTAGGATGTCCTCAACCGCCTGCACCTCGACGCGGTGTCCACGCACCTTGAGCTGCGTGTCGACTCGGCCGAGGAAATGCACACGCTGCGTCCGGATGTCTATTTTGCACAAATCCCCGGTCCGGAAGATACGGCCGAACCGGGGGTGCGTGATGAACTTCTGGGCGGTTTGCTCCGGCAAGTTGCGGTACCCCCGAGCAATGTGAACCCCACCGATGCAAAGCTCGCCGACCTCCCCATGGGGCAGTGGGCGGAGTTGGTCGACCTCGAGGATGACGTAGGTGACGTTGGCAAAGGGCGAGCCGATGGTGATGGGCTCCCCCGGCCGCAAGCTTTGGCGGCTTGTGTCGGTACTTGCCTCTGTAGGGCCGTAGGTATTGATGATCTGCCGTCTGCCACGCGTCCAGGGCTCCACGAGCATGGCGGGAAAGGCTTCGCCTGCCGGCACGATGTAGCGGCACAGCGGATAGGAGAGATCAAGCTCAGGGGTTGATGTGAGGGTGGTAAGCAGTACTGGCGGACAGAAGAGCACCGTGACCTCAGCCCGACGGAGAACGGGGAGGAGGTCTGGGCCGGACCGTATCTGCTCCTTGGTCAGCATGACCACAGCGCAACCTGACACCCAGGCGCTGTACATCTCGGAGATGCTGCCGTCGTATCCCAGCGACGAAGTGAGCGAGGTCGCGTCCATACCCGGAATGAGATCAAAATAATTGGCGTAGCTCAGCGCCAGGTTCACGTAGCCTGCGTGCGGGCACTCCACGCCCTTGGGCATGCCGGTGGTTCCGCTCGTGTAGAAGATGGTCGCAAGGCGCTGCTTGGGGTCGTCCAGCCAAGGCGGCGACTCGCTTCGGGGCATCCCCTCCGGCAACCTCAGGATGTCGAGCGTCGGCAGGCCGCGGAACTTGTCTTGGCCCCGCGTGAGAATGACCACCGGCTGTGCGTCTTTGAGCATGTGGGTGATTAAAGCTTCGGGCAAAGTGGTGTCGAGGAACATCATGGTACCACCAGCCTTGAGAATGCCGAGGTGAGCGGCCACGATATGCCAGTTGTCCTGCGACATGGCCACGGCCACAACCTGGTCCGGGCCCGTGAGGAAAGGAGAAAGGGCTGCAGCCACGTTTTCGGCCCGTGCGTCGAGCTCAGCGAAGGTCAGGGACTCTCCGGTGTAGGGAATCTGTAATGCCGTGAGATCTGGGTACTTCTCGGCGGAGCGACTGAAGACCTCCGTGAGCCACTGGATTCCTTCCTGATGTGGTACGTTCACGAGGTGGTCGTCGCCAAAGAAATCCGTCAAGCTGTATTGGCAGGTGTCCGCCTGCTCGTGCGGGATCTTCTCCGCCGCCCAAAGGTATCGCCTCCACGCCACAAAGGTCATTACAAAGAAGACCATGAAGACGGTTGTTAAAATAATTGCTGCCATGTATTTTCCTCACATGGTCGTGAAGTTGAGACCCTTGAGGTCTTGGCTTCAAGCACTAAATTTGCCCCTTCGTTGGTCTAGCGAAAGCAGGGTGTTTAATCAAAGTATCGCTGGGGCGTTCCAGTTCGGCGGATGTCTAAGATCGCGTAATGGAAGCCACCGCCCAACATTTTGGTATGCCGTGATTTTAGGGTAATTACATCAAGACCTTGTTTCTCTAAAAGTTTGATCAAATGCTAAAAAGGACGTTCGTGCAGAACGTGTAAAAGTGATGCTTGAAGATATTAGTTAGATTTTAAAGAAATTAATTCGGGCGGTCTATTGAACATTGGATTTACCGCGCAATTGAGAAATGATTATTATTTGAGACATCTTTTATTCAATTCAGAGCAAAAGTTAGGATTTTTTGCGACCTCGGAGATTCTCCAATATAAAAGATTATGTAACAAAATCTATGATCGTTTCAAGAATTCGGAGATGTCGAAAGCCGTAACATATAGTGGTAGCGACTGCAATTGATTTTTGTTCGATTAAGACTCTTATTCCAAAATCTTAAAAGATGTTTTTATGCTTTTGATTTTACTTACAAATATACAACGGACGGCACCACGAGATTATAAAGCCGGGAAAGGTGTGTATTAGCATTCGACATCCACGAAACCTAAGTTGTTATATTGCTTCTGCCAATCTAAAATTACATGACGGCGCGAAAACTGCAGATTTGCCACCCCAATCAATAATTTAAAGTTTACTCCAAAGTTGAAGATGTCGGCTATACATCCATTCTGTAAATACGCTCTCAAAAATGATAGATTATCTGAACAAATCCACAATAAAATTAATTGGATAGCCACGATTCGATTTAGGCACGGATGTTACACTTTTGGACAAGGCAAAATTTGTTCTATTAGCTGATGCATTATGCAACGAAACTCTTCAGACACTTTTTATTGATGTTTCCATCGATATGTCATACTTATCCTTGATTAATCCTTACGGCCTGACTGTAAGGCGGATGGTACCATTGGGGCTGCAAATCGATTCTGCAGGCCTTGATGGCCTGGTTATTTCGAAAAAGCCTAAAAATATTCGCTGAAAAACTGAAATATGACAAACGATACCAACAAAGGACCAATTTTACGCACCAAGCTGCACCGGCCGCCTGCCCCCAGAGACTATCTGCATCGACCGCGATTGTTGGAATATCTTGACCAGCGTCGTAAACGGCCTTTGACCCTGGTCTCGGCGCCTGCCGGTTACGGTAAGAGTACGCTGATGAGTTGCTGGCTGGGTAGCTGCGACAGTCCCAGCGCCTGGTTATCATTGGACGAGAATGACAACGACCTGCGTCAGTTCCTTTCTTATTTTATCGCTGCTGTTGAGACCATTTTCCCGAATGCCATCAGTGCGACTAACACTCTGGTTGATGCTCCGACCTTGCCACCCATTTCAACTTTAGTCGGTAGCCTGGCTAATGAACTGGATACGATTGAGACGGATTTTATCCTGGTGCTGGATGATAACCATTATCTCGTGGAAAAATCGATCCACCATTTCCTTAACGATCTACTGCGTCACCCACCCCGACCCATGCACCTGGTATTAATCGGCCGGCGAGATCCTATGCTGAACATAGCCACCCTGCGTGCCCGAAGCCAACTTGCCGAAGTTCGCCTTCAGGATCTACGGTTTACAGCGGGGGAAACAGCGACCTATCTGCAACAGATATCGAAAAAGCAGATCGATGAAGACTTAGCCGCCGCCTGGTCGGAAAAAGCAGAAGGCTGGGTGACCGGTTTACGTCTGGCAGCCCTTTCCTTTCAGCACCGGGCTGATTTCAAGACCAAACTGCCTGAACTCCAGGGGAGCACTCAATACGTGACTGAATATCTTTTTAATGAGATCCTTTCACACCAGCCTCCGGGTATTCAGGACTGTCTTCTGAAATCATCCATATTGGATCGTTTCTGCGCTCCCTTGTGCGATGCCATATTTTCAGCAGCCGTTGAACCGGGAAACGCACAAAATGGTGCCTGGCAGTTTATCGCTTGGCTGAAAAAGAGAATCTCTTTTTAATCAGTCTGGATGCGGAAGACCAATGGTTCCGTTATCACCACCTGTTCAAAGATCTTCTCAAGAGGCAACTCCGACGGCACTATCCACCGAACGATATAAAAATGTTACACTCACAGGCCAGCGAATGGTTCGAATCCAAGGGATTGTTCACAGAATCGATCAAGTATGCCCTTCTGGCGGAAGATGCCGTGCGGGCGGCCGAAATCGTCGAGCATTACCGGCACGACGAGTTCACTGCGGACCGTTGGTATACCGTTGAACGGTGGCTCGCCATGCTGCCTGCAGAGATCAGGCAGGAGCGGCCGGCGCTGCTACTGGCAGAGGCGTGGATCGAAAACTTGCGACATAAGCTGGCGCGAGTTCCGATGCTCCTCGACCAGGCCGAGTCTCTGCTCCGCAATCAGACAGCAGAGCCGACGGTGTTGGCAGAGATCGCCTTCTTTCGAGGATACATTTCGTACTTCGGAGGTCAGGCCGAACGCAGTCTAAAGTACCTCGAAGATGCGGTGTCACAGCTTACTGGTACGAAGTCTCCGTTTCTGGGCGAGGCTGAGCTCATGCGCGGGCTGGCTCGTTGCATGGTCGGCCAGAAGGAGTCGGCAGTCCAAGCCCTGGAAGCTCGGATCGGTGAAGTCGACTCGTCGGAGAACTACTTACGCTCACGTTTAATTGCCGGTTTAGCCTTCCTTTACCTTGTCTGCGGC
>CAWGCM010000040.1:0-17782 GCA_963821065.1 uncultured delta proteobacterium | reverse complement strand
GATAGAAAAGGCCGGTCGCAGGTTGTCAGTTGTCTGTTGTTAAACTGAAAAATATACAAAGGGTCCTTCGCCAAACCAGAAAACCGGTTTTTATTATTCCCTTACCCGAAGAGGAGACTGATATTCTCTTCGACGATATGTGAAGGATTTAATCTAAGGAATTTATGGGAGGTCATTATGAATATTTTAGTAGGCTATGACGGGTCCGCTGCCGCCAGGGAAGCTCTGGGATTGGCCAAGAAACACTCAAAGGTATGGGGGGCCAAAATTGACGTGTTGAATTGCATGGCCCAAAACCGGGAGCTTAACTATGAGGATATCCAAATGGTTGAGCACAAACTGGAAAGGGAGGTCCACGATCACCTTAATTCCGAGGATATTCCCTATGAAACCCATCTGTTGATATCCGGTCTCAAGACTACAGCTGATGACTAATTTCCATCTTTTATCATCAATTGGGTACCTGAGGAGCTGGTTTACCTTCTAAATTGTAGGAGACAAGGCGCCCAAGAAACGACGCAAATGGCGTGATGTCCTGTTCCACGCTCGCGCTCTCCAGTGCAGTCATATAGGTGTCTCGCTTTTCCAGTGGAACAATGGTCCATGGGTATCCGCCCGCTGCGAGCATCACGTTCATAAGGAATCGTCCCATACGGCCGTTGCCATCCATGTACGGATGGATATATACGAACACGAAGTGTCCCAGAACCACACGCACCGCTGGTTCCGGCTCTTCTCTCAACAAATCAAAGAATGCCGGCATGCAGTCCCGCACAGCTTCAAAGCGCGGAGGCACATGCATCGAACGGCGGATATACACCGGGTCGCTGCGATAACCTGCGAGATCCGCCGGCCGCAAGAGGCCGGCTGTGACGCTCGGTCCAAACATCTCGCGGTACCAGTCACGGTGATCCTCATCGCCAACCGTTCCGGGATTATCGCCCTTTAATACCTTGCGCACACTCTGGCGAACCGCTTTATAGGCCTGCCAGTATCCGCGAGCGGCTAAAGCGTTACGGTGCTCGCGGTCATCCTCGTTTTCATCCGGATCCCACTCACCGCTACGGACCCTTTCAATCAACTCGGGACTGACCCGGTAACCTTCAATGGACAATGAATGATAGGCGTCCGTGACATAGATATCATCAGCGGCCTTCAGATAGGCTGCGATGTCGGCGGGCCGTCCCGGGGCAACCGGGAATTGTTTGAGGACTGGTTCCCGCATCCGCTGCCACATCAGGCGAATACGGTTCACATATGGCGATTGCTCGTGTTTTGGCAGGATAAAATTTAATGTGTCTTCAAACGGATCTCTTTCACGAATGACGTGGTCTGCGGTATTCATTGTTTTGACAATATCGTCGGCAATCCGGTCACGTCCTATATTTCGAAACCCACCGGCGAGTCGGCCGGCAATCGTGGTTCGTCCACCTTCAAGGAGCAATGCCAACACATCGGATGAATCCCGCACCATTGCCAGAGCCGCGCGTGCGTCCGTTGAGTTCTGTCGAAAGAATCCGGATCCGCAGCTTACCAGGCCCGCAGCTAAAGAGAACAGACGCAAGCCGTCTTTCTCTATAATATTTCCGGCCCCAGGCAGGGCCGCACGTGTATCGAGTAGCGACGTATCATGCGGCAGCGTTGTGATCCTGTTGCGGGCCTTCGGCGAGCGCACAAGCAGTTGGTGTGGAACCGTCATGTTCCCGGCATGCAGCAATAATGACTGTTCAGGAGAAAGGCTCCAATTCGTCCCAAAACGTTCCTGTAAATAGGCTGCGCAGAAACCCCAGAACGATCCATACCATGCCGTGCTTTCTCCCACGGCCTCATCCGGGAGCGCTGGAATGTACCAGCCCTTCATGACCTCCTGCAAGAAGCCGTTTTTGACCAGACGTTCCCGATGGGTTCGGGTCAGATCAGCTGAACGCACGGCGATTACACCACGCTTCTGTAATGCTCTCAGGGCCTCAAGGGATTCAGCCAGTTTTTCATGTGGGCTTGCCATAGCTTTTGTGCTCTTATTAGCTTATTGCGCCGTGCAATTTTTAGCTATTTATGCTGTTTGAAATTTAGCTTATTCGGTTGTATCATTATTAGCTTATTTTGTCGAGCGATATTTTCGGCTCAGTTTTTTCGGTTTATACTGCCCCCGGGCGATTGCCATGGTGTACTTTTTAAATTGATCATATGGCACAACCATACAACCGGGCATTGTAGTTGAAAAGCCCGCTGGAGCCATCGTATTCCTTGTCGGTGGCCTGC
Organism: uncultured delta proteobacterium; assembly: GCA_963821065.1. Classification (GTDB taxonomy): domain Bacteria; phylum Desulfobacterota; class Desulfobacteria; order Desulfobacterales; family JAFDCJ01; genus JAFDCJ01. The sequence goes on along the minus strand of CAWGCM010000040.1, from coordinate 15,520 downwards.
AAACGCTCCTTCTGGTTTAACCCCACTAAAGACATCTATAACTGAAATCGGACTTAGGAATTTTTCGAAGCGGCATTTCGCAATTTTTCTAAATATCAGTACGGTTTGAAATTTTTATAAGCGCTTTATAAATATAACCACCTGAAATGAATGAATGAATTTTAATAGAAGCCGCTTTGGCATGCATTGTGCTCTCTAAGGAATCGGACGGACGATGATTCATCCAAAAAGATATAAACCATTGAGGAGGCAGCGAATGACAATGCGCCATTTTACTAGAAAAAGCCAGTCATTGAGATGGTCAGTTAAGTCTTTTTTACTGGTCATCCTTGGGACATTGATCACTGCATGGTTATTTATCGGATGCGGCCAGCAGGATAAGAACAAACCGGTGGACTTTATCGATTTGTGGCGAGTGGGAGATAAAGCCATCCCGGCAACTGTGTATATTGAAGTCATCAATCGGGCCGAAACTGCTGACCCGTTGCCTTCATTTACCGCTGCCCCCTTGTTTGGCCGCTATTTTGATGTTGATATGTTGAATAGAAAATTCAGTGATGAATTAGTTGGTCGGGGTACGGGTATGATCATTGATTCTGAGGGTCACATTCTCACCAATTACCATGTAGTGCGGGGTGCCGCTACGATAGAGGTCAGACTTGCCAGCGGGAGATGGTGCCCGGCGGAACTGATTGGAACCGATCCCGAGATGGATTTGGCGGTGATCCGGATTTCTGATCACATACCGCTACCCTATGTCACCTTTGGAAACTCGAATAATCTGACAGTGGATGAACCGGTTGCGACCGTAGGGTATGCGGAGAGAATACGGGGGATCCCAAGGCCAAAGCTGACACCAACCGTATTCGGAGGGCGAATCAGGGCCATGCAACCGAATGGGATTACCTATTGCAGCGTTTGTCCGGATTTTTGGTCGACGGATGCCGGTAACAATTCGGGCAATAGCGGTGCTCTTTTGTTGAACCGTCAAGGGCAGGTGGTAGGCGTCGACGTGGCAATTGTGACCCAATCCAATGAAGACAAAACACTTGGCTTTGCTATCCCCAGCAATACTGCCGTAAAAATAGTTACACAGCTGATCTCAAATGAATAACTACGTTAATAAAGATATAAAAAGGAGGTACAACACATGTCTGATATCCGACATAAAATTTTAGTAAAAAAGAAAAATCATTGGAAAACTTGTATTGGTATGATCCTGGTGCTTTCTGTTTTTAGCGCTTCCTTTGCCCTCGGGGCAGATGTTCTTTTGGTCGTCGGCCAAAAAGACCTGAGAGCCGGTGATCTATCCATAAAAAATCACCTGGAAAATCGAGGCTTTAATGTAGTAATCCAGGAGGATACCATCGTCAAAAGCGAAGATACTTCTGGTAAGGATCTTGTCATTCTATCTGAATCAGCCCGGTCCAGAGAAGTCGGTACAAAATTTCGCGATCTCTCCGTTCCCGTCATCTGCTCGGAACCCTGGCTTTTTAGCAATCTCGGTATGACAGGCCAGACCAAAAAAGTTGATTTCGGTCGCAAAAGCCATCAGACCAAAATTCTAGTAATTAATCCCGACCATTCTCTGTGCGCTTCCTGTTCAAAAGAAGTGCAGGTATGCACTAAAAGCTTTTTTATGGGATGGGGAGTTCCGGGAGAAAATGCGATCGCGATTGCCGGGTTGGCAAAGGAACCGGATAAATGTACAATTTTTGCTTATGACGCCGGCGTTAAAATGCCGGGACTCGTTGCCCCTGCTAAACGGGTCGGTCTTTTCCTTTTCAGGAATACAGCAAATGCCCTTACATCTGAAGGATGGTCTTTATTTGATTCCGCGGTTGACTGGTCAATTTCAAAAACGGAAACTGTTTTAAAGTCTGAGATGCAAACCAAGGACAACAAAAAATAGTAACCGATTCGGAGTTTTGAAACAGCTGCTAATTTGAGGGCGCAAAATGAAAAAAATAAAAGATTTAAACCATGAGTGTGATTACTTCTCTGCATCCAGGATAGACAATATTGCCTGGATTGAACTCAAAGGCAACATATTGCAGCAGTCAACTGATTTAAAATGCAGAGACACACTTATAGATTATCTGAGCCTGGTTTCAGAAGATGCAGCGGTCAAAATTGTTGCGTTATTGAATTCGAACGAATCCACAGGATATGAGAAATATGCTGAATTCTACCAAATGGTTGGTGACCGTAAAATCGGTGAAAATGATGTGTGGCGAATGTTCAGAACATTTGACAGCCTTGCTAAAACAATTTTGGAATCACCAAAATTCTTTATAAGCGCCGCCAAAGGCAAACTATGCCCGCAGATCTTAAATTTAAGCCTGGCATGTGATTATAGAATCATTGCTGAAAATACGACCATTCAAAATGTGTATCTTGATTTTGGTTTGGCTCCCAAAGGAGGAGGGGTATATCTTCTAAAAAAACGACTGGGACATTGCAAGGCATTTGAATTGCTGCTTTCTGAAGAGGAAATTACTGCCAAAGATGCCCTGGAGCTCGGTGTCGTAAATAAGGTGGTACCGCTTCACGAGCTCGAGATATCCACCCTTGAAATGGCGCGGGAATTTGCAAAAAAACCTTCTACTTCTATAATGCTAATAAAGAGATTGCTTAATTCTTCAAAGGAAAATCTGGCGGATTATCTGGAATTCGAGAATCAGGAAATTATGCACAGTCTCGGTTTTTTAACATTAAATAACAGATTCAGTTAGGCCTTGGAGTGATATCAATATTTATGAATCTCGCCTGATTTTAATAACGAATTAAAATTAAAAATGAGAGATTAAAATGAAGATTTTAGTAGGTTATGATGGATCAAATGAGGCCAGGGATGCTTTGAAACTGGCCCGTAAGCATGCTAAGACGTTTGACGCTAAAATTGTGGTGGCCTATTCGGTCACACGTCATCATCCGCTGGATCACAGCTTAATCCAAGCGGTTGAAGAGGAACTTGAATCGGAGATCCGAAATCAATTTAGTGGCAATAATACTAGCTATGAGACCCGTCTTTTGGTTAGCTCACGCTCAACCGGTAATAGTTTAGTCTGGTTCGCAGAGTTGGAAAAAATTGATGAAATTATTGTTGGTGTGAGAAGACAATCGAAAGTTGGCAAACTTCTGATGGGTTCCACCGCACAACATGTGATCTTAAATGCTCCTTGCCCGGTTGTTACGATTAAATAATATCTCTTGAGACGCAGAAGGCTTTGCAACTATCAAAATTACCATACCGGATATGATGGAATATCCATTATCGACTGGCCAAATGACACTGTTGTCCAGATCATTCACAGCCGATTTGAAAGGAGCGTAATTCAAATGAGTAAAAGAAACTGGCACGGTCGCCCATTTACCTCATTGTGCTCTCTGGTGAGTTTCATCTTGCTTTTGCTCACTGCGATAATCCTGTACATAGTACCTCATGGTCGGGTGGCTTACTGGTCTAAGTGGACCTTGTTAGGCCTGGAGAAGGACCAGTGGGGCAACATACACATTTTTTCCGGCCTCTTGTTTCTTGTGGCCGGTGGCTTCCACCTTTATTATAACTGGAAACCTTTGATAAGGTATCTGAGCGACAAGGTTGAAACCGGGCTGCGCTATAAGCGCGAACTGATGATCAGCAGCCTGATATTGCTCTGGATCATAGCGAGTGGTATTTGGTCCCTACCGCCGCTGGCCTATGTGGCTGATATGGGCGAGACTATAAAGAGCTCCTGGGTTACCTCGCCCGAATTTGAACCGCCTTTCGGGCACGCTGAACTGGTTAGCCTCAAGACCCTTTGTAAGAAGCAGGGCATCCCTCTGGACCAGGCGATGGTAGAACTCAGGGCGGCCGGCTTCAAAGTGGACAATCCCGATGAAACCCTTGGCGATATCGCTGATCGTAGGGATACTTCGGGCATGGGAGTCTATGAGGCGATCAAGAAACTTGAGCCCAAACCCAAGACGATGAAACCAGGGGCGGCCTGGAAGCCTGAGATGATAGAGGAGACTTTTGCCGGCACCGGGGTTGGCAGAAAGAGCATCGGCCAGCTCATCAGGGACCATAGGCTTAACCATGAAACGGTCTACCAGCGCCTAAAAGCGGGCGGTATTGAGGCTATGGATGACGACAAGATAAAGGACGTCGCCGACAAGCATGATTCTACCCCCATCAAGATATTGACCATCATTTTGATAGATAAAATCTATTAACCAATCCACATTACCTGATGCCGATCGCAAATACCAGTACCGATTCCCAATATCTAACGACCGTCTACATTCCAAGTCCAGGGAGAAAGGCCAAACCGCAACCATTTAAACCGGTCTAATATTACTTGAGTAATATTTTTACCCACCCGACACATGAATAAATTTTCTGGCTTCAAGCAAACGTTCGGCTCGTTGGTCCGGTACTCCTTAAAACCATAGGGCTCAAACAACTTGATGAGCATCTGTCGATATTGTTGGGCCGTCTTGCGGGTCCCCTTCAAATCCCAGGTCCACGAATACCCAACAAGATAGACGATCTTTTCTTCGATCTGCGGAAGGGCTACCATCATCTTTGCAATGCAAGGCGCAATCTTCAAAGAGCGCCAGTTCCGGCAAACTTCTATGGCTCTTATCTCCATCATGATTTTCGGTCCCAAATCAGCCCACCGCTCCCCCGGATCGGGGTAAGCCAGGACACCGTATCCAATGATGTGGCTTGGTTCGGCCAGAGCCAGAACGATGTTGGCGTCGGGTTGTTCAGCGGATTTTTCCAGGAGCTCGCGGCTGGTATAAAGCGATTTATAATGATCGTGGAATGTAAACTGGCCATCAAATTTGCATTGACGAATGTCTGCGGCATTGCAAAATGAACGAATGCGCACATCTCCCCGGGGGGTAGTTAAAAGGGCCTCTTGGGAACCGATTTTACCCATTCCAGTTTTCCAATCCTCCAAAGTTCGAAAATTCAAAGGGCTGCCAGCCCATTTACTATGACGCTGTGTATGGCGACTGTCAATAGTGAATGATTCCGGATTATCCCAACATTACTTTCTAGGCCGGTATAGAACACATGGCTTCAAGATTTCGCAATTTTGCGAAGGGAAATTTCGAAATTTTTCTAAATTTTGATTCGGATCAAAACCATTCCTACCCACGATTTTAGTTAACCAGTTGAAATTAAATAATAAATTAGAACCCTCAACTGGTGGCACAAATCATGCTTTGTCCTCAGGATAGCACCGGGATTCAAACGGTTTTCTACAACCACTTATAACCCAATTCCGTATTTCGGAACCTAATTTTTGGAAAGCGGTATAAACCACCAACAATTTCAGGAGGACTTTATGGCAGAAGAAAAAGCAGTCAAGGAGGCCAAAGCAAAGAAACTGGCAGATCCGGTGGCCGCAACAATTGATCCGGCCAGCCAGCAGATGATTAAACGCGCCCAAGAGCTTGGAATTGAGACCGCATTTGACCGCGCGGTTACAATGAAGCCCTGCAACATCGGCACCCAGGGGATTTGCTGTAAAAACTGCGGCATGGGCCCCTGTCGGCTGCCCCTTCCAAAAGGCGGAATCGAAGGAGAAGACACCCGCAAAGGCATTTGCGGGGCAACGCCGAATACCATTGCGGCCCGTAATTTTATCCGCATGATTGCCGGTGGTGCGGCCGCCCATTCCGATCACGGACGTGGGGTGGCCGAAGTTTTTATGTCAGCGGCCAGAAAAGAAACCGATGCCTATAAGATTAAAGATACGCGCAAGCTGCTTGAAGTCGCTCAATGGCTGGGCGTCGACACAACGGTGGAGGTCGATGGTGAGCAGCTTGATCGGGACACCGATGAAATTGCAGTCGAGGTCGGTGAAAAAGCGCTCAATGAGTGGGGCAAGGCCGAAGGCGAACTTCTTTTTGCCAAACGAGCGCCTCAGCCCCGCTATGACCTTTGGAAAAAGCAAGGGGTGGTGCCGCGCAATATCGACCGGGAAATTGTTGAAATTATGCACAGGACCCACATTGGCGTAGACCAGGATTATAAAAACCTGATGAAGCAGGGCACCCGCGCCGCCATCGCCGATGGCTGGGGCGGTTCCATGTTGGCCACCGATCTTCAAGATATCCTGTTTGGGACCCCATATCCCGTGGCCTCGGAAGCCAACCTCGGTGTCATGCGGGCGGATATGGTCAACCTTGTGATCCACGGCCATGAACCGGTGCTTTCCGAGATGATCGTCGCGGTGGCCCAGACCAAGGAAATGGAAGAATATGCCAAATCCAAAGGAGCCAAAGGCATCCAGCTTTCCGGCATTTGCTGCACGGCCAATGAAATGCTGCAACGCCACGGTGTGCCGCTGTGCGGAACATTTCTCCAGCAGGAGCTTGCCATCATCACCGGGGCCTGTGATGCCATGGTGGTCGACATCCAATGCATATTCCAAAACCTGGCCAATGTCGCCAAATGCTTTCACACCAAATTGATCACCACCCACCCCATCGCCAGAATGGAACAGGAAAATGTCCTTCACATTGAATTTGACGAGCATCATGCCCTGGAAGACGCTGAACGGATTGTCAAGCTGGCCATTGACAATTTTCAAAATCGGGGGGCGGAAGTGATGATCCCCAAGCAGAAATCCCCCATCGTGGCCGGTTTTGGTGTGGAATCCGTCGAGTACCACCTGGGCGGTACCTTTCGCGGATCCTACTACACCTTAAATGACAATATTATCAACGGCAGAATCAGGGGTATCGGCGGGGTTGTGGGATGCAACAATGTCAGGACAAGACACAATGAAGGTCATATCCAGATCGTCAAAGAACTTATCAAAAATGATGTGATTGTTTTGACAACCGGATGCAACGCGATTGCCTGCGCCATGGAAGGCCTGCTGACACCGGAATCCGCCAAGGTGTTCTGCGGCCCCGGTCTGGCTGAGGTTTGTGAAACGGTTGGGATACCGCCCGTGCTGCATCTGGGTTCATGTGTGGACAACAGCCGGATCCTTCTGGCAGCTGCCGAGGTGGTTAAAGCCGGCGGTCTGGGCAATGATATCAGTGATCTGCCGGCGGCCGGCAGTGCACCGGAATGGATGAGTGAAAAAGCCATCAGCATCGGCCATTATTTTGTGGCCTCGGGTGTTTACACGGTCTTTGGCGTCACCCTGCCGGTAAGCGGCGCACCGGTATTTCAGAAATATATATTCGAGGAATTCGAAAAACTTTACGGCGGCATGTGGGATCTGGAAGTCGATCCCATCAAACATGCCCACAAGATGATTGCGCATATCGATAAAAAGCGCCAGGCACTCGGCATCGATAGAGCCAGAGAAAGAATTCTGGTTGATATGGCGGACCGTCGGGAACTCGAAACCGCATAAAAATTCGGTGCAATGTTTTACGAACATTGCGTGGGCAAGATTTCTCTGAGTAAACTAGATTGAGTGATATCAGGTATTGAACGGGTAATTGGTCATCGTGAGAATCTGTAGTCCGATCTAAAGCATTAAATAAAATTTAACAAAAGGAGGAATTTAATTATGGGTGCATTAGCGATTATGGTGTTGGCATTTGCCGGGTACATCATCATGTACCAGTTATACGGCAAATATATCGGTCGCAAGATCTTTGCCCTGTCCGGCGAAGTTAAAACACCGTCCCAGGAATTTGAGGATGGGCGCGACTATGTGCCAACCAAAAAAGAGATTATTTTCGGACATCATTTCACGTCCATTGCCGGCACCGGTCCCATTGTGGGACCGGCCATCGCCATTATTTGGGGCTGGGTCCCGGCCATGCTGTGGATCTTTGTCGGCTCGATTGTCATGGGGGCGGTTCACGATTTCGGCGCCTTGATCATTTCGATGCGCAACCAGGGCAAGTCGATTTCGGAATACACTGCCAAATACGTTAACGACCGCACCAAGTTTTTATTTTTCCTGATCGTCTTTCTGGAGCTGTGGATCGTGATTGCCATATTCGGCCTGGTGATCGCCATCATTTTCAGCATGTATCCGCAGTCGGTTCTGGCCGTCTGGGTGGAGGTCCCGATTGCCATCTTTCTGGGCTATTTAATTTACCAAAAAGGCAAAAATGCCATGACATGGTCAATCTATGCCATCCTCGCCATGTATGTCTGCGTCTTCCTCGGGCCATATTTGCCGTTTAAAATGCCGGCTATTGCCGGTATTCCTCCCACCGGGGTCTGGACCATTATCTTGTTGACCTACGCTTTCATCGCCTCGGTGCTGCCGGTAACCACCCTGCTGCAGCCGCGGGATTTTATCAACTCTCACCAGTTGGTCATCGCCATGGCCTTGCTGGTTTTGGGGGTGATTGTTACAGCCTTTGGCGGTAATCTTGAAATTGTGGCACCGGCCGTGCAGATGTCTCCGGCCAAGGCCCCGCCCATGTGGCCCTTTTTGTTTATTACGATTGCCTGCGGAGCGATTTCCGGGTTCCATGCCCTGGTGTCGTCAGGGACCTCGGCCAAGCAGGTGCGTGACGAACGCGATTCGCTCTTCGTAGGTTACGGCTCCATGTTAATGGAAGGCACCCTGGCAACCCTGGTGGTGATTGCCGTGGCCGCCGGCATCGGACTGGGCTACACCACCAAGGCCGGCGAGACCTTGAGTGGGGTCGCCGCCTGGACAACCCACTACTCATCCTGGGCGGCTGCCGCCGGTTTGGGATCCAAGATATCAGCCTTTGTTGACGGTTCGGCCAATATGATCATGACCCTCGGCATCCCCAAAGTCTTCACCCTGGCCATAATGGCGGTCTTTGTGGCCTCGTTTGCCGGCACCACCCTGGACACCGCCACCCGGATCCAACGCTATGTGATCGGCGAGTTGGGCAGCAGCATCAATCTTCCCGCCTTGAACAACCGCTGGGTGGGCACCGCCGTCGCAGTGGTGACGGCCCTGATCCTGGCGTTCGCCAGCGGCGCCGACGGCAAGGGTGCGCTGAAATTATGGCCGCTGTTTGGTGCCGTCAACCAAACCCTGGCTGCCCTGGCATTGATTATTATCACGCTCTATCTGAAAGCCCGGGGTGGCTTGAAATGGATGATAGCCGGACTGCCGGCGATCTTTATGTCGGTGATGACGATCTGGGCCGTCATTATGAACCAGGCTAAATTCGGCGCGGCCCATAATATGCTCTTGCAGGTAATTAATATTATCATCCTCTTAATCGCGATCTGGATCGTTGCTGAAGGCGTCATTAAATTCTTTTCAATGGATGGTGAAGTTCCTCCGGAACCTGCACCGTTGGCGCCGTAAAACTTAAAATTGGAGAAATGGCCTGCCCTGGTGCGAGTCATTTATGAACGAGAAAAACTGTTGTGATAATTCCAGACGGAAAAAATAAAACTCGCAGCTTATTGATACGGTCTGGGCCAGGGAGTAGCGGAGCAATGGGGTAATGGAAAAATTAAATCCAGGAAATCGGCAGAATCGCCGATCCTTTCCAACACGCCATAGCTCCAATACTCCATAAAGAATTATTTGATCTGAATATTTTAACGAAAGCTTGGCCAACAGGAGATAAACAAAATGACCGAAGAACTTAAAAAAACATATTTTATCTTTTTGTTGCCTTCCATTCTTGGGTTTACATTGGCCGGAGGGGCGAAAGCTTATGATCTTATCAAAATTGGTTCGGATAATTTCATCGAAATTGCCGGGCCGATTATTTTTATTTTATGCATCGCTTTAGCAGTCGCTTTTCCAATTTTTTATCGGGCCTTATTCGCCCACAAAAGTCGTGATCTTATCAATTTACCAGAAAGGAGATTATACAAATTTGAACGAACCTTGATAAATGTCGTAATGATTACACCTTATTTGGCCTTAATCGCATACTTTTTTGATCTTCCCCGGTTTTATACGGCGAGTGCAATCTTGATCGGGCTATATGCGGTGTATTATTTCTACCCATCCAAAACGCGGATTGCGTTTGAAAAAAGAATATTCAGGGTGAAGTGAATTCCGTATCACAGAAATTTGCAAATGATACCCGTGCTAAAAACCATAAAAGAGAAAATCGTATCGGCTTTTAATGTGGCCGATGAAGTCATGCGCAGCAAGGCCGTTGAGACCATCGAATATGAAGTCGGAGAACTGGACAATATCTTTGCCATCCTGGTACTAGGCGCTTTCATTGGGATACCTTCACCGCCCATTCATATTACGATGGCGCTTTTACCGGAAATGGAGAAAGAATTGGGGATCATGCTCGAAAAGGTTTCAACCGCCCATGATCCCCTGGGGGACCTTTTTTCAGTATTGGATATTGATTGAAAATGAAACCACAATTACTCTTTTATATCGGCAAAGGCGGCGTCGGGAAATCAACCACGTCGGCCATAACCGCGGTCCATCTCTCGCGCAATTCCCGCGATACCCTGCTGGTCTCTATGGATCCGGCTCATAATCAAAGAGATATTTTTCAACAGGATTTTTCGGAAAAAACCCGGCAGGTGACGGATTGTCTGGCAGTCAAAGAAGTCGACGTCGACTATTGGATAGAGAAGTATCTGAAAGATACTGAAAAAACGATTAAACGAACCTACAGCTATGAAAGTGCGTTCAATCTGCAAAATTATTTTAACGTACTGCAATTTTCCCCCGGTTTGGAAGAATATGCTTTGCTGTTGGCTTTTGAAAATATTATCCACGCCTTTGAAGATAAAGAGGTGATAATTTTTGACATGGCACCAACCGCCCTCACGTTAAGGTTCTTTTCTTTGCCGTTTATTACCCTGATCTGGTTGGAAGAGCTGCTGAAGCTCAGAGAGAAAATTTACGCTAAAAAAGAGATTATCTCTGAAATCAAGATCGGACGCAAAACGGTCGAGCAGGACAAAGTCAAGGCCAAATTGGCCATATTGATCCAGGAGTATGGGCATCTGGGTGATCACTTCACGTCCGGTGCCGCCAGAATAAACCTGGTCATGAATAATGACAAGTTATCGTTTTCGGAGGCTTTCCGCATTAAAAAGAAGCTATTGGATATCGGAATCAATATAGAATCTATTCTGATCAACAAATCTCAATCGAAAGTGATTCCGGATGAAGTCAAAGATGAATTTAACCATCAAAAAATCGCTCTGTTTCCTTTCTCCTCGAAAAATATATTGGGTTATCAGGCTATAAACAAATACCTCGATGAGAATAGTGAGATATTTGCGCGTCTAAAGTGATAGTCAAATGGCCAGAAAACTAACTTACGATGAATTAGCACAAGTAGTAAATGTATTGGAGAGGGATCTTCTTGAGTACCAAATAGCCAAAACGGCTGCATTCAGGTCCCAAGAAGAATCGGAGCGTATATTGAATGCGCTTCCCGATTACATAGCAGCTATCGACAATCAGTATAAAATTCTACGGGTCAATAAGTCACTGGCCGACAAGCTGGAATGTACCCAGGAAAGGTTAAGAGGCGGACCCTGCTACCAATATATCTGTAAAGCAGATCACCCTCCCTCTTGGTGTCCGCACGCACAAATGCTAAGTGATGGCAAGGTACACATATCGGAAAATTATAACGATCAATTGGGAATGAATATGCTTGTGACGAGTTCTCCTCTCTATGACGATGGAGGAAGGTTAATTGGCGGCGTTCTTACTGGCCGCGATATCAGAATTTACCGCAAAAATAAGGAATTAGAAAAAGAATCTGACTAGCAATATCGCTTGCCGTCGCCGAATGACAATTATGCCTCTAATAATTTGACATTTCGTAGCGGCAACTAAAGAACCGGTAATTTAGGAGCTGGTCAAAAAAGAGACTCATTATATAAAAAGGAGGGCATCATGAGCGCAAGAATACAAAGATTCAAACTTTGTGATTTACGCTTTCATCCCTATTTAAAAAGGGTGATTGAGCGTTTACCGGAAGAAGTAAGAGAAATTGTATTAAATGACATGAGCTTCCAAATCTTGACCGATGACGATATTTTTGAAGCATTGGTATTGCGATACGAGTTTGGTGCTCCGGTCAGACATTTGGTCTACCTGAATACGAAAATCCTCAGGGAACCCGACCATCAAATCATTCATACAATCGCCTTTGAAATAGCCCATTACATTTTAAAAAAACAAGGTGCTCAGGTGTGGGAGAGAAAGTTGGGCAATTTGTTAATTGAGTGGGGTTTCGGAAAAGAAGTTGAGGCTGTTCGGTATGATGAGGTGATTTCGAAATCAGAAGGCTACAAAATTGGTTATGATTGGGCCAAAAAACAGGACCTTGATTATCTAAGGCAGCATTTTGGCCTTTATTTTGATCAATGGAATGATGACGGTATGGGAAGCTTATCAAGCGACGATTTAAATAGGCTCAACCGTAAACTTGAAACCGATCCAATTCTTGAAGATATTGGGCCTTTAAAAAAATCTGAGTTTGTCGGAACTGAAAGCGGCGTAATTTCAAAATCCCTTTCAACCCGGAAAAGCATGCTGGCCGGGATTTTAACAGCCGTCAAAGAATCAAGCTTGTTAAACTGATATAACTAAATAGCCGTGCTGGGCCGTGTTCTTCAAACGGGATAGAGGAATAGGTCCTTATGAAAATGTATCAGTCATTGAAGGAGATCTAAGCAAATGATCGCTTTTGGGCCCGTGCCCTCCAGAAGGCTTGGACGAAGTCTGGGCATTAATAATATTCCACCCAAAATCTGTACCTATTCCTGTGTTTACTGCCAGGTCGGAAAAACACGCCGGATGCAGGTCGAGCGCGGCCCGTTCTATGAACCGGAGGAGATTTTTAAGAGTGTCAAAAACAAGGTTAAGAGCGCCCACAAGAAGGGTGAGTCAATTGATTATCTTACGTTTGTCTCGGATGGTGAACCAACCCTGGATTTAAATCTCGGTCACGAAATTGATCAACTAAAAACCCTGGGAATCAAGATCGCTGTAATTACCAACGGGTCTCTGGTTAATCGTGATGATGTGCGGGCAGATCTCCTGAAAGCCGATTGGGTTTCGCTAAAATTTGATTCTATCTGGAAAACAGATTGGCGCAAGATTAACAGACCTCATGCAGAACTTGAGCTGGAATTCATTTTAGAAGGCATGCTGGATTTCTCAAAAATTTTCTCAGGAGAACTCGTTACTGAAACCATGCTGATTCACGTTGATAGTAGCGACACCGACATGCGCACAGAGATGGCGGATTTTCTATCCAGACTAAACCCGGCCAAAGTATATTTAGCCATACCTACCAGACCGCCAGCGGAAGCCTGGGTCCGGTCTCCTTTGCCGGAAGATATCAACCATACGTTTCAAATTTTCCGCCGAAAGCTTGACCAGGTAGAATATTTAATCGGTTACGAAGGAAATGCCTTTGCTTTCACCGGCAGGGTTGAAGAAGATCTGCTCAGCATTACCGCGGTGCATCCAATGCGAAGCACAGCGGTAAGTGATTTTCTGACAAAAGCCGCAGCGGATTGGTCAGTGGTGGATAGATTAATTGCGCAAAATAAGTTGATCGAAACAGAGTTCGAGGGACAGAAGTTTTACTTAAGAAATTTTATCTGATGGTGCTAAAAAAAAGGGGTTAAAAATGAAATCTTTGGTAGTGTATTCAAGTCAGACCGGAAATACGCGAAAACTGGCAGATGCCGTCTTTGAAGCTTTACCCGGCGAAAAGAAAATATTCCCGGTCGATGAGGCGCCTGACCCTTCTGATTATGATTTTATCGCCGTCGGTTTTTGGTTTATGCAAGGCAAACCCGATCCGAAATCCACTGAATATCTTGCCAAAGTCGGGAAAGAATCGCTTTTCCTTTTTGCGACCCATGCTGCCGGGGCCGGGTCGGAGCACGCTATCCATGGTATGGAAGTGGCAAAGTCACTGGCATCCGAATCAGATATCCTGGGCACTTACAGTTGCCAGGGCGAAGCCAGCCCGAAAATCCTTGAAAAAGCGTCGAAAAAACCTGAACCGCCTGTGTGGCTGGCCGATGCCCCGGACGCCAATGGTCATCCCAATTCTGCTGATATTGAAGTCTTAAGTCATCAGATTTCGGAATTGTTTGCCGGTTAAAATCAGCATCCAGTTTTTAAGCCGAAACACATCAAAGTGTGATAAGGGCCGCGAAGAATTATCCGGCAAAAGAAGGAGGCTTTTTATTGAGGTGTGATTAAACCCTGGCGTTGCCATTCATCCTTCCCTTCCTTTCTCTTTTTAAGTCATACTTGGTTTAAAGTATCGTATTCCATTTAATACACCTCTATCAGGTGAGAAGTCGAAAGTTAGACATCAGCCGCATCAAACCAATCCCCAATACCTGATACCCACTACCAAGTACCCACTACTCAGCACCCTCCAACTATGTACGACCTACAGCAGAAAACATGCCAGCAAACACCAAAAAAATAAATATTAATGAATTCAAATGGTTATTTTCTAATATCTCAGAGATATTTTTGGCTGAGGGAAAAAGTTAGAAAAATTCCAACATTGGATTCGAAATTTTTCTATTTTAGAAGGCCTAAAAATTATACTTATTAAAGCACCAATGGGATAACAAACTGAATTAACGATACTTTTTTGGATTGAATTCGGCTGGCACGCAATATGCTTTGAAAAATAGATGATGGGTCGAACCTGGGCCCGCATCATGAATCCGACCGCTCATGGGAAGGCGAGGTTGAAATTCTGGAAGAGGAAGCCAAAACGCTCGAAGATGATCTGATTGCGATCGAATGGCATAGGGACGAACTGGAAGCCGAAACTATTAATTAGTGCCCATCCACAAACGGCATCTTTTGGCCCGGAGCGGCGTTTTCGCTCTTTTGAGATCCTCGACGTAGCCCGCTGCGCCTCCGGTCTCAAAATCGCTCAAGCCTTGCTCTGGACCAAAATCTACCATTTGTGGACCGACACTAACTAAACTATGAACAATGACGGAAATCAAAGGAAACCTTGAACGGTGAAATCGAAATCTGTGAACTTGAACAAGTTAAAAAAGCGATTGATGCATCGCCGCCGCGAAATATTGAAACAGGTCGTCCATTTGGAAGCGGAGCGAGAGGAGTTGGAACAGCGGTTTATCGAGCCCATCGATGCCGCTCAAAAAGAAGATTTGGCGCAGCTCATTCATAAACTGGATGAACGCGGTAAAGAAGAAATCGGAGAAATAGCGCTTGCCCTTAATAAAATGAGCTCAGGCAGTTACGGGAAATGCGAACTTTGTGGGAAATCAATTCCGTTCAAACGCCTGAAGGTTTTACCGGCAACTCGTCTGTGTCTCATTTGCGCCCGGAAGTATGAGGAAGCCCAAAAGCTGAGAAAACACCATCGTGATGAAATTATCAGTGATGAATTGCTCGATGAGTATCGGAGCCTGAACGATGAAACCGAAACAATTGGGCCCGATAAGCTTCCTGATGATAAAAGTTTAGGCGCTTATCCGAAATCTCCAAGTTGCTAAAGGAAGACAACTGTGGGAGCGGCTTTCAGCCGCGAATTGAAACGATCGCGGCTGAAAGCCGCTCCCACAAAATCCAATACCGCTTGTTCT
>CAWGCM010000039.1:0-32514 GCA_963821065.1 uncultured delta proteobacterium | reverse complement strand
CTGAACGTGGAATCTGGGTGGACTATAAATTTGTTAGATGTGCTTTAGAAATATTTAAATTTCGAGCTTTGTAGATTATCTTCCCATAAAACACCAAATTAGAATCCTTGCACTTTTTTTCATTCCTTTTGTCTTGTATCAATACCAACGCCATGCCCTGCCCATCTGTGACTTCTTTCACAGTAAAATAGCCTTTTACGCTGTTACTCTTTGTAACCATTTTACTACCCCGGTCTCATTACAGGCAAATCATGGCACGGACCGCAATAATTTGATTGGGCTTTACTATTTTATCAGGAGGTTAAATGGCAATACAGATTTCCAGAAGGTCATTTCTAAAAGGCGGTATGGCGGCTGCAGCGGGTGTGGCAGCCTCGAGCATTCCGGGAACAAAAGCCCTGGCCGTGCCCGATGAGAGCAAACAACTTGCAACCCTGATTGACATCAGCAAATGCGTCGGCTGTGAAGCCTGTGTGGATGCCTGCTCGGAAGCCAATGCCGACAAATATCCCGATCCCCAGAAACCATTTCCTAAAATGGTCCCCAACCGGGTGCCGGTAGAAGACTGGTCTGAAAAACGGGATGTAAACGACCGCTTGACCCCCTATAACTGGCTCTTTATCCAGCACGCAGATGTCGAAATCAACGGCGAAGAAAAGGAATTGACCATCCCGCGGCGCTGCATGCACTGCGTGAACCCGCCCTGTGTCAAACTTTGTCCCTGGGGAGCTGCCAAACAGCTGGAAAACGGGATTTCACGGATCGATTCGGACCTCTGCCTGGGAGGGTCCAAGTGCAAAAAAGTCTGTCCCTGGGACATCCCCCAGCGACAGACCGGCACCGGACTTTATCTGGACATTATGCCGTCCATGGCCGGCAACGGCGTGATGTTCAAATGTGATCGCTGCTATCAAAAAGTCGCAGACGGCGAATTGCCGGCCTGTATCGAGGCCTGCCCGGAAGATGTCCAGACCATCGGGCCCCGGGAAGAAATCATTAAAAAGGCCCATGCCCTGGCCAAAGAGATCAATGGGTATGTTTACGGTGAAAACGAAAACGGCGGTACCAACACCATTTATGTCTCGCCGGTTCCGTTTGAAGAACTCAACCGGGCCATCGAAAAAGGCAAGGGCAAACCCCATCTGAATCCGGTGGAAGATACCATGGCCCAGGCCAATAACCTGGCAGCCGCCATGATCATTGCCCCGGTGGCCGGAATCGCAGCCGCTGTCGGAAAATATTTTATACCGCATTTTAAAAATTAATTTCGAAATACTGAAGGATGGTATAAGCGGTTGTAGAAAAAAAGTTCGAATAACAGAACGTTTTTTTACAGTATGCAACATAAAGGGAGCCTAACCGATGAATCAAAATTTAGCACACAACCGGGTGATCAGCCGACCCCTTCGCTGGCTTTACCTGACGACGACCTTTTTACTGGTGCTGACCGGATTTGGCCAGATGCCGATTTTCAAACGCTATTATATTGCCGACATTCCCGGACTCGGCTGGCTGGCTGAATTCTTTGTGACCCATTATTTACATTATCTGGGCGCCATTGTGTTGCTGGCCCTGGTCACCTATATAGTGGCAGACTATTTTATCTTGAAGCGCAATGCGAGTCGCATGACCGCCACCGGATATATTCGTTTCGCCCTGTTGACCGGCATTGTGGTCAGCGGCAGCCTGCTGGTAATCAGGAACCTGACTGGGACCAATTTTTATCCCGAATTTATTATTTTTCTGGATGTCACCCACCTGGGGCTTGTGATGCTGTTTCTGCTGGCCAGCCTCTACTGCCTGATCCGTAAAAAACATTGGACAACCGAGCGATAAGTGCGTATTTAGATACGAGGAGATAACCCATGAAAGACATATTAATCGTTTTGGCAATCGTAGTCGCATGGTTTGTACTGCAGAAATACATATTGCCGAAGCTCGGAGTACCCACCTGACTGGCAGACTCTTGTCAGGTGACAAGCAGCGATGACAGCAAAAAAGAATCAGAACCGGAAAATAGTCAAAGACAATGATTTTGATCTGATACAGGCGATCAACTCGGGGCAGGCTGATAAATTTCATGACCTTGTCAAAAGGTATGAACAGAAGCTTTACAACTTCAGCCTGCGGATGTGTCGGAATCCCAGTGATGCAGAGGATATGATTCAGGACACATTTCTAAATGTTTTCAAATATTTAAAAAGCTTTAGATACGAAACCAAATTTAAAAACTGGCTTTACAAGGTCGCTGCCAGCACCTGTATCAAAAAAAGACGCAAGTCCAAATTTGCCCCGGACAAAGAATTGTCTTTAGATGAGTTTTTGCCCAACAATGAAACCGAGAAACCGGATAATGTTCCGGAATGGGCGATGCTGCCCCTCGATAAGCTGTTGAATGAAGAGCTTTCCGGCGTTATCAACAAGACCATTCTAGCGCTTCCCAAAAAGTATCGCGTGGTCATCGTCTTGCGGGATATTGAGGGCTTCAGCACAGCCGAAACGGCTCAGATTTTGAATCTGTCGCCATCCAACGTGAAAGTGAGACTCCACCGGGCACGGCTTTATTTAAGGGATAAATTGAAAGGATATTTTGAAAATGACCAGTGACGGCCATGAGCATCAACATTGTCTGGAGATGTTTGAGAAACTATCTGAATATATTGACGGTGAACTTGATCATGCGACCTGTGATGAAATTGAAAAACACGCAAAAAATTGTGTCGCCTGTTTCTCCTGCATGGAAACGCTGAAAAGAACCGTGGCCCTCTGTAAAAAAGTAGAAGACCAGCCGATCCCCCGGGAATTCTCAAAAAAATTGAAAGAAATTATTCAAAATTTGCCAAAACCAACCTCACCCTAGCTGCTAAATCTTTATTTTTGAGATACAGCATGGCAGCTCCAATACCGTTCTATAAATACCACGCCCTCGGCAATGACTACATTGTTTTAACTCCCGATGAATTTGGTGAAAACTTGACGGCCGATATCATTCGATTGATATGCCACAGCATCCATGACCGGAAGCGTCACCAAAGCTGCCACCGGAACAATTGATCCGGAAATACTCGTGTGGAAAGAGTTTTCCCGCTGAGCCGGTTGGCCGTCCGCCGCTTTGAATCAAACTTATTCGCCCTCTCAAGATGGTAAACTTGAAATGGTGTCAGAAGTTGGGTTAGCTTCTGTAGAGTTCTACTGATATTTTAGCCGCCTCATTTTTCCTGAGGGACAGGTGATATCCCCTGACCTTGACTTCGATGCGGTCATCCTGGGATTTCTGCCCCTCCACTTCGATGATGCTTCCCGAAGCTATTCCCAAACCGGATAAGCGATTATCAATTTCACTTTGTTCCTGAATTGAAAGAATCTTGCCCCTTTGTCCGGGATCCATTTCGTCTAGCAGCAACTTCTCTTTGGGTGAATTCCCAATAAGGTCTTTTCTTTTGTTTAAATCTTCAAGGCACAATGCGATAGAGTCGGCACAACGGATAGAGGTATCTCCCTTCTCGCAATGCCGCCGAAACCCCCTGATCCATTCCTGACCGCCCCGGGGGCATATTTCGACAAACTCCACAAAATTTATAATGCGGTTCAATATTTTATCTGAGATCGCATGTTCGATTTTACAGGAGGCTTCTTCAGCTTCATCTTCCTCCAGCAAGAGAATCTTTATGAAAAAGTCCTTCAAGGTCTCATGTCGGCGAACAACATCTTCGGCTAAAACTTTGCCCGGTCAGTCAGGGTAATGATGTCGTAAGGCGCATAGTTCACGAAACCTTTTTCCGAAAGAGACCGCAAAGCGCCCGTAACCGAAGATTTATTGACCTTCAGCCGATCGGCGATGTCCTTGGCCCTGGCGGCCTGCTTTTGAGATGAAATGTGAAATATGGCCTCCAGATAGTCTTCCATATTTGAACTGAGTGCTGCTCGATGTGCCATGGTACCTTTCATAAAATAGCAAATATTTTAGTTATTTTCGTGTTGCATGATGCAGCCATCTTTTTATCACGAAAGCGCGAAAGTACGAAAACAAGAAAAAGAGAAAAAAATTTCGTTTCTTCCAGATCCCATGCTTTCGCGATTAATTATCCTTTTTTATTTTCCGGCAGTTTCCCCTTAGCTTCAGGCAAATCACAGGAAGATGTATCCATCGGGCATGAAGTACATCCGCAGCTGCACTGGTTTTTTTGTGTGTATTTTCTATAATACCTGCGACCGATGAAGAAGGCCGCCAGCCCGACGATTAAAAGGACAAGGATATTTTCCATTTTACTATTTCACCAAATATCCTAATGCCGATCCGGTTTGAAAAATAGAACGGCTAAACCAAAAGCTAACAAGGTGTTAAAAACAATCGCAAAAGCGCCCCATCTCCAGGATCCGGACTCTTTGGAAATGCAGACAACCGCCACAATGCAGGGAGCATAGAACATGGTAAACACAATCAGACCCAATGCCATCAGCGGCGACCAGCCGGGGTCTTTGGCCAAGGTCCTGGAAAGCGAACCGCTCGCTTCCGGATCAACTTCTCCCAACGAATAGGCCGTACCAAGGGTGGACACCATCACTTCTTTGGCAGCGAATCCCCCGATCAGGGCAATATTGGTGCGCCAATCGAATCCGGCCCATTGCGATACTGATTCCAGGGCGGTCCCAATGCGGCCGGCCACAGAATATCTCAGACTCGCTTCAGCCGCTGCGTAATCTATGCTCTGCAGTTGTTTTTTTAGATTCAGTGCTTCTCCGGAAAGGTTGGTTTCTTCATCAACGTTTGCCAGTTCTGCGCTAACTAAGGCTGGCACAGAATCCTTCAATGACAGACGCCCGGACTCAAACTCATCTACCCTTGATTGCGGAAGCATGGGAAAGGTCATCATAGCCCACAGGATGATCGAAAATCCCAGGATAACCGTTCCGGCCTTTTTTATATACTGCCAGGTCCTCTCCCAGGTATGAATCGCCAATCCTTTAAAAGTCGGCATGCGATAGGGCGGAAGTTCCATCACAAAGGGGGTGGAATCGCCTTTGATGACGGTAACCCGCAGCAATTTGGCAACCAGCAGGGCGCCGGCCCAGGCGCCCAGAGTTATGGCAAACATGACCGCCGCCTCATATCGTGCAAAAAAAGCAGCGATCAAAAGGGCAAACACCGGCAGTTTGGCCCCGCAATTCATAAATGGCACGGTCAATAGGGTCGCCAGACGCTCTCGCGGGGATTTCAGCGTCCGGGTGGCCATCACTCCCGGAACCGCACATCCCCCGGCAATACCGCCGGAGACAATAAACGCCATTACCGAACTGCCGTGCAATCCGAAAATTCGAAATACCCTGTCCAGCATAAAGGCCACCCGGGCCAGATATCCGGAATCCTCGAGAAAGGCAATTCCTAAAAACATAAACATGATCAAAGGCACAAAGCCCAGCACTCCGCCAACGCCATCGATGATGCCGGAAACGATCAAGGATCGGAGTAAACCATCCGGCAGAATAGTGTAAACGCCATGACCGATCCAGCCGAAAAGGCCTTCCAGCCAACCCACCGGCACTTTGCTGTAAGTGAAAACCAGATGAAACAACCCCGCGATGACGGTCAGCATAATGAGGGGGCCAAGAAAACGGTTGGTTAAAACTTTGTCAATTTTATCTGAAGAGTAAAGCCGGTTCTGATCATATTTTTGATAAATGACCCCCTGTTTAAGGATGGACTTGATATACCCATAGCGCTGGTCCGCGACCATGGCTTCAGGATAGGTGTCCAGGGTATTCAGTAAGTGACTGGATACTTTCTTGACCGTTTCCTCGAGTCTGGCTGCCAGATCGGGATCTTGTTTTTGGCCCTGACTCAAAATCTGCTCATCTTTTTCCATGTACTTTAAGGCGATCCAGCGCGCGGGATATAATGCGGTGAGAAAGTTGCCGGCTTCGATCTCCTTTTCCATATCGAGCATGGCACGATCAACATCATCGCCATAGGATATTTTGAGGGGGCGAAACTCTGTTTTGGCCTGCACAATGTGGGCGGCGCTTTCCATCAGCTCTTGCTTGCCTTGACCGGTCCGGGCAATGGTGGGTATAACCGGCACCCCTAGCAGGGATGACAATTTTTCGGCGTTGATTTTAATCCCGCGTTTTTTGGCAACATCTATCATGTTCAGGGCAATGCAAACGGGAACGCCCATCTCGAGAAACTGGACGGCCAGATACAGGTTGCGATCCAGATTGGATGAATCCACAATGCTGATGACCACTTCCGGTTTTTCATTGACCAGGTAATCCCTGGCAACCACTTCCTCCAGCGAATAGGCGGTGAGCGAATAGGTCCCGGGTAAATCAACAATGTGCAACTTAAAATCTTTGTGGGTATAGGTGCCCTCTTTTTTTTCGACCGTTACACCCGGATAATTCCCGACATGCTGGCGCGCACCGGTTAATTCATTGAAAAGTGTTGTTTTGCCGGAGTTCGGATTACCGGCCAGCGCTACTGTTGCTTGCATTCTTCTTCAACCTCCACTTCAATAAAATCGGCTTCATTATTCCGCAGGGTAAGCGTGGCCCCTCGAACCCTCAAAGCCACCGGATCGTACAGGGGCGCCCGCCCCTGGATTTTGATCTCAGTTCCCGGAACCATACCCATATCCCGGATACGCCGCCCAAGATCACCGGCCACCTTAATCGCAGCAATCGTACCCGCTTGATTATCGTTCATCTGGCGCAAGTTTATCCGCATTTTGAAACAAGCCTCCACACAGGAAATTTTCCACACCGAAAAAAGTTAGTTATACCAAACTTTATAAGGTGTCAATAAGAAAATTCAAGAACAGCAACTTATTTTTTAAAAGGATAACATAACCAGAAAATAAATAAATTCAAGGAAGTTAGGCCAAAAGGACCTTATTTTTTCAGATTTGGCGTTCGAATGCGGAGTTGCTGAGCCGGGTAATAGCTGGTGGTAAATAAAAGGAGGAAACCATCAATCAATGATGGCTTCCCCCAGAATACAAATTTACATATTGAAATTTTAATAATATGCGTTGCTTCAGGTCTAAGTTTTGGCTCAATCCATGGAATTAGGGAACAAGGGTGCCGGCTCTATGCCTTAACTTTAGCCGCCTTGGTTTTAACCTCCCAATCTTCGACGCTATCGGGGTCTTTAACTTCCTCCCAACCGGTAATCATGGCGCGGGTATGGGCCAGGATGGTATGACCGGTGGTGATCATATAGATATGAACGATCACAAATGAAAGGATAGCAAAGGCGCCGGCCAGATGAACCATGGCCACCACCTCCAAAGACAGACCGGCAAGACCCCAGGCCGGCCAGGAGTTATAGCCCCAGTAAGACAATCCGGTGACCATCTGAACCGGCAGCAGGATGGCGGCCAGAATCAAATAAGTGATTCTTTGCAAAGGATTATGCTTGGCATCCCGGCGTTTGGGCACGGGGTGAGCTTCACCGCGAAAAATTCCGTACAGGTAGTAGCGGACCACCGCAAACATCTTTTTGGTGGTGGGGACATATTGCCGCCATTCCCCGGTGGTAATGACCCAGAACACAAAAAACAGGAAGGCAATCAACCAGGTATTGCCGACAAAATTGTGGACTTTGACTGCGGTCTGGAAGCCAAATAGGCTGTAAAGGCCTTTAACCTCAAATCCGGTGATGAGCAGCAAAATGATCAGCACGGTTTGCAGCCAGTGCCAGAAGCGCTCGTAACGTGCATAAAGATAAATATTTTTTAAATTATTCGTATGACCTGCCATGGAATTAATTCTCCTTTCTTCCGTTTCCAGTGGTAAACATTCTGCCCAGGGCGTGGATATAGACTGCCGCCAGATTAGAATCATCGAGACTGCCAACCGGCCGGTTAATCTGAACCGGCTGGCCCGGGTTAACCATATCGTTGGCAGTGATGGCGTTAATCGAACCATTTTACCAGCAGTATTCCGGTATGACGTTTTTGGCCCAGGCCATATCGCCCTTCAGCTTGATTGTTGGCGGGCGCGCACTGGAACACCCACTAAAATCAATATGATATCTTCCAGCAATAAGTGTACCAACGGTATGGTTGCGAACTGACTAATGGGACCGGAAATATCGCTAAACGATAATTTTTTAGATAAGCTATATATTGTTCATTATATCAAGTATATACCAGTATGGGAGATTAGCTGTTTGCGTTCTTAACAAGAAAAGGACAAAACCTGGTTTAAATTTCATCAGATCTGGCCCTTGAAATGGTTAATAGTTAATGTTAAGTTAACATCAAATAAGTTAACATTGTTAACAGTTAACGGTCAAGGGTCGTTATCTTAAAGCACATATAGCCCACTGATGGTGATGATATTCACAAGACGCTCAAATTACAGGTCTATAGGAAATAAATGTCAACCCACCTCTCGGTCTTGAAAGCAGGGTAGCCCCCGAATTTATCAACGATCTTAACATTGCATGGAATTTGCACACAGGGAGTGCATGCTGATGGAAATTGCGAAATATTGGAAAACTATTGTAGACACCCTTCATGATGGACTGATGGTCCTCGACCCCGCGGGAAATATCCTGGCAGTCAATCCAGCGGCCGAAAAACTGACCGGCTATTCAGCTGAGGAACTGGTCGGCGACAATTGCCGAACCCTTAATTGTACCGGCTGCGATGTGTTCGGCAGAGGACCGGGCAAAGACTGGTGCAAACTTTTTGTCTCCGGTGAGGTCAAGGCCAAAAAGTGTTTGATCTCCGATAAACAAAGACGGGCCGTGCACGTTGTCAAAAATGCCTCCGTATTAAAAGATCCTGAAGGAAACATTATAGGTGCCGTGGAAACATTTACGGATATATCTCAAATAGTGCGTCAGCAACAGGAAATTGCGACCCTACGCAAAAGCTGTCACCTGGAAGAGGGGCATCACGGACTTCTGGGTGAATCACCGCCCATGCAATATCTGTTTGAACTCATTGAAAATGTATCGCAGACAGACGCCCCGGTATTAATCCACGGGCAAAGCGGCACCGGAAAAGAACTGGTCGCCAGGGCTATTCACGAAGAAAGCCCCCGTAATAAAAAACCTTTTATCAAAGTCAACTGCGCCGCTTTAAATGAAAACCTGCTGGAAAGCGAGCTCTTTGGCCATGAGAAAGGTGCCTACACCGGTGCCGACCGCACCCGTATCGGCCGTTTTGAAGCGGCCCATGAAGGCACCATATTTTTAGATGAAATCGGCGACATCCCCCTGTCAACCCAGGTAAAATTGCTGCGGGTGCTGGAAGAAAAAGAAATCGAGCGGGTGGGAGATCACAAGCCGATCCCGGTCGATGTGAGGATTATCTCCGCCACCAATAAGGACCTGGATGCCATGATCGGCGAGGGGCTGTTCCGCGAAGACCTGTTTTTCCGTATAAATGTTTTCCCGCTGAACTGCCCGTCCCTGGCAAAGCGCCTCGAAGATATTCCTCCGATCGTTCAAAATTTTATCGACCAGAATAGGACCAAAGGCACTAAAGAAATCAAGGGCCTCACCCCTGAGGCCATGCAGACCCTGCTGGCCTATACCTGGCCGGGTAATGTCCGCGAGCTGCGCAATGCCATTGAGTATGCGTTCGTGCTGTGTTCCGGCGATTGGATTGGAAAAGAGCATTTGCCCCCCAAAATCGCTGCAGTCAGCAAGCGGCAATCTGCCAATCACGCCATGGGCTCAACATCGTGGGAAGAAGAACGAACCAACCTGATCCAGACTCTGAGCCGTGTCGCTGGCAACCAATCCGAAGCGGCCCGCATTTTGGGCGTCAGCCGGGTGACCATCTGGAAACGAATCAAGAAGTACGGGATTGATCTAAACTTGGAGATAGGCAGGGTTGCAGCAAGCCAGCCTGACGAGCCGGTTACATGAGAAACCCTCTTGCAGAAATATATACGCTTTCCATATATATGTTCCAAAATACGATGCGGTAGAAGGGCTATTAGAAAAAACGTTCGAACAACAGAACGTTTGTTGGCAATCACGAATAAGACTTGATACCGAAAAATATTACTGGTTTGCGAAAACCTTTTGTAGTAAATCCGTAACCCGGGCGGCGGGATCCTGGCGGATCTTTTTTTCTTCTTCGGCCAGCATCAAATACAGCCCGTTCAATGCCTTGTCCGTTACGTATTGGTCCAGATCGAAGCTCATCCGGTCGGCAAAAGGAATGGTTTTTATTTTGTCGTCTATTGATTGATAGGAACTGGTAGCGCCGACCTCGGACATGGCCTGATGGGTGATCGGTTTAAAAATCACCTGGAGCTGATCTGAAGTTTTATCCTGAAAATACTGCGTCGCGGCATCATCCGGTCCATCGAGGATCTGGCGGGCATCGGTGAACGACATCTGCTTGATGGCATCCCCAAATATGGTTTTGGCCTCGGGAGCTGCCCGCTCGGCGGCCCTGTTCATGCTGAGCTCAAATTCGTCTAGCTTATTGCCGAAACCGGTGGCCCGCAAAATTTTTTCAACCTTTTGCACATTCTCCGGCAGGGGAATTCTTATTTTGGGGTTTTCAGAATAGCCGTTGAGTTGGGAAACCGTTGTGACGGCATTGCCGGTGCCGATTTCAAGTGCCTGCTTAAGACCGCTGATGATCTCATCGTCGCCGAGTCCCTTTTCGCCTCCCATTTTCTTGGCCGTATCCTTTAGCCAATCCTGAAATCCGGCATCTACCTGATGGCCGTAGCTCACTACAAACATCAAACTTATAATTAGGATCAAAACTTTTGATTTCATAACACCCTTCCCCTGTCGTAATTAATTTTGCCAACATGCTTTTTTGAGAATGTCTATAAATTAAGCATGATACTTTCAAATGCAATCCGTCAGGTCGATACCCATGTGGAGCAATAATCCCAGCCCGATTAACCGGGACTTGGGAAAAGCAGTTAAAATTATGTACAAAAAAATTGCGGTATGGGAATGCAGCGGGTGAAAATTAATGCTGCAACGATTGGGGTCATAAATGGGGCTGGCCAGCAGGTGATCAAGATCCACTATCATGGTCGCCACCATGATCAGCCACGCCGGCTGCCACCGGTGTTTATAGAAAAGAAACGCTATTAGCCCGGGGATCAAAAAGTGTAGGGCGATATGAAGGGCGGGGTGAACCATGGGTTTGAATATTCAGGCCGGGAGGAATTAAGATTTTTTATTAGTCCCGGCCTGATTCCAAGAGGGGTTTAACCCTGGTCTATCAGGCTTTAAAATGGATAAATACATTGGTGTCTTGCCCGTCGATTTCCGGCCTGTTTTCCATCCAGCTTAATATGGTGCAGCCGTCGGCTTCACCCGATGGCGCCGAACAACTGATGTATGGCATAACAGGGTCTCCGGCAATTGATTTATAATAAAGCATGCGGGCCTTTTCTTGGGGGAATTCTTTCAGTTCCAGGAGATGAACCATATAAATAAAGCAATCCCCTTCGAATAGATCACTGGTTTCCCTGAATTCGTTGATCCGCAGCTTGAATTTGTCGATGGCGCTGTTTTCATCTTCGGCTTCAATGAATAAATTAAATTCTCCATGACGGCGATCCGTCTCTTTGGTATTTTGCTGACTGGTGGCGTGAAGAAATTTTCCGATGTAGATCATTGGGGTTCCTTTCTATAAAAACCGAAAAATATTGTGCCCGCTCGTTTTCGTTTGGGCTATCTTATCCCGTTCGGGGGTATTTGTCCAGAGGCGCTTATTTCGTATTGCGGATTGTGGATTGCTGATTTCCGATTTAAATACTACAATCCTGATATGCTGCTTCTTCCAGTAGGGATCACAGTACTGAACCGCAATATTTACAGTACTGGGCGTCAGGATCGTGCCCTTCGGCGCTGCATTGCGGACAGGACTGGGTGGATACTGATTTCTTATACCCCTGGGTCAGCTCGGCGGTGACGATTCCAGTGGGAACGGCAATGATTGCGTAGCCGATGATCATGATCAGGGCGGCCAGCGTCTGGCCGAGGCCCGTTTGCGGCGATATATCACCGTACCCGACTGTTGTCAGGGTTACAATGGCCCAATAAATGCTTTGTGGAATACTGGTGAATCCGCTTTGCGAATCTTCAATGATGTACATCAATGAACCGAAGATAATGACCAGAGTGAGCACAACAAACAAAAAAACGGTTATTTTACGGCGGCTGGCTCGCATGGCCCGCATTAAAAGCCGTGCTTCACCGACGTACTGCACCAGTTTCAGGACCCTGAAAATACGCAGGACCCGCAAGAGGCGGATAACCAGGAAATACTGGGACCCCGGGAAAATGATGCTCAAATAAGTAGGCAGTATGGCTAGCAGATCCACCACACCAAAAAAACTGGTCGCATATGAAAGGGGTCGACCGACACTGTAAAGACGCAGGCCATATTCGATGGTGAAGAGAATGGTAAACACCCATTCTCCCAGGTAAAGCAGTTCGCCGTAGGGGTGTCGAAGGCTGCTGACACTATCAAGCATAACCAAAACAACACTGGCCACGATGGACAGAATCAGCAGGATATCAAATAATTTGCCCGCCGGCGTATCCGCTTCGAAAATAATTTCATGCAGCCTGGAACGGAGTGAGTTTGAAGAACTATTTCCTTTCATGGCCTTCCTCGGTTATCGGATGTCAGAGGACAGATATATTTGGTTTCGGATTTAGGATTTCGGAATTTAATAAGGAAAGCGTCTTATTATTAAACGTTGCCTTGCTGCCCTATGAGCTCTGAGCTATCAGCTATGAGCTTTATATTTTATTTCTGCTTCACCTTGTATCCCTTCTGTTTTAAAAGGGCGACAACACTCTGGGGGCCTACCAAATGCCCGGCACCGACAACAATGAATATGTTTTCAGACTCTCCCAACATGGTCTCAATTTTCTTCACCCAGTCTTTATTACGCTGAAGCAGCAGGCGATCTTTTATCTCCGGATAGTCTTCAAAACTTTTAAATAGGTGTGAATACAGTTTATCGGTCTGACCCTTCTGCCAGTAACTCATCATATCCTCAGCCATTTCAGCTGCGATCTCCAGATCCTTCAGGGTCTGGCCTAAAAAGGCAGTCTGATCATCGGCACTCATATTGCCGAGAAGGTCCAGCTGGTAATCTATCGGCTCCAAAAATCCGATCTCTTTTTCATCCGATTGGGCTCTGCCGTAGTAATGGACATCGATGCCATTAAGGGGGCTAAATCCTAAGCGGTGGAGCTCAAGAGTGGTTAAGGTTACCGCGAGGAACCAGGGTTTGAAGCCGACAAACTGCTCCATGGGCAGCCCCAGATCGTCCATCCTTTTTTCGAGCGCCATGCGCATATCTCCAGAAATATTTTGCAGCAGGGTTTGCCCTTCCGGATATTGCCCCATCTTCAACATCCGGGTCAGCACGGCCGGATTCTGCATAGCCCCCATGTCTGTTTCAAAAACAACTTTCGGGCTTTGGCTGTATGCCGCATTAATTTCGGTTGCCAGCGGATAGGCATCGCTTTTCAGAAGGTGCAGCGAACCCAGTAAAAATACCTTGCTGGTGGGCGTCTCCACTTCCCAGAGACAATGTTTTTGAACGGCCGCCTGTTGGTTTTGCCGGGCATCTGAAGCCTGTTGAAACAAACAGAATACAAATCAAACTCAATATTAAGCTGGCAGTTTTCAGCCGGCCGGGTTTAACAGGTAGATGGATTGTCATGGTGATCTTTCTCCGGTTATTAGAAGGATCAAATTTACCGGCAGCTATCTTTTTATTAGAGGTCGAGGCAGGCGAGCTCTTCATAATTCAAACGCTACTCCCATTCTTTTAATATCTGATTCACAAGCTTGCCGTCAGCCAACTTGCCGAAATATTTCATGACAGGGCCCATGGCTTGCATCCTGTTTTTGAATTTCGAAAAATCAATATTGTCTTTAATCCAACTGGTTATCTCTTCTCGATCAATCATTTGCGGCAGATAGGATTGTAAAATGTCAAGGTATTCAGAAGTCGTCTGCCCGGTGGCCTCCATGACGGTTTGTTCGGATTTTGATAGCCCTTTGATAATACCGATGACATCATCGTCGGTTATTTCTTGAGGTTTTTTGAGGCGGGTTGATTTTTTGCCGCTTTCAAGGGTAAGCGGCACGGTCAGTTTGGGAAACTCCGCCATGATCAAACGCAGGGTGTTGCGAACTTCCTGGTCCCTGCCCAGCATGGCTTTCTTGAGGTCGGCTCGAAGCTTATCATGCAAAGACAGCGGCATATCCTGACTCCAGCCATAGTTTGTTGGTTCTTCCTTGGCCATATCGCCCTCCATCAGGTATTTTCAACTATTTGGGGTCCAGGCTACTTGTTAATCGTTATTGGTTATTGGAAAAAATAATCAACCGTTTCTGAATTCTTTCAATTATAGTATTAAATCGGGATACTATCAAACTGATTCTTGCCATACAGACCGGGTGATAGGTGCGTAGTTGCATGATTGAACCTATAGCCAACCGACGACTGTCGCGCTTTTATCTCCAATTACGAATACCCAATCCGCCGCGGCGGATTAACTTGAAATGAATTTTGGCGGTAACGGCGGATCAGCGGTTAGTCCCTGGCCCGGAAGCAGTATCACCGTTGAAGTACCATGGGCAAGGATTCTCCCCCCGGTATCTGTTACCTCGGCATCGGCATACCCCAGGGTCCGGCCCAGTTTGATTTGACGGCCTCTGGCAATAAGTTTGCCGGAGACAGCAGGTGCAAGGTAGTTTAATTTAAGATCAACGGTAGTAACGCCGGTGTCCTGGTCTTCGATCTCATAGAATAAGGACCAGAATGCAGCGGCATCGATAATAGAGGCGAATACACCGCCGTGAACAAAACCGAATGGCTGTAAATGCTTTTGGGCCAGATCGACCTTCATTTCTGAAAAACCGGCGCCCACATCTGATATCTTCATGGAAAGCAGGTCAAAATAGGGACTGCAGTTTACCAGCTGATTGACTCTTTCGATATACTCAGGATTGATTGTCTTCATAGCATTTCTCCAGTCACATGGGTATCGCCCAAGTTTGGAATGCTTTCCTTATTGGTCCCGTTTCTATCCAGATCAATTACGAGTTGATTCGCTCATAAATAAAAAATTTGTAAGGCTCAACACCATCTATAAATTCTGATTTGGTGATTTTAAAGTCAGCCTCGGAAATTTCCGGGAAATAGGTATCTCCGGGAACCTCTCGAGACAAAGCGGTTAAATAGATCCTGTCAGTTACCGGCAGTGACTCTTGATACAATTGGCCTCCGCCACAAATAAAAGCTTCGTTTTCCTCCGGGGGACAGGATTGGAAGGCACTGTCAAGATCATGTGCAATGATGCAGCCGGCGGCTTGATAATCGGATTGGCGGGTGATGACAATGTTGGTCCTTCCAGGCAGGGGGCGGCCGATCGATTCATAGGTTTTTCTTCCCATAATAACGGTATGGCCGAGGGTAATCTCTTTAAACATCTTTTGCTCACCGGGAATTTTCCAGGGAATATCTCCCCGGTTGCCGATAACCCGATTGGACGCCATGGCGACAATTGCTGAAATAAGCATTTTTCTCCTCCTTTATAGCTCCAGTTCCATAAAACTTGGGTTGTCGAGGGGATTATAGCAATAGGCTTCGATGGTCTCAAAACCCAGAGAAAAATAAAGCTTTTGAGCTGCTTTCATCGATTCGATGGTATCCAGGCGCATCTTTTGGTATCCCTTTCTACGGGCCTCGCCAATCACTGATCTCGCTAGCGCCCTGCCGATACCACGACCCTGGTACTCCGGTAGTACATAAAGCCGCTTCATTTCACAAATTTTATCCTGCAACGGGCGCAAGGCCACGCAACCCGCATAGTCTCCGGCACCCTCGGCCAGCAGGATGCAGCCTCCGGGAGATGCATAATCACCCGGCAGTCCTGCCAGTTCCTGACTAAAGCCCTGAAACTCCAGATCAAAACGGAGAGAGTCCGCATACTGAACAAATAGTTCATGGGCCGACTGAAAATGGGCTTTGGTTTGAGCGTGAATTATTCGGGTCATGTTCATGCTTAGTGCTTCGATTCGCAATTACAGTAACATATTAAATGGTGTATTTCTAAGGTGCTCCTCTCATCATTTTGTTAAACAAGATCAAATAATCGTCCTTGCTCATCGGCCGGGGGTTATCCTCGTTGCTGCCATTGACAAAAGATTTGAATGCCAGTTCTTCAATATCGGCCGCCTTTACGCCGAAACTGCCAAAGCTGGGCAGGTTTAGATCCACGGCCAGCTGTTTTACAGCTTCAACGGCTTTCCGGGCCCCATCCTCTGTCGATTCAAAGGAAATTCCCATGGCGGAGGCAATTCGGGCATATCTCTCCCGGCAATAGTCCATGTTGTATTCCATTACTGCCGGGAGAACAACGGCATTGCAGACGCCGTGGGCGGTATCGTATTTCCCTCCCAGTGCTTCGGCAATACAATGGACAGATCCCACATCCGAATGACTGAAGGCAATCCCGGCCAGTACACTGCCCAACAGCATCCCGGCCCGCGCTTCCATATCCTTTCCCTCAAAGACTGCGATTTTCAAATATTTTGCCACCAGTTCGACGGCATACAGGGCCGCAGCGTCCGCCAGGGGTTCTGATACCCTGGCCGTATATCCTTCGATGGCATGGGTCAGGGCATCCATTCCGGTCGCAGCCGTCAAACCCGGCGGCATGGTTATCGTCATCTGCGGATCAAGCAAAGCAATCCGGGGCGCAATGCAGGGATGCTTTAAGGTGAACTTAAATCCTTCCCCGGTATCCGTAATCACAGAACTGAACGTCACTTCGCTGCCGGTTCCGGCAGTTGTCGGTATGGCAATTAGCGGAAGAACATTTCCGGAAATTTTATCCTTGCCTTCATAATCCCTGACGGCCCCCCCATGGGTGGCCATAACTGCAATGGCTTTGGCACAATCGATGGGGCTGCCGCCCCCGACCGCCACCAGGCAATCTGCCTGCAATCCTTTGGCTATTTCGGTGCCTGCGTGCACGTTGTGGTCCTTGGGATTCGACTCGACTTCACTAAAAATATCATATTCCAGTTTGGCCGTTGTAAGCTGGTCAGCAATGGCTGATAAAAGACCGGAGGCCTCTATTCCTTTGTCGGTAACGATCAGCACTTTTCGGGATTCAAGCGCTTTAACAGATTCCGCCAATTTTGCGGTTGAACCGACACCATATTCGATTTTCGTCGGCAGTTCAAAGCTAAAACTGTTTAACAAATTCATGCGTAATTACTCCTTTTTAGTATTCCATCCAGATTTTCATGCAAAATTCAGGTTTAAACTTCTTGCAAGATCAGATGACAGTTTATATGCTAAATTAATTTATAAGGCAAGAATCAGGAAACCGACCGCATGACGAAAAAGGAAAATCGCCTTAAAATGGCAGGCGTCGCCAAACCCTCGCGAGAAGCGTATGTTCGCAAGGTGACCTGGATAGGATTGTTAATCAACATCGGTCTTTCAGGCCTAAAATTTGCGGCCGGCTATTGGGGTCGAAGCCAGGCCCTTATCGCCGACGCCATCCACAGCCTTACCGATACGACAACCGATGTAGCGGTTATCGCAGGCTCTCATTACTGGTCCCGACCCCCGGATCAAAGCCATCCCTACGGACATCGAAGATTAGAAACCCTTGTGACCGCATTTATCGGTCTTATGCTGGCCGCTGCGGGCATTGGCATCGGCTGGGAAGCAATTTCCAGTCTGCACCAAAAACACACGGCGCCGCCGGGTTGGATCGCATTTTATGCCGCCATGGCATCAATCGTAGCCAAGGAGATTCTCTACCGCTGGACAGCTGGCGTTGGAAAAAAAATCAAAAGTCCCGCCCTGGCGGCCAATGCCTGGCATCATCGCTCCGATGCCATCAGTTCCCTGCCGGTTCTGGTTGCGGTCACGGGCGCATTGATTTTCCCGTCCTGGTCCTTTCTGGACCATGTGGGTGCCGCCATCGTTTCAATTTTCATTTTGCATGCGGCCTTCAAAATTATCTGGCCGGCTGTCAGTGAACTCATCGACGCCGGCGCCCCTGAAGAAATCCAAAAAAAAATTGCGAAAATTGCCTGCAATACCAGCGGCGTCCAGGAAATTCATGCTGTCAGATCCCGGTATATCAGTTCAAGTATTCAGATTGACATGCATATTGTCGTGGACGGCAATATAAGCGTCCGGGAAGGTCACACAATCGCCGATAACGTCGAAAATGATATCATCTCAGGCATACCGGAGGTATTGGAGGTTGTTGTGCACGTGGATCCCCCTCCGGCATCATCGGATCAAAGGACCCCACGATAGCCGCCCGGTGGGACCGCAACCTGAATCTAGGCCTGGGATTTTATCCCGCCAACACTATTGTCCTCTCAGAACTATCCGGAATTTTTAATAATTTAAAGGCTGGATCCGATTCAGTTTTCAGTTGAAAATAACTAAAAACCATAATATTATTAAATTGTTAGGTTTTACGGGTTAAACCAAGAACGGAAAATGCCTAAAGTGATGGTAAACTATGCCGGTTTTTGAATACACCGCTCTGGACGATAGAGGCAAATCCACTTCCGGCATTATTGATGCGGAAGGGGCCCAAGCCGCCCGCCAGAAGCTTCGTACGTCAGGGATTTTTCCGGTATCAATTAAAGAAACCCAGGAGGCGCAGCCCAAAAAGGAGCCGGGGACATTCAGCCTGGCTTCACGGTTAAGCCGCGTTAAACCGGTGGAAGTCGCTATGATGACCCGCCAGCTGGCGACCCTGATTGGCGCCGGTTTTCCACTGGTATCTGCCCTCGATGCGCTGGTACCTCAGACCAAATCCCATGGTTTCAAAAAAATCCTGGCCCAAATCAAGAACTTGATTGTGGAAGGCAACAGTTTTGCCCGGGCCCTGTCGAATTATCCGGGACAATTTTCACCCCTGTATGTCAACATGGTTCGCGCCGGCGAAACCTCCGGAACCCTTGAAATCGTTTTGGAACGGCTGGCTGACATAACCGAAAAACAGCAGGCCCTGAAAAACCGAATCCAGACTGCTCTGGCGTATCCGATTTTTATGCTGATCATCGGCACCGCTGTATTATTTATACTTTTGATCTATATTGTCCCCAGTATTACGTCCATTTTCGCTGAAATGAATCAGGTCCTGCCGACACCGACCCGGGTCCTGATTTTTTTGAGTGATTTTTTTAAATCCTACTGGTGGAGTATTTTAATTATTGTCGCAGCCGCTGCAGTGTTTTTCAATCGCACCAAAAGGACCGCAAAGGGCCGCTATTGGATCGATAAAACGATGCTAATATTGCCGGGCATCGGCATCCTGGTCAAAAAGCTTGCCGTGGCTCGCTTCGCACGCACACTGGGATCTCTATTGGAAAACGGGGTTTCCATGCTGATTGCCCTGGATATCGTCAAAAATATTGCCGGCAACAAGCTGATCTCCGATTCTGTCGAAACGGCCGCCATTGAAGTAGGCAAAGGCCAGGGATTGGGGGTGGCCCTGTCCGGCAGCGGAATTTTTCCCCAGCTATCCATCCAGATGATCCAGGTAGGGGAACAAAGTGGCCAACTGGAAACGATGCTCACCAAAATTTCAGACGTATTTGAAAACGAAGTGGAAATCACTATCATGCGACTCACATCATACCTGGAGCCTGTCATGATCCTGGTCATGGGATCTATTGTCGCCTTTATCGTTTTATCTATATGTCTGCCGATATTTGAAATGAACCAATTGATACGATAGTCATTCATATGAAAGGTAGAATTGATGGTACAAATATCAAAAAGCAGTAACCGGGGGTTTACACTTATAGAACTGATGGTAGTTATCATTATACTGGGTATTCTCGCCATGTGGGTGGCACCCAAAATCATGAGTCGACCTGGGGAGGCCAGGCAGGTCAAGGCCCTTTTGGATATTCAAAACATCGAGAACGCCCTAAAATTATACAAACTCGACAACGGTATCTACCCGACTACTGAGCAGGGTCTTCAGGCCCTGGTGGAAAAGCCGGAAACCGGAACTATCCCCAAAAAATGGAAAGCCGGCGGATACCTCGAAAAGGGCAAGGTCCCCAAAGATCCCTGGGGCAATGATTTTATTTACCTGTCTCCGGGCCTTAAAGGCGATATCGATATCATCTCCTATGGACTGGATGGCGTGCCCGGTGGCGAGGAGGAAAACAAGGATGTAAACAACTGGGAAATCGAATAATTTTCGTTTTTAAATAGATGCCCATAATTTTCTTTGATTTCCTACTATGTTCACAAAAAAAATCCTGCATGTTGTGCCTTTCATTTGCACACGGTTTTTCCCGGCACTATGTCACATTTAACCATATATAAAAACGATAGCCGCGAAATTTTGCATAGGCCTGATGCACAGCCAGCCGGCTTTACGCTGATTGAGCTGATTGTGGTGATTTCGCTGATCGGCCTTATGCTGTTTTTTACTTTGCCCCGGTTTGGGGACAATCCCTTTCTGGACGACAGTAAACAAAGCTCACGCTGGCTGATCGGCAAAGTGCAATCGTTAAAAGAGAGTGCCGTCCGAGATCAAAAGCAGTATTCCCTGCATTTTGATCTGGATAGCGGCCGGGTATGGGAAACCAATGAATCTATGTCCGCCGAAGACATTGAGAGTGCCGCTTTTAACAACGGCTCTTCCCTGCCGGATGATCTCCGGATCATCGATATCGAGTATCCGGAAAAAGGTAAAATTATCTCCGGCGAAGCCGAACTCACTTTTTACAAAGCCGGCTATACGGACAAAGCCCTGGTCCACATGCAGGAGGGCGATTCGTACTTGAGTTTTTTAATTGAACCCTTCCTGTCGAATGTTCAATTTTATGAACATTATGCCAGTTTTGAGGACTGAATTTCGATTGCGGATTTTAGATGTCGGATTCATCCGATTGCGGATTTGGGATTTCGGATTTGTGATTAAAGCTCTCGAAATTTTACTGCAATTGAAATTATGGGTAGCGTATAAAAAAGAAGACAGATGACTGTAAATTATTGGCATAGGGCAAAGTGCAAAGCGCAAAGCGTAAGACTTTCCAGAAATCTCCGAAAGGTCGACCTGCACGCTATGCGCTATGCGCTATGCCCTTTGCGTGATAGCATCCAGCATCGAGTATCCAGTATCGAGCGGCGAGAATCGAGAAACCAGCATCAAGCAACAGGCTTCACCCTGCTTGAGGTTATGGTGGCGATGGCCATCATGGCCATCGTTCTGGTCAGTGTTTACAGAATGCATTCCCAAACGCTGGCCATGAATACCGCCAACAGGTTCTACACCCAGGCTCCCATGCTGGCGCAAAGCAAACTGGCACAGCTGGAGACCGGCTCATCAGAAATAATTGCAGGCGATGCGGGGGACTTCGGGGATAAATTTCCCGGTTACAGCTGGAATGTCACCGTGGAGGAGGTAGCCTTAGAGGCGCTGGGTGAAGCTGCCAATGATTTTAAAAAAATAGACTTAACTGTATCCTTTAATAACAATGAATATATCTACAATATCAGGACTTATCGATTCATGCGGGAGTAGCAATGTGATTGGGGGTTGGGATTCGGGATTCATCCGATTTCGGATTTGGGATTTCGGATTGCGGATTTTAATAAGGTAAATAGTCTAATTTTATAACTCAGGCCATGGGCTTTGCGCCTTGTGCCCTGTATACTGACACCTGAAACCATATACCTTCTACCTTATACCACTTGGCAGCGAGCTTATGATCTATAAGTTAGCAGCATATAGCAACAAGAAACTGGTGACCAGTATCCAGTATCGGGTATCGAGCAACGAGTGACCAGCCGGGGGGTTTACATTGATGGAAATTCTGCTTGCCTTTTTGATTCTGGGAATCGTTGTGACCACTGTCCTGGCCTCTTTCAACGCCGTATTCTCCACCACCGATACATTGAACAACAGCAGCCGGTATTATGATATGGCCAAAAATTGCCTGAATCGCATGACCCTCGACCTGGAAGCCCTATATGTCCGTCAGCCACCGCTTTACAAAAAACCGGAGTTTGACGATCCGCCCGATCCGTATCGCATTGCAGGTTCAACAACTGATTTTGGTGGCACAAGTTTTGCGCAATTAGATTCACCAGCAGTGCCCATATCCCTTTGGAAAAAAGCAACCGGGACGGAATTGCTGAAATTGTTTATTATGTGAAAGCCAAAAATGACGGCCAGATGGTGCTCAAACGCGCAGATCATCTGTATCCCTATCCGGAGTTTGAGGAAAAGGGAGGTGACCCCGTTTTGTGCAACAATCTAAAATCATTAGCATTTAAGTATTTTGATGCTGATGGCTCTGAATTTGATGAGTGGGATTCCGATTCGGACGAACAGGGATACGCAACACCGGCAGCCATTAGTATTCAGCTTGAAATCGGCAACGAAACCACATCATACGATTTTGGAACCACTGTCAATCTTGCAGTTCAACGCCAGAAACTCGAGTAAATCTGTTTTTATTTTTTTTAGGACACGGATGAAAGCGGATTGAACGGATAATTTAAATCGGGGAATTATTTAGCCGGGAAATTTATATGGATTTAAGCATGGACCTTAGGTGGGAAGAAAATTGGCCTTTTCTGTGTTTATCTGTGCACATCCGTGTCCAAAAAAGTATTAAATGGCTACAACATGCCGAAATTAAATAAAATAATGACAAATAACCGGGGAATCGCCCTGCTGATAACCATATCCGTAACGACGATTTTGGTGGCCGCCGCCCTGGAATTCAACCGTCGCGCGAGATTTGAGGTCCTCTCAACCGCTTCCATGCGGGACCGGCTGACAATGTCATATATGGCATCTTCAGGGGTCCATACCGCGATGGCCCTGTTGATAAAAGATCAAGCGGAATCCAATTTCGACTCCCTGCAGGAAGACTGGGCGAATCCTGAAAAAATAAATGAGCTCCTTCAGGAGATTCCTTTTGATAACGGCAAACTCTCTGTTATAATTACTGATGAGCTGGGCAAAATTCAGATCAATGCCCTGGTCAAGTTTCCGGATAGCCGCCAGTTCAACGAATCTCAGGTGAGGATTTGGGAACGTATTCTAAATGCCATCGGAAGCGAGGACGATTTGCAAACTGACAGTGATCCGACAGCCATCGTAAACTCGGTTAAAGATTGGCTCGATAGTGGCGATGATGAGGCGACTACCGGTTTAAGCGGCGCTGAATCGAGCTATTATGAGGAGCAGGACCCCCCATATGCAAGCCGCAACGGTCCGATTGCGGATCTGAATGAACTATTGCTGATAAAAGGCATAACCCCTCAGCTTTATTACGGCACCAGG
This sequence comes from uncultured delta proteobacterium, assembly GCA_963821065.1. Classification (GTDB taxonomy): domain Bacteria; phylum Desulfobacterota; class Desulfobacteria; order Desulfobacterales; family JAFDCJ01; genus JAFDCJ01. The sequence goes on along the minus strand of CAWGCM010000039.1, from coordinate 9,182 downwards.
GACACGCCCGGTCTGGCCAATTATTTGACCGTCCACGGATTGGCCGTTGGTGCGGGAACCACCTTCAGCTGGCCGGGACGCATCAATATAAACACGGCAGAGATGCCGGTGCTGGCAGCTCTGCTGGGAACTGAAAACCAGGATTTGGCCCAGGCATTTTATGATTTTAGGCAGGAAATGGCGGCCGAAAAAGATATCCATGACTTTTCAAGCCCTAAATGGTATAAAAATATTAGCGGTTTAAGTGATGTCACGATTGATTCCAGGCTGATTACCGTATCAAGCGACGTGTTTCGCATTCAATCCACTGCTTCCCTTAATGAGATCCAATCATCCGTAATCGCAGTGGTACAACGGGTCCCAAACCCCGAATCCGGCAAATGGTCATGTAAAGTTTTAAGCTGGAAAACCGGAGCAATGAGCAGAAAAGTACTTGGTATCGACATTCGAAAAGAGTCCGTATCCGCAGTGCTGGTTAAAACCAGCTTGCGGGAAAGCCGGATCGATACCCATGCTTATATCCCCATAAGCGATTCGGAAGAGGATCCGGATAAGATCAAAACGGCACTGGAGGCCCTGACCGGTCAGATCGATCCAACCGGCTGTGACTGTGTAGTCTCTATCTCCGCCGACCATTTCTCTTATCGTCTTCTGAAAGTGCCGTTCAAATTAGCGAAAAAAATCCGTATGGTACTGCCTTTTGAGCTGGAGCCTACGGTCCCGTTTCCGGTTGACAACCTGGTTATAGATTTTATTGATCTGGAGTCTGACCCTCAGAGCGACCAGACCGATCTGATTGCCGTGGCAGTGCCGAAGTCCGAGTTAAACCCTTATATTGAGACCCTGGCTGACATAAAGATTGACCCGGAAATGATAACTGTCAGCGGTCTTCCTTCAGCCCTCTGCCTGGCCCGCCAGGCCGATTCTGGAGGAGATCAACTGTTTCTTGAAATCAACAAAACGATCAGCACCCTGTTCATTGTCGGCAGCGGCCGTATAAAACTGCTCCGATCGATTCCGACACCAGTCGCTGAAGAAACCCGCGCCGGAGCACTCGGCGCCTTTGTCCGGCGCACGCTGGCAGCCTATGGCGAACTCTCCCGTTCGGATTTTCAACCCCTGGATATCGTGATGACCGGCTCCGGTTTAAACGGTGCCAATTTTGATAAAGATGTCGCCGGCGTCCTGGATCTCCCGGCCAACCGGTTAAATATTTCCAAGCGCCTGAATATCCCCATAGACGATGAAGACGTCAACCCATGGGACCCGGCCTTGATGGATAGTGCCCTCTCGCTGGCCATGGTGGAAATCGAAGGCATCGCCGGGCTCAATTTTCACAAAGGCCAATTTGCCGCTAAAAAGCTTTTTGTAAAACACAAAAAAAATTGGATCAAGACCGGCATATTCGCGGCAGCCGTAATTGTCCTGCTCTTATTTAATTTAATTACAAATTCATATACGCTGAATAAACAGCTGGATGGTTACGATCAGCAGATTCGCAGCATATTTCAAGCGACATTTCCCAAAGAAAAAATAGTCGAACCTTATCAGCAAATGCAGATAAATGTAAAGGAGGCCCAAAAAAAGGCAGGTGTTCAAAGTGCTGCCGGGCCTCACCTGCGTAGTATCGATATTTTAAACGCCATTAGCAGAAGCATTCCGGGAACCATTACGGTCGATGTTAGCCGGATGGTTATTTCGCCGGAAACCGTACTAATTTCAGGAAATACCGACACCTTCAATTCCGTGGAGGAGATCAAAAGCAATCTGGAGCAAATTGACTTTTTCAAGAGGGTAACGATTAGCTCGACCAACAAGGACCGCTCCGGCAAGGAGATCCGATTTCAGTTGAAAGTGGAGCTGTAAAATGAAACTTCCGGCCATATTAAAAAATTTGAACAAACGCGAACGCTATGGAATTTTCCTGGCGGCGGGTGTCATCGCAATTTTTATATTTGCGGTATTCATTGTGGAGCCTTTTTTCAGCCATTCGGCTAATATGAAAAACAGCCTGCAGACCAAAGCCGATATGCTGGTCGAGATGCGAAGACTGCAGTCTGAATATACGGGCCTGACACAGCAGGCAAAGATATCAAAGTCCCGCTTTCAACGACGGCCAAAGGGATTTACGCTGTATTCCTTTCTGAACAGACTGGTCGATGAATCCGGGATCAAAGATCGCCTCATCCACATGAAACCAACCAAAACGGTTCAAAAAAACAGCCCCTATAAGATCTCCCGGGTGGAAATGAAGCTTGAAGCCATTACCCTGGAACAACTGACAAATTACCTTTACGGCGTTGAAACCTCTAATAATATGGTCGATATCAAAAAGATCTCGATCTCGAAAAAGGACAAAACCCAGGGATTGCTTACAGCGGTATTGCAGGTGGAAACGGTTGAACTTTAAAATGAAACCGACAAAAAAGACACTCTTATACACTGCCTATATCATCGGCCTAACCGTTTTTTTTCTCTATTTTCTTTTTCCGTCCGATGCGGTCAAAGACTATGTGGCTTATAAAATGAGCCAGGGTAATCCGGATATCAGCGTCACCATCGACCGGGTCAGCCCGGTGTTGCCGCCGGGGATCAAATTGCATGATGTCGGTATCGCCCACGGCAACAAGGCGCTGATTGACCTGGACAGTGTAAAAATAACGCCGGGGCTGCTGTCATTTTTCAGCAGTACGAAAACCGCCAGATTCAAGAGCCGGGTTAATGCCGGCAGCGTGCACGGTTGGGCGCAAGTAGAACGCCGCAACGATCAGCCCACGGAAAAAATTGAAGGCACGATTTCAGGGGTTCAGGTACAAGGGATACCGGCTCTAAAACGCCTGACCGCTCACAAAATTTCCGGTAACCTGGGCGGAGATTTCATGATTGCCGGCACTGGACCGAACCGATCGATGACCGGCAATCTGACCCTGTCGGATTGCCGAATAGATTTTGACCAACCCGTAATCGGCCAATCGTCATTGGGGTTTAAAAAGATCGATGCCGATCTGGTTTTGAATAAAGGCAACCTGGCCATTAAAAAATGCAGCGCCCGGGGTAATCAGCTCGACGCCGACATTTCCGGCACCATTGCCCTGAACACGGACAGCCGCCGGAATGCGCTGAATCTGAATGGATCGGTAACGCCCCACCATGGGTTTCTGGCCAAAATTGAAAACAGCATGCCGGCCGACCTTTTGCGGCAAAAGAAAACCGGAAAAACGGCACTTTCCTTTAAAATCGGAGGCACCCTAGAAGTCCCGGACTTCAGACTGAACTAAGGGCCCTCAAAATTCACATTTTAGTTCATTTTATAATTATCAAAAATTTTTCGGCTTTTAACTCTTAATATGGAATGTTGGAACGTTGGAATGCTGGAATATCGGGTAATTAAAGCGGAATCCTTTTTTTCTTGCGACAAACGAAATTCCACACTTCTTATTAATCGGCTGGATTGCTTTAATCCCATTATTCCAAAATTCCATTATTCCATTATTCCGCAGGGGCACAGGACCCATTGCTTATGACTGCTCGGTATTTTAACATAGCCAATATTTTGCTTCTGACTATAGGGGTATTTCTGTGCGTACAAGCCTTTTACACCCTTGTCACCCCCCGTCCGGATTACTCCATATCCGTCACCCCTGCAGTCAGACCGGTATCAACATCTGCGGCCCCGTACTCACAGCCACCGCCGGGGGATTATAAAGCCATAACGGAACGCAATATCTTCAATTCGGGTACCGAAAAAATTGCTCCGAAGGCCCAAACAGTTGATATCGAGCAATTGAAGCAAACCGATTTGAAATTAAAACTCTGGGGCACGGTAACGGGTCAAAAAGGAAGGGCCTATGCGGTGATCGAAGATACCAAAACCAGAGAACAAAACCTTTACCATGCCGGAGATACGATCCAAAATGCCGTGGTCAAGTTGATTTTACGGGAAAAGGTGGTATTAAACGTTGATGATCGTGATGAAATCCTGGCCATGGAAGAAATCAGCAGCAGAAGGGGAAGCGCCGGCACAGCCCAAAAAAGGGTTCGTGCCTCTTCCGGCACCGGGGATCAAAAACTGCCGGTTTCCCGCTACCCGCGTAAAATCCAGTTAAAAAGCGATCAAATCCAAAACGCCATGGAAAATCTGGGCCAGCTCATGGAACAGGCCACCCTGCGACCGCACATCGAGGAAGGACAGCCTTCCGGCATTTCCATCACCGGCATCAAACCCAACGCCATATTCAGAAAGATGCGGTTGCGCAATGGCGATGTGATTACCGGCGTCAACGGAAATCCAATCGGTTCGGTGGAGGATGCCGCTAGGGTGTTTGAAGAATTTTCGTCGGGATCCAACATTCAGCTCCAGATAAAACGCAGGGGTCGCGAACAAACCCTTGATTACAGTATTGAATAATACCAAAAAGTTTACTAAGATTATAAATTTACTTAAGATCAAGCGTTTATAGCGGTTGTCAAAAAAGCGCCTCGTTATTCGAACGTTTTTTTCTTCAACCACTTATACCACCCTTCCGTATTTCGGAACTTATTTTTTAAAGCGGTATAAACGGAATTCACATGAAAACAACCCACCCGACAGTGAAATATATTCTGGTTTCAATTGTGGCTTGCCGTCCTTGCCCTGGCATTTCCATCCGGCCGGGCTCAGTCCCAGGACACCGGGAAATCAAAAATTCCGGAACAGTTTGTCTCCATTGATTTCAACAATGTGGATATCAATGTATTTATCAAATTTATGAGTGAGTTGACCGGAACCAATTTTGTGGTGGATCAACGGGTCAAAGGCAAAGTCACGATTATATCCCCGTCAAAAATTTCACTCAAAGAAGCCTACAAGGTATTTGAATCGGTATTGGAAGTCCACGGGTATACCACCGTACAATCAGGTGAAGTGGTTAAGATTATCCCTTCTCCGGATGCGCGTTCAAAAAATATTGAAACCAAGCTGCGGGAGGAATCAACAACCCCCAGAGACCAGGTGGTCACCCAGCTGATCCCGTTAAAATATGCCAATCCGGTTGAGATCAAGCGGCTGTTTACGCCGATGGTATCCAAAAGCAGCGTTATCCTGGCCTATCCGCCGACCAATACCCTGATCGTCACCGACGTATATTCGAATATCAAACGGCTGATCAGGATCTTGAAAGAAATCGATGTTACTGGAATCGGCCAGGAAATATCGGTCATACCGCTGGAATATTCGGATGCCGCCAAGCTGGTAAATTTGCTGAGCACGGTGTTTAAACCGACGCGCAAAAAAGGCAAAGGTGTTGAAGAAAAAGCCATCACCATGGTGGCGGACGAAAGGACCAACACCATTGTATTGCTGGCCAGCGAAATCGACACCCTGCGAATCAGAAAACTGATCTCCATGATAGACAAGGAAGCGCCGCGCGGTAAAGGCAAAATTCACGTCTACTATTGCAAGAATGCCACGGCCGAAGAACTGGCCAAAGTCCTGCAGGATGTGCCGAGCGAGAAGGCCGGTGCGCCCAAGGGCAAAGCGGCACCGGTTGTGGCCGGCCAGGTTAGAATCTCCGCCGACAAGGCCACCAACAGTCTGATTATCATGGCCGACAAGGATGATTACCTGGTTTTGGAAGAGGTCATCAAAAAGCTCGATATCCCCCGCTCCATGGTCTACATCGAAGCGCTGATTATGGAAGTCGACATGGAAAAAAGCCTGGATATCGGGGTCGACTGGTCGGTCTTCGGCAAAACCAAGATTGACGGCAAGGAAACGGTGGTCGGCGGCGGATTCAGGCAGGGTTTATCTGTTGGTCCGGATGAATTGCTGAAAGGCGGTCTCACCCTGGGATTGCTGACCGAGCCCATTACCATCGCCGGGGTCGCCGTTAACAATATTTCCGCCATCGTGAATGCCGTTAAAACCGATGATGATTTTCGTATTCTCTCAACGCCCCAGGTGTTGACCACCGATAACGAGGAGGCCAGAATCACGGTGGGCGAAAACAGACCCTACCAGACGCGATCCACCACCGATGTATCCGGCGGGACCTTTGAATCCTTTGAATACCGGGACGTCGGTAAAATCTTGAAGATCACACCCCACGTCACCGAAGGCCGTCTGGTGCGCATGCAAATTAATCTGGAGGTCACCGCCATCGATCAGACGGCCACGCCTTCACGTCCACCACCCAACCCGTCACCCTGAAACGGACGGTGGACACCACCGTGATTGTCAGAGACAATCAGACCATCGTCATCGGCGGGCTGATCGATGATATCACGACAACCAGCGAAACCAAGGTCCCGGTGCTGGGCGACATCCCCATCCTGGGCTGGCTGTTTAAAGACACGTCTGAAACAAAGAGAAAACCAACCTCTATATTTTCCTGACCCCCAGGGTAATTAAAAACCCCGGCGAAGCTGAAAGTGTTTTGCAGGAAAAGAAAGGGCAGATGGATTCGGTTAGAGGCGGCAGTTTTAAAATCAACCAGAGACAGCCGGCAAAGACGATGGAAGAATAAATAAAAGTGTCCGAATAGGTATGGTTAATCTATATTTCTTAAAAAAATAATAATAAGATTTAAGCACTCATCATGGCCCAGCAATTATCTCAAATACTCGTTGCCGATTACGGCTTGAATGAAGAAGAATTGGCCGAAGCCTACCGCCTCAAAGATGAAAAAGGCGGAAGCATCGGCGAAATTCTGGTTCAGCAGAACAATATTTCCGAAACCCAGCTGCTTGAGGCCCTGAGCAATCAGTATGACCTGCCCTTCTGGCCCACACTGCCGTTAGACAATATCGAATCCGAGTTTACGGAAAAAATTCCGATCCAATTTTTGAAAAAATATTTTATGGTACCACTGGAGTATCTCAAGCCGGTAACGGCTGCAAATTGTGGATTGCTGCCACCCAATACCGCAGATTCCGACCAGCAGGTTGCCGCCCCCGGCCATGTCATCGCCATTAACGACCCGCTGAATTTTCACCCCCTTGATGACCTGGTTCGGCTTATGGAATTAACCGATTTCAAACTGGTGCTGGCAAGCCGCGAGTCCATTCTTTCCGCCATCAACCTGCAATATGACCTGCGCCGGGATTCTGCCGAACAACTGGTCCAGGATATGCAGGAAAACGGCAGCGCCATCCTCAGTGAGATCGAGGAAACGGCCGATCTGCTCGATGACACCAGCGAAGCCCCGATCATTAAACTGGTCAATCACATTATATCCCAATCCCTAAAAGCCCGTGCCAGCGACATTCATATCGAACCTTACCAGCACAGTTTTACCGTACGCTACCGGGTTGATGGAATCCTTTACGATTTGCTGAGTCCGCCTAAATGGATTCAGCCGGCTTTGATTTCCAGGATCAAGGTCATGGCGAAAATGAATATTGCGGAAAAACGTCTGCCCCAGGACGGACGCTTTGAGGTCAAGGTAGGTGATCAAAACACCGATCTGCGGGTGTCAACGATTCCGACCGCTTTTGGCGAACGGGTTGTTTTGAGGCTGTTGAATAAATCAGGCTCCTTGCTGGAACTTACGGATATCGGCCTGAGCCCGGGACGCCTTAAACTGATTAAAAAACTGGTGGCTTCCCCCAACGGTATCATTCTGGTTACCGGACCGACCGGCAGCGGCAAAACCACCACCTTGTATGCCGTTTTACAGTCCATCAACAAGCCGAACATCAATATTATCACCATCGAAGATCCCATTGAATATCAGATAAAAGGCATCAGCCAAATCCAGGTAAATCCAAAAATTGACCTGACCTTCGCCCGGGGTCTGCGTTCCATTGTGCGCCAGGACCCGGATGTGATTCTGATTGGTGAGATTCGAGACAAGGAAACTGCGGAAATAGCTGTCCAGTCCGCTTTGACGGGCCATCTGGTCTTTTCGACCCTGCACACCAATGATTCGGCCAGTGCCATCACCCGTCTGGTGGATATGGGGGTTGAGCCCTTTTTAATCTCCTCCTCGGTATTGGCCGTGGCGGCGCAGCGACTGGTGCGCGTCCTTTGCGATAATTGTAAAAAGGCTTACAAACCCAGCACAATATACCTGCAAAGCATCGGTGTTTCACCGAATCACTTCAAAGAACGCCATATCTATAAAGCCGCCGGGTGTGAAAAATGCATCGGCACCGGTTACAGCGGCCGTTTGGGCATTTTTGAATTTATGGTCTTGACGGAGAGATTAAAAAATCTGATTCTTGAAACCTTTGATTCCAACCAGATCCAAATGGAAGCCCGCCGGGAAAAAATGATGAGTCTGCGCCAGGACGGCATTCAAAAGGTATTGCAGGGCATTACCACAATTGAGGAAGTGTTGAGGGTGACACAGAAGTAGCTACTAGTTGCTGGATGCTGGTCTCTCATAGGGAGAAAATCAATTGTGGCCAAGGCGCTATCTTAGTTGATTCAGCTTGCTGGGTTTATTGAGTTAAGCTACAATCTCACATCCGTCAATAATACAATCAACTTTTAACCTTCTCTCGCAATCCGAAATCACAAATCGCAAATCCGCAATCGAAATCCTCTGTCCTCTGCCATCTTTTATTCCAGGTCCCTCACCGGCAGGGCCCGGTAGCCTTATTATGCACCATCCGGTCCGTATAATGATACCCGCGGTTGAAATTAAATATGTGCGCCTGAATGGCCGATGTCTCTGAGGTCCACACCCACCCGCAACTCAATTTTATTTCCGGTACGATCTTGACGCGCTGACCGCAGTCCGTCTCATACCCCTTATAGGCCTTGTCGTCTACATAGAGGCTTTGAAGTTCCGCCAGGGTCGGCAGCCGCCAGTTATCATACCTTTTGCAAGGGTATCACCGAAGGTGTACTTGACCCACTGGTTTGCCTGTTTCCAATTGATATCGCCGTGGTTGTCGGTTTTGGCCCACATCAATCCCAGTTGATGATCCGTCACCGTATCGTCGCCGTTATCCGTAAACCGTTCACCGGCCATTGCCGGTGGACCGATGAGCAAGATGCAAGTAACCATTATCAATACATTTGATAATTTAATTCTGTACATTTTTGCCCCCTTCACCACCCCTTTCCTAAAAGGTCAGGTCAAGTTTATACGTTTTCTTAAGCGTTGCCGATTTTTCTCGTCACGATAAGATACGACTGTCACCGGAGAACGGCGAAACAATTTTTCGGCCACCGATCCGATGAGGATTTGCTCCAG
>CAWGCM010000038.1:0-19187 GCA_963821065.1 uncultured delta proteobacterium | reverse complement strand
GAACACCTCTATCGCCGGCCTGCTGATACGCGGATCGTCATAATCCAGAAAGTCGCCACTAAAATCGGAAGGAGCAAAAAGTGCCAGCCAGGCAATGGCACGGGCCGGAATTTCCGGCGGCTCCAGCTCCCCGCGCTCTTTGAGCTGCCGGTAATAGGCTATCCGATCGACGGGCATGGCGTTGTCCGCTTCATTGCGCAGGACGGCCTGCATGCCGGTATCCACAACCCCGGGCCGCATGGTCAGCGCGGTCACTTCCTTTTCTTCGGCAGCCAGCACCCGGGTGAAGTGGTTTAAGGCCGCTTTGCCGGTACAATAGGCACTGGCGTTTTCAATGACCATCGTGGCCGCGCCGCTGCTGACGTTCACGATTCTTCCATTGTTTTTTCGCAATTCGGCAATCGCAGCCCTGACCAGATAAAACGGGGCGAACAAATTTACTTCAATGTTGTATCGCCAATCATCCGGATGGGTGTCGGCGACCGGGGCAAGGGGTTGGACAATTCCGGCATTGTTCACGAGGGCATCGATGCGTCCGAAATGATCCAGGGTGGTTTCAACGGCGGTACGGCAGGCATTGAAGTCGGATACATCTGCTTTGACCGCATGGGGAGTGCCTCCCAGGCGACGCACATCAGCGGCCACCGCCATGAGTTTTTCTTCGGAGCGGGCCACAAGGGTAACCGCCGCCCCTGCTTTTGCCAGCCAGCGTGCCACGGCAGCTCCCAATCCCCGCGAAGCGCCTGTCACAATTACAACGGGTGTTTGATCCATATGACTATTGTCGAACCACTCTAAATCCCAGGAGTTCTTCTATCTCAGCGGCGGAGGTCTTGCCGATGACGGCTTTCATGTATTCGATCACCAGGGCCGCTTCCATCTCCTCGCGGGACATTGCGATCCAGTGGTCTTTGTCTGCCAGCATTTTGGCGAGCCGTTTCTTGCCGTTTTGGTTATCCCCGTTATACCTTCTTTTTAAGATATCCGAATAAATATCCATTTTTGACCGCAGGGTGTCATCCGAATATGTTCTGATCTGCGAAAAATCGGCAGCCAGCACTTCCACGGGCGGCAGCGAAGGATATTCCATGATCTGCTGGAAAGTTCCGGCAAACCGCTTAAGACCGTTATAGATATGCTTTCGTTGCACCATGTTGATGCCCGACCATCCGGCCCGCAGCCATTTAAACATGGCGCAGCGGACCCGGGGTGATCCCGGTTCTATTTCGTAGAAAATGTTGATGGCGCTGGAAGCATACATATAAGAGCTGACCCATCCCAGGGCCGGGACGGTTAATCCTTTCTGGCCGGAATAAAAATAGTCCCAATCATCATCGGTGCCCAGCACATAACCTTTCTTGCCAACGCTGGAAACATCCGCCTGTCTGGATATGGTGACGATGACCTTGCGTTGTTTGTATTTGAAGACAACCAAAGTCTGGTACAGGTTGTATCCATAGTAGGCCCCCGAATGGGTGTCCGGGGTAATTTCCACATATTGCAGCGCTTTTTCCACCACCGGTGTCTCCAGGTCAGCCAGATATTTATCCACCCGCGGGGCTTGACGCCGCTGTCCCTTCTCGTCCATCCATTGAAACAGGCGCACCGAAGACGGCATGGTCGCGATGTCAGGAATATCCGGATTAAAGGCATAATTCGATATCTTGCCAAGATCTGTCTGGCTGTCAAATTCATAATAGGCCGAAGGTATGCCGAGTACCCGATCTGCAAAATGCAGGGTGTAATCATCCTTGGATCCTTCGATAAACGCCATAACATCAGCAACCCGCCCGGGGTCAAAGGAAACCTTTTTTTCAGGATCGACAAGATCGAGAAAATGATGCAACCCGGAGTAAATACTTTGCGGAATCTTTAGCTCTTCAGGGTTTTTGTCCGCCCGGGCCTGGATCGGGGAAATAAGACAGATGGCCCCTGTCAGCATTAGGATTATTAGTTTAGGCTTACTCAGACCCATAAGCCTTTTTATAAATAATTTAGTCATACCAGCCTTTTACCTTGAAAATATATTTTTTAAAACAAACCGAAATCGTCATAAATCTTATTTATCATTAATTATTAATGAACAACCCCGCCGCAAGCTATGGGGTATCAAACGGAAAATTTTATACGCCCCAAAGGGCGGGGAATTAAACCCTTACCAATACCTGGCCCCCCTGATAGCCGAATAAGAACAGGTCCGGATGGGTATATGAATTAAAGTTGCGCGAAGGATCAAAAAATAAAATCCGCCGGAGGTTTACCCGCCTGCGGACGGTTATTGGCATATTGAGACTATACTTATATTAAGGAATACCTTTTGTATATCACAACCCGATTCCTATTCCTTAAAATAATCATTCTATTTGAATGTCAATCATTCAAAGGCCTTTTCAGTCAAAAAATATCAGTTTGCCAAGCGGCCAAAGGGTTCTTAGGTTAAGGCTCAGTTAACAGATATGGATCTAAAACAAATGAAGGCTAATCCACCGGGGTCGGTTTCTTCTCTAACAATATCGAAGTGTTGGAGTCAGGGGATTTCGAATTTCGGATTGCAGATTTCGGATTGGAAGGATAAGAATCGAATCAAATGCCTAACAAAAATCCAAAATCCCAAATCCCAAATCCACAATTGAATCACTCCAGTACTCCACGATGGTAGAATACAGGAACTTCGAATAACGTTGAATTTACCATTACCTAAAAAAAACTGCATCTTATGACCAACTCATCGATTCGAATAAAGGGTGCCAGGCAGCATAACCTTAAAAACCTCGATCTCAATATCCCCTTAAACCAGATCACGGTGGTTACCGGCGTCAGCGGTTCGGGCAAGTCGTCGCTGGCCTTTGACACCCTGTATGCCGAAGGTCAACGCCGCTATGTAGAAACCTTCTCCCCCTATGCAAGGCAATTCATGGACCGTATGGACCGGCCCCGGGTCGAAAAAATCGAAGGCATTCCGCCGGCCATCGCCATCGACCGCAAAGACCCGGTCCGGACTTCCCGCTCGACCGTCGGCACCATGACCGAAATCACCGACTATGTAAAACTGTTGTATGCCCGTTTGGGACAGCTTCACTGCCGATCCTGCGGCAAACCGGTGACGCCGGAAACACCGACCCATATCTGGAAATTCCTTGGGAAGGTTCCCGCCGGGTCACAGGTCGTCATCACCTTTCCCTACCTGATCGATGGAATCCCTCCCGATCAAATCCGCAAGTCCTTGATGCAGATAGGGTTTGATCGTCTGTATATTAAAAACCGGATCGTTCAACTGGAAGACTGGCAGCCCGACCGCCGCCGCAAAGACATTCCGGTCCTGGCCGACCGCCTGGTCCTGCAACCGAAGGACCGGGAACGGGTAATGGATTCCCTCGAAATGGCTTTTCGTTTTGGTGGAGGAAAACTGGATGTGTGGGTTTCGCCCGGAAGGCATTTTGCTTTCAGCAACCGGTTGGAATGCGCCCGCTGTAAGATTGAATACAATCCGCCCATACCCAATCTTTTCTCCTTTAACAGCCCCATGGGAGCCTGTGATACCTGCCGGGGTTTTGGCCGAACCATCGGCATTGACATGGATCTTGTCATTCCGGATCACTCATTATCCCTGAAAGACGGTGCCATCAAGCCCTTCGGCTCCTCGGATAACGGCCGCATGGAATATGGAGACCTGATGGATTTCTGCCGGCAGCAAAAAATCCCGACGGACATTCCTTTTGCCAAACTAAAGGCCGACCATAAAAAGGCCATTATAAAAGGGACTTCAACCTATTACGGCATTGAAGGGCTGTTCCGCTGGCTGGAATCCCGCACCTATAAGATGCCGGTGCGGGTATTTCTGGCACGCTATCGCAGCTATGATAGTTGTGGAGCATGCGACGGCACACGATTCAAGGAAGAAACCCTTCTGTACCGGATCGGCGGCCGGAACATCGCCCAGATTTATGCCTGCAATGTCGAGCAGTCTTATCAATTTTTTAAAAAGATCCCGGTGTCGCCCCGGGATGAGGCCAGCCTGCTGGTCCTGGAGGAAATCCACAATCGCCTGAATTATTTAAGAGATGTCGGCCTTGGCTACCTGACCCTGGAGCGCCAGTCCCGCACCCTTTCAGGCGGTGAGGTTCAGCGGGTGGCGCTGGCGTCGGCCCTGGGCTCCTCTCTGGTCAACACTCTCTATGTTCTGGATGAACCCAGCATCGGCCTGCATCCCCGGGACAACCATCGTCTCATTCGCATCTTAAAAGGACTGCGCAATTTATCCAACACCGTTGTGGTGGTTGAACACGATCCGGAAATCATTCGTGAGAGCGATTATTTGCTTGACCTCGGCCCCCGGGCCGGTGAGCAGGGCGGCGACATCATGTATTTCGGCCCCACCGCCAACGTTAACGGGTCTTTGACCGGACAGTATTTGAAGGGGGAACGCAAAATTTCTGTTGCCGGTCGGCAGCGCATACCCGGTAAAAGTCGATGGCTGACAATAAAGGGCGCGGCGGAAAACAATTTGAAAAATATCGATGTGCGCATTCCCCTGGGATTGTTTGTCTGCTTAACCGGAGTTTCAGGTTCCGGCAAATCGACCCTGGCCGAAGAAGTTCTGTATAAAGCCGCTCGCAGAGCCCTGGGAAACCCGGAGGGCCGCCCCGGCGAACACCGCAGCATCAGTGGTCTGAAACTAATCCGGGATGTTGTCCTGGTGGACCAACGATCCATCGGTCGCACCCCCCGCGCCAATGCCCTGACCTACACCAAAGCCCTGGACCCAATTCGCAGATTGCTGGCTGATACCCCGGCGGCCCAGGCCAAAAAATTCGGGCCCGGTCATTTTTCGTTTAATGTGGCCGGCGGGCGCTGTGAAACCTGCAATGGCGACGGCTTCGAAAAGGTGGAGATGCAGTTTCTTTCGGATGTCTTCATCACCTGTCCGGATTGCAAGGGAACGCGCTTCAAACCCGATGTGCTCGAGGTCGACTACCGGGAGCGAAATATTCACGACATTCTGATGATGACAGTGGACCGGGCCCTGGCTTTTTTCAAGGACCACAAAAAAATCGTTTCCGCCCTGCAACCACTGGCCGAGGTGGGGCTGGGCTATATTCGTCTGGGACAGCCGATCAACACCATGTCCGGGGGCGAGGCCCAGCGGCTCAAGCTTTCCCGCTACGTCGGGAACGGCAGCCGGCAATCCCCAGGCAAGCTGTTCATTTTTGACGAACCCACCACCGGTCTGCATTTTGATGATATCGGCAAACTCCTGGGGGCACTGCAGCGACTGGTCGACAGCGGCAATACGGTCCTGGTGATCGAACACAACATGGACGTCGTCAAAACCGCGGACTGGGTTATCGACCTGGGACCCGAAGGCGGCGATGACGGAGGGCGGATCGTTGCAACCGGCCCGCCCGCAGAGGTCGCTAAAAATATCAAATCCCATACCGGCCGCTTTTTAAAAGCCTATTTGAAAAAGGCCGGTCGTTTGAAACCGTCCAAATCCTTTCCGGCCGGCGTTGCCGAGTCAAGGGCATCATTTAACAGGGCCGCAATGCCCGATGTCATTACTTTAAAGGGCGCCCGGGAGCATAACCTCAAGGATATCAATTTGACCGTACCCCACAACCAATTGGTGGTGTTGACCGGTGTATCCGGTTCGGGAAAATCCACCCTGGCGTTTGATATCCTTTTTGCCGAAGGCCAGCGCCGTTATCTTGAAAGCCTGGCACCTTATGTACGGCAGTATATGAAAATACTGGAGCGACCGGAAGTCGACCTGGTCACGGGCCTGGCCCCGACGGTGGCCATTGAACAGCGAACCAGCTATGCCAGCCGGCGATCCACCGTGGCCACCCTGACCGAGATCTATCATTACCTGAGGCTTTTATACAGCAAACTCGGAATTCAGCACTGCCCGGGATGCGGGCGCCAACTGAAGGCCCAGACCCGGATGGCCATTGTTGATCAAATTCGTCGACGCTATCCCCGTAAAGCTGCCATGGTACTGGCCCCCAAGGTATTCGGCCGTAAGGGATTTCACAAGGAGGTCATGGCGCGCGCCCTGAAAAAAGGCATAAAACAGGCCCGCATCGATGGTAAGATTACCGTCCTAAAAGAAGGTATGGCGCTGAGTCGCTATCATGAGCACAGCATCGATCTGGTTATCGGGCACCTGCGCGCTAAAAACATTGAGACCCTGGTCGATGCGGCACTGAACGAAGGCCGCGGCAGCCTGGTAATTTTAGACCGCCGGGGAAACGAAGACGTGTTCAGTATACACGGCATCTGCCCGGCCTGCGGGATTGGCCTTGAAGGTCTTGATCCCCGCCTGTTTTCGTTTAACAGCCAACAGGGTGCCTGTACCCAATGCAGCGGACTCGGTACCATCGGCGAACCGGGGGATGAAGACAGCTCCGACACCAAGGTCTGTCCCCGGTGTGGCGGCAGTCGCCTGAGATCCCGGGCCCTGGCCGTTAGAGTCGGCCATGACAGCATCTGGGACCTGGTACAAAAGCCGGCCCGGGATGTTTATCAGGCGCTGAAAAATCTGACCTTCAAAGGCCATGAGAAGCCGATCGCCGAACCGATTATAGCGGAATTGTTAACCCGCTTGTCCTTGTTGAGTCAACTGGGTTTATCCTATCTTTCCCTGGCGCGCAGCGGCGACACGCTTTCCGGCGGCGAAGCCCAGCGCATACGTCTGGCCGCCCAGCTGGGATCCAATCTTACCGGTGTTTGCTATATTCTGGATGAGCCTACCATCGGTTTGCATGCCAGGGACAGCCGGGTTCTGATCGACGCCCTCAAGACCCTACGCGATCGCGGCAATACGATTCTGGTGGTTGAACATGATGAAGAATCCATTCGAGCCGCCGATACAATCGTTGATCTGGGCCCCGGGGCCGGACAGGAGGGCGGCCGAGTTGTGGCTTACGGAACCCTTGCAGATTTGAAAAAAGCACCTTTATCCATCACCGGTGCGCTGCTTGGCGAACACACCAAAAAAATCACATCCCGCATGAGGCCGTATAAGAAAAGACCCGCTATCCAGATTTTGGGGGCCTCGGTCAATAACCTCAAAAACATCAAGATCAATTTTCCCCTTGGTTGTCTGATCGCCGTAACCGGGGTGTCCGGCTCGGGAAAATCCAGTCTGCTAAAAGAGACGCTTTACAAAGGTCTGCGCAACCGGCTTTTAAACCAGCGTCGTTCGGCGGGCACCTGTAAAGATATCAAAGGCTGGAACCATCTGAAACGGGTGCTGGAAGTTGATCACAGCCCCATCGGCCGCACGCCGCGATCCGTACCGGCTTCCTATGTGGGCTTTTTGTCGGAAATCCGCAAACTATTCTCCCTGACGCCGCCGGCCCGTGCCAGGGGATATTCCGCCGGCCGTTTCTCGTTTAATGTGGCCGCCGGTCGCTGCGAAGCCTGCAAGGGGCAAGGACGTCCGAAAGTGGAGATGAGCTTTTTGCCCGATGTGTATGTGCCCTGCGATGTCTGCCGGGGTAAGCGTTTTAACAATGAAACCCTGGCCATCCAGTATCGGGGTAAAAATATTTCAGAAATTCTGGAAATGACCTTTGCCGAGGCGGCCCGCTTTTTTGCGGCCATCCCCTCCATCCGTCGGGCAGTACAGTTTGTCTGCGATGTCGGCTTGGGGTATCTGTGTCTGGGGCAGCCCAGCCCGACCCTGTCGGGCGGTGAAGCCCAGCGGATCAGACTGGCCCAGCAGCTGGCCAAACCATCCAACGGACATACGCTCTACATCCTTGATGAGCCCACCACAGGGTTGCATATGGCCGATGTCCAGCGGCTGATCGACGTTTTGCAAAAACTGGTGGATGACGGCAACACCGTGGCCGTTATCGAGCACAACATGGAAATCATCCGCGAAGCAGATTATGTTATCGATCTGGGACCCGAAGGCGGCGAAGACGGCGGCCGGGTGGTCACCTCGGGCACACCCCAAGAACTTCTGAAAGCCACTAAAAAATCGCACACCGCCAGATATTTTAAGAAATACCTAAAGGGTAATTAGGAAAATATCAATTCGTGATAAATTACAAATTCGAAGCATGAAATACGAAATGGTTCGACAAGCTCACCACCCTGAGCCAAGTCGAAGGGCAAATTCAAAATTCGAATGTTCAAATTTCTTAAACCGTGACAGCGTAAGGCAATCCGTTGTGGCTGCCTGCCTATTGTCGGCCCAGTGACCGACTCTACTTTGACGTTGCTCTGCTTTTTAACATTCGAACTTGATATTGAAGTCGATTTAGCTTACTTTAACAATTGTTTATATAACATTTTTTCGACCTAATTTTAGATAATCCCCTTCTAAAAGCCTAACAAGGTCAAATCAACTACAAATCAGTCAGGAACCAAAAGATGTCGAAAAAAAATGAATTGAAAGCTGCCGAACTGCGATGTGTTTGTGATCCTAAAATTTTTAAGTTTAAGAATACTACGGAAATCAAACCTCTGGATGAAGTCATCGGTCAAAAGCGGGCGGTTCAGGCAATTGAATTCGGACTGAACATGAAAAGCTCCGGTTATAATATCTTCGTTACCGGGGTTGAAGGCACCGGCAAATCGACCATTGTTAGAGAACTTGTTTCCAAACACGCCAAAACGCTTCCCAGGCCGGATGATTGGTGTCTGGCAAATAATTTCAAGGACCACTTCCGCCCCAAAGCCATTGCGGTTCCTTTCGGTAAAGCAGTGCCGTTCAGCAAGAAAATGAATAAATTCGTAGAGGACTTGAAGAAAGATTTACCCAAGGCGTTTGAAGGCGAAGGATATCTCAAGCGCCTGTCGGGCATAAAATCCAGATTTTCCGACAAACAAAACCGGCTCTTTCAAAAAATCGATAAGTCTGCCGCCAGAAACAACCTCCAGATCCTAAAATCCGAACAGGGGATTGAAACGGTCCCCGTCATTGATGGGACCCCCCTGACCCCTGAGGACTACAACAAACTTCCCAACGATAAAAAAGCCGCCATCGAGGATAACATCCGCCGGGTCCAGGAGCAAATCGAGCTGGCTTCGGTGGAAATCGATAAACTGAACCAGGCCCTGCACACGGACGTTGAAAAATTGATGGATGAAGTCACCCTGGCGGTGGTTAAAAGCCGGCTGGAAAAAATCAGATCCGAATTTAAAGACAGCCCCAGCATCTTAAAGCATCTGGATGAAATTGAGCAGGACATCGTCGAAAACGTCCAGTATTTCATGCCCTCCGAGGAAGGCGACTCAAAAGAGAATGAGCATTTTCAAACTGCCGCCGGATTCGAATCTGCAGCGCTACCAGGTGAACGCTTTAACGGATCGCGAACCGGCCAAAGGTGCTCCGGTCATCTTTGAAACCAACCCCACCTACCACAATGTGATGGGACGGATCGAAAAAAGGGCCTACATGGGGACCGTCACCACCGACTTTACCATGGTCAAGGCCGGCTCCCTGTTAAATGCCAACGGCGGCTTCCTGATAATGGGCATGGAATCATTAATGATGCACCCCTATGTCTGGGAGGCGCTTAAACGCACCCTGCAGGCCAAATATCTTCAAATCGAAGATATTGCCGAAGAAACCGGTTTCGGGACCGTTTCCCTGCGACCGGCACCGATCCCGATAGAAGTCAAAGTCGTGCTGCTGGGCAGCTATGACGATTTTGAAGTGCTTCAAAATTACGACCATCGATTCAACGAAATATTTAAAGTCCGGGCGGATTTTGACTACGAAGTGGTAAGGACCGCCGACACGGTTCAGCAATACGCCCGCTTTATTGCCCGGGTCTGCAATCAAGAAAACCTTTTGCCGTTTACGCCCAAAGGCGTGGCGACGATCGTAGAATACGGCGAAAAATACGTATCCGATAAAAATAAACTGTCGATTCGTTTCGGTCCACTAGTTGGCGTTTTAAAAGAATCCGACTACTGGGCCCGCAAAAACAAGGCCCGGCTCATTACCGATAAATATGTCGTCAAGGCCTTCAACGAACATCGCTTCCGCTATAACCTTTACGAAGAAAAAACCCACGAATCCTATCTGGACAACACCATCATGATCGATGTGGAAGGTGAGGTGGTTGGTCAGGTCAATGCCCTGGCCGTCTATCAGATTGGCAATTTTTCCTTTGGGCGCCCGGTTCGCATAACCGCTGAAACCTTTATGGGTAAAGACGGTGTGATTAATATCGAACGGGAATCGAAACTAAGCGGCAGCACCCATGATAAGGGGGTGCTGATTCTCTCGGGATATATGGGCCGAACGTTTGCCCAAAATTTTCCCCTGAACCTGTCGATCAGCATTACCTTTGAACAAAGCTATGGCGGCATCGACGGTGACAGCGCATCATCCACCGAATTGTATGCCATTATTTCCAGTCTGTCGGGTATTGCCATCAAACAGGAAATTGCCGTTACCGGTTCGGTTAACCAGAAGGGCCATATCCAGGCCATCGGAGGGGCCAATCAGAAAATCGAAGGGTTTTTCGAAGTTTGCAAAACCAGCGATCTCACCGGAAAGCAGGGCGTGATAATACCCCAGGCCAACGTTAAAAACCTCATGCTTAGAAAAGAAGTCATCGACGCCGTTAAAAAACGCAAATTCCATGTCTATCAGGTTTCAACGGTGGAAGAAGGCATTGAGATCCTGACCGGCGTACCGGCAGGCAAAGCGGATAAAAACGGCGATTATCCGGATGGAACGGTTTATGGCGCCGTCCAGAAAAAGCTGGCCCACTACTATAAAAGGTCACTGCAGCTGAAAAAAGAATTAGAATAATTTTTGCTCTGCAAAAATTAAAGGATATCACGCAAAAGCGTCTTAAAGGTATCTGACATCTCAACCCCGGTTTCTTCAACCATAATTGCATTCTGCTCACATACCTCAACACAACTTTCGCAACCAATGCATTCGTCGGCATGCGCGGGAACAGATTTGCCATTTCGCATTTCAAATACCCCGGTGGTACAGGCCTCCAAACATTCTTCGCAGCCATTGCAGGCATCTTTGTCAAGTGAAACGCTAAACCCCATTCTTAAGATATCCTTTCTGCAACTAAAGCGTTTGTCAGAATAACGTTACGAAAGCGGTGGTTTGTTGGGTTTTCTCCTAACCGTCGATAACATCCAATATGGCACATCGTTGCGCAAAAGTCTAGATTTTTTTTATAGCCAAACTTTTTTTTCATCACGAAAACACGAAAGCTGGAAAGCACGAAAATTAGATCATCTTTTTTCGTGCTTTCGTGATTAACTTTTCTTGTATGGGTCTGGCTTGTCCGGGTTAGGTACTTATTCCGGATAATTTTCGACATTTTTCTAAGAAATGTCAAACCAGAATTGTATCCAAAAATAAGATGGAAAAATAAAAAAATCAAGCGGCTTTTTTAATAAACGATATTATCCATAGGAATAAAATAATTATAAATTATTGAAATTAAATAATATAAATAAAAAAAAATTTTATTGACTTTTTTTTAAAGATGACATAAACCTAATTTTACTATCCAACAATCAACCAAGATTGTATACAAAATTGCAAAAATCCAGCGCTCAATTAAAAACCCCTAAAAAGTCCACCCCGGTGCGGGAATGGACCTATAACAATTTGAAATCCAATGTCCTGGCCGGACGATTCACGCCGGGTGAGCGACTGACCGAAGAACATTTGGCCAACGGCCTGGGCGTCAGCCGGACACCGGTCCGGGAGGCCCTGCATAAGTTAGCCTCCGAGGGGCTGATTCAGCCTCTGGAAAGCAGAGGATTCTGCGTGGCCCCTGATTCTCGCGAGGACATCGAAGATGTCTTTGACATTCGGGCCGCCCTGGAAGGCTATGCCATTCGAATCGTCTGCGAGTACATTTCCGATCCGGACATCAAAAAACTCAACTGGTGTATCGAGAAAGCGGAAGATGCCTTGCGCCGCAATAAACTCGATGAGATTTTTAAATATAACACCCAGTTTCATGACACCCTGCATGCGGTTGTTCCCAACAAGAGCCGGTTCCACAGCCTGATTGCAGACACCCGCAAATATGTACTGCGATATCGCAAAGACAGCCTGCATTATCTTGACGGCGCCAAGAAAACCATTGACGGCCATCGTAAGATCCTGTTGGCCATCAGCCTGAAAGATCCGGATCTCTGCGAACGGGTGATGCGTGAACATGTTAAAGAAGCCAAAGAAGAGGCGTTGCACAAAATATCGGATAACATTACAACTCAATTTAAATAGAAAAGATAAAAAATTCATAGCGTTAAAACATTGTAACCGTTCATTTTCGGATTGATATGGTTTCAGATTGCGTGCTTGGAGGTTCCGGCTTGTCCGGGTCAGGAGGATCTGATGAAAGCAGATATAGACAAATGTATTGCATGTAAACGATGTTTTCCTTATTGCCCCATGGGAAAAATTCAAACCTTTCACCGGCATGAGCAAATTCCCGGCCGGATCTACATTGAAATCGACCAGGATAAATGTACCGACTGCAGCATGTGTGTGCGGGCCAACATCTGTCCGGTCAACGCCCTTTATCAGCCGGTGGAGGACTGGCCGCGGGAAATTCGCGGCATATTGAGCAATCCCCTGATCGAGTTCAAGGGCTCCCAGGTGCCGGGCCGGGGAACCGAAGAGATGAAAACCAATGACGTCAAGGGTTCCTTTCTTCCCGGAGAGGTCGGCGTCGGGGTAGAGCTGGGCCGACCGGGGTTGGGGTCTTATTTCAAAGATGTTGAAATCGTTGCCATGGCCTTAATGGGCGCCAACATCGGCTATGAACTGGCCGAGGAGAATCCGGTCACCCATTTCATGTCGGACAAATCAACGGGCAAGCTCAGAGACGATGTTCTGGGTGAAAAGGCGACCTCCGCGATCATTGAAGGCAAGTGCAAGCTGGAAAAACTTCCCCAGGCCCTAAAAGCGCTGCAGGAGGCCGCCGCTAAAGTAGATACCGTCTTCACCGTGGAAGTGATCACCAAGGTTACCCCGGATGGAGAGGTGCCCATCAAGGCCGTCCTGGAGGAATCAGGGTTCTGGTATTCCATCAACAGCAAAAACAACTTGGGGATAGGATTGCCGTCCTTCAAGTTTTATGATGATTAAAGGAGAAGATTCATGACGCACAGTTTGCATCGCAGAGGGGATTATGAAAGCCTCAAGGATGATTTTGTGGTGCTGGGCTGCCCGGCCACCGGTGTCAACAAGCCCGGATCCGCTCCCAAGACCCAGAACTTTTTGAGCATCTGTTACAAGCATGGGCCGATAAACCTGGGGGATATGAAAACCGGCAACATCTACAACACCACCATGGATGATATCCTGGCCAGTGTGACGGACGGGACCATTGTTCAGTGTACCTTCGACAACCGGGACAAAATCGTGGCCTTGCTCACCGAGCTCAAAGAACGGCGGCCCGGGATTTCAGTGATTATTTCGGGTGTCACCGATGTCGTTCAGCAATGTATGCATGAGGCCGGACTTGGGCCCATTCATTCACTGGAGTATTCACTGGGCACCTGGGGCAAGACCGAGCGATTGCCCGGCTATGCGGTTTTAAAGCTGCTGACCATGTGCGGCCATGCCATGATTGCCACCGATCTGGTGGGCAAAATGGTGCGGGATGTCAAACGCGGCCGCCGAACGATTCGGTCCTGTGTAGTGGAGATGGCCCAGTGCTGCACCTGCGGTAACTTTAATTTGACCCGCGGGGAAAAGATTTTCCAGGAAGTGCTTTCTACTTATATGGTCGACAGTTTGTACTGATGCATCTGGCTCTGTAGAAAACCAGTTTGACCCGCAGGAAGGAGAAAATAATGCGATATGTATTGGTCGGAGGGAGCGCCGCGGCCGTCAGTGCGGTGGAGGCAATTCGATCCGTTGACAAATCATCTGCGATTGATTTGTTCAGCGATGAAAAGACTGCTCTCTTTTCAAGAGTACTTCTCCCCTACTATGTAGCCGAGGAACTTTCAAAACCGCTGCTAAATTTCAGATCGGCTGATTTTTTCGAAGAAAACAACGTCACGGCCCATATCGGGGTCAGGGTTAAAGAAATCAACCCGGAATCCAAGACGGTAGCAGCCGATAACGGCACAGCCTACGAGTATGACAAATTGCTGCTGGCCACCGGCGGCAATGCCATTATCCCTAAACTTCCGGGCGTTGACAAAGAGGGGATCTCTGCCCTGAAAACCATGCAGGATGCGGAAAATATCTACAACTTTAAAGGCGACCGCGCCGTGGTCATCGGTGCCGGGAGTATCGGCGTGGAGTCCTGTATCAGCCTGATGCGAAGGGGTGTCAGGGTCACCTTGCTCGAGCAGTTGGGGCACGTGCTGCCGACGGTTTTTGATGACGAGGCGGCCGGCATCATCAGAGGCGTCATCGAGCAGATGGGAATCGAAGTGATTACCGGTGAGCGCGCGATTGAATTTACCGGCAACGGCCGGGTGCAGAGCGTTGTGACGAGTACGGGTGAAATCGAGTGCGACAATGTCATTCTCTCCGTTGGTGTCAGGCCGGCGGTGGAACTGGCCGAGAAGGCCGGTATCGAAACCGGCATGATGGGGGGGATCACAACCGACGGCAGCATGATGACCAGCTGTCAGGACATCTATGCGGCCGGAGATGTCTGCGAGACCTTCGATATTGCCCGCAATCAGGTTTTCATCAATGGCATCTGGCCCATGGCCGTCGAACAGGGCCGGATTGCCGGATTAAATATGGCCGGGCAGGACAGGCAATACGGCGGATCCGTCCGCATGAATTCCATCGGCAATTTTATCGGTATTCCCGCCATGTCCATGGGCGTGACCCGTACCGACGAGTGCTCCTATGTGGATGAGGAATGCCATTTTCAGGAAGTCAAAAAGCGAACCAAAAACACCTATAAAAAAATCATATTAAAAAACGGATGCATTGTCGGTGCTATCTTTATCGGTGTCGGCCAAACCCAGCGATCCGGCATTATATCGATTCTTTTAAGACGGCAGATAGATGTTTCCGACTATATCCAGGCCTTGATGAGTAACAATCTGAATTTTATGGATATCCTGCCCTTGCTGCGACGCTTCGGTGACAAATTCACCGAACCGGAATACAAGGAGCTGATGGATACGGGTCTTTAAGGTTTGAAGGGTTCACCGTTCAAGGGTTCAAAGGTTCAGGGTTTATCTCGAATCTGAGCCTATTTCTTCATGAATCTGGAAAGCCTTACGTTCGATATATAATGATTAAAGAAATTTCAAAATATTTAGCCTGAACGCCAAATAACCAGGTAATTAAAGGTAACCCTGAACGGGGAACTTTGAACCTATGAACCTTTTTTGTGAGGAGGATAAATTGCAGGTTATAAAGGTAGACCCCAAAAAATGCACCGGATGCCACCAATGCGAACTGTGGTGCGGGACGGAAATCGCATCGGTTGCCAAGGAACTTGCCGGAGCGATTCAGGAGGAACCCCAGCCGGTGCCCCGGGTGTATGTGGAGGGCAAGAATCTGGCCATGCAGTGCCGGCATTGTGTCGAAGCACCGTGCCTGGATGCATGCCCCAATGGAACCATGCGGCGGGATCCGGAAACGGAACTGGTATACGTTCACGAACCGACATGTATTGCGTGCTGGATGTGTGTGATGGTTTGCCCCTTCGGAATCATCAATCCCTCGCCGACCTATAAAGTGGCCATCAAATGCGATCGCTGCCGGAACATGGGGTACCCGATTTGTGCGGAAGTATGCCCGACCCAGGCCATAACGGTTGAGCCGCGCCAGGATTATCGCAAGGTATTTTAAAACGGAGGACTCATTGGACAGCGCCTGGCAACAGATAAGTATAAAACTACGACGGTGTCGGGCGCCAGTTGTAAGAAAGGAGAAAAAGATGGAGTTTATCCAGAGAAAGACCGCTGATCGCGCGGTTAACCATTTCTTGCTGAAAGCAGCCGATCAGGAGATAACCGTCGCATGGGACCGGTTTGAAGGACAGCTGCCCGAATGCGGATTCTGTGAATCGGGTTTGAGCTGCCGGGACTGCCTGCAGGGACCCTGCATCAGCCATCCGTTCCGGGACCAGAGCAAACTGGGGGTTTGCGGCAAAGACAAAGACATTCTGGCCGCCCAATCTCTGTTGCGCCTGGTCTTGAAAGGGACCATGTCCTATTTGGATCAGTTAAATGATTTTGCCGATGGGGTCCAGGCCGGTACGATAAAGCCCGCCGACAAAGGACAAGCCGAGCAAACCCTGAAAGCCATCGTAGATCTGATGCATACGGGTAACTCCGCAGTCATCGATGAGTTCCCGGCAGCCCTCGTGGAAGGCTGGAAAACAGCGGGAATTGCTCCCCGGGGCATCGCCAGCGATATTTTCAAGGCCTCCCAGTGCCTGGAAGGCGGGATCAGTGATATGGAGGAAACCCTGCTGTGGTCCTTTAAAACCGCACTCCTGGGGTGTATGGCCGACAGGCTCCAGCATCGGTTAAAAGCAGCGGTCTTTGGCGACACCACCGCCTCGGAGCTGGAAGTCAACCTGGGCATTCTAAAAAAGGATGTCCCCACCATTCTTATTTACGGTCCCATCTCGCCCTTGCTCAAACAAAAGGTCGCCAAGGCTGCGGAAGAGAAAAACGTCAGTGTGATGGGCGTTTGCACAGATCCGTTGCTGCCGCCCTATCGCTTTTATCCGGTGACCACCTATGTTTCGCAGGAGATTCCCTTGATGACCGGTGCCGTTGACCTGATTGTCGCCGGGAGTCAATTTGTCAACCCGTCGCTGGCAGAAGTCGCCAAGGACTGGAAAGTGACCGTGGTACCGACCGATGGATTAAATCAAAACCCGGACCCGGATGCCTTTGCTCAAAAAATCGTGGAGCAGGCCGAGCACGCTTTTGAAATGCGGCAAAACATCTACCCGGGACATCCCCATGGTCAAAGAATCGGCGGTTATGGGCTATTCCGCCGCCGAGGTGGACATCAAGAAAATTGTGGCCGCCCTGGACGCCGGCAAGATCAAAGGCATCGCCATTCTGGCCGGCAGCAATAACGTTAAATACACCCAGGACGAAGTGCTGGTTACGATCGCCAAACAGCTGCTGGCCAACGATATCCTGTGCATCTCCGAAGGTGAAGCCAGCGTCAGCCTGGCCAAATACCGCCTGTTGGACCCTGCCCGCCGGGACAAGGATTGCGGTGCCGGTGTCAACGAACTGCTGGCTTCCCTGGGTGACAATCTGCCGTCGGTCATTGACTGGCGCCTGACGGATTTTCTGCTGGCCCTGGCAGCAGCCGGAGACAAAGCGCTTTCAGGCTATCCGATTTGTGCCTATTTTCCGGAAGCCAACCGAACGGCCGAGGTAACCAAAGCCATGTGGACGGTTGCCATGGGAGTTTCGACCTATTTCTGGCCCTGTCTGCCGGTAACCGGCAGTGCCAAAACCCAGCAGGCCCTGGAAGAATTTTGCCGGGCTAAATTCGGCGCGTCGCTGCATGTTGTTACCCAAAAAATCGATGCCCGAACCAAGGCCGGTTTATTTTTAAAAACCATTGAGGCGCCGGAGACGATGTCAGGTAAGTCCTGGGAATAATCAGAACTGGTTGCAAAACCGCATCTAATGTCCGAATGCTGCGTTGTCCGGCGAATTGAAATGCTCACGTACTGACGTGTACGCTCCGCTTTCAATCCGCCGGACGCCTTGCCTTCGAACATAAACTACGATTTTGAAACCAGTTCTAAGGAAATTTGAAAACAAATAAGTGAACAATACTATCGTCCAGAATTAAAAGAGGAACGACTATGACATTTCAAAGCGGTCGTCATTTTTTGCAAATACCCGGCCCCACCAATGTGCCCGACCGGGTGCTGCGGGCGCTGAGCCGGCCCACCATCGATCATCGCGGTCCTGAATTTGCAAAAGCTTCATTGGCGGTTTTAGAAGGCCTCAAACGTATCTTCCAGACCGCCGGTCCGGTTGTTATTTACCCTTCGTCCGGAACCGGTGCCTGGGAAGCAGCCCTGGTGAACACCCTTTCACCGGGTGACAAAGTATTGATGTTTGAGACCGGGCATTTTGCCACCCTCTGGCGCAATATGGCAACGGCCTTGGGTCTGGAGGTCGATTTTGTACCAACCGACTGGCGGCACGGTGTTGACCCGGCAATGGTCGAGCAGAAGCTGGTGGCGGATAAGGGCCATCAAATCAAGTCCGTGATGGCCGTACACAACGAAACCTCCACCGGAGTTACCAGCAAAATTCAGCTGATCCGCAAGGCGATCGATCGGGCCGATCATCCGGCGTTGCTGATGGTCGATACGATTTCTTCGCTGGCTTCGATAGATTATCGACATGAAGAGTGGGGCGTGGACGTAACAATCGGCTGCTCCCAGAAAGGCCTTATGTTGCCGCCGGGGCTTGGTTTAAACGCCGTCAGCGACAAGGCGCTGGAGGCAGCAAAATCCGCCAAAATGCCCCGATCTTTCTGGGACTGGGAGGCCATGCTGGCTGCCAACAAAATCGGTTTTTTCCCGTATACGCCCGCGACCAATTTGCTCTACGGCCTGCAGGAGGCCATCGCTATGCTGGAGGAAGAGGGTCTGACCAACGTTTTTGCCCGCCATGAACGGCATGCCGAAGCCACCCGCCGGGCCGTACGGGCCTGGGGGCTTGAGGTCCTCTGCGCCGACCCGCAAGAGTACAGCAGTTCTCTGACGGCCGTCATGATGCCCGACGGGTATGATGCCGATGCCCTGCTTGATTTGATCTTAAAGAAATTCGATATGTGTCTTGGCATCGGGCTGGGAAAAGTTAAAGGCAAAGTTTTCCGCATCGGTCACCTGGGCAGTTTCAACGACCTAATGCTGGCCGCAACGCTGGCCGGACTGGAAATGGGATTCTCGCTGGCAGGGATCCCTTTCTCAAAAGGAGGCCACGCCGCAGCCCTTGAATATCTCGCGGGCAACCATACCGAATATAAGGGGTAATCCGCAGCCGGGATAGTGATCGGGCAGCTTTTTCTCGATGCAGCCATTTTCGCTGCGGTCAACATAAAACATCGGGACACAGATAGATTGTCTCGAATACCTAAAGCGCAGAAAAGGAGAAAATACCATGAAACACAAAAAGTTATTGGTCATCGCCCTGTCCTTAACCCTTATTCTAATCGGTGTTTTCAGCGCCCAGGCCGTCGAGCTCAAGTT
>CAWGCM010000037.1:0-392949 GCA_963821065.1 uncultured delta proteobacterium | reverse complement strand
AGTGTTCAGCAATTCCACTCCCTGACACCTGATCCGCCTGCGGCGGAACACCTGAAACCGTCAGTTTCCGTCAACATGTTGTTAGAACAAACTCGATAAGGACATAGTTTTAACAACATATCTGCAACACGATGGTTCGTATAAAATCGTCAATGCGCCCATTTTATTGAATGGCCGAGGTCAGGTGTTGATGTGTCCGGATGGCACGAGAATTTTACAGCCGTAGTTGGAGACCAATTGGAGCAATTTAAGTGTTAATTTCTGGTAGGTCGGGCTTTCCAGCATTTCACCGATCATTACCAGATTGTCGGCCCGGGCTTCATCAATCATGTAAGGGGTGGCGCCCACCGCAACATTCCAACCACCCACCAGTGTAAGACCAAAGCGTTTCATCTCCGGAAGGTGAACCTGCTCTTCGAAATCTAAAAACGCATAAAAATCTGCGGGGTTGATATTAAAGTGCTGGTTAAATTTATATCCATGCTCGACATCCGGAACATCCGGCTGCATTGATTCAATCGGAACCAGGAGTTTGGACTGGAAATCTCTTACTAGCTGCAAAAGGCGGTTACGCAGATCGATGTAAAGCGGCGTCATGATCAGGCTTTCGACCTCGGTCACGGTCCCGGCAACACCTTCCGTGATAAAATAGGGGCCTTCACCGGAGGCGACATGCCAGGAGCCCACCATCCTCATTAAGCCGGTTTCATTGATGCGGGGCACATATTCCTGATTGAAATAGGCATCGAATTCCGATTTGGTGGCGGGCAGAATGTTCCAGTATTGGACCAGTTTGACCGACATTGCTTTTTCCTCTTCAGTGCAGGATTCCGGTATCGACCAGAATTTTGCTGCCAAATCCGTCGACCATGGTGAGCAACTTCGCCGTGAGCCGGCGATAGCGCTCACTGCCGATAGCGTCCATAATTATTTTTACGCCGGGACAGGCGCCCTCAACAACTAAATTGGGGCCTGGGCCGATGGCTACATACCAGGCGCCGATCATTTTGACGCCAAGTTCTTCCATGATCGGGAGATGCTCGTCTTTCATAAACATCATATAGTCATCATATTTATCGTAGATGACATCATAATGGTGGTTGAAACGATAGTTTTTGTCATCGGGAACGATCCCCTCGATGGGGCCGGTCGGCACTAGAAGTTTGGTTTTGTAGTTTGTGATTAAGAAATGCAACAGATGACTGAGTTTCTTGAATTCATCCAGCTGCAGCAGGCTATGGATATTTTTAACCGAGTCTGCAACACCCTCCATGATGTAGTAGGGGCCTTCGCCGGTGGCGACATGCCAGGAACCGACGATTTGGAGATATCCGGTTTCATTAATTCCAGGGATGTAGCTCTTCACCATGAACCTGCTGAATTCGTCTTCCCGCTCGGAAAGCACATCCCAATACTGAATGAATTTTACGGTCATGGTGTCACCATCTATGGCCTCAGGGTGCACGACTCCAGCCGTCGTTCCGCTGGGGCGGGACTATGGCGCGGTAGGCAGAACGCACGGCAAAAAATGATTTTTCCTTTTTCCTAAAGCCTTTTTTCAATGCATGGCCCGTCCGCCGTCCACCAGCAGGGTTTGGCCGGTCATGAAATCGCTTTCAGCCGAAGCCAGAAAAACGGCGGCACCCGTTAGATCCTCCGGCTTTTCGAGCCGGCGCAGTGGTGTTTTGGACGTGTCATATTTATTTACGTCGGCCAGACCTCTGCTGGCCTCGGTGTCCGTAAATCCAGGTGCCACGCAATTGATACAGATATTGTAAGGGCCCAACTCCACGGCCAAAGCCCGGGTAAGGCCGATAATTCCGCCCTTGGAAGATACATAATGGGCAAAACCGTAGGAACCGGTAAAGAAGACCTCGGAGGCCAGATTGACGATTTTACCGTAACCCTGCTTCTTCATACAGGGAAAGACCGCTCTGGCCGTCAGAAATGCGCCTTTTACGTTGACGGCCATCACCAGGTCCCATTCGGCCGGATCGATTTCATAAAAAGGCTTGCGTGTTATTCCGTCATAGACAGCGGCATTGTTGATCAGAATATCTATGCGGCCAAACGCCCTGACGGCTTCTTCGGCCATGGCCAGCGTATCCGCTTCTTTGGAAACGTCGGCTTGAAAGAAGGCGGCCTGCCCGCCAAGATCTTCGATTTGCCGGACCGTTTCCTTGAGATTGTCCATATCCTTGCGGGTGACAACCATGACCCGGGCACCCTCGGTGGCCATTTTGACGGCGAACGCCCGGCCCAGCCCCTTGGCACCGCCGGTCACGATGGCGACTTTATCTTTCAGGCGCATATAAACTCCTTATTTCTTTATTCCTGCTCCCCACCTCCGCCACTCATTTCAGCCTTCGCATTCCCACTTCCGCATTCCGCATTCCACATTCCGAATTCTCTTCTAATATTCCCGGCCCCTTTCCTCCCAGATCTTGGGCAGATTAAAATCTTCAACAATTTTTTTAAAGCAATTGTAGGAGCTGCCGCGACCGATCCCTCCACAGGAATGCAGGTTGGAAGAACAGATGTACATATTTTTTACATCCGGGATGCGGTAATTGGCAATTTCCGGAACCGGACGAAAGCGGTCCTGCATCGAGAGCATCATGGCGCCTTCCGCCCAACCACCCTCCTTCATGTCAGGATGACGATAGGACACATCCAGGGGGGTTTGGATATTATGGGCGATCACATTGTCCCAGGTCATGTTGGGGGCATAAATCTGCCAGTCCTTGAGGATGTGATCCACAATTTCCCGTTTCATTTTCAGCCATTCTTTCTCAGAGAAAAAACGCAGCGGTGCGGCAAATTCTTCCAGCAGGATCGTGTGCTTACCTTCGGGGGCCCGATTCTTGTCCCAGATACTGTCCGGGGCGGCCAGCAGAAACATTTTTCCCGGGCTTGGGAAACCCTGCATAAAGATTTCGGACATATAATTGTAGGATAGATAGTCCTCATCTTTGGGTCCCATGTAGAGTCGCGGTTGCTCTCCCAGATCAGGGTTGAAACTCTTGGCCTTGTAGTCGGGCAGTTCATGAAGGGCGACATTGCCCCAGAATATCTGGGCCCGATCGTAATCGATGTTTTTAATGCGGTGCACGAGTCGGTCGGCCAATTTGGTGTCCCGGAGCATGCGCAGCATGGTTTGCGGCACGCCAAGGTCACTGACCACCAGCTTGCGGGCCTCGATTTCAGCCCCGTTGACCAGCTTGACTCCCACAGCCCGGTCTCCGTCCAGGAGAACCCTGTCCACTTCGCTTTCTACAAAGAACTGACCGCCCATTGAGCTGAATGATCGCTGGAGGGAATGGGTGATGGCATGGGTCCCTCCGGATACAATCGAGGCTGATTCCATTGAGAGCACCAGGCCCAGCATATGCACCACCTGATAGACGCCCATGGCATCCACCGGAAAAGAGCCCGAAGAAGTTGCAATTGCACGCATGAAGAGAAGCCGCATTTCGGTGCTTTCAAAAAGATCCCGGGCCACCTGGATGCCGTTCATGTAATGCCAGACGGGATCGAAGCCGTATTTATCATCTGTGAATAATTCTTCCAGGGGATTAGGCACCCCCCAGGGCGTCGGCGGGCTGTAACGATATTTGCGGAATGCCATTCGCCAGCGTTTTTCATACCGCTCGGTGATCCATTCATACATATCGGCATCGCGTTTAGAAAAGCGGGCAATTTCGTCATAGGTTTTTTTAAAGTTCTCATTGGAGAACTCTTCCCGGCCCGTATCCGGATCCACCACGGGAAACGCAGTGTAGCCGACAAAGCAGGTCTCATCCGGAAAAACCATGGCCTCGTTGCCTTCCGGAAAAACATAATGCAGCCCGAATTTTCTCAGATTAAAATCGTGATAGGCAGGATTGCCGAACATGCGGGTGAAGTGAGCGCAGGGATTTTGCAAAAAAGCCGGAGCCGGCAGCTCGTCACCGCAGGCTCCTCCGCCAACCTCCTGAAGTCGCTCAAAAACGCCTGTTTCAAGTCCGGCGTTTTGCAAATAGTTGGCAATAATGGTGGCGTGGTGTCCTCCTCCGACGACGACGGCGTCAAAGCTCATGTCGGCCATAATCGTTGCTCCTTTCACCGGTAATCATTTAGCATTAGTTATTAAATTAAAATCTATCTTGAGAGTAATTCATTCTTGATACAAAGGGCTATCCCTTCAGCTTCGATAACGGGCTGGAGGGTTCGCTGCTGTCGGCGGACTCCTTGAGACCCGACAGCAAACTGGAAGATGTCCCTGACTTCGGCTGCCCAGAACCACTGGATGATCCAGCCGTTTGCTGCCTGGCCTCGGTAGACGATTCCTCCAGCCCTGATTTGGGTTTTTTAAAAAGTGAAAATCGACCCGCGACAACCGCCAGCAGCGCCTTCCACAGCACCGAAGGCTTAAGCCCCATGGCGATCGCCTGGCGCAGGTCACCGGGCTCCATGTAGACTTTGATCGTCCAGTGCAGCGGTTCCGTGGACACCATGGTTAATTGTAAAACCTGCTGGTTGTCGAATTCGGTATTCAAAAGCTCTTTAAACTGGGCCAGCATGACTGTTTTGCCCAGACCGGTAGACTGGACTTTCATGATACGTGACTCCTTCTTGAGGATACCGGAATGTTAATTTCGCTGGGTATAAGGTTCAACACCCCCACTTCCTGACACCTCATATGAAACTTCAGTTCCTGACAACATGCTGTCAGAAAAAAATGCATAAAGGCCTAAAGCAGGCCAAGTTCCTCGGCCCGCACGATGGATTCCGGCTTTTTCCACCATTTCTGGATGCCGTAGTCGTCGGCAATCCGGTTGGCGGCGTTGTATCCGTTGGCCATCAGGATGGTGCCGCCGGGATAGGTGCAGGAACCGCATATATATAAATCTTTGATAGGAGTGGCGTACTCGGCGCAGAGTTCGTTGGGCCGCAGATAGCCCATCTGCAGGGGCAGATAGGCGCCCTGTTTATAGGATCCCTCCCGCATGTCGACAAACTTATTGTGAATGTCCTTCGGGGTCGTGATGTAACGCCACATAATGGTGTCTTCATAGATATTGGGCACATACGCTCTCAATTTGTTTAAACATTGATCTGCGATTTCATCCCGGATGTCATACCATTGCTCGGCACCGCCGTCGGCCAGGTTATACGGTGCGTGACAGGATATCAAACCGGTATGCTTGCCGGCCGGCGCTTGGGAGGGATCGTGCAGGGTCGGGTAGCAGCTGTTGAATCCCGAATCGCGTAATTCACCCTTGCGAATGGCGTCATAATGATCGATCAACTCCTGGTAGGAGTCATAGCCGAAGAGGTGGATGAAGGTTTTGGCCAAATCCGGGTTTTTTTCAGCGGCCTTAAACTGCGGGGTTTCCGTCAGGGCCAGGTGAACATGAAAAAAGCTGGTTTTCTCCCACTGCCAATCATTGATGCGTGTTGCAAAATCTGACTCCAGGTGGTCCTCACCCACCAAATCCAGAAATGTCTGATGCGGATTGAGACTGCTGGCAATAAACTTGTTGGCCTCGTAATAGTAGCCGTCTTCGGTTTCCACCCCCTTGGCACGGCCGTTTTCGATTACGATTTTGCTAACCGGTTTGGGACCGATGATCATCCCGCCGTTCTTGTAAAGCAGCTTGCTCATCACGTGGGCCAGATGGTGACTTCCCCCGACCACCAGACGATAGTTGGCCGCCCGGTTGAAGTATAGCGGAACCAAAAAACCCAGTCCCTCCAGATCATAATCCAACCCCCACATGCAGGCGGCATAGAGGAAAAGGGTGCGGACATGTTCGTTTTCAAAAAGTTCTTCCACAATGGCCCGGGGAGACATGGGCTGCAGGGTCTGAAGATCCCGCCCGACATCGTGGGATTTCATTTTGGTCATGGCTTCCATGGCCGGATGCGGCGGATAGTAAGTGGCCGGTGCGATAAACACATCCATGTATTCTTTGAATTTGGCGGCGGCATTGACGTAGGTGCGCGCATCTTTCTCTGAAAACTGAGCGATCGACCGGGCGGTGCGTTCTGCATCCTGATAGACGGATAAGGTGCGATTGTCCTGCAAGGTCAGGGTCATCACAGGATCGGGATGGATGAACTTCAGGTCAAAGATTTCCTCCATTTCATGTTTGAAGTCCTGAAAAAAAGGAGCGTAATCCACCATGGGCATATAGATGGCATGGGTGTTGTGGATGAAGCTCGGAATAGTGATATGCTCTGAACACAATCCACCACCCATTTCAAACCGTCTCTCCAGCAGCAGGATCTTCAGGCCGGCCTTTGCCAGGTAAGAAGCCGTGAGCAAACCGTTGGGTCCGGCACCTATGATAATTCCATCGTATTCAGCCATCTTCTCCTCCTTCTCCCGGTAGTTCGGTGAATGAGAATCATTAATTTGAATCAATTGCAATGACTTTTGTTAGTTTTTTTTGATTGACATGTCAATCCAATTAATTTTATATACCTATAAGATTTTCTTATATCCACTCCGAGTCCCGCATATGCACCTCAATCTAAACCAGCTCAGAGCGTTTTACCTGGCCGCCAGAGAAAAAAGCATCACCAAAGCTGCCGAGGCACTTCATGTTACCCAGCCGGCAGTTACCATGCAGATTAAGTCCTTTGAGAAGAATCTTGACATCCAACTTTTCAGAAAGTTCGGCAATGAGCTTCAACTGACTGACGCCGGTACGGCTCTTTATGGCTATGCCGAACGGATTTTCCTGATTGTCGGGGAATTGGAGCATGCCTTGAACAGCAGGGGAGATCTAAACCGGGGGTCCCTGACCATTGGCACAACCAGAAGCTTTGCGCGACACCTCATGCCGGAACTGCTTTCACGCTTCCAGGAGCGGTTCCCCACCGTCAGGGTTTCTCTGAAAGTGGGAAGCTCCCAGGAGATTGCCGACGGGCTGGTAGTGTTTAAATACGATCTTGGGATAATTGGCAGGTTGCCGGGTTTAAGCAAACTGAAGGTCGTACCTTATAATCGCGAGGAGTTTTGTCTGGTGGTATCACCCCAGCACCGATTTGCTAAGAAAGAAAGCGTTTCTCTGCGGGACCTGATAAATGAGCCGATCATTATCCGGGAAAGCGGCTCCGGTTCGAGGCATGCCATACTTTCGATGCTTAATTCTTATGATGTGAAACCTTCCGTGCTTGTGGAGGCCGGAAGTGTAGAGTTTATCAAGGAATATATTATCAAAGGACACGGTATTTCGTTTCTTTACAAACCCGAAATTGAGCTTGAAGCCAAGATGGGGCTTCTCAAACCCTTCGATGTCGAGGAAGGACCCATACTGGTTCAAACGGATATTGTTTATCCCAGAGAAGCGGACCTCTCACCTCCGGCCCAGGATTTTTTGCGCCTGATCGAGCCGGAGGGTGAGGATAAATGAATTCGGAATGCGGAATGTGGAAGGGAAAGGCAGAGAGCAGGGGGCAGAGGGCAGAGGGCAAAGAGCATAGGGCCTTAATAAGATAGCTCATATTAATGGTATTTAATCATGTATGATGTCATTGTAGTTGGCGGTGGCCCCGGCGGTTCCGTCGCAGCTAAAAGATGTGCTCAAAGCGGGTTAAAAACATTGCTTTTAGAGCGGAAAAAGCTGCCACGCGATAAGGTGTGTTCCGGCATGGTAATGGGCCCGTGGGCCAACGATATCATTCAGCAGGAATTCGGAACAATCCCGCAGGAAATTCTGGCTGACCCGCCTCTATTATCCGGCCATATGATGCATGTGCCCGGGGCACAACCCCAGCGCATCATGTGTAATACCCCGCTGGCCTGGAGAAAAGATCTGGATTTCTGGATGATTCAGATGGCCCAGGAAGACGGTGTCGAAATATGGGAAGGGGCCAGGGTAATTGAGGTGAATCAAAAAGCCGGCACCTGCACCGTTACGATGGTAGAGGGTAAGACACCGCAGGAACTTAAATCAAGGTTTGTCATTGGGGCTGATGGGGGCGCTTCGGCTGTCAGGAAATCCTTATTTCCCCTGCTCAAAGTCCAATACTCTGTGCCCATGCGGGAATGCTATGAGGGTGCCCTGGACCTGGAAAAGGACTACTTCCACTGGTTTTTTCCGAAATGTCGCTCCCGCCCCCGCTTCGGTCTTAATCACAAAGGTGACTGTTTTCTGATTGAAGGCAGTGGAATAAAAGATCTCAGGAATGAGATCAATCAAATTTTAGTTAAATATGGCTTTAACACCAAGAGCAAAGCCATTTGGAAGGACGGCTGTTTAATTCCACGACTCCACGAAGCCTTGATCTCAGGCTTCTTCTCCCCGGCCAAAGGAAACATTATGCTAATTGGAGATGCCGCCGGACTGCTGTTTCCGATAACCTTTGAGGGAATTGGCACGGCTCTTAAGAGCGGGATATTGGCTGCAGGCTCTGTTGCACGGTCGATCAACGTGGGAAGCGAGGCCGCCGGAATTTACCTCCAGGAACTAAAGCCTATCTTGGAAATAATTAGGAGCCTTGACTTCTGGAATAAGAAACTGGAACAGGCGGCAACCAAAAGAGGCGCGGAGCTGTCTAAAGCGCTGACAGCGGCTTATGGGGAGACACTCAAAGTTAGCTAATGGAGGATATTTGGAAATAAAATTTCAACCCGATTCTGTTTACGACGAGATTTGCAGAAAGGCCGCGCCTTACCTGGATACCCGCCAGAACGATATCCACGTATCCCTGTCCTGTGATTTTGCCCGCCGTTTGCTGGCCCATTACCCAAAGGCCGATGAGAAGATTGTCCTGCCGGCCATCGTTTTGCATGATGTAGGATGGAAGATGGTGCCCGAGGAGAAGCAGTTAAATGCTTTTGGGCCCAAGGCCAAGGATAAAAAGACTCAACGGATTCACGAGACAGAAGGGGTAAAAATTGCGCAGAAAATTCTAACCCTCCTCAATTACGATCAAGAAAAAATCCTGGAAATTTTGTCCATCATTGACGGCCATGATACCAGACTGGAGGCGCTCTCCCTCAATGATCAATTGGTGAAAGATGCTGATAAGTTGTGGCGATTTACTCTGACCGGTGTAGATATTGATCATGCCCGATTCGGCATTCCGCGCGATAGCTACATGGAATGGCTTGAGACTATGATAGATGATTGGCTCTTTACTTTCGAGGCCAGAGAGATGGCTCAGGTTGCGTTGGCCGAGGCAAAATCCGATTCAGGCGCAAAGGAAAAATGATTGGTAGTTATGAAAAAGCACGAACAGAACATAGGCTCCGGAGAAGTTGGACGGTTTGATCAAAGAAATACAATGTTCTCAAGACCTAAGGATCCGGAAAGGTCCAATTCTGAAGTACTGGCGATGGGCCAAAAGCACTATGGGGTGCGTAACTTCAAGGATGATGAAGGCTATACTTTGCTGGACTGGGCCTTCGCCATGGGTTCCTGGTATCTGGAAAGGTGGTGGGGGTTTGGCAATATCGTCGGCAATGAGGGCCTGTATGAATGGTACCCGGATTCAGCAGAAATTGCGACCAGAGATCGTATACAGCCGGAAGAAAAGTGGGTTGTGTCAGACCCGGAGGAGATGACGCGCATTGTAAAAAAAGCGGCCATTTACATGGGGGCATCGTCGGTTGGGATCTGTAAGGTGGATAGACGCTGGATCTACTCTCATCGATTTGATCCCCGGAGCCTCGATCATTCTGCCATAGATGATATTCCCGATACGTTTGAATACGCCATTGTCATGCTGCACGAGATGGATTACACTTTAATGCGGACGGCGCCGGCCTATGGTGAGAATGCCGCTACCGGCCGGGGTTACTCAATGATGGCCTACATGGCTTCTTCAGTGGCCCACTTTATTAGGGATTTGGGCTATAAGGCTATTCCCAGCGGCAATGACACGGCGCTAAGTATCCCGATGGCTGTCGATGCCGGTCTGGGTGAACTC
Organism: uncultured delta proteobacterium; assembly: GCA_963821065.1. Lineage (GTDB taxonomy): Bacteria > Desulfobacterota > Desulfobacteria > Desulfobacterales > JAFDCJ01 > JAFDCJ01. The sequence continues at coordinate 383,025 of CAWGCM010000037.1, read as the reverse complement.
GGGCGTCACGGCCTTTTGATCGCACCCCGATTCGGTCCGCGGGTGCGGATTAGCAAGGTGCTCACAAATTTGCCGCTGGTACCGGATAAACCGATTGAAATCGGCGTAAGAGAGATGTGCGCAGTATGCGGAAAGTGTGCCAGGGTATGCCCGGGACAGGCCATCAGCTTTGACAAACCCTCCACGGAGGGACCCACGATATCCAATAACCACGGGATTTACAAATGGTATATCGACCCTGAAAAATGCTTTCAATTCTGGGTGCGGAATAAGGGAGATTGCGCCAACTGCATCCGCGTCTGTGTATTCAATAAGCCGGATACCCGGTTTCATAGCCTGGTTAGATGGCATGTAAAAAATCTGCCCCGGTTCGACAGTTTTTATTTATGGATGGATGATCTGCTCGGCTACGGGAAAAGGATGAAGATGGAGGAGGTCTGGAAATAAAGTACTATATGAAGCGCTTTGCCAATGTGTATGGCACGCCCAACTTTATGGGGGTCGGCTCTCTGTGCAACGCATCCCGAACCGGTTTTTGAAATCCATCCTAATCCCGTAAATCCATATGGGATTTTAGAAGGTGAAATGACTGAAGTGCGGTCTCCGTTTGGGAAGATTCGACTAAAGGTTTGCCTAACCTGCAAGATGCTACCGGATACAATACATATATCACAAGGCTGGGAAGAGGCTAACGCTAACGAGTTGACCGGGACCGAGAATGCTGACCCGGTCTCTGGGTTTCCAAATCTAAAATCCATGAAATGTAATATCCAGAAGCTGTGATACTCATTTAATCCGCCTTGCTGCGGACGAGGGTCTAATTCCCCGCCCCTTGGGGCGTATAAAATTTTCCGTTTGATACCCCGTTTCTTGCGGCGGGGTTGTTTATTATCTTGAATTTTTGTAAATTGTGGATTATTAAATCTGTCATCAATATTCGAATTTGCGATATTGACCAAAAAGCGATTCATCGGAGCTAAACAAATGCCAAATGATATTCCCCCGAACGTTCCTCGAGAGAGGAGATCTGAGAACAGGACCCTTATAATAGACAGATCCTATAGTGTAGAAATTAACCTGGGTCGCCCGATACCGATTTATCAATTAAAATTACGGGATATTTCTGGAAACGGGGTATGTTTGTTGGTTAAAGAAGGTTCCTCGATATTAGACCATTTAGAAGTTGATCAAGTATTGGAAATGAAATACTGGTCAGAAAGCAGATCTGAACCAACCGGCTATTTAAAGGCACAGGTAAAATATATTTCAAAACAAGATGAAGGCCCATTTAAAAAACATTACCTAATTGGATTGTTTATAAAGGACAAACACGACTTTATTTCAAATGACACCGAATCAGAATCGCTTCAGGCAAACCCAGGACTAAATGACACCATAACCCCAAAGGGCAATTCCGGTGGAAGGCGGGAATCTGAAAGACGGCAATTGCCGGATACGGGCTACGTGGAAGAGAGAAGATCCGGTCAAGATCGCAGAAGCGGTTTAGATCGCAGGAGTGACGTGGATCGCAGAAGTGGCGTAGATCGCAGAAGTGATAGAAACTTTTAAGCAGAGTCAGCCATGACACTGCCTATTTTTTAAACTCCGGTTTTCTCCTTTCCAAAAAGGCCGAGATACCTTCCCTGGCGGCCTCGCTGCAGGCAATTTCTCCGAATCCTTTATAGCCGATCTCAAGGGCCTCGCCCAGGTCTTCGGTGGCAGCGCCTTTTTGAATGGTCCGGGCGGCGATGGTGACCGCCTCTTTGCTCAATATCTGTTTGCCTGCCATGGGTTGGTCGGGAATGATTAATTCCGGTATATCGACATTGCCTTCGGGTATTCCCCTAACCTTGCCCTGTAAATTGTTGACTTCATCAATGGCGGCCTGGATCAGATCCTGCTGGCTATCCGCAAGAAAGGCCACCATTCCGATTTCAGCCGCTGCCCTGGCGTCCAAAGGTTTGCCGAAACAGATCATATCATGAAACAAAGCCGCTCCCCGGGGCCATTTGCGGTAGGGTACGACACACCCGCCGATGCCCGGTAAAATGCCCAGGGTGATTTCCGGAAACTGCAGGATGGCATTTTGCATGGCAACCATGCTGTGGCAGCGGATGGCGACTTCCAGCCCACCGCCCATGGCCAGGCCGTTGAGGGCGGCTACCACGGGTTTGATCATCTGGTCCATAAAGGTCTGAACCTTGGCGCAGTCCCTTGCATACTGGGCCGAGGCATCCGGATCGCCCAGCATGGAGGGAAATTTACCGATGTCGGCCCCGGCCGAAAAGGCGGCGGTGCCGTAACCGGTAAGGACAAAACCTTTGACCTGCGGATCATCGGCAAACTGTTGCAAGATCCCCAGGATCTCATCGGTTAATTCGTCATTGAGGGCGTTCATGGCCTGGGGCCGCCGGATGGTGATAATTTTGACCCCATCACGGTCATCCACCAGAACAAAGCGGTTAAAATCCTGGTAGTCGGCGACCGGCTTTGACGGCTGCGGGAATCCCGGCCTTTCTTTTTGAAATTTTTCCATAATGCGGTCGACCTCTTGTGCTCCCAGGTCACGCATGAGATCCAGCGGTCCTTTTTTGAATCCCAGGGCCACCTGGCAGCCGAAATTCAGGTCGGCCTCGGTGCCGATGCCGCGGTCGACGATGTCGAAGGATTGGGAAAACAAAATCCCCAGCAGACGGTCCCGTATCGTTCCTTTAAGGTCGTCGCTGACCTCTACCGGACTTCCCGGGCGATGGGTCAGCCAGCGATTCACCGACCCCAGTATGGGCGCAGGCTGGTAGTGGGCGCCTTCTTCCATTTGCAGGGTGTTGGTTTCAATGATAATCGGATTTCCATTGGCCATATTCAAGACAAAGAACGGTCCGGCGAACACGAATTCTTCGGCCACTTTGTCAATCTGACTGGCCGTGGCACTCTCCAACAGGTAAGCGGATTCATTGCACCAGTTGTCAAATATGCGGTCCAGCACAAAGCAGATGGCATTGTCGGTGATTATCGGCGCTTTACCGGTTTTGGCAAAAAACCAGAACAGATAATCCAATACGTCACGGCTGCCGCCCTCCCAGGAGATGACCTCAACCGGCAAGCTGCGCCAGGCCGGCGCAAAAAAGTGAGTTACAGAGGTTCTCTCCGGTCTTCTCATGTTCGCAAATAATCGATCCGCCGGAATCGAACTTGTGTTGGAGGTAATAATCGTGTCGTCACTGACGATATTTTCAATCATAGCAAAAATTTTCTGCTTGAGCGGGATATCTTCGGTGGCGGCTTCAATCACCAGCTTACAATTTTTTATCTGTTCATAGTCGGTGGTATAAACAATATTTTCCCGGACCACGGCGGCTTTATCCGGCCGCATCTTTTTTTTATCCACCGCCTTCTGGATGTAACCGGCAATCCGTTGTTCGGCTTTCTTGAGCGGTTCTTCAACCACATCAACCAGAAAGAGTTTGCTTTGCGGCATGGCGCTTTTCAAATAGTAGCCGATATCCGGTCCAATGGTGCCGGCGCCGATGACCGCAACTTCGTCCGGTAAGGGGCGATCGGTTTTAATGAGCAGGGGATTGTGGGCTGTGCTGTAAAGATTGGTTTTGTTGGCCATCGTGATGATACCTTTCTTTAGTTTATGTTAATCCTTAATTAGGGGTTTTTTGTGTTTTCGAACTTTCGTGATATTTTTTTACTATATCCTGTTGGGTAAATACACTGATAATTTTCTTGACTAAGTTTTGTATACCGTATACAGATTGAAGTCAAGGCAATTAATGAACGGCCTTCATGGTTGCAAGTAGCTGTTATTATTTGAACTTGCAATTTGACCAGCTTGGTTTTGTGCGTTTTCTAACGTAAACTCAACAGCAAGGAGGGCTCTATGGAAACGAAAAAGATTTTTTTGACCGAAGATGAGATGCCACGCCAATGGTACAACGTTCTCGCGGACATTAAAATGAACCCGCCTCTGGGTCCGGATGGAAATCCGGTAAGTCCCGATCAACTGGCTCCGGTTTTCCCGATGAACCTGATCGAGCAGGAAGTCAGTACTGAAAGATGGATCGATATCCCGGAGGAAGTATTAAAAGTATTAAGCATCTGGCGACCCTCCCCGCTGATCCGGGCCTATGCCCTCGAAAAGGCACTGGGCACACCTGCCCGAATCTATTACAAATATGAGGGCGTCAGCCCTCCCGGCAGCCATAAACCCAATACGGCGGTTGCCCAGGCCTATTATAACAAGGAATTCGGCATTAAACGCCTGACCACCGAAACCGGTGCCGGTCAGTGGGGCAGTGCGCTGTCTTTTGCATGTTCGCAGTTCGGACTTGAATGCAAAATTTATATGGTCAGAATCAGTTTTGACCAGAAACCTTACCGCAAGTCCATGATGGGCGTCTGGGGCGGCAATTGCGTTGCCAGCCCCAGTTCAGAGACCAAAGCCGGTCGTGCGATCCTTGAAAAAGATCCGGATACCCCGGGCAGCCTGGGGATTGCCATCAGCGAAGCCGTTGAAGCTGCCGTAACCGATGAATCGGGTCAGACCCGCTATTCACTGGGCAGCGTGCTCAACCATGTCATGCTCCATCAGACCATCATCGGTCTTGAGGCCAAGAAGCAAATGGAAAAAATTAACGAATATCCGGACGTGATTATCGGATGCGCCGGCGGCGGCAGCAATTTTGCCGGGATTGCCTTTCCGTATGTCTATGACAAAATCAACGGCAAGGATATCGCCATTCATCCGGTCGAACCGACTGCCTGCCCGACACTGACTAAGGCGCCCTTTGCCTATGACCACGGTGATACGGCCGGCTATACGCCGCTTCTGCCGATGCACAGTCTCGGGCACACTTTTGTGCCGCCGCCTTTGCACGCCGGTGGATTGCGCTATCACGGTATGGCGCCTACGGTAAGCCAGCTGGTTGTCGATGGTATTTTAGAACCCCAGGCTTACGGTCAGGTTGAGACCTACGAAGCCGGCATGCTGGCCGCTAAGACGGAGGGGATCATTGCTGCTCCGGAGACCAATCACGCCCTGGCAGCCGTGGTGGCCGAAGCCAAAAAAGCCAAAGAGGAAGGCAAAGAAAAAGTTATTCTCTTTAACTGGAGTGGTCACGGATTGATTGACCTTGGGGCCTATGACAAATACCTTTCCGGTTCGCTGACGAACTATGAATTTCCAGCCGAGGATATCGCCGAAGCCGAAAAAGTACTCGAACAGTATCCCAAACCGGAGATTATCAAGAACGTCTAACGGCTGCATCTACATTTGGATGTTTTATGAACAAAAAAGAATCAGGACTGGTGCGGCGTTGCCCACGACTGGGCAACCCCGTACCATTTAATTACTGCGAAATCTGCGGCGACGACCAGCAGCCCTGTTTTAAAATCCTGGATTGCTGGTGGGAGCACTTTGACGTGGTGCAGTATTTGAAGGACAATTTGTCTGAAGATCAATTCAAGCATTTGATGGCTGCCCGTTCCAAGCCGAAAGTCACAAGTTTGCTCGAATTGATCGAACAGGCCAAAAATCGCAATCGTTAGCCGGCAGCGCGACGTTTGTATTCTACTCATATATTTGAAGGGTCGATGGCCTTTTGGCAGCAGATTATCTGCTAAAAGACCATCGGCTTTCATTGTTTTTTGATCTATTGATTTAATACTAAATGACTTTTACCCCGCTTACCTCATTATCTCATTACGCCCTGCTGCATGGCAGGGGATTTTGGCCTTTCGTGATTAATCTTATCTTTCCGTTCAAGAAGGGATTGATAGATGTCGTGACCTTTATAGTGATTTAAATCGTATTTTATACCCTTAAATTTAATTCGGGGAGGATGTCATGAAAGTTCTAGTCAGTGACAATCTTGGTGATATCGGAATTAAAATGTTTCAAGAAGAACCCGGGATAGAGGTGGATGTCAAAACCGGATTGGCGCCTGATGAGCTTAAAAGTATCATTGGTGGCTATGATGCCCTGGTGATCCGCAGCGCTACCAAGGTGACTGAGGATATACTCGAGGCGGCCGACAATCTGAAAGTCGTCGGGCGGGCCGGCATCGGTCTTGATAATGTTGACATCCCGGCGGCCACCAAACGTGGGGTTGTCGTGATGAATACGCCCACCGGCAATGTCATCACCACCGCCGAACATACCATTGCCATGATGATGGCCCTGACCCGCAACATACCCTGGGGCACATCGACCTTGAAGGCCGGGCTCTGGGAAAAGAAAAAACTGCAGGGCAGGGAAGTCTTCAATAAGGTTTTGGGGGTTATCGGGTTTGGAAAGATCGGCTCGATTGTTGCTGATCGTGCCCGGGGCCTGAAAATGCAGGTGATTGTGCATGACTCATTTGTCACCCCGGAGCAAATTGAAAAAGCAGGCTTTGAACCGGTTGCCCTTGATGAGTTATATCGCCGGGCTGATTATATCACCCTGCATGTTCCCAAATTAAAGGATACCATCGGTTTCCTCAACAAGGCCGCTTTTGAAAAAATGAAGGACGGCGTTATGATTATCAACTGCGCCCGCGGCGGTATCGTCGATGAGGCCGACCTCAATGAGGCTCTGCGATCCGGCAAGGTTGCCGGTGCCGCCCTTGATGTCTTTGAACACGAACCTCCCGGCGTATGTCCCCTGTTTGAAGTCGACCGCGTGATCTGCACCCCCCACCTCGGGGCTTCCACCCTGGAAGCGCAAACCAACGTGGCCGTGGCGGTAGCCGAGCAGATTATCGCCTATCTCAAAGACGGCACCATTATTAACGCCGTGAATGTGCCGGCGGTAAGCGGTGAGCTCCTGGAAAAAATCGGGCCATGGTTGACCCTCGCCGACCGAATGGGGTGTCTGCTGGCTCAACTGGCGGCTGGACCGGTAAAAGAAGTGGTGATTGAATATGCCGGGGATTTTCAGGATTTGGATCTGTCGCCGGTGACGACGGCCGTGCTGAAAGGGCTGTTAACCCCCATGATCAAAGATGATGTGAACTTTGTCAATGCCGAGGTTCTGGCCAAAGAAAGGGGCTTAAAGGTTACCGAAACCACGATCCCCGAAGCGGATGAATTCATCAGCCTGATCACTGTCAGGGCTTTTTATGATAACGGCCAGAGTAAAGTGGCCGGAACCATATTCGGGCAAAAGGACCCGCGAGTGGTCAATATTAACAATTTCCGGCTCGAGCTGCACCCCCAGGGTCGTTTCATATTAATTCACAACCACGACCAGCCGGGAGCCATCGGCAGTATTGGAACACTGCTGGGCGATCATAAGATAAATATCGGCAGAATGAGGGTCGGCCAGGAAGAAGGCGGGGATAAAACCATGATCTTTATAAGAACAGATGAAATCATCCCCGATGATGTTATGGAAAAGCTCCGGGAACTGCCGCTGAATATTACGGTAAGCTTGTTTGAGCTATGAAGTTGATTGAGTTGATAGTTGGTGCATGAATGATTTTGCAAGTCTTAAGATTGTTTGAATCAAACTCCATTTATCCAGGCAAATTGATGACCTGTCAGCTTAATCAACCAGACAACCTAATCAACTAATCAACTATTCAACCTTAGTTGCACGGAGGAAACCAGTGACTGAACGCAGATTACTGTTGGGCAATGAAGCCATCGCGCGTGGATTGATTGAAAACGGATGCGCCATGGCAACCTCTTACCCGGGTACCCCGGCTTCCGAAATACTGGCGGCCGTGGCTTTTTTTCAAAAAGAAAATAAAATTTCAATGCATACCCAGTGGGCCGTAAACGAGAAAATTGCCCTTGAGATTGCCTATGCCGGTTGCCAGACCGGATTGCGTACGGCGGTCAGCATGAAACAGGTCGGCTTAAATGTGGCCTCCGACCCGCTGATGAGTGCTGCCTATATGGGCACCAAAGGCGGTTTTATCGTAATCAGTGCCGACGATCCCGGGCCTATATCTTCCCAGACCGAACAGGACAGCCGTTTGATGGCCATGATGGCCAGGATACCGGTCCTGGATCCGGATACCCCTAACCAGGCCAAAGAGATGATCGGCCGGGCCTATGAACTTTCCGAAACTTTTAAATCTCCGGTAATGCTGCGTCCCACCACCAGGGTCTGTCATTCACGTCAGGACGTGGCGTTGGAAAAGATACAGCCGAATGACCGGGAAGTTAAATTCGAGAAAGATTCCAGCCGCTGGGCGGCCACGCCAAGATTCCGGTTTCATTTACACAAGGAAGTAGAAGAGAAACTTGCGGCCATGGCCCGCCACGAACCGACGCAACCGTTGCGCCTCAATCCTGAAGCCAAAGCTCCCACAGCCATTATCTCATCGGGTGTTGCGGCTGCCCATACCAGGGAGGTACTAAAAGAACTGGGCCTGTGGGAGGCCATTCCCTTTTACCAGGTTCTTCAGCCATTTCCCCTGCACAGTGATTTTATAACCCACTGGATCGAATCATACGAAGAAATACTGGTTGTCGAGGAAACCATGGCTGTTATCGAAATGCAGCTGGCTGATCGGCATCGTGTTAAGGGCCGGGAATCGAAAACTGTTCCGAGTGTTGGAGAGCTTTATCCCGAGGATATCCAGGAGATTATCGCCAAATTCTGCGGGGTTCAATCAGAACGCCATGAAATCCCCTTCTTCACCGGGCGGCGCCCGACGCTGTGTGCCGGCTGTCCCCACCGGGCCAGCTTTTTCGCCATTAAAAAGGCCGCCCGCAAGGGTATTTATACGAGTGATATCGGCTGCTATACCCTGGGAATGAACCTGGGAGCGGTTGATACTGTGCTTTGCATGGGGGCGGCTATCAGTCAGGCCTCCGGTTTTTATCATGCCCATAAAAATGAAGAAAAACGTCCGGATATTGTCGCCACCATCGGTGACTCTACTTTTTTCCATGCCGGGGTTCCGCCGCTTATCGATGCGGTGGTTCAGCAGGTGAAATTTGTCCTGGTCATTCTGGACAACCGAACGACGGCCATGACCGGCAGTCAACCGACACCGACTAGCGGACGCGGTGCCTGCGGTGAGCCCCTGGAAGCGGTCGACATTGAATCTCTGGTTCGCGGCTGTGGCGTAAAATATTGCAAGGAAGGCAATCCCTACCGGTTAAATGAATTTATAGACTTAATGAAGGATGCCGTAAAATACAGCCGTGAGAACGGACCGGCCGTGGTGATATCCAGGTATCCGTGCGTTATCGATCTGGCGCGAAAGGGTGAGACCACCGAACCTATCCCGGTGAAAGTCACCGAAGACTGTGACGGCTGCGCCTATTGCATCAAGCAATTTGAGTGCCCGGCACTTATTTATCATGAAGATGAGGACAAAGATGAAAAATATGTCAGCATCGATCGTATTCTGTGTACCGATTGCGGGGTATGTCTAAATGTATGCCCGAAAGGGGCGATAGTGGCAAAAAGTAAGTGCTGTCTCTGGTTGCTGCATGGCATGTTGAATAGTAGATAATTAATTGAGAGTTGATTAGGTTATCGAGTTGATTGAGTTGGTGTGGCAGCAGTTTTACCGATATTAGGATTAAACTTCATTTATCAAGGCAAATTGACCTATCAACTTAATAACAATCAACCTAATCAATATCAATACCTAACTCTCGAATTAACTCGGAGGTTAAATGACTGACCGGTTCCATTCAACAGCAAGTCATCATCAGCGGTGTGGGAGGGCAGGGGGTGTTGTTTGTGACGCGCCTTCTGGCAGAAGCTGCGATCAACAAAGGTCTACCCGTGTTTACATCCGAAACCCATGGAATGGCTCAAAGAGGCGGAACGGTGTTATCCCATTTTAAAGTGGGAGATTTTTCAAGCCCCTTAATTCGGCCTTTGCAGGCCGATATACTGGTGCTGCTGAAGTCTGAGAACTTAAAGCAGCACAGCTCCTTTTTGAAACCGGACGGATGGGCAGTTTCCAACGGAACCGATGACCTGGAAAATGAATCTCCAACAGAGGTCCGGACCATCGACGCTGACGCATTGGCCCAGGAGATCGAAAACCCCAAAGCTGTTAATCTTATCGTGCTCGGATTTGCCCTGGCAGCAGCCGAAAAGGCAGCGGCAGAAAATAAGCAACTATTTTGCTCCGCCGAAGACATTAAAACCGTTCTGAAAAATAGGTTCGGTAAGAATGAGAAGATGCTAAACGCATCTCTAAAGGCGCTGGAGGCGGGATATAACGCCAATAATAAGTAGAAATGCATAATTAAAATACAAAGAAATGCAGGATAGGATTGCGGGTGATCTGCAATTACATATAACTTTATACTTCCTTCGAATGAAAATATGAGATCACAGCTTTTAGGGAATCTCCAATAATCTGGCCGGCTATCTGCCCCAGGCCGCCTAACCCTAAGCTCCCACCGGACGATTCGAATTGGCCTCCGCCCAAAAGATCGGACAGAATCCCTCCCGACCCACTAAGGCCTTGATCGCCCATAGCGTGTTGCAGCCGGTCTTTTCCGGAATGGGAGATGCCGGACGGCATCAACTGACCGAGAAGATCGGTGTCTCAAACCAATTAATCCTCCCGTAGATTTTAGTTTGTACTTCGCAAAATATTTAGCGGGATAGCCTATCTGTTTTGCAAACTAAGTATTTTGAGACTGACCCGATATTCAGCAAAGCTAATCTTCGAGCACAAAGGTCACCTTCAGAAGCACCTTGTACTGTGAGATTTTTCCATTTTCAACATCGGCCTGTTGATCTTTAACCCAAACACTCTTGACATTTTTTAATGTTTTGTTGGCGCGCGCAACGCCGACGTTCAAGGCATCATCAAAACTTTCTTTGGACGTAGCTGAAATTTCGGTAATTTTGGCGACTGGCATAACTTCCTCCTTTCACAAATGTACATATAGGTTGCTTCGCTTATTGAAATGATGGAATTTCTACACAAAAATAATTCAGATTGATAAAAAATTGTACTATATTGCTGAAAACATTAGCATGCGTGGGTAAATGTCAAGCCACCACTTAATCCAATTTCAAACCTGTTTCATGTAGTTCTACGGAACCATGGCCCCAAATAAGGCTACATTGTTGTAAGGCTGTGATAACTATCCAATAGTGGGTGTTTCTCCAAATTGCTTCATTTGAACTAACCTATCGAAACCATGAAGAATTATAGGCTGAGCCATTTTCTTGGTTATCAACCCGTTTTTATAGTACTAATGTTACTTATCGAATTTATCTTGTACTAGGTAATCCCCCCTCCATTGTGAATTAAATTTCAGAATTGTCAGACTTCCGTTTCACACAATATGGAAAAAATATTTTCTATTAATTGAATAACCACCTGAAAATATATAAAATCTGAATTCCTAATTATTTGCATGATTTTTGCATAACCTGGCAGCATTTAGCTTGACTCAAATTTACATAACCATAGGCAAGGCAGAAGTCTCGCTTCATTTAACATCTTTAAAAATATGGCGTTAATAAATCTCAAAAAAAATGAATTTCAAGCCAAAATTGTCTATTACGGCCCTGGTAGAGGTGGGAAAACCACTAATCTCGAATACATTTTTAAAAGGTCGGCAAAGCACATAAAATCCAATATGGTTACCCTTAACACCCAAGAGGGGCATACCCTTTTTTTCGATTATCTGCCTTTTGATATTGGAGCAATAAACGGTTATAATTTAAAAGTACAACTTTATAGCGTGCCTGGACAATTAAAATATAGGGCAACTCGACGGGTATTGTTGAGAGGTGCGGATGGCATTGTGTTTGTGGCAGACGCCATGGCAGTGCGCCGAGCGGAAAATATTGTCACTTTGCAAAACCTGAAAGAAGATTTAGGCTATTATAAAAAAAGAATCGAACAGATTCCGCTTGTAATCCAATATAACAAAATGGATCTCTTAGAAAAAGGGATTCCATTGTTGCCGATTGAGACGCTTGAAAAAGATATCAATCGAATACCCAACACGCCTTCCTTTGCAGCGAGTGCTTGGCTGGGAAAAAACGTCCTTGCAACGTTGAAGAAGATCATTGTAACGACGGTGGCTTCGATTAAGAAAGATTTTGACTCTGCTAAGATTAGGCAAAATCACCGCCTTAACTCAGAGGTTGTCAACATATAATATGTTTTTCCCCTCCGGCTTTTGCAACGTTGGGGTTAAGGCACGCGAAGACACGCTTTTTAGTAAGCCAAAATCTGTTCTATTAGCTTATCAATTATGCAACGAGACTCCTCAAACACTTTTTGTTGATCTTTCCATCATTATTTCGTAATTAATCTTTTCTAATCTGTGCGACCTGACAGCAACGTTTATGGCCTCATCGAGGATGCGAATTGATTTTACTGGACTTGGATGACCCGGTTATTACGATAACGCCTAACGCGATTTGCTGAAAAGCTGAAGCATGGCAGACGAAACGACCATCGACACAATTTTACGAACCAAGCTGCACCGCCCCCCCGTATCCGGAGACCATGTGCATCGGCCGCGGTTGCTGGAATACCTTGACCAGCGGCGTAAGCGGCCGTTGGGCATTGTATCGGCCCCTGCCGGATACGGTAAAAGTGTTCTAATCAGCTGTTGGCTGGAGACGAGCGACATTCCAAACGCCTGGGTATCGCTTGATGAGCATGACACTGATCTGCGTCAGTTCCTGATATATTTTCTGGCTGCGATTCAGACCATCTTTCCTGATGCCGTAAATGAGACCATGACCCTGTCCAACGCCTCTTCCTTGCCACCCTTGTCGGTCTTAGGTCGCAGTCTGGCCAATGAGCTGGACTCGATTGCACAAGACTTTATTGTGGTGCTGGATGATATTCATCGCGTTCAGGGGAAAACAGTATACGACTTCCTCTCCGAATTGCTGAGCCACCCGCTCCGGCCCCTGCTCCGGCCGCAAAGCCAACGGCCCAGCAAAGGCTTGATCAATTGGACAAGCTGGCCGCCGGCGGCTACATCACGCCGCAGGAGTACAAGGCCAAAAAGAAGGCTATTTTGGATAGCATGTAACCAGATGGCAGCGGTCAGCCTGCGACGAACTTAGCCGAGTTTTACTTCTCGAACCCAACGGCTATTGACTAACAGAACGTGGTAAATCTTAGATTGGTTGATACAGCTGGTTGGCGTTGACTTGAAACCGAATTTTAGGCAGGCCTATCAAGCAATGGTTTTTGCTATGCTTTCCCTTTTTGCCCCCATAGATAGAAGTGATTTGACGATCAGGTCTAAAGATACACTCGGATCTCCTTTTTCCATCCTTTGATATATTATCAACCCTAATCAATCAAAATTCTGAGAATATACCGTATCAGAAAGCGTTGGTATTACATGACCAGTCTGAAAAGCGAATGACTGTGAGATTTTCGGAGTTTATTTTTGGGTAAATCCCAAGCGATTACAATTTCCCCAGTATCTCCCTCGATATTACGATCTTTTCTACTTCTTTGGTTCCTTCATAGATCTCCAGCACTTTGGCGGCGCGGTAAAACCGTTCGATGTCGTAGTCATTCCAGTATCCGTAACCGCCGTGAAGCTGGAGGGATTCATCGACCACCTCAACGGCCACATGGCAGGCGTACAATTTGGCCATGGCAGTCAACTTTGTGTCTGGCTTTCCCTGGTCCAGCAGCCAGGCTGATTTGTAGACCATGGTTCGAGCAGTCTCGACCTTGGTCGCCATCTCAGCGATTTTAAACTGGGTGGCCTGAAAGGCCGCCAGGGGACGACCGAACTGTTTGCGGCCTTTGACATGTTTGATGGCCATGTCCAGGGCTCCCTGAGCCAATCCGACGCCGTGACCGGCAACATAGGCCCGGGAATGGTCAAAAAATTTCATTAACTGGATAAAACCGTTGCCTTCGGCGCCTAATAGATTTTCTCTGGGAACTCGGACATTATTAAAATAGACCGCCGATGTGTCGGAGGCCCGCAGGCCCATTTTGCCGTGCATGGGATCGGCTTTGTAGCCATCGCGGTCGGTTTCAACGATGATAATGCTGTGACGGGCGGTTTTTCGTTCCACTTCGGGATTGGTAAGACAGTAGACCAGCAGAAAGGTGCCGACCGTGCCGTTGCCGATCATGACCTTGCTGCCGTTGATCACATAGTCATCGCCGTCTCTGACGGCTGTCGTGGCGGCGGCGGCTGTGTCGCTGCCGGCATCCGGTTCGGTGATGGCAAAGCCCATCACGGCGTCACCTTCAAACAGGGGCGGCAGCCATTTCTTTTTTTGTTCCTCGGTTCCAAAAAGTATTAATTCTTCGGCACCAAAGGAGACCGAGCTGAGCTGCTGACCGATTCCCGGATCAACTTTCCAGAATTCTTCCAGCACCATGGCCTGTTCCAGATAGCCCAATCCCGGTCCCCCGTACTCTTCGGGGATAAAAAGACCGATAAGATCCAGTTCTTTGGCTTTTTTTACAATTTCCGCCGGATAGGTTTCATTGATGTCCAGTTCCCGGGCCACATTGGTAAACTCACCTTTGGCAAATTCCCGGGCCGCTTTTTGAATGATTTTTTGCTCTTTGGTCAGATCGAAATTCATAATTTTACCCTTTCACCATTTTTAAATTCTAACAAAAAGTTAATAATCATTTTGAATTTTGTTTTGGTGTTCAATATAAAATTCGAAATTCGAATATCGAAATCCGAAACAATATCGAAAAATTAAAATTCAAATAATCCAAACAAAACAGCGCAGACAAACCATAGCGCGGTTTAGGATCTTTTGTAAATTTGAATATTCGAATTTAGAATTTGTTTCGAGTTTCGGATTTCGTGCTTCGTATTTATTGATTTATGAATATTTAGGCCTCATTCCATGGTGTCTCTAAAAGATAGAGAGTATTGCCAGTCTACAGTGGAATATTCCCATGCCTCTTATTCGGTTCCGGTCGGTGCTTGTTTTTCAGCATTCTCAACGCCTTGATGAGCTGGGGCCGGGTTTCAGACGGCTTGATAACGGAGTCCACCAGCATATTGGAGGCCGCATGATAGGGGTTGGAATACTTATAGTCATATTCATCAATTTTTTGTTGCCTGAGTTCATCAGGGTTATCGGCGGCCTGGATCTCCTTGCGAAAGATTAGATTTACGGCTGCCGTGGTATCGAGCACGACCAGCTGGGCAATGGGCCAGGCGAGCATCAGATCCACTCCCATGCCCACGCAGCACATTCCCATCACCGCCCCACCGTATTCTTTGCGCAGGGCCAGGGTAATTTTGGGCACGGTTGCTTCGGCGTAAGCATACAACATCTTGGCGCCGTGGCGAATGATGCCGGCACGCTCCTGGGCCACCCCCGGGAAATAGCCGGGCACGTCCACCAGGTTAATCAAGGGAATATTGAAGGCATCACAGAACCGGATGAAACGGGCGGCTTTGTCGGATGCATCTACATCCAGACACCCGGCCTTGATTCGGGGTTGATTGGCTACAATGCCGACGGTGCTCCCATCCATGCGGGCAAAGCCAATGATGATGTTGGGGGCAAAGCGGGGCGAAATTTCATAAAAATCCTGATTATCCACAACATGTAAAATCACCTGGCGCATGTCATAGGATTTTCTAAAATCAGCCGGAACGATCTCTGCCAGGGTGTCGTCGACGCGATCGGGATCATCATTGCTCTTAATCACCGGCGGTTGTTCACCATTATTTGAAGGCAGATAGCCGAGCAGTTTTTTGATAATTTCGATACATTCCTGATCGGATTCGGCTACAAAGTGAGCCTGGCCGGTTATCTCACTGTGGACTTTGGCACCGCCGAGTTCTTCAAGGCTCATCTCCTCTCCGGTGACCGATTTGATAATTGCCGGACCGGTGATGACCATATGGCTCTGTCCCTTAACCATGACAATAAAGTCGGTTAATGCCGGTGAGTAAACCGCAACCCCGGCGCTGGAACCCATCATGCCGGTAATCTGCGGGATCAATCCGGAGGCGGCTGTGTTGCGATAAAACATTCCGGCCACACCTTTGGAAGCAAAAAAGCCCTCATGCAGGCGGCCGCCGCCGGAATCATTCAAGGCCACCAAAGGCGCTTTGACTTTAATGGCTTCATCCATAATCCGGCAGATTTTTTGTCCGTGGATCGTACCGACAGATCCGCCGAGGACCGTCACATCCTGGGCATAAGCAAATACCAGCCGTCCCTCTATGGTTCCGTAGCCGGTGACCACGCCGTCTCCCGGAACCCGCTTTTCCTGCATGCCGAAATCAACCGACTGGCTCTGGGCCAGCTTGTTGACTTCAACGAAGCTGTCCGGATCGAACAGCAGGTCCAAACGCTCGCGCGCCGTCAATTTGCCTCTGCTGTGATGACGTTCAACGGCTTTGGGACCGCCGCCCATTTCAGCCTTTTTTTCAAGGGCCTCAAGTCGTTCCAGTTCACTTTTATGGGTTTTGGATTGTGTCATTTCTCACCATCCTTATGTTAAGAGTTCGATGGAATCTGTATACTGTATACAAATCGTTGCTGTCAAACATTAATCCGCAAAAAGGCTATCGTATCAGGTTGGAAAATTTAGGTGTTTATATTGAATTGCACCAAACGGTGCATTATGGTAATGCAGCACTTTGAGGCGGATTTATATTTGGCTTCGATAAAACTTTTCGATACCATAATCCGATAAAAATTTGGCCATGAAACACGATCCGCCATTTTCTAACCGGCCGGGTATAAATACAGATAAAGAGGGGAGATACAAGTGAGTAACAACCTGTTGCTGGTCGAAACCAAAAACAGCCAACGCACCCCTGGCCCTGAAGGGTACCAAACGGGTTTTGAATCTCTTGATAGAGGCAGTCCATCCGGATAAAAGCAGCCTGCAAGAAGCCGAATCACTTACGGAGACCGCCTTTCTCAGTGAAGATATAAGGGAGGGCCAAATGGCTTTTATCGAGAAGAGAAAGCCTAAGTTCCAGGGAAAGTAGTTCGATTTGGGATTTTGGATTGTGGATTTCGGATAGTTAAAATGGAAGATATCTGATTTTAATTCCTGAATTCCTGTTTATGAAGTGCCTGATTGTTACATTTGATCTAATCAAAATTTTGTAACAAATTTAACTTTATAGGGTCAAAAAGGATAACAATTGATTAAAAACCCAAAATTTTTAAGGAGGGCAATCATGGAGTTGCAGTCTTACAGGGCAGAAGATCTATTTGAATGGGTGACGAGTGAGGGGCAGGATTTTACGTTGCTGGATGTCCGCAATAATGAAGAATTCGGCCGCTTTAAAGTTGAGGGCCCATATCTATCGAAAATGATTAATATCCCCTATATGGAGTTTATCGAAAGGGAGGATGAATCGGTGGCCCAGGTTCAGGTCCCCAAAGAGGAAAGTATCCGGATTGTGTGCGCCAAAGAGGGATCAGCTAAATATGTCGCTGAGATTCTGGTTAAAAACGGATGGCAGGATGTCAGATACCTGGAAGAGGGGATAAAATCCTGGGGCAACATGCTGGCCCCCAAACGGGTGGCATCGCAAAGCGGATACAAGCTTTACCAGTTTATCCGCCCGGGCAAGGCCTCCTGCAGTTATGGTTTGGTACATGAAGATGAAATGGCTGTATTTGATCCATCCCGAAATGTTCAATTTTATCAGAACTTCGCCAAGGAGCAGGGCGCGCGGATCATCAAGACATTTGAAACCCACCTGCAGGCCGATTATATATCCGGCAGTCAGCAAATTTTTTCAGGCACAGGTGCCCAGATAGTTGGGCATGAGAAGGATTTTAAAGCTGCCACCTTTGAATACAAAAGCCCGAATGATCAGGAGGTGTTTAAATTCTCAAAGGGGGGTCCGGAAATTCAGGCCATTCATATGCCGGGACATACGCCGGGAAGCACCTCCTATCTCATTGACAACAAGTACATGGTCAGCGGAGATACGGTTTTTATTCTGTCTATCGGACGTCCCGATCTGGGCGGGATGGCTGAGGACTGGTCCAAGTTGCTGTTTAATACGCTCAAGACCAAGATTGCCGGCTTAGATGACGATCTCGTTATTTTGCCCGGGCACTACATCGAATGGAGCGAAGCGAACCCTCAGCAGATGTTTGTCGACACACTGGGCAGCATCAGAAATAAAAATGCCGATATTTATGGTATTGCCGAGGAAGACGAATTTGTCAGGTTTATCAAAGACAACATGCGCAAACAGCCGGATGAGTATGCCGAAATCCGTAAAGTCAATGCCGGATTACTCGAGGTCGACGATGAAGATCAGGAAATTATGGATCTGGGAAAAAATGAATGTGCTGCCAGTATGCACAGCAAATAAAGGTGTCAGGTTTCAGGTGTCAGGGGCGCAGGCACAGGGGGCAGGATACATGAGAACTTAAAACCAATATATTATAATTGGAAGTATATTCGATTCTGTGATCATACCATAAATTAAATGGAGGTTTAAAATGAGTGATGAAATCAGTGTAGCCAAAGTCATGGATCTCAAAGGACTGGCCTGTCCCATGCCGGTCGTAAAAGTCAGCAAGGGAATTAAAGAGATTGAAGTCGGCGAGGTGCTTCAGGCGGTAACCAGTGATCCGGGCGCCTTAAGCGATTTTCCGGCCTGGGCCAAAACCAGCGGAAACGAAATAATAAAAACTGAAACCGAAGGCAAAGAAACATCTTTTTTTATTAAACGCATCGCCTGACAAAATGCGCCCCCTGATTATTTCCGGGGGTGCATTTTATTTAAGGAACAACATCTAAAAGCGCGGCGGCTATTTTCTGACTTAAGGCTGCCAGGGCCTTGCTCTGAGCGGCGACAAGCCCTTCATAAGTTGATGATGCCAGGGATTCCCGGATAATGGAATTTTGAACCAACAGCAGTTTACTACCCTTAAGTTCTTTGATGCTCCAGGTGGCATCGAGCAGGAATTCTTTGGACAGCTGACTGTCATAGCGGTTGATATTAACCACCACCCGGTGGGTTGGCTGGAAAATATTTTCACGGGTAAAGGGCGTTACCCGTTCAGTGTCGAGCAGGGTGCCGATATTTTGTGCCATCACAGACGCGATGCTCTTTGAAAGCGGACCGGCCCAGCGATGGTATTCAGAGAAGCTGACTTCATTGCCGGCATCCCGGGTGACAATTTCCGCCCGGTCGACGGCAGCGGGTATGGCCACCGGTCCCACAGCCAGGGCGACATTCCGGGGCAGGGACCTACCCGCGGATGATAGTTCAACCGGCTGCAGGGCATAAAATTTGGCCGGCGGGGTTCGGCCGCATGCGGTTAACATCATAGCGCCAACAACTATTGTCAGATATACAATTCGGATTATCCTCGATTTTTCCATCATTCTGCCTTTCCTTTTCCCCTGAGCAGTGATTCCGGATGCCGCTCCAGGTAATTCATCAACAGCCGCAATGAGCGTGCCGCGCCGCTGATTTCTTCCAGCGCGGTGTTCATTTTGACCTGCAGCGGGGAGTCGGCATTCAGCATGAGTTCGGCATTGGCCAGCGATTTGCGGGCTTCTTCAAGTACGGTATTGATTTCCGGCGTGACCTTGGTTCGCAGATCGGAAACCAACATGCGGGTTTCCGCCAATGCGGCATTTAAGTTTCCAATGGCCTTTAATATATCGGGTGATTCGGCTATCTGTTTGGCACCGTGGACGGTATCCCGCAGATCCTTTCCAATCTGTTCGATGGGCAGATTGTCTATTTTGTTCAGAATCTGCATGAATTTCGTGCTGATTTCTGCCATCGGTGTCGGCACTGTCGGAAAAATCGGAGTGCCGTTTTCACTTGTCATGGTGGCCGGCTCTGCATCCGGGAAAAAATCCAAAATGACGACCTGTTTACCGGTCAGAAGATTGCCGGTTTTTAGCTGCGCCCGGAAACCCCTGGCCAGCAGGCTCTCAAGCATTTCCTGGCGATCGACGTCACTGCCGATGAATCCGGCCTCGTAGAACCGTTCCGTTTCTGTTTCGACGAGCACCCTGACGCGGAAGTTATTTTTCTGTTGATCATAAACGAGTTTGACATCGAGTACCTGGCCCATCTGGATGCCCCAGAATTCAACCGGGGCGCCGATATCCAGGCCCCGTACCGATTCATCAAAATAGAGAATCGATTGTGTTTTTACCAGATAGGTTCTTTCGGTGGCTTCATCGCGATTTTTGAACAGCATGAAAAGCGCTTCTTTCTCGGCCGGTTTTTCGGGTAGTTCGGCCTGGGGAATTCCAAAAGAAATTCCGCCGATCAGGATGCTGACCAGCGATTCGGTATCGATTTGAACGCCCTGGGTGTCCATCTTGACGTCAATCCCGCTGGCATTCCAGAAGCGGGTATTGTGGTAAACGTACGAATGGTATGGCGCATTAATAAATACTTTAAAAAGGATGGTATGACCGTTCTCCTCCAGGTTATAGGCGACTACCTGGCCCACCTGGATCTTGCGATAATATACGGGCGAACCGATATCCAGTGACCCTCGACTGGCGGCCTTCAGCAAAAAATGACGGCCCGGCAAATCCGTGGTCACCAGGGGCGGTTGTTCGAGCCCCTTGAAATAATGGGTTGTATTACCGGGCATTCCGGGATCCAGGGTGATATAGGCGCCGGAGAACAGCGTGCCCAGACCGGAAACACCGCTGACGCCAACCCGGGCGCGAATGACCCAGAAGCGTGTATTGACCGACAGAAAATTCTCAGCTTCCTTAACAAGTTCGGCCGTTACCACAACCTCCGACAGATCTTCGCTCAGCCTGATAGCGGTGACCTGACCGAGCTCGACATCCTTGTACCTGATCTTGGTTTTACCGGCTTCCAAACCTTCGGCCGATTTAAAGGTGATCGAAATTTCAGGTCCCTTCTCAGAAAACGCCTTAAATACCAACCAGCCGCCGATCAGGACGGCCACCAGCGGAACCAGCCACACGATTGAAATCGAAATATGGCGTTTGCGTGACCGTACCTCGGCTTCGGGAACATCGTTTAAATCAGGTAGGTCTTTTTTAGAATTACTCATTTAACGACTCCTCTGTATCCCAGATCAACCGCGGATCAAATGACATGGCCGCGAACAGGGTAATTACCACCACCGCACAAAAAAAGACAGCGCCGTACTGGGCCTGGATGGATGCCAGGCCTCCCAATTTGACCAGGGCAACCAGGATAGTGACGACAAAAATATCGACCATCGACCAGCGACCGACGACCTCGGTAATTCGATAAAGCCGTGTGCGGTCTTTCTGGCGCCAGTTGGATTTTCTTTGTACGCTTATCAACAGGAAGATCAGTATGATCAGTTTTAGAATCGGTACGAAAATACTGGCCACAAAGATGACCAGGGCAATCGGCCACATGCCTGAATGTATAAAATAGATGACCCCGCTCATGATGGTGTCCGATTGAGCCTGGCCTAATGAGACAACGACGGTGATGGGCAGCACGTTGGCTGGAATGTAGAATATGAAGGCCGCTATCACAAGCGCCCATGTGCGTTTGATGCTGTTGGGCTTGCGCCGGTGTAGACGGGTGCCGCAGCGGGGACACGTCATGATCGTATCCGGACCGGCACTGCGGCAGAGCAGATGACAGCTATGACAGCTTATGAGTCCCTGATTCAGGGCTGTTTTTAAATCGTGATTCATCGACGGTTTTCCCATTTCTCCCAGATTAGATGCGAATCCAGGGAGGCACTCATGGCTGCCAGAACAAAGATAAGGGCCAAAAAGGAGAACAGGGCGACACCGGGCACGATTTTCGCCATTTTGGCAAGTTTGACAACGGACACCAGGATCCCCACCATAAAGACCTCCATCATGCTCCAGGGCTGCAATTTGTTCACGAATCGAAAAACCGCAGGCAAACCGATCGGAATTTTCTTTAATTTGAGGGGCAGCAGGATGTATAACATGGAAATCATCTGGGCCAACGGCACCAGCACGGTGGTAAGCAGTACGATGAGCGACAGCTCAGGCATTCCCTGGGCATAAAGCTCCTGAATTCCGGTCAACAGGGTGGTCTGGCGCACCTGGGCCTCCAGCTTGAAGGCCAGAAAGGGAAAGGAATTCGCAAGTCCGAACAAAACCAGCCCGGCCAGGGTCAAAGACAAGGTCCGTTCAATGCTGTTGCGCTTTTTTTGATGTAATACGGCCCCGCAGCGAACACACTGAACCGCGCCGGCTTCAGAGATATGCGGCAAGCGTTGGATCAAATCACAATCATGGCAGGCAATAAGGGTTTGCATGTTTGGCTTTGGCATAGAGCAACTGATTAACGGTAGATATTTATCTTTTTTTAAAGGATTGTCGCGATTCGGTGCAACACAGATCCTGCAGGACGGATTGTGATATGCTCGAAATCTTAAAAAAATAATATAGGATATGCTTAAGCAAGTCAAATAGATAGAATATTCGGGTAATGAATAAAACAATTGTTGACATCTGTTAATTGTATACCGTATACAATGAACGACCCAATTGATTCATTGCCATAAGATCAGTATTCGTGCCTACTTCTCCTGAACCTAAAAGATTCCAATTTTACTATTGAACGGAGATATTTTATGGAATTATTCAAGGATCTTACCGTTTTATCCCTCGAGCAGGCCACGGTATTACCCTATCTGACTTTCCGGCTGGCCCAGGACGGCATGCAGGTGATCCGGCTGGAGCATCCTGTTTACGGGGACCCTAACCGATTCATTGGCGACAATGTTCTATCCGAAGAACGGATGAATGCCTATTTTTTGTGTATAAATGCCGGAAAGCAGGACCTGACCTTGAATCTGGCCGAAGAGGAAGGCCAGAAACTATTTCACGCCCTGATTAAAGATTTAAATATAGATGTTTTTGCCACCAATCAGTTGCCAAAAAACTATAAAAAGCTGGGCATCGACTATGAAAGTCTTAAATCATTGCGGCCGGACATCATTTGGCTCGGTGTCACCGGTTTCGGCCCGGACAGCAATGAAGGGGCCTATGATCCCATATTGCAGGCCCGCTCGGGTTTAATGGAACTCACCGGGGAAGGCGGCGGAGATCCCCAGGTTCTGGGAATTCCCCTGCCGGACATGGGTACCAGCGAGCACGCATACGGTCTGTTGATGAAAGCGCTGTATAAACGCGAACGCACCGGTGAAGGTACATGCATTAATTTGGCGATGTTCGAATCTTCGGTATCCTGGCTGACCGTTCCCATTACCCTGACGGACAGCTTTGGTAAAACCATCACGCGTCGGGGCAACACCCATGAGTTTTTCTGTCCCGTCTCGGTATATCAAACCAGTAATGGTTATGTTTACCTGGCGGTTGGCAATGACCGGCAGTGGAAAAGCATGGTGTCCCAGGAGATGTTCAGCTCTTTAGACAAACCCGAATATGAAAAAAATGCCGGCCGCATCGAGAATGTCGCTAGCCTCAACGCCGCCATTAATAAAATCACCATTAACCATACCTCTGAAAAATTGATCGATCTATTTACTTCCATTACGGTTCCCGTCAGTAAAATTCAAACCGTAACCGAAGTGATCGCGGATCCCCTTGTGCAAAAAAGACTCCTGCATGCCCAGGATCCAATATCGGGGATGCAAATTACACTGGCACCACCGCCGAATATGACGCCTTTTCTGGAAGCATCAGATCGACAGCTTTCGTTCCCCCCCCGGTTTGGTGAGAGCAACGGGCAGATATACGGACAACAGCTTGGTTATTCCGATGATGAACTTACCCGTTTGAAAGAAAAAGGAGTCATTTGAATTACGGATTTGGGATTTTGGATTTAAAGAAAAGAAAAAAGTCAACCACGGAATGACACGGAAAAAGAAAAATAATTAAAAATATTTTTTTGCTTTTCGCCGCCGGCGGAATAATATTCCTGTGATCCTCCGTGAAAGACCCGTGGTTAAAAAATAAAAATGAGACACCATTCCATTTTTAAACGCTAAATTTCGAATTGCCTTTCTGAGGAAAAGCAGATGAGAAAGAGAGCTGAATTAAAGGGTTTTGATCCCGGACCCCTGCAGGCACTTCAAGAGCGCAAATCCCTTGGGCAGCATGTGTTCGACAACTTGAAACAGGCAATTATCAGGGGCAACATTGCACCGGGTGAATGGCTGGTGGAAAGTCATATCGCCCAAATGCTGGGAATCAGCCGTACGCCGGTCAGAGAAGCCATTCACAAACTGGAGCGTGAAAGACTCATTCAGCGTCAGCCGCGGGGGGGCTTTACGGTGCTGGGTTTTAATCGCGATGACATCGAAGAAACTTTTGGTATTCGAGGTATTCTTGAAGGCTATGCCGCCCGGCTGGCTACGATCAAACACCACCCTCGTGAACTCAAGGTATTGGAAAAAAAAGCGGAAGAGTTTCAAGAATGCTTGAGCAAAAAGCAAATGGATTCCCTGCCGGTGATCAATACGGAGTTTCACGAGTTGCTTTACGCCCTCAGCAAAAGTCCACAATTGGTCCACATAATCAATGGCCTCAGAGACCAGATCTATCGATTTCGGGAGATTATCCTGAAGGATCAAAAACATGCCGGGACCAGCCATGAAGACCATATGCAGATGTTGAAATTTATGCGCAAACGGGATGCCGAGGAGGTGGAGAGACTGGTCCGAGAGCATATTCTGCGAGGACAGGAGGTCGTCCTGACCGGCTTTGGCAAAAAAAATAACAAATAATGATTAATTCCTGATGGAGCGCTTTGCGCTCAATCAGACTGGAAGTGAAGAGGCCCTATGACTGAAAAGAAAATCAAAATTTTGGTCGGCAAACCGGGATTAGATGGACATGACCGTGGTGCAAAGGTCATTGCGCTGGCCCTCAGAGATGCCGGTATGGAGGTTATTTATACCGGTCTTCATCAGACCATTGAGCAAATCGTCAGGACGGCGGTCCAGGAAGCGGTAGACGTGATCGGTCTTAGCATCATGTCCGGTGCCCATCTTCCAATCTGTAAAAAATTACAGGAAATGATGAAAGCTGAAGGCATTCATGATATCCCCGTTGCCGTGGGCGGTGTGATTCCCAAACAAGATATTGCTAAATTAAATGAGATGGGGGTCAAGGGAGTTTTTCCCGGCGGTACGGCCTTTGTCGACATCATCGCCGGAATTCAAGATTTGGCCGGATAGCAGATAGGACATGGCTTACAGATCATAGCAAAAGGTCAGATCCCTCAGGCTATCAGCTATCAGTCGTAAGCGACTGAACTGAATTTAGGGTTAGGATACTGACCTGTTAAGTTATATTTATCTGATCTCATAAAATATCTTATTGCAAGAGGTAAAATATGGGTGTTGCAAAATACGTAAAAAATGAAAAAGACGCCATCGAAGAAGTGATCTATCAATCCGGCATTCACGTAAAATCGGTATACACGCCCCAGGACCTCGATGAGGTTGGCTTTGAATATGAGAAAGACCTCGGTGATCCGGGAGAGTATCCATTCACCCGCAGCCTCCATCCCCAGGGTTATCGCAGCAGAGCCTGGACCACGCGCCAGTATACCGGTTTTGGTACACCGCAGGAAACCAACAAACGCTTTAAAATGATGATTTCCCAGGGACAAACGGGTCTCAATGTTGCTTTCGACCTTCCTACCCAGATGGGCTATGATTCGGATGACCCTAAAGTTGTTGGAGAAGTCGGTCGGGTTGGCATGGCAGTGGACTCCCTGCGTGATTTTGAAATTGCATTTGCCGACATTCCGCTGGATCGCATTGGTTCCGGGCTGACGATCAACGCCGTAGCCTCCATCATGTTGGCGATGTATCAGGCGGTAGCTGAAAAATTCGGATACCCCAAAGAAAAAATCAGCGCTACCCCGCAAAATGATATTCTCAAAGAAATGATCGGCCGCGGGGCCTGGATTTATCCGGTGGAAGATGCGGTTCGCCTGGTGGGGGACAGCATTGAATACGCGGTCAAAGAGCTTCCGCGCTGTAATCCAGTCAGCATTTGTGGCTACCACATACGTGAATCAGGTGCCACCCCGGCCCAGGAAATAGCCTGTGCCTTTGAAATTGCCAAGGCCTACATGGACAATGTGATCAAACGGGGGTTGCAGGCCGAGGATTTTGTCGGACGTTTTTCATTTAACTTTAATGTATTCGGCAATCTCTGGGAGCAAATTGCCAAATTCAGGTCTGCCCGTAAGCTCTGGGCTAAAATGCTTCGTGAGGAATATGGTGTCGGGGATAAGAAAAAATTATTTCTTAGAGGCCTTTTCGGCGGCGGCGGCAGCGGACTTACCAAAGATCAGCCTGAAAACAATATCATGCGGGGCGCCTTCTATGCTCTGGGCGCAGCCCTGAGCGGGGCGCAAACGACCGCACTGTGCTCATTTGACGAAGCCTATACCATCCCCACCCCGCGAGCCGCTTTGCTGTCGTTGCGGACGCTTGAGATCCTCATGGATGAGGTTGGGTTGCGAGACACGGTGGATCCCCTGGCGGGATCTTACTTCATCGAGACCCTGACCAAACAAATGGAGGAGAAAATTCTTGAGGAGATGACGCAGATTCAGGAAATCGGCGGAATGGTTCACGCCGTGGCCACGGGCTTTATCCAGCGCAAAGTCGCCCGGCAGGCTTACGAATATGAAAAAGGGGTCCAGGACGGAGAATATATCAAGGTCGGTGTCAATAAATATGTCGATGAAGTTGAAGACCCAACCGATGTGGAACTTCATGAGTATAATGAAAAATGGGTTGACCAGCAGCTTTCCAACCTGAAAGAATTGCGTCGGACCCGTGATAATCGCGAAGTTAGCCGAACATTAAAGGAATTGGAGAAAGGAACACGCGCCGGTAAAAATGTGATGCCGTTGCTGGTGGACTGCTGTCGGGCCTACGCCACTGTGGGAGAGATGGCCGGCGTTTTCCGGGACCTTTTCGGTGAATGGGAAGAACCTAGTATCTTCTGATTTCGGATTTCAGATTTCGGATTGCGGATTGTTTCGATCTCGGATTTCAGATTTCGAATTGGATATAAATTGAGAAATTGAAGAATACACCAGTTTGAACTGTGAATGATATAAAGTGAGTGCGGAGAATCAAAATATGGATGATAAAAAGCAAGATTTCGAAGAAGAAAATCTGCAATCCGCAATCCCAAATCCAAAATCGAGATATCGTTTGGGCTGTGACATCGGCGGTACCTTTACCGATTTTGTTCTCGTCAATGACGACACCGGTGAATTCCAGGTAAACAAATGTTTGACCACCCAGGGGGACCCCTCGGATGCGGTCGAACAGGGCATCCGCGAGTTGCTGGCACGCGAGCCCGGATTTATGCCGAAAATTGATGAAATTATCCACGGGACTACGCTGGTGATCAACGCTATCATTGAACGCAAAGGAGCCAAGACCGGTCTGATCACCACTAAAGGCTTTCGGGATGTGCTTGAGCTGGGACGTGAAATACGCTACGATGCCTATGATATTTTTGCCGAATACCCACTGCCGCTGGTACCGCGATCGCTGCGGCTCGAAGTTTCAGAACGCATCACCAGCGATGGGCGTGTAATTAAAGCACTGGAACCAGAAAACGTGCAAACGGTCCTTTCCGAGTTGCTTGAGTTGGGGATTGAGTCTCTGGCCGTGTGCCTGCTTAATTCCTATGAAAATCCGGTGCACGAGATTAAAATAAAAGAAATGGTCAACCGGTTGGCTCCGGACCTGTCCTTATCCACTTCCTTTGAAGTATTGCCGCAGATTCGCGAATATGAGCGAACCTGCACCACCGCGACCAACGCCTATGTCAAACCGATTACAGCCAGGTATCTGGCCAAACTCTCGTCACGCCTGGAAACTCTCGGGTTTAAGGGGAAGCTGTTTATCATGCTGTCCAGCGGCGGGATTACATCGGTTGAGACCGCCCGGCAATTTCCGGTCAGAATCATCGAGTCCGGACCGACCGCGGCTGTTATCGCCTCCCAGCATTACGGCCGGATGTTTAAAATAAAAGACATATTCTGTTTTGATATGGGCGGAACGACAGCAAAATCCTGTTTGATCCAGAAAGGCCACGCCGGTCTGGTCTCCACCTTCGAGGTGGGGCGGGTCCAGCGGTTTAAAAAAGGAAGCGGTCTGCCCATCCAGGTGCCGGTGGTGGATTTAATGGAAATCGGTGCCGGTGGCGGCAGCATTGCCAAAATGAGCAAAATGGGTCTTTTGCAGGTGGGGCCTGAAAGTGCCGGGGCCGATCCGGGTCCTGCATGTTACGGGCGTGGTGGGGAAAATCCCACAGTGACCGATGCCGATCTACTGCTTGGCTATCTGGATCCCGACTATTTTTTGGGTGGGACCATGGCGCTCGACAAGGGGGCGGCGGAGCACGTCATGGAAGCCAAAGTTGCCCAACCCCTCGGGACATCCGTTGTGGAAGCCGCTTTTGGAATCCATGATCTGATCAACGAAACCATGGCGGCCGCGGCCAAAACCCATATTGCCGAAAAAGGCGGCAATCCGAATATTGTCACCATATCCGCCTTTGGCGGTGCCGGACCGGTGCATGCTTATGGCCTCGCTAAAAAGATTGGTGCGCTGCGTATTCTCGTGCCTCCGCTGGCCGGTGTGGGGTCCGCACTCGGGTTTTTTACCGCACCGGTGGCCTTTGATCTTACCAGGAGTCACCGGGTCGCCCTGGAAGATGCCGACTTGAAAGAAATTGAGGATTTGTTTAAGGAGCTTGAAAAAGAAGGTGCTGCCATCCTCCAGCAGGCCGGCAAGGACGAGAAAATCATATTCGAACGGACGCTGATGGTGCGCTTTGTGGGCCAGGGCGCGGAAACCGACCTCGCTGTTAAACAGAAACCTTTTGATCAATGGAAGAAAAGTGAGATTCGCGATTTATTCGACGATGCCTATAAAAAGCTTTACGGGCGGACGTATCCGGAAACACCGGTTGAATTGGTTACCTTCAAGCTTCGGGCGAGCCTGCCATCAAAGGAATTTCGCATTCCCCCTGTTCGGCAGACTGAAGGAAAATTGGTGGATTGCATCAAAGGGGAACGCAATGCCTTCTCATTGGTCCGGAAGGAATATATTCCGTTTACAGTCTATGATCGGTTTAAGCTTTTTTCAGGTGCGGTGATGCCGGGGCCTGCCATTGTGGAGGAGCGCGAATCGACTATTATCATCGGGGAGGATGCCACCGCCAGTGTTGATGAGTATGGGTTTATCTGGATTAATTTAAATTTAAAAGACGAAATTTAAATTAGTTTTTCAGACTTAAAATATAAGTCTTTTGATGCTTTGAGGCGAATAAGACTATTTTTTTATAGGAATAACCGTGATGAATGAAGATTTGAAAAGCAGCAATCCGCAATCCGCAATCCCAAATCGGAAATCCAACTTCGATCCGATAACGTTGGAAATCCTCTGGCGCAGGCTGATTTCGATCGTTGACGAGGCGGATGCCTCCGTTGCCCGGACGGCGTTTTCAAGCCTGTTGCGCGATGCCCATGACTATACGTGTATGTTCACCGACAGCCGGGGGCAGGAACTTGTGCAGGGAACCTTTTGCACGCCGGGTCAGGCAGGTGCCATGGCCCTGGGTGTTAAAAAACTGATCAACTCCATACCCATTGATGAATACCGATCGGGAGATGTTTTTATCGTTAACGATCCGTGGCTTCTGGCCGGCCATCTAAATGATGTCTGTGTGATGAGTCCAATATTTTACAAGGAACGACCGGTGGCCTTTACGGCCTGCGTTTTTCATCACTCCGATATCGGCGGCCGGGTTGCTTCTGATAATCGTGAAGTCTACGAAGAGGGCATTTTTATACCCCCGTTAAAGCTTTATGAGGCGGGCGTTCTCAACGCGAGCGTGTTAAATTTAATTCGCTGGAACGTAAGAACACCCGAGGAGGTGACCGGGGATATCCGTTCCCAGGTGGCAGCTAATCACGTATGCGCCCAGAAGGTTGTTGAGATGCTGGAAGACGAAGGGCTCGATACCCTGGATGATCTGGCGGATGAAATCATTGATCGTACTGAAAAAAGCATGCGGGAGGCTATCGCCAGGATCCCGAACGGGGTCTATCCCTATGAAGGCATTATCGAGGGTGCCGGCAAAAGAGATGATATCAGGATCAAGCTGAAAGTGGAAGTAAAGGACAGCGATATTCGAATTGATTTTGACGGTACGTCATCACAGGTAGATTGGGGCGGCAACGTGGTTTACAATTTTACCTATGCCTATGTTTTTATGGCTGTTAAAAGCGCCTTTGATCCCGATATCCCCATCAATGAAGGGGCCATTCGTCCGGTGAAAATGACGGCCCCCGAAGGGACGGTGGTCAATTGCAAATTTCCGGCAGCAGTGGCAGCCAGAATGCAAATCGGTCATTTCATGACCGAAATGGTTTTCAAAGCATTGGCCGAAGCTACCCCTGACAACATCATCGCTGAAAGCGGCGGAACTCCGGCCCAAACTAATATCTTTTACGGTAAACGCTCAAACGGTAAGTCCTGGCTTACCATGATCATCCGCGGGGGCGGTTTGGGCGCCGGCAGTCGCATGGACGGTCATCACTGTGCTATTTTCCCCGCCAATGGTGCCAATACCCCGGTAGAAATTTTTGAAAGCGATACCCCCCTGATCGTGGAAGAGCGCAGCCTGGTGTGCGACTCCGGCGGAGCGGGAAAAATGAGGGGCGGTCTGGGTCGCAAGATGATCATCCGGGTGCCGGATGACGACAGCGCTCCCCAGGGTCCCACTTCGATAGCGCTGCAGGCCGGGCGGTTTAAATATGCTCCCCAGGGATTGTTTGGCGCAGGGCCTGGCGTTATGGCCAAATTTCTGGTTAACGATAAAGACGGGGACCCCAGCGGATTAACCCTTTGTCAAACCGGCGACGTCATTCAATTTCTCAGTGCCGGCGGGGGAGGCTATGGAGATGCCTTCAAGCGTGATCCCGAGGCGGTTCAGCAGGATCTTATCAACGGGTATGTCAGTATTGAGAAAGCCCGGGAAGATTACGGGGTGGTGGTTGATTCGGGGACCTTAAAAGTAGATCTGGTGGAGACCGATAAAGTTCGTAAATCGAAAAAAAATTAGTAAAGGAATAGGGCTATATGGTTGATCAAGTTCGCGAGCGGCTGATTATAGAGTTGTTGATCGAAAGAAATTTTTAGTTTCATTTGAAAATGCAAAGAATTAGCTCATCTTGGTATCGTCCTCGAACATCGACACCGTGTCTTTCATCAACGAGAATGAGCACGACGCGAGGACGATTGGACACTTGATTTTGGGACATGGAGATCTTTCATAAGAGGTGTCAGTAAAGGGATGACGGGAGGCAGAAAACAAATGTCTGAGAAGGGGATTCATCTTTCCGTTTACTGTCTGTCTTCTGGCCTCTGTTCCTGAACCTGAAGCTACAGATTCATATAGGACGAATATTATGGCAGTGTCGTTTATGCCGTCTTTTAAAACTGCTGAAAAACTACAGCAGCACCAGCTTAAAGGGCTTCAATGGACAGTCGCGCATGCCTATGAAGGATCTTCTTTTTACCGTGACCGATTGGAACAGGCCGGTATCCGTCCCGGGGACATTCAGGTGTTGGATGACATCAGTAAACTTCCGTTTACCACGGCCGATGATCTGCGGGTAGGGTACCCTTTTCCCCTGCTGGCAGTCTCTGAATCCGAGGTCGTCAGAATTCATGCTTCTTCCGGTACCACGGGCAAACGGAAAATTTTGGTCTATACGCAAAAAGATATTGATGATTGGGCCCATTTCTTTGCCCGGTGCTACGAAATGGCCGGGCTGACCCCAGAAGACAGGGTGCAGATAGCGGTGGGATATGGAGTCTGGACGGCCGGGGTGGGTTTTCAGCTGGGTTGTGAAAAGTTCGGCGCCATGGCGCTTCCGGTCGGTCCGGGGAACGTCGACATGCAGTGCCAGTTTCTGGTGGATCTGCAGACCACCGTGATGGCCTGTACGGCATCCATGGGCTTGTTGATGGCCGAGGAGGTCAACCGGCGAAACCTGAAAGATCAGATAGCCCTTAAGAAAATGATCTTTGGCTCTGAAAGAAGCAGCGATGCCATGCGCGCCAGGATCAAAGAGTTGCTTGATTTAGACGATATGTATGATATCACCGGGATGACGGAGCTATACGGACCGGGGACCGGGCTGGATTGTTCCCGGCACGAAGGCATTCACTACTGGGCGGACTATTACATTCTGGAGTGTCTCGATCCTGACTCATTGGAACCGGTGCCCGCCGGTGAGGTTGGCGAAATGGTGGTTACCACCCTGTGCAAGGAGGCTGCCCCATTAATTCGCTACCGCACCCGGGACCTGACGCGAATGATTGAGCATCCATGTTCCTGCGGCAGCATTCTTCCGCTGCATGATCGGATTCTGGGCCGTTCGGATGATATGATTATTTTCCGGGCCGTGAACATTTATCCGGGACAGATCGATGAGGTTTTATCGCCGATTGCAGACGCCAGCTGTGAATACCAGGTTCATCTTGACAGAAAAGAAGACGGCAAAGATTATATGACCATTCGATTGGAATGCTGCGAAGGCTATGATCCGTCGCGCATACCCGAGCTCGTTGCAACCGTGCAGTCAGAGATTAAAAAGAAAATTATGGTCAGCTGCGATGTGGATATCGTAGACTACTGCTCTCTGCCGCGATCAGAAAGGAAGTCAAAACGATTTTTTGATAACAGATCGGAGTAGATTCGTTTTTCAGGCATTAGGGACTTACAAACTATAACGAAAATTAGGGAGGAGATTGAGATGTTGACCAAAGCGTATATTCCGTACAAGGGTTATTACAGTTCTCCATTTTCGCGCTGGCAGGGGAGCATGGCCAATGAGAATTCGATTGTGCTGGCTGCAGAGACGGCCAAAAGGTGGTTGGCGGAAAAAAACTGGGACGCCAAGATTTTTGATTATCTGTTTTTGGGGATTACCGTTCACCAGCATCGGGGCTTTTACGGGGGCCCCTGGGCGGCGGCCATGGTGGGTGCTACCGGGATACCCGGTGTACTGGTGAGCCAGGCCTGCTCCACTTCCACCATATGTGTTTACCAGGCCAGTGTGGGGGTTGAAACCGGCTTGTTTGAAACCCCTATGTGCCTGATGACCGATCGGTGCTCCAACGGGCCCCATGCTATCTGGCCCAACCCCAAAGGCCCCGGAGCGCAGGTGATTTCCGAAGACTGGCTGATGGACAACTTTGCCAAGGATCCCTGGGCCGGTGAGGCCATGATTAAAACGGCTGAAAATGTATCCGCTGAAGCCGGCATTACCCGTGAGCAATGCGATGCGGTGGCCTTGAGGCGTTACGAACAGTACCAGGATGCTCTGGCCGATGACCGCGCTTTTCAGAAACGCTACATGTATCCGGTAATGGTCCAGCTATCCAAAAAGAAAACCATTATGCTCGAAGAGGACGAGGGTATTATGGAATCCACCGCCGAGGGGCTGGCAAAGCTCAGACCCGTATTGCCTGACGGGGTCCTAACTTTTGGTGCTCAAACGCATCCGGCGGACGGCAACTGCGCCATTACGGTCACCACCCGTGAAAAAGCCAAAGAACTCAGTGCCGATCCGGATGTTGAAATTCAGGTTGTTTCCTACGGGTATAGTCGGGCCAAACCGGCTCATATGGCGGCGGCCGTGTATCCCTCGGTGAAAATGGCGCTGGATAATGCCGGTATCACCGCCAAGGATGTCACGGCCATCAAGACCCATAATCCTTTTGCCGCCAATGATATCCACCTTGCCGATAATTTGGGTATCGACGTTAATGGCTTCAACAACTACGGCAGTTCCCTGATATTCGGGCATCCCCAGGGACCCACCGCCGGACGTCTGATTATTGAAGGGATTGAAGAAGTGGTCATGGCCGGCGGCGGCTACATGCTCTTTGGTGGTTGTGCGGCCGGTGATACCGGGGCTGCCATTGTGTTGAAGATAGGTTAAGCGAGTTGCGGGTTATCGAGTTGCGCGTTGCAAGGTTGCGGGTTTGTCGCAGATCGTCCTCGATCGTGCGTTATCGTGCTCGCAATCGAAAGAGTTGAATTTGTGAAGCAATATGAGATGTTGTATCGAGTACGAACGATACGAGTGCGAATCCCTTCCGTGTATTCGGGCTTCAACGCAATTCCAAAAGAGAGGATTTTATGAGAAAATTTTCCTACCTGGCCCCCAAAACCATGGACGAGGCCATATCGCTGCAACAATCCTATGGAGACCGGGCAAAATATATAGCCGGTGGCACCGATGTTCTGGTTAAAATTAAGGAAGGTAAACTGGCGCCTGATTTTCTGATTTCTCTAAAAAATATTAAAGATCAGGAACACCCTTACATAAACCACGAAACCGGGGAGTTATTTATCGGTGCCTTTATTACCCACCGTGCCATAGAGAAATCCTCGATCATCCAGCTGAACTATCCGATTTTACATGACGCTGTCAAAAATATTGGATCGGTGCAGATTCGCAATGTTGCTACCATCGGGGGAAATTTAGTGAATGCTGTTCCTTCGGCGGATGGGGCGATTCCCTTAATCGCGTTGGACGGCAAGGCGCATATCTACGGCACCAAAGGGCATCGTTTTGTTGATCTGCGACGTTTTTTTCTGGGACCGGGTCAATGCGATTTAGAAAGAGGCGAAATTCTCCTTGAGATCGTTATCCCATCGCTTTCGTCCCGAAGCAGCGGCGCCTACATTAAGCATGGTCGACGGGAGGCCATGGAACTTCCCATGCTTGGTGTCGGAGTCCTGTTGGGTCTGGAAGAAGACATGGCCACCTGTGCCCAGGCCCGTATCTGCCTCGGCGTTGCTGCACCCACGCCCCTCAGATGTCTGGAGGCAGAAAGATATCTGGTCGGTAAACCGGTCGATGAAATTTCGCTGACCGAAGCCGGCCGTATTGCCGGAGAGGAGTCACGGGTGAGAGACAGTATCCGGGGCCTGGCCTGGTATCGCCGGGAAATGGTCGGAGTTTTGGTAAAGCGTATGGGATTAAAAGCCCTGGATCGGGTAAGGCAAAAAGCGGTTTAAAGAATGCGGAAGTGGGAATGATTCGATTGGGGACTTAGGATTTGGGATTTCGGATTTGAGGTATCCTGTCATTTAAGCTCCCGAATCAAGAAATCAATAAAATAGTTAACTATTCAACGAAATCCGGGAGGATTTTTTGATGTCACAAGAAATATCCTTTGTTTTTAACGGGAATAAAATCAATATGGTTGTTGAGGACCACTGGACACTGCTGCATTTGATTCGAGAGGAGCTTGGCTATACCGGCACTAAGGAAGGTTGCGGCAGCGGGGAGTGTGGCGCCTGTACTGTCATCGTTGATGGAGATGCCGTAAATTCATGTCTGTATCTGGCGGCAGGTATCGACGGCAAAAAGTTGGTGACCATTGAGGGGCTGGCTTCTACTGATGGAACCCTGCATCCCATCCAGAAAGCCTTTGTGGAAAATGGCGGGATTCAATGTGGTTTTTGTTCGCCGGGAATGATTCTGTCAGCCAAGGCACTTTTGGATGACAGCCCCAACGCCACCGAGAAAGAGATCAAAGATGCCATTGCCGGCAATCTTTGTCGCTGTACCGGCTATGTGCAGATCATCGATTCCATCAAGTCTGTCAGCGGGTATTATAAAGAAGAAGAACCTGCGGTGGTGGCTTGGAAGACGGAAGAGGGCGACCGCGGCGAGTAGAAACTGTTTAATAACCTCATCTAATACCCAATGGCTGCGTTATGAGCCGGTTAAAAATGCTCACGTACTAACGTGTACGCTCCGCTTTTAAACTGTCTCATGCCTTGCCCTTGGGCATAATCTGAGGTTCTAAAACAGTTTCTAATCACCATTGCTGGTTTGAATTTTGATCTAAAAGGAGACTCCAATATGTCAGGTTTGAGTTCGGTTGGGAAAAGGATTCCGAAAATCGATGCCGTTGATAAAGCGACGGGTCGAGCGCAATATATACAGGATTTAAAACTTCCCGGCATGCTTTACGGCAAGATCCTTTACAGCAAGTTTTCGCATGCTCGTATTGCTAAAATCGATACGTCGAAGGCCAGGGCACTGCCGGGGGTTCGGACGGTTATCACCGGCGAGGATATACCGGAGATAAAAATGGGCGTTTACAAGGACAACCGGCCGCTAAAGGCCGGTAAGGTGCGTTCTTACCGGGACGAGGTAGCTGCTGTGGCCGCCACTGATCCCCAGATTGCCCAGGAAGCGTTGAACCTGATCGAGGTTATTTATGAACCCCTGCCCGGCATTTATGATCCCGAGGAGGCCATGCGGGAGGGTGCGCCCCTGGTGCACGAAGAACATAAATCCAATGTACTGAAGATGCCCTGGAAGCTGCATTACGGCGACGTGGAAGCCGCCCGTAAAGAGGCCGCTCACGTGGTTGAAGATCGCTTCAGCACCACCTGGGTCACTCACTGCTGCATGGGGACCAGCGGGGCGCTTGCCGAGTTTGATCCTGCCAACAATTTAACGATTTACACCAATACTCAAATTCCGTCCCTGGCCCAGAAAGATTTCCTGGGCGCTCTCAAAGCGATGGGGATTACCGATCGGCGCGTCCGGGTGATTAAACCATGCATCGGGGGCGGGTTTGGCAGCAAGCTGGACACATATGCTTACGAGTATATCGCCATTCTTCTGTCGTATTACACCCGCCGGCCGGTGAAAGTCGAATTCGATCGCAGCGAGGAATTTATTGCCACATCCACCCGCCAGCCAACCATCACCCGTATCTCACAGGGGTGTGATGGAAACGGCAAACTGCTCTTTCGGGATATTTCCATGATTTTGGATAACGGGGCCTATACCTCCTGGGGCGCCACGACACCGTCCGTGATGATGATGCCCATTACTACCCTTTATCGCGTGCCCAACGTACGCTACGAGGCCAAATGCGTTTATACCAACAATACGTATTCCCAGGCCATGCGGGGATACGGAAACCCCCAGGCCACTTTTGCCATTGAAAGCAGCATGGATATGCTGGCTGAAAAAGCGGGCATCGACCTGATCGAATTTCGACGGATCAACGCCAATCAATCAGGGGATGTTTCCACCCAGGACCTGCGCATCACCACCTGCGGACTGGAAGGATGCATGGATTCCGTTAAAACAGAACTTGAATGGGATATGCCCAAAGAGGCAGGTGTGGGCGTCGGGCTGGCTTCTCTGATCCATGTGGGGGGCGGTGCCAGGGTTTACAAATCCGACGGATGTGGAACCATCATCAAAATGGACGACTTCGGCAAGCTTGACCTTTTTACCGGCGCCACCGATATGGGACAGGGCTCGGATACCGTTATGGCCCAAATTGCGGCCGAAGAACTCGGGTTGCTGGTGGAAGACATTCACGTTATTCACTCCGACACCGATGTTTGCCCATGGGATGTGGGGGCTCATGCCAGCCGAACCACGTTTGTCGCCGGTAATGCCGCTTTGGGCGCTGCCAGGAAA
Source organism: uncultured delta proteobacterium (assembly GCA_963821065.1). Classification (GTDB taxonomy): domain Bacteria; phylum Desulfobacterota; class Desulfobacteria; order Desulfobacterales; family JAFDCJ01; genus JAFDCJ01. The sequence continues at coordinate 345,609 of CAWGCM010000037.1, read as the reverse complement.
CTCAAAGCACGTATCCTTGAAATGGGTGCCAAACAGCTTGAAAGGCCCCTGGAAAAATTGGTTTTAACCGAGCGGTGCGTTGTTGACCGAGACGACCCCGGCAAGCGCATCGAAATCGGCAAACTTTTGCGGAAAGCGCATTTCAGCCACGGGGGGCAGATGTTGATGGCTGAATACTTCTATGATCCATCCAACGAGAACATGGGCAAGGATTTTAAGGGCAACATGTCCATGACCTATACCTTTGGTACCCACGGTGTCAGGGTAAAGGTGGATGAGGAGACCGGCAAGGTTAAAATACTAAAATATGTGGCTACCCACGATGTGGGCAAAGCCATCAATCCCCTGCTTCTGGAAGGTCAGGTCTATGGGGGGGTGATGATGGGCATCGGCTATGCCCTGTCGGAGCAGGTAATTCTTGAAAATGGTGAGAACATGAATCCCAATTTCAGGGATTATAAAATGTTGACTGCCAAAGATGTTTTTCCCATCGAGGCGCCTGTCCTGGAGACTTATGACGAGGACGGGCCTTATGGCGCCAAGGGTATCGGAGAACCCGGATGCGTTCCCACGGCTCCGGCCATCGCCAACGCCATTTACGATGCCGTGGGGGTGCGAATCAAAGATCTGCCCATAACCCCGGAAAAGGTCCTGGCGGCAATCCGGGAGAAAAAAGGGTTGGATCTTTGCGGGCAAGAGATGGGCCAGGAGGATACAGGGGAATGCGTTATAGAGGAATAGATTGGCCAGTTGCCGGTTGATCTTCTCTCTGGCAGGGGTAATAAGAGGATGACGGGTGAATCAGAAAGTGTGCTGATGTGGGATCGTGGCTTCATGCTCCCAAACGTTTTTTTAACTTTAAAAAGGAGGGCAGAAAAATGAAACGCAATTTTGGGTATATGATTCTGGTTATTTTTGTTTTAAGCTTCGTTTCCGTTGGGTTTTTACCGGCCCCGGTTATGGCCGAACCCATCAAGCTCAGTTATGCCAACTTTCCGCCGGCACCGACCTTTCCCTGCGTCCAGATGGAGCGGTGGAAAAAAGAGGTTGAAAAAAGAACCAAGGGTAAGGTGGTCGTCAATACCTTCCCCGGAGGCACCCTGTTGGGCGCTAAAAACATGATGGACGGCGTCATCGCCGGGCAGGCCGATATCGGCAATCTTTGCATGGCTTACCAGCCCGGCCGCTTCATCGTCACGAATGCTACGAGTTTACCGGTAGGAATTCCGAATGCCCTTGTGGGGAGTCTCGTTTTGTGGGATCTGTGGGAAAAGTATCAACCGGACACCTTCGCGAATGTCCAAGTACTGGCAATGTTTACCACGGCACCCACCAATATCATGTCTAAAGTTCCGGTGCGGACTCTGGGCGACATCAAGGGGCTGGACCTGCGAGCTTCCGGGGGGGCCGCTCAAATCCTGGGTGCCTGGGGAGCAAATCCGGTTGGCATGCCGATGCCGGCAACTGTTGAAGCCCTGCAGAAAGGTGTTGTCAAGGGACTCTATTCATCACTGGAAGTCATGAAGGATTTCAAATTTGCAGAAAGTTGCAAATATGTTACCAAAACAGATACCGTTATTTATCCTTTTGCCGTGGTGATGAACAAGGACAAATGGAATTCTTTGCCCAAGGATGTTCAAAAAGTATTTTCTGATCTAAGGGTCGAACAGACGGAGTGGACCGGCAATTACATGGACAATCATGTCAAAGCGGCAATGGAATGGTCTGTAAAGTCTCAAAAAGTTGAAGTCATTGAGCTTTCCGCGGCCGAAAAGGCCAAATGGGATGCCAGGCTTGAGCCCCTTACGGCCAAGTGGATCGAGCAAGCCAAGGCCAAAGGGTTGCCGGCCGAAGCGATCGTTGCTGATATAAAAGCACTTGTCGAAAAGCACTCCAAATAAAACAGATGCTTTAGACGGATGCAATTATACAATACCAAAAGCGGGTTGCGAAATGATCGACATTTCGCAATCCGTTTTCTGCGCAGATAAATAATTCTAAATCGTCAGGGACCTTGTGTATGTCAATCCTTGAAAAAATCAGCAAGCTTATGAACCATGCCTTTATCTTTGTTGCCGGCAGCTTTATGGTGGCAATGATATTGATAACCTGTGCCAATATCGTCTCGCGCCTCGTCTGGGTCCCGCTCAAGGGAACCTTTGAATTGATGGGATTTTTCGGCGCAGTGGTGACGGCCTTTGCTCTGGGCTATACCCAGGCTAAAAAGGCCCACATTTCGGTTGATATACTGGTGAATCGCTTTCCGAAACGGGTGCAAAAATGTATCAATGGCATTAATTATGTTGTATGTATGATATTTTTTATTCTGGCCGGATGGCACATTGCTAAGTTGGCGAACACATTGCGGACAAGCGGTGAAGTCACCGAAACGTTGAGGATTATATACTATCCGTTTACTTATGGCGTCGCGCTCGGTTGTTTATTACTTTCACTGGTCCTGTTGGTTGAATTGGCTAAATTGTTTTTCGCAGATAGTGGAGCGACATGATGGATGCCGCACTCGTCGGAATCCTTGGAATTATAGTTCTTCTGATTGTGCTTTTTATTCTGGGCATGCCGGTCGGTTTCGCAATGGCGGTGGTCGGTTTCTGCGGGTTTTCTTATGTTGTCACACCCCAGGCAGCCCTGAATGTGATCGCAACAGATCTCTGGAGTACCTTTTCAAAATATGGTTTGACAGTCATTCCCCTGTTTATTTTGATGGGTTATCTTGCGTTTAATGCTGGAATCGCCGAACGACTGTACGATGCGGCTTACAAATGGGTGGGTCACTGGCGGGGTGGATTGGCAATCGCAACCATTGCGGCAGATGAGATGTTCGCCGCCATCTGCGGATCCAATACAGCCACCGCGGCCACCATGGGAGCGGTGGCGTTGCCGCAGATGAATAAGTACAACTATGACACCCGGCTGAGCACAGGAACGGTGGTGACCGGCGGTACCCTGGGTACCGTCATGCCACCCAGCGTTGTTCTCATCATTATTGGCCTGCAAACGGAACAATCCATCGTCAAGCTGTTTTTGGCCGGGATTTTGCCCGCGATTGTTCTCGGTCTGCTTTTTATTGTTACGATCATTGTCCTATGCCGGATTTATCCGGATTTCGGACCGGCCGGCCCGAAAACCAGTCTGGTGGATAAACTGAAATCACTTCTGGGGGTCATCGAGGCTGTAACCATATTCGCTCTGGTTATCGGCGGTTTGTATTTCGGCGTGTTCACACCCACCGAAGCCGGTGCGGCCGGCGTTCTGATTACCCTGGTTGTCGCATTTGCAACCCGAAAGTTGACCTGGAAGGGGTTTATTCGCTCCATCGGCGACACCCTAAAAATCTCCTGTATGGTTTACATGCTGGTCACCGGTGCCATCATTTTCGGGCGGTTTTTGGCGGTCACCCGACTGCCCTTCATCGTGGCCGATTTTGCTGCCTCACTGCCGGTTTCACCCTACGTGATTTTAGTCATGGTGATGGTAATTTACCTGATTGGCGGCTGTTTTATGGATTCGCTGGGATTTCTGGTACTTACCATTCCCATTTTTTTCCCGTTGGGCGTGGCTCTCGGCTTTGATCCTATCTGGTATGCGATTGTTTTGACGATGGTGACAACCATGGGGGCCATTACACCGCCGGTGGGTGTAAATATATATGTTGTCAAAGCATTGGCGCCGGAAATTGAACTGGGCACCATTTTTAAAAGCGTTGCATTTTTCCTTCTGGCATGCGTCGGCAGCATAATTCTTTTAATCATTTTCCCTCAACTGGCAACAATTTTACCAAATGCAATGTTTGACTAAATCGAAAAAAGAACATATTCTAAGCTTGATTTTTTTCAGAAAGGTGCTATTGTTAGAGAAATTGTAATGCCGTATTATATTGATCGGCAGATTTCGTTCTATAAGGAAAGATCTATCTTTGTCATTGTGGCAACCTTAAGCATGGAACGAGTAAAATTTTTTGAAAGGAGGATGCCGCCATGGCAGAAGGTGTAGTTAAATGGTTTAACGACAGTAAGGGTTTTGGCTTCATCGAGCAAGAAGATGGTCCGGATGTGTTCGTTCATCATTCAGCAATCAATTCAAGCGGATTCAGGTCACTTAATGAAGGCGATCGCGTAACTTTTGACATTGAGCAAGGCCAGAAAGGCCCTGCAGCAGCTAACGTAGTTGTGGTCTAATAGAAACCAACTGTTAAAAAAATGGGCATTCCGTAGAGTTTTTTCGGAATGCCCTTTTTTTTGTGCACATAGAGGTCCCAATCCGGATCGACCGAAAGTGGAGAACTAAACAGGCAATCATTGCCTTATCCCTAACCCGGACAAGGCGGAACAAAACAAGAAAGGTTAATCACGAAAGCACGAAATAACCCCAGTACGATAGTGCCTGCCTACGGGGCAGGCGAAAACACGAAAAAAGATGAGCTAAATTTCGTGCTTTCTAACTTTCGCATTTTCGTGATGGGAAAAAGTTTTGCCATAAAATGAAAAAAAATTTACACCTAAGACACTAATGCGCCTGCATGCAAAATTCCAATAGAAACACGGCCTCTCGCATGGGTATCGAAATTTCTGTAAAATGCATTTTAGAGATAGGCTTTGGTATGGTCATCCAAAAGGGCCAGCAAAGCTTCCAAATCATCCTGTGAATCAATATCGATAAAACACAGCGGATCTTTAATATCCACATAGAGCACGCCTGCGGCATTATCCCGAATAATGTTTCTGGCGCCCATGTCTCCGTCGATCATCATGATTTCTTCATAAATTGGCCGTTTGAAAATCGTCGGGTTGCCTCTTTGCCCATCGAAAACCGGGACGCATATATCTTTTTCTGAATTATGAAAATGATCCAACAGGAGATCGATGGTGCTTGACCGAATCATCGGTTGGTCGGCGAGCAAATACATGACCGATGAAAATGCTTGTCTAACACCGGTGAGGCCGGTCTTGAGCGAAGTGCTTTGACCTTCATGGTAGTGGCGGTTGATCACGACTTCCAGTTTCGGATGGTGTACTTTTGTTCCTAGCGCCGTAAGAATCTTTTGATGTTCATGTCCTAAAATCAGTACCACGGTTTGAAGCCGGGAATTGAGAGCAGCATCCAGCACCCATTCAACTAAATATTTATCCTTGAGCTTTATCAGCTGCTTGGGCCGTCCGAATCTGACCGATGAACCAGCCGCCAGTATGATGCCTGCGGTTTGTGCTTGGGACGACATTTGAGCCTTTTGATGTCAGTCATTCAGGAGACTACTAGAAAACCATTGGTGCGTAGCCCTCGGCGATGAAGCCTGAGATTATGGTGCCGACATAATCAACATTAATTCCTAATTTTTCCAACTTGTCGCTGATACCATCGCGATCAGAAAGGAATTTACAGGCAATTGGCGTTTCATATTCCAGCAGATTGGAAGCGGCCTGTATAATTTCCTCATCTTCGCATAAAAGATTCTCAAAAGGACCGAAAAAAATAACTTTGATATCATCGACCCATTTGTTTTTTTGAGCGTTAACTGCATACATGATTCCGGTGAGCGCTTTGGCTTTTTCAGCCGTCGAAATGATAACCATAACTTTAGATGACATAATATCCTCCTTAACGCTGGAATTTTTGTATAAAGCTAACACAGGCAAGGGGGGATTTCTACTTAAAAATGGCCAGGGTTCAGGGCGCAAGGGCCAATGCGAATGGCGTCGCGTATAAAGTGTCAGGAATTCGGAATTCAAATATATCCGTCCTCTGTTTTCTGTCATCTGTCTTCAGCTAAGTCCATCGATTCGTAAATACACTGTAGTTGCAAAACGAAGCACTAAGCTTTGACGAACCTTGTGATTTTCTGGTATACGGTATACAACAAAGCCGGACCGGAATACAACATTTGGAGACGCAGGAATGAATCAGCAGTTAGAGCCGTATCTCTTAGCCACCGAGATCATTGACAGCGACCATCAGGCCATCAGGGATTATGCGATGGCCCTGGTTAAAGGCACCGCCGATGATCCCATCCAAAAGGCGGTGAAGCTTTATTATGCCGTCCGGGACGGGATCTGGTATGATCCTTATTTGCCCTTCTATCGTCCGGAACATTATCGTGCCAGCAATGTTCTGAAAAAGGGTCGGGCGTTTTGCGTGGGCAAGGCGACCCTTCTATGTGCATTGGGAAGGGCCTGCGGTATTCCTTCGCGGGTGGGATTTGCCGATGTTCGCAACCATCTGGCGACCAAACAGCTCCTTGAATTTTTGGGATCGGATTTGTTTGTCTATCACGGCTTTACCGAGTTTTATCTGAACGGTAAATGGTTCAAGGCAACGCCGGCATTTAACATTCAGCTTTGCAGGAAGCATAAGGTCATCCCCCTGGAATTTGATGGCTGTGGCGATTCTGTTTTTCATCCCTTTAATATTGAAAAAAAACAATTTATGGAATATGTCGCGGATCACGGAACATACGCCGACATCCCGGTTGACAAAATAGTTGCTGCCTGGAAGCAAACCTATGGCGAAGATCGCGTGCGCCAATGGATAGAGGCCTTTGAAGCTTCAGACGGTGCTACTCGACGTGATTTTGACGCCGAAGAAGCAATCTGAGATAGAGGTGCCAGGTGTCAGGCTTCAGGTGTCAGGCCGATAATCAGAAATCCTGACACCTCACTAAAAACTTCCTAAAGTTGATTTACTTGGAGATCCGTTAACGATTTTTAAATATGCAGGAACATACTGTGGCCAATCTTAGAGAACTTACAATCGTGATCAAGGGCGCCGGGGAGATGGCCAGTGCCGTAGCCTGGCGGCTTTACATGGCGAATTTTAAAAAGATCCTGATGCTGGAAACAGCCAATCCACTGGCTGTCAGGCGTGAGGTCTCATTTTGTGAAGCCCTGCATGACGGAAGCCAAACCGTGGAAGGTGTTAAGGCCTTTATGGCAGGTGCGATCGAAGACATTCACAGAGGATGGCAGCAGGGGAGAATAGCGGTTGCGGCTGATCCACAGTGGCTGATGCTGCAAAACGTCGGGCCGAAAGTGGTGGTGGATGCTATCCTGGCCAAAAAAAACCTGGGTACCCGGATGATGGACGCTGAACTGGTAATCGGCCTGGGTCCCGGCTTTAATGCCGGCAGCGACGTCCATATGGTCATCGAAACCAATCGTGGACATGATCTTGGCAGAATTATCACCGCCGGCACTGCGGAAGCCAATACCGGTGCGCCGGGAGCAATTGCCGGATTTACAGAGGAACGGGTATTGCGGGCACCGGCCGCAGGACGTTTCAAAACCACCAAGTCTATCGGTGATATTGTTATGGCAGACGAGATCATCGGCACCGTAGCGGGGCAAAAACTTACCAGCAGAATAGATGGCGTGCTTCGCGGATTGATCCGACCAGAAACGTCTGTGATCCGGGGTTTGAAAATTGGAGATGTCGACCCCCGGGGGAAGAAGCAATACTGTTTTACGATTTCAGAAAAGGCGCGTGCCATCGGGGGATCTGTTTTAGAGGCCGTGCTGCGGGTGTATAATTAGTGAAAGGTTTCAGGTGTTCCGCCGGAGACAGATCGGCCCAGCCGGTGGCTGCCAAAGCGGTCAGTTCAATCTTTTCACTGTTCCGGACAGGCTGAGTCTCATATGAGATTCTCCGTCTATCAGAGGATATCATAAATGGTTTCGCTGCGGGAAGGCTTGATGCTGGGGGAGGGTGGTGTGATCAGTCTGGTGGGTGCCGGTGGCAAGACCAGCCTGATGTACAAGCTTGCCCATGAGTTGTCAATTGCCGGCGAATCAGTTTTAACCACCACTACCACAAAAATTTTCGAACCCGAGCCGGATCAATCATCCTGCGTGATTGTGTCCGATTCCGTCGCGCGCTTGATGGAACAGGCCGGTGGGGTGATCAACAATCATCCACACATTACCATGGCCCGCGACAGATTGCCCGAACAGGGCAAACTTATTGGTTTTGAGACTGAAACCATCAATGCCATCTGGAACAGCCATCTGTTTCGATGGATTGTTGTGGAGGCTGACGGGGCGGCCGGCCGTCCCTTGAAAGCTCCGGCTGACCATGAACCGGTGATACCAGACTGTACAAGCTGTCTGGTAGGATTGGCCGGACTGAGCGGGATCGGGCGACCTTTAAATGATCAATGGGTTTTCAGGCCTGAACGTTTCGCCGAATTGGCAGGACTGTCCCGAAATGCTGCTATTACGGAAATCGCGGTTGCAGATGTGTTTACCCACCCAAACGGTATATTTAAAAACGCGCCGGCCCAAGCGGCACGCCTTGCCTTTTTAAATCAGGCGGACAGGCCGGAAAACTGGGCCGCCGGACAACGCATCGCCCGCCTGTTGAGCGAGAAAGTAAACACCAGGAATGAAAAGGGTCGTTATCGGTCAAGCACGGGCCGATTCTCCGGTTTTGGAGATTTACGAACTATAAATATTTGTGGCTGCGGAGTTAATATGACGGATAGCATATCTGATACCAGGACCGGTGAAAAGCAAACTGACCCACATCAAACCTTCAGTGCCCAGTTAACCCCGCTTTTACTGCTGACATCCATCTTTTTTATAACTTTTTTAGCCCGGATTGTGCTGGCCCCCTTAATGCCCGGCGTCGAATCCGATCTGAATATCAGTCATGCTGAAGCAGGTTCACTTTTTCTCACCATTTCGCTGGGATATTTTATTTCGCTTCTGGGTTCAGGGTTTATTTCCTCCCGCCTGACCCATAAACAAACCATTATTTTGTCCGGGCTGACTCTGGGGCTGGCGCTGATATCAACTTCGTTCAGCTCGGGATTGCGGTCAATGCACCTGGGGGTATTTATGCTTGGTATTGCCGCCGGCCCTTACCTGCCATCCGGGATAGCTACTCTGACGACCCTGTTCAATTCCCAACTTTGGGGGCGGGCAATAGCCATCCACGAACTGGCGCCCAACTTGAGTTTTGTGCTGGCGCCGCTGATCTGTGAGGCAGTTTTGTATTGGTATTCCTGGCGGGCTGTATTTAAGGTGCTTGGTATTACGGCTTTGCTGCTTTCGGTTGTGTTTGCAAAGTTTGGTCGGGGAGGGGAGTTTCACGGTGAACCTATCGGTTATGCCGCCTTCCGCAACCTGCTATCCACTCCAGCTTTCTGGATTATGGTGGTGTTATTCAGTCTGGGAATCAGCAGCACCCTGGGGATTTACTCCATGTTGTCGCTTTACCTGGTGACCGAACACGATATGGCACGTAATTGGGCCAACACCCTTATTGCGCTATCAAGGGTTGCTAGTATCGGGGTTACGCTGGCAGGTGGGTGGGCAACGGATCGCTTCGGCCCCAGAGAGGTTTTAAGGATCGTATTTATATTGACCGGATTAATGACGGTCTTCATTGGCATAGCTTCTACATCTTGGGTCACTGCGGCTGTTTTTTTGCAGCCTATCATGGCGGTTTGTTTTTTTCCTGCCGGTATTGCTGCGCTGTCCATGGTCAGTTCCTCCAAGGATAGAAACATTGCCGTCTCCTTAACGGTTCCTCTGGCCTTTATGATAGGCGGCGGAGCAGCCCCCACCTTCATAGGATTTATGGGAGATGTCAATTCTTTCGGATCGGGCATTGCCCTTGTGGGAGGTGCTATTTTTCTGGGCTCCTTTATATCGGGCTATCTTAAGTTTCCGGTCCGGACTGATCTTTCCTGAGCTATTACAGATATCGTTTATTGGGTGATTAGTTGATTGGTTAAGTGGCTATAAATATGGATTTATCCCTAATTTGCAAAGTAATTGGACACTGTCACTCAGGTTTCAGGTTTCTGGTGTCAGGTGTCAGTAGTAAAAAAGTGAGAGCCGGCCTGAAACCTGACACCCGACACCTGAAACCTATCCTCCGAAAAGGCTTCACTACGCCCGATAATGTCCAAAAAATAAAGAGCTATTTTCATAGTATATTATGAGGTCTGTATTAAACAATAATCCCCATCAATTGGGACTCACTTCGACAGTTCGCCTTTGACCGCCAGTCCGATTTTTTCAAATGAGTACGGCTTTTTGACATAGGTGCCGGCCCCGATACTTTGAGCTTTTTTAACCTTTTCGGATTCCGAGAATCCGCTGGCGATGACGGCTTTTTGCTCGGGATGAAACTGAAGAATCTTCTGGTAGGTTTCGAGGCCGTCCATCCCGGGGTTCATGATCATATCCAATACCAATAAGTCTGCCCCATTTTTCTCCATATAGACCAGCGCTTCCTCCCCGCTGGGTACCGAATTGACATTATAGCCCAATTTCTCAAGCATGCCGGATGCGATCTCCCGCTGCTCTTTTATATCGTCAACGATTAATATCGACTCGCCGTTGCCTTTATATCTCTCAGCAGAGACACTTTGTATTTCGATAGGCAATTTTTCGCGGGTGATCGGAAAATAGAGGGTCACTGTGCTGCCCTCTCCAAGTTCGCTCTGAACATCGACATATCCACTGTGGTCTTTGACGGTTCCCCAGACCACCGCCATACCTAAGCCAGTGCCGCTTCGGCCCATGGCTTTTTTCGTATAAAAAGGCTCAAATATTCTTTCAAGATCTTCAGGTGGTATCCCAATGCCGGTATCCGCAACCGTCAGCGTTGCATAGTCGCCCTCATCCACCGCATCGTAACCTTTTATCAATTTATCGATGTATCGATTTTCAGTGGAGATGATAATCTTACCGCCATTGGGCATGGCTTCGGCTGCATTGGAAATCAGGTTCATGACTGTTTTGGAAAGATGTACGGGCGAGCCCATAATATTAAGCAAATCAGGTTGGAGGTTGGTTTCCACTGTAACTTTTGAATGGTATTCCATAATCTTCTGATTTTCCGGGCTGGCTAAATAGTCGTCGATCATCTGATTTAGATTCATGACTTCCCTGATAGAAACGCCCCTGCGGGCCAGGGTCAACAAATCCTGAACAATGGCGGCCGCTTTCTGACCGGATTCCTGTATGGTTATTATGGGCTGTCGTAGAGGGCTTTCCTCGGGCAGGTCCATCAAAAGAAGCTCGGGATAGCTAACCAGGCCGGAAAGAATATTATTGAGATCATGGGCCACACCGCCGGCAAGGGTGCCAATGGCCTCCATTTTCTGGGATTTGGCCAGCTGGTCTTGCAGATATCGCCGCTCCTTTTCCGAGCGCTTGCGTTCAACCATTTCCAGCTTTAGCTCTTGATTGGCTTTTTCCAGCTGAGCTGTGCGCTCCAGGACTCGATTTTCGAGTTCTTGATTGGCCCCGGTAACTTTTTTCTTTTCGGCTTCCAGCAGACAGGCTTGCATAAAACGTTTGCGTGTATGGTATTCTATGGAGTAGCAGGCAAACATCCCAAGAATGTTGCCGGAAAGAAAGAAAAAGTTGTTGTTAACAAGAATCGGGATTGGTGTCGGACTTATCCAGATCGCCGCCACTTCATACGCAATCACTATAAGCCAACCGGTCAATGATGCCCAGATGAATCTAAGCTTTACGAAGGTATATCCGTAAATGAAAACCAGAAGCAAACCGGCGTAATAAGAGTAGCTTGCCGGATAAGGTGCGATCAGGATCATAGCCGTGATGCCAAGTCCTGAGATCAACACTCCGAAGGCTATGGATACTTGCATGTATTTTTTAAAATGAGGTGAGAATGAAAACAGAAAAACGCAGATTACATAGGGAACGAATATAACGTAACGAATGAACCAAAGCATATATTTGGCGTCGGGGACCATCAACGCATCCAAAAACCCAAACATGCCATAAATAAATATCCCCGATAAGAAAAGCGATGCGCATATGCCACAAGGAATTTTGAAAATAGTCGTTCCGGAAGGCTATCTCAAGATCTCCTGAAAAAGACAGTGTTAGCCAATTGATTTTCTGATTTTCTGATGGGGATGAAGTTTTCGCCACTAAAGATGTTCCTCTTTTTAGAAAAAGGAGACACAATTTTCCATAACTCAATATGGAGTCATCCATGGAAAGTATCAAAACAGCTTGCAACAGCGACTAAATTTGCATTTAATTTTTGTTATGGCACAATTGTGATTACCCATGATAGTGAAACTATCTGGTTTAAGATCTTTGGCAGGATCGTTCCTCCTTTGCAAATTTAAAGCCCCACTTTGCTTTCGAGATGGAATATCCTTATTTTTAACAGCGTTTGGCGTCTCCGGTTACATGGCGGACAGCAGATAGATTTAGGATATTGTCCTCACTCACGTAATAATCAAGAACAGCACCTGCTTCATAGGCAATTTTAGCAAGTCCAAAGCCGTTGGACTTGTTGTCAATGTAATTTTCAGAAGCTTCCTGTGCGCTCATCATAAAAGGTGCATAGGGGTCTCGATACCCCCTGATCCATTGAATCGTTTCATCAAGTTTTTGCAATTGATTATCGTGGGTGGTTTCATTAACAGGCTTTCTGACCTCCGCGATGATTGTATTTTTTTTGATAAATATGTGTACAGACATTTCGTTCCTGGAAGGCTTTTGATTGTGAAAGGCATTTCCGCTTTTGATGAGTTCTCTGATCACCATGATTTGCATTTGAACACTGTCATCTGAAAACCCATGGGATTTCAAAAAATTTTTGCCTTTTTCCCCGACCTTTTCGATTTCATTGCCAATGGGTTTCAGTTTAAATGCTATCGAATTTTTCATAGTGGCCATCTCTTTTGGGGGAACATTTCGGGTTATGGGTATTAAGATTGTTTTTAGAAAAATTAAGCAATTTGCATGCCTAAGGCGGTGATTTTAAATTTTCTGCTCAGTTCGCAATCAACGCGCAGATATTTGTCATCGATAGGTGTGTAATTTGAGGCTCTTTGATCAACTATGGTCGGTCCTAAATTGTCTGCGATTTAGACTTTGGAGATCGTCAATTCTTTGACGTAATGTCAAAGTTTTCTAAATAGAGACTTTCTGATCGTCTCTCAGGTTGGATCAGGAAATCATTTGTGGATAGTCAGGGAGTATGGACTTGGTTAAACTTGAATTGGATTCAGTGGAAGGTTAGTGGTATTTTTTGATGTTGACACATATCAAATTTTCTTTTATACAGTTGTTTAAATTTTTTGGATGTCAAGAAACATTTGACTACCAGTATCATCGTATAATACCCGGACATTAGCCTCTGAAGTCTGCTTGAATAAGTTTCTGAATTCTTCTTCTGTTCGATGAAGAAGAACCCAGTCTCCCCAGTACTCCATGTAATATCTGGATGGATTCGTTACATTAAAGTTGCCGATCACTATCTCTCCTCCCGGCTTCAGTAGCTGGTAAAGACGATTTATAACCGCTTCTGCAACCCTCAAATTGAGGTAGTCGAAAAGTCCCAATGAATAAATAAAATCGAATTTGCCCCATTGCTTTGATAATTTTCGGGAAAAAAGCATGGTTCTTATTAAGCCCTTAATGGTGATTATTTCGGGTTTTGCGTTAATTTTGCTCTCTATCTCATTCACTAAATCAGATGCTTCAGCAAGGGCGTTGGGATCCTGATCAAACAATACAAATTTATATTGGCCACAATTCTTAGGAGAGTAAAAAATATTTTTTAGTTCAAAAGCAGCCCCGCTGCCAACGGACAAAACATCAATTTTATCCGAATCCTGCCACCGAGAACTGTTTCGAAAAATATTTACCATTTGGGAAATTATCCCAATTCTGTTTCTTACCGATCGCGAGGCTGTATGCTCTACGGCGTGCTTGTGTAATAATTTTGCAAATGTGGAATCACCTTGATAGTCATTTAAATAGATCATCCGCATTTGTTCGGAGTCGCCGGCGTATCCCCTGGGCTTTAATGCAGCTCGGGCCGCAAAAGGACAAATCAAAATAAATTCCCGGAGATGGTTTCTAAAATATAAAGCATGACGCTGATGTTCTTTGGGGCTGAAATCTTCTACCAGGTGTATTAACTCATTCAGTTTATCTTGAAAGAATCGTCTGAAATCAGCGCCTTCGGTCCTGATGATTGCCTCTTGGACGGCGATTTTCACATCTTCGGGTTCACCGTGTGTTTTAGAATCTAAATCATCAAATACCTGTTTATATGTTCGTAAATCGTAGACAAGGTCGGCTACATAATCTTTAAAGGGCTGTCGAATCGTATCCTTGCGTGCCAGGATTTGAGGGAGATTGCGAAACGATCCCTGCAATTTGACCACGCTATGGTCATTCAGCAAACACTGGATATCATAAACGTCATGAAGAAAAACCAGGCGGCCTGCAAATCCATTTAATTCCGGGCCAGAAAGAATCCGGCAGGGGCCGAGCTCAACACTCTGGCCGTTATTTCGGAAAAGCAAGTTGACAGGTTCATCCGTATCGGTGATCTGATGACTGTCTAAATATCGAAAGAAAAGAGAATACCTGGAAGCGTACTCCGCATAAATAGGGACATGCATCGTACCATGCACCAGAAAAGCTTTTTCCTGAAGGCTGACCTCAGTACTGGTATCGAGCAGTCGAATATTTTTTTTAGCGGTTTTCATGCGGCAAAATAAAATGACTCAATAAGAGATCTTATCATTGATACGAGAATTCAAACTGAATCCGACACTTCTCCTATTCTATCTAATTGTTATTGCACTAAAATATTAATTCATTTAAGTCAATAAATATTTGGTAAAAAACTGAAATAATATACAAAATTTAGTTTAGCGATTTATTTTGAATCGATTCCAATTACTGTTCATTTGATGAAATAAAATTAGTGGATGAACGGAATATTTTATGGGCTCATCCATTGCGGCAAACACTGAATTTACTGCGGATGACATCTATTCAATTATTGAAAGACCTTTCCGGCCGAAGGGATGCTAATTTGGATGACTTGTTAGATAATTGTCTCTGTGTTAAACAAGTTCGCAAGCGATTATAATCAGAGCACCACAATGATAGCCCCCCAAATTATTTCAGATTGAAAGGAGTCGTTCATGGATCTATCAGTCTTTGAAAACATGGATGCACCGGACCTGCGCAAATATATTCAATTTCTTTTGTGGCATTATCGTGTTGTTGATGCTTTCTGGTACCTCAATATTTCCGAAAGATATGACGAAGCCGCCGCTGACCAGCTGAATGAGAAGGTGTGGGGCCGGGTGGCGGCCATGGCGGCCAAAGATCTTGTCAGCCGATTTAAAATTCAGGAACAAGGGTTACAAGGATTTGTCCAAGCCCTGCGATTTTTTCCCTGGTGCATACTTGTTGGCTATCAGATCAAACAAACCCCTGATGAAGTGCTTATTTCAGTTCCTTCCTGTCCAACCCAGGTGGCACGAACCAAGAGGGGATTGAATGAATATGCATGTAAGGAAATGCACCGGGATGAGTTTACCAGCTTTGCCCGGGAAATAGACGAACGCATTCAGATAGAATGCCTGTTTGCGCCCCCGGACCCCCACCCGGAGGACATGCATTGTCAATGGCGGTTTTTCATGAAGTCGGAATGCGGAATGCGGAAAATGGGAATGCGGAATAGAAAAGAATTGGGAATGCGGAAGCCGGAAATTGGAATGTGGAAGAATGGAAAGATAAGTGGACAAGGAATCTGGAATTTCAAAAGGGAAGCTTTTAGATGAATTACTCGTGAAAGCGGATGGGTTGGTTACTATTTTTACAACAATTGGCAAATAATCCAAATAAAAATTACGCATTCCGACTTCCGCATTCTGATATCCTCTGTCTTCTTACTAATAAAGGAGAGATATCCATGCCCCTCGCTTTTGATTCCCTCAGTCACGGAACCATCGCCTTTGGATTCTTCAATATCGAGTCCGACATGCTGCTCTGCGACCGCTATTTCTTGTTTGCCGACGAATTTTGTGCCTACATCGGGGATATGGCCGAAAATGTCGGAGAGCATTCTTATCGGGCTTCCTGGAGGGTGCAGGTAATCGAAAAGGCTGAAGATATCGGCGATTTGATGGGCGCTATCCACGGTGTGCACTTCACCGGTTTTATCGGAGAACTTTATCGCCGTTTTCCGTTTCCCCAGCAACCGGAAGAATTTAAACAGAACCCGGCAGGCGCCCAAACCCAACCCCTGGTGACCGAGATAATCTCAAGATACGGCAAAACGCAGGAGATAACTGTGGCTGTTGACCCGAACACTAGGGAGATTGAACTTGGCACTTATCGCTTTAACCATCTTCAATTTCAGGAATTGTTAAAATATGTTTGGCGGGGCGGTTATCCGCGCTGGAAGAATGAGATCAGACCTGCCTATGTTCTTGAGATGAAAAATAACGTCCTGCTAAACGGTACCGGGGTATTCAGTGATATTGAGTTTGGTGATTAACGAATTAATTTATTCGTAGAAGAAACTCTGTATTCCCATATATGCGCGCTTTTAGGCTATCGAAGATGATACTTTTCGTACTCGTTCTCGTCTCGTGCTCGTCCTCGAAATTCAGGATTTTATCGAGGACGAGCACGAGGACGACGGCGAATCCCGTACTCTGTGACCGGGGGTGGACTCAACGCTGGGCCCTATGGACCCGGATCTTTACCATTTTTGCACTTCACCTCTATGGAGGTTTAAGAAAATGATTACCGCAGGAATTGATTGCGGCGCGAAAAACACCAAAACCGTTATTATCAAAGATGGAGAGGTCATCGGTAAGGGCCTGGTACTGACCGGTTTTGATCAGGAAAAGGCTGCTGAAGAATCTTTGGATATAGCCATCCAGACCGCCGGTATTGCCAGAAATGATATCCGGCGAATTTGCGGCACCGGTTCCGGAAAAAACGCTGTTAAAATCGCAGACAATGAGGTCGATGATATCAAGGCCATGTCCAAAGGCGCCCATTTTTTCTTTCCCAATGCCCGGACCGTGGCGGATGTCGGGGCCGAGGA
Source organism: uncultured delta proteobacterium (assembly GCA_963821065.1). Lineage (GTDB taxonomy): Bacteria > Desulfobacterota > Desulfobacteria > Desulfobacterales > JAFDCJ01 > JAFDCJ01. The sequence goes on along the minus strand of CAWGCM010000037.1, from coordinate 328,734 downwards.
AGGGCGGGCGGCCAAGATCGATGAAAAAGGCAATCCGGTTGATTTTGCTATTAATGAAAAATGCGCCGCCGGTGCCGGTGTCTTTATTGAGGCCATGGCCAGGGCCCTGGAAGTTTCCGTTGAAGAAATGGGACTGTTGAGTCTCCAGTCAAATAGAAAAATTCCGATGAACGCCCAATGTGTTGTCTTTGCCGAATCCGAGGTCGTCGGGCTGATTCATGCCAAGACCGAAAAGCAGGATATCAGCAAGGCTATCCATGACGCCATGGCCAGCCGGATCGTATCCATGATCCGTCAAATCGGGGTCAATAAGGATGTCGCCATGATCGGAGGCGTGGGATACAATCCCGGCTTTGTGGCAGCAATGCTACGTGAGCTGAAAGTGGAAAAAGTCTTCATTCCGGATGAACCGGAATACGGCGCAGCATTGGGTGCAGCGGTTGTAGCTGCCGCGGAGCCTTAGGGCTTGTAATTTGAAAACTGTCCATTCGACTGGACAGCTTGATTGAACGGATGCTATAAGATTTACTATTAAATACATATAAATAAACTATAAATAATAATAATTAACTTTAATATTTCAGGGCATGCAATTGGCTGCTGAACAAAAACAAGAATTCTGGCGGTGGCCTGAATCCAACTGGAAAAATCCGGATATCGACTGGAATGACGCCCAATATATCACCATCGGCATCGATGTGGGCTCCGTCAGTTCGCAAGCCGTCATAATGGCTGACGGACGGGTCTATGTCTATAGCAACATACGGACGGGTTCAGACAGTCCGAATAGCGCACGCAAGGCACTGGCCTTTGCCCTGAAAGCCACCGATATGCCTGAAAACCGGATGGACTATTGCATTGGGACCGGGTATGGGCGGGTCAACGTACCCTTTGCGGACCGGTCCATCACTGAGATTGCCTGTCATGCCCGGGGCGCCAACTTTATTTATGGTCCCCAGGTGCGCACGGTGCTGGATGTCGGTGGACAGGACATCAAAGCCATCCAGTGCGATGAAAAGGGCAAGGTTTCCAATTTTCTGATGAACGATAAATGTGCTGCCGGCACCGGACGCGGTATGGAAGTTTTTGCCGACCTGCTGGGGATCTCTATCGATGAAGTCGGTGATAAATCTTTCGAATTTCAGGGAAACGAGCCGGAGGCCGTTTCCAGTGTCTGTGTGGTTTATGCCAAATCAGAAGCGACCGGACTGCTGCGAAAAGGCTGGACAAAAGAAGAGGTGCTGGCAGCCTATTGCAAGGCGATGGCCGATCGAATCTACTCTCTGGTTGAAAGACTAGGCGTCAGACCCGAGTTTGCCGTGACCGGCGGTATGGCTAAAAACCGCGGGGTGATGGACCGTCTGATGCCCCTTATCGGTCTTGAGCGTATGCAGACGAAATGGGATACCCAGATTGCCGGTGCTGCGGGAGCCGCATTGTTTGCGTATGCGCGGTGCCAGAAAGGCAAAGGACGAAAAAAATGATTCCTCAAAGGTCTTTTTTCCGATTAGCTGCGTTCTCCGCGGGTTTTAGACCTCAACGTACTATCAGTACGCCTCGGCCTAAAACCCTTGTGCGGCCTTGCTATTCGAAAAAAATCCTCATTCAGGAATCATTTTTTTTCTTAGGAAATAATTTCATGGATACTGTGAAATTGAGCATTGACGGGCAGCAGGTTGCAGTCCCTGCGGGAACGACTATTTTGGAGGCCGCCAGAAAATCCGACGTCTACATCCCCACCCTGTGCCATCACCCGGATTTACCGCCGGCCAAATTTGGCACAGCGGTCAAGGCTATCTATCAGGGAGTGCAAAAACTGGATAATGCCATGCCGGAAGAACCGGGCAGGGGCTGTGGGATCTGCGTGGTCGAGGTCGAAGGTCATAAGGACCTGGTGGAATCATGCGCCACCGAAGTCGAAGCCGGGATGGTTGTGATCACGCAAAATGATCGTATCAAAGCGACCCGCCGGGAAAATTTGCGGCCCATAATGATCCGCCATCGGCATGCCTGTCTGACCTGCGCCCAGCAGGAAGGATGCTCGCGAGCCCAGTGTTCCGCTAATGTGCCCGAAAATGAACGCTGTTGTGCGCAGTTCGGCCACTGTGAACTGCAAAACGTGGCCAACTATGTCGGCATACCGGATGCAACACCGAAATGGGTTCCGACCGATTTAGCCCTGATCGAAGACCATCCTCTGTTTGAAAGGGATTACAATTTATGTATCGGTTGTACACGATGCGTGCGAGCCTGCCACGATTTGCGGGGTATCGGAGCCATCGGGTTTGTCTATGATAAGCAGGGACAGGCACACATCGGGACCGTGGCCGAAACCCTTGAGGCGTCCGACTGCAAGTTTTGTACGGCATGCGTTGAAGTCTGTCCTACCGGGGCTTTGGTGGACAAAGCGGTTGATGCCGGCACCCGGGAAAACGACATCGTTCCTTGCAGGGCCGCATGCCCGGCCCAAATTGATGTTCCCGGTTATTTAAGAATGATTGCCAAAGGCAAAGCCGATGAGGCCAATGCCATTATTCGCGAGAAAGTTCCTTTTCCGGGCGTTCTGGGCAGGGTGTGTATCCATCCCTGTGAAGCAGTATGCCGGCGCGGCGAGGTCAACGAGCCTATCTCGATCTGTGCCTTGAAAAGATATGCGGCCGATGGTGAAAATGGCCTGTGGAAAAATGACAGCAGCGTGGCGCCGGACACCGGTAAAAAGGTGGCGGTGGTCGGTGCCGGGCCTGCCGGCCTGACAGCGGCATTTTATCTGCGCAAGCAAGGTCATACCGTTTCTCTGCTGGATGCCGGCAGCCAGGCCGGCGGGATGATGCGCTATGGTATTCCCGAATATCGACTCCCGCGCAGTGTGCTGGACCGGGAGATCAAAGACATCCTTGATCTGGGCATTGAGTTTCAACCGAATCAATTCCTGGGTAAAGATCTATCCCTTGATCAACTCAGAAATGATGGATTCGACGCCGTATTTTTGGGGGTCGGAGCTCAGCAAAGTCGTCGCATTCCTCTGGAAGGCTGCGATACGACCGATGTGCTCTGGGGCGTCGAGTTTTTGCGAAAAGTTGCCGAGGGCAAAGCGGTGAATCTCCAGGGTAAAGTCGTGGTCATCGGCGGCGGCGATCTGGCCGTGGATGTGGCCATGACCGCGCGTCGCTGTGGGGCCGGCGATGTTAAACTGGCCTGTCTGGAGTGTTTAGAGGAAATGCCGGTCAGCCCCTGGGAGCTTGAAGCAGCCCGCTCAGAAGGTATTGAAGTCATGACTTCCCGGGGACCTGATAAAATTATCAGTGAAGATGGCAAGGTCACCGGCATGGACCTGGTCGAGTGCACCTGTGTGTTCGATGATCGCGGCAATTTCTGTCCCGAGTTCAGCGAAAAAAATGAATGTATTCCGGTGGACCAGGTCATTTTGGCCGTCGGCCAGGCGGCTAATCTTTCATTTATAGATGAAACCGCTGACATCAGGATTGACAAAGGACTGATTGTTGTCAATGAAGAAAGCCTGGAAACCGGTATGCCAGGTGTGTATGCCGGCGGAGATGCGGCTAAAATGCCGGGGGCCGTCATTTATGCCATTGCCGCCGGGCGCCAGGCTGCCGAATCCATTGACAGGGCCCTGGGGGGGTCCGGCGAGATTGATGAAACGCTTTTTCCGCGTGCAAACCCCGATCCCCATCTGGGGCGTGATGAGGGATTCGCCGGCTGGACCCGTGAAAAGATGCCGGTGCTTGATCCCGGGGTTCGCATCAAGAACTTTGACGAGATCGCTACGGGTTTTAGCGCTGAACAGGCGGTTAAAGAAGCCAAACGCTGCCTGCAGTGTGATCTGCGCTTGTTGATAGGGTCCAGTTCAGCACCTCCGGCACACTGGTTACCCTTTGATGAAGAAAATCTTAACCAGGTACCCGAGACCGAAGGTGTCTTTAAACTGCTGGATGCCGACCATCAGATCTTATCGATTAAGGGTACGGCCAACCTTCGCCAGTACCTTCTGGAAACCCTGGGAGACAACGAGAGCGCATCCTTTTTCGAATTTGAAGAAGACAAAATGTTTTCCCAGCGTGAAAGTGAACTGATCCAGAAATATCTGCAGCAACACGGAAAAATGCCCGGTGGCGGCGAGGATGATCTGGATGACCTGTATTAAACCCAACGCTGCAACTAAGGGGTTAAGCCTGTTGACAGTCCTATTTGAACCCTTTATACACCGGAGTTAACCGATTGCAGGTTTTTCCCCGGATTTATTCAATTAATGGTTGATATTTATTCTGAAAAGCATTACGAAATATAGCTTAAATTTCAGCTTAGTGTTATCAAGGAATCAAACGCAGCTGAAGATATAAGGCAGCAGTGTTATCTTATAAAATTTCAGACCATTGTATACAACTGGAAAGGAGTGAACAGAAATGGCAGATTTATCAACTCAATACCTCGGAATGGCACTGAGAAATCCTGTGATTGCCGGCAGCTCAGGTTTAACCAATTCGGTTAAGAGCATCAAACAACTCGAGGAGGGCGGTGCGGGCGCTGTGGTTTTAAAATCCATATTTGAGGAAGAAATCGCCTTTGAATATGATGATATTATGAAAGAAGCCGAATCCAAAGGCTATGACCTGGACCAATTCGATTACTATGATTACAAGATCAAGGAGGACAATTTAAATAAGTATACCGCACTCATCAGTGAGAGTAAAAACAATGTTTCCATTCCCGTTATTGCCAGTGTCAACTGTGTTTATTCCCACGAATGGCTGGCGTTTGTATCACAAATTGAAAAAGCCGGGGCGGATGCACTTGAACTGAATATGTTTTTTCTGCCTTCAGATTTTGAACGCACCAGTGAAGAGAAAGAGGCGGCCTATTTTCAGATCATCGAGAAAGTGCAAAAAGCGGTTACCATACCGATAGCGTTGAAAATCAGCTATTATTTTTCCAATCTGGGACCCATGATCCAGAAATTGTCGGAAACCGGTATCGCAGGCCTGGTGCTGTTTAACCGCTTTTTTAGCCCGGACTTTGATATCGACAAATTTGAGGTAGTGCCCTCCAATAGGTTCAGTGCACCGACCGACCTGCCGATTTCTTTGCGCTGGATCGCCATTATGGCAGAAAGGGTTAAATGTGATCTGGCAGCTTCCACCGGGGTACATGACGGTACAGCTGTTATCAAACAGCTGCTGGCAGGCGCCAATGCCGTTCAGGTGGTTTCGGCCCTTTACAAAAACGATAAAGGATATATTCAAGAAATGCTTAAAACCCTGGAAGAGTGGATGGCTAAGAAGGGGTTCAACAGTTTAGCTGATTTTAGAGGAAAAATGAGCCAGGCCAAGAGCAGTGATCCGGCGGCCTATGAAAGAATGCAGTTTATGAAGTATTTTGGCGGGAAGGGTGATGAATTCATCATGGGTTTAGTATTTGGTGTTTTGTGTTTAGTGCTCTTGAAACCGTCTTGGATACAGTTTTCACCAACCACAAAATACAAAACACCAAGCTGCTAAAGATATTTATTTTGTGTTGGGTAAAAAAGAACTGCCATGACATCGGTTGGGTGGTCAACCAAATACCAAACACAAAAAACCAAACACTAAGCATTCCTCATCTCTTTAAAAGCGTTTATGAGGCCATTGGTGGACCCGTCATGGGTGTTTAGCGGTCGATCGTCAGATAATTCCGGCTGAATTTTCTTGGCCAGCTGTTTGCCCAACTCAACTCCCCATTGGTCGAAGGAAAATATATTCCATATCACCCCCTGGACAAATATCTTGTGCTCGTACATGGCAATCAGACTGCCCAGAGTTTCGGGAGTAAGTTTGCGAAACAAAATTGAATTGGTGGGCTTGTTGCCGTCAAATATTTTATAAGGGGCCAATTTCTTGATTTGATCATCCCTTTTGCCGTCCATCTTTAATTCCGCCACTACTTCCTCGCTGGTTTTACCATTCATGAGGGCTTCGGTCTGGGCAAAGAAATTGGAGAGCAAAATTGTGTGATGATCGCCAAGGGGGTTGTGGCTGACGGCCGGTGCCAGAAAGTCGGCAGGAATCAATTTGGTTCCCTGGTGAATAAGCTGGTAAAAAGAATGCTGTCCGTTGGTGCCCGGCTCTCCCCAGATGATGGGCCCTGACTGATAGGTCAATTTACGGCCGTTTCGGTCTGCCGACTTGCCGTTGCTTTCCATATTGCCCTGTTGGAAATAGGCCGGAAAACGATGCAGGTACTGGTCATAGGGCAAAATTGCCTCCGATTGGGCACCAAAAAAATTGGTATACCAGATGCCAATCAGGGCCAGCAGGACCGGAATGTTTTTCTCAAACGGCTCGGATCTAAAATGCTGATCCATTGCATGAGCTCCCTGGAGCAGCTCACTGAAATTATCAAAGCCAATATAACAGGCAATGGACAAACCGATGGCCGACCACAGGGAATAACGGCCGCCGACCCAATCCCAGAAAATGAACATATTGTCGTTGTCAATGCCGAATGCGGCGACTGCCTCGGCATTGGTCGAGATGGCGACAAAATGCCTGGCGACATGGGCATGCTTTTGGGCGTGATCTAAAAACCAGCTTCGGGCACTAAATGCATTGGTCATGGTCTCCTGGGTGGTAAAGGTTTTAGAGGCCACGATGAAGAGCGTTGTTGCCGGATCAAGATCTTTCAAAGTCTCCGAAATGTGGGTACCGTCGATGTTGGAAATGAAATGAACGGACAATGCCTCCTGGGCATATGGACGCAGTGCTTCGGTGACCATGACCGGCCCCAGATCAGATCCTCCGATTCCGATATTAACGATGTCGGTAATCTTTTTACCGGTATAACCCTTCCATTCTCCGGAGATAATTTGGCCGGAAAACGTCTTGATTTTCTGCAAAACGGCGTTGACCTCCGGCATCACATCTTTGCCGTCCACGATGATCGGTGTATTCGTTCTGTTTCTCAAGGCAATGTGCAGTACGGCGCGGTTTTCGGTAGCATTTATTTTTTCTCCTTTAAACATGCTAACGATGGCCTCTTTGACACCGGCTTCATCGGCCAGGCCCACAAGGAGGCTCAGGGTATCTTCCGCTATCCGGTTTTTTGAACAATCCACCAGAATGTCTTTGAACCTGATAGAAAATTTTTTAAACCGATCGGGATCCTGGGCAAAGAGATCTTTCATATGGAGCGGTGCTATCTTTTGATAATGATCCGATAGCTTCCGCCAGCTGTCCGTTTGGCTGGGATTGATATTGCGCAACATTTTTAAACCCCCAAAAATGAATTTAGGATTTAACCTGCCCACTATCGTGCGCCTGAGGCGGACTTAGGCGCGCCGGGCGGGTGTTTCGGGTTATTTAAGGACTTTTCTCAGGTTGATAAAATTGCTGCGGTCAAAACCAAGGGTTTTGAAAAAAGAAAGCAGGTCGGTGGAATCCCAGCGTACCGAAGTGTAAACATTTTCGACACCCTGAGCCTTATAATATTTCAAGATTTCTTCTGCCAGAGTTGCGCCGATGCCCTGACCCATGCAATTGGTGTCGACACCCAGGGTGGCAATCCAGGCGCTTTTGGGCATGCCAAAACCGGCGGTAAGGATATAGCTGATCATAAAGCCCACGATTTTACGATCTTGTTCAGCGACGAAGCAGGCCTGATCGGCTCTTTGGGCGTGTTCTTCCACCACACGCTTGAAATCCGGATCGACCGGTTTCATGGTGATGGCAGCGTAAATCCGGCTAATTTCGTCCGCGTCATTTTTTTGCAATTTTCTTATTTGAACTTTATCCACAGATGAGTCCCTCTTTTAATATTAAGTAATTTAAATTCGGATGATTTTAACCTTGTGACCAACCCAATTCGGAGGAAGATACACTCTGCCACTGTTTCCGCTTGATTTGACCCGCTTTTCGATCATTTCTTCACCGTATATTTCAAATTTGACCTTGTTACTAAGAGCGTCTACGTTATTGGGCGCATCTACGGTGGGCTCTTTGTCATCATTTGGATTTAGATTTTTTTCGTTTGGCACGTTTATTCGCCTCTTTGGTTTATTACTTAAAATGAAAGATTTTTCCACCACCTAATTAAGATAGGCATCCGTTTTCCAAACCGGTTTTAATAATCCGTAAAATTCATTTAATACCAAATCCAGGCACTACACATCCCAAGGCAACGAATAGGCTTGATTGTTGATGCGAGATGCTGTAAACAAGTGGTTTTGAAAGCTACAATACAGCTACAATGTATCAGAGTCAAGCAAAAAGAATAGCGGCCGTTCAAAGGTTCACAGTAATAATTAATTGCGTCGCCCGAATCAGTGTCAAAATAGCCTAATGAGGTCTAAAACACACCTTATTTCACCTACACCTGATATTGTTATTTTTCAGGGCGGCGTAATTAAAAAATAGAAAAGGTATGCAAATGATTACTCTTGGAATTGATGTCGGTTCCATTACCACCAAAGCGGCGGTGGCCAAAGATGGTGTGGTGATTGCGGATAAAGTGGTTTCAACCGGCTATAATGCCCAGTTTGCCGGGGAAAAAGTATTTGACGAAATTCTTAAGGAAAGTGGAATAGACCGCGCTGCGGTCGAAAAAATCATCTCCACGGGCTATGGTCGCAACAGTGTAGCATTCGCCGACAAAGCAGTTACCGAAATCACATGCCATGCCGCGGGTGCTTTTTATTTAGACCCTGAGGTCCGATCCGTCATTGATATCGGCGGTCAGGACAGCAAAGCCATTGCCGTCAATGATAGCGGAAGCCCCCTGGACTTTGCCATGAATGATAAATGCGCGGCCGGCACCGGTCGTTTTTTAGAAGTCATGGCAAGGTCGTTGGAGATAGATCTCGATCATTTTGGAGATTGGTCATTAAAAGCGCAACAACCGTCCACCATCAGCAGCTTGTGTACGGTTTTCGCGGAATCAGAGGTCATCTCTCTTATCTCGAAGGGGGAAAAAAGGGAGAACATCATTGCCGGTATTCATGAGGCCATCGCTGCCAGGGTAGTGGCGATGGCGAATCGGGTCGGTTTTAAGACCCGGATTATGATGACCGGCGGTGTGGCCAAAAATATCGGTGTTGTACGAGCGCTGGAGCGAAAAATTGGTGAAAAAATAGAGGTGTCGGAAAAATCCCAGGTGACTGGTGCTATCGGAGCGGCGATTATAGCGCAAAGGGCATAGGGCAAAAGTCATGGGATATAAGCTTCAGCCCGCCTTTGTTCTTAATTATAGCCTCATAGCTAAATCCGATTTATGGTTTTCAGGCAGCTCATATTCAAAATCAATATCGTCTTTCTTGAAAATTATTTTTTTAATCAAAGCGGCTAATTTTATTGGATCATGACGTGCGATTTCTGTTGAAGTATCTAATAAATCCCCATCATAGATAACGCGATCGCCAATCCAGTTTTCAAATTTCTCTAATTCAACAAACTCTGCTTTTTCATCCATGTACTTTTTCAGGAGGCGGTTGCCCGGTCTTCTTGTATTATAAATAATGGCATCAAGTTGCCGGTTAAGACACGCTTCAATTTTTCTAACAAAATCATATCCTTTAAAATCATGAGTTTCACCAAATTTGGTCATTATATTTAAGGTGATTATGATTTTTGCACTTGTTCTTTGGATTTCCTCTTTAACTCCTGGCACTATGAGATTGGCAATGATACTCGTAAAAAGGTCTCCGGGTGCGATAAAGATATAATCCGTACTTTGTATGGCTTCAATTACAGGAGGATAAACAGAAATAGAATTGTTAAAGTGGGGTACTAAAAACACATTTTTAATTTTTTTCCGCTGTCCACCTATTGGTATATCAATCGCCGATTCACCATAGATCCGCTTTCCATCGGAAAGCTCAGCGACCAGTGTGGCTTTGTCTGTCGTCGCTGGCAAAACGGTGCCATCAAGTTCAAGAATTTCAGATAAATTTTTTATAGCTGCGGGAAAACTGCCCGCATAGTGAGAAAGCATTGTCAGCAGCATGTTGCCCGCATTGTGTCCCTGCAACTTTCCATCGCCGGTAAGCCTCTTTAGCAGGATGGTTTGTGCAGCATCACGCAGGGGAGATAGCGCAATAATACACTTGAGGGCGTCACCAGGAGGTAAAGTACCCAGTTCGTCTCTCAAACGGCCGGTGCTTCCACCGTTATCAGTCATGGATACCACCGATGTAATACTAATATCTTGTAAATCCCTTAAGGCTGATAAGAGTACGAATTGTCCGCTACCTCCACCAATCGTCAAAATTTTATGTGGCTTATTTTTCATACAATTGCAATCTTTAGAATATCATTGATCATTATACTAATTATCGGGGGTGACAAAAGAAACGTGTAGATAGGGACATGAACAACCCAAAATCTATTAAGCTTTAATGCCCTAGAATTTTATCGGCTATTAAGGAAAAATCTTAATTAGTATTTTTCGACCTGTTGGCGGGGCGACGGCTGGAGCCTGTCATGCCGGGCCATCGTCACGACGCAGGGTGACGACAGCTGGCGCCGTGCGCCTTAAACCCGAAGGCGAAAATTTTGCTACCGACCGGAGACGAGTAATCAGCAACCGACATCCGGTCACAAGGGAATCTCTACTCTTCCGGCTCCAGCTTCATATGATCCGGGATGATCATGGCTTCAACGATGATTTCTTTAAATGAAAGTATTTTTACACCCAGATCATATTCTTCACCGAGATCATGGATCTGGTCAAAGCAGTTATGGCAAGGTGCAATCACAATTTTGGCCCCGGTCGCCTTGATTTGCTCTGCTTTTACCCGACCCGAGGCCATACGCACCGGTTTGTACTTGGGACCCATTGGCATGATGCCGCCGCCGCCGCCGCAGCAGTGGTTGTGGTCGCGGTTTGGCGACATATCACGGAAATCTTCGGCCAGATAGGGGATGATTTTGCGTGCTTCTTCCCAGAGCCCGCCATTGCGAGACACATTGCATGGATCCTGGTAGGTAACCGGCTCCTTGATTTTCTTGTTGGGATCAATTTTAATGCGACCGTCCCTTAAATATTCATAAATCAAGCGCACAAAGTGCACGACGTTAACCGGTGGTTGGCCGCCCTCATAACCGGCCATATAAGGTCCTTCAAATGCCATGGACCGATAGGCATGGCCGCATTCAGTAATTAAAATATTCTCCGCGCCCAGCTCCAACGCTCTTTCATAAACATTTTTAACCTGCTGACCGGCCAGGCTGCGGTCACCGCAAAACATCGGCAAATTCGTACAATCCCAACCGAAACTGGGGATGGTCCAGCTTTCGCCGGCAGCAGAGAGAATGATCCCGGCATAAGAGATATCCTGCGGATAATAGACGGGTTCGCGGGGGTTGATGGTGTACATGAATTTTACGTTTTGCCTGTCCACGGGGATTTCGACCCCCCGGTAATCATCTTCGGCTTCTTCGACCATCCACTCGCAGGTATCGATGAGCTCTTCTTGTGGTATGGCCATGTGATTGCCGGATTTGCGGCAGTTTTCCGAAAATTCGTACAGGCTATGCGGTTTGAAACCTTGCGAATGACAGACATTGCGCGAAATTGAGATCATGGTTGCAATGTCGATACCAAAGGGACAAAACATGGCGCAGCGTTTGCACATGGTGCATTGCAGCCAGGAGATTTCATAACTTTTCTTTAAGAACGCGCGACTTATTTTACCCTTGCGGCGATACATCTCACCCAGGGTTTGCTTGAATTTATACGCTGGACTCAGTTTTGGATTGCGATCGTTTGCCAGATACACAAAACAGCTTTCAGCGCACAGCCCGCAGCGTGAACAAATACCCAGCCAGGTTCGAATTCGGGCACTGTTATTGGCATCAAGGATTTGACGAATCTTTTTTTGATCGACTGGTAATTCGTTGCGCTCGAATTCTTCTTCAAGGACATCTTTTATATCAATCATCAACCTCTCCTTAGGCAGGATCGGAAATTCGAAGCACAAAATTCGAAATACGAAACAAATTCCAAATTCGAATGTTCAAAGGTTCAAAACATTTTCGATGGAGCATTCTATCCCCTAACTGCAATTTTGTTTAGGTCATTAGAATTTTGGTCATTCGATATTTTGCTTATTTATGGAAAACTTAATATGAAAGAATGACTGGAAATTACCAGGATCTAGCCCCCCGCCTGCCTCCCATCTCAAAGCCTATGAATGCACGGGTAAAGAAGAACAGGATCATGTGTCCGAGTTTGCTAAAGGGAATCAATATCAATAGAAGTTCACCGGCTATAACGTGCGCTATCATCATTGGCTCATAAGGCCCAAACTGATGGTAAGCCAAAAACCCTGTCAGAAAGGGCAGGGCGGTGAGTCCCAGCAAGATGTAGTCCCATGCCCCGGTAAGGATCCGCACTTCGCCGCGTACGAGCCGTCTGATTACCAAAAATATAATCGAAACAAGCAAAATGACAGACATAACATCTGCCCACAGGTTCGGCATTGACCACAGACTTATGCCGAAGGCTTCATCCCACAGGATGTTGTGGGCGCCGAGAAACAGCGGCACAGCTAACAGCGTGAAATGGAATGTGAACACCATGAAAGTGAAAACCGGCTGCAGACGCATGGAAGCACTGCCCCAAGGGACGATCCAGTAAAGAATCGATCTTATACCCCAGGCAAAACTGGCATGGTTGTAAAACACCTGATCCTTTTTGCGGCTGAGTCGGAACAGCCAGACTATTCGAAGAATCAGTCCTCCCCCAAAGATTATGAAGGTTGCCCACAAAGCCGGTCCGGTCAAAAAATTGTACATGCTAAGTTGGTTCTCCCTGGCGATTCATGGGGGGGTTATGGTGACTGGGAATTTCCGGATAAGCGCTTTATTTAATAACATCAAGAATTTTTTTGAACCTATCGCCCTCGGCGACTTCGAGTAACTCAAACAAGGCCGTTTCCACGCTGGTTATTTCGGCGCCGGTGTTCTTGCATTTTTCCAAACCGATCTGTTTGTTTTCGATGAGGCGTGAAGATATCGCATCGGCAATAAGTTGAACATCGTATTGCGCCTTTCTCAGATCTCTCACAGTTTGATATACACAAACATGGGCTTCGATTCCGGCAACCAGGACGTTAGGGCGGTTCAGGGCCTGGAGGGCCTGCCGGATTTCATTATTTTTGTAACAGCTGAAGCTGTGTTTGGGTATCGCCTGCAGGTCGGATAGGAGTTCGGCAACCTCCGGTACGGTTGGTCCCAGCCCCTTTGGGTTTTGTTCCGCCCACAGGATTGGAATTTCCAGCACACGCATGCCTTTGACAAGCTTTTTTAAATTTTTAAAAAGATTTTCTTTAGCATGCATCGAATGCGCCAATTTGCCCTGAACATCAACCAATAGGAAAACAGTATTATCCGTTTTCAGCATTTAAAACTTCTCCCTTGAAGTTCTTACTAAAAAGGCAGAGTCCTGTCGGCTCCGCCCTAATAAGAATAGTGTTCTCGAAAATAATTAGAAAACCTAGTTTTCTTCGTGGTCAAATACTGCCTCGCTGTGCCATTTACCCATACGCATCCAGGCGTCCCTGCGTTCTTCGGGTTTTCTTCTTTCTTCTATCTGGCGTCTTTCCTTACCACCCCCTATAAAATATTTAGAACTGAAGGTGACGCGTTTATCTGCCTCCGAACGCCGTTCAACCGGTGACCGCTTGGCCCAGTTGTCTGCCAGCATAAGTTGGAGATCGGTTTTCCCGTTTAGCTTCAAATCGTCCATGCCGGATTCCTTTGCGAATCACATTCGATGTAACGGAATTTATAGGATAATATGTTGATTCTGTCAATTATTTTTTAACAAAGCTATAATAATCAACCAATTGTGGCATGATCCGGCATCCATATGTTGAATATTTTACTTGCCAAAACCTAACCGATTCTGGTATAGAATTTACGTTCTACGGAACGTTTAGTAGATGAGCCGCATTCATTGTTTTGAGGAGTCTAAACCCGGCTGATCTTCAAGCCGTCTAAAATAACAGGAGCATCAATTATGGTGCGACGGGCAGCTTCGGATGCCTTAAAAAGTATGAACCAGAAAAGGAGGAAAGCGTATGAAAAGATTTAAACTTATTTCACTTTTGGTAGCTGCAGTATTCTTAGTCACGGCTGGACTTGCCGTGGCCGGGACCCTGGAAGATGTTAAAGCCAAAGGATATATATCCGTTGGTGTCAATGAAGGCCTGTTCGGCTTCTCCCAACCGGATGAAAAAGGGGTCTGGCGCGGACTGGATGTCGATACCGCCCGCGCCATCTCGGTGGCGGTGTTTGGTGCTCCCGACAAGATAAAATTCATACCGTTAACGGCCAAAACCCGTTTTACCGCTCTGCAGTCCGGTGAAATCGACGTGCTGACGCGAAACGCCACCCGGACATTGGGCCGTGAAACAGCCCTTGGTTTGGCTTTTGCCCAGGTAAATTATTATGACGGTCAGGGCTTTTTGGTGCCCAAAAAACTGGGTCTCAAAAGCGCCAAAGAACTCGATGGGGCAACCGTTTGTGTTCTGCCGGGAACCACCACCGAACTTAATGTGGCGGATTATTTCAGGTCCAATAACATGAAGATGAAACCGGTGGTTATCGAAAGCACCCCCGAACTGAAGAGTGCTTTTTTTGCCGGGCGTTGCGACGTACTGACATCTGATGCCTCCCAGCTGGCTTCGACTCGGGCGGTTGCTCCCAAGCCTGACGATTACGAAATTCTGCCTGAAATCATCTCCAAGGAACCCCTGTGCCCGGCCGTTCGCCACGGAGACGACAAGTGGTTTGATATTGTCAATTTTTCGGTGCTTGCCATGATCGCCGCCGAAGAACTGGGAATTACCTCCAAAAACGTCGATGCAATGCTTAAGAGTAAAGACCCCAAAATCCAGAGATTTTTAGGGGTCAGCCCGGGCAATGGTAAAGCACTGGGGCTTGATGAAAACTGGGCCTACAATATCGTTAAAATGGTCGGTAACTACGGTGAGGTCTTTGAGCGCAATGTCGGTGTCAACACGACTTTGAAAATTGAACGCGGTTTAAATGCGCAGTGGACCAACGGCGGATTAATGTATGCGCCGCCGTTCAAGTAAACCTTCGGTAGAAGAAAGGTGCCACGATTGGTGGCACCTTTTCTGTTGTTCAAGAACATAACCATAGCGATCCATGGTTGAAACAGATCGGTATTTTCTGCAAGTGATTGGAGTATGACCAGAGAAAGTGCAGGTCCCAAGCAAAGTCCTCAGACGGATAAGATCGCGTTCTGGTATGATCCGAAGAAACGATCTGTTCTATATCAGCTGGGCGTAGTTTTAATGGTGGGGCTGCTGGGTTACTACCTGGTTTCCAACACCCTGACCAACCTGGAGAGACAAAACATTGCCACCGGTTTCGGATTTCTTGAGAAGGAAGCCTCGTTTGAGATTGGCGAATCCGTAATACCCTATTCAGCCGCTAATAAATACGCACGCGCTTTACTGGTGGGTGTTCTGAATACCCTGCTGGTTTCTTTTATCGGCGTTATTCTGACCGTTATCCTCGGCACTATCATCGGCATTTTGCGCTTATCTTCGAACTGGCTGGTATCCAAGCTGGCTGCGATTTATATCGAAGTCTTTCAGGACATACCCGTGTTGTTGCAGCTGTTTTTCTGGTACGCTCTTTTTTATGAAGTCCTCCCGTCTCCACGACAGGCTTTTAGTCCTCTTAACGGTGTTTTTCTGAGCAATCGGGGCCTTGTTTTAGCCATTCCGGAATCCCATCCTGCTCATTTTTATATGCTCATTGCTTTTCTGATTGGTTGTCTGACTGTATATTTTTTGCGTCGCTGGGCACGCAAGCGACAGGCCAGAACCGGACAGCCCTTTCCTGTTTTCCGCGTTTCAATCGGCATTCTGATTGCATTCCCGGCAGTGGCCTGGCTGGCAGGAGGGGCGCCGACAGCGATGAGTGTCCCCGTGCTCAGAGGATTCAATTTTCAAGGGGGGCAGAATGTCAGCCCTGAATTTACCGCCCTTTTACTGGGCCTGGTGCTATATACAGCGGCCTTTGTTGCCGAAGTTGTGCGTGCCGGTATTCAGTCAGTGAGCAAGGGTCAGACGGAAGCGGCCATGTCCATCGGTCTGAAATCTTCCCAGGTTCTCAATCTGGTAATTTTGCCCCAGGCCTCAAGGGTAATCATACCGCCGTTGACCAGTCAGATGTTGAACCTGACCAAAAACAGCTCCCTGGCCGTGGCCATTGGCTATCCCGATTTTGTGTCAGTTGCCGGTACGGCCATCAATCAAACCGGGCAGGCGATTGAAGGGGTCGCTATGATCATGATTGTTTATCTTTGTTTCAGTCTCTCGACCTCTGCCTTTATGAATTGGTACAACAAGAAAGTTGCTCTGGTGGAAAGATAAATTGACCGATGGGAAAAACATACCCAATAGACGATTCAAAAAAAGTTAAACCACCGGTAACCCAGGTCGGCGTACTGGGATGGATCAGAACCAATTTATTTAAGGGCTGGTTAAACTCCTGCCTGACCCTTGTCACCCTCTATTTGCTCTGGAACATTATCCCTCCCATGTTTCGCTGGGCTTTTGTTGACAGCCTGTGGCTTTCAACAGGAGCGGAATGCCAGCAAAGCTCGGGGGCCTGCTGGTCAGTTATAACCGCCAATTATAGATTTATCACTTTTGGATTTTTTCCTTATGAGCAGCAATGGCGGCCGTTTGTCGCAATGATATTGCTTGTCTTTTTGCTGTTTTACAGTCAAAACAGAGATCATTGGAAAAAGACTTTAGCCTACGCCTGGGTCCTGGGCCTTTTCCTGATGGGCTTGCTGATGAAGGGAGGGCTTTTTGGCCTAACATCAGTGGAAAGCTCACAGTGGGGCGGAATACCCTTAACACTGTTATTATCCATATTCGGTTTAACCGCGGCATATCCTTTAGGGGTTGTTCTGGCACTGGGTCGCCAATCCAGGATGAGAGTGGTAAAAACACTTTGCGTGCTGTACATTGAACTCATTCGAGGAGTACCGCTGATCAGTCTGCTGTTCATGTCATCGGTGGTGTTCCCCTTATTTTTCCCCGAGGGCTTTAACATCAACGCCATCATTAGAGCCCAGGTTGCCATCATTCTGTTTACGGCAGCCTATATCGCCGAGGTGGTTCGCGGAGGCCTCCAGGCCATCTCTCGCGGGCAGTATGAGGCAGCCGAATCTCTGGGGTTGAATTATTATTTAACCATGCGGTTGATCATATTGCCCCAGGCCCTTAAAATAGTGATTCCGCCTTCAGTCAGTATTTTGATTTCGGCTTTTAAAGATACTTCCCTGGTGGTTATCATTGCGCTTTTTGATTTTTTGAAAACCACTAAAACGGTATTGAACGATCCGCAGTGGATGGGTTTTTCAGCCGAAGCCTATATTTTTGCCGCCCTGGTGTATTTTCTATGCTGCTTTTTCATGTCCAATTACAGTCGGCGGCTGGAACGTGAGCTGGAAACAGGGCTTTAGGACCAGAGGTTCAAGGTTCAGGGTTCAGAGCTCAGAGGTTTAAAAGTTCATGCCATTAAGCGTTTAGAAACCTCAACCCTGAACGGTGAACCCTGAACCTTTGAACCCTAATTACTGAAACCAATAAACTGCGCTATTTACGGCCTGTCTTTGAACGATATTTATATTTATTTCTGGAGATTATTTAAACTTAATAAGAGAGAATCTTTATGAGCACTCAATCGACCCCTAACGATCAAAGCACCTTGACCGGCGAGACCATCATCGAAATAGTTGAAATGCACAAGTGGTTTGGCGAGTTCCATGTTCTGCAGGACATCAATCTTACCGTCCAAAAACAGGAACGTATCGTTATCTGCGGACCTTCCGGTTCCGGTAAGTCGACCCTGATCCGATGTATCAACCGCCTTGAAGAGCACCAACGGGGTAAAATAATTGTAGACGGGATGGAGTTAACCAATGATTTAAAAAATATCGAAAAGATCAGGGCCGAGGTCGGTATGGTTTTTCAGCACTTTAATCTGTTTCCCCATTTGACCATTCTGGAAAACCTGACCCTGGGGCCCCTCTGGGTCAGAAAGATCCCCAAAAAAGAAGCCGAAGAAACGGCCATGCATACTCTGGAAAAGGTGCAAATTGCCGAGCAGGCCCTGAAATATCCGGGACAACTCTCCGGAGGGCAACAACAACGGGTTGCCATTGCCCGCAGTCTTTGTATGTCACCGAAAGTAATGCTTTTTGATGAGCCTACCTCAGCCCTTGACCCGGAGATGATTAAAGAGGTGCTGGACGCCATGATTGAACTGGCCCGGGAAGGTATGACCATGATTGTGGTGACCCATGAAATGGGATTTGCCAAGAGCGTGGCCCACCGGGTGCTTTTTATGGATTATGGTCAGATAGTAGAAGGCAACACGCCGAACGAATTTTTTGATAATCCGCAGCATGAGCGGACCAAACTGTTTCTAAGCCAGATTCTCCACTAGAAGTGGTTTCAAAACCTCATCTTAGGCGCAATGGCTGCGTTATCCCGCGTAATGAAATGCTCACGTACTAAAGTGTACGCTCCGCTTTCATTCCACAGGATGCCTTGCCCTTGAACCTAATCTGAGATTTTCAAACCACTTCTTAATCGCCTAAATTCCCTTTATCTTGACTGGCAGATGTTCCTCATCAGATAGCTCTAAACTTCTTCCTAATATCCTCCTTTTAAGGTGTAGTTGCCAATATTTATATCTGGTATATAATTATTTAAGTTTCACCTGCTTTATGCCGATATATACCGATATATCAATAGGCTATGTTTTAAATTAATACTCTGTTTCAGATTGACGAGGATGACCATGAATTTGTACTATGCAGACGGAGACCAGCAGGTGGGACCCATCGGGAAGAGCGACCTCCAGACGTTGATCAAGGCTAAAAAAGTAAATGCCAAAACACTGGTCTGGCAGGATGGAATGGAAAGCTGGCAGGAGCTCGGTGTTTTTGTTAGTAGCCGAAGGAATAAAAGCACCCCTCCAAACCAGGCGGCTGTATCTGTAAAACAATCTATATGTTCCGAATGCGGCCAGGTTTTTGCCGAAGAAGAAATGATTCAGTTTAATGACGCCCGGGTCTGCGCCGGCTGCAAACCGGTTTTTGTTCAAAAAATTAAAGAAGGGGTGTCGGTGGCCGGGGCGTTGGATTATGCCGGCTTCTGGATTCGCTTTGGGGCTATCGCCATAGATGGGTTCATCATCTGGATATTTAATATGATTATTTTCATACCCCTGGGCATTTTTATGCCTACCTCCGGTGACAACCCGTTTGTGGCCCTATCATTTATGCCGCTTATCATGCTTTTGCAGTATGCCATACCGGCTGTCTATGATACATGGTTCGTAGGTAAATATGGTGCGACCCCTGGTAAAATGGCATGCAAATTGAAAATAGTGGTGGCGGATGGAACCCCGGTGAGCTATTCCAGGGCCCTGGGCCGGCATTTTGCCAAATGGTTGAGCTCGATTATCCTGGGAATAGGTTTTATAATGGCTGCTTTTGATGATGAGCGACGGACGCTTCACGATCGGATCTGTGAAACCAGAGTAGTCCGGAAGTAAAGCGCCTCACTTAATCCTGACAAGCCAGTTGGAGCGAAACTTAAATTCCATTTATCGGGTAATTTAAAAATATAAATTAATCACGAAAACACGAAATCTGGAAAGCGCGAAATTTTCTTTTTTTCGTGTTTTCGTAATTTCGTGCTTTCGTGATAAAAAAATTAGGGAAGGTACAATTCTGTGCTAAGCTGCACAAAATGTAATACACCCCTGTCCGGGCAGATGATCAATTCCTATTCACTGATCCCCTGTCCGTCATGCGAAAGCCTTCTAAGGGCGGATGTTTTTCCGGCCCTCTATCGGGAATTTCCAACCGGTCGATCCGGCGATACGCTGCAAATGGATAAAGAGGCCGGATGTTTTTACCATCCCCGGAAAAAAGCCGTGGTTCCCTGTTCTGCCTGCGGCCGTTTTGTCTGTGGTCTTTGTGAAGTAGCGCTCAACGGCCACCATTTGTGTCCCACCTGCTTTGAAAAAGGAAAAACCAAACGCAAAATTAAAAGCCTGGAAAATCAACGAACCTGTTATGATACCATCGCCCTGATGGTGGCAACGGTTCCAATATTGATATTCTGGTTTACTATTTTCACTGCCCCTTTTGCTATATATTTAACTGTACGACACTGGAATTCGCCATCAAGTATCATCCCACGAACAAAGATCCGATTTGTAATGGCATTTATCATTGGCAGTCTGCAAATAGCCAGTTGGATTTTTATGGTTTCTAATTTGTTCCTTCTTTCACAGAGTTGAATGTTAGAATGATTGGAAGTGTATCGGCACAATGGCTCCAAAAACGATAGAATATCATAAATTGCCCGGATCCAAAAAAGGATTCCTGATTGGCAAATATACACTCTGGCAGGGATCGGACCATCTGCTTCAAATATTTTCCCGGGTTGGCGTTGAAGAATACAAACGTTTTTATTTCAATGATATTCAGGCTGTCGTTACACGCAAAACCACCGTCGGGACGATTCAGAATATTGTAATGGGATGTTTGGTCCTGGTTTTTATGTTGCCGGCCATCTTTTTTGACGGGGGATGGTCTCTTTTTTATGCCATTGTTGCCGCTGCGATGCTTTTTTTATTATTGGTAGGATTATTTAAAGGGCCCACATGTGAAACTAAGCTGATGACAGCCGTCCAAACCGAAAAATTACATACCCTGCATCGGCAAAAAAACACTTCCAACGTAATGGACCGTTTGCGTGTTCATATTCACCGAACCCAGGGCACGTTAAACCGTGAAGCATTTAACAAAATACCGACGCGGTCCTCAAAAAACGCGAATGCTCCTCGTCAGGCGCCGTCACACAGTTCAAAACGACCCGCCCACCACGAAAAGGGCAGGGCTCATATGGGTCTGTTTCTATTGCTGCTGTTAGACGGTGTACTGGTTAGCCTGGGCTTTTTCTTTACCCATGTGATTCTGACCCTTGTTAGCAGCATCGCCAGTATAGGCATGGGAATTTTTGTTATCGTTGCCCTCGTCAAACAGCATGATAGCCACATCGGCGGACCGCTAAAGGCGATTACCTGGGCAAGTCTCGGATTTGTTTGCATCAATTTTGTGGCGGGATATGTTGCCACTATTGTTTTGGCCATGCAGAATCCGGGTGTTGTTTACAATCAGTGGGAAGTTTTCAAATCCATGTCCCTCCTTTCACCCTGGGAAAGCCCATTAAAGCTGAGCTTTGATATATTCACATTCTGCGGTGCGCTGTTTCTTGGGATTCCCGGGCTTTTCATGCTTTATCGGCCGGGCGGCGGTTCAAAAGCCAAAGTAGCTATAGTGGCTGTGAAATCAAGACAGCCGGCAGTTCAAAACAATACCAAACCGGGCTAATTTACAAATTCGAAACACGAAATTCGAAATCCGAAAAAATCCTAAATTCGAATGTTTCAATAACCAAAACAAGTTATTATCTGGTATCATACAAATTGCGATCAAGTTTGGGTCATTTGAAATTTTGTCATCTCCGCCCCTGGCGGATTTCGATTCTCGATATTCGGATTCGACTTATAAAATTCGGCTTTCAATTTTGAATAGCACCAGAAATTTCTATACCATAATAGTATATTAGAGACACATGCCGGACATAACTCACCAACGCTGTTTGAATCATAGGTTTCGCGAGGCAGTGGCCCGCTGTCCGGAGTGCGGGCGCTTTTTTTGCCGGGAGTGTATCACCGAACATGAGGATAAGG
Source organism: uncultured delta proteobacterium (assembly GCA_963821065.1). Taxonomy (GTDB): domain Bacteria; phylum Desulfobacterota; class Desulfobacteria; order Desulfobacterales; family JAFDCJ01; genus JAFDCJ01. The sequence goes on along the minus strand of CAWGCM010000037.1, from coordinate 306,922 downwards.
TGCTCTGCGCGTCCTGCCTTCGAAAACGGCTCAAATCCGACGGTCCAAGATTGCATCGATATCAGTGGATTCTTCGGTGGAGCCATCTTTTCACAGGCCTGGTCTTACTGTATGTCATTTTTTATTATTCTGCCCAGATTTTACTGGCATTGCCGACTGCCTTCCATGAAGGCACGTTATGGCAGGCAGGCTGGTGGTCGCAGCCATGAAACCGACCCATAAAAAATATCAAAAAAGTGCTCTCCGCATTATAGAGGAGACCGTTCATTTACTGCGAACAGCCCCGGGTTTGCTGCTGAGTGTCTATTATCTGGGCAGCGTTCCTTTTGTTCTTGGGTTGCTTTATTTCTGGGCAGATATGAGTCGCAGTGCAATCGCCAACGAATATAGTGCGGCGGCAGCTCTGGGCCTGGCCATTTTATTTATCTGGATGAAAGTATGGCAAACGATTTTTGCGCATAGAGTGCACGCCCGGATTTCAGGAGACCTGCCATACCGTTGGTCCCTGGCACAAATCACATCAATTACGGCCACCCAAACCCTGATTCAAGCCACCCGTTTTATTGTCATTCCGGTTGCGGCCCTATTGGTTGTTCCATTCGGTTATTGCTACGCATTTTATCATAATGCCGCGGTATATGCCGGCCAGGGCAGTCAGGATGTCAGGCCCACCTGCCATTGGGCCTGGAGACAGGCAAAATTGTGGCCTCAGCAGAACCATTTGCTGATCGCCATTTTATGGCTATTCGGGTTGGTGATTTTTCTAAACGTTTCAATGGCCGCGCTTATTGTTCCCCAGTTGCTGAAATCGCTGTTCGGTGTCGAAACGGTCTTTACCCTGGGGGGGATACCCGTGTTTATCAATTCGACGTTTTGGATTGTCATGCTGGGAATGACCTATCTATTTTTTGATCCATTTGTAAAAACAGCATACGTGCTGCGATGTTTTTACGGCTCGGCCATTGGCTCCGGTGAAGATCTCAAGACGGAACTTAATCGAAACCTGAACCGGGGAGAAAAAATCATAGCGGGGCTGCTGGTGGTAATTTTTTGTACCGCTCCGGTTCTGTCTATGGCGGAGACCCGTGCACCGGTCTCAGCGGGCGAACTGGACCAATCCATTGAAGAAATCATGAATCGACCGGAATTCTCCTGGCGGATGCCACGGGAGACAGGCGACCGGAAGGGATCGGAAACCAAAGGCCCGCTGGAGGCCGCCATCCAATGGTTAGTGGATATGATTACCAAAGGCATTAAAACCATCGTGGAATGGATTACCAGCTTTTTAGACTGGCTGGAAAGTTTGCTGCCGAAAAGTGAGGGCCACCCGTCATCCGGAAATAAAAACTGGAAAACACCGATGAGGATTGTGCTGCTGTTGCTTCTATGTTTATTTCTGGCAATTATGGCATTGATTTTCATTCGAATCTGGCAACGACGACAGACCAAAGCGGTTGAAACCATCAGTGCGTCGGCCATCCCCGTGCCCGATCTCACCGATGAAAAAGTCAAAGCCGACGACCTTTCCACTAACCGCTGGCTTCTACTTGCCAGAGAGTTGGCCGCAAAAGAAGAACTGCGTTTGGCCATGCGTGCACTCTACCTGGCGACGTTGGCCCATCTGGCTGATCATGAAATGATCACTATTGAAAGTTATAAATCCAATCGAGAATATGAGGATGAGCTAAAACGACGCGCCCATGAACACCGAGACCTGATTGTAAATTTCTCTAAAAGCCTCAACATTTTTGAACGTGCCTGGTTCGGCATGTACCACATCGCGCGTTCCGAATTTGACAGCTTTGCCCGGAACCAGAAAAGGATCTTAGCGTTTGCAGAAAAATAAAACCATCGCTGGTGTCGTTATGGCACTGTTGCTGCTATTTTTTGTTGTCGGGGTGGTAAATCTGTTTGTGTTGCGCTTTGAAACAGGTGATGTCTATCCGGCCTACTCCTCCCTGCGAAGCGACCCGCTGGGGACCAGAGCGCTTTACGAAAGTTTGGAGAATATAGATGGCCTTGCGGTGCGTCGCAATTATCACTTGCTGAAATCGTTAACATTTGAACCGCAAACAACATTTTTTTATCTGGGCACCGCCGCCGATGAATTTGATTCGGTCCCGCAAGAAATGATCGACGTCTTTGATCGCTTGACCCAATCCGGCGGGCGGTTGGTCTTAACTTTTTTACCGGTGACCAAGAATTCTGTACACAAAGCTAAACAAAACCGTTCTGTGAAAAAGAAGGGACCGGTTAAAAAAAGATTAGAAACCAAAGCCCAGGGCGATTCGGGGGGGGCACAGCCTGCGGGGAAACGTAAATCGTCCGCTCTCACCCGGGTTAAATCCGGATCGAAAAAAATAGATGATCACCGGGTGACAAAAGATAACGGACAAAAAAGCCTGGTTTCAGTGAAAAAGCACTGGGGCATCGGGGTGGCCTTCAAAGATTATTTGCCGGTTAAAGACGATAAACATGTTGCCGTTGATGCCGTTTCATCCCGGGGGGATCTTCCGCCGGTTATTTCATGGCATACAAATCTTTATTTTGACTTGTTCGACGACGCCTGGCAAACACTTTTCAGCTTTGAAGGGCTTCCACTGATCGTTGAGAGAACTTTTGGCAAAGGCTCTATTTTGATGTGTGCGGATTCTTTTTTTATGAGTAACGAAGCCCTGTGGGCGGAGCGGCATCCTAAATTGCTGGTTTGGCTGATCGGGGGGCATTCCAACATAATTTTTGATGAAGCCCATTTCGGCATTCACAAACAACCGTCTGTAGCCCAACTTATCCGGCGCTACCGGTTTGACTGGTTTTTTGCTGCACTGGTTGTGCTGGCGCTATTGTTTGTCTGGAAAAGTGCCGCTTATTTTGTGCCGCCGTCGGCGGAGGATGCCCTGAACGGTGCTGATGTGGTGTCAGAAAAAGATTATACCCAGGGACTGATTGCCCTCTTGCGGCGCAACATCTCAGAAAATCAAATATTGCAGGTTTGTGCAAGGGAGTGGGAGCAGACATTTAAAAAATCCAAACGCACCCGGGCTATCACGCTTGAACATATGAGGGACCTGGTAGGAAGCGGATCGACCGGGTCAAAAAAGAGCAGAGATCCTGTAGAGGAATATCGGAAAATCAGTAAATTAATTTCAGAGGAAAAGGGCTATGAGTGAGAAGACAGAGTTATTAAAAAAAGTGCTGATGCGCACCAAGCAGGAAGTCGCCAAAGTCATCATCGGGCAGGCGGATGTCGTGGATAAAGCATTGATTGCGATATTTTCCGGCAATCACGCTTTAATTGAAGGGGTACCCGGTGTGGCTAAAACGTTGCTTGTCAGAACCCTGGCCCATGTCATGCGCTGCGATTTTGCCAGAATTCAATTTACCCCGGATCTGATGCCTACCGACATTACGGGAACCCACATTTTTAATCTGCAAAGGGATGCATTCTCCCTGGTAAAAGGGCCGGTATTTACCACATTTTTGTTGGCTGACGAAATCAACCGGGCGCCGGCCAAGACCCAGTCTGCCCTGCTGCAAGCCATGCAGGAGAGAATGGTGACCATCGATCGCAAGACCCATGAACTGTCGCCTAATTTTACCGTTTTTGCCACCCAGAATCCGATAGAATACGAGGGAACTTACCCCCTGCCGGAAGCCCAAAAAGATCGTTTCATGCTTAAAATTACAATGGATCATCCGGCAAGGGATGAAGAATTATCCCTTGCCCGTCGAATGCTCGGCAAGGATTCTCCGGAAAATGTATTAAGCAGTGGTCTGGTTAAGCAGGTTTTAACACCGGAGATATTGACCAAATTGCGGGAGTCCCTGGAGGATATTCTGGTTAAAGAAGAGCTGAGTGCCTATATCGTCGATATCGTCAGACAAACCCGCAGGCATCCCAGTGTACTGGTGGGGGCGGGTCCGCGCGCCACCCAGTCTTTAATATTGGCCGCACGTACCTATGCCGCTGTTAACGGACGTGATTTTATCACCCCTGACGATATAAAGACCCTCGCACTGCCGGTGCTGGAACACCGCTTAATTCTGCGACCGGAATTTGAGATTGAAGGTCTGACTTTAAATGAAGTGATCAATGAAATCCTGAAAGAGATTGCTGTGCCGAGGTAAAAGAAAATGTCTAAATTTATATATAGAATCCTTAACTCAATTTAAGTAATTGATCCCAGAAATTAAATGGGTTGTCGCCATGAAGTTCGTTCCTACATACAAACTTTTATTCTGGTTCGGGTTCATATTTTTGCCTCTATCAATCCTGATGGTCATGGTGCCCGGGGCAACTGTTGCCGGGATAGCGCTGGCGGTGGGAGTGATTTTTTTTGCGGTCATCGATGCTGTTGTCTCTCGTAAAAAACTGGCCGGTATCCGCGTGACATTGCCCGAGGTGGTGCGGCTTTCCGTGGGGCGGGAGGGTGAGTTAACCCTGTCGATCGAAAATGAGGACATAAAGGTTAAACGGTTACGGCTCGGCCTGGCGTTTCCCAGGGAGATCTATTCACCTCACCATGATCGCATAACCGATCTGCCGGAAGAAACCTCGGGCTCAATTATGGTCTGGCCCTATAAGGCCTTGAGACAGGGGTTGTATCTGTTGCAGAATTGTTACCTGGAAACCACGTCCAGATATGGGTTTTGGTCCTTGCGTCGGGCCGAGACAATCCAATCCCAAGTTCGAGTTTATCCGGACCTTCTCAGAGAACGTAAGAAGCTGTCCGGGCTGTTTTTAAACCGGGGCATCGGAATTCATGCCCAGCGTCAGGTGGGCAAGGGCAGGGAATTCGAACAGTTACGGGAATATCTTCCAGGGGACAGCTATGAAGATATCCACTGGAAAGCCACTGCCAGGCGCGGGCTGCCGATTACGAAAGTCTATCAAATCGAACGAACCCAGCAAATCTATGTTATCGTTGACGGTTCCCGCCTGAGTGCCAGAAATTCGGATCCCCTCGGTCGTAATTCAATCAATAAGTTACCCCGTGGTAACAGCTGTAGTACTATTCTGGAGCGCTTTACGGCAGCTGCACTGGTGATGGGGCTTGCGGCGGATCGGCAGGGAGACGTTTTCGGACTGGTAGCGTTTGACGATCGGGTTAGAAAATTTGTACGGGCTAAAAACGGCAGAGCGCACTATGATGTTTGTCGTGATGCCCTTTATACGATGCAGGCGCGCAGTGTCACACCGGATTTTGGGGAGCTGTTTAGCTTTGTCGCAACTAAAATCAGACGCCGGGCCCTGCTGATTATTTTAACCAACCTGGACGATCCTGTTCTGGCAGAAAGCTTTACGGCCAATATTGATTTGATCAGCCGTCAGCATCTGGTTTTGGTCAGTATGTTGAAACCCGCAGGAGTGGCCCCGATCTTTTCAGACCCCTCGGTAGACACGATTGATGATATATACACAAAATTAGGCGGGCATCTTTTGTGGCGCCATTTGCGCGAAATTGAAAAGTTTCTGCACCGTCGGGGTATTGGCTTTTACCTGCTGGAAAACGAGAATTTGTGTTCGGACCTTGTGACTAAATATTTATCGATTAAGCGCAGGCAGATTTTATGATCATCGATTTGCAAAAATTTATCAGTGACGAAAGACCATACTGGAGCGAGCTTGAATCCGTGCTGGATAGACTTGAAAAACGGCCGGAACTCAAGTTGAGTCTGTCGCGATTGGAACGGTTTCACTATCTTTATCAGCGCACATCGGGGGATCTGGCCAAGGTTAAAACCTTTGCATCAGAACCAAATACGCGGGTCTTTCTTGAATCTCTGGTAGGCAGAGCCTTCGGTGAGATTCACGAGACCCGCAAGAGACCCCACCGTTTTGCGCCGCTGCATTGGTTTTTCTCTACTTTTCCGCAGACTTTTCGCAAGCATGTGCGTGCCTTTTGGATTTGTCTGGTGGCTATGCTCCTGGGGAGTGCTTTTGGCGGCTTTGTCATATTAGTAGATCCGGCTACCAAAGATGTACTCCTACCCTTTGGTCATCTACATGGTGATCCTTCCGATCGGGTGGCCCGGGAGGAAACGGTGAATGAAGATCGATTAGCAGATGCCAAATCATCATTTTCATCATATTTAATGACCCACAACACCAAGGTTGCCATTTTTACCCTGGCTTTGGGGATGACCTGGGGGATCGGGACCCTGATCATGCTTTTTTATAATGGGGTCATATTGGGAGCAGTGGCACTGGATTATGTCATGGCCGGGGAAACCACCTTTCTGTTGGGCTGGCTCCTACCCCATGGAGCGATCGAAATTCCCGCGATTGTTCTGGCCGGACAATCCGGCCTGGTTCTGGCCGGAGCGCTTATCGGTTGGGGAAAGCCCCTTTCATTGAAGATGCGGCTCAGGAAAATAAGTGCCGATCTGGTGACTTTGATCTTCGGCGTTGCCGTGATGTTAATCTGGGCCGGAATCGTTGAAGCATTTTTTTCCCAGTACCATGAACCTGTATTACCCTACGAGGTCAAGATCGGATTTGGCATTCTGGAGCTTGCCCTGCTTGTATTGCTTTTAGCAAGATCAGGACGGAAAAGCGGCGGCGCCTCTCAAAGCTGATTGTTGAAAGCGCTTTTCAGTATCCAAAGGTGTAAATTTATCACGAAAGCTCGAAAGGACGAAACCACGAAGAAATCAATAAGTAAACTATCTCGTGTCCACTCGGCGCAAGCGCCTGCGCTGCGCGTTCCAGGTTTCGTGTTTTCATGATTAACGAGTTATTGCCACTAAGAGATCGAATTTCATATTCGACGGACCTATCACGGTAAATGAATTTAGACCTATGAGTGTTGGACAAACAAGTACGCTAACCATCAGGACACCGGAAGGAGTAGAATTTTCCTTCCTGCTGGCCGGACCGATTACGCGGTTTTTGGCCTGGTCGGTTGATTTTATGGCCATTATGGCTGCCAACAAATTGCTGACGGTGCTGTTAGGGGTTGTCGGAATTCTCAGCCGGGACCTGGCAGGAGCCGCCAGCATCATAGGTTATTTTATCGTTTCCATTGGATATGGGATTGCTCTGGAATGGTACTGGCACGGGCAAACCCTTGGCAAACGATTGCTGCGGCTTAGGGTAAATGATGTGAGCGGGTTGCAGCTGCAATTCAGTCAAATCGTCATTCGAAATCTGCTTCGATTTGTTGACAGTTTGCCGATCCTTTATCTGGTCGGCGGCCTGACATGCCTGATCAGTAAACGGTCCCAGCGACTCGGCGATATTGTGGCGAATACTATTGTGGTATGGAGCCCACGTGTAGAGGAGCCGGATCTGGATCAACTCCTCCAAGGAAAATACAATTCATTTCGCAAATATCCGCATCTGGAAGCCCGTTTGCGTCAGCACGTATCACCCTCCGAGGCCCGAATTGCACTGCAGGCCCTGGTGCGGCGGGATGAACTTGAGCCCGAATCACGCATTGCACTTTTTGAAAACATCGCCGCCCACTTCAAATCTATCGTATCATTTCCCGCCGAGGCCATCGACGGCATATCAGATGAGCAGTATATCCGTAATGTCGTGGATGCCTTGTACCGGCTCTGAGGGTTCAATCTGTTTGTTCTGGTATCTTGAAGTTTCTTATGAGGCTCAGGGCTGAACTGTTTCGGGTTCTGAGTTCAAGGGTAAAACTTAATCTTGATATCTTGACTCAAAGTCTGATATTTTCATCTAAAAATAATTGTTGAATATTTTGTGCAGTTGTTCTCTATCCACATCTAACCTCAGGTCAAAAATGAAACCCATCGTTGCTATAATCGGTCGCCCCAATGTGGGCAAATCGACCTTGTTTAATCGTATTACCCGCACCAAAGATGCGCTGGTGGATAATTTTCCGGGTGTTACCCGGGATCGGCATCACGGGGATGCAAATTGGAATGATGTTGAATTTACCCTTGTCGATACCGGCGGTTTTACCCAAGGAGATGATTTCTCAGATGAAATCCGGTTTCAGGTACACCAGGCTATTGATGATGCCGATGTGATCCTTTTGCTGCTCGACGGTAAAGGGGGAATTTCCCCCTTTGATAAAGATATGCTGAACTTGTTGCGCAACATTGATAAACCGATTTTCTATGCGGTCAACAAAATAGATGGTGCCGAGCAGGAGATTTACCTCTCAGAATTTTATCAGCTGGGGCTGGAAACGCTTTACCCGTTGTCTGCCGAGCACCGTTACGGCCTTACGGATCTTTTTGACGAACTGGCAAAGGTTTTGTCCGGACTGGCCCCCGGCCCTCACGAAAACCGGGATGAGGATATGGTCCGCCTGGCGGTTGTGGGCCGGCCCAATGTGGGCAAATCTTCCCTGATTAACCGAATTCTGGGCCAAAACCGACTGCTGGTCAGCGATATTCCCGGCACCACCCGGGATGCCATCGATTCAGTATGCAAACTGAACGGTAAATCCTACCTGCTGGTGGATACCGCCGGAATTCGTCGCAAAGGGAAAGTATCCAGAAAGCTTGAAAAGTTTTCCGTCATCAAAGCTCTAAAGAGCCTGGACCGATGTGACGTGGCACTTATTGTCATGGATGCAAAAGAAGGCGTCACCGACCAGGATATCAGCATTGCAGGCTATGCGTATGACCGGGGGTGTGGTTGTATCATGCTGTTAAATAAATGGGATCTGGTTGAAAAAGATAGCAAAACCGTCAAAGTCTATTACGAACGGCTGCGGGAGCAGGCCAAATTTCTCAGCTTTGCGCCTGCCATGACCATATCGGCCTTGACCGGGCAGCGGGTTACAAAAACATTCAAACTGGTTGACGAGGTGTATGATCAGTACGCGCATCGTATCCCAACCGGACAGTTAAATAGAATCATGGAGAGAGCCATCGAAAAAAATTCGCCTTCACTGCATCGAGGAAAACGAATAAAGTTTTACTATGCGACTCAAATATCTACCCGACCACCCACCATCGTTTGTTTTGTCAACTACCCCCAGGCGGTTCATTTTTCATACAAGCGATACCTGCTCAACCAACTGCGGGAAGGAAGCAATCTGGATAAAACACCGATCCGGATGATTTTCAGACAAAGAGAAGGGCGAAAAAACATAGGCGGGGCATCCAGGCGCAAGTAAGGAATATAAAGCATTATGGCGCCAAAATGGTTTTCAGCCTCTATTGAAGTCGGAAGTGGGAATGCGGAAAAGAAGCTCGGGGCAGGGTGCTTTTACAAAAGTTATACTTAGAGCGTATCATCTTATTTGAAACGAGATGATTGTTTTCTATTTCGCCGAAGGCGAATAATTTTTAAATTCCGAAGGAATTTAAAACATGGACATTTTCGACTATCATGCTCAAAAAGCTTCGGACGCCACCCGGCCGCTTGCAGAACGTATGAGACCGAGGGACCTGGATGAGTTTGTCGGGCAGCGGCATGTGGTGGCTGCAGGAAGCATTATCCGTACTGCCATTGAGCGGGATCGTATTTTTTCCATGATTCTCTGGGGGCCGCCGGGTTGCGGTAAAACCACCCTGGCCAGAATCATTGCATCAGATACCCGTTCGTTTTTTGTTCATTTTTCGGCGGTGCTCTCCGGTGTAAAAGAAATACGCGGGGTAATTGCAGAGGCCCAGAACCAACAAAAGCTTTACCGCAAGCAAACGATTCTATTCGTCGATGAAATTCACCGCTTCAATAAATCTCAGCAGGATGCCTTCTTGCATCATGTGGAAAGCGGTCTCATCACGCTGATCGGTGCCACCACCGAAAATCCGTCCTTTGAAGTAATCTCACCGCTCCTGTCCAGATGCCGGGTAATAACCTTGAAAATGCTCACCGCTGAAGATATCGCTGCAATCATTACCCATGCGATGAAAGATTCCGAAAGGGGGCTTGGCGCTTTGAATTTTATGTTTGAAGCCGATGCTTTTTCCCATTTAGTCCGTATCGCCGACGGTGATGCCAGGATGGCTTTAAACAGTCTTGAGGTTGTTGCCTCTTTGCTGGAAAACAAAAGGGGCCCTTCTGAAAAGGATCAACCGTCTGTCATTTCGATAGAAGATCTTGAGCGCGCATTGCAGAAAAAAGCGCTGGTATATGATAAATCCGGTGAAGCGCACTACAACATCATTTCGGCGTTTCACAAAAGCTTGCGGGGCAGTGATCCGGATGCCGCGCTTTACTGGCTGGAAAGGATGCTTGCGGCGGGCGAAGACCCCCTTTACATTGCTCGCCGAATGGTTCGATTTGCTTCTGAAGATATCGGCAATGCCGATCCCCGGGCATTGATGTTGACCATGAGCGCCATGCAGGCCTTCCAGTTTCTGGGACACCCTGAGGGGGAGTTGGCGCTTGCCCAGGCGGTTGTATTTTTAGCAACCGCCCCCAAGAGTAACAGCATTTATTCAGCCTACGGCAAGGTGCAGGCCGCCGTTCGCAAGGCCGGCTCTTTGCCGGTGCCCCTTCACATCTGCAATGCGCCGACCCGAATGATGAAAGATCTTGGTTACGGCAAAGATTACAAATATGCCCATAACTACAGGGACGCCTTCGTGCCGCAGGATTATCTGCCGGACGAACTCAAAGGCCGGTTGTTCTACTTCCCCACCGAACGCGGTTATGAGAAGGTTATTAAGCAACGCCTGGATAAATGGCGAATCCTGAGGGATAATCACCGGGAAACCTTAAAAAATGATGAGAAGAAATAGCTCTGTATCTATTTGAAATAAAAAACTAAATTAATTTAGGTATTTCAAACACCGAATAATTTAGTGCTTTGGATTTGGGATTTCAGTTTCATTGACCTTGACTTCAGGAATATGCTATAGAACCCAGTTTTAGAGTTTTTATTAATCATAAGAGGAGGTATTGAACATGAGAGAGGTGGTTGTTGTCAGTGGCGCCCGAACCGCTATCGGTGGGTTTGGAGGCGGTTTGATGAATGTGCCGGTTATTGACCTGGGTGCTGCTGTAATGAAAGATGTTTTGAAACGGATAAAATTAAGGCCGGTCGCCGGGTCAGCAGCAAAGGAATTTGCGCCGGATAAACTAAAAGACCAGGGTATTACAGAACTTGAAAAAAAATCCTATGATTGGGGCGACGACGCTGCTGAAATTGCAATTGACGAGGTGATCATGGGTAATGTCCTCCAGTCGGCTCAGGGGCAAAACCCCGCCCGACAGGCCATGATTGGCGGCGGAATTCCCAAGGAAACGCCGGCGTTTACCATCAACAAAGTCTGCGGTTCGGGGCTCAAGGCTATTGCATTGGGGGCATCAGCAATTATGATCGGATCGGCCGATGTCATCCTGGCCGGTGGCATGGAGAATATGAGCCAGGTCCCCATGGCATTGCCGAAGGCACGCTGGGGTCACCGAATGGAGTTGACCGGAGTCGGGGATATTTATGACTTGATGGTATTCGACGGACTTTATGAAATATTTTACGGGTATCATATGGGCGTAACCGCCGAAAATATTGCCGACCTTTATGGAATCGGGCGACAGGAGCAGGATGAACTGGGAGTATTAAGCCATAATCGGGCTAAATCCGCTATAAATGAGGGGCTTTTTGCCCAGGAGATCGTACCGGTGGTTATCAAAACCCGCAAGGGCGAAATTGTTTTTGATACCGATGAGCGCCCTATGGACACTGACCTGGAAAAAATGGGCAGATTACGACCGGCTTTTAAGAAAGACGGCACAGTTACGGCTGGAAATGCTTCAGGAATCAATGATGCGGCTGCAGCGGTTTTAATGATGAGCGCCGATAAGGCTGCCGAACTCGGGCTTGAGCCGATTGTTAAAATTAAGACCTTTGCCGCCGGTGGGGTTGACCCGGCCTATATGGGCTTAGGCCCGGTTCCTGCGGTCAGGAAGGCCCTCAAAACAGCCGGCATGACATTAGACGATATCGACATGATCGAATTGAATGAGGCCTTTGCCTCCCAGGCCATCGGTTGCATGCGGGAACTCGGCATCCAAAATGACCGTCCCAACGAGCTCGGCAGCGGTATCTCTCTTGGGCATCCCATCGGTTGCACCGGCGCGCGACAAATGGTTACCGGAATGAACCATATGCTGCGCCAGGGCTACAACACCGGTATAATTACCATGTGCATCGGTGGCGGTATGGGGATGGCCATGATTGTAGAAAGATAGGTTCAAAGGTTCAGGGTTCTGGGTTCAGAGGTTAAAAGCTCCGAGCTTGCCACAAAACGGCACTGCTGACGCACAAACGTTGGGGATAAAATACAATGTTCAAGTCAGCACGATGCGGTGTGGGGCGGAAAATTAACCTTGAACGCTGAACCCCGAACCTTTTTTTGCTTTTTTTTCTTTACTTTATTTTCAATTATTGCTAATAGTTATTTGAATTTTGGGATGCTTTACACCATTGATATTGTTGAGCAAAAATGGGTGGTTTTGAGAGGACCATTGATGGAGGAGGGAAACTGGGATGAGCGTTAGTCGAAAATTGGGGATATTGGTATTTTTTGGCGTACCGGCTATTATCGGTGGCGGAATCACCTATAGTATATTTCATGGCGATTACATACCGGTGCTCATTTATGAGGTCATTCTCTTGTCGATCGCCGGAGTTTTTTTTAGCAAGTAATATTCGTTCACCCTAGATTGTAAAATACTTATTTGGTTATCGCCACGGCCCAGACCTGTTGCTCACTGGTTATATGTGCTGTGGCTTTTTATTAGAAGCTATCGCAAATTGAATCTGCCGCCACAACCCAGCAGTCGGGGAGGTAATGTGAGTCCATCATCACCGCGTGACATGATTTTGTGGTTTTTCCTGGCTTTATTTCTGATATCCTGTTTCCTGCTGGGCTGGCTTCTGTGGCCGTTTTATTCTGTAATAGTTTTGGCTATTGTCATCACGGGGGTCTTTAATCCGGTTTACAGGGCTTTGCACCGAAAATTGAATGCAACGCTTTCTTCACTGATAACCTGCACCATCATATTTTTCGTTCTCTTCGTTCCGGTATCCGCTTTTGTAGGCATTTTAGCCAACGAAGCCTATGATATGTATCTTACAGCCAGGGATGCGGTATTGAGCAATCCGATCAATGAGTTGCTCGAAAACAGTAAAATTGTTGACAAAATCAACGGCATCCTAACAAACTTCGGGGTAAAGATCACCGGTGATGAACTCAACAAAGGGGTCGCCGAACTTGGCAGGACCGTAGGCCTATTTCTTTACCAACAGGCAAGATCCATGACGGCCAATATTGTCAACTTTGTCGTGAATTTCTTTTTTATGCTTTTGATTGTTTTTTACCTTTTGATCGACAGCAGGCGCCTGGTGTCGTTCGTAGTCAGATTGTCTCCTTTGCCGGATGATCAGGATGAAAAGCTCATTCAAAAGTTTAAGGATATGGGTGGTGCCATCCTGCTGGGGAATGGTTTGGGCGGACTAATTCAGGGATCTCTTGGCGGAATTGTTTTTGCGTTCTTCGGTTTCAGGTCGCCGTTTCTCTGGGGGGTTATCATGGCGTTGCTCGCCTTTTTGCCGATTGTAGGGGTTGGGGTCGTCTTCCTGCCGGCCGCGCTCTATTTAATTTTGCAGGGACGATTGGCGGCCGGCATCTTTTTTATTGTCTTTTACATCGTGCTTTCAGGAGGAATCGAATACCTTTTCAAACCTAAACTGGTGGGAAAGCGCGTTCAGATGCACGCCTTGCTGGTATTTCTTTCGATAATCGGAGGCTTGAAGCTTTTCGGAATCCTGGGAATTATATACGGTCCACTGGTGGTAACTGCGTTTTTAACTTTAACCGATATTTACGAATCCAGTTATCGGCGCATTGTTGAACCCGACGCCAAGTGTAAATGTTAATTGTTATAAGCCCTCAAGGGTGGGAGTTGAGATGATTCAAAACGAACAAACGAGCGAAATCAGCATCGAAAAGGAGATGAAAAAATCCTATCTCGACTATGCCATGAGTGTCATTATCGGCCGAGCGTTGCCGGATGTGCGCGACGGCCTTAAACCTGTCCACCGGCGCGTGCTGTATGCCATGCGGGAGCTTAGGAACGACTGGAACAAGGCGTACAAAAAATCGGCCCGCATCGTTGGTGATGTGATCGGCAAATATCATCCCCATGGTGATACAGCTGTATATGATACGATTGTGCGCCTGGCCCAGGATTTTTCGATGCGCTACCCCCTGGTAGACGGACAGGGCAATTTTGGCTCTGTAGACGGAGACCGGCCGGCTGCCATGCGGTACACCGAAATTCGTATGCAGCGCCTGGCCCATGAGATGCTCGAAGACCTGGATAAGGAGACGGTGGATTATGTACCGAACTATGACGAATCGCTCAGCGAACCGTCGGTGCTGCCCTCCAAAATCCCCTCGCTTCTGATTAACGGGTCATCCGGAATCGCTGTTGGGATGGCCACCAATATCCCGCCGCATAATCTTTCGGAAGTGATTGATGCCATGAAGGCCATGATCGATAGCCCCGGGGTCACCTGGAATGAGTTGATGCAATATGTTCCCGGTCCTGATTTTCCTACCGGCGGCATTATATACGGAACGAATGGAATTAAGGAAGCGTATAAAAACGGTCGCGGAATTTTTAAAATCAGAGCCCGGGTGATTGTAGAAAAGGACAAGCGCACCCAGCGTGAGACGATCGTCGTAACAGAATTGCCTTACCAGGTCAATAAAGCCAAACTGGTCGAGAAAATTGCGGAACTTGTCCGAGATAAGCATATCCAGGGCGTAAAGTTTGTACGGGATGAATCGGACCGGGAAGGCATGCGAATAGCGGTGGGGCTTAAAAAAGACCAGATTGCCGGAGTCGTCATCAATCAACTCTATAAAATGACCCGCATGGAAAACACTTTCGGGGTCATTTTTCTGGCAATCGTCAACAACCGTCCCGAACTTCTCAACTTAAAGGAAATTCTGGAACACTTTATTCTGCATCGCAAAGAAATTGTCATCCGTCGGACCCGCTTTGAATTGAAAAAAGCTGAAGAACGGGCCCACATTCTGGAGGGGCTTAAAATTGCCCTTGACAACCTGGATGATGTAGTGGCCCTGATTCGAAAATCCCATTCACCGACAGAGGCCAAAGAACAGTTGATTGAACAATACAGCCTGACACCCATTCAGGCCCAGGCGATCCTGGATATGCGTCTGCAGAGGCTCACGGGCCTTGAGCGCGAGAAGATAGTGGAAGAATATAAGAATTTGCTTAAAGATATTGCGCGTTTCCAGGAGATCCTCGCCAATGAAAGACTGGTTCTCAACATTATAAAAGATGAACTTAACCAGATAAAAAGCGAATACGGAGATTCGCGGAACACAGAACTTGTCGAGCATACCAGGGAAATTACCATTGAAGACATGATTGTCGAAGAGGATATGGTCATCACCATTTCCAAGCGCGGTTATATCAAGCGCAATCCCATAACTCTTTACCAAAACCAACGCCGTGGCGGTAAAGGCAAAACGGGTATGGGCACAAAAGAAGAAGATTTCGTCGAGCATCTATTTGTGGCTTCAACCCATTACACCTTTATGTTTTTTACGAATAAGGGTAAAGTATACTGGTGTAAGGTGTACGATATCCCCCAGGCCGGTCGCATGAGCCTCGGGAAAGCAATCGTCAATCTTTTGAATTTCGAAGCGGGGGAAAAATTGACCACCGTTTTGCCGGTTCAGGAATTCGAGCCGGGGTATCACGTGCTGATGGCCACTAGCAATGGGCTTATTAAAAAAACAGACTTGATGGCCTTCAGCCGTCCCAGGGTCGGCGGTATCATCGCACTGAATCTGATGCCTGATGACGAATTAATCGCAGCCCGAATTACGGATGGTTCGCTGAATGTATTTTTAGGATCTCTTATGGGGAAATCGATTAGATTCCATGAGTCCAATATTCGACCCTCCGGGCGCACTTCCATGGGGGTGCGCGGGATGAACTTGGCAGCCGGTGATCGAATCGTGGCGATGGAAGTATTAACCCATGGGCAGACCCTGTTTGCCGTTACCGAAAATGGTTACGGAAAGAGAACATCCATCGATGAGTATCCGGTCCAGAAACGTGGCGGGAAAGGCGTAATTTCTATTAAAACCACCGAGCGCAATGGTCGCGTCGTATCGATCTTGCTTGTCGACAAAGAAAACGATCTGATGCTGATGACGAATATAGGAAAAATTATTCGCATGCCCATAGAAGGCATTTCGGTTATCAGCCGCAACACCCAAGGGGTCAAACTTATGGGGCTGGAGGCCACCGAGCGGATAATCGGCGCCGCAAGGTTGGCTGAAAAAGAAGAGTAGCTTCTTTGTCAACCGTTCAGAGGTTCAAAGTTCAGAGGTTCAGGGTTGAGGTCCAAACCGTAAACAAGATAACCCTGAACGGTGAACCCTGAACTATTGAACGCTTATTTCCGGTTTGTCCGGGTTAGGTTTGACATCTATGCATTCTAAAGACGGAGTCGATACGAACAATTTTAAAATCGGCGTCGTAGGGGCCGGAAGCTGGGGAACCGCGCTGGCTAATTTAATGGCTTCTAAGGGTTTTGCCATTGATTTGTGGGTGTTTGAGAAGGAAGTGCTAAACCAGATAGTTGAATCCGGCGAAAATCAGTATTTCCTTCCGGATGTAAAATTATCCTCCAACCTGAAACCCTGCAATGATCTTGCCGAGGTCGCATCCGGTAAGGACTTGTTGCTGGTAGTGGTCCCCTCGCATGTCATGCGGGCGACCACGCTTAAAATGGCAGGCCACGTTTCCCAGGAGACGATTATTGCAACAGCTTCCAAAGGAATTGAAAATAAAACCCACCTTACCATGACCGGGGTACTGCAAGAAACCTTACCGCTGATTCCGGCCGAGCATCTGGCGGTCATCTCAGGCCCAAGTTTTGCCAGGGAAGTTGCCCAAAATCTTCCAACGGTTGTGACGGCAGCATCGAAAAATATGGAGATAGCAGCTCTGGTGCAGCAGGTGCTGGTGACTCCGTATTTTCGGGTTTATACCAGTGATGACGTCATGGGGGTTGAGCTGGGAGGATCTTTGAAAAACGTTATTGCAATTGCAGCCGGTGTGATTGATGGTTTGAAACTGGGACTGAACACCCGGGCGGCTTTGATCACCAGAGGGATGACCGAGATAAGGCGTCTGGGGCTTAAACTGGGCGCCAATCCGCGGACCTTTACCGGTCTTGCCGGCTACGGTGATTTAATTCTGACTTGCACGGGAGATTTAAGCCGAAATCATACGGTGGGTAAAAAAATAGGTGAGGGACAAAAGGTAAACGACATTCTGAACGACATGCGAATGGTCGCCGAAGGGGTTAAAACGGCCAAGTCGGTTTACAATCTGTCCCGCAAACTGGGGGTTGACATGCCGATCTCGCATGAGATGTATCGCATCCTTTACGAAGATTTTGATCCCAAGGAGGCTGTTTATCGATTGATGACGAGGGACCTAAAGCAGGAACTGGACGAAATGTAGAGCGTATTACGTGTTTCGGGTTGCGCAGTAATCGATTTCGAATTTTGGATTGAGAAGGTGGAGTCATTGAGCTGCACGGTGCGTGTTACAGGTTTATGGGTATAAGGCGAGCGTATTGGAAATAGTTTATAGGGCAGGGCAGTTTGAAACCGGTATATCTGTCATCGGTCATCTGGCAGATTTTATACTGACATCTCATATGAAAATTCCTTGCGAAAGTTTCTTTTCCGATTAGACCGGCAATATTTTTTGCCGGTGACGGGGCTCAACGCTGACACCTGAAAAATGGGTGAAATTTTTCGACTGGGAACCTTGGTTTGACAAAAATGGCTGATAAAAGGGGGCATAAAGGTGAAGGCCATCGGCAGCGGTTGCGCGAGCGGTTTCTTAAATCCGGCTTGAACGGGTTCCACGACTATGAGGTCATTGAGCTTTTGCTGACCCTTGCCACCCCGCGAAAAGACTGCAAGGATGCGGCCAAAGCAGCCCTGGCGACTTTTAAAACATTCCAGGGGGTCTTGGAAGCCTCTTATTTTGAGCTTTGTCAGATTGGCGGCATCGGTCCCAAGAATTCTTTTGGAATCAAACTGATAAAAGCAGTATCCGACAGATACCGCGAAAAAAAACTGATTCATAAAGACCCGCTGAACAACTCCAGAGAGCTTTTTGATTACCTCAATCACGATATTCGGGATAAGACCCGCGAGTACTTCAAGGTTATTTTTCTGGATTCCAAGAACCGGGTTATTTCCACCGAAACCCATTCAAAAGGGACATTAACGGCCAGTAGTGTCTACCCTCGGGAAGTGATCTATTCCGCCCTTGCCAACAAAGCCGCCGCCCTCATTTTTGCCCATAACCATCCATCGGGTGACCCGCAACCATCCCCCGAAGATGTCGCCATTACCAGGCAGCTTGTTTTTGCCGGGAAAGTAATGGGTCTCGCTGTTCACGAGCACATCATCATCGGCGATAGATGTTACTACAGTTTTGCGGATCAGGGCCAAATTTTGCAGATGAATCGGGAGTTTGATTCTTATTTAAAATAGCTAAAAAAGTCTATCCGCCAATGACCTTAAAAAAAAATAAACAACCTGAATGTTTCGGACAGCTTGACACTGTTTTCCCCATGGGAAAAGACGGATTGCGGCACTCACCGGAGACCTGTCTGGAATGTCAGCATAAAACCGAGTGCCTGCGAACCGGATTGAAAGGGAAGGCCGGTCTAGAAGTTCATGCGGAACATGTTGATAGATCCTACGACTCCGGGATGATCGGGTTTGTGGAGAGATGGTCGCAAAAGAAAGTTATTGACCGCCGCAAGAATGGTCCGGGGTCAACGAAAATTAAAAATCTGTTGGACAAATGCTGGCAAAAACTTTCAGGTTAGGTAAAATGCCCTCAATCTCTTCCCGTCTATATCTTAGACTCCTGATTGTCCTTATAGCCTGTGTGATTCTCATACTGGTGGTCCTGTTTCGCGAATCGATCTGGGATAAGCTGTCTTATTTTTATCATCTCCTATCGGACCGTGACCGGATAAGAGATTTTATCACATCCTTCGGAATTGGAGCCCCGCTGGTTTTTATGGGGATTCAGGTTTTACAGGTAATTTTTGCGCCTGTTCCGGGAGAAGCCACCGGGTTTATCGGAGGTTATCTGTTTGGCGTTCTGAAAGGATTTATTTACTCCAGCATGGCCCTGGCGGTCGGGTCCTGGATAAATTTTTCGATCGGGCGATTTCTCGGCGTACGCTGGGTAAGACAAATGATACCGACCGCTAAATTTGAAAAATTCGATTCGATGCTTAAACGCCAGGGTATCGTCGTTTTGTTTTTGCTATTTGTCTTCCCCGGTTTTCCCAAAGACTACCTCTGCCTGTTCCTCGGCTTAAGCACGCTGCCGCTAAAAGTTTTTATATTGCTGGCGACTGTTGGTCGGATGCCAGGAACCTTTCTGCTGAGCCTCCAGGGGAAATATCTTTTCGAAAAAAACTATGTCGTTCTGGGCATCGTCGCAGCTGTTTGCGCGATCCTCGCATTCGTTATTTACCGGTATCGTGAAAACCTTTACCTGTGGATAGAAAGATACAACAACAAGTAAACCCCTTGGGCGTTATCTGTTATTCGTTATCATTAACACCCGATTGAGCGTTTTTTGATGAATTAGGGCTATAAGGTAATGAAATTGCCGTAAATTCCCTCTTTTTTTCCTTGTAAATTCATGCTATCATAAAACTAAACTTTTATATTTTTCGGAAACAAGAACAGGAGAAGAAATTGGCGTTTTGGAATTTCAGAGAAGAGTTAAGCCAGGCCGATAAAATTAGACGATCCTATTATGAACTTCTCAGGGATGAGCTGGATCAGTTTTTGTTGCAGTACGCACTGATTGACTCTTACCACAACTTTATTTCCCAGCAGATACCGTTTCCCTTTGTTGAAAAACGAGAGTTAAAACCCCGTGCGCGTATTCCTGACCAGGAGTATGAAAGTCAGAATTCTTTTCTGATAATCTTTGTTGAAGACGTCGTAACAAGTGAACATAAAAAATACATTCGTTTTTACGATGACAACAAAACCGCCAAAACCAATTTATTGCGCTTTAAAACCCTGGCGCTGTCACAAAAATTCGATCGTTATGCGAAATATTTGGAGTCGGTCCATTTTAATAACTTTATAAAACAATTGTTACCGGTGGATTATGCGCTTTTGATCCAGAGAGACCCGACCGGCAAATCCAAATACCGATATAGCCTTTCACATTTCCATGTTCGCATTGACTGGCCCATAGCCGATGCAGCTGAAGACCTGGCACAGAGTTTGCGATATATATCCAAGGATCTCTATGAGAAAGGAGATAAATACGCTGAGGATATTCAAAAGAAATTTTTTGAATACTATGGACTGCCGGTGATGGCAGGTGGTAGAAGAACAGCCGCCATTGTAGCGGCCCAGTATATGAAAAAGATCCCCGGCATCACCACGGTATATGCCGGCAGCAGTGAAACGAGATCCCTCATCCGTATTTCCGAAAGGGGTGTTTCTAAAACAGTTTTGATGAAGTTTTCTCCAAAGGAAATCGAACAGATTGCCGACACCAGTGTTCTGTCGCCCCAAACCTTCAAAAAAAATTATGTTATCGCCCGGGAAAAAAAGGATTGCGTCTGTATCTTCCAGGCAACCTACGCGCGCACATCGCATTCACGACCTTCAGAAGACGGCAAGCTGCGTGATATCAAAACCGACCTGTACTGGCTGACCGTCGGCGAGCAGCACATCCTGCCAAAACCCAATGTTTGGAAATATCCGCCGTTGCCGATCAATATTATCTACACTTAAAATAAGGGTTGATAGTTGATAGCTCTTGGCTGATAGACAAACTGGTTTATTCCTTTTCTATAAGCTATGAGCCAATTGCTATGCGCTTTCCAGTTATTGGGGTTCGGTTCCTTTCTTAAATAAGGCGGTGACGGCTAATTTTGACCCTTCGGAGGCAAGCATGCCGCTATCCGGATCCATCTGCACCTGAGTTGTATTTTCGGGAAGATCGAAATACTGGTGCAGTCCATCTGCCAGAGCGGTTTGCATGAAGTCGATCCAGATGGGAAGTGCCGCTCTGGAGCCGGTTTCCTTATCTCCCAGCGTCCCGCCTAAATCCAGTCCCACCCAAACGCCGGCAGCGACTGCCGGGGAAAACCCCACAAACAGAGCATCGTGGTAATCGTTTGTTGTTCCTGTTTTTCCGGCAAGCGGTCCCCTGAGGATACGTGCTTTTTGGCCGGTTCCTTCCATAATAACGCTTTCCAGCATGTTGGTTATGATGGCGGCCCCTTCCCGGGTCATCACCAGCCGTTTCTGAGGTTTGGCGCTCCATATAATGCGTCCCCTGTGATCGGTGACTTCCATGACCCCGTAGGGTTCGATCCATTTGCCGCCTCTGGCGAAGACAGCGTAGGCTGATGTCAGATTCAGCAATATTACTTCCGATGTGCCGAGGGCTAATGATAGATTGGAGTCCAGATTTGATTCAATACCCAGACGGCGGGCAAAGCGCGATACCGAGTCGGGGCCCAGCATTTGAATTAAACGCACTGCAGGAATGTTCTGTGAGATGGCCAATGCCTTTCGCATGGTAATCTCTCCCAGATAGGTTTCGGAAAAATTTTGGGGCTTCCAATCCTGGCCACTGCCGGCACCCCTAAAAACAATGGGGGCATCCAGGAGCATCTGGTTTTGAGTAAACCCCTGTTCGATGGCGTAGGCATAAACGATGGGCTTGAATGCCGAACCCGGC
This sequence comes from uncultured delta proteobacterium, assembly GCA_963821065.1. Classification (GTDB taxonomy): domain Bacteria; phylum Desulfobacterota; class Desulfobacteria; order Desulfobacterales; family JAFDCJ01; genus JAFDCJ01. The sequence continues at coordinate 285,165 of CAWGCM010000037.1, read as the reverse complement.
TGCCGCCTGGCACTGGTCGCCCGATTGAAAACGCTTTCTTCAAAATTCTTCCCGCCTATCATGGCTAAGATAGCACCGGATTTCACGCCAACCGATACCAATGCCGCCTGGATATCACCCGCTTGGGTATTGTTTTTTTCCATTCTTGCTTTCAGGGAATGAAGGCCGTCTGCCACAGCTTTTTCGGCAGCTTGTTGAAGCTTGTAATCAAGGGTGGTATAGATCGACAATCCGCCTTTATAGAGGGTTGAGGCGCTCAGGGTATCTTCCAGAATTTTTTTGACATACTCAATAAAATAGGGCGCCCGGGTTGATTTTTTACGGGCATTGTCTACATTGATTTCCTCCTTTAAGGCCTGCTCGTAGTCGCTGGCGGTAATGATGCCTGTGTCGTTCATTTGTTTTAGAACTATATTACGACGTTTCATTGCAAGCTCCGGGTTCACCAGAGGGGAGTAACGGGAGGGAGATTTTGGCATGCCGGCGATCAAGGCACATTCGGCCAAGTTTAACTCCTGGACAGACTTGCCGAAAAATATATTGGCGGCCGATGCGACACCATAAGCGCCGCTGCCGAAATAGACCTGGTTTAAGTACAGTTCCAGTATTTCATTCTTGGTGTAACGTCGTTCCAACTGGAATGCCAGGATGGCTTCTTTGATTTTCCGGACGATGGTTTTGCGAGGGGTCAGAAACAACGTTTTGGAGAGTTGCTGGGTAATGGTGCTGGCCCCCTCGACAAATTTTCCGGCCCTTATATCTTTGACGATGGCCCGGGCGATTCCTTTTATGTCAACACCGCTGTGCTTAAAGAATTTGCGATCCTCCGTTGCTACCAGCGCTGCTTTCAGATAGGGTGGAATTTGTTTCAGTGGCACGGGGTCTCTTTTTTCGAGATACAGTTCGTCCAGCAGAACTTTGTTAGCCGAATAGATGCGGGTGACTGTATGAGGTCGAAAGCTCTCCAGGGCTTGAATCTGAGGTAAATCGTGGGTGAAGGCAAAGAAAGCGCCCATTAATACGCCCGTTGTGATGGCTGCCAGCAGAACAAGGAGGATAGCAACTGTTTTTTTGTTAAAGCGAAACTGCATATGCTAGTATCTTGTCCAATATTTCGTTTGCAAAACTATCAATGATGAATTAATTCATGCTATGATTCTAAAGGAGAATTTATATGTCAGAAGATCAGCACCAACACCACCATCACGATCATGATTCCCAGGCTGGGCTTTCAATCGATGAGAAAATTGAAAAAATGCTCAGCCATTGGATCAAACACAATGAGGATCATGCTTCAAATTACAGGAATTGGGCCGAAAAAGCAAAGGCAAATGGTAAAGCGAGCGCCGGGATGCTTCTTGAAGAGGCGGCGGAAATGTCCTTGGCAATAAACGAGAAATTTGCAGCAGCTTTGGCTATAATTGGCGATAAATAATCAATAATTTTAAGCAACGCCGGAAAAGCCCATGAATTGGTCAAACTCAGGATCCATTTTGTGTCCGTAGGTATCTTCACCGCTGAATTTAAACTCGAGGTGGGCCGGATCAAGGGTACCATCGCCGGCAGCGTTCTGGCGAACGGTAAAATAGACGGTGGCGGTTAGTTTGTCCTGATCGTAATATACATGCTTGGGGAAGGGGGGCAACGTTACTTCGGTATCAGGAGTCGGGCGGCCGTAATTGTAGGCCAGGCCGGGACCGCTTTGGGTGGAACGGCCGATACGCCAGTTCAGCATATTTTCAACCGATTCCCGATCCATTTCTTTGTCAAACTGGAATGTCATTGTAAATGTTTTTTCCGCATCAGGCGTCGCCAAATAGCCGTCTAAGGCTGACAGGGGGGTCTTCCAGGGCATGTTGTAATTGAATCCACTGGTGGCATAGGCAAACATCAATTTTGGCGGATCCACCTTGTACATATAGCGGCTGAGGGTGTCGACCAGATCCGGAGCGACATGCTCGAGGGTGTCCGCCACACGCTGGGCTTCATCCATTTCACCGAGATCCGCATAAGCATAACCCAATTCGGCATAACCATCATAGAATTTGGGATCGATTCGAATTGCCTGTTTGAACTGCAGAATGGCATCTTCATAGCGACCCTGTTTACTGAAGTTTAAACCCAATCCATAGTTCCCGTTGGGCTTGTCAGGGTCCATGCGCAAGACCGTATTAAATTCCCGATCCGCCGCTGTATGCTGTCCGGAATTCAAATAGGCCTGTCCCAGGGCATAATGATTGCCGGAACTCGGCCAGATTTTAACCGCTTTTTCATAGGCCTTAACGGCTTCATCATACTGGTCTTCAGAAAAGTGTATGTTGCCCAGACTGATATAGATATCATCTCGATTGGGGCTTCTTTTAAGGGCAGCTTCATACGCTTTGACGGCGCCGTCGGTATCACCCAGAGCCTGGTAGGCGTTTGCCATATATGTGGATGCATCGGTTGAATAGGATGAGTTCGGTGCCAAACCGACGGATCGACGAAATTCTTTAATGGCCCCTTCATAGTCCTGCCGCATATACAGATCGATACCCTTTGAGAGCGCACCATTGGCCAGCGATTCCAGCTGAGCCGTCTGCTGGATCGTGGCCGAGAAGATGTCTGTATTTCCAACCTCAAAAAATTCCATATTTATACCTATCCGCCTATACTCCTATTCATTTTTATCGGCAGATTGCCAATACCTTTAGGTTTTTTTATTTAAAATAATTTCAAATTGTTACGTGTAAAGTCCGCCATGATTGCCTGTATTCAACACTCAGATAGGCAAATTTTTCATGTTTGCGCGTCACATAATTGACAATTATTTCCGAGGCCAAGTTTTTATCTTAGTAACCACTTATATTTATTATAAAAATAAAAATTTATAGCTTGGCATGTTTTCTGCTTTAATACTTATTATCCATTAAACTACAGAAAAATGTTAACTCGGTTTAGGAACTTAAAAGGTGAGCAAGTCGGTTTCAATAATAATTCGTAGCTACAATGAAGAATAACACATTGAGCGATTATTGGAAGCAATGTGGCTTTGACGCAACAAAGTATTCAGAGCATCAAATATTTAACAAGTGGTTTCCGGAAGAGTGCAATTTTTGACAGGAGCACCCTTTCTTCAACAATGTGAATGCAGCCATTCGTAGTAAATTTACCAAGCCCTATAATTGATATCTCACTTCCAATGCATCTTAAAATTCCTAAATGGCCTGGCAGCGAAGGAATAAAGATTCATCGGATGAAGCGTCTGGAAAAAGGGACTACAGACTAGAAACTGAATTTTTTTGATTAATATTTTTTTGGAGTTAAACATGAAACCACCAAAATATTACAGAAAGTTTGATTACGACAAATCCTTGATCCCTAATAAATATCTTGCCTCAATTGAGCAAAGCATATCAACAATTGAAGAAGCGAAAGCAAAGACCGGCCTTTCGGTAGGCTATCCAGGATGGTGCTTGATTTATTACACGCTACTTTCGCACCTAAATCCAAATGATCACAACCTGATAGTTGAAACGGGAACGAATCAAGGGTGGACTACGATAATGTTGGCACAAGCCCTAAGAGATTCGAATAGTCGTGGCAAAATTTATTCTGTTGAATTAGATCAGGAAAATTATCAAATTGCTCTATCTCAATTTCAACAAGCAGGAGTTGCTGACTTAATTAAAGCTATAAATGGCGATAGCAAAACTGTATTGAAAGAAATTGTAAACAAGCATGATTCGATTCGAGCTGCCTTTTTAGATGCTTCACACTTGTTTCATGATGTAATTGCTGAATTTGAAATCATTTTGCCTGCTCTTGGCCCCCAATCGATAGTTATTTTCGATAATACATATGCAATTGCAGAAAAGCATGAAGACCAAAGAGTTAATGGTGCATTAAAGGAAATAGTAAAGCGACATGGAGGAAACTTAGTCAATCTTGAATTTGTATCTTGGTATACTCCGGGCATTGCAATCTGGCAAAAATCTCCATTTGATTCATTAAAGACAATTGAAGCTAATGATAAATCAGAACATAATAGCAATGAAAAAATTCTGCTGTCTGATAGAAAAAAGTCGCAGGATGACATGATGAGGCATTCCCAAGAGGAATTGAAGCTTTGGGAAATATCGCAGAAGTTATTCTCGATGGTTGAATATTCAGATTTCAAACGAGCCCTGGAATGTATAGCTCTCATCGAAAAGCGGATCATAGGAAGGCATTGTGGGGATTTGGGAGATAAGTTATCCCAATATTTGACAATTATTCAATTTTTTAGAGAAAGTGGTGTTGACCGTGCTGATAGCCTTGAAATAGGGACTCTCTTCGGAGGAAGTTGTTTGTTAAAACTCATGGCAATGAAAGATCTTAACGTAAACGGTAAAATTATTTGCATCGATCCGATGGGGGGCTATTACGGCAATAATATAGATCCTTACTCAGGGATAGAGGTCTCTGCAGATATTTTATTTAAAAACCTCGATATATTCGGTATTCCTATAGAGGCTATTGAATTAAGGAGAATGCCCAGTAGTGATAACAAAGCTACCGATGGATTTATTGAAAGTTCATTTGCAACATTAATGATTGATGGTGACCATTCTTACCAAGGGGTACTTGACGATTGGGACAAATATAGTGATTTTGTTAACGAGAGAGGCTTTGTAATTTTTGATGATTATGCAGATTCTGATTGGCCTGATATTACAAAGTTTGTTTACGAATTAAGCTGTGACTTACCACATAGTTGGAATCTAATCGGACAAATCGGAACAACATTTTTAATCAAAAAAAAGAAAATTCCAAGGAATTAGAAATATTATTTAATTCCAAACATCGCAAAAATAGTAATGGCCATAAACAAAAGAGAGCATCCAAAATATCAAACTTGATAGGCGGAAGAGATAAAATTGATGTTGCAATTTCGCCATACGCCTCGATGCCCACCTCAGCCCAGCCTCGGTACGAAAGCAAAACAACTTACCAGAGTACCATCCCCCAAGTTGATGTATTATCAGCATCAGATACCCTTCTGGCGCAATATAAAGACAAGCATATCGGCCAACGTTGCATCATAATCGGAAACGGACCAAGTCTTAACAAGATGGATTTATCTTTTCTAAAAAATGAGATTACTTTTGGTTTAAATCGAATTTATTTGATGTTTGATGAGTGGAATTTTAGTCCAACTTATTACGTATCAGTCAATCCTTTGGTTATCGAACAAAGTATTGAGGAAATTAAAAACATCCCTTCTATTAAATTTTTAAGTCTGAATGGACTTCGATATGTAAAAAATCCTCAGGATATTATCTTTTTAAAAAGCATTTATCAGCCCTCATTTCTCCAAAGACCCAAGAAAGGGCATTTGGGAAGGCTATACGGTTACTTATGTTGCGATGCAATTAGCATATTTTATGGGCTTTAATGAGGTGATTTTAATTGGCGTAGATCATTCCTTTAAAGCGCCCGGAGCACCTAATGATGAGGTTATATCTGAAGGGGCTGACCCTAACCACTTCCATCCCGATTATTTCGGTAAAGGAACTCGATGGAATTTGCCGGATCTTAAAAATTCTGAATTAGCCTATACATATGCAAAATCTTCTTTTGAAAATGATGGACGTAGAATTGTTGATGCCACCATAGATGGCAAACTCCAAGTGTTTCCAAAAATTGATTATAAGAACCTAATTGGGAAGTATCAAAAAATAGATGGAGTCGGAAAAACAAATAAGTCAGAAATCGCACACTTAATTGAACAGGGAGAAGTATTTTTTAGTAAAGGGCAACTTCAATCTGCACAACAGGAGTTCGAAAAAGTCTTAGAGATAAGCCCTAAAAATGCTACGGCCCTCAACAATCTAGGAGTTCTGTATTATCATCAAGGGGACCATACGGAAGCCAGTGAATACTATAAAAAAGCAATCGAGATTCAACCGGAAAATATCACGTTTCAGAAAAACCTTGCTGAGATTAAATACGTAATATTAGGTCAAGTTCAAGAAGCCTTGCAAATTTATATTAATATCTTGCAAGCCCACCCAGATGATATTGAGGTCCTTTTGGGCTTAGGAAAAATATGTATTGATTTTAAAAAATTTGATGATGCGAGAGGGTTTTTAAATAGAATTATAGAATTAGACCCTTCGAATGTTGAAGCTCAACACGAACTGCATCAATTAAAATGTGGTAAGAAAGATAGCAGCTCTGAAGAAGGTGATTCTGTGTCTTTTGTAAAAAACAAAGATTCATCTGAAAGATATCTTGTATCTGCCATTGTATCGACTTACAACGCAGAACGCTTCATTCGTGGTTGTCTGGAAGATCTTGAAAACCAGACTATTTCCGATGATTTAGAAGTTATTGTCATTAATAGCGGATCGGAACAGAACGAAGAGGTTATCGTAAAAGAATTTCAGGAAAAATATTCAAATATTAAATATATAAAGACGGATCAGCGTGAAACAGTCTATGCGGCATGGAATAGGGGTATTCGTGCGGCTTCCGGTACTTACATCACCAATGCGAATACGGACGATCGTCACCGACCGGATGCCTTTGAGATCATGGTCAGGGTCCTAAATGAAAATCCTGCAGTCGGAGCTGTTTACGCCGATTCCCTTATCACGGATACAGAGAACGAAACGTTTGAAAATAATACGGCCAAGCAATTTTTCAATCGTCCCAAATTTCAACTTGCGACAAATGCTATTTTTTCTTTATTCGGTCCTCAACCCATGTGGCGCCGTTCAGTGCATAAAAAAGTTGGATATTTCGATGAGAGTCTTTCAGTTGCCGCGGACTATGATTTCTTCATTCGATTAGCCCATGAGTTTGGCGCTCTGCACATTGGGGAAATTCTTGGACTCTACACCTGTCGAAGCCACAGCATTGAAAATAGTAACCGTGAAAAATGCGTCTCTGAAACACTCCAAGTATTGAGGCGTTATCGCAACATCATTCCATTGGAAGACATTTATCCGGATTTAAATATCGGAAAAAGAACCTGATAAAGCTTTTGCGGCCTGTCTTGCCGATCAGGGCAACTGCTGCTTATTTGGAGACCTTCCGGACATGGAAAGCGCTCTGGCGTACTACAATCGAGCCCTTGAACATGGCTACACCGAGCCGGAGTTGGCTGCAAATCTTGGGTGTGGCGCTCTGCCTAAGCGGGAATCAAAACCAGGGAATGGAGATCCTCAGACGGATCGCAGACAGGGTCCGGCCAGCAGCCCACAATCTTGCTGTTATCAGAACAATGTATTGATAAAGGCGAACTTCCGCAGTTGGCCAGTTCAAAGTCGCTGAAATTCATCACCCTGTGGTTTCGGCCGCCACCCGCGGAAAAGGATTAATCATCGAAGAAAACCGTTTCATTCCAGTTGAAACCATTGAAAAACGCTGGACCGGTTCCGACATGCTCCACAACCTTCCCTGCAAAACTGATAGGTTGGTCACGGTGAATTACGGCCAGCGTTGGTGAACGTTATCGTGCGGACGATGAACCGGCCTGTTTTTACAGGAAGAATGTCTGACCAGCCTTGCCGCCCAGACCTTTAAAGATTTTGAAGTCATAGTAATCAACGACGGCGGGATAAACGTCGATAATATTATCGAAAAATATTCCCGAGCGAATGCGCATTCATTTATCGGGCAACACCCTTCGAACAAAGGACGCACGGCCGCGCTCAATACCGGGTCTGAAATCCGCGCAGGGAAAATATATTGCCTATCTCGATGACGATGATCGCATTTATCCGGATCATTTCGAAATTCTGGTGGAAGAACTGGAAACCGGAAAATTCCCTATTGTCTACAGCGACTCATTCGAAGTCAGTCAAGAACCGGTCAACGGCACCTATAAAACCGTTGGGAAACGGGTCGTCTATTCAATTGATTATGACCGCGATCTTTTGAGAAAAACCAACTATATCCCAATCTTAAACCTGATGCACCATCGGGATTGTGCGGAAAAGGTTGGGCTTTTCGATGAGAATTTGACGGTTCTGGAAGATTGGGATTACTGGATCCGCCTCTCTGAACATTACGATTTTAAACACATCCCGAAGGTCACAGCTGAATATCGCGTGCGAAGTGATTACTCAAATGCGACAGCCGCAGAGGCGTCATCATTTTCCGGTTTGCAGGGAAAAAATTCGAGCCAAACTGATCGCCCAGCGGCGGAGTTCAGCAAAACATTAGCAGAAACCCTTTGGTCTCAATGGTGATCCTTACATGCAATCAGCTCGAATATACCCGAAAATGCCTTGATAGCATTTTCAGAACATACGGAATGCCTTTGGAAATCATAGTTGTGGACAACGGTTCCATTGACGGTACACCTTGAATTTCTTGAATCCCTGTTTGAGGGAAATTCACTGCTGACCTGCTGAAAATCATTAAAAACAATGAAAACAAAGGATTTGCAGGCGGAAATAATCAGGGAATTGCCGCTGCCAGCGGCGACTACATTCTCTTAATGAACAATGATGTGGTGGTAACGCCGGGATGGCTCGAGCGGATGATCTCCTGTGCTGAAAAAAAACCTGAAATTGGTATAGTCGGGCCAAGATCCAACTATGTTTCCGGCCCGCAACTTGTAGAAGGAGTCGATTATGATACCCAAACCTTAAACGGCTTGATCGAATTTTCTAATAAATTTGCAGATGATCATGCTGGGCAAGCGCAGCAGATTTTGAGAGTGGTCGGATTTTGTATGCTGATCAAGCGGGCCGTTATCGACAAGATTGGAGGAATGGATGACCGTTACGGGCTTGGGAATTTTGAAGATGATGACTTCAGTTTAAGGGCCACCATTGCTGGATTTCAATCCTGGATTGCCCAAGATTGCTTTATTCACCATTTCGGCAATCGAACATTTATCGGTGAGAAGGTTGATCTTAACAAGAGTTTGCATAAAAATTGGGGCATATTTAAAGATAAGTGGGGATTGCCGGCTGAGAAGCCATATGGATCTCCTTATCGTCTTTCTGAAATGAAAAACAATCGATTTGATCCTTCGATCCACCACTATCCGTTAGATAATGCAAGTGTTACTATAGATTTATCTGCTAAAGATGTTAAGACAGCTGAAGCTTTATATCCCACCATTCAGGCGAATCTAAACACCAGGTCTTCGGAAAAAGTCATTGAAGATCTCGCAAACTTTATTGCATCTTATCCGGAATTTGCTCTGGCTCACAACGACCTGGGTGTTTTGTACTATACTGCCGGCAACAAGGGAAAAGCGCTCCAATTTTATGAAAAAGCCGTGGAGCTGGATCCGGAGAACATGGTTTTTCAGAAGAATCTGGCCGACTATTACTATGTTGAGATGGGCAGGGTTGAGGATGCATTAAGAATATACGTAAAAATTTTAGCAGTGAACCCACAAGATCTCGAAATACTGCTGATAACCGGTCATATATGTGTTGCATTGGAAAGGTTTCAAGACGCTGAAGTATTTTACCGCCGGGTTTTGGAAATTGAACCCGGGCATCAGGATGCCCGGCAGTTCCTGGACAAATTAAACTCGATGGAAGCAGGCGATTCAGCGGCCAATACGCCGGAAGCGCTCTACCATGAGGCCCAACCACTGCTGAACAATGGTGATCCCCACCGAGCCATTGCCGCATTGGAGGGCTTGCTTGAGAAATTTCCGGATTATGCCCTGGCTTACAATGATCTGGGAGTCCTTTATTATCATACCGGCGACAAAGAAAAAGCGCGGCATCATTATGAACGCGCCGTTGAGATGATGCCTGAAAATATTAATTTTCAGAAAAACCTGGCCGATTTTTACTGCCTTGAGCTTGGGCGCATCGAAGAAGCACTTAATATTTATGTAGGCATTTTGAACACCCATCCCCGGGACATTGAAACCTTACTGGCGACCGGCCAGATCTGCGAAGCATTGGAAAGGCCGGGTGATGCCAAAGCGTTTTATCATCGGGTGCTGGAGCTGGAGCCTGGCAATGAAGATGCTAGCAGCAATCTCCAGGCGCTGGATAAACAACCCGCTAAAAATGGATTTGTCGCTGTCTGAATCTGTAAATACGGTTTCGGTTTTATCCGCTAAGGTTGAATCCAATGATTTTGAGCCGGATCGATCGACATCCGAAAACCGAGCAGCAACCGCATCCATTATTGTCAGCCTTGATGGAATTCAGAACTGTGTCAAAGAATGTATTAGAAGTCTTATGGTGAATACTCCAGAACCCCATGAAATACTGTTTATCAATCGTGGGGCCACTAAAGGCATACTCAAATGGGTGCAACAACTCGTAAAGGATAACGAACATTTCCGCATCATTGAGGGTGCCAGGCAGGCGGGCCGGGCCGAACTTCTCAACCAGGCGGTCCAAAAAAGCAGCGGTGAAATGATTTTTCTAATGCACAATGATGTGGTGGTGCCGGAAGGCTGGCTCAAAGCATTAAAAATGTGTATCGACCTTGTGCCGAATATCGGCATTGTGGGCCCCATGTCCAACCGGGCAGAGGGCATCCAGCAGATAATCACCTGCGAAGAATCCGACCGGGTTGAGTTTGAATCCGCTGCCAAAGCGTTTTACGAACAATACCAATATAGACGGGTGACCACTCGAAAACTATCCGATATTTGTTTGGCTTTTCCACGTGAATTGCTCGATAAAATCGGATATTTTGATGAACAATTTGTTTCGGAAGAAGTCGTTGTCGAAGACTTTTGCAAACGAGCGGTTTCAGGGGGCTATCAGAATTTGATTGCCGCTGATACCTATGTCCATCATTATGATCGGCACAAAGCCCAAAGGGGCACTGCAGTGAAAAATCAGGCGAACGCCGCAGATCGAAAGAAGTATAACGAAAAATGGAACGGCGCCCAAAATCCGCAGACCAAAGCCTTGCTGACGGTTCAGCTTCTGGCAAGGGCGGCAGAATTGAGCCAGAAAGGCCAAATAGATCCGGCCGTTGAAGTATTATTGGGCGGAATAGGGGTTCAGCCCGAAGACCCACGCTTTTACCTGGGCTTATCTGAAATATTACTGGCGGCCAAAAGATTTCAGGATGCCAAAGATGCCTTGACCGAAATGCCGCCGGCCGATGAAAATCAGGAAATGCGAAAAGCGCAACTACTGGCCTATGCTGAAGAAGGATTGGGAAACTATGAAGCCGCCCTGGCCCAAATAGAACGGGTGCTTTTGATAAATCCCGGCCACGCACCCGCCCTGAACCTCAAAGGCATTCTGGCCTATCGAAATGACGACCCCACTTCTGCTGAGAAATTCTTTAAACAGGCGATCGATTCCGATCCGGGTTATGGCGAGCCTTACACCAATTTAGGAATGCTATCCCTGGCAACCGACCGGCTGCAGGATGCTCTGAAGTTTTTTGAAAAAGCTTTTCGGCTCAGCCCCACGGATCTTGATATTGCCACCAATTATCATTCCTATATCAGCGCGACGGCCGATTTTGCTAAGGCCGAGGTTCTTGCGCGTGAGGCGGCGGCCCTGTATCCGAACAATCAGAAGATAAAATATATGCTGATCGATTTTCTGATCCAGCAGGGCAAAAATGAGATGGCGATGCCGGAAATTGAAGACGCGATAATCAAATTTGGCTCTGACAATGGGATTATAGGCGCCGCTTTGAAGGTCAGAGAGAAACTGGGACCGATTACTATTCAGAAATTCTCCAAAAAGGCGCCTGTCTCTGTATGCATGATTATTAAGGATGAAGAAAAGTATTTAGCCCGATGTCTGGCCAGTGTAAAACCCATCGTCGACGAAATGATTGTGGTTGATACGGGCTCCACCGACCGATCCAAAGATATTGCCATCACTTTCGGGGCCAGGGTTTATGATTATGAGTGGAAAAATGATTTTGCCGAAGCGCGAAACTATTCGATTTCTCAAGCATCCGGCGAATGGATTCTAATTCTGGACGGCGATGAGGTGATTTCTCCGCTGGACCATGAGCATTTTACCAAAATGGTACAAAAGACTCCCCGAGCGCCCATCGCCTATTCCATTATCACCCGAAATTATAACAAACTGGCCAACATTGTGGGATGGATGCCCAATGACGGCAAATATCCCGATGAAGAAGCAGGCATCGGGTGGCTGCCGAGCGAAAAAGTAAGGCTGTTTTACGGCAAAGATCAAATCCGGTTTGAAGGTCCGGTACATGAGCTGGTCGATCCGGTTTTGAAAAGAAACGGTATCGAAATTAAAAAATGCCCTATTCCGGTGCACCATTACGGCCGACTGGATAAAGAAAAGCTGGATCGCAAGGATGAAATTTATTTTGATATCGGCCTAAAAAAACTGTCCGCGAAGGGGGATGATCTAAATGCCCTGCGTGAGCTGGCCATTCAAGCCACCATTCTGGAGAAAAACCAGGAAGCGTTAGAATTATGGCAAAGACTGCTGGCCTTGAATCCAATTCCGAATCTGGCAGCGATTGCCTATGTGAATATGGGGACCATTTACAGCCGGTTAGAGAAATTCGAAGACGCGCTCGATGCAGGCCAAAAAGCTGTTGAATGTGATCCGGATTTGAAAGAAGCCCGATACAACCATGCCTTGGCTGAGCTGCATTGCGGAAATGCACCCCAAGCCATCCGGGTTCTCGAGGATCTGTTAAAAGAATTTCCCGACTACCCGCCGGCCCGATTTATTCTTTCGGCTGCCTATTGTTGTGGGGACCAAAAAGAAAAAGGACTTGAGAGCATCAGAAAATTAAAAGACACGCCTATGGGCGCCCACATTGACATTCCATGTTCAGATCTTGCCCAGAGCCTCATAGCGGCTGGAAAAATGAAATATGCCTTATGGGTGCTCGGGGCTGCGATTGAAAGCGATATCGTCAATCCGCAGCTTTTGGCCCTGTTTAAAAAGTGCGTTAACATGGAGGAAGTGACGCAAAAAGGTTCTCATATTGCACAACCATACCAGGAAAATTTCCAGGAAGCTATAATCGAAAATCTGCCGCAATAGTTACTAACCGATTGAGCCTTAACCGTTTTTTATTTCAATGGCTGCATTAACGATTGATCTGGAGGGTAGGGCTCCGGCTTAGATCGAAGTGGTTGAAGTTTGGCAACAGGCCGGCTGCGCTCAAGATATAAACGTTTGGGCTAAAATCAAAAAGGCTTCTGTCATAGAGGCCTTTTTTATTTCTTTATCGGGCTTGGAATCATGCGGTTGCATGTCGGCAGGCGATTTTATTCTGATGATTGGGCCTGCGAAGCGTCAGGGCGAGCTTCTCAGACCGGCGGCCAGGTTATTATTGATGTCGATGACAATTTTCAGTTTTTCCGGTGATGGAAATGCCATGGTTTCAAAAATACGGCGGTCGATAAAGGCGGCCAATCGAAGAATGTCCAGACGCAATTTTTTGGGCAGTTCATGATCATCTCGCGACAGCTCACTTTGAAATATGCTCCAGATGCGCTGGTTGTATTTCAGCGCTTCCTCCAGTCTGATGTCCCGATCCGGTGCATCCCAGTTGTCCTGGCAATCTTTGAGCTTTACAGCAGCCTTGGTGAGCACGGCCGCTTCGGTTTCGCGGCCGGGCTGGGTGGCTTTGCTGACGCTTTCATATGCTCTCAGCGATTGGGTCTGGGTTGGCGTGTACATATTCAAGAATCTCCTGTTCATAATCGATTAATTCGCTGGCAAGTTTTAAGGCCCGGTAGCAATTGCCGCTCAGAATATTTTCATTAATCTGATCGATGTGTCCGGTTAACCTTGGGACTGCATCCAGCAATTCACGGACCAATTCCCAATAGGTCTGCTGGTGAGTGGCTATATTTTCTTCATCAATGTACATGAGCTGAATTAAAAAATAGATTCGACTGCAGGGTGATGTCGCCTCCTGTTCGCTTAAAATATCTTTCTGGCGCAAAATCGGCACATTGTTTTCGATGATCAAATCGGTGTTTTTGATGTTGCCATTGGCTATCACAGCACCACCGACGATCATTTTCTCATTCGGCTTTAATGTTATTTTTAGTGCCATTGTTTCCCTTCAAACCGGTGGTAGTCACTACGTTGACTTAACTCTTGACGTATCAATACAGTGGGTTTTCCAATAAAAAAGATATAGTTGAGGGACATTTATGAAACCAAGAGGTCAGATATCTGGTTTGGAGGGGGATCGCTCCCCCTCCAAAAACCATGTTTGGTTTAGAACAATCTCAGTACGCTCTGAGCTGCCTGTGAGGCCAGACTTAATGAGGTTGTGCCGAGAGCCTGACGCGTTTGCAGCATCAGCATGTTGGCGCCTTCCTCATTCATATCGGCTTCGGTCAGCTTGGCGGCACCGTCACCCAGGGTGTTGATCATCTGGGAGGTGAAATCTTCACGGGCCGTAATGATTGACAGGTTACTGGACAGCGTTTTGGATTCTGTCCTCAAATAGCCCATCGCAGTCTTCCAGGTTGTCAATGGAGGCCTGAACCGCTGCAGTATCAACTGCAAGGCCGGAGACCCAGGCCGAGCCAACCTGCCGCGCTGATTTCAGTGTCTAAGCCAGTCAATATTGAAATCATCGGTGGCGTCACCGAAACCGGTCAGACTCAAGTTGGACTGGCCGGCTGTCGGAGCGAACTCAACCGTTAAGGAACCTTCCTGCAGCAGGTTGACACCTTTGTATCCCGAATCCGCTGCCATCTCATTAATTTGAGTCATTACCTCAGCATATTGAGTGACAAAGGACGTAGCCTCCGTATGACGTGGCCGACATCGCTGACTGAGCCAGCGATTTGGCCTGGGCGATCAGGTTGTTAACTCCCTCGACACCCACGTTGGCGGCTTTGATGGTCTGAATGGCCTCGGACATACCGTCTTTGCGGCTGGCGAGGTCGGAAGCTCTTAACCGATGCTCCTGAGCGGTGAAAAAGTTAATTGGATCATCCAGCGCCGTATTCACCTTCAGGCCTGTGGCCAAACGATTCTGGGTGGTTTCCATGTCACGGGCCGTCTTTTGCAGGCTGAACAGATTGGCCCGCATACCGGATGTTAAACTAATCGTACTTAATGCCATGATTTTTCTCCTCTTCTAGGTTTTTAGTGTTGGCTTTCTTGCCAATGGTTAAAAAATAGTTTCAACAATGTTTGCAGGGCAAGAGATGGGTCCGATGAATTTTAGTTGCCTCCTTTCCGGACCTGTATTTTGCCATACAATTTCCTTATCGGATGAATTTGGGGGAACTTTAGATTTTTTTTCTTTTTCTTCTTTTAAGTTTCTGAAATAGTTGATAAACAGATTGCAGTCCGATAAAAACATGACAACCGCTATCGGAACGTTATTCCGACAAACGCTCTAATTTCGACCGTCTATTATAAAGGAAGCCAAATTGGACGAAAATCCGACCGTGTGACATTTTTTGTTTGTTGTGCTACATGGTACACTGATAAAGAAATCGAATCGTCAGGTGTGAAACCAATTCAGTTGTAAGAGGTTGTAATGATACGTGTGGGTATTGAAGAGTTGAAACCCGGTATGATACTGGATCGACCGGTAAATAATCACCAGGGGGTCCTCTTGTTGGAAGCCGGGGCTAAGGTTACCAAAAAAAATATCCGTATTTTTAAATCCTGGGGGGTGAATGAAGTCACCGTCAAAGGGGAGGTGAGCCGGGCGACTGACAGTGCCGGCCGGCCGGAACTGCGTATAAATGAATCCGACGAGATGCTGTTAAAAAAAAAATTTGCGGACGTACTGGATGATCCTGTAATGGTTGAGATTTATAATGCCGCCAGCCGGCAGCTGAATAAGGAATCACAGAACAACGAGAGCAAAAATGAGCATGCCGGACCTTCAAAAATTAATCGAAAAAATTGACGACCTGCCGACCCTGCCGCGCACCGTCCTGAAAATCACAGAACTGGTTAACGACCCGAAGTCATCAGCCGAGGATCTGGCCCGGATAATTACCGACGATCAGGTATTGACGGCCCGACTGTTGAAGCTGGTCAATTCATCCTTTTACGGCTTTCCCCAGCGCATATCCACAGTTACCGGCGCCATTGTGTTGCTTGGTTTTGATGCGATTCGAAGTTTGCTGTTGACGACTTCCGTATTTGATCTGTTTGCCAACCGCAACCGGAAAAAAAAAGAAGACCAGGAAAGATTCTGGGATCATTCTCTGGGGTGTGCCGTTGGGGCCAAAGTCATCGGCAACTACCTGCGCCATGATAAAATTGAGGAATTGTTTGTATCCGGCCTGCTGCATGACATCGGCAAAATTGTCGAAATGATGTTTTTACCGGATGAATTTAACAATGTCGTCGCCGCAGTCAACAAGGAAAATATTTTAATGACCACGGCCGAAAATAAAGTGTTGGGATTTAATCACGCTGAAGTCGGCAAACTGTTGGTTGAAAAATGGAACCTGCCGGTCAAGCTCGTGCAGGTGATCGCCCACCATCACCAACCCCACAACGCCGGCAATTTTGCCCTGGAAGCAGCCATTGTGCATCTGGCGGACATATTTTGCCGTGCGCTGAACATCGGCTACGGGGGTGACAACAAGATTCCGCCGCTCGATAAACTCGCCTGGGAACGCCTCAAAATTAAGTCCAGTGCCATCGATACGATCATGGCGACCATGCTCCGCGAATATCGCGATATTGCCTCCTTTATCTCCTAAGCTTGACTGCGATAACTGGATGACAGTAAAACGATCCGCATGATGCTCCCGGCTGGCAGGACAAATCCAATTTAGGCTTTTTGCAGATCTTAAAAAAAGAATTTGCAATTTGCATAAAACAGATCCGGCGGTCATCTATTCACCCCAAATGCAAATTAAATTATATGCTCGCATAGCGATTTTATTCCGACAACTGTCTAACTAATTAAATTGAAAGGTCGATTTTTAATTTATACCGGCCCTTAAAATTCGATCGGTCACGCCGATAATTGATAGCCGGGCTATCGATTGTTGAAAAATTGGTATAAAGCCGCAAATTTTTACCACCCACCCGATCATTTTTTTGCATTTTGCAAAAAAATGAGGATGGTTGGCAGTCATCGATACGTTCGCTTTCCTGAATTTTCATCACCAGTTTTTTTTTAGAGGGATTTATTTTTTCCCGCCCCAAAATGCAGGGCCACAAAATATAGTATCACCTAATCAGGTCAACATACTTCATGTGGTAAATGTGATTTGCCCCAGGATAACCATCCAATCGCTATATTATTACCTCCCAGGCGTTTATCTTCATTGCGGCATGGATATTGCTATCACCCTATACTGCCCGGATCGAACCATTCGGGTATCCCCCGCTTAACTGTCTCGATTTCTATTCTTTTAATTTATGATAATTTAGTTTCATGATGTGACCGGATATTAATATTTTTGTTTGAGGAGAATGCCTTGCACAACGCAGCGCTACGGAAATCAAAGTCGACCACATCTGATGCCAATGATACCTGTAATATCTTAGCCACACGGTTGAATGGGGAATCCGGATTTGATGATATCATCGGTCAGAGCAAGAAAATGCGGGAAGTTTTTGAGCTTGTCGAAAAAGTAGCTGATTGCGACAGTACCATCCTTCTAAATGGCGAGACCGGCACCGGTAAAGGGCTGGTAGCCAAAGCCATTCATCAAAAATCAAAACGAAATAATAAACCTTTTATTTCAATAAATTGTGGTGCAATCCCTGAGAATTTACTTGAAAGTGAACTGTTTGGGCACGTCCGGGGTGCCTTTACCGGGGCAACTTCCTCCAAACAGGGAAAATTTGAACTGGCAGACGGTGGCACCATATTATTGGATGAAATCGGTGACATGAGTTCAGACCTGCAGGTTAAAGTCTTGAAGGTACTGGAAGAGGGTGAGTTTGAGCAGGTCGGCGGCTCTAAAACGCTAAGGGTTGATGTCAGGATTGTCGCCGCCACCCATCGCGATTTATGTGAAGAAGTTCAAAAAGGAAATTTCCGGGAAGATCTATATTATCGCCTTTATGTTATTCCTCTGGTACTTCCGTCGCTGCAAAATCGCAAATCGGATATCCCCCATCTGGTTTCTTATTTTATAAAGCAATCCAATCAGAAAAATAATCGTCATGTGAATGAGGTTGCTGAAGATGCAATGGCCATGATGATGGGTTACCCTTGGCCGGGAAATGTCCGGGAACTTAAAAACATGGTGGAGCGGATGGTGGTTTTGAAAGGAGAGGGCAAGATTACCCTGGCGGATTTGCCGGCCGAATTGAAGAAGGCCCATCAATACGAACCCACGTCGACCATCGAAATATCCGATGAAGGGATCTGCCTGAACAGTGCCGTCACCGAATTTGAAAAGGCCTTGATTCTGCAATCTCTGGAAAAAACCAAATGGGTCAAGAATAAGGCTGCCAAACTGTTGCATCTAAACCGTACCACCCTGGTGGAAAAAATAAAACGACACCAATTACAACCCTGCAATGTTTAATCCACCTGAAACGGACAAGCCCTCCTGAGTACGATTGCCGCTCTCGCCGGGGACCGGCTGCAATGTGAAAAAGGTTTCATCCCAGTGTCAACACCCTGACTCTCACTCCTGAAATATTGACAATCTACTCGCTGTAGTTCCTGTAGGATCGGGTATAAAAATAGATATAACTAACAGAAATAATAACTAATTATATACTATGTAATTTGATATAGGCTCAACCGCGCATGGCATGATAATTGCTCGATATAAGACGGTTTAGTTCAACTCAACAGGCAATTGCAGCGCAGACTGATAAGATCAGAAATCAGCCATGCAAAAGGGAGATAATTTTTGGCGGACATGTTCCCCATATTGGTTGTAGATGACCATCCGGATATATGCACAGAGGTTTTGCAATACCTGAAATCGGCAGGTTTCCAAGTTGAAAATGCGTCCAGCGGTCCGGAGGCCTTTGAAAGGTTCAGCTCCACTCAATATAGCCTGGTCATTGCAGATGAACATATAACTGGAATCGACGGGTTGGACTTATTAAAGTCCGTAAAAAAAACATCACCGCAGATTCCGGTCATACTAATGACAACCAATGGATCCGTTCACAACGCGGTTGAAGCCATGCAGGCTGGCGCCTCAGATTATCTGCTCAAACCTTTTTCATCGGAATCACTGGAAAAAACCGTCAAAAGGGCGATCGGGGGCTGCAACGGAAATGGGGGTTCCTTATCCGCCGGCAGGATAACTGATCCTCGTGAGGCCGGCAAAGAAATTGTTACGCTAAACCCGACCATGCTGGACATTTTAAAACAGGTTAGAGGGGTTGCCCCCAGCAGGGCAACGGTGTTGATCCAGGGTGAGAGCGGCACCGGTAAGGAGTTATTGGCGGCCTATGTTCATCAACACAGCCGGCATCCGGAAGCGCCGTATGTTGCCCTCAATTGTGCAGCCTTACCCGACACCCTTGCTGAGAGCGAACTGTTCGGGCATGAAAAAGGATCATTTACCGGGGCCGTGGGTCGCAAAATTGGAAAATTTGAACAGGCCAACAAAGGAACGGTTGTGTTGGATGAAATCAGTGAAATGCCGTTGCCCCTTCAGGCCAAACTGCTTCGTGTTCTTCAGGAAAAGGAAGTTGACCGCATCGGAGGAACCCGCCCGGTCCCAATTGATGCCAGGGTTGTTGCCATCAGTAACGTCGATTTGAAAACTGCCGTGGCCGACGGCAAATTTAGAGAAGATCTTTATTATCGTATCAACGTTATACCTCTGATTCTGCCGCCGTTGCGGGATAGAAAGGAAGATATTGAGTTGCTTGCGCGTCGTTTTTTGGAGAAATTTAGTCTATCCAATCATAAAGAGGTGGTTGACATAGACGAAGCGGCCATGAATATGCTCCATGGCCACGATTGGAAAGGCAACGTTCGTGAGCTGGAAAATGTCATCGAGAGGGCGGTTCTGATCGGGGGCGGTCGGTTGGTTTTACCCGAACACCTGCTGTTGGATTCACCGGACGGCAACGCCCAGGTGGCCGACCAGTTTAAAGTCAAAGCCGGGTGTACCGTAAGGCAAATGGAAAAAACACTTATTTTTCAAACCTTAAAAGAGGTAAACGACAATCGGACCCAGGCCGCAGAGCTCTTGGGAATCAGCATTCGCACCCTGCGCAATAAATTGCATGAATACAAGGAAGCGGCAACGCAGGACTAAAAAAATATGCAGGTTTGGAGATGAGCTGGAAGTCCGATAATTAGACCCCAATTAACATCCCGAAATCCGAAACCGGGGACCTGGTATAGATTTTGCTTTATTTTATTAAAGTAATTTGTAACGCCATTTTCAAGGGAGGAAATAATAAAGTGCCGACCGACAAAATTTTCAGCGACACCATGGCTATCTTGGAAAAATCCCTGAATTTAAGGTCTATCCAGCACAAGGCGCTGGCGTTAAACATTGCCAACATGGATACGCCAAATTATAAAGCTGTCGAACTCGATGTCACTGAAAAAATGAATAAAAATAAAGGATCGGTTCCGGGCATTCAGCTTATGCGAACCCATGCCGACCATCTTCAGTTCAGGCGTAATCGCGCGGATAACGTGAAGCTTACGGCCGCGACGGCGCCGGCATACAGTTTGAGAGGCGACGGCAATACGGTGGATATTGACCGGACGATGGGTAGACTGGCGGAAAACACACTGCTTTACGATGCCGCTGCACAGCTAATTTCAAGTAAATTCAAAGGCTTAAAAAATGTTATCAAGGGAGGCAAATAGTCATGGATTTTTTAAATTCCATCCAGACCAGTTCATCAGGGCTAAGTGCCCAGAGACTTCGCATGAATCTGATATCCGGAAATTTGGCCAATGTTAACACAACCCGTACCAGCCAGGGTGGTCCTTATCGACGAAAAGAGGCAATATTTTCCGCCCAGTCGATCAAATCCACTTTTAACAAAATTTTGACGGATCGACAGAAAAGCCTAAGTGCCGGTGTGCGTGTTGAGCGAGTTTATGAGGACCCGGCGCCGCCTGTAATGAAATATCAACCCTCCCATCCCCATGCCAACGACAAAGGCTATGTTGCCATGCCGAACATCAATCCCCTGGAGGAAATGGTAAACATGATTTCGGCTACCCGGGGATTTGAAGCCAATGTAACCGCCATTAAAGCCGCCAAGGATATGGCATTAAAAGCACTGCAGATAGGTCGTTAGCCATGAATGATATCACCATACACAACAATACATTGTCCCCGCCGGGGGCCTCTCCGATCGCTAAGCAGACATCGCCTTCCGGCTCTGTCTCTTTCGGCCAAATGCTGGAAGGATCCATGGAGCGGGTCAATCAACTTCAAAAAGAAGCGGATGCAAATATCAACAATTTGGCCAATGGGCAGCAAACCGATATTCACCAGACCATGATCGCAGTGGAGAAAGCCGATGTGTCCTTCGAGCTGTTGATGCAAATTCGCAATAAACTCATTGCCGCCTATGATCAAATTATGCGCATGCCGGTGTAGGCGGGTTTCAAAGGTTCGGGGTTGAAAGGGTTTAGGATCGATGTCCGGGTTTCAACAGCTTGGGATTCGTGTTTCAGAGGGCTTCAGGTCTTAGACCTTCAGATGACCAATTGCGATAATTTCACTACTCAATAGGCAATCCTCCGCCCCAGGCGGATTCGAGTTAGGAGTTTTATGGAAGCCATTCGTCTGATACTGTCACAACTCAATGCCGCCTTTTCCAATCTGAGCCTCGGGAAAAAAATTACCTTGCTGACCCTAATTTTAGGTTCTGTGACTGGATTCTTTTTTCTGATGAACTGGTCGGGAAAAAGTGAATTCCAGCCCCTGTATGCTCAATTGGATCCGGAGGATGCCAGTGCCATCTTATCCAAACTGAAAGAGCAAAAAATTGATTATCAAATTGCATCAAATGGTTCCACGGTCCTTGTTCCCCAGGAGCATATATATGAGACCCGAATGCAATTGGCATCCGAAGGGCTCCCCCGTGGCAGCGGGGTCGGTTTTGAGATCTTTGACAACACGAAACTGGGGATGACTGCTTTTGCGCAGAACGTTAACTATCAGAGAGCGCTTCAGGGGGAGCTGGCCAGGACCATCAACCAGATATCGGAAATCGAAAGTTCCAGAGTCCATATCGTCATGACCGAAAAATCCCTCTTTGTCGATGAGGAAGAACCGGCAAGTGCATCCGTTGTCCTGAAATTGCGATCCGGTAAATGGTTAAACCAAAGTCAAGTTAACGGAATTTTGCATCTGGTATCATCCAGCGTGGCACGATTGAGCCCGGAAAACGTGACCATCGTCGACAGCATGGGCAAGCTTCTGGCGGGGGTTAAAAACTCATCTTCATTCGGCAGCCTCAGTTCAGATCAGCTCGATTACCAGGACAGGGTCGAAAAAGCGCTGGAAAATCGAATCCGGACTATGCTGGAGTCGGCCCTGGGAGAAAACAAGGCCATCGTCAGATTGTCCGGTTCGTTTGATTTTAAAAAGCAGGAGAGAACCGAAGAACACTATTTGCCGGATAATAAAGTGGTTCGCAGTGAGCAACAGTTAACGGAAACCTCGGTTGATCCCAGCAGGGTCCCCCAGGGTGTACCAGGCATTCGATCCAATCTACCCGGCGATCCATCTGCGGGTGAACAAAGCTGGTCTACCGATTCGAATCAAGCCTTTGAAAAAAATGACCGCACCGTCAATTATGAGATCGGGAAGGTGGTTAGTCACATAAAAGAGCCGGTGGGGGAATTGACCCGAATTTCAGTTGCGGTCCTGGTGGATGGTACCTATAATCGCATTGAAAAACCCGGAGGGGAAATTGAATGGCAATATGTAGCCCGTACCCCGGATGAAATGCAAAAGTTTGAAAGCATTGTTAAACGGGCCGTCAATTTTGATAAAGCACGGGGAGACGAAGTTGACATCGTTAATATTCCTTTCGAAACGACCAAATTGGAGACTAAAGACACCGAAGTGGTCGCGGAAGGATGGATGGACCTGCTGAAACAATACCAGCCCTATTTGAAATATGGATTTTTAAGTCTTTTCTTATTACTGTCTTTTATGTTTTTTGTTAAACCACTGGTTCGATGGCTGACCGAATATTCTTTCGGGGATATGCAGATGTTTAAACAACTGCCCAAAACTGTGGGTGAGCTCGAAGGCGAATTTAATCCGGAGGCCAACCCGCTAATATTCAGAGATCAGGCCTCTGAATTAATCGCCAAAAATAAAGAAGCATCTTTAGGCGTTATGCGTGACTGGATCAAAGAGAGCTAGATGGATATTAGAAACTTATCAGGCCCTTTAAAAGCGGCTATTTTAATACGCTCTCTGGGATCGGAACTGACGGGAAACGTACTCAACGGTCTGTCCGAAGCTGAGAAAAAAGTGGTCAATCAACATCTGGACCAAATGGGTACCATTTCAGCTCCGGTTATTGAATATGTGGCCAGAGAGTTCATGACCAATGCAGCCATAAAAACACGATCTGCTCTGCCGGCTCCTTCGGCCGGAAATGATCAAGCCAAAAAAAAGGACGGGGATTCTGGAGATTCCTCTGGAAGGGCTGAAAGACTGGAAGCCATTTTGGATCTAAATGCTGATGTAGTTTATGAATTGATCAAAGATGAGCATCCCCAGACGATCGCTATTATTCTGATTCATCTTGAAACACCTGTCGCCAGTGATGTTGTGGCCCTATTGTCGGACGAGATCAAAACAGACGTTGCGGTAAGGCTCGCCACGCTGGAAAAGGTCAACGCTGATATGATCGAAGAGGTAAATGATGCTTTTAAAGAAATTCTAAAAAACAAAAAAAGTTCTGTGGCCAATATCAGTGGTGGCATTGACCGTCTGGCCGAGATCTTGAACCAGACGGATGAAATTTCGAGTGAGCTGATTTTAAACGAAATCGAAGATACCGATGCAGAAATGGCCGCCCAGATAAAACAGAAAATGTTCGTATTTGAAGATCTGGTGCTGGTGGATGACAGAGGGTTTCAGAAACTGCTGCGCAAAGTCGAGACGGTGGAGCTTGCCATCGCTCTCAAAGCAGCTTCCGAAGAGGTCAAAGAGAAAGTTTTCAAAAATATGTCGGAACGCGCCGGCGCCATGTTGCAGGAAGAGATCGAAGACCTCGGGCCGGTCAGGATGAACGAAGTCTCCGATGCACAAATGGTTATCACAAGTATTATCCAGGAAATGGAAGCCAAAGGAGAATTAATTATAAGTGGCCGCCGAGGAGAAGAAATCATTGCCTGATAATGAACGTCGATCATCCCAGAGCAGACAAACCGGTTTCAGGTTGCATTATTTCCCTGACATTCCGGTTGACGGCCAGGTAGGTGTTCGACGTTGTGCGTCAGCCCGGGATAATTTTCAAAAGACCGAGTATGACAGTAGCGATCCGGCCTGTCTGGATTCCATTGGGGGCCTTGATGAGAGTAGGGCGTTAGGCAGGAAAGCGGCCCTAACTGCCCGCGAAAGGGAAGAGATGGCCTACCACAAAGGCTTTGCGGATGGTAACGCCCAGGGCGTCAAGGACGGTGAAAACACGGGGTTTGAACTGGGAACCGATAAAATCGAGCCACTTATAAGCAGTATAAAAGAGGCCTTGATTCAGCTGGATGCTATTCGTGAAGAAACCTATCAGCAAATTGAAAAAGAAGTGGTGGATTTGGCCCTCGCCATTGCTAAAAAAATCATTTGCCGGGAGATTTCCATAGACCCGGAAACGGTTGTATGTGTGGCCAAAGAAGCCCTGGCAAAAATTGATGATCCGGGTGAAATAAAAATCAAGATGAATCCTTCCGATCTGCAATTTATCAACGAGACCAAATATCAACTTTCCAACCTGATCGCCGACGTTAATCATGTCAGCTTTGAAGCCGAAGAAAACATCCAGAGCGGCGGCTGTATCATTGAGACGGAGTTGGGCGAAATTGATGCGCGCATAGAAAAGCAGCTCCAGGCCATAGAGGAATCCTTTCGAAGCGCCCTGGAAAAAACGGGTGCGGAAAAATGATCCGGATTAATTTTTTCGATTTCATAGGACTTTGATGTCTGGCAGAGTCAATCTAACAAAATATCATTCCTGCCTTGAATCAACCTGCCCGATTCGGGCAACCGGCCGCGTGACCAATGTCGTTGGTTTGGTGGTCGAAGCACAGGGACCGGTATCCTGTCTGGGGACCGTATGTGATATTTATACCCAGAATAGCCATACCATAACTGCCGAAGTTTCCGGCTTCAAAGACAGTAAGGTGCTACTGATGCCGCTGGAAGAAATTCGGGGTATCGGACCGGGGTGCCGGGTCGTCGCAAGGCAACAAAATGCCGTCGTACCTGTAGGGCCCGGTTTGCTGGGACGGGTCATCGACGGGCTTGGAAACCCTATTGATGGCAAAGGACCCATCGTGTCCGAAACTGAATATCCGATTTACGCGCCTTCGCTGAATCCGCTGCTGCGCAGGAGGATACATAAACCACTGGATTTGGGTGTGCGGGTTATCAACGGGCTGCTAACCGTCGGGTGCGGTCAGAGGGTGGGCGTTTTTTCCGGATCCGGTGTCGGTAAAAGCGTGTTGCTGGGTATGATCGCTCGCAAAACCAGAGCAGATGTGAATGTGATAGCCCTTATCGGGGAGCGGGGCAGGGAAGTGAATGAATTTATTCAAAAGGAACTCGGCGAAGAGGGACTTCGCCGATCTGTCCTTGTGGTTGCTACTTCGGATCGGTTGCCGCTGATTCGAATGCGGGGTGCCTTTATTGCCACCGCCATCGCTGAATTTTTCCGAGACCAGGGCAATCATGTCAATCTAATGATGGATTCAGTTACCCGTTTTGCAATGGCCCAAAGAGAAATCGGTTTGGCCCTGGGTGAGCCGCCAACAACCAAGGGCTACACACCCTCTGTATTTACCTTGTTGCCCAAACTGCTCGAGCGCGCCGGAACTTCAGAGGGTCACGGTACCATCACCGGCCTTTATACCGTTCTGGTTGAAGGCGATGACGCCAATGAGCCCATCGCGGATGCTCTGCGATCCATACTGGACGGTCACATAAATCTGATCCGGGACCTTGCCATGCAAAACCATTATCCCGCGGTAGACGTTTTGGGCAGCATCAGCCGTGTGATGGACGATATCGTCGATGAAAAGCACCGCCAAAACGCTCATGGACTCAAACAGATTTTGGCCACCTATCGCAAGGCTGAAGATTTGATCAACATCGGAGCCTATGTAGCGGGCAGCAACCCCAAAATCGACTATGCCATCACAATGATTGATAGGATAAACGCCTATTTGCGACAGGACATCGGGGAAACGGTAAAATTTGAGGACAGCGTTGCTCAAATGGATCTTCTGTTCGAGAACCGCACCGATAAACCTGGAAAATTGAATATTGAAAATTAACACGCGACCTTCATTAAATTCCTCCACAGACGGATCAATCTGCTTCAGGCACTAGTCAATGTACCGATTTAAGTTGCAATCACTCCTTAAGCATCGCCGTCATCAAGAAGAGATTTGCCAGAAAGAGATGGCCGAGGCTCAGCGGAATTTAACCGATGCCCAAGAAAAGCTAAGGTGCCTAAAAAAAATCAAGCGTGAAAACATTCAGAAATTGCAGGCCAGACAGAAAGAGCTTCACAACGTTTCCTCTATCATAATATCTATAAATTATATCGAAAAGTTATCAAGAGATGTGGCAGCACAGATGGAGCAGGTGGGTAAGGCCTCGGAAAAAGTCACCCAAAAACGCCATCATTTAATAGCGATCATGAAAAAGCGTAAGATGCTGGAAAAACTTAAAGAAAAAGATCGGCTTGAATACCAGCAGAAAATGATGCAGGCCGAGCGTAAAATTAACGACGAGGTGGCCGCAACCCGCCATATTCGGAAGATGTAGTTTCGTGTTGCGAGTTACGTGGTGAAAACCAGACAAATCCGCAATCCCAAACCCAAATTCCGAAATCGAATAACTCTATACCTCTATCCTTTTATATCTAAACCCCAAATCCGCAGTTCCCGTCCGCCATCGTCCACCTCAGGCGGACTTAGGTGATGGCGGGCAGGCCAAATCCAAAATCCCGCACCCCACAACGCGTCCCCCGCAACACGCACCCCGCAACGCTCCGGTAAAGTTTGCCATCTATGGGAAATAATTTCCCCTCTGATCCGTTTAGCCGGGGGGCAGGCTGAAGCGGAGAGCTTTGCGGGGTGTCCAGCAGTAATTTTTTGATGGAAAAAATTAGAAAAATTTATAATAATTACAAAGTGTTATATATAAATATCCAAGCCGAGCGACAATCTGTTCGGCCTTATTAAAGTTTTGGCACACTCTCTGCTATATGACAGACAGAATTGACCGACCGATACTATTTAGGGACTCAGAATCGAGGAAATTTGCACTATGACGACCGATTTGCTATTTATGCCGGCACTACCCCAGAAACCACCTTCCTCTCTACAATGTGAAAAGACCGGCCTCTTTTCACCTGACCCATCGACGAAGACAGACAAGCCTGGTTTGTCTAAAGGCGATAAACATGAAAATTTCTTGACCACCTTGAGGCAAGCATCCCGGGGTTGGAACCCATCTGAGGGATCGCGGCAGCTGGATTCACCTGCTGTGACCCGATCGGATAAGACCGATCTGTACCCGGAAAATGAGCAAGGGATTGATCTTGAGTCAGCCAGCAATGATGCCCTGGTTGATATAATGGCTTTGCTTGGACAAGCCGAGGTGTTCCAAAACCATCAAACGCCTGTTGCGGTTGAGTTAACAGAGCTATCGTCCCTGCTTGAGAAATTGGGATTGAATGACTCATCCGCAGAGCGGATGTTGCTGTCGGGTGCGAGATTGACGGACGAAAACATGTCCAATCCGGCTGGAAAAGGCCAGAAGCGTTTAGCGGGCTTAAAACAGTTGATAGCGGAAATTCAGCCAAACGATATCAAGCCGGGGAACGATTTGTCGAAAGGACCGGAAGGGTTACGGTCATTTTTTGCAAACCTCCTGGCCGGTGACACCTCCGTTCAAAGCCCTGGAAATCCGAAGGACGGTCTTAACCTGGACCAAGCTCCGGGACTTGTTGATTTAGCCAATTGGGCCAAGGGGATAATCCAGGGGCAGAAAAATGCCGGTAATGTCAATGGTGCCATGGCCGGAGAGGGGGCTGGCGGTCAAAAACTTGCAGAAATCATCTCAGTAGCGACCCGGCCCGCAATGGAAACGGAAAATGTTTTTAAGGCCTCAGGATCAATGAAAGCGGTAGAAAATTCCCCAATCCCGCTCCCCTCGGTGAACCCTGAAAAGACAGATGGGGTCAAAATAAATCCGGATATGCGGGTGGCGGTTGAAGCCAATGAGAACCCCAAGGAAACTAAAGTCTTGGAAAAGATGCCGGATTTTGCCGGTAATTCCAACCGGAATGCCCACCTCAGCCAGTCCATATCACCCACTGTCAAGGGCGGGGAACCACTGCAGGAAAATTCTTTGACGGGCGATTCTTCACCGGTATCGAAGTTAATAAATGATACTCAGGTGGAAAAAGAGATCCCTTTTAAAATCCACACCGCTCCCGGCGATGATGCCGGCAGTAAAGTTGTCAAACTAGAGGCCGGCACCAATGACAACGGTCAGCTGACCTCCCAGAGTCAAACCCTCGATAAACCGCTGGAATCAACATCTGCGCCAAAAGAGGCCGAAGCAGGTCAACGTGATCTTCGAACTCCGACCATGGAACAGATTGTCCGTCGGGCTGTCATCCAGGTCAGAGAGGGCCAACATGAGGCCCGCATTGATCTGAAACCTGATTTTATGGGTCATGTTCGTATGCAGGTGATCACCGAAAACCAGCAAGTGACCGTAAAGATTCTGACCGAATTCGGTTTTGTCAAAGATCTGATCGAAAATAATATTCAACAACTGAAAGCTGATTTGCAGAACCAAGGTCTTGAGGTCGACAAACTCGATGTGTCTGTTTCCCGAGACTCCCATGACAATAAGCACCGGCAGGAAAATGCGGAACATGCCCGCAACATGCACCACCAGGAGAAATCAAGTGATCATGGGAACTCCCGGGATGAAAACCGCAAGCAAACACGTCCGTCCGCCCCGAGCATGGAAGGCTTATCAACCGTGGACTACTTTGCCTGAAACAAACAAGGAAACGAATCAACCAGATAAGAGGGGTTAATCCGATGATAACAACTGCCATAGATCCTGTCACCACCGGCTTAAGCCAGGCGGCAACCGTGCCGTCCAAAGAACTGGATAGAGATGCCTTTTTAAGCCTCCTTATTACCCAATTGCAGAATCAGGACCCTCTGAATCCCACCGATAGTGTGGAGTTTACAGCCCAGCTGGCCCAATTCAGTTCCCTGGAACAGCTGGGGAATGTAAATGAAAATTTAGTACAATTACAGAATTTTCAGGCCTCGATTAATAACTCCCAGGCGGTTTCATTGATTGGTAAAGAAATAACCGCTAACGGCAATTCACTAATTCTCGCCGGCGACCAGCCGGCCGGATGTGATTTTAAATTGGACGGGGATGCCAGCATGGTTGTGGTCAGCATTTATGACCATACCGGTGAATTCGTAAATTCCTTCGAAAGCCAGAATCTTACCACCGGACAGCATACTCTTTTCTGGGACGGCACCGATCAAAATGGCACTCCCGTTGCTTCCGGAAACTATACCTTTGAGGTCATGGCGGCCGATGCCAACGGCAATAATATTCAAACCACCACCTTTTTCAGCGGAAAAGTAAATAAGGTCATATTTGAGGACAATACCACCTACTTGATTTCAGGAGACCAAAGGGTCGCTCTGGGCGATGTCATTGAAGTAGGTGCGATAGAAAATATAGAAGATAATCAAGTGATTGCGGAACAAAATAACCATTAGATAATGGAGGGAGATAAAAATGATAGGTTCATTGTTTGCTGGAATTTCAGGCCTTAATGCCAATGCGACGGCCATGACCGTCATCGGCGACAACATCGCCAATGTCAATACCACTGCCTTTAAAGCCAACCGATCGTCGTTTGCCAATATGCTCAGCCAGTCTCTGACCGGTGCGGGAAATGGTGATATCGGCCGCGGTGTTGAGTTCTGGGGCACCAGCGCCACCTGGAGCCAGGGTAACGTCGAGAACACCGCCAGCCCGACCGATTTGGCCGTTAACGGCAAAGGCTTTTTCATTTTGCAGGACGATATGGGTCTGAATTTTTATTCGCGAGCCGGTGAATTTGCCTTTGACCGCAATGGCGATCTGGTGAACCCGGACGGGCTTTTTGTTCAAGGCTATGAAGTTACGGCGTTTGCCCCTGACGGCACATTGTCCCTGGGCAACATCATGAATATTAATATCCCGGGTGAAAGTACCGCGCCGCCAAGCGCTACGACTGATTTTACGGTGGATGTCAACCTGGATGCCAGAGCGGTTCAAAATGATACCTATGCCACTACAATGAGTGTTTTTGACTCCCTGGGCAATGCCATTCCGCTCAACATCACCTTTACGAGGCAAGCGGCTGTCAACACCTGGGTCGCCAGTGTTGCGGTTCCAGCTACCATTGCTGCGCCGGGTGATGTAGCCATAAGCCCCTCAACCCTGACCTTTACCAACACCGGCGGTTTGGCAGGTGGCGGGTCGGACCCCACAATTACGATCAATAATTTGCTGACGGGTGCCGCCCCCCTATCTTTGAATTGGGATATTTTTGACGCCGGTACCCCTTCGGCTACCAACGGGGACATGACCCAGTATGCTTCGGCTTCCACCACCACCTTTCAAACCCAGAACGGCTACAGCTCCGGTGTTTTGCGCGGCGTCGATGTGGACGAGGAGGGTGTTGTCACCGGCATTTATTCCAACGGTCAGCTGACCCCGCTTTTTCAGCTGGCGCTGGCCGACTTCGCCAACTACGGAGGCCTGCAGAAGCTGGGACAAAACCTGTACCAGGAATCGCGTGCTTCCGGACAGGCCTTGCCAGGAACGCCCCAGGCCGGAGCACTGGGGGCAATCAGTCCGCAAACCATTGAAATGTCGAACGTTGATTTGGCCCAGGAGTTCGTCAAGATGATTACCACCCAGAGAGCCTTCCAGGCCAACTCCAGGGTGATCACCACCAGCGATGAGATCCTTTCTGAACTGATAAATCTTAAACGATAATGATGGGTAGGCCAATAGTCAGAAGGCCGGGAGGCTAAGAAACTTAAGCTTTCCGGCTTTAAAGACTTGCGGTCTCAAATAATTTGAAATTCGGATTACCTATTAGCTGGATTTTAATTAATCCGCCCTGAAAAATAGCATATTCAGGGTGATAAATATTTGTTTCAAAACTGAAAATAGTTTTGGGATTATAGACCCGGCGGATTAATTAATCGATGATCATCGTCAAAGACTTGACTGATTATCACCATTATTGACGCCAAACGACCATTCCTGTTGGCGGTTTATGCGTTCGGTGGTTCTTATGTTAAGACACCGGCGTTCACCCCTGATCCTCCCTCCTAGTTTTCTATTTAATTTCATTGAGTTCGGCTCACTATCCGGGTATCCGCCATCAGGTATTCAGAGACCGGGTTGATCTGGTTTGTGGCACAATACTTGCTTTCTATCAGATAGCACTAAAAGCCTATCTTAAAGGAATAACAGAATGATTCACCGGCCAATCGTACCAGAAACCGGCGGGTAAAAATTGTATCAACAACGGAGGGTTAGAGCTAAAATGTCAAATAAAATACTCCTATTACTCATCGGTGTCGTGATGGTGTTGATGCTCGGGTTGGGCGGGGGGCTGTTTATGATGTGGAATAAATTGTCCACTTTGAACAGCCAGAGCGTTGCCAATGCCGGCGAGAAACCCGAGCAGGAAGGTAATTTAGAACATCCGCTGGGTCCCATTTTCTCGCTGGATACCTTTATTGTGAATTTGGCTGATAAAGGCGGCAATCGATATTTAAGGGTTACCATGGACCTGGAACTGGGAAATCCCGAACTGGAAACTGAGATTAACAAAAGACTGCCCCAGGTGAGAGACAGCATTTTAATGATTCTGCCGACCAAACGCTATGAGGATATCAGTACGGTAAAAGGCAAAACCGCCCTGAGAGATGAGATGCTGGCAACCATCAACGGGTATCTGGCCCAGGGAAAGATAACCAAAATTTATTTTAAAGAATTTGTGGTTCAATAGGGGCAGCAGGTATGTCTGACCAGATTTTAACTCAAGAAGAAATAGATGCCCTGCTGTCTGCAATGGATAACGGTGACGTCGATCTTGAGGAAGAAGCCAAATCTGAGGCGGAAGTTGTTGCTTATAATCTTACTTCCCAGAACATAATGTTGAGAGATCAATTTTATGCTCTTGAAGAAGTATATGATAAATTTGCTACCCAGTTCGAAGCTCATCTTTCCTCAGTGCTTCAGCGATCCATGGAAGTGGAATTTGTATCTACCGAAATGGTCAAATATCAGGAATGCATCAGCGCCTTTTCCAGCCCGACAAGCTTCACGGTTTTTACCATGAACCCGCTCATCGGTTCTGCCATGCTGGCCATTGAGCCGCGGCTTATCTATTCATTAATCGATTGCATGTTTGGCGGAGACGGCAAGCCGACCGAACGCATGAGAGAATTTACCCTCATCGAGCAGCGGATGATCCGGAAATTTGCAACGGAAGTACTAACCAATTTGCAGCAGGCCTGGAAAACCATCGAACCCATATACATTTCCATAAAACGGGCTGAAATCAAACCTGAATTTGTTCATCTGGCGTCACCCAACGAATTGATGGTGGTAATTGTATTTGCCGTCAAGGGAGTAGAATTTTCCGGAAACCTTCACCTGTGTATTCCCTATCTGATGCTGGAGCCTATCAAAGACAAACTTTCATCAAAATACCTGCGCGGAAAAAACCAGGAGCATACCTGGAGTGAACAGCTTGAAATGCTATTGCAGGATACCCCGGTAACCATCATTGCGGAGCTGGGTATTGCAACTCGCAGCGTAAAAAATTTACTGGATCTTCAGATTAACGATATCCTACAGCTTAACACCGGACCCGAGGATCTCATTACCCTGACCGTTGATCATGTCCCCAAATACCGCGGTTTTCCGGGCATTATTAAAGGAAACCGAGCCGTAGAAATAGCCGCGTTGCTTCAGAAGAAGGGAGGCGAAATTTAGTTATGGCCGCAACCGATAACATCAATAGGCAGCCGGATCCCGAGCCTGCTGATATTGAAGAAACTGTTGACACCTCATCTGCGGATACAGCCTATCAACCGGGCAACTCTGTCGCCGGCGATGATTCGCCTGGCGTTAAATCGCCTACTAATATGGAATTTCTACTCGATATTCCTCTAGAAGTAACCGTTGAACTGGGACGAACTAAAATGCTGATCAACGACATGCTCAAACTGGGGCAGGGCTCTGTTATCGAGCTGTCCAAACTGGCGGGCGAAAGCCTTGAAATTCTGGCCAACCAGAAACCGATCGCCAGGGGCGAAGTCGTGGTAGTCAATGAGAAATACGGCGTTCGTCTTACAGAAGTCATCAGTCCCATGGAGCGCATAGAGGGCTTGCGATGAATCCGGCACCGGATGCGATATCAACCACCCTGCAGATGTTGACGGCTCTGGCCATCGTACTGGGCGGATTGCTGGTTGTCTTTTATTTACTGAAGCGTTTTTTACGAAGGGATGCCGGCGGACCGGGGAACCCCATGATCCGGGTCATTGCCAGCCAGTATATAGGGGTTAAAAAAAATATTGCGCTGGTAGAAGTCCCCGGAACAGTTCTGGTTTTAGGGGTTTCCAATGACAACATTAGTTTGCTGACCAAAATCGAGGATCAAAGCGTCATGGACGCCATCCGCCAGCAATCATCACGGCTGACGCCATCGTTTTCAGATCATTTACAGCGGCTGACAACCCGGTTTAAGCAAACTAAAAATGATGAATGACCGTGTCCTGGGATAGGTAGCTGTACCTTTTGAGGACTTGATTTGTTCACCGACAGCTTTATGAAAAAATACAAACACATATTTCGCATTCCAAGAAGAGCAGGCGTTTCTTTACCCAAGGCCCTGCATGCTGTAAACCTCCGCCTGGGGGTGGCCTTTTTTTTGATCTGCGCGGGATTGATCCTACCCTGCTGCGGTTGGACGGCTGAACCGCTCATTTCAACTTCTTTTTTTAATGTTGGATTGGATAATAGCGGGGAATCAGGAGCACCGACGGTTGTATTGCAAATATTTTTGCTCATGACCGTGCTTTCCCTGGCGCCGGCAATCCTGATAATGGTTACCTCTTTTACCCGGATTGTTATCGTACTGTCGCTGCTGCGCCGCGCACTGGGGACCATGCAAATGCCACCGAACCAGGTGATGATCGGATTGGCTTTATTTCTCACCTTTTTTGTGATGGCACCCGTCTGGCACAAAATCAATCAAAGCGCGCTTCAGCCATACCTAGACAAAAAAATCGGCAATGAACAGGCCTTGCAGAACGCGGTGGCACCCTTAAGAGAATTCATGTTCAAGCAAACCCGCGAGAAAGATCTGGCGCTATTTGTAGACATTGCCAAAGTCGAGCGCCCTAAAACGATCGCCGACATACCGACCACTTTACTTATTCCCTCCTTTATTATCAGTGAGGTGAAAACAGCATTTCAGATTGGCCTGCTGCTGTACGTACCGTTTTTAATCATCGACATGGTAGTGGCCAGTGTGCTGCTTTCAATGGGTATGATGATGCTGCCGCCAATTATGGTTTCGCTGCCCTTTAAACTGATGTTGTTTGTGCTGGCCGATGGTTGGTATCTGCTTGTCGGAAGTTTAGTAAAGGGGTTTGTGTGATAAGGGCTCCAGCGGGTGTCTATTGGACATATCTAGCTGATATGGGATTAGGCAAAAGGAAACAGGAGTCAGATTTCAGCTGTCAGGTATGAGCAGTAGTAAGGCTGAAACCTGAACACTGACACCTGACTCCTAAGATAAGTCGTAAACAAATTAAAATTAACTTCAAACATTACATCTTAAGTGAATTACAAAATATGGAATACTAATAAAATGACTCCAGAATTTGTAACCGGATTTTTTTTTGACGCCATCAAGACGGCGGTTAGTTTGGCCGCACCGATGCTGCTGGCCGGGCTGGCGGTGGGTTTATTGGTGAGCATATTTCAAGCGGCCACATCGATTAATGAAATGACCCTGACTTTTATACCCAAAATGCTGGCCGTGGCCGTGGCTTTGATTTTTTTCTTTCCCTGGATGATGCAGACCATGGTTGTATTTACTCAGAATCTGTTTGAAAACCTTAATTTTTATATTCGGTAAATTAACTTATGGTTTCTTTGGACATTTCATTGCCCCAGCTTCAATTGTTTTTTTTAATATTTTTAAGGGTGGGCGCCATATTGATGTCCATCCCGGTGTTTGACAGTAAAAGTATACCGCTTTTTTTTAAGATAGCGCTGGCCTTTGCAACCAGCATTGTTTTGTTTCCGATGCTGGGGTTGGAACCTTTGCCGGTGCTAACCAACTTTTTTGCCATGGGGGTCAGTGTCGCGGGCGAGATTCTGTTTGGACTGGTTATCGGATTTTCCGTCAAATTAATATTCGCCGGTATACAGTTGGCCGGGCAGCTGGCCGGATATCAAATGGGTATGGCCCTTGCCAATGTCATGGATCCATCTGCCAGTCAGCAGGTGCCGCTTTTGGCTCAATTTAATAATTTAATTGGATTGCTGATTTTTATATCCATCAATGCTCACTACTGGTTTATTAGAGCCCTGACTCACAGTTTTCAAATAGTACCGCCATTAAATGTTAATTTCAGCGGCTCTCTGATGGACCATCTAATCAAGATGTCCGGTAATATGTTTGTTATCGGGATTCAAGTGGGTGCCCCGGTAATTGCGGCTTTGTTGATTACCAGCGTGGCCTTTGGATTGATTGCGCGGACAGTGCCTCAGATGAACGTGTTTATTGTAGCCATGCCGCTGAAGATCGGTGTCGGGCTTATATTTCTCGGACTCAGCCTGCCATATTTTTCAGCCTTTCTTGAGAGAATTTTCGACGGTCTAGGTCAAAATATTATCTTTATGTTAAAGGCGATGGCATAACAAGATACGTTGCTAAACATGATTTGATTTCTAAACGCTGCATAATATTCGAGACAATTATTTATGCCTGAAACCGCTGGACAGGAAAGAACCGAAAAAGCGACACCTAAAAAAAGGGAGGAGGCCAGAAAAAAAGGCCAGGTCGCTAGCAGTCGGGAAGTCTCTTCGGCAGTGGTAATGCTGGCGTCTTTAGGTTTTTTTTACTTTGCAGGGTCTTGGATGTTCTGGAATTTGGCGGAAGTAATAACACGGGTGTTTCAAAATATCGGAACCTTGCGGCTCGACAATATTGACGATGCCAGTGTTTTTTCCTTGGAAGTGCTTACCCGGTTGTTGGCAATTCTGATTCCATTTCTTTTGCCGCTGGCCATTTTGGGATTTGCTGCTAATATTTTACAGGTCGGCTTTAAGATGAGTACCGAGGCCATTGCGCCGAAATTAAACAAGCTAAGTCCGATTTCAGGAATAAAGCGCCTTGTGTCTCTCAAAGCATTGGTGGAGCTGACCAAGTCCGTTGTAAAGATACTGTTTATCGGCACCATTGCCTATCTACTAGTGAAGAGCGATATGAAGGCCTTTCCGCTGCTCGTCAACCAGGAGGTAGGCCAGATCCTTGTTTTTATTGCCCGGGTATCCCTTAAAATGTGCTTTTTCGTTTGTCTGGCACTGATCGTCCTGGCCATCCTGGATTATTTATACCAACACTGGCAGCACCAAGAGGATCTAAAGATGACCAAGCAGGAAGTCAAAGATGAACAAAAGCAAACCTTTGGCGATCCCAAGGTTAAATCGAGAATACGCAGCATGCAACTGGAGATGGCCAGGCGCCGCATGATGGAAGCCGTGCCTGAGGCTGATGTTGTGATTACCAACCCGACACATTTGGCAATTGCACTAAAATTTAAGGCCGAGGAAATGATCGCACCGCTCGTGCTGGCGAAAGGCGCCGGTCATATTGCCGAACGAATCAAAGAGATCGCCGCGGAGCATCAGGTCCCTCTTGTTGAAGACAAACCACTGGCCCAGACACTCTTTAAAATGGTTGAACTGGGCGAGTATATTCCGGCGGAATTATATCGGGCGGTTGCCGAAGTCCTGGCCTATGTCTACCGGCTTAAGGGAATGTATGGTGCGGCTCAGGCCCGGAATTAGAAACCTGTAGATATCAGATATAACCAGGATTTCGATTTTTTTTAGGCTATAGCTATTATTAATAAACAAAAAACTGTGATAGCTGAATTTAAGGATGCAGTAACAACGCGACGTTTGGTTTAATTTTTATGGCAACAGCAGTGCATACTCAGCATGCCGGGCAGCTCCCGGGAATCACAAAAAACAGTGATATTACTATTGCAGTGGCTGTGGTTGCCATTCTTGTATTTATGGTGATACCGCTGCCGCCGATGCTGCTGGATCTTCTCATATCATTTAATATAACCTTTGCGCTCATCATTCTTCTGGCTTCCATGTATACGATAAGGCCCTTGGAGCTGTCAGCCTTTCCTTCGATTTTGCTGCTGGTCACTTTATTTCGGCTGTCTCTCAATGTGGCTTCGACCCGCATAATTTTAATTCATGGCAATGAAGGTTCAATGGCCGCCGGCAAAGTGATACAGGCTTTCGGCAGTTTTGTAGTCGGCGGCAACTACCTGGTGGGAATTATCGTATTTATTATCTTAATCGTCATCAATTTTCTGGTTATCACCAAGGGTGCGGGAAGAATTGCTGAGGTCGCCGCCCGCTTCACCCTGGATGCCATGCCCGGCAAGCAAATGAGTATTGATGCTGATTTGAACGCCGGGCTGATCAATGAGCAGCAGGCAAGGTCCCGCCGGGAAGAGATTGCACGGGAAGCCGAGTACTATGGTGCTATGGACGGTGCCAATAAATTTGTCCGGGGAGATGCCATTGCCGGCATCATCATTACTCTGGCCAATATTATCGGTGGATTGGCCATCGGTGTTTTTCAGAACCAGATGTCTTTTGCCAATGCCTCTCAAACCTATACCTTACTGACCATCGGAGATGGTCTGGTTACACAGATTCCAGCCTTGATCATATCAACATCTGCCGGCATCATCGTTAGCCGGGCCGGTGCTGAGTCGAATCTGGGTGCTGAGATTACGTCTCAAATTCTTTACCAGCCAAGAGCAATCGGTATTTCCGCCATTGTTTTATTTGGATTCGGAATTATTCCCGGGCTTCCACTGGTACCCTTCTGGGTGCTGGCATTTCTTGCAGGCGGACTCACCCTGCTTATTCATCGGGCAACCCAGCAACGCATGCAGGCCGAACAGGAGACCCAGGAACGGGAGGAAAAAGCCGTGCCCGCCGAGCACTTGGACTCCTTGCCGCTGCTGGACACACTGGCTATTGAAGTCGGATATGGTCTTATACCTCTGGTGGATGCCGAGCAGAACGGCGAACTGCTGCAGCGCATTAAATCCATTCGCCACCAGGTCGCATACGAAATGGGTATCATCGTACCGCCGGTGCATATTCAGGATAATATGCAGCTCAAACCCGGTGAATATTCGATACAGTTAAAAGGCAATGAGATTGCTCGCGGTGAATTGATGACCAATTACTATCTGGCGATGAACCCGGGTACGGTTGATGATAAGATCGATGGTATTCCAACCAATGAGCCCACCTACGGACTGCCGGCCCTGTGGATAAAGGAGAATGCCAAAGAAAGCGCACTGGCCAAAGGCTATACCGTCGTTGATCTGGCTACCGTCATGACGACCCATTTATCTGACATTGTCAAACGCCACGGTCCTGAATTTCTCGGTCGACAGGAAGTCCAACTGCTGCTGGACAATCTCAAAGACTCCCATCCCAAAGTCGTGGAAGAATTGGTTCCCAACTATCTATCCCTGGGAGGGGTCGTCAAGGTTTTGCAAAATCTATTGAGAGAACAGGTGCCTATTCGAGATTTGCTGTTGATTCTGGAAACCCTTGCCGATTGGGCCCCGGCAACCAAAGATCTGGATTTGTTAACGGAATACGCGCGACAAGCCCTGGCACGGACCATCTCCAAGATGCACCAGACCCGGGATGGCGTCTTGCCGGTGCTTACCGTTGATCACAGTGTCGAATCGGCCATCGTTGCTGCCATTCAGCAAACGGAACAGGGCAGCCATTTTGCTTTGGATCCTAATACGGCCCAGAAAATTGTAAATAATCTGGCACGGGTTCTGGAGAAATCTTCATCACTTAATTACCAACCGGTGATTGTGTGTTCTGCTCATATCAGGGGCCACTTTAAAAAATTGATCGACCAGTTCATACCGAATATTGCTGTTTTGTCCTATGACGAAATAATCAGTAACGTTGAAATCCAATCGTTAGGCACACTGGAGTTGTCCGATGCAAATTAAAAGATTTGAAGCCAAAAACATGACGACGGCCCTGCGAATGGTCAAAAAAGAACTTGGTCCTGAAGCCGTGATCCTTTCCGCACGCAGTTTAAGGAAAGGAAAGGGCTTTTTCGGATCGTTGAAATATGCCGGGGTTGAAATTTCGGCGGCCATTGATAATCAGTTGTCCGGAATGAAAAATTCCCGTGCCGTGTCCGGAAAAGAGCCCTACCGCCGTTTCAATAAAAGGCGGGTCCAGGCATCCAGACCGACCCGCCGAAGAGACGATACGACCCAATCGAAACCCCCGTCTGCCAGACATAATTTCCAAGCAGGAAACGGCCTGGCAAACAAATCTTACTCCCGCAACAGTAACAGGGCCCTGTCATCCTTGTATCAACAGATATTGTTGCAGGAAGTAGATCGCGGTATCGCCTCTGAACTCATTGAGGAAATTAAACGCATACCGGCCTCGGATGAAATTTTGTCCAATGGTGACATTAGATCTCATTTCGGTTCCCTTTTGGAAGAGATGGGAGTGAGCGTGGAAAGCCATCCGTTTGTTAACGGAAAGTCGACGATTATGGCATTTGTCGGCCCCACCGGAGTGGGTAAGACAACAACCATTGCCAAGCTAGCGGCCCGGCTGGTTAACCAGGGTAGAAAAAGCGTTGGTTTGATTACGATTGACAATTACAGTATTGCGGCAATCCAACAGCTGGAGGCTTATGCTCAAATAATCGGGATTCCCCTGGAACCTGCCACCAATGCTGACGAACTGAAAAAGGCTGTTAAACGATTCAAAGGCAAAGAAATTATTTTAATCGACACCTCCGGCACAAACCCTAAAGATCAGGATCAAATCCAGGGACTCAAAACTTGCCTTGCGGGGCTAAGCGGACTGAAAACCCAGCTGATCTTGAGCGCAACCACCAAAGAAAAAGATTGCATCGCCATATCAAAAGCCTTTAAAGACATTGGCGTTCATCAGATATTGTTTACCAAGACAGATGAGAGCAGCATATTTGGAAACCTTGTTAATGTGCTGATTCGAACCAATCTGCCGCTCTCCTTTCTTTGCGGCGGACGAAAGGTCCCGGACGACATTGAAGCCGGCACTGTTCAGGGATTGGTCGATCTGCTTTTTAACTCCCGGGGGGACCATGGAAATCTTCAGGTTGGCGCCTCAGGTTCGAATAGGGAAAGAACATTAGACAGGGAAGATGCGAGCGCTGAACAGACCTATTTTGTAGCCAACAAGAATTCCGACGTTTATCATTTGACTGATTGTAAGTGGGCCAAGAAAATAAAATCTCGCAATATTATTCATTTCAGCGGTGCCCAAGAGGCTGAAAACCAGAATTTTGTACCGTGCCGAAGCTGTAATCCGGACCGAGAACAGAAACGCATTCGCAACGAATCAAACACGGAAATGATGCAGTATACTAGTTACCGCTAATTGATTCAGCTATCAGGAGACAAGCCGATAATGAGCTCGAAAGATCCCTCGAATAAGGTGATCAGTATAAATCGCAGACGTGGTCAAAACGACGGGAGAGCTTCAGTAAAGCCCGACCGCAACAGTGGATCAAAAGCCCGAGTCATCGCGATTACCAGCGGTAAAGGCGGTGTTGGTAAAACCAGCATTGTGGCCAATCTTGGATATACCTTCACCAAAATGGGAAAGAAAGTCCTTATATTGGACGCCGACCTGGGACTGGGGAATTTAGATGTCCTACTGGGGTTGGCACCTAAATACAATTTGTCCCATGTCATTATGGAGGAAAGAACGATTGAGGAGATTCTGGTTGAAGGTCCGGGTCAAATGAAAATTTTGCCTGCTTCCTCCGGTATTCAAGAACTGACTCATCTCACGCGGGACCAGAAGATTAATATTTTTACGCAACTAGACGGTCTGATTGACAGTGTCGATATCTTACTTATTGATACGGCGGCTGGTATTTCCTCGAATGTGATGGATTTTAATGCCACCGCCCAGGAGATTGTGGTGGTGGTATCTCCGGAACCGACCTCCATCACCGACGCCTACGCCCTCATGAAGGTACTCTCGTTAAAATATTCAGAGAAAGTCTGTAAATTACTGGTAAACATGGCGACCCATCCCGAGGAGGGGCGGGAAGTTTTTCGGCAGCTGCATTTGGTGACCGACCGGTTTTTGGATATTACCAACGAATATCTTGGATGCATTTTATATGATGAAAAGGTTACCAGAGGCGTTAAAAATCAAAAAATTGTAAGTGAGTTATATCCGGATACCCAGGTCAGCAGATGTTTCAAAGATCTGGCCAGAAAGATTGCCAACATGCCGCCGCTGAATCTTCCCCAAGGCGGTAGTAATTTATTCTGGCGGCATCTGGTCCAAAATAACTTTGCTTGAATTTTCGGCAGGCCCGTCCGCTCTGGATTTGGGCCGGATTGATGAGGATTGGGATCAGGGGCGCATAATATTGATTGCCTCAGTTGATATTACCCCCCAAAACTATAGAATACCCGAGATGTTTTATTATCTGGGAGATACAAATTTATGGCAACCGTACAGACAACTGCGAAAAACCTGGACAAAAATGATCCTTCCTACCGGGATCAACTGATTACAGAGTATCTGCCCTACGTCAAACGGATTGTTCATCGGATCGCCGTCCATCTGCCCGCGACAATTGATATTGATGATCTAATGAATGTGGGCGTTATTGGTTTGATCCAGGCTGTTGATCGCTATGATCCGAGCAGGGACAACAAGTTCATGACCTATGCGGTATTTCGGATTAAAGGTGCTGTTCTCAGTGAGCTGAGATCGCGTGATTTTCTTTCCCGGTCGAATCGTCGCAAAATAAGAGATTTGGAAAACGCCTGTCTTAAGTTGGAGCAGAAGTTGGGCCGTGAAGTCGATGACTTTGAAATTGCCAATGAGCTGGGGATTGATGTCGATCAGGTCTACCGGACCAAACAGATGTCAAGCATCTCATTTATCAGTTTTGAGGAGTTGGGATTTTCTTCCAGGGATGAAAAAGAGAAATTGTTGAGTTATCTCGTTGATAAGGATGATGATGCCATGACCCTGACGCGATTGAAGGAACTGCAACAGGCGTTGGCAAGGGCCATTGAACAGCTGCCTGAAAAAGAAAAGCTGGTTATTTCTCTTTATTACATAGAAGAACTTACCATGAAAGAAACAGGTAAAGTACTTAATATTACAGAATCCAGGGTTTCACAAATACACTCCCAGGCGATATTGCGCCTGCGGGCCAAGCTGAAAAAAGAAAAGCTGATAGGCGATTAGATTGGATGAGATTTGCAACAAGGATACCAAAGTGAAGGGCCCAACAATTTGGTGTTTAGCTGAAAGGGAAGGTCGCAGGATGTAAAATCTGAATAACGAATGTGGACATACCAGGTTCTACCAGAGGCAATGGCATGGTGGACAACATAAATTTAAACAAAATTTCTCCTTTGCTGTCATCCACAGAGCGAATAAAAAGCGTCAATCGCAAACAGCGTAACGACCAGCAGCCTCTCTTTAAAGGCGCTTTGAAAGGCAAGCAAAAGAGAAAAAAGAAGAAAAAAGAGGGCCAAGATGAGACCCTGTCGGAAAACATCTCTGCCGGGGACCTACCGCACAATTCTACACGTGCGGTAGAACGCCATCAAGAAAAGGAAACAGAATCACAGCCGGACAAAGCTAAAAAGATAATCGACATTCGGGTTTAGTCATAATTTCGCCTTTACAGTCAGGAGTTGAGATGGGAATAGAAATGATGAAGCATTGGGAGGTCGCGGTCGACGGCATTCAAATTTTATTATGTCTTCTGATTTTATTTTTTCTGGTACGAAATCACAGACATAAAATGAAATCTGCGATAGTCAACCCGAAACGAGGATCCGATCAAGATTTTAATCTCCAGGTTTTCTACCAAGCAATTCACCAGCAAGTTGAGATGGCCTTTACCAATATTCAGGATGTTGTTGCCGACGAACGCCGAAATCTGGATAAGGTCCTGCAACTTCAGCCGTTTAACTCTGCAGATCACAGAACCGCTGAGAATGGACCACAAGTGTTCCCGGCCCACCGTGGTGGCAGCTTTCAACATGTGAAAGAAACGAAAGGGTCGGGTGAGCGTCAGATACGAATCCAAAAGTTAGCCTCCCGGGGCATGAACACCAAAAAAATTTCTGAAGAGTTAAAAATGCCTTTGGGCGAAGTTGAACTTATTTTAAGCCTCCAAAAAAACGCTGCAAATTAAGTATCCATGACTGATATGCCCGGGCCGAATGCCATTCAGGTGTATTCTGTCAGCGGTAAAAGGTGTTGTAGACCCCGGCTTTTATCCCGATCGACAGGTATCTGTCTGTATATATGTCCCATCCTCGCCTAGTATTTCCTGCCACTGAAAAATTACGACCTGGCGGGACTCATTCGATGATTGGAATTCGCTTCCCCGGTACCGGCAAAAATTTCCTGGTCTGTAATTTTAAACCGGCAAAGATTATCATTTTTGAAAATTTATTGCGCAAATCACTAAAAAACAACCGCTCAAAGCTATTCTATCGCTAAAAAATATTGGTATGTCTCTTGCATGATAATACAGCAATAATTTAACAGGGATTATCGGCGATTACGGAATTGAAGGGATTTATGGAAGAGCTAACTTCACAGAAGACCATACAGAGGTAAAAATATGAGTGGCGGTATCTATGTGGCGGCATCCGGTGCGCTGGCTTACGAAAAGCGCTTGCAAATAATTTCGAACAATCTTGCCAATGCCAACACGGTTGGCTACAAAATGGACCACGGGCAATTTCAGTCTATTGACCCGGCTGATTTGCCGGCATCATTTGTACCCAGTTCCCCTGAACTGATGACTTCCCAGGCGCAATCCTTCTGGTTTCAATTTAACTCATACACCGATTTCACCCACGGCAGCCTGAAAAACACCGGCAATGATTTTGACCTGTCACTGATCGGGGATGGATTTTTTTGTATTCAAAAACCTGACGGGGTTCATTATACCCGC
This sequence comes from uncultured delta proteobacterium, assembly GCA_963821065.1. Lineage (GTDB taxonomy): Bacteria > Desulfobacterota > Desulfobacteria > Desulfobacterales > JAFDCJ01 > JAFDCJ01. The sequence goes on along the minus strand of CAWGCM010000037.1, from coordinate 240,688 downwards.
AAGGGTGATTTCACTTTAAACAATGATGGCATGCTGGTGACGCGCAATGGGCATCCGGTTATCGGCGACGGCGGAGAAATCACAGTAAAAGGCACAGAAAATCCACATCAGTTTAAAAAATTTGCCGTGGACGAAGAGGGCAATGTGTCTGTGGATGGCAAACAGATCGGTAGCCTGCGCATAGTAGATTTTCCCGATCCCGGAAAGTTAATGAAAATGGGTGATACCTTGTTTAAACCGGCGGAAAACAGCCCGCCGCCAAACGAGGCTGAAGATTTCAAAGTCAGCCAGGGATTTGTTGAGGTTTCTAACGTCGATGTCGTCAAAATGATGACGGAGATGATTGAGGTGCTGCGCGGTTATGAATCCTATCAAAAAGTCATTCGTACCGCCGATGAAGCCGATGCCAAATCCATTAATGAAGTCGGGACCATATGATTAAGCTCATTGTTAACGGTTTAAAGGTAATAAGATTATGTTTTCAGAGCCTTCTGCCAAATTCTAATAGGTATTAACGATTACCATATAACTTATAATATTGGAGGATAAATGATACGCAGCTTATGGACTTCAGCAACCGGGATGCAGGCCCAGACCTTGAATCTTGATGTCATTTCGAACAACCTGGCCAACGTTAATACGTCGGGATTCAAAAAAAGCCGCGCCGAATTTCAGGATTTATTATACGAAACCCTTAAACCGGCCGGCACATCTTCCAGTCAGGATTCCGAGGTCCCCACCGGGATACAGATCGGCCACGGGACGCGCCCGTCCACTGTGCTCAAGATTTTCACCCAGGGGGATATGGAAAACACCAGCAACGAGCTTGATCTGGCCATTGAAGGCGATGGATTTTTCCAGATAATTCAACCCAACGGTGAAACGGCCTATACCCGGGACGGCGCTTTCAAACTTGACAGTGACGGGCGCATGGTAAATTCAGATGGGTTCGCCCTGGAACCGGAAATTACGATTCCTAGCGATGCCGTATCCATTTCAGTGGGGATGGATGGGACCGTTTCGGTGCTCCAGGCCGGTGATTCTACCCCCAGTGAGATCGGCACCATTGAACTGGCCCGGTTTGTTAACCCCGCAGGATTAATCAGTACCGGTAGAAATTTATACATAACTTCGGAGGCGTCCGGCGATGAAATGACCGGCATTCCCGGAGAAGATGGTTTGGGCACTCTTGCACAGGGTTTTTTGGAAATGTCCAATGTCAGCGTTGTCGACGAGATGGTCAATATGATTACGGCTCAAAGGGCCTATGAGACCAACAGCAAATCGATCCAGACCGCCGATGAGATGCTGCAGATAGCCAACAATATTAAACGTTAGAGTATGAATTAAATGAAATCAATCAATTCCGGATATCCAACCTGTAAGCGATTATGCCATTATATGATGCACCTGCTTACCGTCGTTTTACTGCTGGCATCGGCCTGCAATATTTTCGCATCTGAATTGACCCGGCTCCAAATTCTGGAGACAGTTCAAATCGATGATGAAAACATCCTCTTGAGTCATATTGCCAGGATCGAGGGCAACAATCCGTTGATGATTGAGAAACTGAACGGTATTGTGATCGGGCGGGCACCCCTGCCCGGAAATTCACGCAGAATCGACGGCAAGACTGTAAGAGCACGTTTGAAGCAAAACAGAGTCGATCTGACAGAGCTGGAATTGCATATTCCGCCTTCGGTTATCGTGTCCCGCAGTTATACCGAAGTCACCCCGGAAAAAATAAAAGAGCTGGTAACCGACTATATTACCCAAAACCTTTTGTCCGGCAATCAAGATGCCAGCCTGAAGGGCATTCAGGTTACCGAAAGCCTGCGGTTGCCGGACGGGGACATCACCTATGAGATTAAAGCACCGCGTAATCGCGACATGGTAGGACAGATTCCGTTTGCAGTTAATTTTAACGTCAACGGTAAACTATACAAAAGGGTGTGGGCCACTGCCACCCTCGAGGTTCTGGCCGAGGTGGTGATTACGAAAAAACCGTTGGGCCGGCACAAGCCAATCACCGAAGATGATATTATGGTCCTAAAGTTGGATTTGGCCAAAGTCCCTTCCGACGCTATCACCGACCCGGAGGCGGTGCTCGGAAAAAGAACCCGACGGGCTATCGGCTCCAAAACAGTGCTGCGGGCCAACCTGGTAGAATTCCCCCCCCTGGTAAGACGCGGCGACGTGGTCGTGATTATTGCGGAAACCCGGGGGCTGAGAGTTACCGCCCTGGGGCAAGTCAAAAAAAAGGGCGCACGCGGTGACCGTATTCCAGTGATTAATTTTGAATCCAAAAAAGTTCTGTACGCCCGGGTGGTGGATTCCAATACCGTAAAAATTGATTTCTAGTAAAGAATCAGCAGGGCCAGAATCAGTTTAAAAAGCAGACAAAAAATTTAAAAGGCAGGAAGATATGCATAATACACCCAAACATTGGGCAGCCGGGATACTCACATTGGTATTGATAGGCGGATTTGGCGGATGTACTGGTAATCGGCACAATATACAGCCGGCCATCCAGCAGATGCCACCCCAACAAATGCTACGGAGTCAACCGGTCCCAACACCAGAAGAAAATGGCGGCTCCCTGTGGCAGGCTCGCAGCTCTTTTAACGGATTGTTTATCGATACTAAAGCTCGCAATATCGGCGATATTGTGACGGTAAAAATCGAAGAATCTGCCGAAGCCAGCAACAAAGCCAACACGGCAACCGAACGCAGCTCCGGACTTGAGGCCGGTATTGAAAAGCTGTTCGGTGTTGAAGAATGGTGGCAGGATGAAATTCTGCCCGACGTCAACAGCAAGATGCCCAAAATTGATCCTTTCGGCAACCCTTCCGTTAAGGGCTACCTGAAGAGCGATTTTGAAGGAGATGGTGAAACCAGCCGCAGCGGTAATCTTGAGGCTTTTATTACCTGCCGGGTGGTTGATGTCATGCCCAACGGCAATCTGAAAATTGTCGGGACCCGTGAGGTGATGGTCAATCACGAAAATCAATTGATCATATTGTCAGGTATTATCCGGCCCCGGGATATTTCTGATGTGAACGTTATATTATCCACTTTCATTTCCGATGCAAAAATAGCCTACAGCGGATCCGGAGTGGTGGATGACCGTCAGCGGCCCGGATGGCTGGCCAACCTGCTGAACAATGCATGGCCATTCTGATATTATTGACCATGGATTATTTACCTACGCCTAATATTTTTTTTGACCATCGCTTATTTTTGTACTGATTGAATACTCAATAGTCAATTGCTCGCCTTAAGCGGGTTCGGGTTTGAGCTCAGGCCTCCAATGGATAAAGCGAATGAAACTGACAATACTTAAATCGGTCATTGTTGCCTCGATATTGATCGGCGCAATCGGTCAGGCTTACGGGGTTCGCATCAAAGACATTGCGGATATTAAAGGGGTGCGCCAGAATCAACTGGTCGGCTACGGTCTGGTGGTCGGATTGAATGGGACCGGAGACAGTGATGATGCCATATTTACGATCCAGTCTTTTGCCAGTATGCTGGAGAGAATGGGCGTCACGGTTCAACCGGAAGATATCGAAGTCGCCAATGTTGCCGCAGTCATGGTTACCACAGATTTGCCTGCCTTTGCCCGCTCCGGAAGCAGAATAGATGTCCTCGTCAGTTCTATCGGCGATGCCGAAAATCTCCAGGGAGGTACCCTGCTGTTCACCCCGTTAAAAGGTGCCGACGGGCAGGTTTATGCAATTGCCCAGGGACCTGTCAGTACCGGTGGCTTTTCTGTCGGTAGCGAATCCGGGTCAGGGGTCCAGAAGAACCACCCCACTGCCGGCCGGGTTGTCAACGGCGCGATCGTCGAAAAAGAGATAGCTTCTAATTTTAATAATAGACAAACGTTGACGCTGAATCTGCAGCGGGCCGACTTTACGACGGCATCCAGGGTAGCCCAGGCGATTAATATCGCATTTTATGATCAAATTGCCCGCACCCATGATGCCGGGACAATTGAGATCAAGGTGCCCGATAAATTCAGGGGCAATACCGTGGCCCTGGTAACCATGATTGAACGGTTGGGTGTGACACCGGACACGGTTTCGAAGGTGGTTATCAATGAACGCACCGGCACCATTATCATGGGAGAAAATGTAAGGATTTCAACCATCGCAATTGCTCATGGAAATTTGAGTATCGAAATTAAAGAGGATAGCAATGTCTCCCAGCCGATGCCGTTTGCGAGAAGAGGTCGGACCGTTGTGACACCGGAGTCCCAGGTTCTGGTCCAGGAGGGTAGGAATCCGATTTTTCTGGTTGAATCCGGCGTGAGTATCGGCGAAGTGGTTAAAGCACTCAATGCCCTGGGGGTTTCACCGCGGGATTTGATCTCGATTTTCCAGGCCCTCAAAGCCGCCGGCGCCTTGCAGGCGGAACTGGAGATCATTTGATGGATGAGAAAAATCCTATCGCCTCACTGGCTGCATTTCATTTTAACCAGCAATATCAAAAACAACGGCTTGGTAATACCTTTAAATCCGTAAAACCCTCAGCGACCGGTCAAGCTGATCCGCAACTGCAAGCCGCCTGCCGGGATATGGAGTCCCTTTTCCTCTCCTACCTGCTTAAAGAAATGCGTGCCACCATCAATAAATCCGGTTTTATCAGCGGCGGCAAGGCTGAAGAAATTTTCACCTCCCTGCTGGATGTCGAGCTTTCCAAAAAAATGTCGAACGCCGGAGGGATCGGTCTGTCTTCCATTTTGTTGAAGCAACTGGGCGGGCCTTCTGGAAAAAAAGATGATTCCGAATCCCGCTGACAGGAAACCGGATTCGGCCGGGCATGCGATCGTCGGCCTTTCGTATAAAAGCCTAAAGTTTTTGATATATTTGCCGATAATACCCGTGTCGAATAGTATTTGGCCCAAGGAAAAATAAAATGAAAGCAAAAGCAATGTTAGAGCAACTGCTGGGTATTTTCAGTCGGCAGACAGAGCTGTACCAGGCAATGGGGGCTGTGATGAATAAGGAAAAAGATGCCGCCATTCAATCCGAATTAATGCTTTTAAACGAAGCGGGAATGGAGAAAGAAAATATTCTGGCGGCCCTGATCCTGCTTGAAGAGCAGCGTCATCAGTTGGTAACACGCCTGGCCGACACCCTGGAATATCCCCTTCAGGACATGAACCTGACGATGATTTCACAGTTGGTGGATGAACCCTTCGCAGGCCGGCTGAAGCAAGCCGGGTCTGAATTAACGGCGCTGCTTGAATCATTGCAGGTTGCCAACCAACGCAATAAGCAATTATTTGAGCATTCTCGGGAACTTCTGACGGGATCATTTAACCTCTTAAGTGAGTTGAAGGCACCCAACCCGATTTATTATCGCACCGGAACCGTTCAAAATGCCTCTGCCTCTGGGAAATGTGTATGCGATGAGATTTAAGAGTGCTTTTTTATCCTGACACTGAGCTTTAGACATAGAGGAAATCAGAATTTAGAGATGAGGGAACTATGAAGGAAGACAATATAAAGAAAATCATGTCTAAAATCAAATCGTTTCCGAGTATGCCGGCCACCGGCGCTAAAATGCTCAAAATGCTCCAAGATCCGGAAACCACTGTGGATGAGATTGAAGATGTTTTGCGCCACGATCCGGGTTTAACAGTCAATGTGTTAAAACTGGCCAATTCAGCCTATTTCGGGATTCCCGCCAAAATTTCTTCAGTGCGACAGGGTATCCTATTGCTCGGATTAAGAAAGCTCATCCAGCTTGTCGTTGCCTCCTGTGTCAATTCTGTCATGGACAAACCGGTCCCCGGATATGAATTGCCGCCCGGTGATCTTTGGAGACACTCCATTGCGGTTTCGATTGCCGCGGAGGCACTGGTTAAAGATAAAAACAATATCAATGCCGAAGAAATTTTTACCCCGGCGCTTTTGCACGATATCGGCAAGTTGATCCTGGGAAATTTCGTAAAAGACGAACTGGAGGACATCGAAAAGATTGCCAATAAAGGGGTCCCCTATGTTGTAGCCGAGAATATGGTCCTGGGGACAGATCATGCCCAAGTCGGTGCACAGATCCTAACCCAATGGTCTTTTCCTCATGACGTTATCGAGGCTGTCAGGTGGCATCACGACCCCGATTATCCCAAACAGGTCAAAGCGTCGATGGATGTTGTGTATTTGTCCAATCTTTTATGCCAAAGCAACGGCAAGGGTGGCGAGGGTGATGGACCCCTCCGTGATAATTTATCTCCCACGGTGATTGAACGGCTGGGAATAGACGTCAGTCAGTTTGACGCCATTGCCAGCAATGTCGCTCAATGGGTTGATGAATTAGCGGATGCATTAACTTTTAATTAAGGATTTCGGCCGGGGCCCTGTGATCGGCAGAACAATGGCTGTTAAGGCCAAAAAGATTTTCATGATAGGGTAGGACCTTCAAGGAAAGGTGGTTCAAAATGACGGGTATATACGGAGTCTTGAATCTGGCCGGCAATGCTTTGCTGACCCATCAAAAAGCCATTAATGTGACCGGAAATAATATCGCCAATGTCAATACCCCCGGATATTCGCGTCAAAAGTTGATGCTGGAAAACAAAACACCCATGCAATCTTCGGTCGGTCCGATGGGAAACGGCGTTGAAGCTGTCAGCGTCGAGCGGGTATACGATCGGTTCTTGGGGGTCCAAATAAATAGTGAAAGCGAAACCCTCGGCCGCTGGGAGGCCCAGAAAAACGGCCTTGAGCTTGCTGAGGTTATTTTTGATGAAAGCGGCGAATTCGGACTCAGCCAGTCTTTAAACCAATTCTGGGGGGCCTGGCAGGATTTAACGAATGATCCTTCGGGCTACAATGAGCGTGTGGTGGTGCAGGTCAAAAGTGAAGCGATGACAGGTACATTCAACCTGATTTATTCAGATCTTGTGAAAGCCCAGCAGGGATTTGATACCCGTATTGAAGGGGCAGTGGCGGAAATCAACCAGCTGTCGGCCCAGATTGCTGAACTAAATCAAAACATCATGGAGGTTGAAGCCTCCGGATATTCTGCCAATGACTACAGAGACCAACGGGATCTGGCGCTAAAAGATCTGGCGGTGCTGATTGATATCAATTCCTTTGAAGATGCTACCGGTCGGGTTACAGTTTCGACAGGGGCTGGACAGACCCTGGTGGAAAGCAATTTATCACAAAACTTAACCACCCAGGTCAATGATTTCGGCTTTAAAGACATTGTCTGGATGGGACCGGATGGATCGGCGGTCAATATAACCGGAAATATTTCCAACGGTAATCTGAAAGGGTGGCTGGAGGCCAGGGATGTTGGTATTCGCGGCTATCTGCGGCAGCTTGATACCCTGGCTGAGGGTTTGATGGAGCGGGTCAACAATTTACATCAGGCCGGTTACGGGTTGGACGGTTCCAACGGAAATGATTTTTTTACCGGTATTGCCACGGCTGCAGGCAATATGGATTCTCTGCTTACCATAACGGCCGAACCGGGCGGTACCGGCAACATCAGGGTCACGCTGGTGGGGGGCGGGATGGCAGGCGCGGAAACGTTGATCACGGATCCGGTTACCGGAGATATTCAGATCGCCATTGAAGACGGCGTTTCAACCGGAGCCCAGATTGCTGCAGCCCTGCAAGGCCATTCAGGAATCAATAGTGTTGTGGCAGCCGCCCCCGGGGCAGCCTGGGACCTGAGTGCCGTTACCAATACAACAGCGCTTGTCGGCGGAAGTTCGGCCCGGGATTTCCAGGTCAACCCGGCTATTTCAAATGATCTGGATTCAATTGCCGCCTCATCTACCATCACTGGAATTCCAGGCAACAACAGTCAGGCAATAGCGATTGCGAATTTGCAGCACGCCCTGACAATGAACGGCAATTCTGCAACCTTTGAAGGTTATTATAGCTCGCTGGTCAGTAAAGTCGGCGGAGACCTTCAAAGTGCAGCTGCGTATGTTGATCATCAATCCGACATGGTTGTTCAGCTTGAGAATCGTCGAGAATCCATTTCGGGGGTATCGCTGGATGAGGAAATGATCAATCTTGTCAAATTTCAAACCGCCTATGATGCGGCTGCCAAACTCATAACAACGTCTGACGAACTACTGCAGACCCTTTTAAACATGGTCTAGCCTAAAGGAGGCCAAGATGCGGGTTACCAATAGCATGATGTCTAATACGATAACCAGATACCTGATGCGTCAAAGTGAGAGACTATACAAGGTACAGGAACAAATATCCACCCAGAAAAAGATAAATAAACCCTCGGATGATCCGGCAGGTATGCGAGAAATTCTGGATTATCGTAATAAAATTGCTACAGTCGATCAATACCTGGAAAATATAAAACGGGCAACCACACGACTTGAATTTACTGAAATTACCCTGGGTGTTGTCGATGATTTGATCGGAGTAGCCCGCGGGATCTCCCAGCAAGAGGAAAGGAATACCACCCAATCCAGGGCTCTGGCAGCGGATCAGGTAAAAGATCTTTATAATCAGATGGTTGAGCTGGCAAACTCTAAAAATGGCAAAAATTATATGTTCTCCGGGCATCAAACCGATACCCCGCCTTTCGGACATGTCGTGGAAGTATCGGGAGGAACACCGGGTGATCTTGAATTTGGTCTGGCGGCCGACGCCACCAACGTTACGATAGAGGTTATGGATGACAGCGGATTGGTTGTTCATACCATCACGCCCGCCGGCGGCGGGACGGATGGTGTTAATACCGTGTCCTGGAGCGGTGCCGTCCCACCCGATGGACTTTATAAGTTTAACGTAATCGCCTCCAATGCCGGAGGTGATGTTGTTGATTATGCCACCTACAATGGCGACAATGGCACGGTTCGTATCATTATGGGTGAAAATACGGAACTAACCCTAAAGGCTGACGGAAGAGAGATTTTTGCGCCTGCCGGTCAGGTAGATACCTTTGAAGTTATGGCGGATCTGATTACCGCCCTGGAAAATGACGACACAACGGCCATTAACGATATGGCGTACCAACTCGATTCGGTCCGGACCCAGGTCAGCGAGTTCAGAGCAGCCAGCGCCCCAAAAATGTACCAGCTGGAGAACACCGAAAACTTCTGGTCCAATTATAAACCCAAATTGGAGCAATTACTTTCTGAAACAGAAGATGTTGATTTAAATGAGGCCGCTATGAGGTTAAACCAGCTCGATCTTGCCTATCAATCCACTATTGCCACTGCGGCCCGAATTATTCAGCCAAGCTTGATTAATTTTCTGAAATGAGATTTGAATATGCAAAGAGTTGCCGTCCCATTTTTAAATCTTTTTTTATGCTTTATTCTTACCAACCCGGCATGGTCGCTGAGCGGTCAAAATGTGGTTGAACTCAAAAAAGCCGGTGTCAGTGATCAGACGATCCAGGTTATTGCTAAAGAGAAAGTCATCGAAACAGCTGCCTTTAGCATTGATGACATTGTGGATATGAAAAAGGCGGGAGTGAGTGAAGAAACATTACGGATAATCATTAAGGAAGGCTCTCATCTAAGAAATTCCGAACCGGCCGTCTATGGCCGGTCAACACAGACCGTTCGTGATATCAGCCCCGAGGAGATCATCAATCTAAAAAACAGCGGGGTTAGCGACGAGGTAATTCAGTCCGTCATTAAAGCCAGTAAATCAGACGATCAACAGGATCGTGAACGTGCCTGGCGGATGCTGGAGAATATGCGCTTGCGAATCATTCCCCGGGGTCGGCGGTGATGGATTTAGAATGGCAGCAGACAGGGGACAGAGGCCCCTGAATTTGGAATCGGGAATGCGAAATTCTTAATACTAATACCGTTTATTTTCAGTGACCATTGCCCAGCAAGCATGAACATCACCTGCCACCAGTGTATCCACTATTATGTCACCTGGGACCCACAATTTCCCCATGGATGCCGGATCATGGAATTCAAAAGCCGGCAGATGCCGATGATTGAAGTGCGGCGCACCATGCACAGAAAAGGCTGTCTTTTATTTGAGGTGAAAAAAGCGAAAAACTCTCCGCCAAACTTCCAAAGCAATCAATAAGTATTAAATCCAGGTACTAATTTGTCTGAAATGGTGCTTGGCTAAATTTCCTCATTTTCAAGTATTTTGCGCATTTCCGAAAAGTTAGCGCGTTGTTTTTCCCCAACGGTTGGATACTTCAATTCAAGCTTTTTGAGGTTTTTTGCGATGATTTCCGCTACACTGAGGCGCATAAAGGGCTTGCTATCAGCGGGGACGGCATACCACGGCGCCCATGGTCTCGAGGTGGCATTGACGGCATATCCGTAAGCTGTCATATAATTCGTCCAGAACCTGCGTTCATGGACATCGCCAGAGGAGAATTTCCAGTTTTTTTTGGGCCTATCGATACGCGAAAGAAAACGCTGCTTCTGCTCCTCCTTCGAGACGTTAAGCCAAAATTTTAATATAACTGTCCCGTTGCGGGCTAAATGCTCTTCGTGATTACGGATTGATTCATAGCGCCGCTGCCAGATATTTTTCAGGTTGATGGTATCGGGGAGTTTTTGCCCCTTTAGAATTTCAGGGTGCACTCGAACGACAAGCACTTCTTCGTAATAACTGCGGTTAAAGATTCCAATACGGCCTCGTTCGGGAAGGCATTTGGTGGTTCGCCATAGAAAGTCGTGATCCAACTCCTCCGGGGTAGGTTGTTTGAACGAAAATACCTGACACCCGGCCGGGTTAATTCCGCTCATAACCGCTCGGATGGTGCTGTCCTTTCCCGCTGCGTCCATGGCCTGGAAAATAAGGAGAATGGCGTACTTATCATGCGCATAAAGAATCTGCTGTAAATCAGCAATCTCATCGATAAGCTCAGCAAGCCGTTGCTTACACGACTTTTTCCCCGGAGAACCTCCGGGCGGTTCAGTAGCTGCGCGGTCGACGCTGAACGTCCCATCGTAGTTTACAAGATATTTACTTGCAACAGCTTCAAGCACGGGCACCTCTCTGACAAGTATTCAAAGTTTGCATAATAAATTGATTGCTCAACCCGGCAGATCCGGTTGGTCTTCATTGATACATTTATAATGTCACAATATCAAGATCTCTTTATACGAATCCAAAACGGAAGGACCCTGATTCCCTTTCCGTGATAACTCAGGGTGAAAGTGAGGGGCTTTATGAGTGTTTTAATATAATGACAAATATATCATAAAAAACAAATATTTATAAATAAAAAGTGCAAGTGTAGCCTTAATTTTTATGAGGCGCAAAAGGCCAAGAAAGCGAGGTGCAGGCTCAGTTACCGTATGCCCAATGGAAAGCAACACAGGGGGTCTGTGGGGGCTTTGGAGGGGTTGAGTCCTTATTCCATTACAGATGCAAAAGAGGCTCTTTCAAAGCGCCAGGTCCAGAAAAGAGAGCGTCGGATTTTTGACATTTTGCCCGAAACTGTAAAGACCTTCAATGAAATTACGGAATTAGCAAAAAATTATAGTACTAAGAAAAACCCTGTTAGGGGGGGTACCTAACAGGGTTAGTCGGAGGTGGGAATGAAGGAAAGGAGGAAACTTCATTCCGTTTGATCTACTAATATAGCAATTAATGTGCCATCTGATCGAAAAGAGGCGGAAAGGCGGCTGAAGATGGTTTGATGTTACGCTAACGTGTATAAATATGTCTTAATTACAAAAGGTTATATTGGATGATCAAAAATACAGCTACGATTAAAGGATTTCATCAAACCGGAGATCAACTATCCTGGCAGTTAATATTGTCGTCAAAATTTCGACACTGGGCAATATTTTCACTTTCGAGGCGCACCGGTGGTCAAGTACTTGGGTGACCGTCAGCATCGGTGTCAGTAGCCTACAGAAAGCAGATACCATTGCCTCCGTGACCCAAAGAGCCGATCAAGCCCTTTACGCTGCCAAGCATAATGGATAAAAAACGTGTTTCTTCCAAAAAAACATGCAATAAAATACGGGAAAAAATTTCCGGAAATTTTCCTGTAAGGGGAATTCTTTTCCGATTTTTTTTAAGGAGATAACCCCAGCAGCACACACCACTCGGCAGAACACCTTATCATCGCTATAAAAGCAAATTTTCTTTAAAAATTTTTAGGATGTGCATACATCTTGCATTCTAAACTTATACTTTTATAGTGGTTGTCAAAAAAACGTTCCGTTATTCGAAGGTTTTTTTCTACAACCACTTATACCAGCCTTCCGTATTTCGGAACTTATTTTTGAAAAGCGGTATAGTCCGAAAACGATGTCACTGACGAGTTTCAAAACCCAAAATATAATTTTAGGAAATCGATGTGATGAAAATTGATAACAATGACCAAATAATGAAAAGCGTGTACCCGGAAGATACTGCCAGGTCCCGACCCGCAGGTGAAAAAGCATTCGGTACGATCTTAAAAGAAACGGTTGAAAATAAGACACGAGCAGGTGCGGGGCCCCGTCAAACTGCTTTTAATAACCCGCTTTCCGGAGTTCGGCTGACAACCCCGGGTTCACCGGACCCAGCGATTACGATTGAACGCATTGAAAATATGATCGATTTACTCGATCAATTTTGCCATAAACTGGCTGATTCCCGGATTAATTTGAAACAGATAGATCCTATTATCAGTAAAATTGCCCGGGAAAATGATAGCCTGGCGACCCTTGAAAATTCATTACCGGATGATGATATAAAGAATATTCTTAACCGAACCCGGGTAACCGCATCCCTGGAAGTAACCAAATTTTATCGCGGCGACTATCTTCCGCTATGAACCGGTGATCGGCTCAAAAGATTCATAACCGGTCAATATTGCATAATAAATTTATGTTCTACCAATGAATCAGGTTAACCCCAACCGGGAGGGGCATTTAAAAAGGATCCAGGCAACCATCGCCAGGATGCCAAGCCTTTCGACGACGGCTGTCAAGGTTCTGGAAGCCTGCAATGATCCCCAGGCGTCCGCCAATGACCTCCAACGGGTAATTTCTCTGGATCCGGTTCTCACCGGTCGCGTATTGAAGCTCATCAACTCAGCCTATTTTGCCCTGGGCCAACCCATCACTTCCCTTACCCGGGCAATCATTATGTTGGGAATCAATACGGTTAAGAACCTTGCGCTAAGCTTTGCAATTTTGAAAAACATGAAAGGCAGCGGGTCTTTTCATGCCTTTACCACGGATGAATTCTGGTTGCATTGCCTGTGTGTCGGAGTTGTTGCCAAATCATTGGTCGCGCTCAAAGGACTTTCGCCGGCGGAGCAAGAAGAGTATTTTGTGGCCGGGCTTCTACACGATTTGGGCAAACTTCCCCTGAATAAGCAATTTCCGGAAGAATACTTTCAAGTCTGCCAGTCATCGGTAAAAGAGCACCATCCTTTTCACCTTAGCGAGGACCGGATGCTGGGTATTGATCATTGTAAGGTCGGCGCAATGATTGCCCGAAGGTGGCGTTTGGGTGTTTCGCTGGTTGAAACCCTGTCGCACCACCACCAGCCAGATGACGCCACGGAGAACAGCCGTGATCTGGTATCAACCATATCACTGGCCAATCAAATCGCCATTGAGTTGAATATTGGTACGGCTGGAGATTGTATCAGTGATAAGGCGATGCTTGATAAATTGACAGATAAGGTGGGCGTTGACTATGGCATATTGAGTGATTTTCAGCAATCAGTTTCCGGAGAGATTGAAAAAGCCAGGATATTTCTGGAAATCGTTCAAAAGTGATAGGCAATTTGCTGGAAGATTAAACCGCTACTTCCATGGTGACAATCCAGGTTGACAATTAAAACCAAAGTAATAAATAAATGTTATGAGGATCAAATTTTGGGGGGTCAGGGGCTCCATTCCAAGTCCGGGACCTAACACTGTTAAATACGGGGGAAACACACTTTGTCTCGAGTTGCGTCTACAGGATCAAGACCGTCTGATTATTATTGACGCCGGATCCGGCATCCGGGAACTGGGCGACAGCCTGAGTTCCAGGAAAAACGCAAAAGATAATCTCAACACAGAGATTTTTTTGACCCACACCCATCTGGATCACATTCTGGGCCTGCCGTTCTTTGCCCCTATTCATAATCCCGGGACCCGTTTAAAAATTTATGGTCCAGTGACCTGTGAAGAGGATCCCCTGGAAGATGTCATCGGCGGTCAACTATCTTATCGGTACTTTCCGCTTCGCCAGCATGAATTGGGTGCGAGTATTGAATATATAGACCTTAAGGAAGGGAATTTCGATATAGGCAAGGGGGTTACTCTCATCACAAAGTACTTAAACCATCCCCTGCTGACTTTAGGCTACCGCATTGAGTATGGCGATAAAGCTATTTGTACGGCCTATGATACGGAGCCCTTTTATAATGTGTTCTGCACCGATCCTTCCGATCCATCTTATGACGCATTTCTCGCCTCGGAAGGTGATCGGACGGCCAGGGATGAGAATCATCGGATGGAAGCCTTTTTCAAAGATGCAGATTTGCTGGTTCACGACGGTCAATATACCCAGGCTGAATATGACAGGGGTAGGCGAGGTTGGGGGCACTCCCCCATCGAATGCGTGATTGCTGCAGCCCGGCGCGCAAACGTTAAGCGTCTGGCGATCTGTCACCATGACCCCATACGGACGGATTCGCAGCTTGATGAGTTGTCGCAACTATTTTGCGATGAAGGAATTGAAGGGGATAAGGCAATTTTTTTTGCAAGGGAAGGCCAGGAGGTGGAGATTTAGGTTATACAAAGCCCTCCTGCAAAACGGGCGGGTTTTGTATATCCTAATTCTTAAATAGTCTTCTTTTGCGTAAATAATCCCGCTGCCACTGATAGAACAGCTCGGTTAATTTTTTTTGCTCCGTTTCAGTAATTTCCTTAAACTTCATCGCGCATTCATACTTTTTGGTCAGTGGATTGCGTTCCTGCCGAATGATCCGACACTTTTTTATAGTCACTTTAGAATCGTCTTCATTTTCAGCCTTGGATGGAAACACCAGTTGCACATTTTTAAGTATTCTGGGAATATTTGATTTCAACTCCTGCTTCATTTGCCTGGATAAACTCACCAGTACACCGAGGGTGCCGCCCAGGCTGACATTGATCACTAACAGTTTATAGCGGATGTCATTGACGGCAAAATATAGTCTGGTCCCATGAGGCGCTTCCAGCCGGAATAGACTGCGTCGTTGATAGCGGTGAACGGTTTCCGGGAACTTAATCCAAATCCTACCCTGCGATACATCGCTGTCATTGGTTTGAAACACATACTTGATTCCGTCTTTGCCGGAAAATTCTATTTTCAGACGCCAGTTGTCAATGTCCTCCGTGGCCTTTTGAAAATCCTCTCTGTAGTCGAGCAGAAAATAGTGGGATTTCAACCGTTTGCGAATTTCCTTTAGATGAGACAGATGTTCATAGCCACCGCCGGTCAGCCAAACTCGCAACGGAATTTTCTCCTGCTGCAATTCATTGAAAAGCTGTAGAATGGCATCACCCTGGATTATTTCTATATTTGCCATGGTATCCTATGGCCTTAGCGAATTTTTCTGACGACATATTGCAAGAATTATCAGAGCACTTGGCAAAGCCTCGATAGCATTAGGTTAGTCGATGCAAAGCCGCTAAACGCCTAATCTACCTATAGCCGGGCGACATGTTCGGCAAAATCGGAATCCTGCAACAATTTCTTGGCAAAATCCAAATACTTGGCTGTAATGGCCCGTACAGCGAGTTGCAGGGCGTAGGGCTTGAGCGGTTTTTCCAACAGGTAGTTTACATTGGAAGCCAGACACATATTTACGATATCATCACTGGCATTGCCGCTGATGATAATGGTGTCTTCATGGGCGGTCGGGTACTTATCTTCGATGGCATCCAGGAAATAAAATCCGCTCAGGCCACCGAGAAATACATCCACCACAAAGATTGCGACACCGATATCCCTTTCCAGACAAAAGGATATCGCTTTGTCGGGATCAGAAAAATCATATACGTTGCCCCAAGTGTAAAAGCTCTCAATTAACTCTGAGACAATTTCACCAATACCCGGATCATCATCGAGGACAATTACATCCAAACCATCTGACATCGGTTGGCCTCCATTTAATTTTTGTCGGCAATATTATATTTTTCTATTTTACGATAGACGGTTGTGACATTCACCCCTAGTATCTTTGCCGCTTTGGGTCGATTTCCTCCGGTAACCTCCAGTACCCGTTTGATATGACGCTTTTCAAGTTCGTCCAAGGTGAGCATCTCAACGTTTTTACGCCGCTCCGGACCCATGTAGGGCAGAAGGTTACGGGCGGAGGCCAGGCTCAGAGTTTTGCTTTCTTCAAGTAATACCGCTGCCGCAATCATGTTTTCAAGCTCGCGGACATTACCGGGAAATGACGTCTGCAGAAGTCTTTCGGCCAGTTCAGAGCTTAACCCCTGGATTTTCTTTTTATTGGCCCGGGCATGAATTTTTAGAAAATGGGAGGCCAGCGGCAGAATATCATTTCTTCTATCCCTCAAGGGAGGAATTTTAATATTATACATGTTGATGCGGTAAAACAGATCTGCGCGGAAACGACCTTTAATGATTTCTTCATTGATATCACGGTTGCTTGCAGCAATAATTCGAACATCAACATTTCTAATCTCGGTGCTGCCGAGCCGGTAAAATTCTCTTTCCTCGATGACCCTTAGAAGCTTGGCCTGTAATGAAGGATCTAATTCAGTAATTTCATCCAGAAAAAGAGTGCCGCCGTGAGCAGCTTCAAAGAAACCTCTTCTTTCTCTAGAGGCGTCTGTATAAGCGCCTTTGGCATGTCCGAAAAATTCATCTTCGAATATCGTTTTGCTGACTGAGGCCATATTAACTGCGTAAAAAGGAGCCTTGGAACGGTTACTCAGTCGGTGGATAACCCGGGCCAACATTTCTTTGCCGGTTCCGGATTCGCCATTGATCACCACGCTGTAATCTGTGCCGGCCACAGCTTCTACCTGATGGAAAATCAACGCCATTGATTCATCTTCAGCCACCAGCCCCGCAAAAGCCTGGGGATTTCGCAGTTCCGAAAACACCTTTTTCTTGCCGAACCGTGCCAGCTCGTCCTGCAGATTCTGCTTTTCGAGGGTCCGATGAACCAGCGCGATCAGTTTTTCACTGTTTAGGGGTTTGACCAGATAATCTGATGCGCCCAGGGTCATGGCTTGAACTGCGGTTGCGACCTCATCACTGGCGCTGACAATGACACATTCGGTATTTGAAAATTCAGCCTTAATTTTTTCGAGGACCTCCAGGCCGTTTAAATGGGGCATCATCAGATCCAGTAAAATAAGACGGAAAGGATGTTTGCGAACATGGCCCAGAACCTTGCGGCTGTCAGAGACGAGTGCCGGTTCAGGCAAACCGGCACTGACCAGGGTTGCTTTGATACTTAAAAGGAGCCCTTCGTCATCATCGACAACCAGCACCGGTGTATGTTTCTCGGGAATTGATTCCATGTGATTTTTGTTTCAGAGGGTTTAATCTCAATACTTCTTATATGTTAAAATGAATTGCGAAAAAAATCAAGATTTTCTAATTTTAAATAGTAAATTTTTATAAGGGTTTTAGGATGTTAAGCGGTATATCGGGAGAAATTAAGAGATAATTTTGATTGCCCCAGCCATTCGAAATTCTGCGATCGTCACCGGGCGGCGAAAAGCTTCCGGATAGTTGTTTCCAGGCTTTTTTGCCAGGGCTGCGGTTTTATCCCGAAATGCTTGCTGATACGGCCGCAGTCCAGAGCTGAATAAACCGGGCGTTCCACCCGGGTGGGATAGTCTGCAGTTGCAACGGGCTCGACCCGCGCTGTCGGGAGACCCTCGTGCAGGCGGGCCAACTCCATTATCTTTTCTGCGAAGGTATGCCAGGAAATAACACCCCGGCCACAATAGTGGTATGTCCCCCAGGCAATATCAATACCTGAATGCAGACGATCGGAAAGGGTCAAAATTGCCAGGGCAAGATCGGCCGAGTTGGTGGGAGAGCCGAATTGATCCGAAACAACCTGGATCTTTGGTTTGCTAGCGGCCAGGTTTAGCATGGTTTTGACGAAATTTTGACCGTAGATCCCGTATAGCCACGAAGTGCGGAGGATAATATGTTCTTTCAAGTGTTTTCTAATCTCAATTTCTCCTTCGGCTTTGCTCCGGCCGTAAATGCCCAGGGGTGAGATCGGATCCGTTTCGAGGTAGGGTGTGCCTTTTTGGCCGTTGAAAACATAATCCGTTGATATGTGCACCAGGGGAATCTGATTTTTAGCACAGATTCGGGCAAGATTGACGCAGCCGGTTTTATTCACTTTAAAAGCAAGGGCTTCTTCACTTTCCGCTTTGTCAACCTGAGTATAAGCGGCCGTATTGACAACCAGATCGGGCTGATGAAGATCGATGACACGGTCAACCTTTTCAAGGTCGGTTATGTCCAGATCAGCTTCCGGTGGTGCCTGAACACCACAGCCCTTTGATTGACCTTGCTCGGCAAGTTCACGGCCAAGCTGTCCCTGAGCGCCGGTGATTAATATTTTCATCTGTTTCTGTCCTTTAAAGATCCGCCTAAAAATTTTGGTCGGCCAGATACCCAAATTGGCGATCCTTGGCAGAAAGGATCGGATGTTTCAACGGCCAGTCAATGGCGATATCCGGATCCGACCACAGGATACCGCCTTCATCGTCGGGATTGAAATAATCGGAACATTTGTAGGCCACATGGGCGCTTTGGCTGAGAACACAAAAGCCATGGGCAAATCCTTCCGGAATAAAAAGCTGGCGCTTGTTTCGTTCTGATATTATAGCTCCGGACCATTTGCCGAAGGTGGCCGATCCAGGACGAAGATCCACCCCCACATCAAAAATTTCACCGGAGACGGCCTGGACTAGCTTGGCCTGGGGTTTGGTTTTTTGAAAATGCAGACCTCGCAGGATATATTTCTTAGAAAACGAGAGGTTGTCCTGTACAAAGGTGCAATCAATGCCAGCGGCTTGAAATCGCTGGTAATGGTGGGTTTCCAGAAAGTATCCCCGCTCATCTTCAAATACCAGGGGTTCGATGATCAGCAGTCCGTCCAGTGGTGTGGTAACGATTTTCATCCATTCTCCTGTTCATCAATTTTGCCCATTAATTTGACGATCCGGGCATAGGCCTTTAATTCCGTCAGCCATCTTGGGGGTATGGCCTCGGTTCCCAGGTGAGCACCTAAAACCATACCAACGACCAACCCCCTGCCGGCTGAATCCCCACCTGCCATGGCGTTTTCAATTAAAGCCTGGCTCAAATTTTCTTCATACCTTGCGATCAGATGGATGACACTGGGAAAAGCGGCCTCAATTTCGCACATCTGGCCAAAATCCAGTATGGTCTGACGGGTATCTTTATCCGCACTTTTCAAACCATCATCGACCCATTTTGCATAGGGTTCCCGGCCAAATCCATCATCCAATACCTGATGCAGGGCGGCAATAGGCGCCTCACCGTGAATTACCTTCCAGGTCACCCTGGCAAAGAATTCGGCGCTGTCGATGACTTCATGATTGTTATGGGTAAGTGCTGTTTGCGATCGAGCGCTTTCGATTAGTTTATCCGCATCATGGCGGTAGCAATAGGCCAGGGGAGCGATCCTGGCGGCCCCGGCCAGATCATTGGATCCGGAGCCAACTTCGGCAATATCTTTTGCGGCGGCAAAATTGTCCAGGGTTTCTTTGGTGGCCCCATCAAAATAGCCGTCATAAGATTCAAAGAAATCCTGCCAGCTTCGAGCAAAATGGTTGCGGCTAAAACCCGGAGTTTCGGCGACCGATTGAAGCAGTACCATAGTTTGATCGCCATAATGGGTGAAATCCCCCAACTCTTTGGTGGGATGATAGGTCGGTCTTTCGGGTTTTAAATAGTTTTCTACCCGCCCCCACTTCTTATCGATGACGTTGGTATTGTATATCCAATGTACACCCATTGAGAGCGCATCGGCCGCAAAAGACGCCAGCACCGTGGCGTGGGCTTTATCATTCATCGCTTGTCCCCTTTGTTTTATCGCTTCAGTTATAGCGGTTATTAAAAAAAGTTCCGTATTTCAAAATTCATTTTTGAAAAGCGGCAGATATACTGCTGACCTGTTCCAGTTAATATTAGACCTATTTATTAATCTTCAATGTCAGAGAGTAATTTTCTGAAACTAATGTCATTATTTTAAGCAGGGTAGCGAGAGAAAAGTCACATCAGGCAGGATCACTGCGTGGTTAGTAGGATTTTGATTTCAAACTACATATTACTTGCCCTGGTATTCAACTTGGATCTTATTCATCATATCCACCAAATCTTCCTCCCCGACATAGCCTTTTTCGAGCAGGAGCCGGGTAAGGGCTTCTAATCGAATGCTATTGGATACCAACAGTTTTTCTAAACCGGTTCTTTTCTTAAAATCAGAGTCCTCCAGCACCGACAGGTCTTTGGATGGCAACTCTTCCCTGCGATCTTTGCCGCTGCGGCGTTCCTTGCCTTTGTAATCTGATTTTATCCATCGGCGGTTGAAGGCCGAGCGCCTGTCCTGATTGCGTGAGTAAATCGGAGATTTTGGATCTGCCATGAAACGAATTCCGCGGGTGGTTATGACGACATCAAGTATCGCCGGTTCCAATTTAACAGCTAGTAATAGTATATTATATCATCTTCTGAAGGTCAAATCAGCGGATTTGTTTGTGGCACCGGTGCCGCGCTATGCACGCCAAGAAAATAAATTCCGCTACGGTTGGGATTACCCCGAACTGCCCCTTTTCATTCTCTGAACCTAACCAAACTTTACCCGGTCACATTGGATAAATCCCGTTAACGGGATTAGCTATTGAAATCTCCAGCAAAGTAATTATTATTTACGTAGAACATCAAGAATGGTTGGTGCACTATGAAACTACATGATTGTGACTGTGGCGGCACGCCAGAAGTCACCTGTAAAATTAATGAGCATAACGACTTTGTGGTCAGTTGCACATTTTGTGACAACAGAACACCTGTGTGTGAGAGCATTACAGAAGCGGTTTCGCTATGGAATCAAGTCTATTGCTGTGCGCTGCCCCCGTATGAAATTGCTTGATACTTAGTACCTTTCATCCTTCCACCATTGGTATTGGGGTAAATGTGATGGCACCTTTCGCCCAGTCGGCATCCTATACCCCGGCGTATCCTGCTCCATTTGCTTGTCAGTCCAGAATTTAGCCGATCAATATTATTCGTCCTTACACTCAACACTTTTCTTGATCTGGAGTAATGACTCACATTTTTTGTCCTTTTCGGCACAGTCGTGAATGGCTCCAGCCAACTCCTCAAAGGCACTTATCATTTCATCCCTTGTTAAGGATTCAATTGGCCTCCCGTTGTATGCTATTTCTTTGCAATCGATTTTGGTCATTGGTCTTTCCCCTCTGCTCTGATATGGGCCTGTAACTTTTCATTGGACCTGAGTGGCGTAGCCACGGAGTAACCCTGAGAATATTGGTCATAAATTCACCAACCGCTGCCTCCTGAATCTTTACGGTCACATTTTTGTAGACTTTTCTATGAGACGGTCCGTCTAATGGATTAAAATCTCAAATCGATAAAGGAGAAAACCCATGAAGACACGAATTAAGAAAATTATAATGATTGCAGCGGCTCTGTTATTTGTAAGTTCTGGCGTATCTTTTGCCCATGACTGGAATGATCGGGATCATAAACCTCCAGGGAAAGCTTACGGTCATTATCAAGTAAAAAAGCTGCCCCCTGGCTTGGCCAAAAAGAACTTTAAACCAAATCCTTATTACAGCAAAACATATGTATACAAAAAGGTTCGCGATCATCGTTATTACAACGACCACCATCGGCGCCCTGCACCCCGCCGAAATGTAATTTATAGATCCGTAAAAAAAGATCCGGTGGTGGTGTTTAAGATCATTTTGAGAGATCTCAGATAATTTATTGATTCAAAATTTTAGTTCATTTAATCAAAAAAAAATGGAAGGTCTGCGGTGTTACTGCCGTGGACCTTTTCTATGAGCGAAATTTAAGCACTTGGATACATCAAAAACATTGTTGACTGGTCGGATGCAGGACCAAAATCCCCCCGCAGCCGTTAACGGATCTGATGAGCACCGAAAATTAGAAGCGCTGTGGCCGTATGACTTCCAGTACGACAAACTACCCCTTTCGAACTGCCGTGAGCGTTCAATCTCGAGCGCCTGAGACGGAAAGGAAGGGTCCTAATGAAAAGAATGGGCAGTATTAGGACTCCGAAAAAATAGGTGAAATACAGGATTTCAAAATTTGGAGCCAACAGATCATCAATCATATTTTTGTTGTACCGCCGGTAGTGCCCCGAAGTATCATCACGTAAGGACCATAACAACCAATAGGCCGGAACCGTTGCGTAAAAGATGCCTCCGGGTTTCAATAGACTATGAACAGACATTAAAAAAGCATGATCGGACTCGATGTGCTCGATAACATCAAAGCAGCCCACTGCACTCAAGGATGATGGGGGGAAGACGGCATCTTCCAGCGAAGAGCAGATGACTTCAGGTATATGCCTTGATAACTTAGCATTGAGCGCCCCTGTTTTGCCAGGTTCTAAGAGAGCCGCATCAAATCCATCGTCAAGTATCCGCTTCGTCACAAAACCATTGCCACCGCCAATATCCAAAATTGCGCCATCTGGTGGAAATCGCTTTACTACAGAGGCAATACAATCATTGCGATGAATGAACCAGAATGAGTCGTCCTCCAACTGAAAACAGTATAAGTTGCCGCCTTCCGGATACGCCACCGATGCGCTTTGGGAATAGGTAAATATACCATGCTGGTCAGCAGTTAATGCCTTTGTCAAATTAGTGATGCTCATGATCTCTTAACTCAACATTAGTAATAAAGAAGCCGCCGTTTTTAGCGTATTTTTTTAAATTGTTCTGATTTTTTTGGAATCAGATGAAAATTTTGACGGATATCAAACTACATGTAACTTGATAATCATCTAAAAGGCACCTCCCCATCGCAAAATGGTTTGCGATTTGTTATATGCGGTTAAACCCAATTTAACCCTCAAACCAAAGGAGGTGCCCAAATGCAACTATACGCAGGTTTAGATCTTCATTCAAGAAATACTTACATCGGTATCATGGACCAAGAATTCAAACGCCTCTTTGGCAAACGAGCTTTAAATAAGTTGCCAATGAAATCAGAAAGTTTAGCGTCGAAGACTTGCAGCAGCTATTATTAGAGGAACACATTTTTAAAAAGTATTTATGAACCAATTTTTCGGCTTATCCCAGAGTTTAAAGTGAAAAATAGTCTTATACAGAAACATTAAATTTCCCATTTGTGTTCGTTTCTGAATGCGGCCATGAACAGGATATTTTTTTACTATGTAACAATAGACGATTGGTATTTTTATCAAGCCTCCAATTGCGTTGGTAGTTTATATACCATCTAACTTATCCACTGAAAATTAACCAAATATTGATAAATGCAGATCCACCTCTTTCTTTATATTTTTAAAATTTACAATGTGAATGTTTTCCCACAATTGGGCTTTAGATTGATTTTGCATTGCTTTTTCTGCTGGGAGGTCATTTCGTTCTGGAGCATTATCCTTATTTCCTTCAATTTGTTTCGATGAAATGCGTCCGTCCCATCGTAAGTCTATTTTATCCCACCTCGTAACAGGATCATAGATTGATTTGACTATAACCGGATTATCATGATTTTTCAGGAAATATATAATGACATATGCAAGATTTTTCGGCTCATTCTTTTTCAAAATCGCTGATGTTTTTCTAATTAAATCTGAAGCATTATATCGTTTGAAGCCTTTTTTTAGAAGATCCACAAATAATGCCGCCAAATAGACATCATTTCTGGTGAAAACTGCTTTTGTACCCTGACCCTGGGAACTGATAGTTGGTATTACAAAACCATTGTTCATCCAATCCCTTAATCGTTCTCTGGGAATACTAAGAGCTTTTACTATATCCAAAGTGGAAAATTTCTCTCTCATAAAACATGCTCCATACTAATGGTTGGGAGATTACCTACCATATGGGAGGTACCCTAATTATTCTTTATCAGAAATTCTAAGAGTTTCAAGGAATAAACAAACTTGGCATGATAGGGGATTAATTAAAGGATATTGGTACAAAAAAAGAGAATAGACAGCCCACATCTATACGAACAAACTGGATCTAATCGCTGCCCTAAAAAATAAAGCCGAACTCACTAAATCCGAAGCTGCTGCAGTTGTAGACCTGTTTTTTAATGAAATAGCCATTTCACTTGCAGAGGGTGATCGGGTTGAAATTCGCGGGTTGTGTTCTTTCTTTGTAAAAGATTATCAGTCCTATCAAGGCAGGAATCCCATGTCCGGAGAAAGCGTTCGAGTAGTTCCCAAAAAATTGCCATTCTTTAAGTGCGGTAAGGAATTGAAAGAACGGGTAGATTATTAATTATTAGTTTATTTTTTACTTTAAATTGTTTTTCTAATTACATAATTATACTATTTATATTCTTAATTATTAGAAGTATATTCGAACCCCATCTCTGATCCCTCACTGATTTTCCCTTCATTCTCATTCTCCCTTGCAAAATTGAATGAAAACTACAATATGTCGTATAGAATGAAACTTGACAACCACATTATGTTGTATTACTCATAGTCCAGCCATTTGGTTTTTCTAATGATATGATCTATTACCTCACGAAACTTTTGTCCGATTAGTGACGTGTTTTTAAAATAAAATTTCAATAAATTTGAATTAACGGTAATTTAAATTTCCAGGAAATTTCAAAATGTCTACCTTAGTACCGCCTTCTGGATCAGTGAAAACCGGTTTGAGCCGACGAAATTTTATAAAATTACTGGTTTGTTCTGGCATACTCAGCTACTCATCAAAGTTCGCCTGTGCTGCGCCTGATGGGATTGCTCTAAAGGAAAGGCCGCTTTCACTATTTAACCCACATACGAAAGAGAGATTCGAAGGAATTTATTGGTGTGATGGGGACTATGTCCCCAATGCATTGAATAATATTAATCACATTATGAGAGATATCCGAACTAATGAAGTTAAACTAATTGACCCGCATCTCTTGGATCTAATTTTTTCAATCTCGATAAAACTCAAACCCAAAGCACCTTTTCGAGTAATTTCTGGGTATCGAAGCCCCAAAACCAATACTCTCCTCCGAAAACGCGGTAATGGCGCGGCAAAAAAGAGCTACCATATCAAAGGTCAAGCAGTAGATATTCGTCTACCCGGTCATAGGACCTCCGTTTTGAGAAAGGCGGCATATGAATTAAAAAAAGGTGGGGTGGGGTATTATCCAAAGCGCAGATTTGTTCATATTGACGTTGGCCCAGTCCGTTATTGGGCGGGGAAAAATTAATGAAAAATGATTGCCGGATATTTTTGACACTGTATTTTTATGCTTCAAAAAATTATCAGCATCATATTAGGACTCGCCGCAGTCGGTATATTTATCTGGAAATTTAAAGAAACCCAATTGTGCAGACCGTGAATTATGCTGGCTATTGCCGGTGGCGTGGGTTACGCTGCATATTGGATTTTAAACCATTTCTTTGCTTGATTCTTATAACAATGACCTCACTGGAAATGACTATTCCCCACAAACTCGCCTCCCTTAAGCATTCCAAACTCAGGGCAAAATTCAGACTAACACAAAAAGACCAAGATTACATATCCCCGGATTTAGATATTCCCTTGAACATTGGCTTGAAGTAATGGATGCTCTAAAATTGATCGGACTGGGGTAGCCAAAGGGCGCAAGCCCTGATCAGCTTGCTTGCCCGGCCGGCATTACCCCGGTAAACATTACCTGTGCAAAAATAGGTATATGTCCGATATTCCCTCTTGAAATATTTTTCACAATTGCCCATTATGCGCTTAAGAGTCTGTGGCGGACTCTCGGCTTTATCATGGAAGGGTGGTCTGCACTTTGGTGTGGGCCACCCAACTTTTTTTTGAGGGAAAATTAGTATTTCAGCCTTTGGTATTGGGGAGCTGGATGTTGAGGATGTCGATTTTGTTGTGGAGTTGATTATGGGATGAATTGAGCGACTGTTGGATGTGATATTTTATTAAACCTGGTGACTGAGTGAAAGGTTTGAAAGGAATACAGGTTTTTCCCAATTTTTACAGGTATATTCACACGCTAATTCCGGGCCAGGATATGCCATAGAAAGCATTTCAGAGGCAAAAAATGAGCGAAAAATGAGTGCTTGGGGGGAATAATGGGGGGTATGAACTTTTTAATGAAACAAAAAAAGGTTTAGGAAATGTCCTAAACCCTTTATTTTATTCTTGGTTGCGGGGATAGGATTTGAACCTATGACCTTCGGGTTATGAGCGAATTTATGATGTAATAATTTCAGTCGGTTACAATGATTTCAGGCATTTAGGGTGCTGAATCTTATCAAATTGTATCGAGTTGTAGAAGTGATTTGCACCCTATTTGCACCCAATATTGACTTGATAGCCTAATTTAGGGTGTCGTCATTTAACGACGTTCACGACATAGCCAAGCGTTTCAATGTACAGTGCGCGGTTATTGATATTGAGCCTGAAACCCGCAAAGCAAGGGACTTCCAAGAAGCCGAGTCATTTGAAGTGTTTCTATGTGACTATATCCATTCTATTAAAAGCGGGCCACAATGGGATGAAAAGCAAATGACTTTGAAGGTTAACCGAACCGAAACCCTGGATGCCTCCCATGATTTATTCACAAAGCCTGGCAGCCTTATCCTTCCTCGCCGCTCTGAAGAGGTGGATATCTTTGCTTTGCAAGCCAAAAATACGGCCAAGGTTCTTGAAGAGGACCAAGAGACAGGTTCGAGGGAGTTCCGCTATCGTAAGCTGGGGCCCGATCACTATCGACACAGCTTGGGGTATTTCATGCTGGCAGCCCAACGAATCCGGGTTGCCGATTCTCGCTATAGCCGACACTCGCATGATCGGACGAGTGAAATTGAATTCAATCCTTTTCACTATAATAATGAGAGGCCTGGAGAATGGAGTTAGAAAAAGAGGCCGGGAGGAACTGTTTATTTTGTGAGAAGCCGGAAAAAAAGTACAGGCCCTCCAAGGGCATCGAGTTTGTTTGCAGCCGATGCACAGGGCGTTTTGTGGAAATGTCTCAGGATTCATTGGGAGAGGGTATTTTGTATCTTGAATTAAATAAGGCGAACTTCTGTTTGCTTGGCGATTACACTGTAATTGACAACAAAATAAAAGCACTCAACATGTTTATAGAGGAGGAACACCATGCACCAATTAACCCAAAAGCCAGAAAGAGACACATTGGAAAACATCTTGACCGAAGAGGAAATCTTAAAGCTGACCGGTTTGACAAAATCGCAGCTAGGGGTGTTACGAAGCAAAGAAAGGTTCCCGTTTTTGAAAGTGAACCAGAACAACCGACTGTATCTTGAAAATGACGTCGTGGACTGGTTCAAGGGTCGCAAGACAGTGCTCAATAGAGCCGTGTAGCCGCCGCCCTTGTCCACCCTGACGCTCCCCTGCACGCTCCTGTCCGGTTATTTTGGGGGCATGTAGGGTAAGGTGCCTTTTTTGATTTTTGACCGTTTTTGACGATCCTGCTTTTTCTGTTCGGTTGAGCCATTTGCATGGAGTCGCCCGAGCATAATTATTTGTCGGTATGTATTAGCTACATGGGTAATACACAACTTTAAAACCACAATAAACTCTTACTTTTTGAATATCTTCCTCCTAAATCCTGCAAGACCAATCACTCCAGGAGCAAGAGAAGCATGGTGGATGGATCGGGAACGGGGTTCGATTCGCCAATGATGCTCTCCTGAAACGCGTTGGCCAGGCTGAGCCTCGCCGACGTGATAGTTGGTAGTGCCCCACCGCCGTTATTAACTACCGGTAGCGTGATATTGAAGTACAGGTCGTAGAATGTGAGCGTTGGGTTGTTCTGGTCGCCAGCGGCAAAGATGTTGTATTGAGCCGTGTCCGTCCCGTTCGAAACACCTGTGTCGAAAACTCCCGTGCCCGATATTGGGTCTCCGTTCTTATCGGAAAGGTACATGATTTGAGTACCCAAGATCGGACGCTGGAAGGGGACACAGTCTGGATCATTGCAGTACCCTGCGCCAAAGTCTAGCCTCAGATTGGCTGCTGATCTCTTGCTACTTGCCTCAAACGGATTTGTTAACTCTACATACTTCATGTCACTGAAGACGAAGTGCCACTCGACGGTTCGACCATCCGCAGGTAGGCCGAGAATTTCAGGCGAGGTGAGACTCACGACGCCTGCCGGATCACCCACATTGCCTGGATCAATTGTGAAATCAATGGCTTCGGATGTCGTGGAGGCAAGTGTCAGCGCAACCCAGACCGCGAAAATTAGTGTTTTTCTCATTTCCCCCCCCCCTTTTTTTTTAGAATTATAATGACAAGGCAAATCTATATTTTACAGCCACTTGATAAAAGGCATTGTTACCATAGCATATCACAGGATTTTATTAAACTACGGACCCAAAATAAGGCTACATTGTTGTAAGACTTTGAAAACTATTCAATAGTGGATTTTTCTCCAAATTGCTTCATTCGTACCAACCTGCTGAAACCATGAAGAATTGCGGGTTGAGCCTTTTTCCCGTTAAACTATTTTCATTTATTTGAAAATAATCTGTTGACATACTTGCTATGGGATGTAATATATATATCAGACGTTACATGTGTATTAAATTAAGGAGGTCTAAATAAAAATGACAGCAATCAATATCCGGCGATTTCCAGATCAACTCCATCGGGAGGCAAAATCCGTGGCGGCACTTTTAGGGATGACCTTAAAGGATTTATTCATTCAAGCCGTCCGTGAGTTTATCGAGAACCACAAAAAGGATAAATAAACCGAAATACAACGGGATAGGCAAACGGAGCCGAAAAGCCGGGGTCCCCTGCCCGTTATCAACTCAGGGAGAAAGCGAGGGGCTTTATGGGTGTGAAGGTCAGACAAAAAACTACCGGCAAGGGTCAGCCGTGGTGGGTTTTTATCAACCACAACGGCAAGCGCACTTCACGCAAAATCGGTGATCGAAGGGCGGCAGAGGCGGTGGCCAGAAAGATCGAGGCTAAGCTGGCATTAGGGCAATTTGGTTTTAATGATGCTAACCCGGCTTTAGGGTTGAAGATGAAAAACGCATTGAGCCGCAATGACACTGCCGGGCACGTAAACGCATTGGAGGCTGATGAGCTTAAGACGCTGCTAGACAGTGTGCTAAAACATTACCCGGAACACTACACTCTTTTCTTATTGTTGGCTCGAACCGGGCTGCGCATAGGTGAGGCGCTTGCTTTACAGTGGGGCGACATCGATTTTAACAAGAGGTTTATCGAGGTCAAGCGGTCTGTGGTTAGAGGGCTTATCACAACACCGAAGAACAGCAAGTCCAGAAGGGTTGATATGAGCCTGCAATTAGCCGAGCAAATGAAGGCACATGAACTCGAAAGCAAAAAGAAAGGGTTTGCTATCGGCTTAGGTGACGCTCCTGAATTTATATTTACCAATAAGCAGGGCAGGGCGGTTGACAAGGATAACTGGCGGCGGAGGGTCTTTTATAAGGCACTAAAGAAGACTGGCATTAGGCGGATTCGGATCCATGATCTTAGACACACTTATGCCACTTTAAGAATCTCGAAAGGTGATAATATCGCTGATGTGTCAAAACAAATGGGGCACCACTCGGTTAAACTGACGATGGATGTCTATTACCACTGGATGCCCGGTGCGAAAATCTCCGAAGTAGATGGATTGGACGATGTTCAATACCTTGGGAAAGCTATTAATGAGAATTAATAACCTGAAAAAAAATTTTGCACCTGACTGCACCCTATACGCACCCGGATTGAAAAAATGGGCAATACACTTCAAAAAATTTCCTCTAAACCCTCTATTTTATTGGTAGCGGGGAGAGGATTTGAACTTCGACCTTCGGGTTATGAGCCCGACGAGCTACCAGACTGCTCCACCCCGCATCATTTTTTTCGGAACCCATCTTTATAGGATCAACAGTAATTAGTCAAGGGGTTTCTGTCAAGCCGGCCTGACAATCTAAAAATACCTCAGGGTGCAGCCAGATTTTCAATCAGGTGTTTGAGGTACTGGTATTCATCAGCGGGTGGATGGGTATGATCAAACCGCAGAAGTATTTGCTTATGGCGGCTGTTGTGGCCGGCGATGATCCCCAGGGCGGATCTTGAGACTCTGAGGGATTTGGCAATAAATTTAAGGCACATTTGGTTGGCGGCGTTGTCTACTGGCGGTGCGGTCAGCTTTATTTTGAGTGCCCCATCGTGAATCCCGGCAATCCTATTTTTAGATGACCTTGGCTGGACAAGGACTTTAAATACTGCACCGTCAAGAGTTTTGCGGATACTTATCACTTCTTTTTAATTGTATTAATTATCTGAGTTGTGGATATCTCTTCGGTAATCGGTATTAATTCCACCCGGCCACCATAACTTTCAACAATATCCCGTCCCAACACTTCTTCGGAGTCGTAATTGCTGCCTTTGGTCAAAATATCCGGACGAATGCTTTTAATGACTTGATCCAATTCGCTGTTAGCAAATACGATCATATAATCCACGCTGTCGAGGGCGCTGAGAATGCGCACTCGCTCGGTGGCGCTGATAACAGGCCGACCGGAACCTTTCAGGTTTCTTACAGAATCATCATCATCAATGGCAACGATCATTACATCCCCCAGTTTTTTGGAGGCCGAAAAGAGCTTGATGTGACCCACATGCAAGAGGTCAAAACAGCCGTTGGTCAGAACAATCCTTTGGCGATCTTTTTGCAGTTTCCGGCAAAGCTCGCCAAGCTCTGCCAGGGTTTTGTGCTTGGGAACGGTTTCTGCGGCGGTTAGTTCCAAGGCCTGTAAAAGCTCCTTCTGAGTCACAGCAGCGGTTCCCACTTTTCCGACGACAATACCCGCGGCTGTGTTGGCCAGGGAAACGGCAGTTTTAAAGGGCAAGCCGGCCGCTATCCCAAGCCCGAGGACGGATAGAACGGTATCACCGGCGCCGGACACATCGTAAACCTCCCGGGCTCTGGTAGCCATTTTGGATGGTTTTCTGCTCTTTTCGAAAAGAACCATCCCATCTTTGCCACAGGTAATCAGGAGTTTGTCAATATTGGATTTATCTAGCAGCACCGATCCGACCTTTGCAAGCGTCTTGGTGTCTGTAATCTCCATACCGCTGGCCAGCGATGCTTCCTTTTTATTGGGGGTGAGCAGGTTTACCCCGGCATATTTTGTGAAATCGAGTCCTTTGGGATCTGCAATCGTGGTTTTGTTATGCTTTTTAGCGATTTGAACCAGGTTTTTTATCATCGCGCGGTTGATCAACCCTTTCCCGTAATCTGAGATCAGGACCACATCAACATCAGGAATAATTTTTTCGGCAGACCTGATAATGTTTTTAAATGTTGGCGCCGAGATTTCCTTTTTGGTTTCCCGGTCTATTCGAAGTACTTGCTGGTGCTCGGCAATAATGCGTGTTTTTTTGGTCGTATGCCGCCCGGGTTCCTGGATTATGCCTTGGGTATTGGCTCCAAGCGCGTCTAACTTGCTGAGTAGAAGCTTGCCGTCTCTTCCCTTGCCGATGACACCAAGCACGGATACTTGGGCACCCAAGGCAATCAAATTGTTGACGACATTGCCCGACCCTCCCAAGGTGTAGTCCTGGTTCTTTATGGCCACCACTGGTACAGGTGCTTCCGGAGAAATGTGATCAACTTCTCCCCTTAGGTATTCATCGATCATTAAATCGCCGATGACCAGCAGGTGGGCTTGATTAAATTTTGAAATATCAAAATTCATGGTCTCTGAGTCCTGGTTAGGGGTTACTGGATTTTCGCTGCTTAATTAATCATGGGTCTTCGCACCAGGGCGGGCCGAAATCGCAAATTCCCAACCTGTTAGCCCCTCGTTTTTTGAAGTATTTCTTTTATAAACTCGGGCGGTCGCACCACTTTGCCGTCGTTATTGACACAGGGATGTTTCGTATAGCCATGTGCTATCAGTGTCTGACCGTCTTCGTGATAAATTTTGTAATCGAATTTTATACCGGCTTTAATTGCAGGGTCGAGAGCGGTTTCAATTACCAGAACTTCATCGTATTTGGCCGGGGTGGCGTATCTGCAATGCGCTTCGGCCACGGGGAGAAAAATCCCGTTGTCTTCGACTTCTTTGTAGGAGAGTCCCAGATATCGGAACATTTCACTGCGGCCGATTTCAAACCAGCGGAAATAGTTGCCATAATAGGCCTGGCCCATGTTGTCCGTATCCCCGTATATAACACGGTATGTCGTTCGATGACTGAACATTGTCTGCGCTTTCGGTCGAAAATTATTTTGTCATTGGCGTATGCTCATTAGTTTGTCTATTATCCTAAACATTAGAGGGTTTCAGTTGTCAGGGCTCTGAACATCTGAACCCTCTGTCCTGACACCTGACACCCTATCCGCTATGGTTCATGATCTCCAAAAGCCGATCTCTAAGTTCTTTGTACGTATAGGCAACTGGAAAGTTATTGTATTCCTCTTTTACATTGTCCGGCGGTCGATACAATATGGCATGATCGGCCGCCTGGAGCATGCTAATATCATTATAGGAATCACCAATGGCGATTAACTGGTAATTCAGAGATTTCAGCGCCAGGGCCACTTTTTTCTTGCCATCCTGCTGGCGCAGGTTGTAGCCGGTAATGGCCCTTTCTGCGTTGACCGACAATGTGTTGCACAATAGGGTCGGGCGGTCCAGCTTTTTCATCAACGGTCCGGCAAATTCAACATAGGTATCAGAGACGATGATGACCTCTACCAGGGATCGCAGCCAGTTTAAAAAATCAAGGGCGCCTTCAACCGGTTCCATCTTCCTGATAACGGTCTGGATATCATCAAGCGTGAGGTTGTTTTCGTCGAGAATTGCCAGACGCCGCTTCATCAGGACATTATAATCGGATATGTCCCGGGTGGTTAGTCTCAGTTCCTCAATCCCCGTTATTTCAGCAAAATTTATCCAAATTTCAGGTGTAAAAATGCCCTCTAGATCTGAACACACGATAAACATGTTTTCTGATTTTTCCTTTCTTAATGTTAATTCATCAATCCAATTCATTGTCCTCGATTCGAATGAGCACCGGTCCATCGCTAACAACATTCAGGTCACGGATTTCAGCTAATGCCCGCTTGACATCCGCTTCCTTGGCCCGATGTGAAAGCATCACGAGGGGAACGGAACCGTTTGTTTTTCGTCCCTTTTGATGGACCGACTGGAGGCTGATGTCGTATTTGCCCAATATGCCGGAGATCTTTGAAAGAACTCCGGGACGATCCAGGGCCGCAAATCTGAAATAATAATGGGTCACAAGATCATCGATGGGCAGTACCGGTATCCGGCTGATGCTTTGGCGCTGATAGGAAAGGGGCGGTACCCGGCGGACGGTGCCGGATAAAATATTGCGGGCGATGTCAACGATGTCGCTGACAACGGCGCTGGCGGTGGGCATCATGCCGGCCCCGCGTCCGTATAATAATATATCGCCGACTGCATCGCCGGACATGGTGATGGCATTCACTGTTCCCTTGATGGATGTCAGCAGATTGTTTAAGGGTATCATGGTGGGATGAACCCGGGCCTCCACCTTGTTATCCTGAATTTTACTGATTGCCAGCAGTTTGATCCGATAGCCGAATTGCACTGCAAATTCGATATCCAGGGGTGTTATTCTCGAAATGCCTTCGATATATACATCCTTTAAATTGATTTCCATGCCATAGGCCAATGCTGCCAGGATGGCAATTTTATGGGCGGTGTCAAATCCGCCGACATCCAGCGTTGGATCAGCTTCTGCATATCCCTGGCGTTGAGCTTCGGCCAATGCGTCCTTGAAGGTGATCCCTTCGTCTTCGATTTTGGATAAGATATAATTGCAGGTGCCGTTTAATATCCCGGACATTGATTTGATATGGTTGCCCACCAGGGATTCCCGTATGGACTTGATGGTCGGCATACATCCGCCCACACTGGCTTCAAACGCCAGGTCAACACCTTTCTGGGCCGCGGTTGCAAACAAATCGTTCCCGTGGGCGGCCAACAGGGCTTTATTGGCGGTGACAATATGTTTCCCATTGTCAATGGCCTGTAACATAAGATCTCTCGCAATTCCTTCACCGCCGATCATTTCGATGACCATATCAATATCCGGGTCGGTGACCACTCTTTGCGCATCGGTGGTTAGGACACCGGCCGGAAATTGAATGCCCCGGTCGGTTTCGATGTCGATGTCGGCCACCCATTTTAAATTTAAATCTGCTCCTACTCGCGCGGTGAGAAGATCTTTGTTTTCAATGAGCAGCTTTGCCACACCGGTGCCGACCGTGCCGCAGCCGAGCAGGCCAATTTGAATCTGTTTCATTTAGTTATATCCCCTTGTATAGTTGTTCGACTTAGGCTTAAATAATACAACCACGTTGGGAGGAAGTCAAAAAAATTGTTTTGACTTTTAGGCCGAATCAGTTTAAATTTCAAGGGTTTTTCTTAGAAGTGCTTGCAAAACCTATTTGGATGGGAGACAAATTATGTCCGATTCGTTAACCTATGCGGACGCCGGAGTTGATATTGATAAGGCCAACAAGCTGATCGGTACCATCAGTGAAATTGCCAAAAAGACTTCCCGCTCCGGTGTCATCGGAGAAATCGGAGGATTTGGCGGTTTGTTTTCATTGAACCTTGCCAATCTGGACAGGCCGGTACTGGTCAGTTCCACAGACGGGGTTGGAACCAAGCTTAAGATTGCATTTATGCTCGGCAAGCATGACACGGTCGGTATCGATCTTGTTGCAATGTGTGTCAATGATATCCTTGTACAAGGTGCCAAACCGCTTTTTTTTCTTGATTACCTGTCCCTGGGCAAGCTCGAAAATGAGCAGGTGGCCGAAATCATCAAAGGAATCGGCGAAGGCTGCAAACAGGCTAATTGCGCTTTGCTTGGCGGTGAAACTGCAGAAATGCCTGGATTTTATCAGGATAACGAATATGATATGGCCGGTTTTGCCGTCGGTATTGTCGACAACAGTAAGATCATTGACGGCACTGAAGTTCGGGTGGGGCACAGACTGATCGGCATCGCTTCCAGCGGTTTGCACAGCAACGGTTATTCCCTGGTTCGCAAAATTTGTTTTGACCGACTTAAATTGAGGATTGATGATTATGTCCCGGAACTTGGCAAAACAATTGGCGAAGAACTGCTTACGCCGACAAAGATCTACGTCGAGTCGCTTTTAAGCCTTCTAAAGGATATGCCGGTCCACGGTCTTGCCCATATCACCGGGGGCGGAATTGAGGATAACATTCTTCGAATTGTACCCAAGGCCTGTAATATCTCAATCCAATCGGAAATATGGGATGTGCCGCCAATCTTTTCTTTTTTACAGCAGGCCGGAAATGTTTCGGACGAGGAAATGAGACGAACATTCAACAATGGCATCGGGATGATTGCCATCGTTCCTGCTGACGCAACAGCCGATGTACTGCAACGCTTGGAGGCCATGAACGAAAAAGCCTATCTGATTGGCGAAATCCTGGAATGCAGGGATTCCAGCCAGCGAATTACCTGGGAGTAGAAGTGGCCAAGGTGTTAATAGAAAAAGTCGCTAACCGGTTATCGAAAATTTTTCAATGGATAGCCAAAGGATACGAAAGCAACCCGCCTTGCCACGGCTGAGGCGCAAGCAAAAAGGGCACCCGGAGGGTACCCGGAAAAAAATAATTGAATATTTTCGATTGATGATCGATTAATCAAGGTCCGTCTTCGGCGGACCATTTTTTTTATGACGGTCCGCGAAATAGACCGGCCATAAGACGCCTGAATCAACAAACCATATTCACTATTTAATGCGTTATGATTATCCTCGGAATTGAAACATCCTGTGATGAAACCGCTGCCGCGGTTGTCAAAGATGGGACCTCTATTCTGGCTTCGGTGGTCTCTTCCCAGGTTGAAGTTCACCACCGTTACGGAGGAGTTGTTCCCGAACTGGCATCGAGAAAGCACATTGAAGCCATTGTGCCGGTGGTTGACGAAGCCTTGAGAAAAGCGGGTTTGCCATTAACGGAAATCGATGCCATTGCCGCCACCCAAGGTCCCGGATTGGTGGGAGCTTTGCTGGTGGGATTTTCCTTTGCCAAGTCTTTGGCCTATGGGCTGGGGATTCCATGGGTGGGGGTCAATCACTTAGTGGGTCACATTAATTCTGTTTTTCTGGAAGACGATCCGCCGGCGTTTCCCTTTGTGGCCCTGCTGGCATCCGGCGGCCATACGAGCATCTACCATGTTACCGATCATATTATGCCGAAATTGATGGGCCAGACCAGAGATGATGCCGCCGGAGAAGCCTTTGACAAGGTTGCCAAGGTGCTTGATCTGGGATATCCGGGAGGAGCCGTTATCGATCGCCTTTCAAAGCTGGGCGATCCGGCCAGGATAAGATTCCCGCGATCATACCTCGACAAGGCCAGCTTTGATTTCAGTTTTAGCGGAATTAAAACAGCTGTAAATCGCTATGCCACCAATCACCGCAATCAAATAAAAGAGCATCTGCCGGATATTGTAGCCGGATTTCAGGAAGCGGTCATGGAAGTTCTTACTTACAAGGCAATTCACGCAGCCCTGGAAAAAGGCTGCGAGCGCCTTGCGCTTGTGGGGGGAGTGGCCGCCAACAGCCGGCTCAGGGAGAAGCTGAGAACTGATGCCGGCCACCGGGGTATGAGCGTACATATCCCTTCAAAAAGCCTTTGTGGCGATAATGCCGCCATGATAGCTGCGGCAGGTTATCATTATCTTGCGGCTGGGATTGAAGCCGATCTTGGAGACGATGTTTTTTCAAGGGCAAAGTAATTAACTTCCAATGTTCGATGTTTTCTTTTGGCCTTTCCTGGACCAAAAAGGCTTAACGCTTAGTGTGCTAAGTCCCTAGCTTGGCATACCGATGAATTTTCTTTTTGCCCTCATGATTCTCGCCACCGATTCGATCCCCCTTGCCCTTATCTCGGGCGAATCTGTTATCCCTTTCAATATTTCTTCAAAAGCAATTTCAATATTCGGCCCCTTGTGGCAGATAAGGGCCAGATCGATATCAGCCGCCAGGATCTGATGAATGGCGGTATGAATGTCATAGTGCTTTGATATCGCTCCCATATCGAGATCGTCGGTAAGGACGAGACCATCAAATCCCATTTGTTTGCGCAACAGATTTCTGGCAATTGGAGGCGACAAACTGGCCGGCCATTGCGGATCAAGTTGGGTGTAAAATATATGCGAAAGCATGACGCCGCTGACACCGCTCTGAATTCCGGCATCAAACGGGATCAAATCAAACTGTTCCATCCCAGACAGGTTCTCATCCAGGACAGGTAAATCCATGTGAGAGTCCAGCGTCGTTCGTCCGATGCCCGGAAAATGTTTGGCGACCGCCATGATATTGTTTAGCTGTAAATGTTCTATGACCTTTACACCCAGGCGCGAAACCAAGGCCGGGTCGTTGCCGAAGGTGCGCCCGGCCATGATACTGTCAAAGCCCTCAGGTGAGACATCCATAACAGGGGCCATGTTCATGTTGATGCCGACCTGGCTCAATTCTGAGGCCGTGATTTCTGCAAAATGAACAGCATCTTCTTCAGATTTCATATGGGGGTTGCCCGGAAATATCGTAAAGGGCTCTTGCAGTCTGGCCACCTGGCCGCCTTCCTGGTCTACCGCAATGAACAAGGGCGGTTGTTGGACGATTCGCGCGTAGTCCTGGATTGACCGGCACAGTTCTTTTATCTGGACAGGTGATTCCAGGTTGCCGGCAAAAAGAATTATTCCGCCGACTTTGAGGCGGGTAATTAAAAACTTGAGGTCTTCATTGAATCTGGTTCCTTCAAATCCGACCATTAGTCGCTGACCGGCCGACTGCTCATTTGACATTGTTACTGTGTGCATTTTTTCCATATTCCAGCATTCCATCGTTCCAATGGGAAGTCAGTCCCTATCTTGGGCCTTATGCCACGCATCGTCAGCGTTTATCACTGCCACAGGTTGCGGGCAAGGAAAATTTGAATCTGTCGGCGAATGCCGGGGCAGGGCAGTGAAAGTTAAGGGTACAGGCATATATTAGTTGGAAAGCTCATCGGTCAAGGGATAATATTGACCCGGGTTTCTCCTGGAAAACGTCAGCATTTCCTTGATGATCTGGTCAACTTTCTCTTTGGGAAGAGGTTTGGAGAACAGATATCCCTGTCCGAATTGACATCCCATGTTTAAGAGAATGGCATGCTGTTCGAGATTTTCCACCCCTTCTGCAACCACAATCATATCGAGGCGATGGGCCAGGGATATAATGGCCTCGACAATGTTTCTGTTTCCGTCAGGTGAGTTTTGAATTCGCGACACGAAGCTTCGGTCCACCTTGAGTGTATCGATCGGTAGTCGTTGTAAGTAACTCAGCGATGAATAACCGGTACCAAAATCATCGATAACGATTTCAAGACCGTAATCTTTCAGCCGATTCACATGTCGCACCGTCTCTTCCACATCCTCCATCAAGGCGGTTTCTGTAATCTCCAGTTTCAGGTGGTCCGGGAGGCAAACTGATGCTATCGAGTACATCTTTGAGATCGTTGAGCAGGCCTGGCAGCAGAAAATGCTTGCTGGATATATTGATGTTCATGGTTAATTTTTGCAGATCCTGAACCTGGTTCTGCCATGATTTCAAATCGCGACAGGCTTCCTGAAGCAGGAGGCGTGTGATGGGTATGATCAACCCGGTCTCTTCGGCAATCGAAATAAAGGAGTCCGGGTAAATCAATCCCAGCTGGGGATGATTCCAGCGAATCAGAGATTCAAAACCCACCACCGACCGTGTTTTCAGGGAAACAATCGGTTGATAATGGTTGACAAATTCTTTGCTGTGGATCGCTTTTCTTAAATCGGTTTCCCGCTGCAAAAGGTGCAGCGCTTTTTCATGCAGTTTTTTATCAAATACCTTGTATTGGGCCCGACCCCTTTCCTTGGCGTGGTACATGGCCGCATCGGCATCTCGCATGATATCTTCCGACCGATCATAGTCTTTGGTGTTGAGCACCACTCCAAAACTGGCCAGGGCGAAAACTTCCTTGCTGCTAACCATAAAAGGGCGCTTGAGCGCCTGTTGCAGGCGTTCTGCCACTATCCTGGCATAATTTTCGGTTTCAATGTCTTCGAGCAGGATGATAAACTCGTCGCCACCCAGGCGTGCAAGGGTATCGATATCCCTCAAAGACTCCCGAATCCTTTCTGCAAAAGCTTTCAAAAGGTTATCACCGACAATATGCCCGAGGCTGTCGTTTACCAGTTTAAAACGGTCGATATCCAGATATAACACCGCAAAACGGTAATCCGGCCGCCGTTTTCCGCGTTTGATGGCCATATTCAGATGCTCCATGAAAAGCGTACGGTTGGGCAGGTTCGTGAGGGTGTCGTGAAAGGCTTGGTGAGAAATCTGACGCTCTGCTTCTTTAAGTTCGGAAATATCCGTCAGGGATGCGACATGATTCTCAGTTCCGGGAATGGTTGTAATGGTGAGAAGAATGTCCTTTTCTTCCCGCTCCCTGTTGATAAACTTGCATTCGATGTTTTCCTCGTTGTTCAGGTACCCTTCATCATTTAAAATAGTGCGGTTGCTTTTTTCGTCCAAAAAGTCAGAAAATGATCTTTTTAATTCAATTTCTCCTTTGGCAAAACCGGATATATTGGCAAAGACAGAGTTGGCCAGAGAAATTGTCATATCCTCTTGAATGATGATGGTGGCCGCCCCTGTATTTTCGAAGATAGTACGATATAACACCTCAGATTCGTGCAATTCTTTAGTGCTCTCAATAACTTTTTGTTCTAAAGTCTCATTTAATTCCTGCAGCGTTTCTCGCGAACGGTTAATATTGTTGATCAGCAACTGCGTAAATATGCTGATTAACAATATGATGGCGATGGTGATTAAACTGCCCAGGCTTTGGCTCCGGGCCATTGATTCCTCAAGATAGTAATAAAACAGTGACGCACCGGTTCCGATAATGATAAGGCCGATCTTATCCATGGAAACATTGAGATTTTTAAAAGCCATTAAATACCCCTTGAAAGCAATGTTGCGGCAGGCGATCAACGGTTGATCGGGAATAATTCAAACTTAATAGATATATTTAAACTCTGTTATCGGCCATCTTAACACTAAACTTGAACCCTAATTGGTCATAAACGATAGGGCTGGGCGTGATATTTTTTTGACTTAGCCCATCGATTCGTAAATACGATTTGCTGCAAAAAAAAGAGCAGGTCACAATTGACACTGCTCTTGGGCAAGGCTTCCTAAATGTCGTTATTCTCATGTGGTATCTTCTCAACCTTGGTTTGGAAGTCCGTCAGAAAAGATGCACGCACACCCGAGAAGCCGTAATTCGTAAGTGACAGTTAAACATACAAATTTTGTGCCAAAAATTTCTATTTAATATATGTATAAATATAAGATAGTTATGAACTAAATAAAATTGACAACCACTAGGATGCCCTGTGAAAAAGCTGTCAAATATTCGACTATCAGAAGTTTCTAACCTTCTTTGCGGGATTGGTAGCATCGTCGTTCAATGAAGGTCGCCGTGTTTACATCCCACACCGCTTCGTTTTCATGAATAATTTTAGGAGGGCCTTCCCATGCGCCGCAGGCTTTCACCACGGTTTCACCCAGGGAAAATTTGCGCCCACAGGAAATGCACCCTTCGGCATTGAGGGTGTTGAGTTTTTCGAGATCAATCATAAAGGTCTGTCGTTTTTTATCTGAATCTACCATCATTATCTCCCCTGGTAATAGGCGAAATGTTTTAAGATAAATTAATGGTGATGTGATTCTGTGTCAAGGCGGACGCCATAAATGAAGAATGATGAATCCTCATTCGCTATTTGTCATTTCTTTGCCGGCGTCCCAATTGGTACTTTCGAACAGCACGATTGTGTTGCTGCAAATTTGTTGAGAATTGATGGGTGCGGTCTTTGCGGGAGACAAAATAGACAAATTTGGTATCATCCGGGTACAGGGCTGCCTCCAAGGATGCGCCTCCCGGGTTGGCAATCGGACCGGAGGGCAATCCCCTGATTTTATAGGTATTGTAGGGCGTCGGCGTGGTCAGATGCTTTCGGGTTAAGTTGCCGTCAAAATTTTTAATGCCGTATATTACGGTGGGATCGGATTCCAGTCGCATCTTTTTTTTCAGCCGATTATGAAATACTGACGAGATGATCGGTCGTTCAAAGGGGGCTCCCGT
Source organism: uncultured delta proteobacterium (assembly GCA_963821065.1). Lineage (GTDB taxonomy): Bacteria > Desulfobacterota > Desulfobacteria > Desulfobacterales > JAFDCJ01 > JAFDCJ01. The sequence continues at coordinate 199,288 of CAWGCM010000037.1, read as the reverse complement.
CTCTTTTTCGATGATGGATGCCAGGGTGACAACCTGATGGACGGTCAGTCCGAGATCTTTGGCGCGGGCCTGCCATTCGGGAACAAAGACAGACCAGAATCGTTTCACCATGGTAGAAATTATACGATCAATGGTCACTTCTTTGGGGAACAAATAGGTGTCAGGGAACAGATAACCTTCAAAGGTCTCACCTTCCAGACCAATTCGGCGCACCCGGGTGGTGTCGGTGGCCGCTTGGATGAAGTCCATTTTTGTACCAAAATTGGCTGTATCCACCGATTCGGCTATTTGATATAGATTGTAGCCTTCGGGGATGGTCAATTTATAAAGCTTGACAGCCCCCTTTACCATGATTTTAAGGAGCTGAAGGGGTGTCATGGATGCTGAAAGAAGGTATTCTCCGGCTTTCAGTCGTTTATCATAGCCCTTAATCCGTGCCACCAGGACAAACTTCATCGCATTTTTGATGAGGTTCTCCCGGGCGAGGATGTCGGCAGTCGTATTCAAGGTTTGACCCGGGCGAACGTTGATAATAACTGGGGCTGAGGCTGATTTATCTGCAGGTGTCGAGGCGAACAACTTAAGCTCAAAAATAAGCCCCAAAGCAATACTAATGACGATGAAAAGAGGAATTCCGATAAATAACAGCGCTTTTCTCAAAACTGACACCGCTCCTCTCGGATGACGAAGATTCCAAAAAATAATTTCCGGTCTTTTGTAAGCATATTAAAAAAAGAGTCAGTTTGTCAAAGGGGTAAAGCATAAAGTGCCGATTTTTAGTGCCTTTTCCTTGACATTAGGGTGATAAACGAATAATTTTAAAACCCTTAAAATCGGCACGATAGATCCTGATAAAGATTGAGTGTGTAATCGATTGAATCGTCGCTGAGTTACGATTAGCAAATTTGCAGTATTCCAACATTCCAATCGGGGCGATGCCCCTAATTTGTATTCGATGACACACAATATTTCGCGGATCAGTGAGTGGCTCGGATGGTGAGAGGAATCGTCTATGGGAAAACCTAAATTGAAACAGCATCACATCAACCGGGATTGGTGCAAAGGTTGTGGTATTTGTGTAGAATTCTGTCCCAAAAAGGTCCTGGAGCTGGATGCCAGCGACAAAGTGATTGCAGCTCGCCCACTGGATTGTATTTGCTGCAAGTTGTGTGAGCTCCGATGCCCGGATCTGGCAATCGAAATAGAAATAGAGAAATAGGGTATTGAAATGGCTGAAAATAAAAAATTTGTTCAAGGCAACGAAGCTTGTGTGGAAGGGGCTTTATATGCCGGCCTGGATTTTTACGCCGGCTATCCGATTACCCCTTCCACCGAAATTGCCGAGTTGTTGTCTTACCGCCTTCCGCAATCCGGCGGCAAATTTATCCAGATGGAAGATGAGATCGCATCGATATGCGCGATAATCGGCGCTTCGCTTACCGGTCGTAAAGTCATGACGGCCACCAGTGGCCCCGGTTTCTCGCTGATGCAGGAAGGCCTCGGCTATGCGGTTATGACCGAAATTCCCTGCGTTATCGTCAATGTTCAGCGCGGCGGCCCTTCCACCGGTATTCCGACCCACGGCAGTCAGGGCGATGTCAACCAGGCCCGCTGGGGGACCCACGGTGACCACGCCATCATTGCCATGACGGCTTCCAATCATCAGGATGTTTTCGCGGTAACGGTGGAAGCCTTTAACCTGGCTGAAACCTACCGGACCCCGGTGATCCTTTTATTTGATGAGGTGGTGGCGCATATGCGCGAGCCCCTGGTCATCCCCGAGTCCGGCGCAATTCCACTGGTCGAAAGGCTTAGAACATCGGTCAAAGAAGGGGTGGATTATCATCCCTATTTGCCCCGGGAAGACGGACGACTCCCCATGTCGGATTTCGGCGGGGTTCACCGCTATAACGTCACCGGTCTATTTCACGACATGTGGGGATTTCCGTCCACCGAACCCCGGGCGGTGCACGGTTTGCTGCGTCATCTGGTTGATAAGCTTGAAAATCGAGCCAATCAAATTGCCCGCTACAAAGAATATTATCTCGAAGACGCCGAGCATCTGTTAATTTCTTATGGTTCGGCGGCTCGCTCAGCGCTGCACGTTGTGGAAAATCGGCGCATGCGGGGGGAAAGACTTGGCCTCCTTGAGCTGCAAACGCTGTGGCCATTTCCTGCGGACATCGTACGTGAAAAGTGCATCAACACCAAATCTGTTATCGTCGTGGAGTTGAATATGGGGCAAATTTTAAACACGGTGAAACTGGCCGTGGATGACCCGCAAAAGGTGTTTCTTGCCAACCGAATCGACGGCGTTTTTATTACCCCGGAGGATATTTTGAATATATTGCGATTGATCCAGGGAAAGGGGGTTTGACAAATGGCAGTTAAAGATTATTTACGGGAACGGTTTTTCCCCCACCTGTGGTGCTCCGGCTGCGGCCATGGAATGGTGCTCAATGGCTTGTTGCAGGCCGTCGAAAAATTAGGCATGAGCAAAAACGAAATTGTCATGGTCTCGGGCATCGGCTGTTCCGCCAGAATTAGCGGCTATGTTGATTTCCACACCCTGCACACCATCCACGGCCGGGCCCTGGCCTTTGCTACCGGAGTGAAAATGAGCCGGCCGGAGTTAAACCTCATCGTCCCCATGGGCGATGGCGATGCCTTGGCCATTGGCGGCAACCATTTTATCCACGCCGCACGCCGAAATATCGATATTACCGCCATCGTTATGAATAACCGCATTTACGGGATGACCGGTGGCCAGTTTTCACCCCTGTCCGGCGAAGGCATTCTGGCCACCACGGCACCGTTTGCCAATATTGATTACAGCTTTGATGTAGTGGAATTGTCCAAAGCAGCCGGAGCCACCTTTGTTGCCCGCACAACCAGCTATCATGTGCAGCAAATGGCCGACATTATCAAAAAAGCCATTTTGCATGAGGGGTTTTCCGTGGTGGAAATCTTAAGCCAGTGCCCGACCTATTTCGGGCGTAAAAACAAGGCCGGCGATGCCGTGGATATGGTCAAGTGGTTTAAAAATAACACCACTTCCATCGGATCCAAAGTCAAGCAGGAGAATCCGGATATGATTGAACGGGGTATCTTCGTGCAAAAAGAGAGTCCGGAATACTGCAACGAATACGATAAGATAATAGAACGGGCGATGGAGGTAAAATAAATATGGAAAGACTCAGAATGGTATTTTCGGGTTCGGGAGGGCAGGGCGTTATCACGGCGGCCATTATCCTGGCCGAAGCGGCCGTGCTCTATGAAGGCCTGAATGCCGTGCAATCTCAATCCTACGGTGCGGCGGCCCGCGGCGGCGCAACCCGGACCGATATCATCATATCAGACTCGACCATCGACTATCCCAAGGTGATTCAGCCCAATTTGCTGGTATGCCTCACCCAGGACGCCTATAATAAATTTTACGAAATAATACGACCGGGTGGACTGTTGATCACCGATACGCGCTATGTAAAAACCCAAAAAAAAATTGATGCCCAGCAAAAAGAAATCCCCATATACAACAGCGTCATGGAGAAAATCGGCAAGCCGATTGTATTTAACATTGCGATGCTGGGCACGTTGATCGGTATGACTGAACTGGTAGCGCCTGAGTCCATTATGAAGGTTCTTGAGAACAGGATCCCTCCTGATTTTTTGGATATGAACCGTCAGGCCCTGGATTTGGGTCTGGCCCTTGGAGCAGAATATAAATCATAATCGACGATTGAATATTGAATATGTATTGAATTCTGTCGTGATTTATAAAATCGAAAGAATGCCTTCGTTAGTTCTGCCACAGGCGGATCAATAGACATCTGTCATTTGCAGTTATCCCTACCATAGCCTCTGGGCATGCTTTTGCGGAAGGCCGGCTGCTTTGATTTTCCGGACCACCGACGCAATATCATAGGATACAAATCTTACATCAAGGCAGTTTTCCTTCGAATCCCAGATCACATATTTGGCATTATTGGTTGAATCCCTGGGTTGTCCGACACTGCCGATATTGATGATATATTTTTTTTCTGGATCCAGGCGCAATAATCCCTCGGAAAGTTCCTGGTATTGAATATATTTTCCATCATAGCCGATGATTTCAAGGGTGTGGGTATGACCGATAAAGCATATCCTTTCTGCCATGTCGTTAAAAACTTCCTGTTTTCTGCTTTCAGATACCTGGAACATATAAATCAGAGAAGAATCCGGAGGAAATCCATGAACAAAGCGGCAATCATACGATGTGATAAACGGTTCAAATTGAGATATATAGCGAATGGAAGCCTTACTGAGCAAATCGCGCGTCTTAATCAGTGACTTGCGTGCTGCCGGATTGAACCAGTTCAAATATTTTTCATCTTTTAGCGCCAGTTCGTGATTGCCTTGAACAGATGGGATACTCAGGGCTTTGATTTCCGTTATCACGCGATCAGGCTCCGGACCGTATCCGATGTTGTCGCCCAGGCTGATCACGGCATCTATATCGGAAGCGTCAATATCCTTTATAACCAGCTGAAAGGCATCATAGTTGCCGTGAGTATCAGAAAAAATGGCAAGTCTCATAGCACATTATCTTAGTATATTAAAATACCAGCTTATCAACTGGGTTCCGAAAAATATGTAGGTAATGGCACCGATGGACAGAAAGGGACCAAAAGGCACGGCCAATTTCATACCTTTGCGGGATTGCAGCATGACTGCCAAGCCGGCCAGAGTTCCCACCAGCGAGGCGACAAAAATAGTAAAAAGTACACCCTGCCAGCCCACAATTGCACCCATCATCGCCAATAATTTGATGTCACCTCCGCCCATTCCCTCTTTTTTGGTGATGATGCTATAGATCCAGGCAACCAGAAACAAACTTCCGCCGCCGATAAGGATACCCAGCAGTGCATCTTTGTATGTGATGGCCGCCAAGGCAAAACTGGCCGCAAAACAGACGGGTATGCCGGGCAGGGTGATGACATCCGGTATGATGCGGTGATCGATATCTATGAAGGTGACCACCAGCAGCGCGGCGATAAATAAATAATATATCAATGTCTCGATGCCCAGACCAAATCGCAGATAAGTTCCCAGGGCAAAAAGGCCGCCTAATAATTCAACCATCGGATATCGCATGGGTATTTTTACCTTACAATTGCGACATTGCCCTTTCAACCACAGGTAACTAAAAACGGGGATATTGTCGTAAAAGGGGATAAGGGTGTCGCAATGCGGGCACATGGAGCGGGGATGAACAATAGATTTGGAGGCCGGCAGCCGGTAAATACAAACATTTAAAAAACTTCCAATACAAAGACCCACTAGAAAAATGAAAGTTTCGATTAGATACGGTATCATGCATTATCCTCTGCAATTGTCCAGTATTTCTTATATTTTGGCATGTTTCGCTAAAAAAACAAAGTGATATTGTCAAAAAAAATAAATGTATTATTATTAGAGGTTAGGCGTACAACTGCCCCCTTCCCGGGCGGAAAATTGGATAAAACTGTATGGATGCAACTAAATGCAAGAAATGAATACAGTTCATATCAGGGCGTTTATTGAGATAAAAACTCAGCTGCATTGGTAGAATTTCTAAATATAGGATTATAGGAGCGAAAATGGCCGAAACCGATAAAGATGATCTTATCAGCATCATTGATGACGACGATACGGAAGCTGAAATACCTGGAATCCTTCCATTAATGCCCGTGCGTGATGTCGTCGTTTTTACGGACATGGTACTTCCCCTGTTCGTGGGTCGTGAAAAATCGGTGCGTGCGGTACAGGAGGCTGTGGCTAAGGAAGGCTATCTGTTTCTTGCCACCCAGAGAGATCCGGCTATCGAAAACCCGGATACCGACGAGATCTTCAGCACCGGCACTGTCAGCCGGGTGTTGCGAATGCTGAAACTTCCAGACGGGAGCGTTAAAATACTGGTTCAGGGGTTCGCCAAAGCCAGGATTGTAAATTATACTCGCAGGCGATCATTGTATCGCGTGAAAGTAGAAATGATTTCGGAGCCGGCTATCGAAAAAATCAGCCTGGAAACAGAAGCACTGATGCGAAACGTCAGAGAGCATTGTGAGAAAATTTTAGTCCTGCGCGGTGAGATGACCGGAGATGTAATCACAATATTACAAAGCATTGAGGATCCCGGCAAGCTGGCTGATCTGGTGGCATCGAATCTGAGGCTGAATATCGAGGATAGTCAGCAACTGCTTGAGATTACGGATCCAATGCAGCGTCTGAAAAAGGTGAATGACCTTCTTGTCAAGGAAGTGCAGCTATCCACAATGCAGGCTAAAATTCAATCCGACGTCAAAGAAGAAATGTCCAGGAGTCAGCGAGACTATTTTTTGCGTGAGCAGGTAAGGGCGATTAACAGGGAACTCGGGGAATTTGATGAAAACTTGCTGGAGTTGGAAGAGTATCGAAAGAAGATCAAGCGCGCCCGGATGCCGAAGGAAGTCAACAAGGAAGCCGCCAAGCAGTTAAAACGTCTGGAGCAGATGCATCCTGAGTCGGCCGAGTCAACGGTTGTAAGGACCTATCTGGACTGGCTGGTGGAGATGCCCTGGAGCAAGTCATCGAAGGATGTGATCGATATTAAAAAGGCCAAACAAGTACTGGATAAAGATCACTACGGGCTTGATAACGTCAAAGGCAGGATATTGGAGTATTTAAGTGTTCGCAAGCTCAATCCCAAAATGAAAGGTCCCATTTTATGTTTCGTAGGGCCACCGGGAGTCGGCAAAACCTCATTAGGGCAGGCGATTGCCAGGGCGTTGAAACGAAAATTCATTCGTATCTCTTTGGGTGGAATTCGTGATGAAGCTGAAATTCGAGGGCATCGCCGCACCTATATAGGCGCTATGCCCGGCCGCATTTTACAAGGTTTAAAGCAATGTCATACGAACAACCCTGTATTTATGATGGATGAAATCGACAAACTGAGTGCTGATTATCGAGGCGACCCCTCATCAGCTTTGCTGGAAGCCCTGGATCCGGAACAGAATTCTGATTTTAGTGATCATTTTCTGAATTTGCCCTTCGATCTGTCCAAGGTGATGTTTATCCTTACCGCCAATGCCACTGATACCATACCATCAGCCCTGCTGGACCGTATGGAGGTCATCCACCTTGCCGGATACACCGAGGAAGAGAAATCGGCAATTGCCTTCAAGCACCTCATGCCTCGTCAGATCAAAGCACATGGATTAAAACCGACGACGCTGACCATCAGTGCCGGAGCCATGCGTCAAATGATAACCGAATACACTGCTGAAGCCGGATTGAGAAACCTTGAGCGTGAAATTGGCACCATATGTCGCAAATCGGCACGCCAAATCGCTGAGAATAAAAAAAAGAAATTTTCGGTGACCATGGCTAATTTGCATTCGTTTCTGGGGGTTGCCAAATATATTCCGGAAATGGACCAGGAGAAAAGCCAGGTCGGTCTGGCAACCGGGTTGGCCTGGACCCAGGTCGGCGGTGAAGTGCTGTATGTCGAGGCCTCTTTGATCGGCGGGAAAGGGGAGTTGATCGTTACCGGGCAGCTCGGAGATATCATGCAGGAATCGGCCCGGGCGGCGCTGACCTACACCCGGGCCAACATGGCCTCGTTTGGCGTGAAGAAAAAAGATTTTGATAGCCTCGACATCCATATTCATGTGCCTGCCGGTGCGATTCCCAAGGACGGTCCTTCGGCCGGGATCGCCATGGCCACCTCCCTGATTTCGGCATTGTCGAACAGGCCCGTACGAAATGATGTTGCCATGACCGGTGAAGTCACCCTAAGAGGCCGGGTCCTTCCTATTGGCGGTCTGAAAGAAAAGGCCCTGGGCGCTTTGAGAGGCGGTATTCGAAGGGTAATTTTTCCTGAAAAAAATAAAAAAGATCTGGCAGAGATCCCCAGGAATATAAAACGCAAAATTGAATTTATTCCGGTAACTGAGCATGGAACAGGTGCTGGACAGAGCGCTAATAAAATAGGCGAATGGTTTTAGCCGAAACCATCAACGCTTCATGACATCCTAACGATCTAAACGATTTTAAGCAAAAAAATGAAAGTTCTAGCGGTGGATACGGCCACCACGAGCTGCAGCGCAGCTATTGTGGATGATGGGTTGGTGAGTGCTGAATTGACCACGGTCAACAACCAGACCCATTCAAAACATCTAATGAACATGATCGACACGGTTTGCGGCATGTCCGGGGTAAAAATTGCGGACATGGATGGATTCGCCGTAACGATCGGACCAGGCTCGTTTACCGGTTTGAGAATCGGTATCAGCACCATCAAGGGGTTGGCCTGGTCGCTGAACAAACCGGTGGTAGGTGTTTCCAGTCTGGATGCGCTTGCCTGGCAATGTGCCCCGGGCAAGTATCTGGTATGTGCATTATTAGATGCGCGCAAGCATGAAGTTTATTGTTGCCGCTATCGCAATCAGGAAGGTGAATTAAAAAAAGAAGGGACTGAGCAGGTTCTTGCACCCGTCGAGGCAATCGGTGATATAAGCGAACCCTGCTTATTCATCGGCAATGGCGCGGTGTTGTACAAGGAAGAGATCGCAGCCAAACTGGGGGCCTTAGCCCACTTTGCGGGTTGGAATCAAGACAACATTCGGGCCTCATCTGTGGCGGGAATAAGCCTGAGCCGTTTTATTCATCGGGAAACGGATGATGTCACCTTGCTGGTACCGCAATATATTCGAAAATCCGATGCTGAGTTCCACCAGAAAAAAAGGATAATTTATTGAAATTGTAAGGATATTCTTGACAGGAATAACAATTGCTGTTAAACATCAAAATTTCAATTTAGTTTAGTGCATCTGTATAAATATGAACAAATTTTTCAGATCTGACTCACCTAGTCAAACGGCGTTTCCCGTGGCAAGGGCCGGTTATCCGCTTATATTTGTAGCTGCCTTTACCACAGCAATATTGGCGCTATTGGGGCTGACTACCCTTACGCTGATCGGATTGGTGGTAACATTTTGCATTTGCGGATTTTTCAGGGATCCGGACCGGGTAATTCCTGCCGAAAAGGGCCTGGTGGTATCACCGGCCGACGGTAAAGTCGTCGCTGCCGGCGTTGTGAAGAACAGCCCGTTTTTTAATGGTGAGTGCATGAAAATCAGCATTTTCATGTCCGTGTTTAATGTGCATGTCAACCGGGTGCCGTATAATGGCCGCGTAAAAGAAATCGACTACTACCCCGGGAAATTTTTTTCTGCGAATCTAGATAAGGCATCGCAGCAAAACGAGCACAACGCCGTTTTGATTGAAATGGAAAACGGCCAACCTTTGTATGTCGTACAGATTGCCGGCCTGATTGCCAGACGTATTATTTGTCACCTAAAGCCGGAGGATCAAGTGCGCCGTGGCCAGCGCTTCGGACTTATTTGCTTTGGTTCACGGTTAGATGTATATTTACCGACCGACATAAAACTGAAATCGACTGTAGGCGACAAGGTAAAAGCGGGTACATCCATATTGGGTCAGTTTGAATAGCAGGCCTTCACAGGGCTGCATCGAGAACTTTGCCAAGTATTGTAGTCATGAAGCCGAATCCAGCGTCATCCTGCCAATTCTTTACAATATTCACATATCTTCGCATATCTTAGCGATAGAACAAATTTTAACGCTGACAGAGGAATCGTTTTTATCATTCCGGTAGAGAGGGTCCAGCAAGATGTCTGAAAAAAAAGTCAACGTTGCCGTTGCCGGGGCAACCGGTGCAGTAGGCAATCAAATGATTCGTTGTCTGGAGGAAGCGGATTTTCCCGCACGGTCCGTAAAATTTTTAGCCTCATCCCGCTCGGTGGGCAGATCCTTGCGATATAAGGGTGAGTTGATAGCTGTGGAAGAACTCAAAGAAGACTCTTTCAAAGGTATGGACATTGCCCTTTTCTCAGCCGGCGGCGGAACCAGTGAGAAGTATGCACCCCATGCTGCCAAAGACGGTTGTGTGGTCGTGGACAATTCAAGCGCCTGGCGAATGGATCCTGATGTGCCCTTGATCGTCCCGGAAGTAAATCCACACGCCATTGCTCATTATAAAAATAAAGGGATTGTTGCAAATCCAAATTGCTCAACAATTCAGATGGTGGTTGCATTAGAACCCATCCATAAAAAATTCGGTATCAAGCGTGTTGTGGTATCTACCTATCAGGCAGTTTCCGGTACCGGTAAAAAAGCTATTGATGAGCTGTTTGATCAAACCCGGGCCATGATGAATTTTTTAAATTATGAGAGCAAGGTCTATCCCCATCCCATCGCATTCAACTGTCTGCCCCATATAGATGCTTTCCTGGACAATGGGTATACCAAAGAAGAGATGAAGATGGCCAATGAAACCAGAAAGATACTGGAAGACGACACCATCGGCGTTACGGCAACCACCGTGCGGGTCCCTGTCTTTTACGGACATTCCGAATCCGTCAATGTGGAAACCAGCGTGCCCGTTTCCGCCTCCGAGGTAAGAGCGCTTCTTGAACAAGCACCCGGCATCAAGGTTGTTGATGATCCGCGCAATAACCAATACCCCCTCGCCACCGAGGCGGCCGGACAGGATTTAATCTTTGTGGGTCGAATCAGAGATGATGAATCCATCGCCAATGGGATCAACATGTGGATCGTCGCCGACAATATCCGCAAAGGGGCAGCCACTAATGCAGTGCAGATCGCTAGGGTCCTGGTGGACAAATATTTATAAGGAGGATTGAATTGGATCGAATACCGGTAACCCGGCAAGGGTATGCGACTCTTAAAAAGGAGCTTGAAAACCTGAAAAGAGTTGAGCGCCCTCGAAATATAAAAGCAATTGAAGAAGCTCGCGCCCACGGTGATCTCAGTGAAAATGCCGAATTTGATGCCGCTAAAGATCGGCAGGGTTTTATCGAAGGACGGATCGGTGAGTTGGAGTATAAATTAGGAAACGCCGATGTCATCAACACTGACAACCTGCCCAAGGATCGAGCGGTATTTGGTAATAAGGTTATGCTGGAAAATATAGATACCGGAGAGGAAGTTGAATACCAGTTGGTAGGGCCGGATGAATCCGATATTGGGAATGGACGAATTTCAGTATCTTCACCTCTGGGTAAGGCCATTTTGGGTAAAAAGCCGGGCGACGAATTGACGCTGGAAGTGCCGGGGGGCAAGCGGATTTATGAGATAGTGGATATACTTTAATAGATATTGTACAAAACACATGGAGGTTATTTCGTGGCACGTATTACAATTGAAGATTGCTTGAAAAAAGTCGACAATCGATTTTTACTTGTTAACATGGTGGCCAAACGAGTGCGACAGATCCGTGAAGGATCCGATTATCTTGTAAGTTCCCCTAAAAATGAGGACATTGTGGTTTCACTGCGCGAAGTTGCAGCTGGAAAGGTTGTATCCAAAGAGGCCGCTCTGCAAGAAGAAGGGAGTGAATAATTTTAGGTTCTTTTGCCGAATGCATCTAACACATATAAAGCGATAAACCGGGCAATGGGCAAAGCCCTGCATCGCTACCAGATGATTTCCGACGGCGATCGAATCATTGTGGGGCTTTCAGGCGGTGCGGACAGTTTAACGCTTATGTGGATGTTAGACGAACGTCTGAAGCGCGTGCCTATAAATTACGAACTGTTTGCCGTCTACATTGACCCCGGTTTTGAAGGCAGTTTTGGAGAATCCCTGGAATGGTATGGCAATAAACTGGGGTTTTCCATTAGAGCTGAATACACCAATTATGGGCTATTGGCACACAGTCCTGAAAATCGTGAAAACCCTTGTTTTCTGTGCTCCCGGTTGCGAAGAAAACGGTTGTTTGAAATTGCCGATGAGTTAGGGTGCACCAAATTGGCATTGGGCCATAACAAAGATGATATCATTGAAACTCTGTTTATGAATATATGTTATGCCGGGGAGATCAGCACGATGGTGCCTTCCCAGGCATTTTTTCAGCAAAAATTCACCGTTATTCGACCGCTGGCATTTGCCGATGAACAGCTAATTAGAAAGTTTGCCGGAGATCAAAATTTTCCTGAATTCATTAACGCATGTCCGAGCGCCGGCAACTCCAAACGCAATGAAATGAAGACTTTTTTACAGCAGCTTTACCGCACCAATAAAAAAGTGAAGGGCAATATTTTCAGAGCCATGAGTCATGTGAACACGGATTATCTCTTAAAATAGAGCCACCCTTCATGCGGGGTGTGCTGAAAAAACTTCTTTCGCGGGGTTGTATTAAACGCCACAACAGGAGCAACACCTGAATTATGAGGGACATCCAGAGCCAACCTGATTTTCGTAAAATTCCTATCGATAAGGTCGGAATAAAAAATCTACGATATCCCATCACCGTTCGAGACCGCCGGGACGGTTTTCAGCATACCATTGCCGTCATTAATATGTATGTGGATTTGCCCCATAACAACAAGGGTACCCACATGAGCCGTTTTGTCGAATTACTGCATTTGCTGCACCCGGATGTCTCACTGGAGAAGTTTTCAGTAATCCTGGAAAATATGAAAAAGCATTTAAATGCTGCTTCGGCCCACCTTGAAATGACATTTCCTTATTTTATTGAAAAAACTGCACCCGTCAGCGCGTCGCCGGGGCTTATGGACTACACCTGCAGTATCAGAGGATCCAGCGATCCCAACGGCAGAGTTGATCTTGTTTCTGAAGTTGTTGTCCCCATATCTTCGGTTTGTCCCTGTTCCATGGAAATCAGCGACAATGGTGCGCATAATCAGCGGGGTGAAGTAAAACTGTGCACCCGATTTAAAAAATTTATCTGGATGGAAGATATGATCGAACTGGTTGAATCATCGGCATCCTGTGATGTTTTTTCAGTGTTAAAGCGGGTTGACGAAAAATCAGTTACCGAAAGGGCTTTTGCCAACCCGATGTTTGTTGAAGATATTGTGCGCGATGTTGCCAAAAAGCTTAACGCTGACGACAACATCACCTGGTTTTCGGTCAGTGCCGAAAATTTTGAATCCATTCATAATCATAGTGCTTACGCCAGCATCACTTCTGGCTAATAAACAAGGCTTCCTAAAAAGCTCATCTGCTCCTCCATTCGACATTTGTTATTCCAACAATTGAAGTAATTGGCGCATGATGGGTTGGGTAGATTTACCCCGGGTGTTTATCATGACGACGTAACGATATCTGCCGCCATTTTGACTGGTGATATATCCGGCACGGGTGCTGATACCATGCAGGGTGCCGGTTTTATAGAAATCACGACCCAGCTGGCGCAGCAACACAAAGTTTGGCTCGAATGCTTCCAGAACGCGCATCATTTCTAGGGCTGAAACCCTGTTCTGTCTCGATATCCCAGAACCCTCAAAGATTGTCATATCATCAATTGCTAATTCATTAGAGGCATAGGCGACCGCTGCCTCAACTCCCTTTGCCAGATTGCCCGGAGGTCCGAAAGCTTCAATACCGGCGGAAATGAGTAGCTGATTGGTGGTAAAATTGTTGGAATGTTCAAGCAACTTGGAGATAATTTGAGTCAGGCTAAAACGGGAAGTATATCTAAAAATGAGTCTGTCGTGTGTGTAATTCACCTTGCCTATCTTCACATTACCACTTAATTGAACGCCCTCCTGTTTAAGGAAATACTCAAAAAGTTTGCCGGCATAAACTGTATTTTCATTTTCGACATGGGACAGTACAATCCGACCGGCTTTCAAATTCCGGTTGCCTATTTTTTTTTCGGCAAATGGAAGCAGCGGGGTTTGGGATTCGGCGCTGACGTAGCCTGATTGGGTGCGCTTATAAAAAACGGTGTTGAAATTAACACACAATGCGCCATTGGGAGCATCGTAAGGTTGCGATGATAAACTAATGCCGGGAATGGTTAATGGCTGGTTGAAATATGAGTCATCGACAATCAAATCGTTGATGCGGGTTGATGGGCCCAGAAGGGCAGCCAGAAGGCGGGCGATTTCCCGGACGATTTCCGAAATTAAAAGCGGGTCGCCGAAGCCTTTAATTTTCAAATCTGAGTTGTTGCCGATAAAAAATTCAGTCCGGTAGCGATGTTCAGGTCCCAGGTAATGAATTGCAGCCAGCGAGGTGAAGATTTTAAGAATGGAAGCCGGAATTAGTTTTTGGGCCTCGTTCTTTGAGATTAAGGTGTGGCCGTCCGGATCAACAACCAGGAGGGAATCGTTAGCCCCGATGAGCGATGTTATCACCTCGGTTCTGGTTGCACCGAAGCCTGTAGAAGTTCCGACAACAGATATAACTCCAAGCCCCAGCAGCGAAATTGTAACTACACGACGTAAGCGTTTCAGTTTGGTAAAAATTTCCATCATTCAATCCGCATTCCGAATTCTGCGCGGGCTTTCTACAATAATGGTAACCGGTCCTTCGTTGATCAAAGCGACTTCCATCATGGCCCTGAAACGCCCTGTTGCGACGGTTATTTCAAGGTTGCGGACCTGTTTAACAAAATATTCATAGAGCTCGGTGGCCAGTTCCGGCTCGGCAGCATCTACAAAGGAAGGTCGGCGCCCCCTGCGGCAGTCGGCCAAAAGCGTAAACTGTGAAACGATCATCATTTCCCCGCCGGTCTCCAACAGGGATCGATTCATCCTGCCCTTTTCATCTTCAAAAATTCTGAGATTGGCTATTTTATTTACCAGGTAGTCGGCATCCGAGGGGCTGTCGCTTTTTGCCACCCCGAGTAGAACCAGCAAACCAAAGCCGGTTCGACCGATAATTTGGTTCTCTGTCTTGACTGAGCTTTCTTTCACTCGCTGGATTACTGCACGCATGATTTAAATAGCGTTCCAAGGTTCTGGGTTCAACCTTCCGGGTTGCTTTTGCACAGGGTTCTAAGGTACCGGGCTCAACGTTCAAGGTTATTTTGGATCACCTGAACTTCGGAATCTCAGAAGCTTTGAACCCGGAACTCTGATCCTCTGAACCCTTGACTCTCAAATATAAATAGTAACAATTATTCATCGATATTAAAACCTTAATAATGACGACCAATGTCCTGGAAAAACGGCCAGCGAATACGAATGAATCCATTGCTATAATGTTCTCAAACTGATTTAGGGATGTTTGAAATTTCCGAATTGACTATTCAACCGGCTAACCACTTCTGTTTTTGAGTAGATCTGCAAAGGAACTGTTGAAAGGCCCCTTCTTTTTTTTGTCGGTTGGGGTTTTTGACTGCCTTTTTTGAGGTTTGGCTGATGGTTTCACTTTTCTGGTGGATTCGCCGGGAAATGTTCTCATTGATAGAGAGATGCGGTTTCGGTTTAGGTCTATATCCATGACAGTCACCTCAACTTTTTGTTGGACCCGGACGACATCCGCCGGGTTTTTAACAAATTTGTCCGCAAGTTCGCTGATGTGCACAAGGCCATCCTGATGAACGCCAATGTCGACAAAGGCACCAAAGGCCGTGACGTTGGTTACAATGCCGGGGACTTTCATACCGGATTTAAGATCGGTAATTTTATCAATATCACAGGCAAAGGCAAATTTTTCAAATGCATCTCGAGGGTCAAGACCCGGCTTGGCCAGTTCGCCGAGGATATCGTTTAAGGTTGGTATTCCGACTTCAGCTGTGACGTACCGATGGATGTCAATTTTATCATGCAGATCTTTATTTTGGATCAGGTCGCTAACCGTGCAGTCCATATCACGAGCCATTGCTGTGACGATGTGATAGGATTCCGGATGCACGGCGCTTGCATCCAGCGGATTTTCGCCGTTTCTGATTCTTAAAAAACCAGCACACTGCTCGAAGGCCTTAGGTCCCAGCCTTGGGACTTTTAACAGATTGTCTCTGGTCACAAACGGTCCATTCTCTTCTCTGTACACGACGATATTTTTGGCCAGCTGTGGTCCCAGGCCCGAGATATATGTCAACAGTTGAATGCTGGAGCGGTTCACGTCGACCCCCACGCTGTTTACACAGCTGATGACGGCGTCATCAAGGGATTTCTTCAGAGCTGATTGGTCGACATCATGTTGATATTGCCCGACACCGATGGATTTAGGGTCTATTTTTACCAACTCTGACAGGGGATCCATCAGCCGCCGACCGATTGATACGGCGCCCCTGACAGTCAAGTCAAGATCGGGAAATTCTTCACGGGCGACAGCTGAGGCGGAATAAATAGATGCACCGCTTTCATTGACCAGAACCACCTGAACCGGTTGGGTGAAACTCAACCCGTTAATAAAGGCTTCAGTCTCTCGTCCAGCTGTACCGTTGCCAACAGCAATGGCTTCTATTTTGAAACGATCCACCAGGTGCTGAATTTTCACTGCCGCCTCCTGTTGTTGTTTCTTCGACCCATGCGGAAATATGTTGTCATAATGCTCAACATTTCCCTGACGATCCAAGCAGACCGTCTTGCATCCGGTGCGGTAGCCGGGATCTATTCCCATGACACGTTTGGGTCCCAGCGGGGGAGCCAGCAGGAGTTCCCGCAGATTCTCGGAAAATACCCTGATGGCCGTGATATCCGCTCGTTTTTTAGTAGCCAGCCTGATTTCAGTTTCCATCGCGCGTGATAACAGGCGTTTGTAACTATCCTCAATGGCGAGTTTTACCTGGGTAGAATCATCCCCGTCACCCTTTAAAAAAAAATGTTCAAGAACCCTGAGGGCCGTATCTTCCGGTGGCGCTATCGATAAATTGAGGATATCTTCTTTTTCTCCGCGCCGCATCGCCAGTATCCGGTGAGACGGTGCCGTCGCAGCTTCCTCCTGCCAATCGAAATAATCGCGATACTTTGAGCCGTCTTCCTCTTTACCTGCGCTAACACGGCTGCGCACGACTGCTTTGGTGAAATACAACTTTCGCAGTTCCGTGCGCACCTCTTGATCTTCATTGATCAGTTCGGCAATGATATCCCTGGCTCCGGCCAGGGCATCATCAATGGTTTCAACTTTTTTTTCCGGATCCATGAATTCAGCTGCCGCCATACGCGGGTCGGTTCCGGTCTGCTCCAAAAGGATCCTGGCCAGCGGCTCGAGACCTTTTTTTCTGGCTACCATAGCCCTGGTTCGTTTTTTGGGTCGAAACGGCAGATATATATCTTCCAGGGTGGCCATGCTTGGTGCGGATTCGACCTTTTCTTTGAGCTCATCGTTGAGGTGGCCGTTTTCCCCCAATGATTTAAGGATGGATAGCCTGCGCTGATCCAACTCAACCAACTGCTGGAGTCGATCGCGTATGATGGTGATGCTCACTTCATTCAAACTGTCAGTGGCCTCTTTACGATAGCGGGCGATGAAGGGCACCGTGCAACCGGACTCCAACAAAGACGCCACAGCACTTACCTGGCGGTCTTTCAAGTCAAGTTCTGAAGAAATTTTTTTTATATGAAGATCAATCATGATTGGGTCCTTGTGGTTGATTTTACCTAATGGGTGATTAAACTCCAAAGGGCTGTCTCAAATAGGAACTGCCTCATATAAAAGGGACCCGCCAGAAAGTCAACCCCAAGAAATAGAGCGGGACAGTTTAAAGATCCAATGATTTGGGATTTTGGAGTTCGGATTTGTGATTTTTAAAAGGAGTATTTTCCGGCGCCATCTTTTCAATCCGAAATCTCAAATTCCAAATCCGAAATCGAAAGGCCTGGAATCTTTCATAGCCTATTTATTTTCTTGAAGAAAATTTGTTTATGATATATAAATTAATGTGCGTGTAAAGGACGGCTCCATGGGATTCAATAAGTGGTTAGGAAATAGATTATTGAAACGTCGCAGTCTTTATTACAAACTCAATCTGATATTTGGGCTTTTCTTTTTATTTCCAATCCTGGGATTTTTGTTTTTCAGTATCAAATACAACATGCTGAATGATGAATACCTGCCTTTCTTCTTTCTCGGGATACTCATTTTCTCGTTTATCGCCTTCAACATACTGAAAAATCTATTTGATAAAATAGCCAATATATCCGAGACCATGTCGACCAACTATATCACCGAGCTCTCAGATGGCGAGGCCCAAACCGGTACAGATGAACTGCACGCCATTGTTAATTCTTTTACCACGATAGAAAGGCAGTTCGGCAACACATTCAAAATGCTTGAAAAAAAAGCATCGGAAATCTCCATCTTAAAAGAACTTTCGGAGCTTTGCTACGTAACATTCGATCCTGAGGAAATCCTTTACGTGACTCTGGAACGGGCGCTGGTATTGACGAATTCAGATCTTGGCTCCGTTTTGACGCTTGAAAAAAATGGTTCCAAGTCATTTGTGGTGAAGGCGACCGTGGGACTTGGAAAATTTGTTAAATCCGGAGATCGGATTGATTTCGAAACCAGTATTGCCAAATATGCGGTTATCAATAAATCGCCACTGGTGGTGGAGGATATTGAAAAAGACAAACGCTTCGGTCGTGCCAACATGGCGCATTACGGATCAAAGTCCTTTGTTTGCATGCCCATTAAGACCAGCAAGGAGATTATCGGTGTTTTAACGATTTCATCAAGAAACAACAACAAAATTTATACCCACAGCGACATTGATGTACTCACACCCCTTTTAAGCAACGCCGCTTTCACTTTTGAGAATCTGCGCCTTTTAAAAGAGAACGAACGGGGAGCTGTTTATCAAAAAACGATTGAAAAGATCTTTAAGCTTTTCAATTCCAGCTTTCGGGATACCGAACTAGTCCGCGCGGTGCTCAACGAGATTCATAGTGTGGTCGCTTATGATTTTGCCATCGTGATGACCAAACATGCCAGCAAACCGGACTATTTGACGATCTCCGATTTTGTCAGCAACCATCCCTCCCCCATTGTCAAGGGAAGTTCCTACTCCTACCAAGGTTCAATTATAGAAAAAGTCTTTAAACAGGAAAGCGCCCTGGTCATTGAGGGGCCAAATTATGCCAGCACCCCGCTGGATCAGGCTCTTTTTAAGGATCAGGGCTGTCAATCCTGTCTCCTGGCACCTATAAAAATGGAGGGTGCTGTAACGGGGATCCTGGTTTTGACCTCAAAAAAACGCGGTTTATTCTCAGAAGCCCAGGCGCTTTTGAAATGGATTGCCAACGCCCTTTCCCTGGTCCTCGAACGGAACAAACTTTCAGCGGCCGTGGTGAGGCGCAATCAAGAACTGGATACGATTCGCCAGATCGGCAGTGCCCTGGCATCTTCAACCTTCGATATTAGTAAGGTGTTAAAATACACAATGGACATGATCCGGGAAGTCATGAATGTGGAGGCCGGATCCCTGCTATTCCTGGAGAATAATGAACTCGAAATTGCGGTTGCCTTCAACATCAAAATTAAATCAATGAAGAAGTTTCGTTTGAAGTTGGGGCAGGGCATTGCCGGTTATGTAGCTGCCCGGGGAGAAGCCATCATCGTTAACGATACTGAAAAGTCTTCCCATTTTTTTCCAATTATCGATGGGGTCTCGGGATTTACAACCCGCTCCGCTCTCTGTGTCCCCATGATTTCCCAGGGCAAGGTAATCGGGGTTATCGAGGTTTTGAATAAAATAAGCGGTGAATTCGGGTTTGACGATAAAGATTTGCTGCAGGCCATTGCGACTTCGGTCTGCATCGCACTTGAAAATGCCCGCTTGTATAAAGAAACCGTTTCAATGGCAGAACACGAGCGGGATGTTCGTCAAATGTTCCAGAAATTTGTTCCCAAGGAGGTATTGGATAAAATCCTGCATGGCTCCGCCAACGGAAAGCCAATAGTAGAAGAACTCAGGACCATTACGTTGTTAAACATTGACATTCGGGGCTTCTCTCGCCTGGCGCTGCAAATTGGATCCCAGAAAACCGTATCCTTACTCAACAGTTTTTTCTCGGTCATGGGCGGCATCGTGTTCAAACGCCATGGGATTGTCGATAAATATCTTGGTGACGGTTTCCTGGCCCTGTTTGGCGCTCCGGTACCAAGCACAGGCGATGCAGATAATGCCATTGCAGCCGCCTTTGAAATGAAACACTCTATCCCCGCCGTAAATAAATTTCTGAAGCAGAAATTGGGTGCCTCGGTGGACATGGGGATCAGCATTCACACCGGTGAAGTCGTGGTGGGCAATATCGGTTTCGATAAGAAAATGGACTATACCGTTATCGGTGATTCGGTGAATACGGTATTCAGACTTCAAAACCTGACAAAATCATTTCCCAATGGAATTTTGATTAGTGAAAATACCCTTCGAGCCGCGCGTTCCCGCCTGGAAGTCGCCGATGTTGAGGTTTCCGGGGATATCGGCCTGGAAATCGGGGGTATGAAAGTATATGAGCTGTTAGACCGCCGAACAGACAAGGCGCCGGTCTCCCTGGCCAGTTAGCCGGCATTATCGTTGAGCGAAAATCGCTCCATAAGGCGTTAATAATTCACGAATAACGGATAACTCCCCATTGATTTTTTAGCCCCATGGGGGATTCCTGTATTTGTGATCGAAACACTGGCTTCCCATCTCATGCATCCTGCTTTATCAAAATTCCACAATGTAACCTTGACAAAGGGTCCGGATAAAATTAGGTTTTAGCAACTCTTCGCAAATGTGAATTAATATTTCCTGTTGGAGGACACGATGGTGACGAATCAGCCCGCCAGTCTGAAAGGACAGTTTCTTTTGGCCATGCCGAGTCTGCTGGATCCGAATTTCTATCAAACGGTTACCTGTATCTGCGAACATAATGAAAGCGGAACCATGGGGATCATCATCAACCGCGTTCATCATTCTTTAACTGCTAAGGATATATTTGAGGAGTTGACCATTGAGCATGGTCCCGGTATGGATTCCATTCCGATCTATTTAGGAGGTCCGGTTCATCTCGGAGAGATTTTTGTACTGCACGGGCCTCCATTCAACTGGGAAGCAAGTCTTGTGATTACGCCATCACTGGCTATGAGTAACACCAGAGATATCCTGGAAGCGATAGCAAGGGGCAGTGGACCGCAGACCTTTATTATCATTTTGGGCTGCGCCGGCTGGGGACCGGGTCAGTTGGAATCTGAAATAAAAGCAAATGCCTGGTTGAATTATCCGATTTTTGAGGAAAATATTTTTGAAATGCCAGTTGAATTACGATGGGAAGAGGCGGTTAAAAAGTTGGGGATTGACCCGACCCTGCTTTCGGTTACGGCCGGCCATGCGTAGATATTTTTGGTTACCGGCTATCCTTTGGCTTTAGGTTTGGCTTTTGGCTTCTTTTTTTTAAGGCAGACTTTGTCCTTTCTAACAAAAGCGCAAAGTTTCGGATTATAGTATTCTTTGCAATTTAACGGATTATATAGCGGACACTCAGGATGTTTTTCGGACATAAGTATCGTATTTCCTTCCTAAATTGGCTTCATTATTGATGTAGCTCTTTAATAGCACAAAACCTCAGCCTTTACAAGGCATTAAGTTGAATAGCGAGGCTTAACAGCAAAGCAATGGACACTTACAGAACGCTGAAAGATGAAATTCTGAAGATCAATCAGGATGTATCGGCACTGTTTTCCACGGCCAAAACTATTCCCGGAATGGCGGATTACAGTTTCGGCGAGTGGGAGAAAGCCTGTGAATATCTGCCGGGGCAACTTGCCGAAAATACCATCAGGGTAGCCATCGTCGGAACAATTAAATCCGGTAAAAGTACCTTTTTAAATTCGATTTTTAAAGGCGAATACGTAAAGCGGGGTGCCGGCGTTATTACCTCAATTGTTACACGGGTGCGCAACGCTGAGCGCCTGCGGGCGAAATTGTTTTTTAAATCCTGGGATGAGGTTAATGCTGAAATGGAACAGGCACTGGTTCTGTTTCCTTCAGCAGACTGGCTGGCGGAAGACGGTCGCTTTGATATTCGGAAGAAAAAGCAACGGGAAAAATTGCAAAAGGCCCTGGGTGAACTGAGTGAAGAGCAGTTAATTACCCGGTCAACACGCAATATCAACAATGTTTTACTGACGTCATATCTTAAGGGTTACGAAACCGTAGAAGGGCTTATTACCTCAGAAACCGGTATTCAACTGTATGAAGGTGATCGATTCAATGATCACAAAGCTTTTGTGGGCAGCGAGTTGTTAGCGGTATATCTGAAAGATGTACTGCTTGAAATCAACTCTGATTATGTGCAAAGCAATATTGAGATTGCTGATTGCCAGGGCAGCGATTCATCCAACCCGTTGCATCTGGCCATGATCCAGGATTACTTATTGCTGACCCATCTGATTGTCTATGTCGTCAGCAGTCGCACGGGATTACGCCAGGCCGACATTCGGTTTTTATCCATGATTAAAAAGATGGGTATCATGGATAATATCGTATTTGTTGTAAATTGTGATTTTAGCGAACATGAGTCCATCCAAGATCTTCTAAAGCTGGTGGACCGGATTCGGGAAGAAATTGCCATGATAAAACCGGATCCGGATGTTTATTGTTTTTCGGCCCTTTATAATCTGTTTTCTTCACTGGAGGACGAACTTTCGGAAAAAGATCTTCTGAGATATGAATATTGGAAGGCCGATGGCGAACTTATCGAACTATCACACAGCAACTCGACCAAATTTGAAGCTGTTTTTTATGAACGTTTGGCCCGCAAGCGCTATTCCCTGTTACTGAGGAACCATGTTGAGCGCCTGGGGGTTATTTTTGATGGTATTGGTGAGTGGATCGGGCTGAACCGAGATGTGCTCGTTACTGATGCTGACAGTGCCGCCGGTATTTTGAAAAAAATTGCTACCCATCAGAAACGACTCAATCAAATCCAATCTTCAATCAAAAAAACCCTTTCAGGGGCTGTCCCGGAGATCAGAAATGAACTTCAGGGTGAAGTGCACCGATTTTTAGATGCCCAATCAGGTCCTGTCGCAAAAGACCTGCGGAATTTCATCCGCGCCTATAAGCCGGTGTCCGAAAAATTTCAATCAAACCCAGAAGAGGTTGATTTTTCACAAAGTCTCTATCTGTTGTTCCAGGACTTCAAACAGCAGCTTGACGCCCACATTTCCGAGGTAATTAATCCTGAGGTACTGCGCTTTGTTCATGACCGCGAGAAGCGAATCAACGAATACTTTGAAGCCCTCATCGTACCTTTTGAATCCATGATAGAAGAGGCCAATGGTGAATTTAACGGGGTATTGGGACGCAATCCCTCGATAGCTGAAGGTAAAAAATCCTCTGCTAAACCTGCATTGAAAACGGAATCCATCATTCGACCCAATGGGGTCAGTCCACCACCGCTGGTGACTGCTTTGCATTACTCGGCCAAGGTCAGAACCGAGGCCGTCGTCCGCTTTGGTTTTTACCGGGCTTTGAGCAATGTTAAAACCCTGTTTAAAAAATCATCCGAACAAAAAGGCAAGCAGGCGACCAAGGCTTTGGAAGATGCCGCCCGCCGGATGAAACGCGATACTGAAAAGTCGGTGGTATTCAATCTCAAAGACTACCGGGAGAACCTGAAATTCAGATTCCTTTTCAAGCTGGTTGATGCAACCTCCGAAGGATTTGCCCAGGCTGTACTGGATCGTTTTCAAGCCTATTTTTCAAACCTTTCAACTACCATTGAAGGCATTGGCACGAGTCAGAAAGACAAAGCCAAAGCCATGAAAATCCTTGAGGGTATGGATCAGGCTTGCCAGGCGCTCACCACCAGGGTGAATAAGGTTCGCAATGAAGTCGAAACTGCCTCCTAAACCTTATATGAAACTAGCCAAGGACAAAGTTTCTTTTAAGATTAGACTGGCCGCTTTTCAGGCCTGCGGCAGGGCTGATACCCGACACCTGAAACCTACTGGCTCTTAAGTTCCGCAAGCGCATCCCTGGCAAACTGGATGGAACCGTCCAATGTAAGGGCCATCTGGTAGTAGCGGACGGCTTTTTCTTGTTCACCCATCTGTCGGTAATTAGAGGCGATGTTGGCATAATCTATGGCGGAAGAGGGGTCGAGTGATATCACCTTCTGGAAATTGTTAATTGCCTTTTCATGTTCTTTAAGCTTAAAATGACAAAATCCCATCAGATTGTAGATATCCGTTCTTTCCGGGTCCAGCTTTTCGCCTTCTGCCAGCACATCAAGCGCCTGACGATATTCTCCCATGTCTTTTAAAGCCAGTCCCAGATAAGAGTATATGCTGGGAATATCCTGTTCGATGGGGTTGAGGGTCCAAAGACCGGCGAAAATAGGGCAGGGCGGACTCTGGATTATCCATTGCCAGATAGGATGCACCCAGATAAAAATTAATATAGTATTTGCCGGGCAGTTCCTTATCAATTGATATCAGTTGGCGTATAGCTGCAGCCGCCGGTCTGTTTTCAAAAATGTGCTTGGCCGAAAACATACCGACACTGGTGCCCAATGAACGTTCTCTGAAATGAGCGCCGGGGATGATCGTATAGAAAGCCGGAATATTGAGTTGATCGTGAATGGTATTTATAACCAGTACCTGCATGTTTATATGTTTAAGGGCCGCCAGACAATTGTGGATTTCTGTCTTTAAGTTGTCACTGGATAGATCGGGCAGTTCTGTGATATCGACAGTTTTGCCGGGATTGATCACGTATTCTGCTTTTTTGACCGTGGTAAATTTCGGCAGGCCGCTGGCGACATAGTTTGATTGGGTATTAAAATCACCGGCCAGCTGAGCAACTTCGGTCATGGCCCGGCTAAGGGCTTTTTGCGGATCCGGGGTGGTTCCCGCAGTCCAAACGATCTCACTTAAAGCGGGAAAGGTTACCGGGTCATAAGCCAGGGCACCCACGGTGGGTATTCCCGTATCCAATGAGAAATCAGATAGGTAGAGCTTTACACCGGCATTCTGATATTTCTGAAACATTTCGATTACCACCGGATCGGTTACGGACTCGGGCCGAATGGCGGCAACCTTCAATTTATTCTGACTGATCAATGACGACGTATGTCTTTCAACGATTTCACAAATTCCCTGAATTAATGCTTCCTCAACACAGTTGCCCGCCGATGGCCCGTTAAACTCATTGATGGCGAAAAACCAGTCAAACGGTATCAGGACTTCTTTTTCCAGGGTCAAATTGTAACCCCAGGTCCATTTCAGGGGAAGGCGTTCAAATATTTTACGGGATAGCGGTAAATCATCGGTTTCATCATGGACAGATTGGGCAATCATTTCAAAGGGGATGGCCTTGTCTTTGACGTTGGTATATGTATCGGTAAAAAAATTATCCGAATTCTTGGCAAAACTAAAAAAACTGAATCGTTCAGCCAGTTCCATCACGGCACTGGCTTCGGCCTGCTGCGGGGTGCCGCCTTTGCCCATCTGCTTTTTGGTTCCTGTGACAGCCGCAGCATCCTTGCCGCAGGTGCTGAAATATACTGGAATATCCAACCGGCCGTTATCAATACGAATGGTATTTTTCAGGATATCCAAATCAATTGCATTTACTTTATTCTGGAAGCGTTTTACCGTTTCTTCCGGGTGCAATATTTTATCCTGATCTTTGGTAAAACTTTTATAGGCATCTTTTAATTTAACGATATAATTCATCGCGTTCCTCCTGAAGACTGATCACTGCGTTTTTCAATTGACCGCTATTTTTTGATTTGCTATGAAAGGTTTTCTGTCTGTGGGGATGTAGCTCAGATGGGAGAGCGCGGCGTTCGCAACGCCGAGGTCAGGGGTTCGATCCCCCTCATCTCCACCATCCCACTTAAATAGCAGAAACAAAACCGCTTATTCTAATTTTCCGATTCGCTGGCTGATGCCCGTATATTGTTTTCGCAGCTTCGGTTTTTCTATTTTGCCTGTCGGGCTTCTGGGAACATCAGCGAGGATGATTTTGCGGGGTCGTTTGTACCGTGGGAGTTCTTCGCAATATTTGGCAATTTCTTTTTCGGTCATGCTATGACCGGGCTTTTCTTTTATAATAGCAGTGACGATTTCGCCGAGGCGTTCATCCGGCAGACCGATAACCCCGACATCCTGAACCTTGGGGTGCCCCATGATGTGGCTTTCTATCTCAACCGGAAAGATGTTTTCGCCACCCGTGATGATAATATCCTTGGCGCGGTCCACCAGCCAGATGAAGCCGTCTTCATCTACTCGGGCGATATCTCCGGTCAGCAGCCAACCATCTTTTAAGGTCGATTCGGTGGCCTCCGGATTTTTGTAGTACTCCTTCATTACACCGGGGCCCCGAACCAGCAACTCACCGGGTTCACCCCGGGGCACCTGATTCAAATCGAAATCCACGACCTTGTATTCCCAATCAAACCCGGGCACGCCGATAGCGCCGACTTTGTGGGTATTTTCCAGTCCTAAATGAACGCACCCGGGTCCGGTGCACTCGGTCAGACCGTAGTTGGTGTCATAATCATGGTGCGGGAAGATCTTTTTCCAATTGTTGATCAGGCTCGGCGGGATCGGTTGTGCCCCCATATGGACCAGGCGCCATTGGTCAA
Organism: uncultured delta proteobacterium; assembly: GCA_963821065.1. Lineage (GTDB taxonomy): Bacteria > Desulfobacterota > Desulfobacteria > Desulfobacterales > JAFDCJ01 > JAFDCJ01. Next base: position 172,901 of record CAWGCM010000037.1, on the reverse strand, counting down.
GCTTGTAGTCGTTCAGGTTGACATCCTTATTTTCGATGGCAATCAGGATATCGTGCGCCCAGGGCACCAGAAGCCAGACAATGGTGATATTTTCCTCTGAAACCGCTTCCAGGATCACTTGCGGTGCAATCCCTTTTAATATAACCCCCCTGGCACCGACAATGAAATTGCCGAACCAGTGCATTTTGGCACCGGTGTGGTAAAGCGGGGGTATACACAAAAAAATATCTTCATGGGTTTGATTGTGATGGCGGTTTTCAACATAACAGGCATGTTCCAGGTTGCGGTGAGTCAGCAGGACAGCTTTGGGGGTGCCGGTGGTGCCAGAGGTGAAATAGAGGGCCGCACTGTCGTTCAAATCGGATTCAACCTGGGTAGGTTCAGCCGATACCGAGGCCAGAACATCCGTGTATGGTTCTGTATAATCTGGCCTTGCTTCTTCAGGGCCGACAAATATGTAATTCGCCACCGTTTGGTCCAGGGCCTTTTTAATAGGATTGATCCGGTCAATAAACGCTTCTCCAAAAATGAAGGCCTGGGCCTCGGCAATTTCAGAACAGTATTTAATATCATCGGCTGAAAATCTGAAGTTAAGCGGTACCACCCAAGCGCCCGTGCGCAGAACTCCGAAATAGGCCGGCAACCATTCGATGCAGTTCATCATCAGGTGGACAACTTTGTCGCCTTTTTTGATCCCCTTTGCCAGGAGAGCATTGGCAACCCGGTTGGCTTCGGCATCAAATTGCTGCCAGGTGATTTCTTTGCGACTGTTTTTGGCGGGATCCCTTTCAACCAGTGCTATTTCATCGCCGTACATGCGGGCATTGCGGGCCAGAATTTCAGTTATCAGCATTCTTTTCTCCTTCTGATCAATCCAGTTTTTGGAAGGCCTCCCTCCGGCCGGTATACTTTTCCCTCATCTGGGGTTTCATGAGTTTACCGGTCGGATTTCTCATAACCTTATCAAACTTTACTTTGCGGGGTACCTTGTAGGTGGCCATCTTGGACTTGGCGTACTCAATCAATTCTTCTTCGGTCATGGATTCCCCTTCTTTTAATTGAACGATGGCCATCACAATTTCCACAAGACGTTCGTCCGGGTGCCCGATGCAGGCCACATCATCGATCTTGGGGTGATCCATCAAGGCATCTTCAATTTCAACCGGAAAAATATTTTCCCCGCCGCTCGTGACCATATCCTTGGCCCGGTCGACGATATATATATAGCCTTCTTCGTCGGCTTTCACCAGATCACCGGTAGACAGCCATCCGTCCTTAAGGGTCTTCTCCGTCATCTCCGGATTTTGATAGTAACCCTTCATCATGCGGCTGGTTTTCAGCAGCAGTTCACCGACTTCGCCGGCCGGCAGTTCCTTGCCCTCAAAATCAACGATTCTGGCATCCATACCAAAGGTCGGTTTGCCAATGGACCCCGGTTTTTCAAGCACTTCCTCCGGGTAAAGATTGAAGAGACCGCCACCGCCGCCTTCGGTAATACCGTATATGTTTGAGCACCCGCAGGGCAGGGTATCCACCAGCCGTTTCATGACGTCGAAGGGCACCGGTTGGGCACCGATTTCCATGTAACGCCAGCTGGACAGATCATAATCGTCCAGGTTGAAATCACCCTTGTCGATGGCGTTCAGGATTGCAACCGCAATCGGTACCACAAAGAGAACATCCGTGCCCTTTTCTTCAGCGATGGCTTCTATTATCCATTTGGGATCGGTCAACTCCCTGACAATGGTGCCGACGGCACCGGTGGCATAGAAGGGGGCCCACAAAAACATGGTGCCGCTGTGATAAAGTGGCAGAAAAAAGACGTAGTTGTCATTTTTTTCGACAAAATAGCTCATGCCGTTGCCGATAGCCGTATTATTGAGAGAATAGTGGGTATGCAATACGGGTTTCGGGTCGCCAGTGGTGCCGGAGGTGAACATCATGGCCAGATCGTGCTGATCATCGAGATCGACAATGGCTTCGGCAATATCGCTACCGGTGGCGATGGTTTGATAGTCAGTCATATCATCCGGCACTTCCGTTCCTACGCAGATATAGGATTTAACCGTTTTTAAATCCTTCTGGATCGGTTGGACGACCGGCAGGAATTCAGATCCTATGATAAAGGCCTTGGGATTGCAAATCCTGGCGGCATACAGGATATCCTGACCCACAAAGCGAAAATTTAGGGGCACCACCACCGCACCGATCTTGATAATGGCATAATAGGTGATGAGCCACTCAAGAGAATTATTTTGCAAATGCATGACAAAATCGCCGTCTTTAATTCCCAACTCTTGGGTGAGATAATTGGCGGCTTTATTGATTTCATCATTAAACTGGCGCCAGGTAAGAGTCCTTCTCTCGTTCCTGGAGGGAGTCCTTTCAATCAAGCATACTTTATCAGGTAAATGGCGGGAATGTATTACGGCATAGCGGGCATAATTCATAATTTTTTCTCCTTATTTGCGAAACTTCTCCCTGAGTTTGCGGTGCAGTATTTTGCCGGTGGGTGTGCGTGGCATTTCATCTTCATTGATAAAAAGGATTTCTTTGGGGCTTTTGTATCCTGCCATCTGATCTTTACAGCATTTTTTGATGGTTTCCTCATCAATGTCTAAACCATCAGCACCCGGATTTCTAATGACTACCGCGGCTACTTTTTCGCCCCATTTGTTATCCGGCAACCCGATTACGGCGCAGTCAAAAATACATTCGTGGCTTCCGATGACTTCTTCTACTTCGCTGGGGTAGACATGCTCACCGCCGGTGATGATCATGTTGTCCTTGCGATCAACGATCTGGTAGAACCCGTCTTCATCGCGGGTGGCCATATCACCGGCCGAAAACCATCCGTTGCGAAAAGACGCCGCCGTTTTTTCCGGCAGATTGTAGTATTCGTCAAAGAGCATGGGGCCACGCGAGTGTAATTCGCCGACTTCACCGACACCGACTTCGTTTCCGTCTTCATCCAGGATTTTAACAAACTCGGTGCCCAGGGATTCAAAACCGATGGAGCCCAGCTTTTTCATCTGATATTCGGGTTTGAGCACGGTGACAATGCCGGCTTCGGTGGACCCGTAGCCCTCATAGAGTTCAACACCGGGGAAGAACTCCATAATCGCCAATTTCATGCTCTTTCGTACAGGCGCTGATGAACAGAGCAGTTTTCGAATGGAGCTTACATCCCGTTTTTTGGCATCTTCGGAGGCATTCAGGATCAGGTTGTAGTGGGTGGGAATCAACGAAATAAACGTAATTTTTTCTCTTTCCACAATTTCCAGAATTTCTTCCGGCCGGAAGGACTGGGCCGGATGGATGTATACCGATGCCCCGATGTACAGAAAGGTAAAGGTGAAAAAAGTGGAGTTAATGTGGCAAAGCGGCATGACATTCATGCAATAGTCATGTTCAGAAAAACCGAAATCCACTGCATTGATCAGAAAAAAGGCGATGTGCGATCGATGGGAGCGCACCACCCCTTTTGGCTTGCCGGTGGTGCCGGAGGTGTAAATTAGGATCCAGGTGTCTTCAGGTGCGACTTCAATATCAGGTTCGCTGTCGGCGGCGTTTTCGATAAACGCGTCGTAGGGGCGGTAGCCATCCACCGCTCCCCCGACGGTGATGTAGTTTTCCGGAGCAATATTTTTGAGTTTGGCTTTGATCGGGTCGACCGTTGGCGTAAATTCATCGTGTACAATCATTGCTTTGGCATCTGAATTATTGACAATAAATTCGACTTCAGCACTGACCAGGCGGAAATTAATTGGTACGATAATAATTCCGGTTTTGGCGGTGGCCAGAAAAATTTCCACGATTTCGATGCTGTTTTCCAGCAGGACGGCAACTTTGTCCCCTTTGGATAATCCCAAAGAAAGCAGGCTGTGCGCCAGCTGATTCACCCGTTTGTTCGCCTGCGGGTAAGTGAAGCAGCGCTGGCTGTCCTTAAGCATCACGGTGTTGGGAAATTTTTTGGCGTTGATTTTAAGGTTCTGCCCGAGATTCATCCATCCGGCCATCGGATTCCTCCATTGTTGTCAGGAATTGAAGATACTTGAATGACGCTTGAATGACTACTTACTATTGAGAATTTTACAAGGATTCAGATTTATATCCAACTTCATAATAATAATATTGTCATAATAACTAGCGCAGAATATTTCTCAACCCGATGTCTACTTATTTTCGCTCGCATTAGTATATATGCAATTCGAGCATCTACAACAAAGACCTTATCTTCAAATGCCATCAACGGATTTAAATCCATTTCCTGGATGGCCGGCAGATCGGTGAGCAGCTGTGACAGGCGCTGGATGATTTCGATCAACTTTGCCTGATCAACGCCCTTTTGTCCCCTCACACCTTCCAGCAATGCCGAACCTTTGATAGAGGAGAGCATTTCTTTGGCTTCCCCAGAGCTTACCGGCGTCAGGTTGAATACTACGTCTTGCATAATTTCAACATAAATACCGCCGAGGCCGAACATCACCGCATGGCCGAGTCCTTCTTCGGCTTTGGCACCCATGATCAACTCCAGCCCGCCGGGCAGAAATTTTTGGATGAAAAAGCGTAGATCGTCGGCGGAAAAATTCTGTTGCATTTTTTCAACTGTTGCTCGCACGGCCGCGCCGTCTGCCAAATTGACCGCCACTCCGCCCATGTCGCTTTTGTGCACAATGGATTCGGCATCGGCTTTGATGACCACCGGATAGCCGATTTCAGCAGCTGCTTTTTCTGCTTCATCGGCGTTGGTTGCCATGCGCCAGTCTGCTACCGGAATATTGTAAGTCTCCAGAATACTGTAGACTTCTTCAGCCGACAGGCTGGATTTTCCGGCTGCTTTGGCAGATTCCAATATTTTGGTGCCTTCGGCCTTATTGACATCGTTGAAAATTTGCACTTCACCGATTTCACGGTTGCGGGTCTCGTTGTAACGAACCAGGGCTGTCATCGCCCGGGCGGCTTCTCCCGGCAGGGCATAGCATGGAACGCCGCCATCTTGCAGGATCTTGACGACTTCCGTCCACTGGCGCCTGTCGGTCATTAAATTGCAGACAATCGGTTTTTGCTGCTGGTTGCTGACTTCGACAATTTCCCGGGCAATACTTTCATTGTCAACGAAAAACGGCGTGACAAAGTTAACGTAGACGCAGTCAAAATTGTCGTCTGCCATCATGGCATCCAGGCAGGCCCGATAATGGGCCGCGGGACCGGTGGCCAGGACATCCACCGGGTTGTTAACCGATGCCTCCGGAAACAGGGTTTCGGTGAGGACGGTTTTGGTCTTATCTGATAGCGGCGGCAGGGTCAGTCCGGCGCCGACCAACACATCCGTGGCAATCACAGCGGGGCCGCCGGTGTTGGTGATAATTCCTATCCGGTTGCCCTTTGGTATCGGCTGGGAGGCAAAGGCAACGGCTGCCTGAATCAGCTCCCCTTCGTCTCTGAAAGACAGTATGCCGGCCCTTTTGAAGATTAAGTCGGTGGCAATGTCTTCTTTGGCCAGGCCACCGGTGTGCGATGCCGCAGCTTTGGCGCCTTCCATGGTGCGACCGGCCTTCATGGCCAGAATCGGCTTTTTGGCGGCCACTTCCCTGGCCACTTCCATGAAAGTGGTGGCATCTCTAAGCCCTTCGACATAGGTGACGATAACCCTGGTGCCGTCGTCATCTCCCAGATAGCGCATGATATCGGGAATCGTCACATCACAGGCGTTGCCGTTGGAAGCGTAAATACGGGTGCCGACCCCCATTTGGGAAAATGCCTGGTGGATAACTTCGGCCACCCCTCCGCTGAGGGCAACAATGGAGATAAAACCCGGATCCGGCATGGTGAAGGTGAAATTGGTGTAGGAGCGGACGTTGGGGTCGGTGTTGATCACTCCCTGGCAGTTTGGTCCCATGACACGGATGCCGTATTGTTTGGCTGTTGCCAGAAACTCCTTTTCAAGGGCTTCGCCTTCGGGACCGATTTCGGAAAAGCCGCCGGAGTTGATAATCACATTTTTAACGCCCTTCTTGCCGCAATCTTCCATGGCCTGGGGCACGAATTTGGCCGGAATCACCATATGGACGACATCGATGCCATCCGGGCAATCCATAATCGACTTATAGGCTTTGATCCCCCGGATTTCATCGGCCTTGGGGTTGATGGGGTAAATTTCTCCCTTGAACCCGAAGTCAATCAGATTTTTAATGACCCGGTTGCCGATGGATAATTCTTTGGATGACGCACCGATAACGGCCGCTGACTTAGGTCGAAATAAAGATTCTAGCATTATACTCTCCTTATATTATGACACGAATAACATTCATCTGAAACCTATCAAGCCTCATCCAGCTGTTCGATAAAGGCCTCGACGTTCGTTTTGGTCTGCTCGTCGGAAAGCATTCTCAGGTCATTCAAATCACCATGGATCGTCAGACTGGGGATTCCAGTTACTTCGGCAAGCCGTTGAGGCATGCCATAGCGGCAGTTGGTGTTATTGGGGCAGGTTTTGGCATCATGGTAAATAACCCCGTCGACCTTGAAAAACTCGAGCATCTCCTTTATGTACCTTTCTTTGGCGGTATCGTCGCGAACAATGAAAAGCTCTGTGTAGGCTTTGGCCATGCTGTGGAAAGGATCTTCGGGATCCAGGGCGGAAAAAATCCAGCTGTTGCAGTAAGTCGAAGCCAGCACATTGGTGTTGAGAGCTGCAAACATCTTCGAGTGCCCACTGAGTCTGCCCCAGACCGGCATCCCGTCCCAGTAAATCCGGTGCTTTTCTTCTTCTACCGCACCTTCACCATTTTTAATTCGGTCTTCCAACTCGGCCAGCAATTTTTCAAAAACATCCAATGCCTTCTGGGTCCCTCTGCCCACCACGGCAGGCCCCATCAGGGTGGTGCCGTCAAAAAAGGTCAGCGGGGCAGGGGTGGCCGAGGCCGTGTCCAGTATTTTTTTCCAGATATCCGAGCAATCGCGGGACAGCCGGACCGCTTCTTTAAGCTTATCCATTTCGAATTTTTTACCGGTCACTTTTTCCAGGGGCTCGATCAGGGCCTCCATTTGTTTGGCGATGGATTCAATATGGGCTTCGGTAACATCGCCGATATTTCGATGGGTATGAATGCCGACAACCGGGGCGTCGAATTTTTTACCATACCATTCAAACCAGTCCTGTACGTCCCGGCATTGATTGGTGTTATAGACCAGGACATCGGGTTTAGGGATACTATCGATGTTATAGACCTTTGCAAGGGGGGTGACCCCTTTGACATAGGCACCGATATCTGCGGTTAGGTATGAGCAGATCTCCGGTGAATATCCCAGAGCATTGGCTTCCGGGATGAGGTCGGTGGCCATGCGGGTGGCTCCTAGCATCGCCGAGTGGGTTTCCGGAAAGTAAATCAAAAATCCCATGGCTCTTAGTATCTCGGCCGGGCCGACGCTGGTGCACCAGGCGATCTTGGGGTCGCCCTTTTTCGAGGCGGCATCAAGTTCAAGATAATAATCAGCCATGAATTTGCCGATATCTGCGGCTGCGGCAATTTTTTTTCTGACGACTTTTTTTTCTTCTACCATAATGTTCCCTCCACTATTTAGTTTTAAATTTTATCATGCAAAAATTAAGATAATCCTGACTTGTTTGCTGGAATTTGGATTTCGAATTTTTGATTTGTTTCGTATTTCGATATTCGTGCTTCGGATTTAAATTGTGGTTTCGTACACTAAATTCTGGGAGTGCTTCAAACAAAATTTTTATCGCCCGGCCAAATCCATAGCGTAAAGCGCTGCTCCGATAGCGCCGGTTAACTGCGGGTGCTCGGGTACCAGTACTTTGCGGCTGATCATCTCTTCGGCCATTTTAATCAAATAGGGATTGTGGGCGACAACGCCTCCGGTCATGACGACATTTTCGGTCATGGAATCCATTTCCAGGACTCTTTTGATGACCGAGAAAAATACCCCTTTTACGATGTCTTCAATCTTTTTGCCATGCCGGATATTTTCCAGTACTTCGGTGGCCGAAAAAACGGTACAGAAGCTTCCCAATTTCACCATATTTTCGGACTGTGCGGCCAGCCCGTCCATCTCTTCAAGGGGCACATCCAGCCGGGCCGACATCTCTTCGAGAAATGCGCCGGTTCCGGCGGCACACTTGCGGTTCATTTTGAAGTTGGTACGATGGCCTTTTTCGTCCAGCTTAATAATTTTGTTGTCCTGTCCTCCAATGTCAATGATGGTAATGGCTTTCGGAAAATACAGGTAACAGCCGCTGCCATGGCAACCGATTTCGGTTTTGGTATCGCTGGCAAAGGCTACATTTTTCCGGCCATATCCGGTTGATATGGCGTTGACCACGTCTGTCGGCTTGACCCCTGCCATTTTCAAAGAAATTTCCAGGCATCCCTGAACCGTGGCCGAAAAATCAATGCCTGATTTTTTTACGGCGTAACCCAGTAAATGTTTGCCGGAATCCATCACGGCAACTTTGGTTCTCGATGACCCCACATCGGCGCCGACGAATACAGGTTTTTTGCTCATATATTTAACCATTACTATTAACAAATAACCAATAACTAATAACAAATAGAAGGCCTCCGGCCTTCTATTTACTCTCCAGCCCCTTTACAAGTGCCCAAAGGGTGCGGTTATAAGGGGTTTCTATGCCGGCCTGCTGCCCGTATTCCACAAATTTGCCGTTCATAAAGTCAATTTCGGTACGTCGATTGGCTTCGATATCCATGAGCATGGATGGTTTATGATCTCCCGCACTGCGCATATATTCCATGGCGTAAGGATAATAGTCCCATCCCAGGTTGATCTCATTGGCCCTGGAGACCTTCAAACATTCTTTCACCAGCGCATCAACGATCTGATAAACAATGGGGTCATTCATCGCCCGGGACATGGTCAGGCCGGTGGCGGCGCATACCGGGTTCATCGAAGCGTTCATGACCGTTTTGCGCCAGACCATTGAAACAATCTGGTCGGTGTGATCGGTTTGCAGGCCGCATTTGCTGAGCGCTTCTGCAATTGCAATCGCCTGGCTGCAAGATGCGGGATCCAGTTCCTGGATAAAATGGGGTGGATGATGAAACGGCATATTGACATGGCCGGGGCCGACAAGCCCGCATCCATAGTTAACTACTGCCCGCATCACGGGTATCTTGCCCAAGACCTTTGCGAGTTCCAGCTCGGTATCGATGCCGTTTTGCCAGCTGACAATATGCATTCCTTCCCGATAAAACCCTTCGATGGCGGATGCAATCAGCGGCAACGCGTTGGCCTTAACGGTAATAAATATGACATCCGGATCATGTTCGGCGAGCTCGTCAATATTCGTGCAAATCTTGGAGACTTTTTGCTTAAGATTTTCTGCACCTTCGATAATGATGCCGGGATCCAGGGCCGGCTGCAATAAATCGGAGATCACATCACAAAGGATGACTTCATGGCCACCCCGGGCCAGAAAGGCTGCCACAATGCATCCAACCGGTCCGGCACCGACCACGGCAAACGACTGGGGACGGAATTCTGGTTTCGTATTCATGTTGACCTCCCGCATTCGGAATGACTAATCCGCCCGAGGCGGACAAGTGTCTATTGATCCGCCTGCGGCGGAAATAATGATCGAATAGATTGAACATCGAACACCGAACGTCCAACGCTGAGCATCGAATAATGATGTCGCTCCGCTCCCCAATTTAATCCCAGTATCCTTTTTTTCATTCAACGTTCGATGTTGGACGTTCGATGTTCGATGTTCATTTTTTGTCCCTTCTGGACAAAAATAACCTGGCACTTTTGGGGATAACCCCCGCCCGCAAGGGCTCAATCCAGCTACGCGGATTCGGCGGCGGAATACCCCAGGTCAAAGGCCTTAAGGTTTGAATCCAGGAACGCCTTTTTGGTTTTGGACTTCATGGCCTCTTTTACCTGGTCGACCGTCAGCGGCAGGATACCAGTCTGGATCAGAGCACCTAATAGGACCATATTCACCGACAGAACATTACCGGCATCTTTTGCCAGGGCCGCTGCGTTAAAGGCGATCAGTTTGGCCGTTTTTTTGCGAATCAACTCCTGCAATTCTTTTAAATCCGGATAAACGCCCTGACCGATGTTGACCGTAAAAGGCATCAGCGGCGCAAGATTGGTAATTACCACGGTGTTGGCGTTGCATTTATTTAGGGCCCTTAGAGTTTCCGCCGGCTCAAATCCTACGAGTAAATCCGCCTCACCATCGGAGATAATTGTGCTGCGGGCATCACCAAACACCAGGGATGACTCGACAACGCCTCCCCGTTGGGCCATACCATGAATTTCGCTCATGTGCAGCGGTATGTCGCACAGCAGCGCGGCTTCTCCCAGCACGCTGGATGCCAGCAAATTTCCCTGTCCTCCCACGGCCACAATGACTAATCGTTTTGTTTCCATAAATTTCGTCCTATTTCTCGTTTTTGTTCGTTATGATAAAAATTTTTTTTGGATGGTTTAATTCGTTTAGATTGTTGAAATTGTTGGGTTGATTAAGTTTATTCAATACACTGATCTATCAACCAATCAACCATTTAACTTAATTAACCATTAAGCCTGCTTTCAGCTTTGAGCTATCAGCTATCAGCTCTGCCCTAAGCCTTGGCCTTTACCGGCAAAATGGCGTTTTCGGGACAAATCTGGGCGCATACTGCACAGCCTGTACACAGGTTGGCATCAATTTTGACCCGGTCGTTCCAGATATAAAAGGCCGGGCAGGCCAGAGAATTAATACAAGTTTTGTGGTTCTTGCACTTATCGGTGATGTTAAAGGGTTTACGCTTGGGAAGTTTAAGGGCATTGGCATACAGGGCGCATATCTCTTCGGATATGATCACGGATACGCCTTTATGTTTTATTGATTCCTTGATGGCCTCGACACTTTTCTTGACCTTGTAGGGCTTGATAATGGTCACGTGTTCAACCCCGATGGCCCTTACAACCTTTTCGATGGATACCCTGCCGTATCCCTCCATGTTGATTCGGGTCATGTCAACGCCCGGGTTGGGCTGATGACCGGTCATGGCAGTGGTGCCGTTATCAAGGATAACCAGGGTGAAATTGTGATTGTTGTAAACGGCATTGATCAGGCCGGGTATGCCTGAATGAAAAAAGGTGGAATCGCCGATAAAGGCGATGACCTTTTTATCGGGATTAACTTTGGAAAACCCACCGGCAGTGCCGGCCGAAGAACCCATGCAGATCAGAAAATCGGCCGCTGAAAGCGGCGGCAGCAGACCCAGGGTGTAGCATCCGATGTCGGATGGAAATATGGTCTCCATTCCTTCGGTAGCTTTTTTGACTTCGTGATAGGTTGCCCGGTGGGAGCATCCGGCACACAGCGTCGGTGGGCGCTGGGGCACCGGGGGTAAGTCTTTAAGATCCGGCACTTCAGGCGCTGTATAGGGCAGGTCGAAATAGGTGGCCATGCACTGCTTGACCTGTACGGGATTGTATTCGTAGAGGCGCGTAAGCAGGTCTTTGGTCTTGCCGTTGATAGGCAGAACCAGGCCCTCCTCCTGGGCCATGGCTTTGACGGCTTCTTCCATGTAGGGCTCGCCTTCTTCGACGACCAGGACTTTTTGGCATTCCTTCAAGAAACCTTTGATCAGTTTGGGTGGCAACGGATGGGAGAAACCGATGCGAAGGACCCGGACTTTATCTTCAATGCCCAGGTCCTGGATAGCATCACTGACATAATTATAGCTGACACCATTGCAGATGATGCCCAGGTCGCCGCTGCCGGTGATAAAATTATATTCGGAATCTTCGGCTATCTCCTGGGCGGCATCATAGTTTTTCAGCAGCTTGACATGCAGGTTTCGGGCGACGGCCGGCACGACGACAAGATTCAGAGGGTCCTTGGTAAAATTACCCTGGGTGACCGGTTGCCTGATTTCGCCCAGGGTTACGACACCGGTGGAGTGATTGATCCGGGTGGTGGTTCGGAATATGACCGGTTCCTGTAGTTTTTCGGAAAGATCAAAAGCATAGGGAATCATCTCTTTGGCCTCTTCCACCGAAGAGGGCTCGATCAAGGGCAGGCCGGACAGCTTGGCGTAGTAGCGGTTGTCCTGTTCGTTCTGGCTCGAAAACATGAAGGGATCATCGGCCGAGAGAATCACCATGCCGCCTTTGACGCCCACATAGGCCAGGGTCATCAGGGCGTCGGCCGCCACATTGACGCCTACGTGTTTCATTACGCACATGCTGCGCACACCGGAATTGGCCGCTGCAGCCGCAACCTCCATGGAAATTTTTTCATTGGTGCTGTATTCAAAATACAGATCGCTTTCCTGGGCCATCTGAAAAAAGTTGAGTGAGATTTCCGAAGACGGGGTCCCCGGGTAGGTGCTGGCAAAGGCCACACCGGCTTCGATGGCGCCCCGGGCGATGGCTTCATTTCCCAGGAGCAGCATTTTTTTACCTGGATTCGCAGTTAATAATTTGTGCATGTTATCTTCCTTTTAAGTTTTTTATGAAATTTAAATTGACTTACTTCATTAATCAGGCATTTTTGTAACCAACATAGATGTTTGAAATAAGCCACTAATTAACACAAATTTTTTAATAGCAGGCGGTTTAATCCGTATCAACCTTTTTGCGAGTATAAATGGTTTTAAACTGATCAGGAAATAAGGTCATACAATCGGCGCAGCCTTCCGCATCGGCTGCATTAAAGGGTTCCAAACGAACTTCGAGGCCGATTTCTTTGTAACTGTCGACCATCTCCGTTAGTCGCGGATCATCATAGGTGGCCCGTTTTTCCCAACCTTCGCGGATAAGCTTTTCTTCTGGCGTCAAGACTTAGGCTCCCTTAAATTCAGGTCGTTTTCGACCTAAACTTGACAGGCCTTCCAGGGCATCCGCGGTGGAGAAGATGTCATGTAAACGGCCAAGCTCGATATCCACAGCCTCCTCCATGGATTTCCCAGCCTGCTGGTCGATAATTTCGTTGCCCATTTTCAGCGCCAGGGGCGCTTTAAAACCGAAGACCTTTGCGATCCTGGCGGCCAGATCTTCCGGAACCCCTTCGGGCGGTTTTCCGGTAAACAATCGGGTGATATTTTCCGGGCTGCAGGCAATCGCATAGGGTTTGAAATTTTCGGGAATATCCCGTTGCGCGAATTTTTCAGGTTTACCCTGGGTACAAAGGTCCTTGATTGCAGTTCCAATATCGGCGGGCTCAACAAGCTTGGTAACCAGGCCGAGTTCGAAAGCATCCTGGGCAGAAATAGTGGCCCCGGTGAAGACATAATATTTGGCCAGCTCCGGCCCGATAATTCGCGCGGTGCGCAACATACCGCCCAGGCCCGGGAAAATGCCGATGCCGGTTTCCGGAAATCCCATGGAACCTGCGGGGGTGGCGATTATGGCCTGGCAGGCCATGGCCAATTCGCTGCCGCCACCCATTGAAAGTCCGTCGAGTATGGAAATGGTAAGTTTGGCGGAGTTTTCAATTTTTAGAAATAATTCATGGCCCCTGCGGGTAAATTCATAAATATCGGAGATTTGATCGGCTTTTATCTTTTTTACAAAATAGCGGATATCGGCTCCGGCCACAAAGGCCTTGCCGGCACCCTGAAAAACAATCGCTTTTACCATCGGGATTCTTTTCAGCTTCTGCAAAACGTTCATCCCAGTTGGGCCACCACCGTTTCGTTGAGCGCATTCATCGCTTCCGGGCGGTTCAGTGTAATGGTGGCAATCTCATCCTTAATTTCCAGGTCGACGAATTTAAATTCAAAGGGCTGGCCGAGCGGCATTTTGCCGGGCCAGGATTTCAGGCATTTTAAAATCCGGGTATTTTTGGGTGATGGCCGCTACCGCCGTATAGGTCCGGTCAACACCGATCTTGTTTATGATTTCAAATGGCCCCATGATCCAGCGCAAACCGATCTTGGCGCCCCGATCGGTGTCCTCGATGGATGCAACCCCTTCATCAACCAGCGCGGCGGCAACACCCAAGCAGACGCCGTAAAACCGCTCGACAACAGGCGCAATGCGGGACTCATCAACATCGCCTTCCAGGTCCCAGAGTTCATTTTTGTCCATCTGAGCCTTGAGGATATCGGCGGTGGCATAGAAGGGACCCAGTTCGTTGCCCAGGGTCGTGGACGCATGCACCGCGATAGGGATGCCGGTGACGTTCATCAATTCAAAGGGCCCCATGCCGATTTTAAAGGCCTGTTTGGCAGCTTCCTCAATGGTGGCAATATTGGCCATGTCTTCTTCCAGCATCCGGGCGGCTTCATTGAGGAAGGGGACGAAGAAGCGGTTGACGGCAAAGCCCGGTGCATCCTTGACGACAATAGAGGTTTTGCCATGTAGTTTGGCCACAAGCAGTGATTTTTCAAGGGTATCATTGCTGGTGTCTGCATGGGGAATGACTTCCAGCAGGCGGTTTTTGGCCGGGTGGAAAAAATAGTGCAGGCCGACAAAGCGGTCCGGACGGGAGGTCTGCTCTGCGAATTCGCGGACAAAGAAACTTGAGGTATTGGTGGCCAAAATGGTTTTATCCGAACAAATCCGGTCGAGGTTCTGGAACAAATCGGCCTTGACTTTTTTGTCTTCAAAGACCGCTTCGACCACAAGGTCCGCATCGGCTATGGCGGCAAAGTCCGTCGTGCCTGTGATGCGCGCAAGGGTCGCCTCGACCTGCTCGGGTTTGAAAATTTTGCGTTCGACACCTTCCTGCAGCAGGCCTTTGATCGTTTTGAGGCCGCGTTCGACAAATTCCTCCTTGATGTCCACCATGACCACATTGAGCCCTTCCTGGGCCATTTTTTGGGCAATGCCGCTGCCCATATTGCCTGCACCAATTACACCGATTTTATTGATCTGCGACATAATTCTCCTGTTACGTGTTGCGGGTTGTCGTGGTTACGTGTTTCGAGTTACGTGTTACAAGTTTCGTGTTTCAGTGACAGAAACCAGGACCGAATCCGTAACACGAGTTACTTGTTCTTCCACACCGGTTTGCGTTTTTCCTCGTAGCTGGCGATTCCTTCCAAGGTGTCTTCAGTTTTCATCAACGTATTCAGAAAAAGGTCGCTGACCCCTCCAGGGCCTGTTTGAAATCCATGCCCAGATGCTGTCTGACGGCTCTTTTATTCAGCCGGATGATAAGCGGGCTGTTGGCCTGAATTTCTTTGACGATGTTTTCAGCTGTTTCACCTAGACCGGCCATCTTCGGCCACGTGGGCCACCATGCCCAGACGCTGTGCTTCCTCCGCGCTGTAAAATTTGCCGGTTGTGCAGATCTCGATTGCCTTGGCCGGCCCCACCAGCTGCGGCAGACGGATGGCGGCATATGGCGGCAAAAAGCCGACTTTAATTTCGGGTTGACCGAAGGTCGCCACCGTATCAGCCACGATGACATCGCAGGCAATCGCCAGTTCCATGCCGCCGCCCAGGCAAAATCCCTGTACCACCGCAATCACCGGTACATCGATCTGTTCGAGCAGTTCGAAAATCCGGTTGAAGGTGGCGATCATGTCATCCACCTTATCCGGTTTGTGATCGGCGACTTCCACCCCCGTGCAAAAGTGTTTGCCTTCGGCATCAATGACCACGCATTTGAGATCCTGATCGCTTACAAAGCCTGCAAGCAGGTCGTTGAGTTCGCGCCATCATATCGATGTTCATCATATTAAACTTCGGGCGGTTAAGGGTAATCCGCGCAACGCCGTCAGCTTTTTCAAAATTTAAAATTTTAAATCGGACATGGTTTTGATTCCTTGTTTAAATAAGGTTCTGGGTTCCGGGGTTCAGGGTTCTGAAGTTCAGGCGTTAACCCTGAACGCTGAACCTTTGAACCTTAAATGATGCATTTCTCGAACTAATTATACTTAAAATGACTGGTTATAGATAGATGAATGAATGCTAAACTTTTTGAAACACATAATTCAACTGCCCGTTGGGCAGTGTATTGGCGACCGTTTCATCTCCATTCCCACTTTGATCTCTTCCTGCGCCAGGTCTGCGGTCCAGGCGGCCGAATACCTTGTAATCGCCATAGTCCAGCAGCGCAATGCAGTAGGGCACGTCCGCCTCGAACCCGATCGGTGCATATTCCAGCTTGCTGTATGTAACCAGCTTTCCGGTACCGCTGACTTCAAACCACTCCATTTCACCGGGCAGGCACTGGTAGCAATCCGATCGGGGCGGGAAATAGGACTTTCCGCAATCCTTGCAGCGGGTGCCCATGACTTTGCCGTTTTCCAGGTAGCCGATGAAATCATTGGTTTTGGTAATAGCAGTAAAACTGACGGTTCCGAATTTTTTAAAACGGTCATCTACTTCTTTTTTACCCATGGTTTAGCTCCCTGATTACTTATAGATTTATTGTATTTCCAAAATTTTAAAGATGAATGGATCCTATTATAATCTTTTTTTTTGACAGGATTTATAGGATAAACAGGATTTTTATTTTAATTCCTCATTTTCCAGAAGAAAATGAGGAAACTCAGTCCGACTTCGTCGGATAATAGTATTTAATAAATTGAATTTGTTTTCTGCCGGAGGCAGATTGCATCTCATCGCTTTCTTCAGGAAAGCGATGGGCAAAAATTAATCCTCAAAATCCTGTTAATCCTGTCAAAAAAATTTAAATAAGAACGAATCCATTCCTCTTATTATCATGCTAATTCGAATAAAGAGATCACCTACCTAATATAGTGACATTCCCGTACAGTCCCACGCCGCCGATATTGTGGACCAGCCCTATCTGGGGGTTGTCCACCTGAATATCACCGGCCTCATCTCTGAGCTGCAGGACGATGGTCCTGATCTGAGAACCGCCGGTGGCCCCGATGGGGTGTCCCTTGGACAGCAATCCGCCGTCCACGTTGACCGGGATGCTGCCTTCTTTATAGGTCTCTTTGCTTTTTATCAGCTCTTTGCCTTCGCCCGGCGCTGCAAAGCCGAGATCTTCATAGGCCATCATTTCCGCGATGGTGAAACAGTCATGGACTTCGGCCACATCGATGTCTTTGGCGGTGATGCCCGCCATTTCATAGGCCTGCCTGCCGGCTTCCTGGGCCACGGTTAATCCCGAAAACAGATCTCTTCCCGCCAGGTTGACACTGGTGGATGCGGCACCCAGTCCCATGATCCAGACCGGCTTTTTACTAAATGCTTTGGCTTTTTCTTCGTTGGCCACAATAATACAGGAGCTGCCGTCGGCATTGGCACAACAGTCGCCCACCCGCAGCGGGCTGGCCACCGGACCGGCCATGCGGTTTTCCGGGTCCTTAAACATGTCAAACGTCACCGGCTTTGCGGTAGACGGCTTTTTCATTTAGTTGCCCGTAAGTAGCTGCTTTTACCCTGATCAGGGCCAGATCATCCGGGGTGGTTCCGTATTTTTCCATGTGGCCGCGGGCATACATGGCATAATAGGCCGGCATCATGGTGCCGAAAGGACTCTCCCACTGAATGTCGGCACCGCGGCCCATTCGTTCCTGGGATTCGGAAGAGGATATCTCCGACATTTTCTGAAAGCCGATAACCGCCACCATATCGTGAAGGCCTGATTTTACCAGGGAGTAGGCCAGCCGCACCCCCATGCTGCTCGAAGAGCAAAGACTTTCCACATAGAAGGTCGGTTGGGGATTGAGACCCAGATACTCCGCGAAAACGCCTGCCGGCGATCGCTGCTTGTCATATTCGGGTGCGGAGCAGATGACAGAAGCACCAATATCCCCTGTCGAAATTTGAGCATCCTGCATGGCATCTTTAAAACCTTCAAAGGCCAGCTCCCGGATTGAACCGGGATAAGACCTGACAAATGTACTCTGACCAACGCCGATAATTGCAACTTTTCCCATGAAATTCCCCTTTTTTTGGAATAGGTTAGTTTCTATTTATAAATGAGCAATTTTCTCGATGTGCGAGGCCGCACAAGGATTTTTTGCTGAGGCGTACTATTGGAACGTCGAAGGTAAAAATCCGCGGAGAACGAAGCACATCGGGAAAAGGGCCATTTCGAAATAGGAACTAAATGTATTGTCCTCCATCGACCTTGATCACCTCACCGGTAATGTGCTTGGCCTTGTCGGAGGCCAGAAACGCGACCAGATTGGCCAGGTCCTCGGGTTGGCCCACCCTTTTGAGGGCACTTTCTCCCATGGCCAGGTCAACGATCTTATCCCTGGCTTCAGACTCTTTCAGCATGGCTGTTTCTATCAAACCGGGGGCCACAGCGTTGACGTTGACACCAAAGGCACCCAGTTCTTTGGCCAGGGCTTTGGTATAGCCGATGATACCGGCTTTGGAAGCGGAATAATTGGTCTGGCCGAATTTGCCGCGCAATCCGTTGATCGAGGTAATGTTGATGATTTTGCCGTATTTTTGGTCTTTAAAACCAGGCGCAACATGGCGGGTGAAATTAAAATAGCCTTTGAGATTAACCTCCAGCACCCGGTCCCATTGCTCTTCCGACATTTTCCAGGAAACCCCGTCCCAGTTCATGCCGGCATTGTTGACCAGGATTTCAAGGCTGCCGAATTCTTCCAGGGCGGCCTTTACCACCCGCTCGGCATCGGCAAATGAGGCAATATCACACTGTAACGCCAGGGCCTTGCGTCCCATTTGTCGGATTTCATCAGCGTAATTTTTGGCTTCGGCTTCGTGTTTGCGGTAGGTGAGACAGATATTGGCACCTTCCCGGGCCAATTCGAGGGAGGCGGCGGCTCCAATGCCCTGGGAACCACCAGTGACTAAGGCATTTTTTCCTTCTAGTAGCATCGGTTCCTCCTGCAGGTTGAAGTTTTTGGACATATGCTTAAAAAGCTACATTAAAGCTACAATTTAATTATGTCAACAAAAATTCACGATTGGCTTTCTGGCCTTAAATGGCCGGCTGAAATAAGGCTTAAGCACCTAAAATTCAGTATGTTTATTAAGAATAAATTTTTCTTGACATCCTTTGAAACCTTATGTAGTTACATTGTAGCTAAAATATGAATCTTCAGGTCGTCTTATTGGTTTTGGTAATCGTATTTAATTATAGTTAATGAAATTCCTCGATAATTAATTAATTTCAAGGAGGTATAAAATGGCAGCAGTACCTGACAAAATTTTGACCTGGCAAATGGTTCAGCCAACCTCGCGCGATAAAGAAACCAAAGAGGTTACTGCGGGCAAAATTGAAAAAACGGAAATACCCGTGCCGGAATTAAAACCCGGCGAGGTTCTGGTGGAAGTTGCCGGTTGTGGTGTGTGCCACACGGACCTTGGATATTTTTATGACGGTGTGCCCACCGTTTCCAAGCCGCCATTGACCCTGGGCCATGAAATTTCAGGCACCGTGGTGGCCGGTGATGACGCCTGGGTCGGCAAAGAGGTTATCATTCCTGCAGTCATGCCCTGCCGCCAATGCATTTTATGCAAAACCGGCCGCGGCAACAGATGTCTCAATCAGAAAATGCCGGGCAACAGCCTGGGAATTTACGGCGGTTTTGCGAGCCATATTCCGGTGCCGAGCATTGATCTGTGTGAAGTCAAAAACCGGGGGGATATTCCTCTGGCACATCTGGCGGTAGTGGCGGATGCTGCCACCACGCCCTACCAGGCAGCCAAACGGGCGGATTTCCAACCGGGAGACAATGTGGTGGTTATCGGTATCACCGGCGGCGTCGGTCAGTACATGGGACAAACTGCCAAAGCCCTTGGTGCCAACACGGTTATCGGCATTGCCCGTAACCAGGCCAAGCTGGACCGGGCCCTCAACTATGGTGCTGATTTTGTGATCAATTCCACCGACAAGGATGCCCGGGACGGTGTCCAAAGAATTTAAGGGCATTTGCAAGGAAAATGGTCTGCCGGGCTTCGGCTGGAAAATTTTTGAAGTCACCGGTGCCAGGGGCGGTCAGGACATTGGCCTGTCCCTGCTAAGTTTTATCGGCAAATTGATCGTCGTCGGTTTCGGAATGGGCAAAATCGAATACATGCTGGGCCGGCTGATGGCCTTTGATGCCGAAATCATTGGAACCTGGGGCTGTTTGCCTGAATACTATCCCATCGTTTTGGACATGGTGACCTCGGGAAAAATCAACATTGATGCCTTTGTGCAGACCCGACCTATGAGCACCATCGTGGAAACCTTTGACGAGGCGCACAGCGTTTCTCCGGACAAACGCATTGTGTTGACCCCCGATTTTTAGTGGATAGAACTTTTTCAGAAAATAATAAAAGCTTATCTAAAACAACTAAGGAGGTAAACATTATGGCTTTAGACTGGATGCCCAGAGACAACGAACAAAAAGACCACATGCTGCATACGGACGCACATTGGGGGACGGATGCCGACGCTCCCTGCGTGGTTTATGAAAAACGGCCCCTCACAGACCCCAAGGGAAATGTGCAGGATGGATTGTATGTTGCCTGGATTCGGCTGAACAATCCCAAACAGTACAATTCGTACACCACCGAAATGGTCAAAGGGGTGATCGCCGGATTTGAGAATTCCTCTCTGGACCGCAGTGTGGTCGCCGTCGTTTTCACGGCCACCGGCCCGTATTCGTTTTGCACCGGCGGCAACACCAAGGAATACAGTGAATTTTACAGCAAGCGGCCGGATGAATACGGTCAGTATATGGAACTTTTCAACCACATGGTGGATTCCATTCTGGCCTGCAAAAAACCGGTTATCTGCCGGGTCAACGGCATGCGGGTGGCCGGCGGACAGGAAATCGGGATGGCCTGCGACCTGACCCTTTCCTCAGATCTGGCCATCTTCGGCCAGGCCGGCCCGCGCCACGGTTCGGCTCCGGACGGCGGTTCATCGGACTTTTTGCCCTGGATGCTCAGCAGTGAAGACGCCATGTGGAACTGTGTTTCCTGCGAGATGTGGTCGGCTTACAAAATGAAGGCCAAAAACCTGATCAGCAAGGCCGTACCGGTCTTAAAAATTGACGGCCAATGGGTTCGCAATCCC
The DNA here is from genome assembly GCA_963821065.1 of uncultured delta proteobacterium. Classification (GTDB taxonomy): domain Bacteria; phylum Desulfobacterota; class Desulfobacteria; order Desulfobacterales; family JAFDCJ01; genus JAFDCJ01. Next base: position 151,939 of record CAWGCM010000037.1, on the reverse strand, counting down.
CAGATCGTCACCGACAAATATGTGGAAGACGGTGAGATCGTTTACGGAGAGTATAAAAAGGGTGATGCGCTTAAAGAGGCGCGGGCGCTGGTAAAAGAACATCAGGCCAACGCGGACTTTGAACTGCTCGACAAAGAAGTTGACAAGATCATCTGGACCTTTGCCAATCTCTTCCCCGGCTGCCTGATCAAGTCCATCGACGGTATTCGCATGAAAAAGAAATACTTCTGGGATATTGCCAAGAACGGCAACCGCCACTGGCTGGCAGCCAATATGAGCGGCGAGGCCTTTCTGGGTTTCGGGGCTTTCAACACCAAGAAGATAACGGGTCAGGACACCATTGACTTCATTAAATTCCGCCAGAACGTTGCCGATTCCAGACTCTGGGATGAGCAGATGTTTACGGAAGTGATGGGAAAACCAAAAGAATAATTTCCCTATCGCTCAAATACATGGTAATTTAAATGGCAGGTTGCGTTTCAAATAACGCGCCTGCCATTTTTATGTGATGTCAGGTTATGAGAGTAAACATATGAAAATTGACGCCCAGGATATTATCCGTGGTGACCAGCTGGCAGGGGCCCGACTCATTCGATTACTCGAAGAAGGCGATTCGGGCGGGATAGAAGTGCTTAAACGCCTGTACCCCTATACCGGCAAAGCGTTTGTTATGGGGCTTACCGGCCCGCCGGGTTCCGGCAAATCGACCCTGGTAAATTCCATTATCGGCGAGGTCCGTCGCCGAAATCTGAAAATTGCCGTGGTTGCCATCGATCCGTCAAGTCCGATCTCAGGCGGCGCCTTGCTGGGCGACCGCATACGCATGCGCCGTCACACCGAGGATGACGGGGTCTTTATCCGATCCATGGCCACCCGCGGTCACCTGGGCGGCTTGAGCAAAACCACCCGTGAAACGGTCCTTGTATTCGACGCCATGGGTTATGACGTCATTTTAATTGAAACCGTCGGGGTAGGGCAGGATGAGGTGGAGATCGCTCAATTTGCCCATTCCACCGCCGTTGTCAGTCTGCCGGGAATGGGAGACGACATCCAGGCCATGAAAGCCGGCCTGCTTGAAATCGGAGATCTATTCGTGGTGAACAAAGCCGACACCCCCGGCGCGGATGATGTGGTCGAACAGTTGCGTGCCATGCTCGGGATGAGCAGCAGGGCGGAAACCGACTGGTTACCGCCGATTTTAAAGACGGTGGCTGTAAAAAACCGGGGCATCATTGAACTCGTAGACGCCTTCTGGCAGCACCGCAAGTTTTTAATGGACAGCGGCGCAATTCGCCGAGCATAACTATAAATGGGAATTTCAATTTTTTCGCCAGCTGGTCATGGAGATGGCAGCAGATCGGATATTTAGCGAAATGAAAGACTCCCCGGCCTATCATTGCACTTTGCGACGATCTCAAAAACCGTAAAATGGATCCCTTTTCGGCCGCAGAGTTGCTTACCGGAAGATTGGAACTAAATAAATAGGTCCTTGTGTACCTCGAATCGGTGTTCGGCTTTCAAACACTGCACTTGAAACGACTGGAACGGAATACTTTGATCTTCAATAAACATAAGTTAAGCCAAATCACGAAATTTGCGCTGATCCTTTTTTTTCATGATCCCGATAGAAAAAAGGCAATTCAATGAATCCTGATCTGGACGATAGCCGTTACGCGTACACCCAGTCGTGGTGGAACCCTCATTTTAAAGAACCAGGAGTTGAACGCGACTTTAAACTTCAGTTCGATTCCTCGGCGCTTTCCAACACCCGGATAGTATTCGGAATAATTCTATTTTTCTGGTGCGGATTTGTCTACTTTGACCTGTTTCTAAGCCCGGCCGCAAAATACAGGGTTCTGGAATTTCGCTTCGCCATTATAGCCCCCCTTTATCTACTACTGGTTGCAATTTCTTTTTCTAAATTTGCGCTATCGTTCTATCAACCCTTGATTGTCGTGGTGGTGTCTTTGACGTTTGCGGCACTTATTGGAGTAGTTGCTCTCTACGACGATTTTGGATTCATGGCAAATCGGCTCGGGTTCGAGTTGGCGATGCCAAGTGCGGACGCCAAATTTATCTTCATAATGATCTGGATTATAGTGGTTTTCCTGGCTTCACTTTCAGCCAGGATAAGAACCCGGGCGGTCTGCGTTCTTTCTGCTCTGCTGGTCTTGGCTTTGCTGGCTGCGATTTACGTTTTCAAGCCGTCTGCTGTTTTGGTCGCGATTGCAGGTCCATTTATATTTGCATGCATTCCCTCCGTGTTTGCGGGTTCATTGGTGATGCAGCGCCTCGCGTTGTCCAGCTTTCGTGCATCTAAACTGCTCGAACAAAGCTCGAAGGAGCTTGCAAAATCCCTGGAGCTACTCAAAACGATGTTCGGCCGCTACCTCTCGACCGAAGTCATGGCCTCGCTCATAGAAAATCCGTCGGCCCTGGAATTGGGGGGTGAAAAGCGGCAAGTTACTATTATGATGACCGATCTGAGGGGTTTTACGGCCCTCTCGGAGCGGCTCGATCCCGAACAGGTGGTTCAAGTTCTTAATTCCTACTTTGAGGTTATGGTGGAGGTGGTTCTCAAATTCCATGGCACCATTAATGAGATCATTGGCGACGCGCTTTTGATAATCTTTGGCGCACCGCAAGAAATGCCGGATCGCGCACAGAGGGCCATCGCCTGTTCGATAAAGATGCAGAATGCGATGGCGGAGGTCAACGAGCAGAACCGCGGCCAGGGCTTGCCGGAGTTGGAGATGGGGATTGGCCTTAACGAAACCGAAGTAATTGTCGGCAATATTGGATCGAGCAAGCGAAGCAAATATACCGTGGTCGGAAGCGGTGTCAACCTGACCAGCCGCATCGAATCCTACAGCGTGGGTGGTCAGGTCCTCATCTCGGATTCTGTCCGCCTCGAGGTCGGCGATATCCTGCGTATCGATGCTCAGCGGGAAGTCCATCCCAAAGGAGCCGAAACGCCGCTGAAGATTTACGAAGTTGGTGGAATTGCAGGACCGTACAATCTCGCCCTTGAAGGGCAAACTCCGGATATAGTTACGCTGAAGCGCCAAATACCGCTGAAGTACACGGTGCTTGAGGGAAAAGCTGTGGGAAAGACTGGACTGGAAGGTTCCGTGACCCGGCTTTCCAGGAAGTGTGCCGAAATTGTGCTGAACGCACCGGTTGGGATGTTAACCAATATCAAAATGAATCTGGGGGATGTTTATGAGAACCTGGCGATTAAAGACTTTTACGGGAAGGTAATCGAACAGTCGGCAAACAATAAACAGTTCCACATGGTTCGTTTTACCTCAGTGCCGTCGGAGGTAGATGCCTATTTCCAATCGCACATGCAGCATGCTGCGAAACAACAGTCAGCAGAAAATAGCTAATCTCAACAGCTTATCGGCGCCAGGGCGGACGTTCCCGCCGTTGTTTATGCTTTTTGTCTCTCTTCTTTTGGCTGGTGCCGGGCGCCGCCGGGTGTTCCTTTTGATTAAGATCAAGCAAAAAACTTCCGGCAGGCATTTTGGCCGGTTCTTTTGGTGGCTTATCTGGTTTGCGGCTATCCGGCTGATCCTTGGGCAGCGGCGGTCCGCTAAAGCAGCCCGGTGGAATAAAATCGGCCAGGAAAAGGGAGTCCCCGGCCTTAAAAAAGACAACCCCCTTTTCTTCCGAGTGGCTGACCTGTACCGTCAGCACCACGGCGGCATGATCACTGCGTCGACCCATGCGTTCGGCAAGGTCGCGATGGGAGGATAAAATAACTTTAGCAAATCCGGTGGGCCGAATGCCTTTATCCAATACATAGGGATAGGCTTTTTTACGAACGCAGGTATAAAGCAATTTAGGGGGATCTAATGCAAAAGTTTGTTTCGGCAAATGCCCCCGATTCATGGCCCGGATTAACATCATCGGCAACTTCAAGGCCGTGATTCGGCAGGGTAAGCATGATTTCGTTTATATGAGAGCGGCGAACATATCTCAAACCTTCTTCTTCGTTAATGGCCTTTATCAATTCTTTGATTTTGACAAAGCCTTCTTTGTCCGTCACCAGTCCGAATTCATCGGGTCGGCGGCCCAGGACATAATTTAAGAATTTGGCCAGTTGTTTGGGAGATCGCTGTTGCATAGTGATTGCTTCGCAATCAAGCTGATATCTCATAGCTCTTAGCTGATAGTCGAAAGGATTGAAATCTCCTTCACTATGGGCTATGAGCTCTAGGCTATGAGCTTTTAGTTGCTTGACCCTTATCTGTCTATTTGATATTTTTCGACCGTCACTAAAACCTGCTCAATTTGGATTGAATTGTCAACCTGTTTTCTAAAAATGGAAAGGATTTGGATAATGAATTTTGCTAAGTCACAGGCATTATACGAACGAGCCGATCAAAATAATTCCCGGTGGCGTCAACAGCCCGGTGCGCGCCTGCAAATCGGTGGGGGCCGATCCACTGTTTATTGAGCGTGGCGAGGGGTGTATGATCTACGATGCCGACGGTAACCGCTATATTGATTATATCGGTTCCTGGGGTCCCCTGATTCTAGGGCACAGGCATCCGGCGGTGGTGGCGGCCATTATTTCAGTACTGGAGCGGGGAACAAGTTTCGGTGCGCCCACCGATCTGGAAATTCAACTGGCTCAAATGGTCATCGATGCGGTGGATTCGGTTGAAGTCGTACGGATGGTTAACTCGGGCACCGAGGCCACCATGAGTGCCATCCGTCTGGCGCGCGGGGCAACCGGTCGGGACATCGTTATAAAATTTGACGGCTGCTACCACGGCCATGCCGACACCCTGCTGGTGGCTGCCGGCTCGGGTGTTGCCACCCTGGGAATTCCCGGCAGCCCCGGAGTTCCGGAAGCCGTTGCCCAGCATACGATTTCACTTCCATTTAATGATAAGGAGCGCCATCAGTAAGGTAATGGACGAAAAAGGCGATAAAATTGCCTGTGTCATTGTTGAGCCGGTGGCCGGCAACATGGGCATGGTGCCGCCGGCGGACGGTTTTCTGGAAACGTTGCGGGAAGTGACCGCAAAGCACGGTACCGTTTTGATATTTGACGAGGTTATGACCGGCTTCCGGGTCGCCTACGGTGGTGCCCAGTCCTTATACGGCATCGTACCGGATTTGACCTGTTTCGGCAAAGTGATTGGCGGGGGATTGCCCGTCGGCGCCTACGGCGGCAAAAAAGACATTATGTCTCAGATTGCACCGCAAGGAACGGTTTATCAAGCCGGAACCCTTTCCGGAAATCCGATTGCCATGACGGCCGGGATCGCCACCCTTGAACAACTCAAAAAAGACGGCGTTTATGAATCCCTTCAAGAAAGTTCAAGCCGTCTGGCAGCCGGCCTGGCCGACGCCGCCCGGAAAGCCGGGGTGGCAGCCAAGGTCGGACATGTCGGATCGATGCTCGGTATGTTTTTTACGGACCAGGATGTCGCCTGCTTTGAAGATGCCAAAACCTGCGACCTCGAGTTGTTCTCGAACTTTTACCAGGGCATGCGCCAGCAGGGTATATATATTGCCCCCTCCCAATTTGAAGCACTATTTCTTTCCACCGCACATGCTGATGAGCACATCGATGCCACGGTTCATGCGGCCGAGCAAGTTCTGAAGAATCTGGTTAAATGAGGTTCAGGGTCTTAGGGCTCAAAGGTTCAGAGTTAAAGTGTTCAAGGTTAAAAAGCTTATCCGCCTTTGGCGGGCTCACGGGATTCAAGGTTTAGAAGTTTGAGGGAGCTGAATCCTGAACCTTTGAACGCTTTCAACCAAAAGGGAGAAACTTATGGGCGATTTATCCGAGCATGAAAAATTGATTGAGCAGTATTTGAGTGAAGACAACACAAGAAGCAGCGGTTCAACTGCTTTCTGAGTTGATTATCAAACTCTGCCAAAGATAAAAATTTTGAACAGGCCGAGAGCCATGCGCGACAGGCTGTTTGAAGTGGATTCGATGGCAGCTCAATGAAATTGTTAAAACCGGGGAAATTATCGAAACTGAAAAAAACAAGGCGATCGATAAGGCGCATTTGGACACCTGGTCCGAGCTCTATGCTGACCTGGAGCCGGTGGAAACCAATGCTCTCTTTTATGGGATGCAGACCTGTGGAAATCCCGGCCGATCATATGCTTTTTAAGCAGGGTGATATTTGCTCCCGACTTTATTTTATCGATAAAGGCCGGCTGAAGATGTTTTATCGGCAAGCAGACAAGGCCATCCTGCTTAAAACCCTTGGCCCCGGCGACATCGTTGGTGAGGACACTTTCTTTTTTTCGGATGCATTCTGTACCACTTCCGTGATAACTGACTCACCGGTTAAATTACACGTCCTTGAAAAAGACCGTCTCGCGAAACTTGAATGAAAAAACTCCGGGCTTGGAACCTAAGATTAATGACTATTGCCTTAAAATTGAATCGGTAGCCGATTTGCTTAAAGCCAAAAGCCTGGAGCGCAGGGTGAAAGCACGGCTTAATTTGCCCGGCAAAGTAATTGTGCAAAACCTTGATGATGAGAAAAAGCCGGTGGAAAAACCCTTTCGCGGAGAGCTTATAGACATTTCTGCCAGCGGGTTGGCGTTTATTATCAAAACGACCCAAAAGTCCGCCGCCATGATGCTGGGACGGAAACTGAATATGGCCCTGTCCTTTGCCGAACTTGAATCCGACCTGGAATTCAAAATGGTGGGTACGGTGGTTGCCGTCAACAGCGAGCCTTTTAACGAATATATCATCCATGCCGAATTTATAAAGAATCTTGATCCGGTTGTCCTTGATGAGTTGGAAGAACTGATCCGACCCCAAGAATATTAGATTTTATAATAATGCCCGAGCCAATCACAAAAATAGTTCAGGGTCTTTTAAAGCTTTGAAATCACCTTTGATTTATGATGGATATGAATAAAAATATAATTCCTGAAACTGTGCAAACAATCCATCTGATTGCTGTTTGCGGCACCGGCATGGGGGCCCTTGCCTGCATGCTGCGGGATTTGGGTTTTGAGGTAACCGGTTCCGATCAGAAAATTTTTCCGCCCATGAGTCATTTTTTGAAGCAAAAGGGTATCAAAATGAACGATGGTTTCAGGGCGGAAAATCTTTCCTATGAGCCGGACCTGGTCATCGTCGGCAATGCGGTTACCAAAGACAACCCGGAGGTCAAGGAAATGCACAGAAGGGGGTTGTATTTTTGCTCCATGCCCCAGGCACTTGAACCGATTTGTGGCCGCCGGTAAGCAAACGCTCCTGGTGAGCGGCACCCACGGCAAGACGACCACGTCCTCCATCCTGGCCTGGATGCTGGTATGAGGCCGGCTACGATCCATCTTTTATGATCGGCGGCATACTGAAAAACTTCGACAGCAACTACCGGCTGGGTAAGGGCCTATTTTGTGGTTGAAGGTGATGAGTACGATACGGCCTTTTTTGACAAAGGACCCAAATTTTTACACTTTCAGCCCCAAATGGCAGTCCTGACCAGTGTTGAATTTGATCATGCCGATATTTTTAATGATTTAGATCATGTCAAAGAGATATTTAAAAATTTTGTCTCCGCTCTTCCCGGCGTCAAGTACGCTCTAGCCTTTGATGGCGAGCAAAATGTGACCGATGTTATCGGCAATCACCATTGCCGGATTGAACGCTATGGCCAAAAGGCATCCTCCCCCTGGCGCCTGGGTTCTGTTTCCGCTGAACCGCCCTGGACGGTTTTCGAGGTTTTTAAAAACAATGAAGCCTTTGGTAGGTTTAAAACCAAACTCTTTGGCGAACACAATCTGTTAAATGCCCTGGCTGATATTGCCATAGCCGATGGTCTGAATATTCCGGTGGATATCATTGCCAAAGCCCTGCAAACCTTTGAAGGGATTAAGCGCAGACAGGAGATTCGCGGTCAAAAAGAGACAATTACGGTGATGGATGACTTTGCCCATCATCCCACCGCTGTGCGGGAAACGGTTCGGGCTGTTAAATCAGTCATTTCCGGCGGCCGCTTGATCGCGGTGTTTGAACCCCGCACAAATACCAGCATGCGCAATGTCTTTCAGAATGAATATCCCGGCTGTATTTGAGCCCGGCAGATATAATTTGTATCCGCAAACCGCCGTTGTTGGAAAAAATTCCTTCCGGGCAACGATTTTCTTCCGAGCAATTGGTGGAAGATTTGAAAATTCGGGGCAAAATGCGCACTATTTTTCGGACACGGATTCTATCCTCGACTTTTTATTAATCACTGCCAACCGGGAGATATCGTCCTGATCATGTCCAATGGCGGCTTTGATAATATCCATCAGCGCTTGCTGGATAATCTGTGACCCCACCCCCTTATTAAAACAATGAAATCCTGGCTCCTTCTGGCTGTGGCGATCGTGCTATCGAAAACCGCTACCAGCCCCCGGGGTCGATCCTCCATACCCTCTCCGGACCGTATGATACTGCGGTCAGGTTGCCGGATTGTAAGTCCTGTGGTCCGGAACCCGGGACGGAATATTTCTTGACAATTGGCGGTGTTTCAATTACTTATCCCTGACCTTGAATAAATGAGTAAAATTGATTATAATAAATTTAATTACAGTTAGTTACATCTTCAAATTTACTTAATCCTTGACAAATACAGTAATTTGGGAGGATCATTTGAATAGACGTGTCGTGATAACGGGTGTTGGGCTCATTACCCCTATTGGCATTGGCGTCAAAGAAACATGGTCGGCTCTGTGTGCCGGAAAATCAGGAGTCGGAGAGATTACCCGATTTGATGTATCGAATTATCAAACCAGGATAGCAGCTGAGGTCAAAGATTTTCATGCTGAAGATTTTCTCGCCAAAAAGGAAGCCAAACGCACCGAGCGCTTTATCGCCTATGCGGTGGGCGCCGCCCGTATGGCCATTGAAGACGCCGGGCTGGTTATTAACGGATTCCAACTCCGATAGAGTCGGGGTGATCACCGGATGTGGACTTGGGGGGCTTTCGATCCTTGAGGATACCTGCCTTAAACTAAACAGCCAGGGTCCGAGGCGGGTAAGTCCGTTTTTTATTCCGATGATGATCGGTAATATGGCCCCGGGAATGATTTCCATTCAATTTGGTGCCAAAGGTCCCAATGCCTCCCTTGCTACCGCATGTGCGGCCGGAGCGCATGCGGTGGGTGATTCCTATAAACTTATCCTCCGGGGTGAGGCAGATGCGATGATTACCGGCGGTGTAGAGTCGGTGGTTAACCCGACCTGTATTGCCGGTTTTAATTCAATGAAAGCCTTGTCCACGCGCAACGAAGAACCGGAGAAAGCTTCGCGTCCGTTCGATCGTGATCGAGATGGTTTCGTTGTCGGCGAAGGCAGCGGCATTTTGATCATTGAAGCCCTTGACCATGCGCTTGAACGTGGCGCTAAAATTTACGCGGAGCTGACCGGTTACGGCATGAGCGGTGACGGCTTTCACATGACAGCCCCACCACCGGATGGCGAAGGCGCTGCCCGCTGTATGACGGCAGCCCTTGAGGATTTCGGACTTCCAATTGACAAAATCGATTATATTAACGCCCATGGCACTTCAACGCCTTTAAACGACCTTTCCGAAACACGGGCGATTAAATCGGTATTTAAGGATCACGCCTATAATCTGGCGATCAGTGCTACAAAATCCATGACCGGGCATTTGCTGGGCGGTGCCGGTGGCATTGAAACCGTATTCACGGCCCTGGCCATTTCCGACGGTCGTCTTCCGCCGACCATCAACCATGACCATTCAGGCGATGAGTGTGATCTTGATTATATACCCAACGTGGTGCGCAAAGTCCGGATTGAACATGCCATGACCAATTCCTTCGGGTTTGGCGGTACCAACGCCAGCCTGATCCTTTCAAGATATCATAACCGTTAACTGTATATTGGGTGCCAGAAAAGCAGTTCTGGAACAACCGGCCTAGGCCGGTTGTTTTTTTAGTGATTTTTGATATATACTCCGGGCCACCTTAGTGCTTCGATTCGCAATTACAGTGACATATAAATATTAACAATCCAACGTAATTGCTTACTCAGCACTAAGTCCTGAGTGAGTAAATATGTCATCGTATTTACGAATCGATGGATCTAGGAATTCAATCCATGAACACAGATCAATACCTGCATACACTTAGAACCGAATTTGGCTATCAAAGCCAATCGCGACCCGGATTACTTCTCAAATACCTGCCGGGCTCGATAGGCCTGCTTTATTATATCCGGCTTCTTTATACACTCTTCCATGCCAGTTTTCCTGCCCGCCGGGGCAGTCTGGACAACGCCAAGTGGGCCATGTATTCGCACAGGTGTCTCCAGGTTGTCGAATCCGTTGGCGGCAAGGTAAATATCTCGGGGCTGCAGAGCGTATCGGATCAGCAGGGACCGGTGGTTTACATCGGCAATCATATGAGTCTGGCAGAAACGCTTATATTGCCCGGTATTGCGCTGGCCTTTAGCCGGGTTAATTTTGTTATCAAGGAAGAACTGCGTCACTATCCGGTTTTTGGCCCTATTTTCAGATCATTGGGATTGATCGCCGTTTCACGCAAAAATCCGCGGGAGGATTTTAAGATGGTGTTGCGCGAGGGCCACAATTTTATATCCAACGGTGGATCCATCATCATATTTCCCCAGGCTACCAGAAGTGTGGAATTTGATGAGCAGGCATTTAATTCCTTAGGGGTCAAGCTGGCATCCAGAGCCGGCGTCCCTGTGGTTCCGGTAGCCATCAAAACGGATTTTCACGGCAACGGGAAGTGGATTAAGGATATGGGACCCATCAATCCCCTAAAAACCCTTTATTTTAAGTTTGGAGACCCATTGCCTGCATCCGGCAAAAGCCGGGAGATCCACCAGCAGGTTGTAGAATTTATTTCCCAAAATCTATCCGCCTGGGGGGGGAAGGTTAAAAAGAATTGAAGATTATTATCGTGGGGGCAGGTGAAGTTGGCTTTCACGTTGCCAGTCATCTGACACTGGAAAATAAGGAAGTTGTGGTCATCGATAGTGATCCCGCGGCTATCCGGCGTGTTTCAGATAGTCTGGATGTGCAAGCGTTGGAGGGATCAGGCAGTAGTCCGGTGGTATTGGAGGACGCCGGCATCCAGGATGCCGAGATCATTCTCGCAGTCACCGATAGCGATGAAGCCAACCTGGTGGCCTGTCTGGTAGCCAATATCCTTTCACCGTCCACCAAAAAATTGGCACGGGTGCGCAATGGTGATTTTGATCAATATCACGACATTTTGCGTGAGCATGCGCCTCACATCGACAACATCATCAATCCCGAAATCGAGGTGGTCAAGACCATTGAGAGTATGATGAGGGTGCCGGGGGCAGCGGATGTGGGGGAGTTTGCCGATGGCCGCATACAATTTATCGGGATATATCTCGATAAGACTTCACGTCTGGCGGGTATTAAACTTGCTGAACTTCCTGATAAGGTTACCAATGCCAGGCCCCTTATTGCCGCTGTTGTCAGAGAGGAAGAGTTGATCATTCCCAGGGGCAATGATCGTTTGATGCCCGGCGATCTGGTCTATTTTATCTGTGAGAAGGACAAGCTGCAGGAAACCCTGGCCGTTTTTGACAAGCATGACCAGCCGGCCAATCGGGTCCTGATCGTGGGGGGCGGCAACATCGGATTGCGCCTGGCAAAGCGCCTGGAAGAAGAGGCCAAATACTGCAAAATTATTGAGAAAGATGCTGACCGCTGCGTCCTGTTGGCCGAAAGTCTAAACAAAGCAGTCGTGCTATGCGGAGACGGGTCCGATCAGGAACTTTTGGCTGAAGAAAATATCCAGGACATGGATGTGGCCGTGACCCTGACAGATGATGAAGAGACCAACATCCTGGCCTCGCTGCTGGCGAAACGAATGGGGGCCAAAAAATCCATCACCCGGATCTCCAAATTCAGCTATTTCCCGCTAATGAAAGCCATCGGCATCGAGCAGGTGGTCAGCCCGCGGCTTTCGGCCATAAACACCATTCTGCAACACATCCGCCGGGGCAAGGTACTGTCAGCCATTTCCATAAAAGGCGAACAGGCGGAGGTCATGGAGGCCCTGGCGCTGGAAACATCTGATATAGTGGATAAACCCCTTAGTCAAATTGCCTTTCCCAAAGGCGCCTTGGTGGCCGGTATCATTCGCCGCGACAAGATTATCATTCCCTCCGGCGACAGCGTTATCCAACCCGATGACCGGATCATCATTTTTGCCAGAAGACAGGCCATACCTAAAATCGAGAAAATCCTCGCCGTAAAACTGGAGTATTTCTAAATGCATTGGAGATTTATCCTGAGAATCATTGGGGTATTGACCTTTTTTTTCGGGTTGACCATGGTATTTCCCCTGATTGTCGGCCTCTATTACCATGAACAGAGCGCGATCGCGTTTCTGGAATCCATGGGCATAACGGTAATTTCCGGTTTACTGCTCTATTTGGTCTTCCGCAAAGATAAGGCTGAAGTGATCAATCAACGGGAAGGCATGGCCATCGTGGCGATCGGCTGGACCGCTGTCGGTCTTTTTGGGGCCATACCCTTTTTTCTGGGAGATGTCTATTTTACGTTTACAGACGCTTTTTTTGAATCTGTGTCGGGGTTTACGACCACCGGTGCTTCGGTGCTGACCAATATTGAAGGCCTGTCAAAGGGACTGCTTTTCTGGCGCAGCTTTATCCAGTGGCTGGGCGGCATGGGCATTATCGTGCTGTCGGTGGCCATTCTTCCATTTTTGGGGGTTGGCGGCATGCAGCTTTACAAAGCCGAAGTTCCCACGCCCGTGCCCGACAAACTAAAGCCCCGGATCCGTGACACGGCCATGATCCTCTGGAAAGTGTATGCGCTGATCTCCCTGGCAATGGTCATTTTGCTGCTGCTCGGCGGCATGACCCTTTACGATGCGTTTTGCCACACCTTTACCACCATGCCCACCGGCGGATTTTCGACTAAAAATGCCTCCATTGCGCATTTTAACAGTGTTTATTTCGATTGTGTGATTATTTTCTTTATGCTGCTGGCCGGGATTAATTTTTCCCTGCATTATCAGATGTTGCGCGGAAAAACGCTGGCCTTCTGGCAGGACTCCGAATGCCGTTTTTTTTTGGGGGCGGTGGTACTGCTCACATTAGCGGTGAGCTTAAATATTTTCGGGACCGTCTATCAAACCATCGGAGCGGCGTTTCGCTACGGGGCGTTTCAGGTGGTATCCATCGTGACCACTACCGGTTTCGCAACGGCGGATTACGAGAAGTGGCCGGCCATGTCCCAGCTTATTTTATTGCTGTGTATGTTTCTGGGGGCCTCTGCCGGCTCCACCGGCGGAGGGATGAAATGCCTGCGGATCATGCTTTGTTTCAAATTTTGTTACAAGGAGCTTTTTTCCCTGGTTCATCCCCACGCGGTTTCGCATATAAAAATCGCTGGGAAACCGGTCCCGGATGATGTTACGCGCAGTGTACTTGGATTTCTGGCCCTATATGTGGGGCTGTTTGCTCTCAACTCGGTACTGCTGGCAGGCTTGGGTGTCGATTTTACGACTGCCTTTACGGCCGTTGCGTCCGCCATCGGAAATATCGGCCCCGGATTCGGTATGGTGGGGCCGGTTGAAAATTATGCCCAGATTCCGATTCTGGGGAAATGGTTGCTGATCTGGTGCATGCTGCTGGGCCGGCTGGAAATTTTTACGGTGATTATCCTACTTGTCCCGGAATTTTGGCGCAAATAATGGAATTGTTTCAGAAGCATCATCTCTTGTCCGGTAGCTGCGTTGCGATCCAATTCAAAATGCTCACGTACTGATTTGTACGCTCCGCTTTTAAATTCGATTGCGCCTTGCTAACGAACAAGACCTAATGCTTCTGAAACAATTCCGATTAATTACCAAACTATCAAGTTAATTGTAACAGGCTATGGTATTAAGCTGCCTATAAAGTCCATGTGGCCATTCTATAGTGGTTGTCAAAAAACGTTCCGTTATACAAACCTTTTTTTGTTACAACCACTTATGCCGCCATACCTTATTCCGGAACAAATAAGGAAAGCGTTAAAATAAGCGACTGTTCTTATTGAACTGATTTGGACTGTATATGAAATGATGCAAAAATATTGGCGTGATTGTACTTTTTATGGTTGACAAGATCCAAATATGTCATTAAATAAATATGTTTTTCCCGGGCCGTTAACTCAGTCGGTAGAGTATCTGCCTTTTAAGCAGAGAGTCGCTGGTTCGAGCCCAGCACGGCCCACCAACGATAGCTTAGCGCAAAGGGCTAAGCGCATAGCGTAAATACCACAACCGGTTTCTTGCGCATGCCCTGTGCGAAATACCTGCGTCCCCATCGTCTAGCCTGGTCCAGGACACCGGCCTTTCACGCCGGCAACAGGGGTTCAAATCCCCTTGGGGACGCCACCAATAATATCAAGGGGTTAACGGTTTTTATCGTTTTCCCCTTTTTTGTTTTCGGGTATTGTTTCGGGTATCAAGGCTTCAGAAATTCGATCCATGAACACTTTTTACCCCTGGTGAAGGTTGTCTAAACACCTATCCGTAGTCGTGGGCCTACTGTGCCCGAGGATAAGTTGGATTTGTTTGAGAGGCACGTTTTTTGAGTCCAACACAGAGGCAACAAATCGCCTGAGTGCATGGAAGCCGAATTGTTTAACACCAGCTCGTTTGCAAAAACCGGCCATAAACCGCCTTCTCGCCTTATACGGTTTGCCGTATAGATCCAATCCCCCATCCGGGCGCGGGGTGAGGCGATAGACTGAGGTTTAAGGTTTTCTCTTTTTGCCATTTTTAAAAAGCTCTCGTTAAGCGACTGGTTTCAGATGGAATTCGATCATTGTTCGGCGGTATATAAGAGATCATTGGATATGAAATCTGTTCGAACGGGGAAAAGAATCGGTGCGGGTGATAAAGACAAGCGGGATTTGCTGATTTACCTGCTTTGGAAAACCGGCAGGTTTTCAAACAAGGAAATCGGGGACTATTTTGGCTTGGCCTATTCTGCCATTAGTCAGCGAGCTAAAATAATCAACCGGCGGATTCCAGCCGAAAGAGACCTCAAAAATCAATTCGCAACATTTAAATTACTAATCAAGGTTTGACCCCATTCCTTGACCCCAGTCCTTGATTTTTTGCATTCTGCATTCAAATATGCTATAAAATAAAATAGTTGAAACATTGGCCCCGATTATTCCATTACTTCAGCCAACGGGGGTGGATTGCCATGAAACGCATCTTTCTGGCCGATTCAAGGAGCGCTTCTTCCTTGCTATTTGGCGTTTTCTTCATGTCCATACTAATTGCCATATCAATTGCCAGTACAAGCGCCTGGGCTTTGATGAATCACCATGTAACCAATGCGGCGGAGCTTCATACTGCGCTATCTAATGCCCAGAACAATGCAGATGACGATGTCATCAAAATTGCGCGCGGGACCTATGCAGGGAATTTTTCCTACGTTAACGATGATGGTTTCAGCATTACCGTGGAGGGCGGCTATGATACCATGTTTTGTGTCCGGGAGGTGGACCCAAACAATACAATCCTGGACGGGGAAAACTCAGGACGGGTGTTGAACCTTTACGATACGGCGGGCGGTGGCATAATGGTGGACGGCCTTACGGTTAAAAACGGCACCGGGACTTACGGCGCCGGCATCAACGCCCGCTCCGATAAAGCGTCGGGTGATGTGGGGGCTATCTCACTTGTCCATAACATTTTCACTGGGAATAATGCTACGGGTGATGATTACGGCGGTGGTGTCCATATTTACTCCAAGGCCAATAACGGGACCTCGGCAGACATTACTATTACTGATAATGTGGTAACCGGAAACACTGCCGGCTGGTTCGGAGGTGGCGTCTATGCTGCGACTCTGTCCTATCCAGACGGAAATTCCGGGGAGATTACAATTACGAATAATGTTTTTGCCGGTAATACTGCTACTGTGTACGACAGTGGCGGGATGGCAATCAATTCAGGCGTCGATACGGCATCCTATACATGTGGGGATGTTCATGTATGTAATAATACGTTTACCGGTAATACTGCCGGCAGATATGGCGGTGGATTTGGATTATCCGTAGACAACGGAATTGTAAGAGTTTATAATAATGTCGTCTGGAATAATTCAGCGTCCCTCAACGGCGATGATATTCATCTCTTTTCTTCGGGCAGCGTGACGTGGAATGGTTATTACAATGACTATTCCGATTTGTTTGGTGTTTCCTGGACCAATTCAGGAAACAATATTAACGAGGATCCGCTCTTTGTAAATCCTGCAAGCGGAAATTATCACCTCAAAGGCAATTCCCCGTGCATAAATGCCGGCATATTCGGCAAGAGGACTTACATTCCACCCCCCACGGACATGTGGCTTGTCACCAACTACAGCTACATTCCCGCCTATGATTTTGAGGGAGATTCTCGAGAGAGCGACTGGGTTGAGGTGACGACGAACAATTACTATAAATACTGTGACATGGGTGCGGATGAATACACCCCCCGCGCAATTCCCTTCATTCCTTTATTGCTCTTGAATAACTGAATATCAGTCTCGACAACGGTCTATGCCCATGGTCGAAAAGGTATTGGCGCGGCAACGAGAAAAGATCCATGAGTGAACCTGAGATTTCCATAACGGTCAATGAGATGATGATGGGGACTTCTAAACGATGGTGATTTCGAAAACTTGAATGGAAATATTCGGGCATACCACCGGAATGAAGGTGGTGCGCCGGACGGAAGTCCCAAAAGCGGGGATACATGCCCCTGATGGATTGGTCCGAATCCAACATGACCGATGTGGCCCTGGGAACGGTGGACTGGATTTTCAGAGACCTCAAGGAAATGGGGTTCCTGGTGGATATGGGCGGGCGCAAACGACGGATGACCAATCTATTGAACCTGCTGAAAAGATGGGTGGAGGCCTATCCGGATCAATTGCGCCCAAAACTGGGCGTTGAGAGGTTCAAAGCGGATCATCCCGATTGGTGGCAGGATGCCGATCTGATGGCCACAGGCGATGACCGCAACATGGAAACGGCTGGAATTATTTATGACAGATATCTCACACAACCTGATCGGTAAAATCAATAATTCGTCCATCGCCGTTTTATCTGAAATCGATACGATTTCCCGGGATTTGAATTTTGATTTTTTCATTGTCGGCGTCATGGCCCGGGATATTCTTCTGCAGCATGCTCACGGTTTACCCACAATAAGGGCCACATCGGGCATTGATATCGGCGTGTTTGTCTCCGGCTGGGACCGATTTCGGGCTTTGAAAGAGGCCCTTGTGAGCACCGGGAAATTCAAGCCGACCAGGCAACAAACGCCAAACTATGCGATATTTTGGAAAGGGAAGCCGCATCAACGCGAGGGCACCAAATTGCGATGGATGTCTTGAGACAATCTGCGTTTCAGAATGAGTCTTATGAACGGATCGTCGCGTATTTCGACGCCTTGCTAAGAGGTCTTGTGGATCGAACAGCCATGTCATGAGTTGCCGGCTTCCAGGGAAGATTGGCCGGATGGAAATCAAATGAGCGGCAGAAAAGCGGAAAGAAGCGGACACAAATCCGGACAAAAACGCCTTGCCTCTAATGCCTTATTTGCCTCTGGTGCTCGTCGTAACTAACTGAAATTAAAGAAAACGGGGTGGTTGATGAAAGCCTTTCACGCCGGCAACAGGGGTTCAAATCCCCTTGGGGACACCAAATAACATCAAAGGGTTACGAGAATTCAATCGTAATCCTTTTTTATTTTAGCCAACCTATAGCTAACCTGCCAGAAGATTAATATTGCAGTTTCCTCAATAAATTCTTTATTGTGTCTTCGGATATCCTTGGAGAGAGGCTTTTTCAGATGCTTTGCCCTTTTATTTCGATTGTGCTAAGTAGAATCAATGCATACAAGTGTACTTTTACTCCCTCACCCGAATCATATTTAAGATAGGAGTCTATATGGATAAAATTCAAGTGAAAGAGATAATGATCCCGATTTTGAATTACGTGACAGTTCAAAAAGAAAATAACCTGGTTGAGGTTTTACAGTCTTTAGAGCTGGCCCGGAAATCAGAGAACGAACATGCCCATCGAGATGCAATTGTGGTTGATGCAAACGGTGTTTTTATAGGCAAATTAACCATGATCGATGTTTTTCGGGCCTTGGAGCCTAATTATATAAAGCTCGAACAACAACAGGAAAAGGGCGCACTTACGGCCGATTTTGTCATGAAGGCAGTCAAAGATTTTAATTTATGGATCGAACCCACGCAAACCATTTGCGAGCGAGGCAGCCGCTTAAAGGTTTCCGATGTAATGCATACCCCAGAAAAAATGGAATACATCAAAGAGACAGCCACCCTTGATAAAGCATTGCATTTATATGTTATGGGCATCCATCAGCCACTTATAGTGAAAAATGAGGACGGTAAGGTTACAGGCGTTTTGCGGTTTGGTGATGTTTTTGAAGCCATCAGACAACGATTGTTGAACTGTAGTAGTGCTTAAATTTTCAATTTTGTACTGGTGATTACTGCTGGAGTATCTGATCATAAAATTCAAGGAGTAAAGTATACATAACTCCAATGATCCTGCAGATATCAACATCCAGAAATACTAAGGGTGTTTGAAAATAATCACAAAACTCCATGTCTTGTAAAGACAGTCACTCCCTTGGTACGCTGGGGATGACCAAAGTATATCTGTCCTTA
This sequence comes from uncultured delta proteobacterium, assembly GCA_963821065.1. Classification (GTDB taxonomy): domain Bacteria; phylum Desulfobacterota; class Desulfobacteria; order Desulfobacterales; family JAFDCJ01; genus JAFDCJ01. The sequence goes on along the minus strand of CAWGCM010000037.1, from coordinate 133,212 downwards.
TCATTGACTGACGCCGTTTCACACAACAATGGAGATCACACGATTGACCCTTCCCCCGCCACCCAATGCCCATGCCCTGGCCGTGCTGATCTTTGCCGTTGTTGCCCTGATCCTGTTCACCCGTGAAAAGATACCCCTCGAGTCCTCCAGTTTCCTGGTGCTCATCGGTCTGGCCGTTGGGTTCGAAGTCTTTCCTTTTCAGGTGGACGGGGACGTTTTACACGCCGTGGACTTTTTCCAGGGTTTCGGACACGAGGCGCTGGTTGCCGTCTGCGCCCTGATGATCGCCGGGCAGGGTATAGTCCGCACGGGGGCACTGGAACCCGTGGGAAGGGTGCTGACGCGGCTCTGGAAAGTGAGCCCGGGCATCTCCCTGCTGCTGACCCTGGTGGTCGGGGCCTTTATCAGCGCGTTCATAAACAATGTTCCCGTTGTCGTATTGTTTCTCCCCATTTTGATCAACGTTTCGCTGCGCACGGGTATGAAGACCTCTTCCGTGTTGATGCCCATGGGGTTCGCCACCCTGCTGGGGGGCACGTGCACCACCATCGGAACCTCCACAAATCTGCTGGTGGTCTCCGTGGCAGCAGAGATGGGCTTGAAACGGATGGATATGTTCGATTTCCTGATGCCGGCAGCCATTGCCGGAAGCATCGGTATCGCTTATCTCTGGCTCGTGGCGCCTCGGATCATACCGGAGCGTGAACCAACCCTGGCTGACACGTCGCCCAGGGTTTTCTCTGCCCATCTTGCCATTCTTGAAGGAAGCCCGGTTGAAGGAAAGACGCTGGCCGAAGCCAGAAAAAAAGTCGATGGGGCTATGAAAGTCACGAGCGTGGAGCGCGGGCTTGACAACTTCATGATACCCTTTCCCACCCTGGTGCTGAAAGCCGGCGACCATCTGATTATCCGAGACACGCCCGATCGTCTGAAGGAGTTTGAAAAGATACTGGAGGGAACGCTTTATGCGGATGACGCCATGGTCGCACCCGTTGACGATGAGCACCCGTTAAAGGATGAAGATCAGCAGATCGCGGAGGTCGTCCTGATAGAAGGCTCCCGCCTTGCGGGAAGAACTCTGAGCGGAATCCGATTCGCGGATCGGTACGGGATGATTACGCTGGCCATACACCGAGCGGGCAGGCACCCGGAAAAGTTATACGATGAAATCGGGGATATCCGTCTGAGGGCCGGGGATATCCTCCTGGTTCAGGGACCCCGAGAACAGATCGCCGGTCTCAAAAAAGAAAAGGATTTTCTCGTGCTCGATGCCACGGCGGATCTGCCTTTTGCCCGCAAGGCACCGGTGGCCCTGCTCATTATGCTGGGCATCATTGTTTCGGCTGCCGTAGGGTTTCTGCCCATCGCCATCAGCGCGTCGCTCGGGGCGCTGTTGATGATCTTCACCGGATGCCTGGGATGGCGTGATGCCACGAGTGCACTGAATGCGCAGGTCATCCTTATCGTGGCTGCAAGTCTGGCCATCGGGATTGCACTGCTCAACACGGGCGGTGCGGATTACCTGGCACAACTTTTTGTTGCCCTGGTAGGAGACACTTCGCCCGCCTTCGTGATCAGCGGGCTAATGCTTCTGATGGGCATCCTCACCAACATCGTTTCCAACAACGCAGCAGCTGTCATCGGCACCCCCATCGCCGTTTCAATTGCCGCCCAGATGGGACAGCCGGCCGAACCGTTTGTCCTGGCCGTACTCTTCGGGGCCAATATGAGCTATGCCACCCCCATGGCCTACAAGACCAACCTGCTGGTCATGAACGCGGGCAATTACACCTTCAACGATTTCCTCCGGATTGGGGTGCCGCTCCTTCTAATAATGTGGGTTGCGCTTTCCTGGTTGCTTCCGACCCTTTACGGTATATAATAACACCCGAAATGGGATCAATTGCTATCATTTTTAGTAAGCGCACGCTGTATGAGTTGTTTTTTAAACTGTTGGACTGCTTCCTGAAGAGACAGTTCTTTTAATATTTGTGGATCTAAATGAGAGTATGAGACCTGATTATTCGTATCAACGGATATTAAATCACCACCAATATGAATGGGTTTAATGATGACTGGATTGCCGCGAGGCGATTCAGATGAGGCCTTAAGTATTGCTCTTGAAATAATATTTTCCAGCTCGCGCACGTTTCCCGGCCAGGAATATCGACTCAGAATATCAACGGCATTGGTACTGATTCGAACCGGCCCTAAACCCAGGCGACGTTGAGTCCGTTCACAAAAATATCCGGTTAGAAGTGGGATATCCTCCTTATGTTCGCGCAAAGCTGGTACTTTTATGGGGTAAACATTAAGACGATGATACAGGTCCGCTCTAAACCTGCCAGCCTTGGCTTCCTCTTCAAGATATCGATTGGTGGCAACAAGCAATCGCACATCTACGTAGATCGTTTTTTCTGATCCGACTCGCTGAATTTCACCTTCCTGGATTGTTCTTAATAACTTGGCCTGTATTGATTTACCGCCATGAGAAAACGGTGGTCAAGATAATCAAAGGCATGGGGATCAAGAGCATCGGCGGTTAGAGCGCCGACAAGCTTTTCATCGACATGCAGAGGACACCCCAAACATGCGTGTATGTGGTGCAACGCATCAGCATCTTTCGCCAGTAAGCCATCAAAACTGTTATGAAAAATTCAACCACTCATTGTTATACTTTTTACAACGCTCCATTCAACTTACTGTAATTATAGGATAAATAATTTGGCATCTTCTCTTCATCCTTTTGTACGGTAGGCTGTCGTATCTTTTCCTATATTTCCGTGTAAACAAAATAATACTTTAAGCATGAAATGCCTTCTGCATATTCTTTCAGAAATCTATTTGTTTCAAAATATTAAGAAAGTGCGCCATAATTTATCATATTATTAATACAATAAATATTAGATACTTATATCCATTAAGATTAATTAAAATTTTTTAAATCACATCCCTGGCACCGGTTTTGCTCATATACCCACCCAAATCGACAAGATAAATAATTTGCTCCAGCAAATCGGCCCTGCTCGAGCCTGGTAAGTCCTTCTTGTCAAGCATATTCACATAAACTTAGTCAATATTAATTTCTGTCTATAAGGGCATTCTACTAGAATGGGTAGGATGCAGAGCCATTGGTATGTCCTCTGGTAGATGGCTGAGCGCCGGCTAAACATGACACTTTTATAAGTTATCGTGTTGTGAGGCTATTTAAACAATTTCAAAGGTGCACAGATGAAGACCCAAAAAATACACCTGTCTCGAATAATCAATCTATTATTCCGGGGATTTTTTTCATTTGCCACTCTTATCTCATTAGTAATTCTGTTTCCGGCAATGGCACATGCCTTAACACCGGTTACCGTGGCCTGGGATGCAAACAATCCGGCTCCTGACGGGTACGTCATTTACTGGGGCACCTCCAGCGGCAATTTGACGAACAGTCATGATGCCGGCGGTGCCACTCAGTATACCATTCCCGACCTAACGGAGGGTGTCACCTATTATTTTGCGGCCACTGCTTATGAGGATGATAATGGTGTCCGTAATGAAAGCACTTATTCGGAGATATTATCTCACACCATCGCTCCCTTAAACAGTAACCCGACCACTCCGTTAGCGCCCAGCGGTCCTGCCAGTGGGTTTATACAGACAGCCTACAGCTTCAGCGCAAGCGCGTCTGATCCGGATGATGAACAATTGGAATACGAATTTGACTGGGGAGACGGTGCGATATCCGGCTGGGGGAATTACACCCAAAGCCACACGTGGTTAAGCACTGGTGATTACTGTGTTAATGTTCGGGCCAGGGATGTCCACGGTGCAACCTCAGCCTGGTCAAACTGCGGTTCCATTAATATTATTTTAAACACCCATACCATTGCAGCATCGGCCGGTACTCATGGTAACATCTCCCCTTCGGGTTCGGTGACGGTTAATAACGGCGCCGATCAATCCTTTTCAATTAACCCGAATCAATACTACCGCGTAGCCGATGTTGTGGTGGACGGATCCTCGGTGGGCAGTCAAACCGCATATACATTCGACAATGTAGATCGTGACCATACGATTGTGGTAAGCTTTGTGGTCGATAATCAGCCTCCGGTCAGCAATGCCGGTGCCGATAAGTCAGTGCGGGTGTCCGAAACCGTGCAGCTCGACGGCAGCGGTTCAAGTGATGCCAATGGGGATAGTTTGACCTACAATTGGTCCTTTGTCTCAAAACCGAACGGCAGCGACGCAACACTGTCAAGCACCGGCATCGTCAACCCGAGCTTTGAGGTTGATCTCGCCGGTAACTATACGGTGCAACTGATCGTCAACGATGGTACCGTAAACAGCGCACCGGATACAGTGACGATATCCACTGAGAATTCAGCGCCGGTGGCAGATGCCGGAGCGGATCAGGCGGTCCTGGTCAATGACACGGTGCAGCTTAACGGCGGCGGCTCCAGCGACGTGGATGGAGACAGCGTGATTTTTAACTGGTCTTTAGTCTCCAGACCGGATGGCAGCGACGCAACGCTGTCAAGCACCGGCATCGTCAACCCGAGCTTTGAGGTTGATCTCGCCGGTAACTATACGGTGCAACTGATCGTCAACGATGGTACCGTAAACAGCGCACCGGATACAGTGACGATATCCACTGAGAATTCAGCGCCGGTGGCCAATGCCGGAGCGGATCAGGCGGTCCTGGTCAATGACACGGTGCAGCTTGACGGCGGCGGCTCCAGCGACGTGGATGGAGACAGCGTGATTTTTAACTGGTCTTTAGTCTCCAGACCGGATGGCAGCGACGCAACGCTGTCAAGCACCGGCATCGTCAACCCGAGCTTTGAGGTTGATGTCGCCGGTACCTATACGTCAGCTGATCGTCAACGATGGTACGGTGAACAGCGCACCGGATACGGTGACGATTTCCACGGAGAACACCGCGCCGGTGGCCAATGCCGGAGCGGATCAGGCGGTCCTGGTCAATGACACGGTGCAGCTTGACGGCAGCGGCTCCAGTGACGCGGATGGAGACAGCGTGATCTTTAACTGGTCTTTAGTCTCCAGACCGGATGGCAGCGACGCAACGCTGTCAAGCACCGGCATCGTGAACCCGGCCTTTGAGGTTGATCTCACCGGTACCTATACGGTGCAACTGGTCGTCAACGATGGTACCGTAAACAGCGCACCGGATACGGTGACGATATCCACCGAGAATTCAGCGCCGGTGGCCAATGCCGGAGCGGATCAGGCGGTCCTGGTAAATGACACGGTGCAGCTTGACGGCAGCGGCTCCAGCGACGTGGATGGAGACAGCGTGATCTTTAACTGGTCTTTAGTTTCCAGACCGGATGGCAGCGACGCAACGCTGTCAAACACCGGCATCGTGAACCCGGGCTTTGAGGTTGATGTCGCCGGTACCTATACGGTGCAACTGATCGTCAACGATGGTACCGTAAACAGCGCACCGGATACGGTGACGATATCCACCGAGAATTCAGCGCCGGTGGCAGATGCGGTGCCCAGCGGTCCTATCAGTGGTTTTATAGAGACAGACTTCAGCTTCAGTACTACCGCTTCAGATGCGGATGATGATGAGTTGGAATACAGGTTTGACTGGGGGGATGGTTTACAATCGAGCTGGGGAGCATCTTCACGCAGTCACTCGTGGTCTGATACCGGTGATTTTTGTGTAAAAACTCGTGCCAGGGATACACAGGGGGCCCTTTCGCAATGGTCTAATTGCCATACGATTAGCATTAGCGAAAACACCCACACCATTGAGGCTTCCGCGGGCGCCCAAGGCAGCATCAATCCTTCGGGATCGGTGGTGGTTAACAATGGTGATCCTCAAACATTTAACATCACACCGGTCCAAGACTATCAAATCCTGGAGGTTCGGGTGGATGGCACCTTGATCGGAACGGCCACCTCCTATACCTTTAATAACGTCACCCAGGATCATACGATTACAGCCAGCTTTGTTTATGTGGATCCCAATCCGGTAGACAGCGACGGAGACGGTGTGCCCGATAGCCAGGACGCCTTCCCCCAGGATCCGACTGAAACCACCGACACCGACAATGACGGCTACGGCAACAATTTTGATGACGACGATGATGGCGACCTAATGCCCGATGCCTGGGAAATAGAAAATGACCTGGATCCACTGGTCAACGATGCTGCTTTAGATCCGGACGGTGACGGGGCCACCAATTTTGAAGAGTACGAGGCTGGAACCGGTGTCAATTTCTATGAAGATCATTTCCCACCCGAGGCCCCGGTCATTTTAACCCCTTTAGACAATGAGCTTGTCTCGATGACCCCGGAGTTGAGGACAGACGAATTTTATGATCCGAACATCGACGATGTTCATGCCCAATCCAGGTGGCAGATATTCAGGGCTGATGATAATTTTTGTGTCCTCGATGTCACCAGCCATTCGGCGTTCACCTCGTTGAAGGTGCCCAAACTGATCCTGGAAGAAGACACGGACTATATCTGGCAGGTGCGTTTTATCAATAACCACGCTATCGAATCGGATTGGTCGGCGGTTGGCTCCTTTACAACCGATTTGATCGATTATGACCAAAACGGCAACGGAATTCCAGACAGCCAGGAAGTGGCCGTCGATCTGGATCTTGATAATGACGGCGTTGTAGACAACGACCAGGACGATATCAAGTGTGTTGACAGCCCTGCAGAGGATGTCCAGATCGGGGTGAGCATTAAAGATTCTGAAAATGTGGCCGCAATCGAGTCGATGGAAATTGAAGATGCGGGCGAAGCGCTACCACGATTGTCGAATCAATCGGCATACCCAAATTTTTCCAGTTTGGATTAATTGACTTTAAAATTCTGACCCATGAACCGGGGGATGAGACAGTGGTGACCATCCATCTATCCAAACCGGCTGTTAATCAAGGTAAATTATACAAATATGATCCGATTAACGCCGAGTGGGTGGATTATTCCGATTATGCCGAATTCAGTCGCCGATCGCAAGCGGTTTATCTGACCCTAAAAGACGGCGGTTTCGGTGATGCGGACGGCATTGAAAACGGGATCATCGTTGACCCGCTGACCGTCGGTACGGAAAGTGCTGTGGATGGCGGATCGGGTTCAGACTCCGATTCGGCGATCGAGGACTTTATGGAGAGGATCCTGCCGGCATCCGTGCTTTATTTCTGTCGCGTCTCAGCAGCCAGAGGGTGGATTGAATATCTGGTCTGAGGTCCGCGGCCGGGAACTGGCGATCCTGTTTATCCTGTTATTGCTTGCCTATGTCGGAAAAACTGTTTTAAACAGAAAGAAAATTTAGCACCCCGGTTAAATACGCCATCCAAAGGTTTACCCGCCAGAAGCGGGTAAACCTTTGGATGGCGACAAGTTTACTTCGCTGATCTCAAACGAAATATGTAACCGCCTATCATCCACCCGAACACCTTTTCAAAATTTTCCCTCTGATTTTTTACACGTCAACCTGCCGGCATTATAGCGGTTGTCAAAAAAGCGTTGCGTTATTTGAACGGATTTTTCTGCAACCACCTATAGCACCCTTCCGTATTTTGAAACTCATTTCTTTGAAAAGTGGTAGTGCATAAAAATATATAGATAAATCGAAAGGTTGTTGATATCGAAACCTGATTCATGTTATAAATTCTGATAAACAAAAAATGTTATTCACCATCAACCTGAGGAATATATATGCATCTTCGAAAACGCGTACTCGTGACCGGAGGAGCCGGATTTCTGGGCTCTTTTCTTTGTGAACGATTGTTAAATGAGGGATGTGACGTTGTTTGTGCAGACAATTTTTATACCGGGACCAAGCGCAATATCATTCACCTGCTGGAAAATCCTTATTTCGAATTGATCCGACATGATATAACCTTTCCCATTTATCTGGAAGTAGATGAAATCTATAACCTGGCCTGTCCCGCTTCTCCGGTTCATTATCAGAATGACCCCGTGCAAACCACCAAGGTCAACGTTCACGGATCCATCAACATGCTGGGTCTTGCCAAAAGGCTAAAGGCCAAGATTCTGCAGGCGTCCACATCGGAGGTATACGGCGATCCGAGCGTACATCCCCAGACGGAAAGCTACTGGGGAAATGTCAATTGTGTCGGCATTCGCTCCTGCTATGACGAGGGCAAACGCTGCGCTGAAACCCTATTTTTCGATTATCATCGGCAGCATAATCTAAACATCCGGGTGGTTCGGATTTTTAACACCTACGGGCCGCGGATGCATCCCAATGATGGTCGTGTCGTCAGCAATTTTATCCTCCAGGCTCTGCACCATCAAGACATTACCGTGTTTGGAGACGGCTCCCAAACCAGGTCCTTTTGTTTTGTGGATGATCTGGTTGAGGGGATGATACGGATGATGAATGTACCGGAAGATTTCACCGGACCGATAAATATTGGCAACCCCAATGAATTCACTATCCTGGAACTTGCCGAAAAAGTGATTGCCCTGACCGGATCCAAATCCAAAATCATCTTTCGACCGCTGCCTGAGGACGATCCCCTGCAACGTCAAACCGGATATCACCCTGGCCAGGGACCGTCTGGGTTGGGAACCTCAAACCCAACTGGAAGAAGGGCTAAACCGAACGATAGACTATTTCAAAGGCGAACTATGAAAAAAGCGTTAATAACAGGCATTACCGGGCAGGATGGCGCCTATCTGGCAGATTTTTTGTTGAAAAAAGGCTACGAAGTCCATGGTATTAAGCGCCGGGCCTCTTCCTTCAACACCGCCCGGGTGGACCATCTTTACCACGATCCACACGAACAGGACGTCCGTTTTTTTATGCACTATGGCGATCTTACCGATTCTACCAACCTGATACGTATTATCCAGGAGATCCAACCTGATGAGATTTATAACCTGGCCGCCCAGAGCCATGTTAAAGTATCTTTTGAAACACCCGAGTATACGGCCAATGCTGACGGACTGGGAACATTAAGAATTCTTGAGGCCATCAGAATATTAAAGCTGGAAGAAAAAACCCGTTTTTATCAGGCCTCGACATCCGAACTTTTTGGAAAAGTGCAGGAAATTCCCCAAAAAGAAACCACACCGTTTTATCCCCGTTCACCCTATGCCGTGGCCAAACTTTTTGCCTACTGGATAACGGTCAATTATCGGGAGGCCTATGGCATGTATGCCTGCAACGGGATACTGTTCAATCATGAGTCCCCTATCCGGGGTGAAACCTTTGTCACGCGCAAGATCACCCGCGCCCTGGCGCGCATCAAAATCGGACTGCAAGATACCCTTTTCCTCGGTAATCTTAACGCCCGCCGGGACTGGGGCCATGCCCGGGATTATGTGGAGATGCAGTGGTTGATGCTCCAGCAGGATGAACCGGAGGATTACGTCATCGCCACCGGAATCCAGTATTCCGTAAGAGAACTCATCGAGATTGCGGCCAAACAGCTCAACATATCGATCCGCTGGGAAGGTGAGGGCGCAGATGAAAAAGGCATCGAGGAAGAAACCGGGCAGATCATTATTGCCGTTGATCCCGGTTATTATCGCCCCACGGAAGTGATCGAGTTGCTGGGTGATGCCAGCAAAGCCCGGAAAAAACTGGGATGGGAGCCATGCACTTCATTTGAGGAAATGATTGCTGAAATGATTGAAGCTGATATGGAAGAGGCCCAAAAAGATTATTTGTGCCTGAAAGAAGGATTTGAGACCTTTAATCACTTTGAATCTTAAAAATATGTTTGTCGGGGCATTCGATTTTGTGGTAGGGGAAAGGAAAGCGCCGCGTTGCCAAAGGAAGGAGAATAATTATGAAAAAAATGCGATACAGCACGCCGGTTTATTTTTTCGGGCTCATGGTGCTGCTGCTGTTGGTGGCGGCCTGCTCTTCAACGCCGAAGACCACAGACGGCTCGGATGCCAAAGAAAAAGACGACAAAAGCGCGCCCCTCTACTATGACTTCGGCGACGTCCTTATCCCCCGTGAACTAAAACTGGATGTAAAGTCTTCTTTTGTTTACCACACCTCCGGATTTACAGCCGGTATCCTGGCCTTCAAATCCAAAGTTGAGATAGGTTCCATGATCGATTTTTTTGAGAACAACATGGCCAAGGACAACTGGCAGTCTGTCGGTACGTTTAAATCTCCGCGAACCCTGTTGCTTTTTCAAAAAGAAAACCGATGGTGCGTCATTAACATCACGGATAATCGGTGGGATACCCTGGTCGAGATATGGGTGGCACCGTTTAGTGATACATCCGGGTCCGGCCTGCTAAATTAGCTTGCAGCAGAAAAGACCGTATGCCTCTCTAAATGATAACTCCCTGACTTTGTGAATATTCTGATCAACGTACCACCACCGGGATCAGGCAACCCGGTGGAATCTTGACACATTTCGTTCGAATGGATATCTTAGTATTGCCACTTGTATTCGAGCGGGGCGAATGTCCGCAGGGTTTCTTTATTTTGTTTGCTGTCAGGCATTCCCCGCATCTGAATCTAATAGCCTCGCATGTGTCAAACTCTGGTGGAAATGAATAAACAGGGGCGATGGTTGCAATGCATGGCTTTGCTCAATCCTAATTATAGAAGCTGAGAATAATTTCTGATGATCGATATACATGCATTAGACAGGGCTCTGGAGGAAATTCACAGAAGCCTTCGGGGGTTGGCGGCCAGTGGTTATAGCGGCTTTGACAGCACCCCGCAATCCCTGGAAAAGCTCGCAAAGTGGGGGCAGGGCCCGAAGTATGTCGCAAATACCCTGGAGGATATACGAGCGGATCTGGGTGATTGTCAGCGTTGTCGCCTGGCCGGAGAGCGGAATAAAATTGTGTTTGGCGCCGGAAATCCCAAAGCAAAACTGGTATTTGTCGGTGAGGGGCCCGGCTTTGAAGAAGATCAACAGGGTCTGCCCTTCGTGGGTCCCGCCGGCCGGTTGCTAACCCGTATCATTGAAGCTATCAAACTTGACCGGGATCAGGTTTATATCTGTAATGTCATCAAGTGTCGCCCTCCCCGAAATCGAAATCCCGAGCCCGATGAAATAAATACCTGTTTTCCGTTTCTGGAACGTCAGCTTGCCGCTATTCGCCCTGATTTTATCGTTGCCCTGGGTACATTTGCCGCCCAAACACTGCTGGGGACGAACACGCCCATCTCAAGGCTCCGTAAACGGTTTCAAGAATACAATGGAATTAAAGTCCTGCCCACCTATCATCCCGCTTATCTTCTGCGCAATCCCGACAAAAAACGGGAAGTGTGGGAGGATATGAAAATGCTGATGAAGGAATATCGCTATGAAGACTAAACTATTGTGCATCGCTGCCGTTACGCTTTTTTTGTTGATTGCGACGAACGGTTTGGCCATGCAAAGCGAGGTTTATATTATCAAAGTGGCGGATGCCATCAGTCCGGGGACCGCCGAGTTTATAAAAACCGGCATTAAAACCGCCGAAGAAAGGGCGGCGACAGTTATTATCATCGAACTGGATACACCCGGTGGTCTGGCGGAGTCCATGCGGCTCATCGTTCAGAATATTTTGGCCAGCAATGTGCCGGTGGTGGTATTTGTTTCGCCCAGCGGGGCCCGGGCGGCATCAGCCGGCGTGATGATTACCATGGCGGCGGATGTTGCGGCCATGGCCCCGGGAACCAATATCGGCGCTGCGCATCCGGTGGGGGCGGGCGGAAAAGAAATTGACGGGACAATGTCTGAAAAAATCATCAATGATATGGTTGCCCAGGCCAAAAGCGTGGCGGAACAGCGCGGGCGAAACGCCCAATGGGTGGAGGCTGCTATCCGCGAAAGTGTATCCGTAACCGAAACAGAAGCCTTGAAAGAAAACATCATTGATATTATCGCCCAGGACACCGATGACCTGATAAAACAGTTAAATGGCCGTGAGCTAAAGAATAAAGGGGTTTTAAACCTTGGCGATCCTAAAAAAGTTGTCCTTGAGGAAACCTTGAGGACCAAGATCCTGAAAACAATCAGCAATCCCAATATTGCCTATATTTTGATGATGATCGGGCTGGCCGGACTTTATTTTGAGCTCTCTCACCCCGGCGCCATATTCCCGGGGGTGATCGGTGGAATCGCCTTAATCCTTGCTTTTTTCGCGATGCAGACCCTTCCGGTTAATTATGCCGGATTTCTACTGATCGTTCTGGCAATTATTTTCTTTATCATGGAAATGAAGATCACCAGTTACGGCCTGCTAAGTGTGGCCGGTATCGTCTCTTTGTTGCTGGGATCACTGATGCTCTTTGAGGCTTCAACCCCGGATATGAAGTTGTCCTTGCGGGTGCTGCTGCCGACGGTTATCCTGATATCCGGATTTTTTGTGGCGGTTGCCAGCCTGGTTTTTCGGGCCCAGATTTCTAAACCGACGACCGGTTCCATGGGTCTTGTGGGAGAAATCGGGGTCGTAAAAAAAGCGCTGACACCCGAGGGCAAGGTCTTTGTGCATGGTGAACTCTGGAATGCCAGGGCCAAAGAACCCCTTGACGAAAATGTTAAAGTGCGGGTAGTAAAGGTGGTAAATCTGATCCTGGAGGTCGAAGTCGGTCGATGAAGGCGTCGTTGCCTGACGGCATCCTGGTCCCGAAGCGGACATGAGGGGCAAAGTTAATCTCAGGGTAGAACGGTTACCTAACACCAAAGGAGGGTGATATGAATTTGATTACACCAATAGCCATTGTAGTTCTGGTCATATTTTTCCTGTCCGCCGCCATACGTATTTTAAACGAATACGAACGGGGGGTAATTTTTCGCCTTGGTCGGGTGATCAAAGCCAAGGGGCCGGGGTTGATCATTCTGATACCGGTGGTCGATAAAATGGTAAAAGTGACCCTGCGCCTGATAGCCATGGATGTAGATCCCCAGGATGTCATCACCCGGGACAATGTCTCGGTCAAGGTGAATGCGGTGATTTATTTCAGGGTGATCGATTCCATCAAAGCAATCGTTGAGGTGGAAAACTATACCTATGCCATGTCCCAATTGGCGCAAACAACCTTAAGGAGTGTCTGCGGTCAGGCTGAACTCGATGAACTTCTGTCTGAAAGGGAGAAAATAAATAATAAACTTCAGGAAATTCTTGACACCCATACCGACCCATGGGGGATTAAAGTGGCCACGGTTGAGCTCAAGCACATCGATCTGCCCCAGGAGATGCAGCGGGCCATGGCCAGGCAGGCGGAAGCGGAAAGGGAACGGCGCGCCAAGGTGATCAACGCCCAAGGCGAATTTCAAGCAGCCGCGAAACTGGCGGAGGCCGCAGTGATTATTGAAAAACACCCCACTGCACTCCAGCTCAGGTATCTGCAAACCATGAATGAAATGGCCACCGAGAGCAATTCGACCACCATTTTCCCCATACCGATTGAATTGTTTAAACCCTTTTTGAAGTTAACGAAAGACGCTGAAGAAAATACCTGAACGGGGTGAGCGGCCATTGATGTATCCTCGCGGACTGCTAACGGCAGCAACGGGCAATGGGGGTAAAAGCGAGGCTGCAGCCAGGATTGGTCAGTGCTTTAGCTATTGACTAAAACTGGAATAATCGTTAATAAATCCCGTTTAACAGTTATTTTTCTAAATGGATCGAAGGGCGGGGGCTATTCAGCCTCCGCTTGTGCTTTCCGATATTGAAAAGAAAAGGAGATTGATGCCAAATGAGTGATGAAAAAGCCGAAGCCACGGAAAAACCGTTGGAGAAAATGACTGTCAAGGCTCTGCGGGAGATAGCCAAGGACATTCCTGAAATCGTCGGCGTCCACGGGATGAAAAAGGAAGAATTAATTGTGGCTATCAATGAAGTTAGGGGTGTCGAAGAAAAAACCGTCAAAGCAGACAAAAGCATCAAAGAAAAGCCGGTCAAAAAACCAGGCGCCGCCCCCGGCGAAATAAAGAAACAGATAAAGGCACTTAAAGCGCAACGTCAGGCCGCCCTCGGGGCCCAAGACAAAAAAATGGCAACCGTCTACAGGCGCCGCATTTCCCGGCTTAAAAAGAAATCCAGAAAGGCGGCCGCCTGATTGTTTTGTTACTGATTATTGGTTAATGGTTATGCGGGGCAACAGTTACTACAGGATAAAATCCTGTGATGATGCCGCCTGTTTCTTGATATTGCCAGGGATGTATTTCACATTAACGGACCCATTACGAGGATTATGCAACCGATGAAGGCAATACCGGTTGAGATCCTGATCAGCGATTTCATTGAATCCATTGCCACTGAAAAAGGGTTCTCAGAGAATACCTGCCGGGGTTACCGCAATGATTTAGAGGAATTTATAAAATATCTGGCGGAAAACCGCCTCTTTCGGAGTAACAACACGGTTGAAATCGATTGGGTGGATAACATTACCATCCGGGGCTATCTTGGCTATTTACATAAACGGAATAAAAAAACCACTATTGCGCGTAAACTCTCTGCCTTGCGTTCATTTTTCAATTTTCTTATCAGACGGGGCGTGACGGAGGAAAATCCGGCCGAATCAATACTTACGCCCAAACAGGACAAACCCATTCCGGCTTATCTTCCCGTTGATGAGATGTTTCGATTGCTCGACTCTATTCATACCAGCAGGATGCTGGATTTTAGGAACCGGGCCATTTTTGAAACGCTCTATTCCTGTGGCATCCGGGTGTCGGAACTTGTGGGATTGAACACCTTTGATGTGAATTACAGACAAGCACTGATCCGGGTGCTTGGCAAGGGCGGCAAAGAAAGAATTGTGCCCATCGGTAAAAAAGCCCTCGCTGCAATTAAGACATACCGGCAGCTATTGAATCAGAAATGCGGGATATCTGAGAAAATAAACGGGCCGCTCTTTCTTAATAAGAATAAGGGACGCTTGAGCGCCCGATCCGTGGCCCGTATTCTAGACAAGCTGGTTACGGCCTGCGGTCTCTTAACACCGGTTTCCCCGCATACCCTGCGGCATACATTTGCGACCCATATGCTGGATGCCGGTGCCGACCTGAGGGTTGTTCAGGAATTGCTGGGACATAAAAGTCTTTCGACCACCCAAAAGTATACGCATGTAAGCATCGATCGATTGATGGAGACCTATGACAAGGCGCACCCGAGGAAGTGAAAATCAGGTTTCAGGAGTCAGGGTTCAGCTCCTGAATTCTCAATCCTGACACCTGGCAACTGAAACGCAAAGTAGTCAAAACAAACTTAAATAAGGAAAGTCAGGTTGAAATGGAATATCATGGCACGACTATTATAGCTGTCCGCCACCGGGGCAAAGCAGCGGTTGCCGGAGATGGCCAGGTCACGTTGGATAAAAACGTGGTTAAACATCATGCCAAAAAAGTCAGGCGCATCTACAACGACCACATTATCGTTGGATTTGCCGGTGCCACTGCCGATGCACTGAATTTGTCGGAACGCCTGGAGGAAAAACTGGAACGATACAATGGAAATCTGACCCGTTCGGCAGTGGAATTGGCCCGGGACTGGCGCACGGATAAATATCTGAGACGGCTTGAGGCTATCATGGTTGCTGTTGACGATGAACGTATTTACCTGATTTCAGGCAATGGAGACGTTATTGAACCGGATGTGGGCATCGTCGCCATCGGTTCCGGCGGTGTTGCCGCCCAGGCAGCCGCCACAGCGTTGATCGAAAATACCGATCTTGATGCACGCGGTATCGTGGAAAAGGCCATGAAAATCGCGGCTTCCCTATGTATTTACACGAATGACAGCATTACCATCGAAGAAATATAGCAACTTTCTATAGACTGCATTTAACTCAAACAAGGTATTACCATGAGCAATCTCAAGCCATCGGAAATTGTAAAAGAGCTGGATAAATATATCATCGGCCAGGATAAGGCCAAACGTTCGGTTGCCGTTGCCTTAAGAAACAGGTGGCGGCGGCAGCAGGTGCCGGACGAGCTGCGTGATGAAATCGCCCCGAAAAATATTATTTTGATCGGACCGACTGGCGTCGGTAAAACCGAAATCGCACGCAGGCTTTCCAAACTGACGGATTCTCCGTTCAGTAAAGTGGAGGCATCCAAATTTACAGAGGTCGGTTACGTAGGACGCGATGTGGAGTCGATGGTAAGAGACCTGGTGGAACTTACCATAAATGGTTTCAAAGTACGGGCACAAGAAGATGTGCAGGATAAAGCCAGGCAAATTGCCGAGGAGCGAATGCTTGACCTCTTGCTGCCCAAATCCGAAGCCCAACCATCAGTTAAGAGCGATGTGTCCAAAGAGGTTCAGTTTGAGCTCGTAACCCAAAGCAGCGATGATTCATCGTCAACCAGAGAAAAACTGCGCAGCATGTTGCGCAAGGGCAAACTCGACAACCGTTATGTGGATCTGGATGTTGCTGATCGCAGCATGCCCATGGTGGAAATTTTTTCTAATGCCGGGATGGAAGAAATGGGGATTAATTTCAAGGACATGCTGGGCGGTATGTTTCCCAAAAGTACTAAACGGCGACGTGCGAAGGTGCCTGAAGCCCTTGAAATGATGGCCCAGGAAGAGGCCCAGGGCTTGGTGGATATGGATAAAGTCGTCAAAGAAGCCATTGCCAGAGTTGAGCAATCGGGAATTATCTTTCTGGATGAAATTGACAAGATAGCGGGCAAAAACGGTACCCAGGGTCCTGACATTTCGCGTGAAGGCGTGCAAAGAGATCTTTTGCCCATTGTCGAGGGCAGCACCGTAACGACCAAATACGGGCCGGTTAAGACGGACCATATTTTATTTGTCGGCTCGGGCGCTTTTCATGTGGTCAAACCATCTGATCTGATACCGGAGTTGCAGGGGCGATTTCCGATACGTGTCGAGTTGAATTCTTTGGGGCAAAAAGAGTTTATCAGAATCCTTACCGAGCCCCGGAATGCCTTGTTGCTTCAATACATCGCCCTTTTGAGAACCGAAGGAATCGATGTTGTCTTCGAAGATGATGCGGTTGCTGAAATTGCCAGAATGGCGGAAGAGGTCAACGATCGCACAGAGAATATCGGGGCGCGCCGGCTGCATACCCTCATGGAGCGTTTGCTTGAAGATATATTATTTGATGCGCCGGATATGAAAGTACAGCGGGTGACCATTGATAAAGCCTATGTCGAAGACAAATTAAAGGAAATTAAGGATGATGAGGATTTGAGTCGTTATATTTTATAGTAGCTGCCTAAAATACCTAAAGTGTAAAATGCCTAAAATTTTGGTACGCCTTCGGCGTATCGTTTTAAATATACGCGAGTCAGTTTTATCCTGAATGTTTAATATGATAGAAAGCCTTTCTGAATTCAAATCAGATTGTTAGAATACCTTAATTTTAGGCACTTTAGGCATTTTAGCGCACTTTAGGCATTCTAACAGGATAAAGGCTTCCAATGCGTTAATTTGAGCGGGGGTTGGGAATGACATCTGAGATTATGGAGCAGGCGGACCGGGTAATCGCGAATACCTATAAACGCTTTCCCATTGTTCTGACAAAGGGTACCGGCTGCACCCTGTTTGATACGAGGGGCCGCAGCTACACGGATTTTGTGGCGGGAATCGCCGTGTGCAATCTGGGCCATTCCCATGACGGGGTCGCGCACGCAATCTCTACCCAGGCTCAAACACTTACGCATGTATCCAACCTCTACTACACGATTCCCCAGGTCGAATTAGCCGCCTGGCTGGTTCAGCACAGTTTTGCCGATCGTGCTTTTTTCTGCAACAGCGGTGCCGAAGCAAATGAAGCAGCCATAAAGCTGGCTCGTAAATACTTCAACCAACGCGGTGAAGATAGCCGTTTCAGGATCATTACCATGGAACAATCCTTTCACGGGCGAACCATGGCAACCCTATCCGCCACCGGACAGGACAAAATCAAGAAAGGATTTGATCCCGTTTTAGAAGGGTTTGATTATGTTCCGTTTAATGACATTGAAGCGCTGCGGTCAAAAATTGATTCGAGCACCTGTGCGATTATGCTTGAACCGATTCAGGGGGAGGGCGGCGTGTGCTGTCCGGATCCCGGATATCTCAAGGCCGTGCGCCGGATTTGCGATGAAAAGGGCGTGCTGCTGATATTTGATGAAATCCAAACCGGCATGGGAAGGACGGGCAAGCTCTTTGCCTATGAGCATATTGATGTCGAACCCGATATCATGACCCTGGCCAAGGCCCTGGCCAACGGTTTGCCCATTGGTGCCATGCTGGCCAGGGAACAGGTGGCCGAAGCATTCGGTCCCGGGTCGCATGCAACGACCTTTGGCGGCTCTCCGCTTGTTACCGCGGCAGCCCTTGAGGTCTGTAAAACCCTGGTGCAGGGCAACGTTATCAACCAGGGACGCGAGGCGGGAGCGTATTTTAGAGAAAAACTGCTGTGGTTAAAAGAGCGGCATGACGTTATTACTGAATTCCGGGGGCAGGGGTTGCTGCTCGGCATTAAACTGGCCGTCAAGGGCGAATCTCTGGTAAACCAGTGTCTGCAGCGCGGATTCTTAATTAATTGCATCCAGGAAAATATCTTGCGCTTTGTTCCGCCATTGATTGTCAAAAAAGAGGAAATCGACGCGCTGATTGATTGCCTTGATGAGCTTTTTGAGCAGTTGGAAGATCAGCCGCAATAGTTTAAGCATTCACCAGATAAAACTTAAATCCGAAAAACGAAATCCCCGTATGAAACCATATCAAAAAGAATTTGACCCGATAGGTGATCAATGTCGAACAAGCTTTGGCAAGGCAGGTTCTCAGAAAAAACAGCTTATATTGTTGAGACATTTACGTCTTCGATCCAGGTGGACCGGCGGCTGTATGCCTATGACATTCAGGGCAGTATTGCGCACTGCAAAATGCTGGCCAAAACCTCGATTATCACCGATGAAGAGGCCGCTGCGTTGATTCAGGGGCTTGAAAAAATCAGGCAGGAAATTGATGAAAATCGTCTTGACTTTGACGACAGCCTGGAAGACATCCACATGCACATAGAGTCCCGTCTGGTCGAAATTGCAGGACCGGTTGCGCAAAAACTTCATACCGCCAGAAGTCGCAATGACCAGGTTGCCGTGGATACAAGGATGTATCTGCGCGATGAAACATCGCGCATGATTCAGCGGCTTTGCCGGCTGCAGAAGGTAATAACTGAACTGGCCCGGAAACACCTTGATACCGTATTGCCGGGCTACACCCATCTGCAAAGGGCGCAGCCGGTTCTTTTATCCCATCATCTCATGGCCTACTATGAAATGTTTTTAAGGGATATCGGGCGCCTGGAGGATTGCCTCAAGCGCATAAACGTGATGCCGCTGGGGTCTGCGGCCCTTGCCGGCACTACTTATCCCATCGACAGGGCCTATACGGCTGAGCTTCTCGGTTTTGAATCCATATCAGCGAACAGTATTGATGCTGTTTCCGACCGGGATTTCATCATTGAATTTTTAGCAGCGGCTGCGCTGTGCATGGTTCATTTCAGCCGCCTGTCGGAAGAACTGATCTTGTGGTCGACCTCGGAGTTCAGTTTCATAGAGTTGCCGGATTCTTTTGCAACCGGCAGCAGTATCATGCCCCAGAAGAAAAATCCTGATGTTCCTGAGCTTATCAGGGGAAAAACCGCTACGGCCATCGGCAGCCTGACGACCCTATTAACCCTGATGAAGTCGCTGCCGTTGGCGTATAACCGGGATATGCAGGAAGACAAAGCCCCGCTATTTGATACGGTGGATACGCTGACAGCCTGTATTGAGATATCTACGGCGATGCTGCCGAAAATCAAGTTTAATAAGGCGAATATGCGCCAGGCCGCCTCCGGCGGTTTTTTAAATGCCACCGATCTGGCCGATTACCTGGTGACCGGAGGGGTGGCCTTTCGGGAGGCCCACCGCCTGGCGGGGGAGGCAGTCGGGTTTGCACTGGCCAGGAAAAAGGAACTCCATGAACTCAGCCTGGAGCAGCTGCAGTCTTTTTGCCCGCTGATCAAAGAAGATATTTTTTCTTTCCTAACAACCGGAGAAATGATAAATCGTCGAAATTCTCACGGCGGTACCGCCGCTAGGATGGTAACCAAAGCAATTGACGCAGCTGAAAAATGGCTGAGTGACAAAAAAGAGCATTTTTCCGAATGATGAAAATATCGAAAGTTTCAAAAGGCCTTCGGGCAATGATGGCCATGGCCGTTTTGATCGGTTTGATAGTGGCTGTCATGATGGGGGGCTGTGGAAAGAAAGGCCCACCGGAACCGCCCACCGGTTCCAGGCCTCCCAGGGTTAGGGACCTGGGTTACGGTATCAGCCAAAATACCATCAAACTGAGCTGGACCATTCCCCAACCAGATGAAAAGGCTCAATTGCCGATAAGCGGCTTTTTAATTTTTCGGTCGCAACAATCTCTAATTGAAAGGGAATGTCCCAATTGCCCGATACTGTTTAAACCTATCGGTGACGTGCCGGTCAGGGGACCGGGACCCGGTCAAACCGGAGAGCCGTCCATAACGTTCACCGAAACCATCGAACCCGGTTACCGGTATATTTACAAGGTGAACGGATACAGTGCGGATGGGATTCGATCCAGAGATTCAAATTTTGCTGAATTTACTTTTTAAGCCGGTAAAACTAAGATCCAAACCCGATCAAACGGGAACTAAAAAAATCAAACCACGAAGATCACGAAGAACACAAAGACAAAAGTTGAATAAATAAATTTTGCGGTTTCTTCTTTTTCTTCGTGCTCTTCGGTGATTCATATTATGCGGATTTCATAAATGACAAAGAATTCAAAAATATGCGACTATAGCAGGTGAAATATGAATCATTTCAAATACCGTGATAGGGTTTTGTACTGTGAAGATGTGCCGGTACAGGACATTGCTGCCAGAATCGGCACCCCCTTCTACTTATACAGTCATGCAACTTTGACGCGCCATTTCCAGGCCTTTAGCGAGGCCTTTGAAAGTGTCCCCAAGCTGATATGTTATTCAGCCAAAGCCAATACCAATCTGGCAGTTTTAAAATTGTTCGCTGATTTGGGATGCGGCCTGGA
The DNA here is from genome assembly GCA_963821065.1 of uncultured delta proteobacterium. Taxonomy (GTDB): domain Bacteria; phylum Desulfobacterota; class Desulfobacteria; order Desulfobacterales; family JAFDCJ01; genus JAFDCJ01. The sequence continues at coordinate 112,212 of CAWGCM010000037.1, read as the reverse complement.
TATCGTATCCGGCGGCGAGCTTTACCGGGGACTCAAGGCCGGCTTCTCCCCCGACCGGATTGTTTATTCCGGTGTAGGCAAAACGGTTGATGAAATCGATTACGCCCTGGATACCGGCATCCTGATGTTCAATGTCGAATCCCTTGCCGAACTGGAGCAGATTAACCTCAGAGCTGGAAAATTAAAGAGGCGGGCGCCGGTTTCCATTCGGGTGAATCCCGATGTCGATCCGAAAACCCACCCGTACACGGCCACCGGCTTGAAAAAAAATAAATTCGGCGTTGGCTTTGATGTGGCGCTTGAGAGTTACAGGGTTGCCGGAGAGCTCGATCATATAGAGATCGTGGGGGTTGACTGCCACATCGGCTCCCAGATAACCAAGGCTGAGCCATTTCAGGCCGCACTGGAAAATCTTAAAGCCCTGATCAATGAATTAAAGTCCATGGGGACCCCTATCCGCTACCTGGATATGGGCGGTGGACTGGGCATTACCTATGCGGATGAAACGCCGCCGTCGCTGGGGGAATATGCCGGCGCCATTCTGACACAGCTCAAGGATATGGAGCTTGAACTGATCCTGGAGCCGGGACGGGTTCTGGTCGGCAATGCCGGAATCCTTGTCACCGAAGTGCTTTATCGCAAGTCGGGCGAAGTAAAAAATTTTGTCATTGTTGATGCCGGGATGAATGACCTGATGCGGCCGACGCTTTACAATGCTTTTCATGCCATTGAACCGGTGGTAAATTCCCGCAAAGATCTCATTGTCGCTGATGTTGTCGGTCCGATTTGTGAAAGCGGTGACTTTCTGGCAATTGATCGAAGCATTTCGGATGTGCAAAGTGGCGATCTGCTGGCGGTAATGAGTGCCGGCGCTTACGGATATGTCATGTCTTCCAACTATTGTTCACGTCCGCGGGTGGCCGAAGTCATGGTAAAAGGTGATCAATTTGATGTTGTTAAAGCCCGCGAAGGGTACGAAGATCTGGTTCGGGGCGAGACGGTGCCGCCGTTTTTGCAAAAATGATTTGAATGATGAATGACGAATGGTGATTGTCGAATTGAGGTATTCTGTCATTATAAACATAAACAGAGACTGAGCGAAGCGATTCCGGAGTTCGGCTGCGTCATCACATCTCTCATATCGTACGGTTCGATCCGGATAACACGTACATGGAACTTTGTGTATAACTAACAACGGACAGAGACTATGAAAACCATTTCTTTTTCCAAGATGAGCGGTAGCGGTAACGATTTTATTATTATCGACAATCGCGAGTGCCTTGTTGAAAATGACGGATTAACCGAATTTATTAGAAATGTGTGCCGACGCAAAATGTCGGTGGGCGCTGATGGACTCATTTTAATCGAATCCTCGGACAAAGCTGATTTCAGATGGCGCTTTTTTAATTCGGACGGCAGCCTGGCCGAAATGTGCGGTAACGGAGCGCGGTGTGCCGCCCGGTTTGCCTATCTCAATGGGATTGCCGGTGAAAACGTGTCCTTTGAAACCGAAGCCGGAATAATCAATGGACAGGTGAAAGGCGGCGGTGCCAAGGTAAAAATTCCGGATCCGGTGGATCTTCGCCTGGATTATACCATTGATCTGGAAGACGGCCCCCTGGTCGTGAGCAGCGTTGATACCGGTGTGCCCCATGTTGTCGTTATGAAGGCTTCCGTTGAAGAGGTGAATGTTTTTGGACTGGGAAGGGAGATACGGTACCATGAGGCGTTTGCACCGGCCGGAACAAATGTCAATTTTATCTGTCAGCATAAGCCCGGGCAGTTGGCTATTCGAACCTACGAGCGGGGAGTTGAAGATGAAACCCTTGCCTGCGGAACGGGCTCCATTGCAAGCGCTCTTGTAGCGGCCTGCAAGACAAATTGGACATCCCCCATCAGCCTGGCAACCAGGAGCGGTGAATCACTGACCATTCACTTTCGTGAAAGCAACCATGTATTCACAGATGTTTACCTGGAAGGGGATGCCAGGCTGATCTACACTGCCGAGCTCGGGCAGGATGCCTGGAGGTCATGATCCGAATTTTTGGTTTCAGGTGTCAGGAACGTGTAATTACGACGGTAGAGATTAAGGAACGCAATCTTCTGCAGGCATTGGGGTGTCTATAGATAGTCGATCAAAGCGCCATAGCGTGCGCTCATGTCTTTACTGAAACCTGACACCTGAAACCTGGAAACCTACCTCTGCTGCACGGCAATAAAGCCAGGATAGATGATAGGGCTTACTATGGCGGAGTTTCACACAGCCTTTATCTGCGTCGGCTCCAACCTGGGCAACAAGCTTGAAAACTGCCGCCGGGGCGTTGCGGAACTGTCCCGCGGTGAGACATCCCGGCTGGTTGATCAGTCACCGGTTTACCAAACCGAACCGGTCGATTATAAAGACCAGGACTGGTTTATAAATTATGTTGTCAAAATAGAAACCATTCTGGAGCCGGTTGTTTTGTTGGATCAGCTTAAGGCCATTGAGCATCAGGTCGGCAGGACCCGGGATGCCGTTCGATTCGGGCCGAGATTACTGGATCTTGATATTATTTTTTATGACGAAATCGTGATGAACCATCCACGACTGGTGATACCACACCCGAGAATGCATAAAAGGCGCTTTGTGTTAAAGCCTGTTTGTGATATAGATCCGCACATCAATCACCCGGTCTTTCATCGCACGATGCAATCGTTACTGGAAGATCTCGATGAAACGGGGCAAAGGATAGCTGAATATAAATGATTAGATTTATCATCCTGGCAGTTGTGGGATATGTGGCGTATCGGGCCTTGAAGTCCTGGATGTTTCCAAACGCATCTTCATCCGAATCGGTTGCGGGCCAGAAAGGTCGGGGAGATTGATGATGTCATGGTTAAAGATCCTTATTGTGAGGCCTATTTTCCAAAAAGAAACGCAGTGCATTTGAAAATTGACGGAAAAGATATGCTATTTTGCAGTACCCAGTGCAAAGATAATTTCCTCGCCACTTATTCAGAGAAAAAAGACCTGTGAAAACTATTTTAAGTCATCCCAATACATTGACATTATTTCGAATTGCAGCCGTGCCGATTATTGTGATCCTGATGTTGTTCCCCAATCGTATTTCTACCTTTATTGCGGCGATATTGTTCAGCGCCGCCGCGATCACTGACTATTTGGACGGTTATATTGCCAGACGATTTGGTCTGGTATCCAATCTAGGGAAAGTAATGGATCCGGTGGCAGATAAACTTTTGGTATCATCCGCCTTTATCATGCTGACAGCCCTGGGCTGGGTACCGGCCTGGATGGTCTGCATAATTATTGGTCGTGAAATTGCCGTCACCGGACTTCGCAATATTATTGCTGAAAAGGGGGAAGACGTTTCAGCCTCGAATCTGGGCAAATACAAAACCGGTTTCCAGATCGCCGCCATTATACCCCTGATGATTCATTTTCCGTTTCTGGGTCTTGATGTCCAGGAAGTCGGTACTTTTTTTCTGTGGGGGGCCCTGGTATTTACCCTATGGTCCGGTGCTGATTATTTTATTAAGTTCAGAATGCTTTTTAGGACCTAGCCCGGATGAATTGGAAACAATCATCCACGCTTTTTTGTTGACAAAGAGATTGAAGATAGTTAAACAGTAAATTTCAGCTGAGCGGGAATAACTCAGTGGTAGAGTGCGACCTTGCCAAGGTCGAAGTCGCGGGTTCAAATCCCGTTTCCCGCTCCATTTTTTTAGGCGGCATAGCCAAGTGGTAAGGCAGCGGTCTGCAAAATCGCCATCTCCGGTTCAAATCCGGATGCCGCCTCCAAGCTTAAATCAATAAAAAAGGCTTGCACAAGCCCGTGCAAGCCTTTTTTTATGATTGCAAATCCGCGAACCTTCACCCCAGGCACCCTTTTACGGTGAGCTGCTTTTTATCAACATGGTAGATGGGTCCAGCCGTAAGTCAAGGTTTTCGGCAAACGATTCCCCGCCTTTTACGGCCTTTACATGGATCTCCTTGCCCTCCGGCAAAAGCTGGATGGCGACTTCAAACAGGTCGGAAACCTGTTCAAGTTGTAGCGGTTTTCCCTCGGGTCCCGGATCTTCATGACGGTGGGTGCGCATGGTAAACCAGGCGTGCATTTGATGCTTTTCAACCAGTTCCTTGAATTCCGACAGCGGCTGGTGCATGGATTCGTCAAACGGAAAGCCGTCGACAATGATCATCTGGGGCGTGAATATGTTCTGTTCCATCAGGTCTGCCAACCGTTCCTGTAGTTTGGGCACACTGAATCCCTCTACCCGAAAGGTCATAATAAACCGGTGGGGCAGCAATGCGTCCCAGAGCTGGTCGATCTGATCCACCTGGTATTGATCGGCAATCAAGTTGAACACTTCCTTGTACCACAAGCTGACTTTGTTGACCGGATCTTCTAGACTGATGTGAAGGACGTTTTTTCCTCTGAGCAAAGCATTCAGCGACAGCTGGACCAAAAACGCCGTTTTGCCGACACCGGCGCGGGCCAGGATAGCCCCGAATTGGCCGCTGCTTAGAATGTCATTATTTTCATATCCCATGACACGTAACGGGTTTCGCAGGATGAGATCCTTTTTCAGCATGGTGAAATACCTCTCTTTGATGTAAATAACCCCGGTCGGCTTGGATGATTGTTGGCGATCTGGTGTTTTTTTCAGCTCCGGTGCTTTCCAGCCTGTCCTGGCAGCATTCGCCGGCTTCATTGTCATCAGGACGAACAGCGCTCTGGTCTGGGTATCAGGGTTTTGTGATAACCGCAAGTCTGTCTGGCTAATAAACGCGACCGGCCAGTTTCTTTTTGGTTGAGACATTAAATTATCAGATTGTTTAGAGTTTGCCATAACACCGTTCAAATGGCAAGTAATGAAAATTAAATTTAGTTGATTGGTTGATAAGTTAAATAGTTGGTTGGGTTCGAGGATTGCAGTCTATTTGACTAACCGATGCCTTTACAGTCAGCTCATCAACCATAAATGCCTGCATTCCGCAGAAGACCCGTACACGTCCCTGGCTGTTCAGATTTTTCGATTACGAGAACGAAAACGACGACGAGGACGATTGCAACATCCTCGAAACCTGCAACCTGTATCCCGCAATTCGTAACGCCCGCACCGCGCAACAACTGAAACTGCCGCACCCCGTCTATGCGACGTTCTTTTTTTCTTCAGTCGCTTTTTTAACCAATTCTTCAGCGATGCTTTGCGGTATCTGTTTGTAGAGGGCAAACTCCATGGTAAACTGGGCCTGCCCCTGGCTTAAGGATCTGAGTACAGTTGAATATCCAAACATTTCTGCCAGGGGCACCTGGGATTCTATCACACACATAGCCCCTTCATCCTGGGAACCGACGATCATTCCCCGGCGCTGATTCAGCGAACCCATGACGGCGCCCTGGAATTCCGAAGGGGTTTCCACAACTACCTTCATTATCGGTTCATGAATAACCGGTCCGGCTTTGGCATACGCCTGCCGAAACGCTCCCCGGGCAGCTGCTTGAAATGCCATCTCCGAGGAATCGACCGCGTGAGATGCGCCGTCATTGATGACAATTCTGATCCCGGTGACGGGTAATTCCATCTTGGGACCTTTGGCCATGGAGCTCTTGAAGCCCTTTTCGCAGGCCGAAATATATTGAGTTGGAATGGCGCCTCCCACCACCCGGTTTTCGAAGACAAAATCTTCATCACCCACCGGCTCCATGTAACCGGCTACGCGACCGTACTGGCCGGCGCCACCGGTTTGTTTTTTGTGAATGTAGTCGAAGGGAGCCATGCGGGTGATGGTTTCCCGATAGGCAACCCGGGGCATACCGGGGGTCACCCGGGCAGCATATTCCCTGAGCATGCGTTCGATATAAACCTCCAGGTGAAGCTCCCCCATGCCTGAAATAATGGTATCTCCGGTTTCGTCATTGACATGCACTTTAAATGTAGGATCTTCTTTAGTAAACCGGGCCAGTGCTTTGGACATGTTGGTTTCGGATTTATGATCTTCGGCCGTGATGGCCAGAGAGATTACGGGATCCGGCACATACATGGACGTCATGGTTAAACTGATACCCGGAGCTGCAAAGGTGTCTCCGGAAGCGCAGTCGATACCGAAAAGGGCACCGATGTATCCGGCCGTGATACCGTTGATATCCTCCATCTGGTCTGCATGAATGCGGACCACCCGACCGACTTTGACCTTTTTCCCCGTGCGGATATTGATGATGGTATCGCCTTTGCCTATTGATCCCTGATAAACACGAATGTAGGTCAGCTGTCCAAAGGGCCCGTCTTCCAGTTTAAAGGCCAGCGCCACCAGGGGCTTTTCTTTGTCTGTGGCAAGGAGCACCGGGGTCTCATCTTCATCCATGTCCAGGGCATGGTTCTCGATATCCATGGGGCAGGGCAGCAGATCCGTGATGCCGTCTAAAAGGGGCTGAACCCCTTTATTTTTGTAAGCCGAACCCATAAATACCGGGGTTAACTTCCGCGCCAAGGCCCCGCGGCGCACGGCTTTAATGATCATCTCATCGGTAACGTCCTGTTCTTCCAAAATGGCTTCCGTAAGCGAATCGGAAAACATGGAGGCGGCATCAATCAGCGCTTCACGCCTCTCAAGGGCTTCGGCCATCAATTCTTGCGGTATGTCCTCGATCCGAACCGTTTCTCCGCTATCGCCGTCAAAGTATTTTGCTTTCATTGCAACCAGGTCTATGACTCCGGAAAAACCAGCTTCAAGCCCGATGGGTACCTGCATGGCGACCGCATTATGCCCCAATTTTTCCTTGAGCTGATCCATCACCCGATAGGGGTTCGCACCACTGCGGTCACATTTATTGACAAAGGCAACAGACGGCACTTTATAGCGCTTCATCTGCTGATCGACCGTTATCGATTGTGACTGCACACCACCGACTGCACATAGAACCAGTACGGCACCATCCAGAACGCGCAGTGAGCGTTCCACTTCAATGGTAAAGTCGACATGGCCTGGGGTATCAATGATGTTAATTTCATGATCGCGCCACTCACAATAGGTGGCCGCGGATGCGATGGTGATACCGCGTTCTTTTTCCAATTCCATGGAATCCATGGTGGCACCCACGCCGTCTTTGCCCTTGACATCGTGGATGGTGTGGATTCGCTGGGTGTAATACAGAATTCTCTCGGTCAGGGTCGTTTTCCCGGAATCGATGTGGGCACTGATACCGATATTTCTGACTTTTGCTATATCTTTTTTCATTGTTCTTTTACCTTTATGGGGTCTCTATCACTTACGTGACCCTGATGACCATCAGGGTGGTGATGAAAATTAAAAAATCCCGCATCGGAGCGCCGCAAGCCGAATGAGGGATTGTGTGCTAAACCCAGTTTATTTCAACCAATGTAAAATAAGTTGGTATAATTTATTTGTCAATAATTTTTTTCATATTTCTAATATAATGATAAATTGTCAGTAAGAGATCAAATTCGATTCAGCTTGTCTCTTTTCAAGGCCGGATTTATATTGTAGATTTAAATATATCGATATATGCAGAAATATTGAATATGTGATACCCTAACTGAGCTGACATCCACCCAATTAAGATTAAAAGATTACGCCCATATCGCGACTACAGGAGGAAGTACAATGGATTGGCAACAGGAGTACGCTTCCAAATTAGTCGATGCGCAGGAAGCAGTTTCAAAAATCATGCGGGGCAGTCGCGTTTTTATCGGGACCGGTTGTGGAGAACCCCAGCATCTGATCCGGGCCATGGTCGAAGACCAGCAACTTCAGGATATTATGGTCTATCAGATGCTATCGTCGACCTTATCGCAGTATGTTGATGATGAGTCCTTCACCCGCCGGTTTTCCTTAAAGTTGTTTTTTATCAGCCAATCCATGCGCAAAGCTGCCTTTGAAGGCAAAATCGACTACATTCCCGAATATCTTTCCCAGATTCCCAGAATGTTTGCCAGTCATCGCATCGGGCTTGAGGCCGCCCTTGTTCAGGTCAGCCCCCCGGATAAATTCGGTTATTGCAGCCTTGGCGTTTCGGTTGACATCACACGATCAGCTGTCGAGCATTCAACGGTTGTTATTGCCCAGGTAAACCCGAAAATGCCCCGAACCTGGGGAGACAGTTTTGTGCATGTGATGATATCGATTGGCTGGTTTTTCATGAAGAACCCCTGGTTGAAGCCCTGCCGACGATAAAAGACAATGAAGTTTCACGCCGTATCGGGCTTTATGTCTCCCAGCTGGTTGATGACGGGTCCACCCTCCAGATCGGGTTCGGCAATTTGCCTTATGCCATCTTAAAGTACCTGGACGGCAAAAAAGATCTGGGAATCCATACCCAATTGATTACTGACGGCCTGCTGCCCTTGTTTGAGAAAAATGTAATTACCAACAAAAAGAAAACCCTTCTGCCCGGCAGAGTGGTAACCTCGCTGTGCATGGGATCTGAAAAGATTTATCGCTATGTGGATAACAATCCGGCCTTTTATTTCAGATCTTCGGAGTTTGTTAATGATCCGACGGTCATTGCCCGCAATGATAATTTGATTTCCATCAGCTCGGCGCTGGAGGTGGACCTCACCGGACAGGTATGTTCGGATTCCATGGGGTATCTTTTCTACAGTGGCATAGGAGACCAGGTGGACTTTTTGCGGGGAAGTTCGATGTCCAAAGGAGGGTTTTCAATTATTGCCCTGCCGTCTACCGCTCAAAACGGGGCGGTCTCACGCATTGTTCCCCATCTGAGTGAAGGGGCCGGCGTGGCAACCACCCGGGGAGATGTTAATTTTGTGATTACCGAATATGGTATCGCCGAACTGAAGGGCAAAGGAATTTATCAGAGAGTAATGGAACTGGCCCAGATTGCCCATCCAAAATTTCGCGAAGAGCTCATCGAGGTTGCTAAAAAGCGCCATTACATTTTTGCAGACCAGTTGCCACCCACCACCGAGGACCTTCTGTTTCTGGAAGGCTATAAATATGACTTTAAACTAAAAGATGGAAAAGTCGTGGAGTTTCGTCCGCTTCTGCCATCGGATGAATTTGCCTATCGTAATTTCTTTTACTCCCTTCAGGAAAAAACCATATATATGCGATTTTTTTATAAAATGAGGACTTTTTCCCATGAGATCGTTCAGAAACAATGGTCCAGTGTGGACTACCATAAAAACATGTCAATCTTAGGTCTTGTTCAGAAGGGGGGACATAAAGAAATAATGGCTATCGGCTCTTATGCCCAGGATAGCGATGAACGCGCAGAAGTGGCCTTTGTGGTGCGGGAGGATTTTCAAAACAAGGGGATTGCCTCTTATATGCTAGAAATTCTTGAAAAAATAGCAAAAGAAAACCATTACAATGGTTTCTGTGCGACCGTTTTGCGTGAGAATAACTCCATGATACGCGTGTTCAAAAATAGATTTCCGGAAGCCAAAATTTCTTCTGGCGGTGGGTCAGATCTCAAAATCGAAATGAATTTTAGTGAAATTGTCCCCGGCAATGACAAAAAATAGTCCTGCAATACCGGTGCCCAGATATACTTCTCGGAATTTCTACAGCCCATGCCTCAAAGATTTATCTTGTAAAAATGCTGAAAATCTTGTAATTTAAGAAGTATAAGGCATATTTTTCCAAATTGATTTTCCATCATTTCTATGGGTTTTTATTACCTGCATAGGTTGTTCAAGCAAGGCCGGCAGGGGTAAATATCCGGAAGGTAACATTTCTGCTCCCACCTGCATTGTTTTTTTTGAAAAAATTAAAGTTTTACCTAAAGTTACCGAAATCACTAGAGATATAGATTTTCTCAACATCAACACTTTAGGGAGGTTGGCAATTGTCCTATACGCTTGGTCAGAAACAGCTTGATAAAATTGAAGATATTTTAAAGCAAGATCTCATTGACAATGGCGTGCGGTGTGTTTTTTTAATTGATATGGCCGGCAATATCGTTGCCAACTTGGACAACGGTGAAAAGCAGCATGACATTTACTCGCTGGCGGCCCTGGCGGCGGGTAACTTCGGTGCTGTCAGCGCAATGGCCAAAATCATCGGTGAAAATGAATTTTCACTGCTTTTCCATAAAGGAAAAACTGAAAATATTCATTTCAACAAAATAACCACCGAATTTCTGCTGATCACCATATTTGGCAACGACATATCATTGGGGTTCTTGCGTTTGAAAGTATCCGAATCCGTCGAACAGTTAAAGGCTATTTTAGAGCCTCTTGTGTCTCTGTAAATCGGGATCCGCGCATTCGGAACCAAAATTAAATTTTCGACTTGCGATAGTCGCTCCGGTTAATACTGATGGCATTTGTAAATCTGAAAAACAAGGAAATCCAGGTTAAAATAGTCTATTACGGTCCCGGCAGGGGGGGCAAAACGAGCAATTTGGAATATGTATACAAAAAGTTTGCCAAACGTATCAATACCGAAATGGTTACCGTTAAAACCCACGGTGACCGGACCTTATTTTTTGATTTTCTCCCCTTCGATATAGGAATTGTTAACGGCTATGATGTTAAAATTCAATTATACACCGTGCCCGGTCAAGTGAAATACAATGCGACCCGCAGGCTGGTATTGCGGGGCGTGGATGGTATCGTTTTTGTAGCCGATGCCATGGCGGTAAGAAGAGAAAAAAATATCCTTGCTCTGAAAAACCTTCAAGAGAATTTGGCTACCTATAAGAAAAGCATTTTCCGAATTCCCTTTGTGATCCAGTACAATAAAATTGATCTCAAAGAGCAGGGCATTCCGCTTTTACCACTGAAAACGCTTGAAAAAGACCTGAACAGTCAGCTGAAATTACCTTCTTTTGCGGCCAGTGCGGTTCTGGGGACCAACGTGATTGAAACCTTAAAGAGGATTATCTCGATGACCGTGGCTTCCATTAAAAAAGATTTGAAATAGGAGAAAAAAATTGGTTGATTCTAAAGATGTTGATACGTTGAGCTCTGAACTTGAAAGTCGGTTGGACGATCTCTTTAGTGAACCTAACGGAGCCGATCCGGATGCTGGAGATATGGATGCGGCTGCATATTATCCCCTGGCGGAATTAAAAAATTTGATACTTTCCATTGACTGGGAAATAACAGATGATGTCCTGGAAAAATTTCTCCAGCAATTAAGGGATCTGAAGCTGACCTACAAACATGATAAAATCGTTCTGACCTTTCTTCAAATCCTTAATTCACTGGGCAATTATATCCAGACCAACCGCGCCAAATCCCATCCCAAAACCTTTAAAACGCTAAACTCTGTTTTCTCCAGCCTTGATAAAGTGGTGCTTACCCGGGATATGGCTGAGACGACCAAAAAAAAGATCTTGCGGGCCGAAATGAATAGCTACAAAGAATTAAGGACCCAGATCTCCCAGGGCACAGCCACCGCAAGGTCAAAGGCAAAAGCCAAAGCCGAAAAATCGGAAATTGCCAAAGCAACCGAAGATCAACCGGGAACCCTCACCGGGCCGTCTGTTCAATCGACTGAAGCCGAAATATTGGAATCGCCGGTAATAGAGCACGGCCAGGAACCCGATGTTGGGACTTTGCGCGAGCCTTCGATTGAGTCTCTGGCTGAAGCTGTCGAGGAGATTAAAAAATACATTCACGATGAAATAAGTGCCTTAAAGAAGGAGATCGATGCGTTGCGAAAATAATACGGCCCCTTGAATGTCGGGTTTGCTGCACGGAACGGTTTTCTGACAACCGTTATAAATCCATACAGGTAATGCCATGGTAACGTTTTCAGGTGACATATCTTCCATGATTTACAAGCGTAAGGTCAGAGATGATTTGGGCGATTTTTCCCTGGATGGCCAAACACTGCTTATCCTCATGGAACTGGACGGGAAGGCAACGCTGGGGCACCTGGCTGGCAAGACAGGACTGAGCATGGGCACCATCAGGGAATTGATCGGCAAACTTTTAAAGCTGGGACTTATCGAAAAGGCTGAAAGGGAAGTCATCCCGGTGGGCAATGATTTTTTTCGTAATCTGCTCGATGAATTGGCACTGGCCATTGGTCCCATCGCCGGCGTATTAATCGAAGACGAAGTTCAGGACATTGGGTATGACGTCAACAGCTTTCCGAGTTTTCTCGTTACGGAGTTGGTCGACAAACTGGCCGGCGAAATCAGGCGTGAAGAGAAAAAGACGATCTTTATCAAAAACATGGCCCATATCATTCGAACCAAAGGATACGCAGATACTTAATTCTAATTAACTGAATGCTCGAACCTGTATTTATTCGTAGATTAACAGTTTCGGTTTGATTGGTTCGGGATAAAGGAGTCGTTGGTATGATTATCATCTGTGAAGAGTGCGGAAAGAAATACCGGATAGATCCATCAAAAATTAAAGGCAAAGCCGCGAGCTTTAAATGCCGGGTTTGTACCCACCATATTGTGGTATCTAAACCGGAACCGTCGCCGGAGCAGCCGGAAATTGACTCGCGACCGACATTGGAGTCCATTACAACAAACATTGATGATAGCTCGACTGCCACCATGGCCGATATCGGCCAAACCCAGGCAAAAAGCAGGCGCCGGACCAAAGGCCCTGGCTTACGGTCCAAAATGCTTTTGCTGTTTATGGTGGTACCGATATTATTGATGGCCGGCGCCAGCATGCTCTATTTATGGCAACTCGAAACCATGGCGAACTTGCTTACCCGGGAAAGCTCCAAGTTTGTCAATCAGATGGCTGAAGAAAAAGTTGCCTACATATCAACCGGTGTTGCGACGCAATGCAAGCTATATTTAGCGAGTCATCCGGGTTTAATTCGAGAGGATTTCAATGAAGATAAAGGTTTTAAATCCATCGCGGTGCAAAAAGTGGGAATGACCGGTTATACGGCGCTCTATGAACTGCCGGGGTCCGATGGGGTCTGGCGAACCTGGGCCCATGTTAACAAGAAAATAATCGGCATTGATATGAGTAAGCTCAAAAAACCCCTCGGACGCAATTTTCCCGGATTCTGGAAGGTGTACATCGCAGTCAAGGACGGCAAAAATTCCCAGGGATATTACACCTGGCAGGACAAGGACGGCAAGTTTCGTGACAAATTTATGGTCTGTACACCGATTGCCGGAACTCGATTTGTTATCGCCGCCACCACCTATATGGATGAATTCACCGGTCCGATGAAACGGATGCAAGCGCGGGCCAAAGAATTATCCGACAGGGCCAAACTAATCTCATGGGTGGTATTGGGGCTGACCCTTTTACTTATTGGCCTCATCGTTTCAATCTACAGCCATCAGCTGACCGGTAAAATCAAATCTTTGACCGATGTGGCCGATCGCATCAGTATCGGTGAGCTCGGGATGGAAGTTAAAACAACTTCAAAGGACGAAATAGGAGAACTTGCTGAGGCTATCGCAAGAATGCAAGACAGCATAAGACTTTCCATAGAACGGTTGCGCCGTCGACGTTAAAGGCCATCGCATTGCCGATATCTTTACCGCCGACAACAAGTAGCTGACCGCAGTTATTTGCGACCGCTTCTTTATCTGCTGTATTAGATTGTGCAAGCGGCAGAGGCGCCGGTCGATGAAGTTAGGCCGAGGAGTTTAAGAATTCAGAATGGTCATTATCCCAAAAGAAAAGCCGGTAATAGAAAACATGAACATCTATTACCTGGATATCAAAAAATTACTTGAGCATTACCAGGGCGAAATCGGTTCCGGTGGTGCGTATTTTAAATCCCATGCGGCGGAGGGTGTCATATTTTTCGACAAAGACGACTTATTAAACGCCTTTTTCGAAGAAAAGGACCTTGATTTGAAGGGGGCCCAGGCTATTGATCGCCTTATAAATGCCAGGGGCAAATATAATTTTACGGTCAGCATTTATCAACTTTCGTTTGCGGAAGTCTACTTCTGGGCCAGCATTCCTTCGGCTGAAAAAATATATGAAGGTCTCAGCACCGAATTCACCGACCTTGAAGGTCTCATTCGCAAGATGAGCTCCGAAAAATTGACTGGTTACATCGATGTCACCATTGGCGACGGCGAAAAAATCGGTATAATTTTTATTATTAACGGAAAAATCGTGGGTGGCTCATATTCCTGGGATAGGGAAGACCCCGGACATTCCAAAAAGAACCAGGAGCTGTTGATCCGCAAAACCAAGGAATCCAGCGCTACCTTTAGTGTCTGCCGCATTCCCCTGACAAACATGAAAACCCAGAGTGCATCGCAAACCGGCCCTACCAGGCCTTCCCAAGCCATATTAAGCATGCTGGAAGAATTAATGGTGATATTTGAACATGCGGTTATCTCCCGCAAGAATATGAAAACCGATTTTTCCAAACTCTTAAAAAAGAAGTTTGTGGAAAACGCTGAAAAATATGCTTTTCTGGATCCATTTGCCGGCGAGTTCAACTATTACAATCGCAAGATAGATTTTTCAGGTGCGGCAAGTGACAAGGAGTTGATCGGCGGTATTGTAAGTTCTATCCAGGAATTGGCCCAAGAATTGGGAATGCGCTCGCAACTGCTGAACGCCTGCGCTGAATGGTCAAACAAATATTCCAGGCAACTGGAGAATTTCAGCATTGAGCTATAAAGATGACCAATATACCTTCTATCAGTGATTATGGTATTTCTGCCCGGGGATATGCTGAATTTATTGACGGCATTCCCGCGGCCATTTACCGTACAACCCTGGAAGGTAAAGTTGTCTACTGCAACAAGGCGTTCGCTAATATTTTTGGATTTGATTCAACTGCTGAACTGATTGATTTTCCGGTCATTGAACTGTATCGCAACAAAAAAGACCGGGGGGTCTTTATCCACTCGATTCTACAAAGGGGTCGTCTGGTGGATCTGCCGATGGCCTTCAAAATGAAAGACGGAACGCCCATCACGTGTGCCGTTTCGGCCAAGGCTGTTTTAGACGATGATGAGATGGTGGTCCATTTAGACGGTTTTGTAAGGGATATCACCGGTCAGGCTGAAGTCGAAAATGATGTTGTGAGAATGGATGGTAGGGCTGATGATCAGAAGCATGCCGTCATCGAGATTGATTTACACGGCGGATTAATTGACATCAATCAGGCCGGGGCACAATTAATGGGCTTTTCCAAGGGAGGATTGCTCGGGCAACCGGTGTCCGGCTTTATTGCACCCGAAGACAGAGATTTTTTTCTAATTTTTCTGGCAGACATTATAAGAATCGGTCGCAATGAAACAATCCTTGCGGTCACCGACCGGGACGCTAAAAAACGCTATCTGGACTGGCATGCCTATCTGGTGAGAAATAACAGTCAACCCCATCACATCAAATGTATCGCCCGTGATGTCAGTGACATTGTTAGCCGGCAAAAAGCGCGCAATATCGATGAAAAGTTTCAGGGCGTACTTGAAATGGCGGGGGGCGTGGCCCACAGTTTGAATCAACCCTTGACGATTGTTAACAATTTGCTCAATGAAATCCTGTTAGAATTGGATCACGAAGGGACCATATTCCCAAAAGTTAAAAAAGTTTACGATCAGATGAAGAAAATGAATGAGATCGGTCAGAAGATAGGCAATATCCAAAAATATGAGGCCATGGATTACGTGGCAGGCGTTAGAATAGTTGATATCGACAAAGCTTCCTGGGCTCAGGCCGTTGAGGATATGTCATGATCAAAAATGTGCTGGTGGTCGATGATGACCGCGAAATGCTGATTGCGTTAGAGGAGGGGTTCCAAATATATAAAGACTCCTTTTCCATTCTGTTGGCTTCAGATGGACTCAAAGCTGCAGAAAGCTTGAAGAAAAATTCGATATCGCTGGTTGTCACTGATTTAAAGATGCCTGGAATGGATGGTTTTGAGTTGTTGGCCCATATCATGGAATACTATCCGGATATTCCGGTCATCATCATAACCGGGTACAGTACGCCTGAAATGGAGAATTTGGCGCGGGAAGGCGGCGCAGTGAGCTATATTGCGAAACCGTTTCTGATAGAAAAGCTGGCGCATCAGATTATGGCCACCTTAAGAAAGGAATCAGAAGGCGGAACGTTGCACAATGTGTCTTCCGGTATGTTTTTGCAGCTGGTGGAAATGGAACAGAAAACCTGCACCATTCGCCTGGAAGATAAGGTTTCGAATAAAAAGGGGATCCTCTTTTTTCAGGAAGGTGAATTGCTCGATGCAAGGGTAAATGAGCTGCAGGGTGAAAATGCCGCTTACGAAATTTTTTCATGGGACCAGGTAAACTTATCTATTCAAAACAGATGTGCCTTAAAAGAAAAACGAATTTTCAGCGAGATGCAGCATCTCATTCTTGAAACGGCGCGGCGCAAGGACGAAGAAGTAGTCGAGGATAGACGACCGGCTGTGAGGCAAGAAGCTCAACCCCTTGAACCGGAACCGGTAGACGTCATCGCCGAAATTAAAAAGAAAATTGAAGCTAAATTAGGACTTTCTTGCGGTCTGGAGGATATTTACCAGGACAATTCCTGGGACAGTCGTGTGCTTCAATTATCCAGGGCCGGCGTTTTTTTTAATATCGGAGAGCTTGAGATGGGTTATATAGACAAGGGTGAAGAGAACGATTTTATCGTGCTGCCCGGGGAAAGCACCACTGTGATATCGGTAAACCCCAAATGTCCGAGGGACAAATTCCTTCAGGTCCTCAGTGAATAAATTTTTTACAGCTGCGGTGGGCTGATAATTTTGTTGGAAAGTTGATATGCGAGAATTGTTCAAGGACATTTTGAATATGGAGGGCGTCAGGGGCCTTATGGTGTTTTCTTTTGCCGGAGATCCGGTGTACCAAGAATTCAACCAGGCCCAACCGGAAGGAATTGAAAGCAGGGACTGGCGTTTGATAGTCGAGTCGCTGGCCGGGATGAGAGAAACGGATTTGATTTTTAAAAAAGGCCGGCTTTACATCCGCCGAACGGATATCGGATATCTGCTAATATTGATGGGGCTTTTTGTGCCAATTGCCATGTTGCGGCTCCAGTGCGACATCTTGCTGCCTTCCCTGAAGCCGGCCAAAACTGCCGTAGGAATCAGACGTCTTTTTAAGAAATAATCGAATGAGAGGTTTATAAACAGTAATGAGAACCGATATAGAATCCAGAATCAATGAAGCCGAAGTTTGTCGATCCATGGGATTATATGGTGACTCGCTAAACATTTATGAGAGTATTCTTTCGATTGTCTCCCCCCAGGATGCCCAGGTCCAGGATAAAATCGAACAGCGCATTGGTCTGTTGAAAAAGGAAATCTCCGATCAAGAGGACACCCAGCCAAAAGGCGTTTCCGCCAAAGACATTACGATGTTAAAAAAGTCGTTTACCAGTCAGGGCGATGCCTCTGAAAGTCTTGACAGTGCGTCGGCATTCCAGGAAATGGGACTTCACGGTGAAGCCGTTGCTGAATACGTGAAAATATTTGAGGAAGATATTCCAGTCGAAAAAATCGTTCCCGGCTTGGTGGAAAGCCTGTTGAAAATGCATTCACCATCAACGGCCACCCAGGAATTTGATAAACTGATCAAAGGTCTCAAAATCAATAAAAAGGATCTTGCTCGGATAAAATTTGCGATCGGACAGGAACTGGAAAAACGCGATCTTCGCGACCAGGCCCATGATCTTTACACTGACGCCTCCAAACTGGATGCTTCCAATGCCGAAATTAAAAAACGACTTGAATCGGTCAGTGCCAGCTTTGCCACCGGTTCTAAATATGACCATCTCTTGCGGGAGGACATGGTAACCACCGACAAGCTGCAAGAAGCATTTGCGCTGTCTAAAAAGATGAAAAAAAGTGTGGAATATGTGTTGATCGAGCATTTTCACATTAATAAAGAAGCCCTCGGCAAATCTTTCTCTCTGTTCTATGGCTGCCCCTTCAGGCCTTTTGACACTTCATTTCCCGTCCCGGTGGAACTATTGACCAATCTCAAAAAAACCTTTCTGCTCAATGAACTGTGGATTCCACTCAGCTGGGACAAGGACGGTGTTGAAATCCTGGTCGATGATCCTCGGAACCTGAACAAAACCGACAATATTAAAACCCTGATGAAGACCGGGAAAATATCTTTTTCGGTAGCCATCCGTGAAGATATCCAGGCATTTATCCGGCTTTTCTTTGATAAAGACCACCAGATGGCCGGTGAAGCCACCATGGATGATTCCCTGGAAGATTTTGACCTGTTGCCGGATGTGGAATTTGAAGAGGAAGACGAAGAGATACTGGATGAAGGCGCGGACGAGGCTTCCAGCCAGGTCGTCAAACTGGTGGACCAGTCTATCATTGCGGCCTACCGCAAAAATGCTTCCGATATTCACATTGAGCCTTCGCCCATCACCAAGGCTACGAGTATTCGGTTCCGGCTGGATGGTGTCTGCCAGGAATACTTGAAAGTACCCAACTCAATGGTACGCGGTATCGTTTCCAGGATTAAGATCATGTCCAACCTGGATATTGCCGAAAGACGTCTGCCCCAGGACGGCAAGATCAAATTTCGGCGCAAAGGGGTACCGGCCTTTGAACTGCGTGTTGCCACCCTGCCAACCGCCGGCGGTTTTGAAGACGTGGTCATGAGGATCCTGGCTTCGGCCGGTGCCATGGCAATGGATGATATGGGCTTAACCGATCGGAACCTGGGTGTGATGAAACATATCATCACCAAGCCCTATGGACTTATTCTGGCCGTGGGCCCCACCGGGTCCGGTAAAACGACATCGCTGCATGCCATTTTAGGCCACATCAACAAACCGGGTATTAAAATCTGGACGGCTGAAGACCCCATTGAAATCACCCAGGCCGGTTTAAGGCAGACCGAGGTCAGGCCTAAAATCGGGCTTGATTTTGCCAGGATGATGCGGGCTTTTTTGCGTGCCGATCCGGATGTTATTATGATTGGTGAAATGCGTGATGAGGAGACGGCCTCCATCGGTATTGAAGCCTCGTTGACGGGACATCTTGTTTTTTCGACCCTGCATACCAACAGCGCTCCTGAAACCATTACCCGTTTGCTGGATATGGGACTGAATCCCCTTAATTTTTCCGATGCGTTTCTGGGGGTTTTGGCCCAGCGGTTGACACGCCGGCTGTGCACCAAGTGCCGCGAAGAAAACCCGGTAACCAAAGACGATTTCGAGACGGTGGTTTCGGATTATGGCGAAGACCATTTTAGCAAATCCGGCATCGAATATAAGGAAGGAATGAACCTCTACAATGCCGCAGGCTGCGAGAACTGTTCCGGAACCGGATACCGTGGTCGAATGGGCATCCATGAGTTAATGGAAGGTACCCCCCAAATTAAATTGATGATTAAAAATAAAGCCAGCACCGAGCAATTATTTGAAACGGCCATGCAAGAAGGCATGTCCACTCTGAAACAGGACGGTATCATGAAGGTGTTTCAGGGACTTACGGATATGACGGAAGTAAGGCGCGTCTGCATCAACTAGAAGATGACAGATGTCAGAGGACAGAAGAATGGTTAGGTCCTATTAATTTTGACCTTTCATCTTCATTCTTTTGAGTTTATTAATTGTGATGATGAAGATCGGATCTAAGGAATGGTCGCAGTTGATTATTGACGGAACGCGGGAGTTCGATCTTGATCTTGATCGCCGCCATACAGAATTGTTTGCCGCCCACGCTGAAGAACTGCTTCACTGGAACAACACCATCAACCTCACCACCCTTACCGATCCTTTTGAAGTCGCCGTCAAGCACTTTGTGGATTCGCTGGCACCCGCCAAGAAGATATCGCCGGGCGCGGCTCTGCTGGACATCGGCTCCGGCGGAGGATTTCCCGGCATCCCCCTGAAGGTAGTCATCCCTTCCTTGTCGGTCACCCTGATCGATGCTTCCCGTAAGAAAGCAAACTTTCTACAACACGTCATCCGGACCTTGAAATTAGAAGGCATCGAAACGCTACACATCCGGGCCGAAGATTTGGCTGGCGATCCTGCCTATTTAAAACATTTTGAAATCATCACCAGCCGGGCCTTGACTGATTTACAATCCTTTGTCCGTCAGGCCCGACCTTTACTTGCTGTGAACGGTCAGATGATTGCCTTAAAAGGCAAGATGGATCAAGCAGAGGTGGAGTCTGTGCGCGCCTCTATCCTGGCTGTAGAAACATACATGCTCCCATTTACTGACTCAAAAAGATCTATATTTCAAATCCAGTAAATAAACTTCAGATTGGCAATCAAATGGCTTAATCAAGGACCACCCGACGTCCGGACATAAAAATAGCTCAACTTTACGGTGTTTACATCGACTATTCCGGCATAGACGTTGTCCCGATCGCGATGCACCAGATAACCGAACATCTTGTCATTTTCCCCGATAATTTCTTTCACCCAGGTAGAACTCAAGATTCTGGTATTTTTCATCATATTATCAGAAGTGACTTCAATCCATGAACCATCTAAGTGGAATTCCCGCTCATAAATACTAGAAATAACTGCTGCCGTCCCAACAGTGAGTGCATAACTTCTCTTTGGGCAACCCGATGGCTTCGACGAGATCGTCAAGTCTCTGGTATTTCAGCGACGTCAATCTTAACCGCTGCCGGATTTTATCGATCATTGCCAGGTTTTTTTCAGAGCCGTCGGTGGCGTAGTCTTCTAAAAATTGATCGTCTAGGCCCTCGATCTGTTCAATGGCTTTGCGGCCGGCCAGATCAGTGGTGGCCCGGGAGGTGGAGAAATTCAGAAATTCACAGGGGTATGTCAGGGTCGGGCAGGCCGGTCGCATGTGCACTTCTTTGGCCCCGTAATCGTATAATATCTGAACATTGTCTTTGAGTTGGGTGCCTCTGACGATGGAGTCTTCGCAGAAAAGAATCCTCTGGCCTTCGATCAGCTCTCTGACCGGGATCAATTTCATTCTGGCTACCAGGTCCCGGATGCTTTGATTCTGGGGCATAAAGCTGCGGGGCCAGGTCGGGGTATATTTTACAAAAGGTCTCATATAAGGGATGCATCTTGCGGAGGCGTATCCGATGGCATGGCCGATACCCGAGTCCGGTATCCCTGCCACAAAATCAATTTCGACCGTGTCATTTTTTGCAAGGGCCCATCCGCATTTGTTTCTGACAGCTTCGACATTGATACCCTCATAATTTGAGGCGGGATATCCGTAGTATACCCACAGAAAGGAGCAGATTTGCATTTTGTCGTTGGGTTTTTTTTTCTGCTCACAACTGCCTTCCGTAATTATGACGATTTCGCCGGGCCCTAAATAGCGGTCAATATCATAGCCGAGGTTGGCAAAGGCGCAAGATTCCGATGACGCGGCATAGGCACCTTCTTTGCAGCCGATACTAATCGGTGTTCGTCCCAGTTTGTCCCTGGCCGCATAAATGCCTTCGGCTGTCAGCAAAAGCAGAGAACACGATCCCTTGATGGATTCCTGGGCATATTGGATGCCCTCTTCAAATGAACCTTTTTCGGAGATCAGCATGGCGACCAGTTCGGTGGGGCTCAACTCACTGCCGCTCATTTCAGAGAAATGCATTTTATTTTGAAAAGCCCGGGCCGCGAGTTCATCAATGTTATTTATTTTAGCGACTGTGACAATGGCGAACGGGCCCAGATGGGAACCGATGATCAAAGGCTGGGGGTCATGGTCGCTGATGACTCCGATGCCTTTATTACCGTGTAATTTGGGCAGGTCGGATTCAAACTTGGATCGAAAATAGTCATTTTCAATATTGTGGATCGACCGAGCAAAGTCGCTGCCGTTTTTTACGGCCAGGCCGGCTCGTTTGGTTCCAAGGTGTGAATGATAATCGGTGCCGTAGAAAAGATCATTTATACAGTCTTCCTTATTAACGCTTCCGAATAAACCGCCCATTGCAATCCTCCCGTCAAAATACTTCAGTTAATGTCTCGAAAATCCGCATCCTATCCCTTTTATTGCTTACGTCATTCCATTACCTCAACAATTTAACATTCCAATTGGGGCGAAGGCCCTAACTAGATAAATCAATCATCCGGGCTCTTATTGCCTCACCTTTTATTTCCAGTAAAGCAACGGATGGGGGATAGCCGAACCTCGGTTGCACGGCGCTGCCGGGGTTTAGGTATAAGATCCCCTGTTGTTTTTCCATCTGCGGACGGTGGGTGTGTCCACAAATCACTACACGGTAAGTATCGGATTGTGCCCTTATATTCAGCTTGTAGATATCATGGATCACATAGAGCCGCTGGTTGTTGATTGTAATCGTTTCATTTTGTCGCAGTTGGCGGGCCCATTGGCCCATGTCCATATTTCCCCGTACCGCCCGGGTCGGGGCAATTTTTTCTAAAGCCTCAATGATATCAGGATTCCCGATATCTCCGGCGTGGATGATCAGATCGGTGTTTTTAAAGACCTTTGAGACCGACTGTGGCAAACGACCGTGGGTATCTGAAATAATACCGACAAAATAGTTATTTTTAGCTTGAATTTTTTCTAACATTGTCAAGCATCTTCCTTTTCACTGCAAACCCGGCGCCGCCGGCGTTTAGTTTCGCCTCGGTGCCGTTTAGCCTTCAACCTTTTTTGTTTGGCGGCGGTGGAAGGTCTGGTTCGCCGCCGCGGCCTCGGCTTTTCAGTGGCCTCGCGGAGCAGTGCGACCAGGCGATCGATGGCATCCTCGCGATTTCGATCCTGGGTCCGATGGCGGCGTGCCTCAATAATCAATATGCCATCGGCGGTCATACGACGGCCGGAGATTTGCTTTAATCTGTTGAAGATCGCCTCACTCAAGGCTGGAGATTGGGCGGCATTAAAGCGGAGTTGTACGGCAGAAGACACCTTGTTGACGTTTTGACCGCCAGGCCCGGATGCTTTGATAAAATCCAGCTGGATTTCATTTTCCTGCAGGCTGATGTTATCTGTGACCTGAATCATTGTTGTCTTTGATACTCCGAGAATGACAACTCCAATTCTCATTTGTTGATGGCTGAATAAACTACCCCGCCGCAAGCAGCGGGGTATCAACCGGAATATTTTTATCGCCCCAAGGGGCGGGGAATTAAAACTTTATCCGCCTCCGGAGGACTCGTCCGCTTCCGGAGGATTAAAGTCCTAAATAATGGTTGGGGGTTAGAAAGCCTGCCGTCAATTAGCGCTTTCAAGTTTTCCGGCCTCCCAACTTCAGGCCTGCCTTAATAGCATATGAGCCCGTGAAATGAAATCATATAATTAGATTAGGTTTCACGTGAAAACACATTGGGGGAAAAACTCCCCGACCCCTCAATTAATTGGATATCCACCGCTTTGCTTTTTCAAATGGTGAATGTGGTGGACATATTTTGAAACAGGCCTATATCTAATTGGTGGTATTTTTTAATTGAGTATGCTATGGATTTTAGAAGAAATATTGGTTGTCGATAGTGGCAGAAGTTGCTAACCTTGCAGATCAACTCTGCAGGGAGCATACCAAAGTCAGAATTTGAACCTGAATGGGGAGATCGATATGAAAATTTTAGTTGGATATGACGGAACGAATTCGGCCAAAGAAGCTTTAGACCTGGCAAAAATCCATGCAAAGGCCTTGGGCGCCTCCGTGGCGGTGGTCACCTCCATGGAAAGAGGAACGGAAGGTCAGCGAGAAGAAATTGCCGAGGCTGAAAAGGGGCTTGAATGGGCCAAATCCCTGTTTGATGAGAATGAAATTGTTTGCGACACGCACCTGTTAATTCGCGGTTTAACTCCGGGTGAGGATATCGTCGAATTTGCAAAGGAAAACCAGGTGGATGAAATTATCGTCGGTGTCAAACGGAGGTCAAAAGTCGGCAAGCTTCTGATGGGATCTACGGCACAATACATTATCCTCCAGGCTCCATGCCCGGTGGTCTCAGTTAAATAAATCTAAATCGAAAACTGAAAATTAATGCGAAATACGAAAGCACGGGAATATGTATACCATTTCGTGCTTTCTTTTTTAGGCTGTGCTTTTACGCATATATATTTCCAGGCGTTCGACGGCCAGGGAACAGCTTAAGGTGAGCACTAAATACATGATGGTGATGGTAATCCAGATTTCGAAAGTTAGATAGGTCGATGCCATTAACTCCATGGCCTGAAACGTCAATTCCTGGATTGAAATGACGGAGACGATGGCGGAATCTTTTATCGTGGAGATGAACTGGCCGGCCAGGGGCGGCAGAATTCGCTGAACGGTCAGGGGAAGAACAACGTAACGCATCTGCTGCCACTTTGAAAAACCCAGCGCTGCAGACGCTTCCCATTGTCCTTTTTCGATGGATTGGATGCCTGCACGGACGATTTCGGTAATATAGGCCCCTTCAAACAGAGACAGCGTGATCAGGGCTGACAGGAAGGCCGTAAAAAGGGAAGGCGGTGCAAAAAAAACCGCAAAGACGGCCTGGGTGGATTCGCTGCTGTTTCGAATAAATTCTTCAATGCCCAGCCTGGGCAGAATTTGATCTCCGACAAAAAAATAGAAGATAAAAATGATTATCAGCGGGGGTAAATTTCGGATCAACCCTACATAGGTTCCGCCAACCAAGCGCCTAAACAGGCTGCGGCTCACTCTGAAAAGGCCCATAGCGGCGCCAATTAGCGTGGCAAAGATGGTGGCCCAGATACTTAAACGGATAGTGGTCAAGAATCCTTGCAAAAGGATGTTCGGCACCCAGTTTTTAATCTCCGGATCGTAGCGCAGGAAATATTGAGGGATTGCCCCCCAATTCCACTGGTAACTGAAACCGACCTGTATTTTATAACCCGCATAAATCACCGCGGAAAGCAGCAAAAGGGACAGGACCAAGTCGATGGTGGAAAATTTGGTTTTTTGATTAATCAAGCAAATACCTGTAGGTTTCAGGTGTCAGGTGTCAGAAAAGAAGGTTTAAAGGTTCAGGGTTCACCGTTCAGGGTTGACGGTATATACGTCTAACGCTGCGTAGTCTTCAACCTTTGAACTCTGAACCTTGAACCTTATATTACTATTTGAGCATCCCCTCCCAGTCTTTGGTTTCAAACCAGTAGTGTTTGCGATCGGCAAGCCATCCCTTGGCTTCAATGACACGAATCCAGTTGTTAAAATAATTGAGGGTGTCAAAATCACCTTTTCGCAATGCAAAGCCGATGGGCTCTTTGGTGAATGTTCCCGGAAACGGCAGAAATAGTCTGTCAGAATATTTAATGGCCTGAAATGCCGGCAACGGCGCAGATGCTACGGCCGCATGCGCCTTACCGTTGACAACTTCCTGAATCACCTGGGCTTCATCGTCAAAAAAGCGCTTTTTTGCATTGGGCATAAATCTTTTGGCAGCATCGGCGGCGGTTGATCCCAGTCTGGCTGCAATGACAACATCCGGCCGGTTAAAATCTTGCAGGTTGCTGAAACCGGCGGCCAGCTTTTTGTTGGCAACCAGGGATTGACCGGCATAATCATATGGGATGGTGAAGTTTACTTTCAAATTTCGATCCGGCCGAACACTCATGCCGCCGATAAGGACATCAAATTTTCCGGTTAACAGAGCCGGGATGATACCGGCCCATTTTGTGGGTACAAACTCGACTTTAACTCCCATATCCTCCGCCAAACGGGTAGCCACATCGATTTCAAAACCGATTAGTTTGCCGGTTTTATCTTTCATGGCCCAGGGGACGAAGGTTGACATGCCTACTTTAAGGGTCCCTCGCTTCATTATTTGTTCCACCGCACTTTCCTGAACAAGCTCCTGTTGGAGTTTGCCGGCTGTTGCCGATCCGGCCAAACCTAAAACCAGCACGGACAAAATGACGATAAATGTGCATGTTCTGCTGTTTTTCATTGGATGCCTCCTTTTTTTGTAAAAAGTGAAATGTGTTAAAAATTTCTTTTATGCAGTTATTGTATCTTTGAGCTTGTTGCAGCTTCAGTCTTCTATTTTAAGTTTCTTTTCCATATAAAACACCGTTAACGACAACGCCAGCGTCACTGTCAGATAAATGGCTGCCACGGTGAACCAGATTTCGAAAACAAGAAAGGTTTCGGCAATGATCGTCTGGCCGCGCATGGTTAAATCATAAATTGCAATTGTGCTGACAAGCGCCGAGTCTTTTATCAACGAAACCGCCTGGCTGGTCAAGGGCGGAAGAATACGTCGGATGGCCTGGGGCAAAACAATCAGGCGATAGGTCTGATAGGTGTTCAAGCCTAAACTAAAAGCGGCTTCCCATTGACCTTTGTGGATCGAGACGATCCCTGCCCGAAATATTTCCGATGCATAGGCGCCTTCAAACAGGCTCAGGGCAAGGACGGCGGAAGTAAACGCACTGATGTCAAATATGGGCGACAATACGAAGTAGATAAAAAACAGCTGTACCAGCAAGGGTGTGTTACGAATGATCTCGATGTAGCCCCGGGCAAGTATTTTTCCTAAAACTGAGTTTGACAGCCGCAAAAGGGCGGTCATCAACCCGCAAAAAAAAGCCAGTACGAGACTGATGGCGGTGATACGCAAGGTCACCAGCAGCCCATCGAGCAGTGGGCCGGATATAAACTGTCCATCAGTCACGGTATAAAGATATTGCGGTACCCGGTACCACTGCCAGTTATACCCAAGATTCGCCGTACCGATCAACATTAGCCAGGCAATGGCGGCTATCAGCAGTAGGTACTTGATGACGTCTACTATTGACGGCCAAATCCAGGCTGATTTGAGATCCGGCCGTAATATTTGAGGATTATTATTCATGAAATCGAGTTTTCAGCTTAATTATCGGACTAGTTGGTCATGCTTTGTATGGGTGCGGGTATTAAACCGCCGTGTCGAATAAATCGGTTGGATTGTTGAGCGTTGTTTACAGTTAATATGGTGGACTGGCCGAGAAGACCTCCAAAATAGGCACTGTCGCCCGCTTTTTTTCCGGGGACCGGGATCAGACGGGCTGCCGTGGTCTTATTATTAATGACGCCGATGGCCATTTCATCGGCGATGATGGCTGCGATGGTTTCAGCAGACGTATTTCCCGGAATTGCGACCATATCCAATCCCACCGAGCATACACTGGTGATGGCCTCGAGTTTGTCAAGGCTGAGGTAGCCTGCGCGGGCTGCTTCCGAAATATTGAGGTCTTCACTGACAGGGATAAATGCGCCGCTTAATCCGCCGACCCGGGAACTGGCGAAGGCGCCGCCTTTTTTGATGGCGTCATTTAATAGCGCCAGTGCTGCTGTCGTTCCGGGCACTCCGATACTTAAAAGACCCAGACTCTGAAAAATTTCTCCGACACTGTCCCCGACGTTGGGTGTTGGGGCCAGAGAAAGATCTACCACACCGAAAGGGACTTTCAGGCTGTCGGCTACTTCGCGACCGATTAACTCCCCGACGCGGGTTACTTTATAAGCAGTTTTTTTAATTAATTCAGATATTTGGCCAAGATCCAAGTTTGGATTGGCTTCCAGGGCCCGATCGATCGCCTTTTTTACCACTCCAGGCCCGCTGACGCCCATATTGATAACAGCATCTGCTTCGCCGACACCCAGGTAGGCCCCGGCCATAAAAGGGATATCCTGGGGTATGTTGGCAAAAATACAAAGTTTGGCACAGGCAAGGCCGTCTTTTTCAGCGGTCAGTTTGGCCGCCTGTTTGATGGTACTGCCCATCATCATTACCGCGTCCATATTGATGCCTGCCCGGGTGGATGCCACATTAATAGAGGCGCACACCCGCTGGGTCTCAGTCAAAGCGTGGGGGATGGCTTCGATAAGGGCGCGATCGCCGCGGGCAATGCCTTTTTGAACCAGGGCCGAAAAACCGCCGATAAAGTCAACATTGACCTCTTTCGCTACTGCATCAAGGGTTTTGGCGATATCCACCATTTGCGAAGAAGAATGGGCGGCACCCACGACGGCGATGGGGCTGACTGCAATGCGTTTGTTTACCACCGGGATACCGTATTTTTCACCGATTCGATCGCAGACCGGTACTAAATTTTCGGCAAATTGGGCAATTCTTGAAAAAATTTTGTTTTTAACTTTCTCCGGTTCGTGACTGGCGCAATCAAAAAGACTAATTCCCAGAGTCACGGTGCGCACATCCAGGTTTTCGTTTTCGAGCATCTCCAGGGTGGAGATGATCTCTCGATCGGATAGCATGGGTACCTTTCTTTTACGGATGACAGAGGTCAGATTTCAGAGAACAGAGTTCAGAAGACAGAGGGCAGAAAATGGCGGACGCAATGCAAAGGTGACCCGCTACCTGTTCACGCGGCATTCTGATCTCTGTCCTCTGTCCTCCGTCATCTGTGTTCTGATCGCCGCGTTATAGCCGAAGGGTGAAGACGGGTCTTCTGTCTCATATCCTGTTAATCGTTTCAAATATATTGCGGTGCTGGATGCTGATGCTCAGGGCCAGGGATTCGGCCTTGGTTCTGAGGGCCTGGTAAAAGTCCTGCCGGTCAATATCAACGGGGATATCCACTTCGTATATCATAATATTGTCGCCGGGATCATCACCGCCTTTGAATACCGCCTGCAGGTTGGTGATATTGACGCCATAGCGGGCAATGATTGCGCTGATACTTGCCACAAGTCCTTTACGGTCTGGACCTTTGGTGGTGATAACAAAGGGTTCCGCCTTGCTGGAAACAAGCCCCATTTTCGGTTTTAAAACCGATTCGATGTGGATATGCATGTTCATGGCACCCAGGCCTTCATCCAGCGCCTGGCGGAGTTCCTCCTGGGTCAGATCCGGCGGCATGGAAATAATAAAAGATCCGGCAAATTCCGTTGTCAGGATGGTTTGACTGACGTTCTCGATGTTACAATTGCACTCAAAAAGAATATTGGCGATCGCGGCCACTATTCCCGGGCGGTCGTGCCCCAGAACCGACAGGATAACTTTATTCATAAATTAACTCCGTCCAACTTCCGGTGCCGAATTTGGTACTCCTATCGCGGGTGGTTTCTATCCGGTGTCCGTTAGAAGGTGCCGACTACCCTATAACCGATGGAACTGCTTAAATAACGAATGTATTGAGTTTTATACTTAATATCAAACCGACACGATCTGTCAACAGGCGTTCTTCCGCGCTTTTTTGAGACCCGCATACGTTGAGCAAAAAAATATTCTATTCCAAATGCTCGAAACAGCCGGGCGCACCACAATCAACGGGCTTACGGCGAGTATTAATTCAGGCTTTATTTTTCAGCCATTCTTCAAGTCGGTGCAAACCTTCTTCGGTTCCGATTTCAGGGACATATCCAAGATCTCTTTTGGCCGCGCCGATGTCAAACCAGTGAGACTTCGCCACCGCATCTGCCAGAAAACGGGTCATTTTGGGTTCTTTTGAAATACCCAAAAACCGATAACTGAATTCCAGAGTAGCACCGATGGTCCAGGCGGTCCGGTAAGATAT
Organism: uncultured delta proteobacterium; assembly: GCA_963821065.1. Lineage (GTDB taxonomy): Bacteria > Desulfobacterota > Desulfobacteria > Desulfobacterales > JAFDCJ01 > JAFDCJ01. The sequence continues at coordinate 82,874 of CAWGCM010000037.1, read as the reverse complement.
CGAGCCGCTGACCGGCTCCAGCCCGGCGGCGTTCAGGATGGCATTGATCATATCCCAGGCCGGAATCGGCTCATCCTGACTGATAAAATATTTGTTGCCGGAAATCGCGGGATTTTCGGCCAGCCGATCGGCCGCCAGCAGGTGCGCATCGGCTGCATTGTCAATATAGGTAGTGTCCACCAGGTTTTTACCGTTTCCGATTTGCTTTAATTCATTGGCCCGGGCGATCAGTCGGGGTACAAAATGGGGATCGCCCGGCCCCCATATTTGATGGGGCCTCAGCACAACCGTTCTCAGGCCCTGACCGGCGGCCTTTACGACCTGTTGCTCGGCCAGCGCTTTGGTTTTTGGATAGTAAGCACGGTGTTTGGCAGGGTAGGGCAGGGACTCATCCGCACCTTCCATGTCGGTGCCGTCAAAAACAACACTGGGGGTACTGGTATACACCAATCTTGCAACGTTCCGGCGGTTGCAGCCCTCGATAACGTTCTCGGTACCGACCACATTGGTTTGATAATACGCCTTATATTTTCCCCAGGGCGGCGGTTTGGCCGCCACATGAAACACGATGTCGGTTTCCTCACAGGCCCTGGCGACAACGGTTAGATCAGAGATGTCGCCCTGGATTTGTTCTACTCCCATGGCTTCTAATTTTGGATAAACCGTTCTCGACAGGCTGCGAACATGGTCACCTCTTTGGACGAGCCGTTTGACAATGGCACCGCCGAGAAAACCACCACCGCCGGTTACCAGGACCTTGGCGGGCCGGTGACCGGTCATCGAATGATTTGTCGTCATTTCAATTTTTTCTCCGCCCATACGGCTAATTTTTCGCGAAAGATTTTCGAATTGTGGCGTATATCCACCGGAAAGGCATTGTGGAACAATATGGTTTTGATGCTTTTTGTCAATTCATTGGCGGCGGCAATTTCCAGGAGCTCATATTCCAATTGGCCCCTGTTGGTGCCATCGTCGGTCTTTTGCAGCTCAACACAAATAACCGGCTCTCGGCGACCTGGCGGACCAACCCCCACCAGGGCACTGCGGAACACTCGCGGATGTTTGTTGAACAGGGTTTCACAGGGAATGGTAAACAAGGTGCCGTCGGTGGTGATGACCCGATGACTTTTGCGGCCGCAAAACCAGATCCGCTTTTTTTGGTCCATCCAGCCGACATCGCCCATGCGATGGATAATGTCGTCACCATCTTTTATCTTGCCGAGCCGGTTGGCAGTATGATTTTCAAAATACTGCCGGCTGACCAAATCGCCCGCTACGGCGATTTCACCAACCTCACCCGGGGAGACCAGCAGGTCGTCTGACCATTCGTCAATGGGTTCATCGCTGATTTTAATGATACGGATATCGATGTCGTTTATCGGTCGGCCGATGCAGGTACCATAGGCTTTATCGCTTAGCTCACGCGTTTCATTCAATATTTCCCTGCTTTTGATCGATATAATCGGGACCGCTTCGGTGGCCCCATAAGGGGTGTGGATTTCAGCATCTTCACTCAGCAGGGCGCTAAACTGTTCGATATTATCCGCTGACACCGGCGCACCGGCTGAAATGACTCGTTTCAGAGAAGGCAGCTTGACACCATTTTTTTTACCGTAACCGCCGACACGGTTTAAAAGGGCCGGTGAGGCAAACATGTTGGTCACACCAAGATTTTCAATCGCTTCGATGATGCGTTCAGGATTCACCAAAGCCGGCCGGGTGGGGTCCATGTCCGGGATGACCGATGTGATCCCCAGGGCCGGATAAAACAGGGCAAATAGCGGAAAAGTAGACAGATCAATTTCATCGGGCGACATTTTTAAATGGGTTTTTATCTGCTCGAGTTGGGCATCAAAATTACCGTGGGAATAAACGGCGCCTTTTGCCGGTCCGGTACTTCCGGTCGTAAAGAGCACGGCCGCCGTGTCATCCCGGCCGGTTCTGGTAATGGTGTAAGGCCCGGCGTGGGTTTGTCGAACCTGTTTTAGGGTGCGGCCGCTCCAGAACCAGCGCCGGCCGACGGTGATCCAGGTTTTGACTGTTTTAAAAAAACCGGGGAAAACGGTGCGCACCACATGGGCCAGGGGAATACCGATAAATGCCTGGGGACGTGTAGACTGAAAACAGGCAACCATTCGCCGGATTCCCATTCCCGGGTCCACCACCACTGGCACCGCCCCGGTTTTAAATATTGCGAAAATTAATGCAAAAAATTCGATGCTCGGTTTAACCATCAATACAGTGCGTATTCCCCGGGTAATACCGGCACCTTCCAATCCATGGGCGAGATAGTCCGACTCCTGATCAAGCTGTAAGAAAGTCAGGTGCGAATAGGTAACCCGTCCATATTTATCACGTCCGGCCGGATAGACAACCGCGCGTTTATAAGGTTGGGTTTCGGCTGCCCGATTCAGATAGGTTGCGATATTTACGAAATCGTTGTTATGTGGGCTCGATGGGTTCATATGTCCGTTTCGGGTTACGTGTTGCACGTTACGCTTTGCGGTTGCGTGTTATGCGTTAAGGATTTTCGGTATGCAAAAATCTTCTTCCTGCCAGATTCCGAACTAATCGCACTCCTCTGTTTTCTGCCCCCTGTCTGCCTCGGCGAAGCCGTTAGGCGAAGACGGGTCCTCTGTCCCCATCCGGGCGGAGCCGGCCCAAAAATCGATCGATCAGCGGTATGATTTTTTCGGGAACATCTTCAAGGACGTAATGGCCGGCATCCGGGAAGCGATGAACCTCGGCATCCGGGAAGCGGCGCTGCCATTCAGAAAGATAATGAGCGTCAAATACGAAATCGTGCTCCCCCCAGCAAATTAACATAGGTAACTTAGATAGAATGTGGAGTTGTTCGCCAGCCTGCTGCACAAGCATGTAGCTGGGATCTTTATCTCCGAGAGGAATATCCTGGACAAATTTTAATGTGGCGATTCGATTTTTCCAGCAGTTGTAAGGTGCGGTAAGCCCGCGTTTGACGTCCCTGGCAAGGCCGCGATGGGATGCCATATGGAGGGCGCCGACCGCAAACAAATTGAATCCCAGAACAGCAATGGCGGCCAGCGGACCGGAATTGCGTATCAGGTGCAATCGCAGGGGGATTTTTTTGGAATCCGGCGGCAAAAACGCCGCCGTATTTAAAATAATCAGCCGGCTTATTTTTTGGGGATGTCTGAGTGCATAGGCCATGCCGATCATTCCGCCCCAATCGTGAAGAACCAGCGTAATTTTCTCCGTGCCGGTCAGGGTTCCAATTAATTGGTCAAGATCATCTATCCGGCTCTGGAGGGTATAGTTATACTGTGAAGGTGGGGGTATATCCGATAAACCGCAGCCGATATGATCCGGAGCGATGGTGCGATATCTTCCACACAGGGATTTAATCAATCCCCGATAGTAAAAAGACCAGGTCGGATTGCCATGGACCATCACAACCGGTTCACCACTGCCTTCATCTATATAATGATATTTGAGGCCGTCTAAATCCATGTAGTGGGATTTAAACGGGTACAGGTGTTTGAATTTTGATATGTCGATGGGTTTTTGTTTTAGCATTCCAAAATATCTTTTTACCATTCCATCCCCAGCATCAGGCAGTTTAGTCCACTTCCGATTCCCAGGAATCCGACCCGGTCGCCGGGCAGCAGAAACTCTCTTTCATCTGCGATGGCCGCTGTGATCGGCAAGGACACCGTACCGATGTTTCCCAGATATTTAAAGGTTGTAAAATCTTTTGATGGTGGAATACCGATGGCATCCAGGATATTGCGCTGATGGGTCGCTCCCACCTGATGGCAGATTATTTTGTCAGGCTGATCGTCTGTCCAACCAATTTTCTGACGCAAGGAGTTAAATGTTTCGATACCGAGCGGTACACCATTTTGAAGAACAGCAACGGAATCGGTTTCCATCAGGTGCAAACCGCTGGCAGGTATGCCGGTGTCCGGTCCCCACACACATAAGCGGTGATGTTCGGCGGCGCTGCGGGCAACGCCTCCCAGGATCCGATGGCCGGATTTGGCTAAAGATCGATCCGCCAGCAGGACTGCAACCGCACCGGAACCTCCCGTCAGGGTGGCGATGGTTTTTTTAAAAACTTCCATGTCCCGGGTCTTGAGCAGCCGATCGATGGTGATATCAATGATCTGACGGGCGGATTCACAGGATACGATCAGGCCCGCGCGAATCTGTCCCAGTTCAATGGCATTGGCCGTTTGCACCATGCCGTTTAAAATTCCCAGGCAGGCATTGGAAACATCATAAATCTGAGTGGCAGGGCCTAAATCCAGACCATGGGCGACCGCACAGGCGGTGGCCGGCTCCAGATTATCCCGGCAAACGCCGCCGTAAATCAAAATGCCGATATCGTCCGGCGTGATACGGGATACATCCAGCGCTTTTCGAGCGGCTTTTATGGCGCCGGTGTGCATGCTGAAATCCGGGTCCCAGAACCGGCGTTCCCGGATTCCGGTAATCGCCTCCAGTTGTCCTTTCTGGAAATGAAGGGCTTCATAAACCGGTTCCAGACGCTTTTCCAGATCGTCGGAGGTAATGACATCGGGAGGGAGTTCATAGCCAAAGGCGTCGATGGATACTTTTGAGTATAACATGGTGCTTTTTTCCCTTATAGCGGTTGTTAAAAAAACGTTCCTTAACTTTACACCGGCAGCAGTTGAATGCCAAAATTTTCCATTTTATAAATATAGAGTCCGTCGACTTGCAGATAGCCATCGGCGGTGATTTTTGGCACCGGGTTTTCCTGGATGCCGGTAATTGTGGCTTCGACGGTAATCAACCGGTTTTGGGGCAGTATCTGGCCCCGATAGGTCCAGCTGTGGGCGTCTTCGGTCAACAGACCGAAACGGTGTGTTTCAGTCAAATGCGGCCAGCGTTCCCGGGCCAGATACTTGAGCAACTGAATAAATGATTCGATTCCCAATGAACCCGGACATACCGGATCCTGATAAAAGTGGGCTTTAAAAAACCATTCCCGCGGATCAACCGTTTTGGTGCCGCGGATATAACCCAATCCCGTGGGGCCTCCATCCGGTAAAAAGGTTTCGATGCAGTCGACCATGCGAATTGCTTTGGCCGGCAGTGCCAAACCGGAAGCGCGGTCGAATTCAGGGTCCCGGGGCGACAGGGGCGCATAATCGACTAATTCAGCGGTTCGGCCGTAATTAATTTTTTCAGGTCCCGGGTCGTACTCCTGGCGATCGGTCTTCCGGATGCCCTCCTGTTGGGCCAATGCCTCCCGGGTGAAGAAACCGAAATAGGTATTGCCGGCATAAAGTTTGTGATCCGGTTGCCAAACTTCAAAATCATAGTGTTCGATGATCATGTCGGCGGCTTCCGAAGCCCGGGTCAACCTTGATTTGATTGTCAGCATTCCGGCGTTCGGCGCTATCTCGTGAAAAAGGGCTGCCGTGCCACCCAGGTTTCTGAATCTGAGGTCATTTTCGCTTTTAAGGGCCGAACCCATATAGGCTGCCAGCCAGCCACAGGGTTGCAAAGCAACCTCCATGATGATGCTTAACGGCATCGCCGGTGTACGGTCGGCCTTGAAGTACCAGGCATCCGGGGGGACGTCATACTCGGCCTCGATCCACCCATCGGGTTTTAATTCCCAGGCCTGGGGCGCGACGCGACGGACGCGATCAATCATCAGGTAAGGGGGGCAGGGTAAACGGGCGATGAATCTGTCATTATCAAAAGGTTCGTAAGGGGTGCCGAACGCCTTTGATGGGCGGCCGCTGGCAAATTCGAGCATTTGTTCGCGATCAAATAATGGCGTTTTCAAGGTTCGCGTTTTTCTGTTTTCCCAGAACGACTCGATTTCGTCCCTGGTGATGCCGCTCATTTGTAGGGACATATCCTTGAAATGAACGATCCGATCCCCGTCGGCATACATATGGGCATCTGCAATGACATAGGGCTGAGGCTTGTATCCGATTTCGCTGATTTCTATTTCATAAATAACCTTGCGGGTATTCGGTGTAACCGGACCCCGGCATTTTAAGGTGCTTTCAACACCGATAACCGGTTCATAATATATCCCGGCTCTTTCGGTTACCCAACCCATGCGTTGCAGAAATACTCTTAAGGTGTGAGCACAGCATTCATACATCAAAGTTCCGGGCATGACCATGTCATCGACAAAATGACAGGTTAAAAACCAGTCATCGCGATGGATGTCTGCTTCCGCCCTAATCAACCCTGAACTATATTTACCGCCGGCCGGATTCAGTTCCAGGATGCGATCGATCAATTTCATGCGTCCGACCGGCAGCCGGAGTGATTCTGCCAGGGTAATACCGCTAAACAACCTGCCAAAGCATCGCTCCAGGTCACCTTCCCGCAAAGCCTGTACCGCCAGGTCATCGTATTTTTCTTTTTGCAGCGGCACCATATTCTGCCAATCGGCCGGCTTTTTCCCGGCCACCGGCTGCATCTCCTCTTCGGTGAGGATGATGCCGCCGGAATTTGTTACCTCCGCTTCAGTGAAAAATCCGGCACAGCCGTTGGTCATCGTAATCAGAGGCAGATCATCGATATAACCCTTAAAGCTAAACAGGAATAAATATGTTTCTCCTTGACGAATGAACTTCGAAATTTCAATTTCATAGCGAATGGTTTGTCCCGGGACCGGCAGTTGACTATGAAATTTGACGGTGGCATCGAGCAGACGGTAGGTTCGTTTGCCTGCTACCACCAGGTCAATGCCAAGATAGGCGCACAGAAAAAGATCGGCCTGTCCCGCTTCGACGGAGATGCACACCGGTGCATGTCCGCCGTCCAGGTACCATGCTCCAGGCAATACATCGTGTTCGGTAACAATACGACCGGGTCCCAGGACGCCTTTTTGGCCTTCGATCGTCAGGATGCGGTCAACCAGCATCAAGGGTTCATCCGGCAAACGCACTCTGGCCGGGTATGAATCCACTATGGCAAATTCGGGTCCCAGCACGCTGCCGACGGATCCGGTCGCAAATTCCAGGCACTGCCGGCGGGAAAAAAGAGGTTGAGAATGCGGAATGGGGCCTGCGACGAGCTCAGCCGAGTCGAATGCGGAATGCGGAATGTCTGAATTGCCGGTTTGGGAGGCCTGCATGGCGCGTTCCAGAAGTTTGGTGTGAAGACCAAAGGCTTCAGCGTAGGAGCGGGAAGTTTCTTCGGAGAGCGCTAAAAATTTTTTATGGGCCTCTGCCGTACTGCGGGCAATCCGATCGGCCGTTTCAAGCAATTCTGAAAATGGACTAGCGGTCTCAGGTCTCGACTCGACTGATCTCGTCGAAGGCTGGTCACCGGTCGCTGGTCCCGGGACACCCGATTCCTTATGCTTTTCTGCACCTTCCAAAATTCCGAAATCCGCATTCCGCAATCCGAATTCCAATGTCTCTGTCCTCTGCCTGTTGCCTGTTGTTATCGTCAAAGCAGGCAAGGGCGTTTTGCCGCCGATGGTGATTTTGATGGGGTTGCCAGAGTATTTTATGGCCGGTTCGATCATCTCCGGCGCATAGGCCCCGGCTCCATAAAGATTGTCCAGATTAATCGGCACCCGCTCTGCGATGAGTGTCGCCAGCACCTTGGCGATTGTGGTGTAGTCATTTTCTCCTCGATTACACGCGGATATTGCCAGATGGGGGGCATCTTTGAGGATTCTGCTGATCATTCGGGTGCATGAAGAATAGGGGCCCATTTCCAAAAATATTCTAACCCCGTCGCGGTAGGCTTGATTTATGGTGGCCGTGAAATCAAAACCGTGCAAGGCCTGATCAAGAATGGAAGATGCCGCTTTTTCGCTCGTCAAATCATGGGCCCGGCCAAGGGCGCAGCTGTAAAAACGAATTCCGTCAGGTTGGCGGGTCGGGAAAACGTGCAGTTGCCGATACTCATTTGCTGCCGGTTTTAACACATCGCAATGGACGGTGACCACACCATCCAGGTATATCGCCTCGCATTTGAGTGCTTTGATAGCCGAACTAACATCCTGCCTGCGGCCCCCGATAACACACTCATCGGGCGTATTGATAATCAATAAACGGGTGGTGGCATAGCGATCAACTGTTGGGCGCACTGAATCAGCCGAACGGTTTACGACCGCCACGCACCAGTCAACATCTTCATCCGGGGCAATATCCCACAAGCTTCGGGCGGCATTGCAGGGGCCGGCAAGTTGACGGGTAAACAAATCTGTTTGCTGCATGCGTCGGAGCATCTCACCGCGGTCGGGCCAGACGCCCATAGCAAAATAACCCGTTGACTCTCCCAGGCTGTAACCGATTACGGCTGAGGGTTTGATATCAAAATATTTGACAAGGTCGGCAATGAGGCCACCATGAACCACTTGTCCGAAAATCATGTTAAGAGGATCGGATATGATTTTCTCATAGGCTGCTTTTTGCCATCCCGGCGGCCACGATACCCGCCAGGGAACAAAACAATCCGGCAGCAACTGGGACTTTTGCTGTCGGGTGCGGGCATCCATTTGGCGCAAAATTTCCGGCCAGTGAACACCAATATTCCGGCCCATACCGATATAATGGCTGCCCGAACCCGGAAATACAAATGCCAGCTGTCCTGGCTTGCCGATGGGGTGAGGTGAAAAAGCAATGCCGCTGTTGCCTTTAATTTTCCGAGGGCTGTCTGATAAAACCGCTGTTTGCGCTTCCGTAATTTGTTTTTTCAGATCGGAAAAATTAACGGCTGCAATGGACAGTGCCTGGGGGTGCTCTAATTTGACAGCGTTTTTAATATACCACTGGCGGGCAATCTCTTCCAGGGTGACCTGTTTTCGGCAGTCCGGATCTTGAGCGTTCAGCTGCATGTCGACATGCTGATTGAGGGCCTCAAGGCCGGCGAGCAGAGTCTGTTTGTTGTCTCCGGTTATGATAAAAATCCCAGGATTTTGAAAACCGAAAGGTCTTTTTCTTTCCAATTGAACTTTTTGCAACACCCTTTCCGCAATTTCACTTCTTTGCTGATAATCAAAACCTTCCAGGATGATGTGCATGCAATTGCCGTCGGGCGTCATGGCGCCAACCATGGCCTTGCGCGGCCCTTCCTGGCGATTTCTTATCCAGAACTGAGGGTAGATCGGGATGTGAAAATTTTCACGATGCCAGAGTGAATTTTCGGGAACCCTGAAGTTTGTTAGCGGGGGAATAATTTCATGATAAAGACACAAATTGGCTTTAACCACAGCGGCCAGGGCAGAAGCAGAGCCGGTATGTCCGATGTTGGCCTTTACCGAACCGATAGCGCAGGAGCCATCGCTATCTGAAAAGAATTCGTGCAGTGCCCGGGTCTCCAGGCGGTCTTCCGACGGATTGCCGCCGCTGTGCGTTTCGATAAAACCAATCGTTGACGGTTCAACAGCGGCATCCCGAAAGCAGCGGGTAAGTGAGCGGGTATAGGCATTCAGTGACGGCAGACTTTTATCAATACCGCCCCCGCTGGCGCTGCCAATCCCCTTAATCACCGAATAGATCCGGTCGCCGTCTTTTATGGCCTGGTCCAGGCGCTTGATGACCAACGCCGCCGCCCCTTCGCCGGGAAGGGTGCCGTCTGCATCCTGATCAAACGGTCGAATTTGAAGGTTGCGCGAAAATGGTCTTGCCTGATTTTCCAGAATAATATTGCGGACATCGCCCGCCAGATCCACAGCGCCCACCAAAAATGCTTCCGCCTCATTTTGCTGCAGGGCCCTGACCCCGATTTCCAGAGCTTTTAAACCGGACGCTTCTTCGCAGGATACCGCAAAACTGGGGCCCCCGAGGCGAAATTCCCGGGCAATCCTGCTGGCAACAATTCCCCCCAGGGCACCCAGGGTGCGCGGTGCCGTCAGCGGCGGGTTGCAGGCATCTTGCAAGGATTGGATCCAGGCGTCTAATTCTTCCGGTGACAGATTCCAACCTAGTTTATTAATCCATTGAGGGAGCAAATTGACCAGATGCCAGCGCAGTTGAAAATTGGTGGCCTCGAAATCAAAATTAATGCCGATAATTGCGCCCATAGCGGGCCGGTCTTCCCGTAGCGGAAATCCGGCATTCTTCAATGCTGTTGAAGCGACTTTCAGCATCAGCAGTTGTTGCGGGAGAATTTCCGGGATTTCTTTGGGCGGCACGTGAAACTCACCGGGCGTGATGGTCAGCTCTTCCATAAAACCGCCGGTTAGCTCTAAATTCTTGAGATGGCGGTTCGCAATTGTCTCACATCCTTTCCAGCGATGCTCCGGATGTCGACCAATATTGGTGTCTCCGTTGAAAATTATTTCCTGGAAATCCCGCAAAGAGGATAGTGAACCGAAAACGGCCTCCATTCCAACCACCGCGATTTGGGATTTGGGATTTGGGATTTGGGATTTCTGACTTGCTGATATTTCTAAATCCGCAATCCTCAATCCCCAATCCGCATTCGGAACCCATTCTTCCAGCAGCAGGTGGGCATTGATGCCGCCGAACCCAAAGGCGCTTACCGCTGCTCGTCGCGGAATTGTATTTTTTCTGCGATGCCAGGGTGCCGGCTGGGTCTGTACTCGAAAAGGACCGTCCGGCAGGGGGCTGTTGGAAGGGGGGGTTTCATAGTTCAGGGAAGGCGGCAAAATTTTATTTTGCAATGCCAGAAGGGTTTTAATCAGGCCGGCCGCGCCGGCGGCAGTCAACAAATGACCAATCATGGATTTGACCGAACCGATCGTGCATTGACCTTTTTGCCAACCGGATCCTCCCCACAACTCTGCTAAACTTTGCAATTCGGTCAGGTCCCCGCGTGGTGTTCCGGCGCCATGACACTCAATCAAATCAATATCATGGGCAGACCAGTTGCAGGATTCATAGGCTTTGCGCATGGCGCGTACCTGACCCTCACTGTCCGGTGCCAGGAGATTGCCGTGCATATCATTAGAAAGCCCCACGCCGTGTATCAGTCCGAATATATGATCCTGGTCGCGTATGGCGTCCGCCAGACGTTTGAGAATCAGAATTCCAGCGCCTTCCCCCACAACCAGGCCGTCGGCATTTTGATCGAAGGGGGCACACCGCCCGGAAGGTGATAAAGCACGCAGCTGACTGAAGCCAACCTGGGTAAACAAACAACTGGGCCTTGAAACGCCTCCGGCCAGCATGGCATCAGCCCGATGGGCATTCAGTTCATCACAGGCCAGCTTAACGGCATAGAGGGATGATGCGCATGCGGCATCCAGGGTATAGGTGCCGCCGCCAAGGCCAAATGCGCGGGCCAGAATAGACCCGGGCAGGCTGGTGGCACGATTGGCAAGATAATGTGCCCGGGTGTAAGGCTTACTCCGGTCTTTGAACATGCCCGGAGCCGCAGCGTCAAAGAATTTTTCTTCAAAAGCGGATCCTATAATGTCACTGGTGACCGCTGCGGTGGCGTCCGTCGGCAATGCAATCGCGGCCAGAACGACACCGGTTCGTTGACGGTTTATTGATGATGACGGCATCTTCGAGATTGCTTCCCGACCGACATGCAGGACGATATGATAGAGCGGGTCGAGGGATGAAATCAAACTTTGATCGAGGTCAATGCCGGTCGGATCAAATTCAAAATTTTTTATCAGGCAGCAGCGCTTCGAATAGGCTTTGTCCGGGTGGATGCCCGGAAGGTAGATAAAATTGGGATCCACAGACCAGCGGTCTTCACCGACCTCAACATCAGCGGAAACCTTGTTGATAATGTTTTGCCAGAAGAGTTCCAGGCTTGAGGCACCGGGGAAAAGCCCGGCCATCCCAACCACAGCAATGGGTGCACGAGGGTTCATGGGGTTGCGGTCGTCACCTATGGGAAAAAATTAAATGCATTAATTCTGCCTGCTTTCAAAAGTGTTCTATATATCGAATTCAAGTGCTTAAGGCAAGGAAAACAGCGACAACAATCCAAAGGAAGATGCGGCGAACAGCTATTGAGTGAAATTTTCAATTTCTGGCTAAAGTAAAGTTGCATGATCCGACTAAAAGGGATAAAGGTAAACAGTATTTGTCTAATCTACTTTATTCGTTTGTGATTTTTGCGTTATTACTTGACATCAGTACTTTTTTTGATATAGATATATCTAATAGTCTTTTCATTAAATTCAATATGCAGTTATAGTTGTTTGATAGTAGATATTAGCTTGAACGGACAAGTTATCTCAAAACTTTAAGGAGGAGAACAAAAATGGCGATTTTAAAGAAAGACTTGCATGCAGTGAAAAAAGATATTGTGGCTTTAGGAAAAAGATTGGAAAAGTTAATCAAGGCTCATGAGCCGATGCCGAAAGCCAAAAAGGTTGCCAAGAAGAAAGCGGTCAAGAAAGCCAAAGCCGTTAAAAAGGCGCCGGCCAAGAAAGCACCGGCCAAAAAAACAGCAGCCAAAAAAGCACCGGCCAAGAAAGCAGTAGCCAAAAAAGCACCGGCCAAGAAAGCGGCAGCCAAAAAAAAAGCCACCCAGGCAACCGCCACCGATAAGATCTTACAAATAGTAAAGCGATCTAAAAAGGGTGTAGATGTTCCAACTCTGAAGAAAAAAACAGGTTTTGACGATAAAAAAGTTCGCAACATAGTGTTCCGAGCTTCGAAGGAGGGTCGAATCAAGAAGCTAGGACGGGGAGTATATGTCAGCGTCTAGCAAGCGATTTGATGCCTGTCTTTATTAGTCACCAGAAGTGACCATTCGGCCTATCAGGGCCATCAGCGGGGTGAATTTTTTTCACCCCGTTTTTTTTTGTTTTTAATTTTCGCATTAATTTTCATGCAAGATTCAGGGAATATATTGCTTTGGGCTGTCGGTGGTGACCGGACGAAACCATCTAAAAGACCGTTGACCCTGGACGGTTTCTTCGCATTGGCGAGGTTTGATTTTAAGCAAAGAAGATAAAATTAATCCAGGCCAGGATCCCGGAAGAGAGAATATAATCTGCCGGCCGATCCGGGCGAATTTGAGTTCCGGGATAATATGCGCATATAGATGTTGTCTGTAGATGCTGAAGGCATTTTGTGAGTTGGGGTATGACTGTTGGGTCGCCAGCGCCGCCAGTTGCCCACTTTTGTGAGCATAGTAAATTCCCTCACCGAGTAGGGGATCTGCCAGGCCGCAGGCGTCGCCCAGCAGTAAAATATTGCCACTGCCCGGCTGGGTCAGGTAATTTCCATAGGGCAGGGCATGACTTTTAGCGGCGCTGATATTGGCAGGTGGGATTTTCATCGTTTTCAAGAATTGGATCATACTCCGTTTTAGAAATTTACCTGACTTTTCGCTTAATCCGCAAATGCCCAGGATCCGGAGATCTTTTCTGGGAAAACACCAGGCATATCCCCATCGGATGTAACCGAGGAAGATAACCGGATAATCAGGCAGTTCCGGTGACAGGCTATGTGAAACAACAAGTTCCATGGCAGTGGCCATATCTGATTTTTTTTCTTTATTAATAAATCCTATCTCGGTGAGCAATCTGCATAGCCTGCTCGGCGCTCCGTCGGCCCCTAAAATATACTTAGCTGAATATCGGTTGCCGTTGGCGGTAATAATCTGATTTTTCAACGGGTCCAGGGAAATGACTTTCTCTTCGGATTTAAATTCGGCCCCGGCCTGGCGAGCCATATTCAGCCAGAAGGAATCATAAACCTGTCGGTCTACAAAATGAAAAGGATATTCAAGCTTTCCTCGAATGCAGGCCTTGTCGCGTAGATTTACACCGTAGCGGGAACTCTGATATGAAATAATCTGATTCGATGTCAGGTAATCACAGGGGGTTTGAAAAATCTCTTCCAGCAGTTTGACAGTTTTACGCGTTAAAAGTCCTCCGCAAAGCTTGTGACGAGGAAATTTCCTCTTGTCGAGCACCAGAACATCAAAGCCGCTTTTGGCCAGAAGATAGGCCGCGGTCGATCCGGCCGGTCCGGCTCCAATCACGACGGCATCAAAACTGTTTTTCTTGTTCATCATCAGGGGAGTGGGCTGAACTGTGGAAGACTATCGTTTGACAATTTTTTTAACTCTGCTTCTTTCGATTCCCATCGACCCTCCGTCTACCCTATACATAATCATATCGCTTTCTTCCCACCACACTTCGGTCATAATAATACTGCCGCTATCGAGGTGAATTTCAAATTTATTATCGGCTTCTGAAGACATGGTCACCTGGTCCAGCTCTTTAATCATGCCTTTAACCGCGGGGTCATTTGGGGGAATTGTTTTGTTTTTCTCCAGCTTGTCTACGATTTTTTCCAAGGCTTTGGATGCCATCCCCCTGGACTTTGAAGCAATTTTGTCAGGATTAGACAAGAAGTAGATAGCCAGTGCTGAAATAGCGACAGCGACAAAGAAAAAGGCCAGTAAAACATATCGGCCGATGGAAGAAGTTCGCGGTCGGGCTTTGGTAGCGGGACCAGCAAATCGGGCGGTATCCGGGTTTTTGTTTCGCTTTCTTGTAGGAGAATTCCCTCCAGGCCGATGGCCTCCCGATTGCTCAGCATCGTTAGTGACATCGATCCCGGATAGCGATTTAGATGAGCTGATTTTTGGTATGGATAATTTCCCGGTCTGGTTTGACTCTATATACTTAAGCAAATATTTATAGGCCAGATTGATTTCCCTTAGTTTTTGATCCGCTTTCTGTTTTAGCCGGGGATTGCTCTGAAACCGATCCGGATGCCACACTCGAACCAAATCCTTGTAAGCCTGCTTGGCTTCCTGGAGAGAGCCGATGGTTTCAAGCTCCAAAATTTTAAGGCATCGTTGAAGGTTCATTTTATCAATTTAACGCTTTTTATGGCGGGACTGTCCGCGATGAACACCCGTGCCGATTAGTCAATACCCGGTGCCACCTATTTTAATATCACTCAATTAGGATTATAGCCTATCAGCAGTCAGTTTTCGATGTCAAGATGTTATAGGCTTGACAGCCGTGGGCTTTTACTTGTCAATCACACCGGTTCATTTCACCCTGCTTAACTAAGATTATTCAATACACAACCCCTGTTCCGAACATATTATAATAGAAATATGACATTATTGTTTTAAATATTATGTTTTTTTTATAATTATGTAATAATTTTTATAAAAAATAAATTATAAATTTATAAAAAAAAAACTTGAAATAAAGAAATAAATATTATAATAATATTTGCATGGGCAATAAAAAAACATTTTCTACCAGAATTGATGCCGAGCGGCTTAAGGAATTGAAACATCTTGCAGTTGACGAGGATAAATCTATCGGCGTCCTCCTGGAAGAGGCCATCAAAGAACTCATTAAAAAATATGAGCAAAAGGGGTTGATTAAAGCGCAGAATTGACTTTGCGGAAGATCATTATGAGAAAGCGGTATAACCTTAAGGGGAGATATAGAAATGCATGCAGTCAGCAATAGCAACTGGTTGGCGGATGAGCTGGAGGGCGTTCCCTCTGGCAGCAAAAATCATCGTGACGGTCTTACAGTCGAGTGTATCTGTCCAAAGTGCGGCGTTTCCCATAGAATCAAGCTGCTTTGGAGCGGTCGCGGGAAACCCAAAAAATACTGCGCGTCATGCAAAAGCTTTGTCGCTTCGATCGAGCCCATTGATTTTTGCGGGATCCCGGCAGATATTAACCGGGGAATCGAAAAAGCGGTATAGCTCTTATTGAGCGTATAAGGCTCAATAAGGCGGTTAACCCGCCGCGGCGGTTCTATTAATCGTCAACGAAGCAGATAATTTCCAATTCTTTAGGCCGAGGCTTTATATTGCGGTTTAAAGGCTTTGAGCAGAGACGGATCCATTATTGCCTCAAAACCGGACAGACTGGCCACGATCTCATCATTGGGATCCAGAAATATAAAATCCCCCCGCATTTTACGGCTCGTTGCTTCTTTTATCTCCAGTACTGCCGTCACCCCGTCTGAGGGAAATTGAGAACAATACTGCCGGTACGATGCTGCGTAACTTGGCAATGACACAATTCCCTTCTCTTCAAAACACCATACGGTGGCCATTTGAAATGCGCTGTCAAGAACCAGCGGATCCCCAATCCATTGATTTCTCAATGGTGCTGATATCCATTCGTCCGGGGCTGGGGCCGGTGATATATGCGCCACCATTCCCCGTGATGAGCAGCTGACAATTTTACGGATGCCATGAAGTTGATTGCCGTGAAAAAGAACCTTTTCATAAACATCCTCAATTTTTTTGGTATAGGCTTGGGCAACCATGGCTTTCGAAAACTGATAAGACGGTGCTGACGGCAGCTGATCGCTCAAAATGGCGCTGGCGCTCGAATGGATGATATCCCGTCCGGCCTCTTGGCCGTCTCTTAACTCAACCGGCACCTCATAGAATTCGCCATTTTTTTTGAGTTTCCCGGCAAGCAGTCGAATGTGCTTTTTTTCAGAATCCAGACGAATCCCTTTTAAAACACGAATATCATCCAAACCATGAAGAACCAGACCGGGGTTTTCATGCAGGGCGCCATGGGCAAACCATTCGGTCATCAAAGCCATTGGCACGACCGGTTTGCCGTCAATGACATGTGATTTTAAAATGGGAAAATCAGCGACACCGATCTCCCGTTCAAAGGAGAGCGCTAACTGTTGCTTTCTTACAGCCGGTGAGGGTTTTACCAATTCCGGGCGTTTTCTTTCCCGGGGGACATTTTCGCTTGAGACGCGGATTTCGGCACCGATGACGACTTCCACAGGGTGGTTTAACCCTGCTGCCATTTCATCCAGCATGCACTGAACACCTTTATCGACCGGGATCAGGTGGATGCCGTGGCGCTCAAATTCACGTTTCAAACCAGGGGTGACCATACCGCCGTCCCAGGGACCCCAGTTAATCGCTACAACCCGGCAATCCGGTCGTTTCGCCGATTCATTCAGGGCCATCTTGTTCAACACCTCGTTGGCCATGGCATAGTCGGCCTGGCCTTTGTTGCCCATTCGCGCCGCTACCGAGGAAAACAAAACCAGATATTTTAAGGGATCCTGGCCTGCGGCTTCCAGCAAGTTGTCAAGCCCCTTGACCTTTGTATCAAACACGCGCTCGAATTGGTCAACGGTTTTATCAATGATCAGGCGATCCTCCAGCACCCCTGCGCCGTGGATGATACCTGCGATGGGACCATGAACGGCTCGAATGTCATCGATGACGGTTTTAACCATTGCAAAATTACGAATATCAGTCTCATAGTAGTAGGCGTCTGCTCCGATTGATTTTAATTCAGTC
Organism: uncultured delta proteobacterium; assembly: GCA_963821065.1. GTDB lineage: Bacteria > Desulfobacterota > Desulfobacteria > Desulfobacterales > JAFDCJ01 > JAFDCJ01. Next base: position 65,676 of record CAWGCM010000037.1, on the reverse strand, counting down.
AGGTTTGATGCAATCTCACGATTGGCCATATGGGCTTTAAATGCGCTTTCGATTTCAGCCGGGGCAGCGTTTAGACCGTTGAATTCATTTTCCAGGATGGCTTTTTTTATGGCGGCTTCATCGGTTAGCGCAGACAACCATCGAGGTTCGGCCACGGGTTGTGGAGATCGACCTAACAGAACCAGGGTGGCCGCAGCCTCTCCAGCCAGTGCCAGGGCAGCTGATGCGGTTATGCCTCTGGCGCCGCCGCTGATGACAACCACATCGCCGGGTGCCAGGTTTATTGGGCCTTCGGGACAGGGTTCAGGTTGTAAGGCCAGGGTGAACCGATGATCTGAATCAAGACCGATTTCGACCGGACCCGACGATAGGACCTCTTTAACAACGGCCTCTGCAATTTGACGATTGTCTGACCAGTCCGGTGCGACGTCGATGGCATGACAGCAAACGCTTTGCCATTCAATGGCGGCGGTTTTAGCCAGGCCTGCCAGACCGCCCTGGGCCGGCAGGTCGGTTTGCCTGCCTTTCAAACCAAAAGCGCCGTCAAGGTGGGTGACGGTGGCAAATAATGCTCCGCCTTGATGGACCGACTCGATCAGGTCGGGAGCCAGATACTTGGTAAGCGTGAAGGCGTCTTTTAAATCCTGATCTATTTTATCCGATCGAGGGTCCTGGACAATAATCAGTCCGGCGGCAGCCGGGAGCTGCTTTTTGTATTTGAGGATATCCACCGAGATTCGAATCGTGTCGATGCCCTGCCGGGTCAGCTCATCTGCTATTTGTTCAGACAGACCGGTGTTGTCTTCAGTTACAAACACTTTGCGGTTTTCGACAATTTTTAGCAGAGGGCCGGTTGCCAGGGGTGCCTCCGCGATTGATACCACGTTGCGAGGAATTTTTACCGTCTCCGGACCTGGCTGTGATTGTTCCCGGTGATCCGATTCACTGGGCTCCTGTGATTTATCGGTTTTCGCCTGAGGGGTATCAGCTCCGGGGGATTCTGCAAGATATTCAACAATTTGCCCCAGGGTTTTCAGGCTGCCCATGATTTCAGGAGATACCGTGGGCAAATCGGGCATTTCCTCTTCGAGGGTGGACAGGATTTCCACCCGCTTGATGGAATCAATACCCAGTTCAGCCTCGATGTCCATGTCCAATCCCAGCATTTCTATGGGATAACCGGTTAGCTGGCTGACAACCGCCAGCATGGTTGCTTCAATTTCTCTGGGGGGATTCACACCCGCCGGGGATTTATGATCTGTGACAACGCTGGTTGCAGTTGAATTTACAAATTCTGAATTGAGTTGACCCCCATTGTCGCTTCCGGTCTCGGTCAGATATTCAACAATTTGCCCCAGGGTTTTCAGGCTGCCCATGATTTCAGGAGATACCGTGGGCAAATCGGGCATTTCCTCTTCGAGGGTGGACAGGATTTCCACCCGCTTGATGGAATCAATACCCAGTTCAGCCTCGATGTCCATGTCCAATCCCAGCATTTCTATGGGATAACCGGTTAGCTGGCTGACAACCGCCAGCATGATTGCTTCAACGGGTTGCGGAGCCCGATTGGGCGGTTGGATTGCTTCAGGGGCCGAGTCCCGGGTTTCTGAGGCCTGGGCATAGCCATTGGCCGCCGTTTCCGGTGATTTTTCTCCGGCAGGAATGATCGGCGCGCCCAGCGAATGCGGGATTGTTGGCGGACTCACCCGGCCGTTAATATCGGCGAAATTCATCGGCGAGCTGACCATTTCTTGAGCCACAGGTTCCTGGTGGGCGTCATTGCCCAACGGCCGCGGGGAAACCGGCTGCAATGGTTCGGAACCAAGGCCCCAAGATTGTTCTGCCAGGCGCTGGGTATTTTGCATCATTGCCTGCAGTGAGCGGTTGGCCTCTGTTTGGGCTTCTAAAAATTTCTGGTGGGCAGCTGCTGTCTGGGATTGAAGATGTTGCATTGACTTCAATCCTTCCTGAACTACCTTCAAGGCATCCAGAATAAATGCCGATTGTTTGCTGTTATCTTTGCTCATATGGCTGTTATGCTCGTATATTCCTTTGGTTGGGTTATATCGTTTCAATGGCCGGGATCGTTGTGGCGGTAAGGCTTCCGGCGTCTGTTCGCGCTCCTTGGTCCTCCGTCCGCTGTCGCCTGTTTTCTGTCCTCTGTTCTCTGACCGCTGTGCTTTGAAATTCGCACCGCTTAAAAGAACATTCATACGGGATTTTCGGACAGCAGAACCCGTGTTTTCCCATTGGGGCAACGCTACCGGATAGCCCAAAGATGCAAGGCATCCCAACAGCCTGGCCAGATCGGCGACCCCGTATTTTTTCCCGGCCGAAGCATCCAGTGACCAGGCATTGATGTCCCGATCCTGCAGGGTGGCAGAAATCAATGCGGTCAGGACCGACTTGGGGCCGATCTCCACAAACGTTCGTACGCCGGTATCATACAAATTTTTTATCTCACTGACAAAATCCACCGGCTGGGCTAAATGGTTGCCTAACAGAGACCTTGTTTGGCCTGCATCGGCGGGGTACGCTTTTCCGGTGGTATTTGAAAATACGCTGATGGCCGTCGGATTTACCGCCACCTTATTAAGAGCAAGATGAAAGGGTTGGGCGGCTGTTTTTACCTGATCACTGTGAAACGCGGCCGCAACTGGCAGGCGAACGGCATTAATTTTCTTTTGTCGGCATATTTTTTCGATTTCAAGAATAGCGGCGGTCGGCCCGGAAAGAACCCCCTGACTGGGACTGTTGCGATTGGCCAGAACAACTTCGGGCCTTGAATTTTCTAATAGATTTTCGAGGTCATCCAGGGGTGCCTGAACCGCCAGCATAGCGCCGTCTGGCGGGTCCTGGTTTCCGCCGGCTTCAGCCATGAGACGGCCCCTTTTAATCGCAAGTTCCAGCAGGGTATCTTCATCGATCCAGCCGGCGGCGCACAGGGCCGTTAATTCTCCGAAACTGTGTCCGCAGGCGGCATCGGGGTTGATATTAAAACTTCGCAAAACATTTAGCATCGCCAGGCTTATGGCGCCGATCGCCGGCTGAGCTATGTCGGTTTTACGTAAATCTGCTTCCTGCAGTCTGCGGTCTTGGTCCCCGGAAGTTGTCTGTGGAAAAATCAGGTCACTGAGAAGACCCTTAGCGTTAAAGATTTTATTGGCCCTGTCCAGAACTTGCATGGCCTGGGGGAATGTGCAAACCAGATCACGTCCCATATTCACATACTGGCTTCCCTGACCCGGGAAGACAAAGGCCAGTTTGCCGGGTATTTCAGGACCACCGAAGAAGATATTCTCTGGAATATTTTTATCCCCAGCATCTCCGGAATCCAATACCCCCAGGGCGCGGTCTAAAAGATCGGACAGCTCCGATTCCTCATCGCAGACAATCAGGAGCCGGTAGGGATGTGCAGCTGAAAAGCGCCTTCTTGATTCAGCCGCTTTGATGCCAGGCTCACGATGGGAAAGACTCCGGGCACCCTCATCTTTATAGTGCCTGACTTGACCAGCGAGTTTGCGAAGGTTGTCGGCTGAAAAAGCAATGATATCAACACTTCCGTCCCAGGATATTTCTGACTTCTCAGGATGATATTCTTCAAGAACGATGTGAAAATTACTGCCGCCAAAACCAAAGGCACTAATCCCGGCCCGACGGGGATTACCGTTAGGCAAAAACCAGGGTCGGGTCTTGGTGTTCAGATAAAAATGACTGTTATCGATGTCTAACTTGGGATCCGGGGTTTCGGCCTTCAAAGTGGGAGGCAGCACTTTGTGATAAAGGCTCAGGGCCGATTTGATCAATCCCGCGGCGCCGGCCGAAGCCTTGGTGTGACCGATCATGGATTTAACCGAACCCAGGGCGCTTTTGTAGCCGTTGGCGCCGAATTCCCCAAAAACTGTGTTAAGCGCTTCAAATTCAACTTTGTCGCCCACCCGGGTCCCTGTGCCGTGGGCCTCAATGAGCCCGATGGTGGCAGGATTGATGCCGGCGTCTTTATAGGCTGATCTCAACGCTTTGGCCTGTCCTTCGGCTCTCGGTGAGTATATGCTCTGCGATTTTCCATCACTTGAAGAACCCAGGCCCTTGATGACGGCATAAATCCGGTTGCTATCTTTTTGAGCATCTTCAAGGCGCTTTAATACCAGGATTCCGATGCCCTCTCCAAGCACGGTCCCGTCGGCATCCTTTGAAAACGGCCGGGCATCGCCGGTGGCGGACAGCGTCTGGGTTTTGGCAAAACACATGTGCATAAAAATATCATTTAAGGTATCCACTCCACCGGTAACCACCATATCGCTTCGGCCGGCTTGCAATTCGAGGATGGCCAGATTGATGGCGCTCATTGAGCTGGCGCAGGCAGCATCCACCACGCAATTGGTGCCTCCTAAATCCAGACGATTGCTTATTCGGCCGGCGACCACATTGCCCAGAAGGCCTGGAAAGGAGTTTTCCTGCCAGGGGGTATAAGAATCCGAAATTCGTTGGATGACCTCTTCGGTTTTATCCGGACTAATCGCAGAATCTTCAAGCGCTTTGCGCCATTTGGGGTGGCCGAGCCTCGAACTTAAGGGGATAACCAGTTCCTGGGTTCCGGTAACCCCGAGGATGACGGCGGTACGATCCCGATCAAAGTCTTGATCTTCACCGTATCCGCAGTCCTCGAGTGCCATTTTGGAGGCCAATAATCCCAGTAGCTGGGAGGTATCCGTCGCTTCCAAAGATGCAGGCGGAATGCCGAATTCTAAAGGATCAAATGCGACGGGTGATAGAAAACCGCCCCGCTTGCAATATACACGATCCGGGCTTTTGGGATCAGCGTCAAAATATTCAGACGGTGACCAATGGGACTCGGGGATATCCGTGATGGCATCTTTGCCGTGGTACAGCAATTGCCAGTAGTCTTTGAGATCAAGGGATTTAGGGAATAGACATCCCATTCCGATAATAGCTACAGGATTTTTGTCAGGCATACAAAAAGGTGTCCTTTAAAATACGAAATCAATATAACTAATCAATATAGTATTAATTCATTTTCATTTCAAGGCATTGCTAAAAAAAATTAGTTGATATATTGACATAACAAGTATACAACCTGTAATCTGATATTATGATCAAATTCTTTACCAACCAGGAACTCTCACGAGAGCTTAACATCAAACTGGCCCGGTGGAAACGGTGGTCCCGGGAATTTTTGCCACCGGACCCGCTGGGTGGCTTACAATCGGGTTATGCGCGGCAATACAATCCCGATGAAGCGTTTACCGTTTTTCTGGGGGGATATCTGGTGGCGGATCTGAAGTTTACGATACCGGAGGCCAGACAAATCCTGCACGATTTGCACAACTGGCTGGTAGAGCACAAGTTTTATTTCAATTATACCGGCAGTGCCCAGTCATCAAAAGATGACGGCTTCACCTTTCAATATTATCAAATTGCGATTTGCCGATCCGCGGATGTTGACACCGGCGATACCGGATTTTTTTATTATACCAAAGGTGTGATTGCGGATGAAATGATAGATGCCGACAGCAATCCCGTGGGTCAGATGCGCTATATTGAGTCATCCGTTGACTCTGGGAAAACTGCAGCGCCAATCAGTGAGGCAGCCGGCTATCGCGTTTTAAATATCAATATCCTTCGTAAAAGATTTTTAAGTTCCCTCTTCCAGTAATTGCAAAATTTTAGGTAAGTTAAGCGGATAAAATCTTTCTGCCCCGGCGGGCAGGGAAATCCCCTGTTGACGCAGCCAATTTGCCCGGGTGGCGACGGCCGCCCCCAACATCAGGTTCATAGCGACGGTTACGGTCCTTCGATTTTCCCATTTTTCAAGAAAGGTGCCTTTTGCCCAATGGTTAAATGCGCCAATGGCGGGACCACACCATATTTGATAGTCAATCTTGCGGGCCTGATCACCGGCATTGGCCCAGTTCGAGGAGCGTCCAAGGTAGGATCGAAATACGAGGGCCATTTTGTGTCTGGGTTTCTTCTCGGCAATATCGATTTGCCTGGGATCGTGCCGGGCGAAAAATTGTTGGGTCTGCTCCCATTCGTCGTCAAAACTGCATCTGAAAAAATCCCTTTCAAGAATTTCGCGTTGATCGGAGGAGATTTCTTCATAACTGTTGTAGCGGGTAAAAAGTTCATATAGTTTGCCGGCCCGCTGAGGAAACATGGTGCCCCGCTTTAACACCTGTACTTTAACGCCTAGTTCGAACATGTCGGCTGCAGGGGCCATGGTGACGTCTGCCTGATCGGCTTCGGCAAGCATCTGACGGACCGTGTCGGATGTGCCGGCCTCCACGCAGGATTGATTTACCGAACCGGTGAGGACATAAGCCGCACCCATTGCAAAGGCTGCAGCGGTTGAATCCGGTGTGGCAATGCCGCCGGCCAGTCCGACCCGCACAGGGATTCGATAAGCATTGCGGGTTGATATTTCATCGCGCAGAGCGCGCATGGTGGGCAGCAGCGTCAAAGCAGGCCGGTTGTCCGTGTGCCCGCCCGAATCAGCTTCGGCCGTCAAATCATCGGCCATCGGGATTTCAGCGGCCAGGGCAGCCTGGTCTTCAGAGATCAGGTTGCGTTCGATCAGCTGTCTTAGATATTTTTCAGGTGGCGGTTCCAGGAATTTTCGGGCAACCTCAACCCGTGACACTTTGGCAATGATTTTGTTAGGGCAAACCACGTTTCCGTTATTATCCCGGTGCAGGTTGTTGACCCGGTAATAAACCAGCGGCAGCGTAAGCCCCAGATAAGCCGAGGCACTGACCAACTTAACCCTGTGTCTGAGGTAAAGATCGACGGTGGTGGATTCAAGCTCGGGATTTGTAGGGCTGTGAATCAGATTGAACCCGAAAGGAAGCGTGCCCAGCCGTTGTTTCAACACCTTAATGGCCGCCTCGATTTGATCGGGTAGAAGACCGGCGGCACCGAAAAATCCGACCATTCCGGCACGACCGATTTCTGTGACCATTTCAACGGAAGTAATACCGTTGGCCATGGCACCGGCAATGTAGGCGTAACGGAGATTGTGAGCTTTTTTAAAGGCCGGATCGCCCAGATTCCGGGGATGCAAGGCGGGAGCATATCCTATCAGCGGCAAAACACCCGATCCGGATGGCCCGGCACTGCCGAGGGTGATGGTGCCGTCCTGGGCGACCGCCGTCCGTCCGTCGAGGTGAACGATGTATACAGGCCGGGTAACCCGAAGAAGGGCCTCCTGAAAGGCGACTTCATCAGATTGCGGCAGTTTTCGTTCCGCTTGCCACCAACCCTGCAGGTTTCCTCCTGAATCTTGTGGTTGCACGATTAATTTTTCCTGTAGGTCCCCAGTTGATCGATTTAGGTTGTTATTTCAGAATGATAACTGAATTCATTTAGATGAATTTGGGCCGACTGTCAAGGTTGAATTTGGATGGAATTGAAAAGATGAACATCGAACATCGAACTTCCAACGTTGAACATCGAATAATGATGTCGCTCCGCTCCGCAATTTAATCCCGTTGTTTACGATCCCTGTCTCTTCATCTTTCCCATTCAACGTTCGATGTTCGATGTTCTTTTTATACCCCTTCCCGGGCAAAAATTAAGCGCTGATACAGGTTACCCTCTTGGATGAAACTTTTGGTGCAAATCTTTCAGGTGCTTGCGGGTGACATGGGTATATATTTGAGTCGTCGATATGTCCACATGACCTAACATCACCTGTACGGCTCTCAAGTCGGCGCCGCCTTCCAGCAGATGCGTTGCAAAAGAATGCCTCAGACTGTGGGGAGAAATCTTTTTATGTATTTGCGCCTGATCGGTGTAGCGCCGCAACAGCTTCCAGAAACCCTGTCGGGTGATGGGTTTTCCCGCCCGGGCAATGAACAGGTAGGGGCTGAGCCGATTTTTTAAAGCGGTTTTTCGGGCATTCTCGATATAAAACGCAATCTTTGTCTTGGCTGGCAGTCCGATGGGGACCACCCGCTCTTTGGATCCCTTGCCAAACACGCGCACAAAACCAGCCTCCAAATTGATGTCCTGCAATTTCAGATTCACCAACTCCGAGACCCTCAAGCCGGCCGCATATAAAACTTCAAGCATGGCGGCATCGCGTGCACCGACCGGTTTGCTGGGGTCAGGCGTGTTTAACAGCCGGGTGACTTCATCAACTGCCAGAACATCCGGCAGTTTAAGGCTTAATTTGGGCAGATCAACCAGTCTGGACGGGTCATGTTTGAGAAGCTTTTCCTGGACCGCAAATCGGTAAATCCCTCGTATGGAAACCAGGTGTCGGGCTCGGGACCTGGCTCCCAAACCGGAATTTCGCAGACCGATCAGGTGTTTTAAGACGAGGGAGGTATCGGTATCAGAAAGACGATCAGCACCGTTTTTGTGCAACAATTCTTGATATCTGATCAAATCTGCGCTGTAAGAGTTGAGGGTGGCCTTGGAGAGTCCTTTTTCGATGAGCAGATAATTTAGATACTGATCGATCAGCACGTCGATGGGAGGCATGTTTGATGAAGTCATTTTTTTTCAGTGAATACTGATGGCAGGTCATCAAAAAAAAGATTTTGTGCCAGGTCCTTCACGGCCCTGCCGGGTGTGCTGCCAAGCAGGTTACCGTAGTGACCGATGAGTGCGGTGTTGTTGTACCAACAGCGGCACGGCCGGTTGCTCGCCAACCGCTTGCGTTCTTTTTCAAAATTATCCGAGTTCCAGATACTCTGAAAATCATTTTTACGCACCGATCCGATGCAGACATGCTGCTCAAGACATGGATAAACATTTCCCCAGGGATCTATCCGGGCCATTAATACGCCGGCATAGCATGCTTGATGCGGAAAAGATCCACTGGTTTTAAGGCTGTCGATCAGGCGTTTAATATAATTATCATTGGCAAAAGGGGTATCCGCTACCTGTCTGGCCAGTATTTCAGGATCGACTTTCAGATCTGTTTCATCCATGCCGGTATAAAAAGCATCCGCGCAATGGTGGACCGGTTGCAGCAAAACGTCATCGGCGATATTATGCCATTTTTCGTAGAAAGGGCCTATCTCCCGGGCGTTGCGGTTTGAAACCGTCATTCGGACGCGCAGAAGCGGCCGTGAGGACCTGGGGTTTTTGAGAAGATGCTCAATGGCTGCCTTAATCTGGTTATATGATCCTGGAATTCCTCTGATTTTATCATGGCTGGCGGCCGTGGCACCGTCTAAACTGATGGTCACGCACGTCGCACCACTGCTGCGGATTTGATCACAATATTTTGTTAGCAATAGACCGTTGGTACATAGATTAACGGACATCCCCCGCCCGGCAAAAGCTTCTATGATCCGGAACGCATCGCTGCGCAGGAGGGGTTCACCGCCGGAGATACTAATCTGATGCGATCCCATGGCATGCAGCTCAGAGGCAAGTTTTATGTAATCATCTAAACTCAACTCGTCGCGGCGGGGATCATTCCAACGTTGGCACATCTGGCACCGACAATTACACTGATAGGTAATGTCTAATTCGGCCATATATGGCCCGGCCTGCAACGGACGTTCCTGATTGTAGGCAACCACGTTCTTTCGTGAGTTCCAGACCGCAGATGCAAAACCTTTAGAAAATAGAATTCGACGATAGCACCAAAAGTTATTTAATCGCATATATACCGCTTTCCATCATCAACAAATTCACAGATCAACCTTGATGGCCAGATGTCTAAGATAATACGCTCCAACTGAATTGGCAACCGCGGCTGCCGATTGTCATGGAGTTTCTGTTTTTTGGATAGTGACCAAGTTATTTTCGTGTCTGACTCCCAGGGCGAAACCATACACATTGCGTTGCAGGCATAGGATGGGGTCTTCGGGCGGAAAATCCGGTTCATCCGCGTTCAGGAATCTTTGTGCCGTTCGGTTGAACACAATTTCACGCAAAGCCCGGTTGTGGTCGTATTCGTCAACTCCAAGCAGGTGTGCGATGTAGCGGGCGCACCAGTCATCTTCAGGTGCTCTCTCCTTCAGATCCCAGCCCATGGCCACCAGGCTGACCTGCGCCGGTTGCTTCGACAGAATGTAGCGCGCAGTTGCCCGGGCGATAGAATAACCTGCCACCACAACTTCATCGGCAACCTCAAGGGCCGCCAAAGCGCCCTGGACTCCGGACGAAGTCCTTTGAACCGCGGTCTTGCCGCTAAAATAAGAAGGCCTGCAGCTTAAAATTTGACTGGGAGAATTTCCCAAATCAAATCCTTCAATCGGAAGTCCGCCAACTTCGCCAACTAAAATATAATCTTGATTGCGGCCTTTAAGCGCCAGCGCTTCATTCGGTTGGGAAACCAGGATTGATTTTTTTAAACCCAGCGAAAACATTAACGGTGTGCAGGTGAAGGCCCGGAATACGTCTATGATCACAGCTATTCCTCTGGCTGCCTGGGCGCCCGCCAAAAGATATCCATAGTTTACATGCATCGTTTTATGCCGTTTCTGCCGATCCCGGATTCAAAAAGATCAAAGGCCTGCAACAAAAGCCTCGAACAACGGAACGATTTTTTTGACAACCGCTATAACACCCTATGCATAAAGTTTCAATGGGGAATGGTCGGGGTCGGGGTCGGGTTAGATTTTTTTATAAATTTTTTGAAAGGGCCATGACATTTTTATTAATCGCGATCTGGTATTCGGGTTGAATAAACTCATGGTGTTCTTCTTTAAAAGGCACGAAAACAAGGGTAAAGCCCTTCGCATCGATATCGATATTGTGGAACCTTTCCATCAGTGTTTTGCGCGGCTTCATAAACTTGGCCAATGTAATTGCCAGACTTTCAATGGCCTCTTTGACCGGCAACGTGCTGGGATGGATTCGATTGACGGGCAATTCCGGTATCAACTTTTCACGGGGTTGGGACACCGTAATGTGGCTTGCCAGGCGCAGAAAAAGCTGCGGACGAACTTTAAAGGCCGGAATCCAGAACCGAAAGGGGACATCGTCCCAGCCGCTTTGCACGGCTTTGGGAAGGTTGGCAATCTGAATCAAATCGGCATAGGATTTAAGGTCGATACCTGAAATATCGGCCCGTATGCGCCAGAAGGGCAGGTAGATAGTATTATCACCATCACCTGGAATTCGCGCAAATTTTAGCTGCTTCAGCCTTTTTCCGACCGGATACCAGGTAGAATTGCAGTTTTTGCATAGTAACACCAGGGCATCGCGCTGGCCCTCTAAGTCCCAGCCGCAATTGGGACAAAGGGTGGAAACGAAGCGGATGTGCCATTTCGGACTTCCACCATCGAAATCATCGATATTAAAATCTTCGTCTATCTTCGCCGAAACAGGTTTATCGAGGATAGCGTCGTACAGTTTGTCTTTGAGGTGAAAGGGTGAATAAATCAGACTGAGAGATTCTCCGATGTGGGCCTGGTGGAGGATAGGTTTGGGCAAGGTTTTGCCGAACCGGTTTTCAAAATTGGCCGCGATTTCCTCAAAGGACTGCCGTGGGTTTAGAAACCGGCCTTCCATGTCCGATGAAACAAAGCGTAGTTTCATCGCCTGGCTGCGCACACCCACCGAGATGGGAAAATAGGGCGTTACGATGGCTTGATGACTGACGTCCACAAAGCGATTCGTTATGCCTGACGGGCCGCAAAAGAATAACATCCCTTTAAACCGCCAGTAAGGAAAATATACCAGATCTTGATCATTACCAGACATATGGGGCAGGAAATAGCGGAAATAATCGTCGGGCATTAAATAGGAATCGACCCGGCAATACTGGCAGGCGACCAGACGGTCGGTCTCCTCCAAAATTGCGGGCGCTCCGCACTGGGGGCACTGATGTTCTATGATAAACTTGATCTCGACCTCCGGAAAGTTTTGTAGTAACCGTTCACAGGTCTAGGTAACAAGGTTCAGAGGTTCAGGGTTCACCGTTCAGAGTTAACCTGTCTGACAATCCGCAAACAGCTCGATTCTGATACGCTTCTTTCCTGAGGATGGCTAAAAATGGTTCTGAACCTTTGAACCCTGAACCTCTGAACCATTGAACCTTCAATTACAGCTTTTCCCCGCATTCATTACAATACATAGAATCAGATAGATTGTCATTACCGCAGGTTGGACAGGATTTGATCTGGGGTTTGTCTTCGACTGATTTACCGCAACGGGGGCAAAATTTGGCACCCGGGGTCAGGTTTTTATTGCAGCCGCTGCATTGGTTAAAAACCAGTTGCTGATGTCCGCATTGGTGACAGAATTTGGCGTCAACCGGTATGGGTTGATGACATTCCGGGCAGGAAAATTTCTGCTGATCGTCTTTTTTTCCGGGTTGCGGCAACCCGCCGGCAAAATACTGGGCAAACATGGCCGGCATCATTAAACCCATCCCGGCGCCCATGCCCATGCCGGATCCGCCTTCGGCTTCCGATGCCTTTTCCATCGCCATCGCCGCTTTCATTTGCATGAGTTTGTTCATGTCATCAAAGACGCCCATCCGGCTGCGGTCGTCTATCGCTTCCTGGACCTCCGGGGGCGGGGTGATGGAACTGATGTAAATATGGGTCAGGTTGATACCGAAATGTCCGAAATCCTCCTGCAGTCTTTTCGAGAGGCCTTTTGAGAGTTCGTCGTATTTGGACGGAAGGTTTATGATTGAATCGATGGTTTCGCCCATGTAATCGTTAAACCTGGATATGATGACCCGGTTTAAATATTCCTCAACTTCTGCGGTGGTATAGATTCCCTGGGTTCCGACCAGGCGGTTAATAAACAGTACCGGCTGAGCCACCTGAAGATTAAATACGCCAAAAGCCCGCAAGCGGATGAGACCCAGCTCGGAATCTTTGAAAGCCACCGGGTCCCGGGTGCCCCATTTCAGATTGGTGAATACCTTCAGGTTTACAAAGTATACTTCTGCTCTGAGCGGGCTTTTCATACCCCAGGGCAAGCTGGCAATTTTGGTCAGCAGCGGGATGTTGGCCGTTTTTAAGGTGTGGCGTCCCGGACCAAAAGCCCCGACCGCTTTACCCTGATAGTAAAATACACCGGCCTGGCTTTCGCGCAGGGTCAGTTGGGCGCCGTATTTAATTTCGCCGGACCCTTCTTCCGGTAAACGATGGACCAGTTCCTGTCCGGTTTCATCAAACCATTCCAGATTTTCTAAGAAAATAAGGTTATTGCTGGCCATATCTAATATCTCCTTCGGCTATAAATTATAACGCGCAAGCCATCTCGGATGGGCTGCGTTTGAATCATTGCGATCGAGAAAGCGAACGGGACCCGCCCGCCATAGGCAATATATCGGTAATATTGCGATAAACTTAAATATTGCCGGCCGGCTTTTAGGGGCGCGCCGGCCAAAGGCCGCATACATTTGTTATTATCGGCAAACAATCCAGAGCTGGAGGGGAAATATAATAATATTTAGTTAAATCAGCTGGTTATTTTCAAGGACGGTGATGCTGCGATCGCTTTTTTATTTGACAGGAAATCGGCTATGGATGATAATACCATATTAGGTGCCGACCCGGATTCTCTGGTCCGATATATTCGGACCTATTTATAGAACACTTTACTTCCTATCATCTAAATATCACCGAATAGGGAGCTCTTTTACTGCATCCCAGTCCAGGGGAGGCATGGATGACGCATCATTATGAAAATAGAGAGTACTTGCGTTGCGATGCTGATATCCCGATTGTTTACGCCTTCCAGGACTCAGACCAATTCAATCCCGCCCGTCTGTGCAACTACGGCAAAGGTGGTATGTGCTTTGAAGCCAGCGATGCGATTGAGCCTGGATCGGATATTTATATTATGATGGAGAATTTCTTGCCGGATTCCATTGATGCTGAATTTTATGATGGGTACCTGGCAGAAGTGCAGTGGTGCCGAAAACATTCTCTTGGAACGGCCGAACAATTCCGCGTCGGTGTCAAATATTATCAGACGACTATCAAATAAGCCTTCCAACCCGTCAATCGATTTCCAGATGTCCGCCCTCTATATACTGAATTGAACTTCCTGTTTTGCCAGGCCTTTACCCTGACTGAGCGAATCTCATTTTGTTTACGCTCATTTAGGGTTTTAGAAAATCAGCAAATATATCAGCGGCAGGCTCAGGGCGGCCAGAATTATCACGCCCGGCACAGATAAATACGGTTGATACCATGGTTGCTGCTTCCTGTTGGCTTTTTTGACTTCAGCTAAAAACCAATTCCCGATTATTATCGCTGCAATCAAAACCCCGGCGTATTTGACAAGCGTTAACCAGCTAAAACCATCCATATCCCAAACACCTTTGTCATCTTCTTATGTTGTTCATCCAATACGTCACCACAGATACTTTTCATTTTTTTCGGCTGCGGGGCTGTTATAGCAGAGGATTTAAAATAGGGAAAGACGAAAGGTTCGTATGAAACTACATGAATCCAATGTCATTCTCGTGAACTTTCACAAATGTTTACAAAGTTCGGGATTCGTCGTCGTCCTCGTACTCGTCCCTCGTCCTCGATGAAATTTTGATTCTCGAGGACGAGCACGAGAACGAGGACGATACGTATCAGATTCGATCACCTGAAAGCGCCCATATATGAAACTTCAGTTTCTTCTAGGATCAGACTGGCCGCTGTTCAGGCCAGAGGCGGCGCTCATCACTAACCGACCGTCGGCTCCCGCAACTGTTTTTTAGCTTGACAAATGGCTGCTAATTATTTAATGAGTAACATTATTAGCCTAAATATCATTCAGATCGACCTGTCAACTACTCTCAAGAATTATTGATTTAGTTGCAACATTGAGAGCGATAGCAAAATCAAGCCTCTATTCAAGCAACACACTTCAAGTTGGGCTAATAGACTTATTATTGTTTAGCAGTAGTCATCGAAGTACTTTTTTAAGCAGCTACTAATGCGAACATATTAATTTAGACCTATCCAAGGTCCGAGAAGGTGTCCGCTCTGGGGGCGACAAATGCTCCAGGTGCTTTCTGCCACGCCCCCAAACCTTTTTTCGCTCGCATTAGTATGTTCCATAAAGGATATTGGACATGGAAACGCTGAAAAAATATAATAGCCTTTTTGAGATGGCGCCAACCCTTGTTAAAGAATGGCATCCAACTGCAAACGGCAGTTTTACACCAAGAAATCTGGAAATTGATTATCCCGAGAGGGTATGGTGGATATGCAGTGAGGGTCATGAGTGGCAAGCTACAATCAAATACAGAATGAACGCAAATGGTTGCCCCACCTGCGGAAAAGAAGGCGTGGGACAAGAAACTGATGAAGTTTTAAGCATTTCTTTATTAGACAAAAAACGTAGAAAAAACAAACGGTTTAAGACTAATGCTACAGTAGCAATTGAACTTTCTAATTCCGGGCATTGGGTATATTCTGAAATGAAAAACTTTAGCTACCACGGTTTGTGCATTGAGACAGATTCTGTGATCAGACCGGGAACATCAGTTAGAGTAAAATTTGATAAGGACCTTTTATTACGGAGTTTAGACAAATCACATATAGCATCCAACACCAATGGTTACAAAACCTACCACTCAACCGTAAAATGGTATAGAAGATTGGGTGATGATCAATCAAATTCAAGTATAAATATCGGATTAGAATTAAAAAAATAGGTCAATCAAAAAGCCCATCATATTCATCCTTATTGGGGGTCGATTTGGGTGTCTTGCCTTTCGACTTTAGTTCCAACTGAATTTTCTTCCTCCAACACATCTCTATCGAATTTTATTTCCTGAATCTGAGTTTTTACGGGTTTCATTTCGTCAAAGGCATTCTTTTCTGAAGTCAGCATAAAAAATGATTGAAAGGAGAGGGACATGGCGATTGGAATTTTAATTAAGCGAATAACAAAGCATGGCCAGGATGCGAAGGTGCTTTTACCGCACATAGTAGAATTAAGAGCTCTGGGAGTCAGACAGCCGGGATACATTTCAGGCGAAACATTTTTTAACATAGATCGCAAAGACGAATGCCTGGTGATAAGCAGGTGGACGACTTTAGAGCATTGGCAGCAATGGATGCGGGACCCGCGCCGTATTGAGTTAGATGGTAATATGGAGGATCATCTTGTAGCCAAAACAGAGTATAGTATTTATGGTATAGGCCTCTGGTAGACGAAGTTCATATGGCCCTCACTTTTTCTCCTTTCCTAATTCACCTGCCATTTTTCTCAGAGACCACAAAAACGCGATACTATTCTTTTCTAAAGTATCAGACTATTGATCCGATAAATATTAAATAGAAACAATCAGCCTAAGTTTTTATTGAATTTTCTTTATCAAAGAGAAAAATGAAAGAAAGAGACCTAAACAACAGGGATAAAACAGTAATTGTTGACCGTGACTCTCTTCTGCAGGCAGACCAGCGTCATCCCTATTTAGCAATATATATCGGCAACGATAGCGGACGCCGCCATAAACTGCATCGAGGCACCATGACGATCGGCAGATCGACACAGGCCGATATAACCATAGAAGACGATCGTATATCCCGCATTCACTGCATCTTAGAATGGATGGGGGATACGATTAGGATTGACGATCAAGGCTCAACTAACGGTATCTACGTAGACTCCCAAGCAGTGAGTCATGCTATATTATCGAATGGCGTCCCCATTCAACTGGGTCACTCAATAATGAAAATTGAATATAAAAATGAAGCTGAAATCCAGGCTGAAGAAAACATTCTGTATAAAGCATCCTTTGATTCGTTAACAGGCATTTTTAATCGTCACCATTTTATCAAACTTGCCGGGATGGAGATAGCTTATGCCAGCAGGCATAAGCTGCCGGTCGGAATTATTATGATGGATATTGATGATTTTAAGCAGGTGAATGATCAATATGGTCACCCGGCAGGCGATTCGGTGTTATCACAGTTTTCCAATATTGTTATAGAAAATAAGCGAACTGAAGATCTTTTTGCACGCTATGGCGGTGAAGAATTTATTTGTATGCCCCGTGGCGAGGTGGACAAAGAGCTGATGCATATTCAGTGTGAACGTATTCGAAAGGCTATTGAAACTTCTGATTTCCGATTTGATGAAAAATGTATCCGGATAACTGCTTCATTAGGGTTTCATATAAAAAAGGTTGAGTGTCGTGACATTGGGTCAGTGCTTGATGACATGATTCTGAAAGCTGATGAGGCCCTCTATCTTGCCAAAAAACAAGGCAAGAATCGAACTGAAGGCTCCCTCTAAGATATCAATTAATATTGCCATATATCAAACCCGCTGCTGCAAAATTAGAAGCTATGGCAATCACATACTCTCAGATCCTCCCCGTGGTCCCGCAGCCAGTAGCCAGCCCGGCTCTTACTTGAAGCATTTGTCACTCGGTCTGGCAACATTCCAAATTGCCACCAGCTATTCTGAATTCTTCCCGACAGCTTTCGATTTTTTAGAAATGAGTTTGTGTGACAAAAGGGGGCAGGGGATAATAAGCGAACCTTGACTTTTGGTGGGAATAAGGTTAAAAAACAGCCACAATTCGGATTCAGAAAATACATAGGGTTTCCGACTTTTCTTGACATTCTGCAAAGTTTCACCTAAACTCATCGTTTTGTTTTAACATCAAGGGTTTATTGTAACTTTTTGATTTAAACCAGACTCTCAAGTAGGTAAGGATAACGCTTCGAAACTGACAAAATTGTTTATTGAATAGAGGCGGCGGTGTGCCATTTCCTGTTGACCCTGGTTGACTCCAACAAAAAAGGCCCCGGAGAAATTTCCCTGAAGCCTTGGCAAATTTGGTACGCCTGGCAGGATTCGAACCTGCGGCCTACGGATTAGAAGTCCGTTGCTCTATCCAGCTGAGCTACAGGCGCACGTGGCAAAATTTCATATCACAAGCCCCGGGCCGTGTCCACCTGAAATATAGAGCCGCAAGCGGCAATTGCAATCCCCTTATCGAATGTTTTAAATCATGCCTGCCGGTGATTACGAATTGAAATCGGCCGAATTATTGGACTGAAATAATGAAGAGAAAAACGGTTAGAAAAAAGAGAGCCGCTAAAAAGCCGGCGGCCCCCAAAAAGGCTAAACCGGCAAAAAGCAAGCGTAAGTTATCTGGGCGATCCTCGGATAAAGCACTGGTCAAATTCGATCCGCTCCAACGCTATTTAACGGAAATAAGCAATTATAAGCTTCTGACCCGAGAGCAGGAAAAAGAACTCGGAATTCTTGTCCGGGAACACGGTGACAAGGATGCCGCTTATCGGCTGGTCACATCCAACCTGAGATTGGTTGTCAAAATTGCCCTCGAATTTCAGCGCGTTTGGATGCAGAACCTGCTGGATCTTATTCAGGAGGGCAATATCGGTTTGATGCAGGCGGTTAAAAAATTTGATCCCTATAAAAATGTCAAATTTTCTTATTACGCCTCGTTCTGGATTAAAGCCTATATTTTAAAATTTATAATGGACAACTGGCGCCTGGTTAAAATCGGGACCACCCAGGGGCAACGCAAATTATTTTTTAAGCTTAAAAAGGAAAAACAAAAATTAATTGATGATGGTTTTGAGCCAAGACCCAAGCTGCTTTCAGAAAGACTGGGGGTTTCTGAAAAAGAAATTGTCGATATGGACCAGCGTTTGGATGGCTGGGATGTTTCTCTGGATGCACCCTTAAAAGATGACTCAGATACCTCGCGGGTCGAATTTTTAAGTACATCGACCGAATCCATAGAAGACCAGGTTTCGAAGAAAGAAATAGAAGTATTGCTGCATAACAAAATTGCTGAATTCAGAAAGAAGATGACACCACGCGAAATCGAAATATTCGACCTGCGGATTTTTTCCGACAATCCGGTTACCCTGCAGGAAATAGGTGATCGCTACGGTATCTCACGGGAGCGGGTACGCCAGGTGGAAAAAAATATCATAAAAAAAATGAGTGAGTTTTTCAAAAAGGAAATACCCGATTTTGCCTCTTATACCGAAGACGGTACAGTCGATTAGAAATGGATAGTCAACCTATGAAGATGTTTCGCCATAAGGAACTCATATTTTTATTTGCCCTATTGGCCGCCGCAGGCTGCAGGGTAAATGTTCCCAGCCAAGCGCCGGTAGAAGCACCCTTAGAGCATCGCGCCTATCACGGGCCGGAAAATCAGTATTACTACTTTACGGCGGCCCAGGCTCAACGCAATAAGGGCAATCTGGACCGGGCCGTTCTTCTGCTCCGCCAGGCCATCAAGCTTGATCCGGAATCGCTTTATCTTCAGCGCGAGCTGGCGACGGTATATATACAGAACAAAGAAGATGAGAAAGCCCTGGAAGTCCTGGAGGGATTGCTGCAAAAAAACCCCAATGACATAAAATCGCTTATAATTTACGGCGGAATCAAGCAGGTACGCAAAGAAACAACGGATGCCATTGCGGCCTATGAGAAAATACTGACCCTGGAACCGAAGCATGAGAGAATTTATTCGTTTCTGGGCGGCCTTTACATGGAAGCCGGTGAGCTCGAGCGCGCCAAGGAGATATACAATCAACAGATTGAATATTTTCCAGGATCGTATACCGCCCATTTTTTTCTCGGCAAAATCCACGCCCAGCAGGGCAATGTTAAAGATGCTGAGAAGGAGTTTCAAAAAGCCCTCGAATTGAGGCCTGAACGCGATGAACCGCTTTTTGAATTAATAAATTTATATAAAAGCCAGGGTAGAACCAAAAAAGTCATCGCACTCTATGAAGATATCTTACAAAAAGACCCCGATAATATACGCGCCTCCATGGAGCTCGCCTATTATTATTATCAGAAGGGTGAGAAAAAAGATGCCGAAACAATGCTTATCGAGCTGGGGCTAAGAAGCCAGGATGAATTCGAGATCATTGTTCTCGTCATTCAACTATATGTAGATCAGAAAAAATATGATGAAGCCCTGATCGTTATCAACGGCATGTTGAAGGGCCTGCCGGATAGTCCGGACTTGAACCACCTGGGCGGTGTGGCCCATTACGGGCTTAAACAAAATGACCAGGCGGTTGCCCATTTTCAAAAAGTAACCCCGGAATCCAGATTCTTTCAAGACGCGGTGGTTCATGTGGCCTTTGTTTATCAGGAAGAAAAAAAGAACGCCGCTGCCATTCGGTTTTTAAAGTCAGCCATTGAGAAAGATCCTGACAATCCCGACTTTAAGTATTATCTTGGCACCTTCTATGAAGAACTGGAAGATTATGAAAATGCCGCCCAGCTCATCAATCAAGCTATTGAAATTGAGCCAGATAATCCCCGTTATTACTTTCGCTTAGGTGTTGTCTACGACAAGTGGAATAAAAAAGAAGCTTCGATGGAAGCGATGCGAACGGTGATATCATTAGATCCCAAGCATGCCAATGCCCTGAATTATCTTGGCTATACCTATGCTGATTTAGGGATGAACCTGGATGAGGCCGAGCGTTTGATCAAAGAGGCTTTAAAACACAAGCCCAATGATGGGTATATTACCGATAGCCTGGGCTGGGTATATTACAAAAAAGGGGACTTTGGTAGAGCCTTAAAGTATTTGAAAAAAGCAATTGAGCTGGTCCCGGATGACCCTATCATGCTGGAACACCTGGGCGATGCCTATTTAAAACTGGACGACAAACCCAATGCGCTAAAATTTTTTCAGAAATCGCTTAAAATCAAAGATAAAGATACCGAAGCGTTAAAAGAAAAGATCCGGCAACTGAAAGGCAATGGGGCCTGAATTTTAGCGTTGCCCGCCGGCCCGATTTGCCAGGGATGTTTTTTGCGATCTGCTTATCGATGCCACAGTCTGAATCCCTGTGGTAATTTCCATTAGGCCGCCATTCCCTCCGGAGCATCGGCTTACGGGCCGGAGGCCGATTGAGGGCGAACCTCCATATGAAATTAGTCAGGGTATAGTTTTTTTGATTAAACTGGCCGCTTTTAAGGCCAGCGGCGGGGCGCACTTGAAGTCCGGCCATTTCCGGGAGATCCTATTTCCTTGAGGACCCTAGCGCATAACCTGAAAAATTTGATCTGTCTGTTTAGCGCGGTGATGTTAATGACCGGTTGTGGCAGCCTTGCCCGTCAACCCGGCGATTCCCCGGAATCAGCGGCTATAGCCGATGCTCGGGCGGTGTTGCATATTTTAAGCAACCAGAATCGAATGCTGAAGAATTTTAAAGGCATCGGGAAAATAAAGGTCCGTCAAAATCAAGCAACCAGAATTGATGAACGCATCGCCTGGGTCGCATCGGAAACTACCAAACTTAACGTTGCTGTTCTGGTTTCCGGTCATCCGGCCATTAAAATGGCGAGTGACGGGAAATGGTTTTACTACTACGAGGCCCGGGAGGGCAAGCCATTTTATAAAAAGGTTCCGGCCTCCGATGCCAGCCTGAAGCAGATAACGGCCATACCCATTAAGATCTCTGATATCATTGCCCTGCTGGCGGGTCGCGTACCGCTGCGTGAACATCACGCCGCCACACTTGAACGGTCGGTTTCCGGCAAGGGCTATGTGCTGGTGCTAAAACGAAGGTGGTGGGGCGTTACCGAGAAGATATTCCTCGATGAAACCAAATCAGGGGTTCGTCAAGCCGAATTTTATAATCGGTCCGGATCATTGGTCTATCTTGCAAGGTTTGACGAAATGCAAACCATCAATGGATACCAGGTGCCCGTATTATTAAGTATTACCAATGGTGATGGGATTGATCTTCAGCTTGTGGTCAACCGTTACTGGGCCGATGTGGATGTATCCGCATCAATGTTTGTTTTGAATCCGCCGGAATAAGTGAACGTATGATCGCAGAAGTTTTAGCCACCGGAGATGAAATTCGATCAGGGGCACTGGTGGACAGCAATTCCGCCTATATTGCCCGGATATTGGAAGAAACCGGGATTGAGGTGGTGCGACACAGTTGTGTCGGAGATGATCCGGAATCCATTGTATCCATTTTGCGGGAAATCGCCGGTCGATCTGACATAGCTGTTGTGACCGGCGGCCTCGGTCCGACAGATGATGACCTTACAACTGCGGCGGCCGCCAGAGCAGCCGGTGTGGAAGTAGTTCTGGATCCATTGGCCCTGGATTCGGTTGAGGCTTTTTTTAAGGCGCGTAAATATCCGCTGACCCCTTCCAATAAAAAGCAGGCCTTTTTGCCGGCCGGAGCCGATTGTCTGATCAACACGGTCGGCACGGCACCGGGTTTTCAACTAAAAATTGAGGGTTGCCAGTTTTTTTGTTTGCCGGGGGTACCATTTGAAATGCGGCAAATGATGGCCAACGAAGTAATGTCCCGCTTGATGCAACTGCCGGGCCAGACCCGGAGTGTTCGTCTGGTCAAGACCCTGTCTACCTTTGGTTTAGGAGAATCGGCAACTGCAGAAAAACTGGACGGGTTTGAAGGCCGCTTTGCCCCCATTAAGCTCGGTTTTCGTGCAAAGTTTCCGGAAATTCATGTCAAGCTCTACGGCCACGGTACTGATGAAGATCAGCTGCGGTCCCAACTGGAAAAAGCCGGGCACTGGGTTGTCCAACGGCTGGCAAATCGGGTCTTTTCAAACAGCGGCGAGTCCCTGGAAGAGGCTGTGGGAAATTTACTGCGGGCCCGCAAGGCGACGCTGGCCGTGGCGGAAAGCTGCACCGGCGGTTTTATTGCCGATCTGATAACCGACATTCCGGGAAGTTCGGAATATTTTGTATTGTCCGCGGTAACTTACGCCAATCAGGCCAAAATAAACATCCTTGGGGTTGCCTCTCAGATATTGGACCGTCACGGCGCCGTTTCTGAGGAGACCGCTAAAGAGATGGCCCGGGGGGTGCAGCGCATCTCCGGCGCAACCTATGGCCTGGCCACCAGCGGCATTGCCGGGCCCGGAGGGGCAACAGACGACAAACCGGTCGGAACGGTTTGCATCGGTTTGGCCACTCCTGATTCCGTCAGCGGACGCCGTTACCATTTCACATTTGACAACCGGCGAATGAATAAACGGATTTTTGCGGCTACGGCCCTTGAATTGCTCAGACGGGAACTTTTGGCAACTTAGAACATTTTTTTCGCTGTTTTCGCCTGCCGTCAGCATCACACGAAAACACGAAAATAGAAAGCACGTATTTAGGTCATCTATTTCGTGTTGGGGTTATTTCGTGCTTTTGTGATTAACTTTTCTTGTTTGGTTCTCCGCCTTCTGCGGACCCGGTTCAGGGATTAAACATTCAATAAGACTTTATAATGATGCCGGCGATTTTATATAGTATAGGCGGTGTGCTGCTGCTGTATGTTCTTTTTACGTTGTTTCTGACTTATCTTGTGCAGGCAATTCCCCGAAATCCGGTGCCGGATACACCGGACTGGGGCCGAACCATCGATACAAAAATACCGTCGATTGACGGTGGTTTTCTGGAAGTATGGCGAATAGAACCCGATGGACCATCCCGGGGGACGGTTATTTTCGCCCATGGGTGGGGCCGCAACCGGGGTCGCATGGTTTCCCGGGCCAGGCTTTTCGGTCAGTGGGGATTTACGACGGTCATTCACAGCGCCCGGGACCACGGGCATTCAAGCCCGCGGCGGTTTATGAACGCGGCCAAGTTTGCCGAGGATATCGAAGCCGTCCTCAATTGGGTCCAGGAACCGGTTGCCCTCTACGGACATTCGGCCGGGGCAGGGGGCGCCATTATGGCTGCCGCCGGAAATCAGGATAAAATTAAACTCCTGTTTCTGGAAGCCTGCTATGCACACACCAAAGAAGGACTGCTGAGCCTCTACAAATGGTTTAATCCCTATTTCGGAACGCTCTTCGGCCCGATGATTATTTTTTGGTTGAATCTGTTTTACGGCAATAAACTGGAAACGGTGAGCCCGGCGCGTTTAGCCCCTTCCTTAAAAATGCCTGTCATGCTGGTTCATGGGGAAAAAGACCGGCGGTTTCCGCTGGCGTTTGCCATGACCCTGCGAGACAGCTTTTCGCCCGGCCAGGCGGACCTTTATGTGGCCGAAGGCGCCGGCCACAGCGAATCCAGTCAGACGCCGGGCTATCCGGATGCAGTCAGATCGTTTTTAGAACGCAATTGGTTTATCTAATGAGAGGTGTTCTTTCATTTTAGCCTTATTTCGACATTCGAAATTCCTTGTTCGATATTCGATATTTACAATTTTAAACGCTGCCTGAACCATGAAGAAGCCTCCCTGACGAATTCCTTCTGGTGTTCCTTGTTGCTCATCGGGTGGTCGCCCTGTTTCTGAATAATAAGCTTTTTGGGTTTGCGGGCTAATTTGTAAATCTCTGCGGCATGAGAAACCGGGACGACATCATCCGCGTCGCCGTGAAAAATCAGGATATTGCTTATTTGTGAAAGCCCCTCTGTGATGTCGAACTGACGTTTGGCGGCGTCAAAAGCAATTTCCTTCCGGGACATTTCAGATGGATTGCCGGTCAGATCGCTGCGAATGGGTGCGGCACAGGTCACCACAGCGACGGCGGCCAGTCGGGCGACCGTGCTCAGACAAACGGTACCGCCCATACTGCTGCCGAACAATCCCAGGCGGTCCCCGCTATCGATTCGGCTGTTGACAGCTGCTACGGCCGCGATCAGGTCTTTGCAGCGTGCTTCAAGGGAAGTCACCCGGTCAAATTCGCCCTCGCTGCGGCCGCAGCCGCGGTGATCGAATCGGAAATAGGCCATACCCAAGCGGTTGCAATGTTCGGCCAAAGCAATCTGTTTGGGCGAGTTGGCGCTGCTGTATAGCCCATGGGAGCCGATAACCACCGGTGTCCGCGCGATAGTATCCGGCAGATGCAAGACGCCCTTCAATTTCAAGCCATCGGCGTTAAAGCTGATCTTTTCTTGACGGAATGGTTCAGTGCTCATCATCGTCCCTTTCTTTTTTTATGTTCTATAATAGGTAATATCTTAATTGTTATTTTTTTGCATTATGTGGCAATACTATTTATCACGAAAACACGAAAAAGATAAAATTTCGCGTTTTCTTTATTTCGTGGTTTCGTGAATGCTTTTTCCTTTCTGGTTCTCCACCTTTGGTTGATCGGGGCCAGGCTGAATCAATATTTCGATCTAATGCGCAACAAATGGGGTGCGCAACTGAGATTATTTTGTTATTGTTTTTGCGTGTCATAGCTGTCCTTCTTTTTTTTATAAATTTTCATGCTCTATTTGTAGAGGATAGCTATGACATTTCAATAAAAACGTTTGTTTCATGCTTCGTTTTGCGCGTAAGGGCATGAAAATTTATGCAAATAAAAAAGGGCCAACAGATCGAGGTTGATATTACCGATATTGCCTTTGGGGGCAGGGGACTGGTGCGTTTGGACGGCCTGGCGGTTTTCGTAGACCAGGCCGTACCCGGAGACCGGGCAAGCATTCGCATTTATAAAAAGAAGAAAAACTACGCCGAAGCGCGGGTGGTTGAGCTGATCGAATCCTCGCCCTTCAGGGTCATTGCACCCTGTGAGTACAGCGGATTCTGCGGAGGGTGCAAGTGGCAGTTTCTGATGTATGATCAGCAGATTGAATATAAACGCCGACATGTAAAAGAATCCCTGGAGCATATCGGTCTCATCCAAGACGCGGTGGTCCATCCGACTATCCCCTCCGAGATCACTTTCGGCTACCGCAACAAAATGGAATTTTCCTGTGCGGACAGACGCTGGCTGTTGCCGGATGAACTCGGACGGGAGGATATTGACCGGAGCTTTGCCATCGGGCTGCATGTGCCCGGGACCTTTCACAAGGTGATTGACACCAAACAATGCCTACTGCAGCCGGACCTGGGCAATGGATTGCTGGCAGATGCCAGAGCTTATATGCGATCGTCCGGGCTGCCCGTTTATGGGTTGCGCAGCCATGAGGGCTTCTGGCGATTTTTGGTGCTAAGGCATTCGGTGGCTTATGATCAATGGATGGTCAACATTGTTACCGCGGCAGCGGATGCCGGGGCGCTTCAACCCCTGGCCGACCGGATCCTGCAGGATCATCCCCAGGTGGTGTCCGTCATAAACAATGTGACATCCCGCAAGGCCGGGGTCGCAGTGGGCGAATTTGAGCATGTTCTTGCCGGAACGGGGATCATCGCTGACAAAATCGGTGATTTTGAATTCGAAATTTCAGCCAATTCCTTTTTCCAAACCAACAGCCGCGGGGCGGCTATTTTATATGGCATTGTAAATGCGTATGCCGGCCTTAACGGGGCCGAAAAGGTCCTGGACCTTTACAGCGGTACCGGAACCATCCCTATTTTGCTGTCCGGGCATTGCCGGGAGATAATCGGAATTGAGATTGTCGAAAGCGCGGTGGCCGATGCCGAAAAGAATTGCCGCCAGAATGGGGTGACCAATTGCACCTTCATCCAGGGCGATATCCGCCGGTGTCTCTCCCAGGTTCAGCAGCGGCCGGATGTGCTGATTATTGACCCACCCCGGGCGGGGATGCACAAGGATGTTGTCAAACAGGTACTTGAACTGGGCGTAGAACGCATCGTCTATGTTTCCTGCAACCCAGCCACCCTGGCAAGGGATATCGGGATGATGGGAGACCGCTACCGGTTGATCGAGGTCCAGCCGGTGGATATGTTCCCGCATACCTATCACATCGAAGCGGTCGCCAAACTCATCAAAACATAGCCCGGATACGCCGGCGGTGAGCCAAACAAGAAAAGTTAATCACGAAAGCACGAAATAGCGAAAACGCGAAAAAAGATGACCTAAATTTCGTGCTTTCTAAATTTCGTTTTTTCGTGATGAAAAAAAATTAAACCTAAGATACTAATATTTCCCACCTGTCGATCCCCCTGCTACTAAAGTTATTTCATTTCAGGCCGATATCATCCTCAGGCCTTTTGTAAAAGAATACGGAACGGTTTTTAGACCACCACTATAGGCCGGGTATTAAATAGGTTTATATGGATATTAAAGTTTTTAATAGTTTGGCGGATACAATTCGGGTACGGACGAACAATGCTATCTGTCATAGCAACTTTTACCGGTCTGCAGCCAAAGCGGAAGGCAAATAATTTTTAATGATATCAAATTGATAAAATAACAACTGTTTTAATTCCAAAAACAGGAAATATATCATGGGCAATATCTTTTGTCTGGCATAAAATTTGCTCTAAAGTTACGCTGGAGGTTTCAAAATGCGTAAAAATTCAGGGTTTTCATTAATTGAACTTTTGACGGTCATTGCCGTGATTGCGATCATTGCCAGTGTTGCGATTCCGAACCTGATAAGCTGGCGCAAAAATGCCGATTTGGGCAAGGCTGCACGAGATCTATATGGAAGTTTTCAGAAGGCGAAAATGGAGGCAACCCGATCCAACAGATATTGCGCTGTTTCATTTGACAACGTCACCGTAAACGGAAAGACGTACGATTATGTCGCCTATATCGACGATGCCCCCTTTAATTTGCAATATGATGCCGGGGAGCAGGTTATAGTTGCCAGGTCCTGGTCGGAATACCCGGGTGTATCCGATAGTGACGGCATAACTTTTCCAACGGTCGCTTCCAAACCGACGATTTCATTTGCACCGGATGGTCTACCGAAAGATCAATCCGGCGTGTTGCAGTCGGGAAGCGTTTTTTTGAAAAATCAAACCCACAAAACCAGAGAAATTAGTGTTTCCCTGCTGGGAAATATCCAGATAACACAATATTAGGCGGGTTTAATTATGATACATACGGCTATACGGAAAGTTGAACCGTTTGCTGACAGCAAAGGGTTCACGATGATCGAAGTCCTGATTGCCATGGCTATTTTCCTGATCGGATTTCTAGCCGTGGGTGCTATGCAGCTTTCATCGGTCAACGGCAACGCATACGCGAGAATGCGCACCGAAGCGACCGCCATAGCGTCCCAGCACGCTGAAAAGTTTCTGGCTATGAATTTTGATAACATAGACGGGAGCCTGGGAGATTACCCGATTATTCAGGGCCCTTTTACAATAGAGACCCCTGACCATTGTCTCGCGAACCGATACGCCTGAGCTGACGGCAACGAATAATAGGACCATTAACATCACGGTTCAATGGAAACAAAAAGGTAAGGATAGATGGGTTACGTATTCATTGGTAGCGGTTGATATATAATCGCGCTATCCGCATTTGATAAGAAATTAGCCACTGATAAACAGGGATTAAGATTATGCATCCAGATACAAGAATAATTAAAAACGAAAATGGCTCCGTCATCGTCATTGCCCTATTGATTCTGATTGTTTTGACCATCATCGGCCTTACGGCGACATCCAATAGTCGCATGGAGTTAAACGTTACGCGCAACAGCCAGATCTACAAAAGAGATTTCTATGCAGCGGACAGCGGATGGCGTCACAGCGCTATGTGGCTCGATCGCTTTGATGTATTTTACCCGCCGATTAAACCAGACGGGTTTACCGTTAAGTTTGCCGGCAACGATGATGTTGCCAATGATACACTTGACCCCGCGTTTCCTGCGGGTACCGATGATAGCAATATTGCAACATCCTCAAACCTGAATCCCTATTGGTTTAAAATAGAACATTTAAAAAATGAGATAAGCCCGGGAAGCAGCGATGCCTGTTTCGACTCTCATTATCGCACAACCTCTTATGGAGGTGAGGATGGCATCCAACAGGTTGAGACCCAGCTTGTTAAACTGTCATGTGTCGGCGGGGGATCCGGGGGATATTAAAATACCATCGCTATCTGATTTCTAATACACAAGGAAACAAATAATGACCTTAGTGCAAAAAAAATCCGGTTTTACATTGGTAGAATTAATGGTAACATTGGCCCTTTCCTCCATTGTTTTAACCATGATGTACCAGGTTTACAACTCCCAGCTAAAAAGCCATCAAACCCAGCAGGAGTTTGTCGAAATGCAGCAAAATTTGCGTGCCTCCCTATATTTGATGGAAAGGGGTATCCGCATGGCCGGCCACGGACCCAACGGAGGTGTCGCAGACCCTGCAATCACCACCGCTCAGGTCGACAACATTGCCTTTGCCATGGATATTTCAGGTGGTACGACCCTAGACCCCTCCGACGGTGATACGGCAGATCCCGGCGAGCAACTGAACTACTACCTGGCCGGCGATCTCATCCGCAATGCCAGCGATGGAAATGGGGATCAGACCATACTCGCCCAAAATGACATTCAGGATATCAGGTTCGTGTATAAGGACGAAGATGGAACGACCCTCGACTACGCCGCCCTGGCAGCCGCTGACGAACGCAGAAAAATCAGATCTGTGGAAATCATCCTTACAGCCAAAATGGGTTCAAGCCCCATTGTCAAGGACAAAGACATGGAATTGAGATCTGAGATAAAGTGCCGGAACCTGGGCCTGAACTAGTTGAGCAGTCGGGGATCCTTGCCTGTCATGCCCGCGCAGGCGGGCATCCAGTTCAGTCAACAAACGATCTCTGGATTCCCGCTTTCGCGGGAATGACGCGCGTGGAATGCAGAAACTCCCCGATGTCCTCAAACTAGCTTGATCCATCATAATTCAAAATTTATTAGCCTGCCAGTAAATAGAACAACTAATAGCCACCATCCCGCCATTCCTGCAAAACAGACTTCCACGCTATAAAACGAATTAAAACACTATTAAAATAATTAATAGTCGGCGTCATGAAAACGGCAATTTTTATCGAAAAGATAGGTCCTATCCTATAGCATCACGGATTTGTGACACCTCCTTATCCTCACGTTTATCATAATTTAGTAAATAATATCAAATATATAAACAACTCATTCTTCACTCATCCTGACTCTCCCGCACCTTATACCGCTAAATTTCCCATTTTAGGCATAGTAGTTGCATTAAATAGCATCAATATCAAATTGCGACGATTCGAGTTTAGCAATTAGAAGCTATAAAATTTTGGAAAATAGATAACGAAGGAGAAAAACAATGAAGGTTAAAAATCCCCAAATTTTGATGATAATTCTTTGTGTCGGCCTGGGTTTGACTATGGTTTCACCACCGTCCGTAAGTGCCGCCACAATTGATATCCAGGTCAGCCAGCTTTCCGATGATGCCGAAGAAAATTTGTCCGGCACGTGGGTTTCGATTGATATCAATGATTTGGAGATGGGAGACAAGCTTTGCGGGGTTCGATTCCAGGGCATTGACATTCCTAAAAATGCCACCATCACCCGAGCCTATATCCAGTTTACGGCCGATTATGCCCGAACCGCCACATCCAACCTCATAATCTGGGGCGAAAATAGAGCAAACCCGGAAACATTTTCTGCCGGAGGAGGAGATCTTCTTTCAAGTCGGTTACCAACCTCTGCCCAGGTTAACTGGAACGATGTGCCGGCCTGGAATTCAGGTGGTGAGCAGGGTTATCAACAGCAAACTCCCGACCTGAAAACCATTGTTCAAGAATACGTTAACATGGGTGGCTGGGCCAGCGGAAATGCAATGGCATTCTACATAGGCGGAAATGGAGAACGGGTTGCCAGTGCCTATAAAAAGGCTATGTCGCTGGGTGAAGACCGACAGCCGCTTTTGCACATTGAATATACGACAGCGGTTTTCCAATCCTATGTGTCAAATGGTAATGACGATGTCGAAGAGAGCAGTTTTTTGGATTTAGACGATGACTCGCTTAGCTTTAAGCCCGAATGGTACAATGGCATTCGGTTTCAGAACGTCCTTGTACCTCCGGGGGCTGAAATCATCAAGGCCTATATAGAATTTACTGCAGACGAGGACGACAAAAAAGACTGCGGGTTAAGAATCCACATTGAAGCCCATGATGATCCTCCAACGTTTTCAACCAGCAATAAACCTTCCGACCGAACCCTTTCCAGTCAAGTTGTGCAATGGTATCCGGTCGAAGAGTGGAAAAAGCAGAACAAATACCAGACACCGGATTTAAGCGACCTGGTCCAGGAAATAGTGGGACGCTCGGGTTGGTATAATGGTAATGCCATGGCATTTGTTATTGAGCATTATATGGGAGAGCGCTACGCCAAAGCCAGCGAAGATCCTGACGTTGCCAGCCACCCGGATTATGTTCCCATGCTCTATATTGAATACAACGACGGAGGCAGCGTCGACAAACCGATTATCACATCGAGCAGCACCGACGTTGGCTCATCCTGTTACGAGGGCTACAGCCCCCAGGCTGACAGCATTACCATTACCAACTCCGGTACTGCCGATTTGGATTTTACCGTTTCAGACGATGCCGGCTGGCTGACATTGACACCCACCGGCAGCAGTCTGATACCCGGCAATTCAGAAACCATTGCCCTTACCTATACAACATCCGGACTCAGTCAGGGAACCCATACAGCCCAGGTCCTGGTTTCTGACTCCAATGCATCCAACAGCCCGGTTCAAATTACGGTCACCGTGACGGTCCTGGAATATAACCAGCCGGTGACCTGCGGTGCGATCCCGGTCTATGCCCAAAACCTGGTCAATCCGGCCATATTGGTCCTGCTGGATCGATCCGGCAGTATGGGCAATAATACGGTGGCCATATCTACCAATAATCCTAAAACCCCTGACATTAGAGATATCATTCAGGAAATCATTGAGCGCGATGCCTGGGCATCGGGCAACGCCATGGCGTTTATGATTGACGGCAGCGGTACGCGAAGAGCAGTTAGTTATGACTCCAACAGCTCGGCGGCACCTTTGTTGCATGTGGATTACACAGATGCCAGTGGTGTTGACCAGGAGTTGAATATACGGGTCAGTCATTCCGCCGATGATGCCGAGCAAGAATTCGGCGATGCGCCTAATATAACCAGTGCCGATCTTGAGCTGACCTATAACAATTATGATTCCGGCCAGAATCAAATCGTGGGTATGCGATTTCAAAATGTGACCATAGAAAAGGGTTCGGATATCACCAACGCCTATATCGAGTTCGTGATCGTGGGCGAGGATAGCAGCGATACGGACTTGGTCATTTGGGGAGAAGACCTGGACAATCCGCCGGCCTATGCCAACGCGACCAACAATGTCTCCAATCGAACCAAGACCTCGACTTCAGTCACCTGGGACAATGTGGAGCCCTGGGAAGGCTCAGCCCAGCAAACCCGTATGGAGGTTGCCAAGGAAGCCATCAGTGAATTGGTCAAAGACCGTTCCATCGCCTGGGGATTCGGCACTTGGACCGGCAATAGAGACGGTCACGATTCATCCAATGATTATACAAAAATTCTAGAGGGCTGCAAGCCTGACAGTACCGAACACCAGCTGGCCCTGCAAACTGCCATTGATGGTGTCAATACCGGCGGTTACACCCCTTACTGGCAATCGATCAAGGTCGCCAACGATTATTTTTCCGGTTCCAGGGATGACGATAACGGCGATCCCTATGTCGTCACCAGCTGCCAGCCTAAGTTTTTAATAGACATTACCGACGGTATCGGCAATGTGGACCCGTACAACGACACTGAGGCCAATAAAAATATCCTGATCGGAAAAGTCCGCACTCAAACCGAGGCCCTGGCAGATGCCGGCGTGACACCGATTGCGGTCGGCTTCGGTCTACCGGCCGATGAAACCGCCCAAACCTATGAGATGGCTGGTGCGGCCAATGAAAAAGGCAAGGCCTCTGATTTCGACCTGATCTATGGCCTGCACACCGAACAAGATGTGGATTCCGACGGGGATACAGAAGGCATACCCTTTATCGCCCACAGCAAGCAGGAGTTGATTGATTCTTTAGATGCCATTACGGAGAATGTCAAAGGCGCTATATTCCACGGATCGGCCGCCGCCACGACAACCTCCACCGACCTGGGCAATGCCGTTATCGTTGCCAAATTCGATGCATCACGCTGGACCGGCGAGCTTGAGGCCATCAGAAAAGACGCCAACGGGGATTGGGTCGAAAAAGTATGGTCCGCAAGCACTGTCATACCCTCCACCCGCAGTTTGTGGACGATTGATCCCACGGATCAGGTAACACCATATAATGACGGGACCCTGGCATCGGACAACTTTGCCTGTCAGGACCCGGCCAACAAACCTATCGGGGATATCATCAACTCCAAACCGGTGGTGGTGGACAAGCCGCCTTACTTTTATCCCTTTGATAGCTACTACACGTTTAGTTACAACATGACGCGTGAGCCCATGGTTTACGTCGGGGCCAACGACGGCGCCCTGCATGCCTTCCGGTTGTCCGACGGTGCTGAGCAATGGGCCTTTTTTCCGAAAAGCCTGCATGACAAATTAAATATGGCGGGTGTGGATCCCCTTTATGATCGTTGCGAAAGGGACTACTGTCACCGCTATTTTGTTGACGGGACACCGGTTGTTGGCGATGTTTTTGCGGACTTTGGCCTATCCTATGATGAGTGGCGCAGCATCCTGGTGGTCGGTGGTCGTGAAGGCAGTACCGCCTACTTCGCCCTGGATGTGACCTCCGGCAACAATTTCAATCATGCAACGGAGCCGACCAAATATTTGTGGGAGTTTACCGACGGTGATTTAGGGGAAACCTGGTCGGATCCCAGTATCCGGCGGGTTGCCAAAGACGCCAGCACTGACAAGCCCTGGGCGGTTTTCTTTGGTTCCGGATATGCTGAGGACGATATCAATCAACCCAGTAAAACAGCCTATCTGTATGGTCTCCAGGCCCATGATGCCGGTTATTTGTGGAAGGATAAAGATGGCGTGCCCATCGATAAAATTAAGATGGCCGATGGCGATGGCACCGGTACGCTTGTTTATGATAATTGGATGAGTTCCTTTTACACCATAGACCAGGTGGGTGAAACGGTTACCGGGGCCTCGTCCGGGGCTACAGGCATCATTGTCGACGTCCGCATTACAATTCCTAATGTTAGTGGTGAAATAGACCTGGAAAATATAGTTGGGACCTTTATAGATAATGAACTTATTACCAGTTCTCTGCCCGGCGGCGGCCAGGCTTTAGCGAATGGTAACCTGAGCGGAGATACGCCCCTGTTAAACGATGCCCTGGCATCACCGCTGCTGGTTGACATGGAAGCCGATTATATTTCAGATCGCATCTATATCGGAAACCTCTACGGGGACATGCATCGTGTAATGGACATCGGAAAAAATATGACACCGACGGTGTCTCAGCTGTTTACCTTTAACAATACGTCTCCCTACGAAAACTCGATTCGGGGAACCGCCGCATTTGCCTACGCCCATGAAAAGGACCACATCTGGGTCTATTTCGGTACCGGGAGATTTGAGCATCAGGATGATAAAACCAATGGCACCAGCCAATACCTGATCGGCGTTAAAGACTGGAAGAAGAACGCCTATGATCCGCCGATACCTCTGCCGGCTTATCGGTTGAGTGATCTGGTAATGCTGCAGGCAAAATACGTTACCACGACGGTAACAATCGAAGGTGCGCCGGTTGAAAAAACCTTCCGGATTATTGACGGCGACCAACCCGTCTAATTCCCCCTGGGCCCTTGAATTGTTTGCCCAGCAAGGTGACTGGGGCTGGAATGGTCCGGTACCCATTGGAAGTGAGCGGATATTAACCAAGCCCCTGGTCATCGGTGGTGTGGTCTATTTTACCACTTTCGTTCCGGACGAAAACGTATGTGCCGGCAACGGTGAAACCTGGCTGCTGGCGGTGGATTTTCAAACCGGACAGGTGCCCGATTATGCGGTGTTTGATATCAATGGTGACGGCCTGTTCAATGACCAGGATTATGTGAAAGTAGGAGAGGATGCTGAGGGCAATCCGATTATGAAGCCTCCGGCAGGACAGTATGTCGGACGCGGCCAGGGTTCATATCCGGTCTACCAGGACGGACATTTGTTTGTCACCACAACGGGTAGCGGCGACGAGGACCAGGATGACGGTGGTTTGACAGCAACCCCCATCAACACCGAGAATATTGAGGTGACCCTTAAATCCTGGAAGCAAAACTAGCTGCTGGGAACCGTGATATGTAAGCAATAATTAGAGACAAGATACAGTCGAAAACTTGCAATTAAAAATAGGCCGGGAGCAGTACTGAGAACAGTACGCTCCCGGTTTTTTTTAGGGATTATACCGCTTAAAGAAAAGTTTCGAAATAGGGGGGGCGATATTGGATATTGTGTGTGGGAGCGGCTTTCGAATCGGCCGAGCTCGTCGCGGGCAGCCGCGAATTAAAATGATCGCGGCTGGAAGCCGCTCCCACAGATGTTTTTTAGTTTAATATTAACCCGGCAACTAAACTCGTCATTCCCGCAAAGTACGATCTTCGACGTGAGCGGAGAAGCCGGAATCCAGGGAGACACAGCTATAATGGGATGTTGCATAGTTTCTGGATGCCGGATCAAGTCCGGCATGACAAACAAGTTGATTTCAATCAACCTTTTTCAAAACACCCTCGTCTTATAGATGAGGGATTGTTTAGATAGTAGGTTGGGTTGAGATCCGGGAGCCTTTTGTTGGGTTTCTCCGCCTCCGGCGGACCAACCTACGATAAACTGCTGATTGTTGTTAATTCGAGACCAGGATCGAAACCCAACACCGTGGACCTCGATCGGATAGCACTGGTGGGATTTTAGAAAAGTGCGGTGATAAAAATATTCCGATTGATACCCCGTTGCCGCGGCGGGGTAGTTCCTCGAAGGCCTAAAAAATTAAGAGCCCGCCTGGCTGCAGGCTTCACCTAAAAACGTTACGCAACCATTGCCGCCCGGACCAAAGGCGCCGGACGTTTTGCATGCAGCCAAAACAGCGGTTTTCGCATCTAATTTGATTTTCGTTATTTCAGGCTTTTCGTATTTTTTCCTGGTCTTTTTGTTTTTACTTTTTTTTCCATGATTCTCATCTCATTGACGGAACGTTTTTATGGACAACCGCTATATACGTCTTTAGAGTCTTAGTTGTGAATTCGCTCCATTTTTTGAAAAACATTACTGTCACTAAAGCTCGACATGACGAACCGAAGCAAAGCAGAAATTCGTGCTTCCAATTCACGTGTGTTGGATTAATGCTTTTTGGCCTTCCGCGGCGGATCCGGATTAGGTATATGATTACCGATATCTGAAAGCACAGGTGTCTTTTATTAATAACTTGGACTTACCGGATAAGGGCATCAAAATATTAACACTGCAGCAGCGAAAATGCAAATTTTGCTTTTTACAGGCAAACCAGCCGGTTTGTCATTCCCCTGAGCAAGCCTGTCGAGAGCCTCAAGGTCGAACGAGCCGAAGGGGACACCAGTGCTTTTTTAAGGCAATATCTTAAAAGCGCCAAAACCCCGCAAACCATCAAAACCCAATAGATAGCTGCATTTCGTATATCCACTAATTTAAAAGAATTGGCCGCAGCGCTGACAAAACAGCCGCCGCCACCACCGCCTGAACCGCCTGAAACAATAGTCGTACCCGCAGCCAGGCTGGGGCTTGCGGCCATGGCCGATGGAATGCTTTCATCGCCATCGGCATCCACCGCGGTGACCGTGTAATAATAGATTGCCGAGGCCGCCGCCGCAGCTGCACTGGCGGTGTCGTCGGTAAATTCGGGCTCGGTAATCGCAGCCTGATTAATTTTGGTAAAATTGCCGGTCGGACTCGTGCTGCGGTAGACATTGTAACCGGCGACCGGATCGTTATTGCAGTCTAAGGCCGCATCCCAGCTCAAGGCCACACCGCTTTTGGTCCAGAAAGCCGGCGCCAGCCCGGCAGGTCTTCGGGGCAGCGGCACCCGCAACTGCATGGCCGGGTCGCCAAACAGCAAAAAGGTCTGGCTGACCTGTTCAAAATAGGCATCGCCGTTGGCCAGCAGCTCGCGTTTGGCCCTGGCAATGGCCGGACCCAGCTTTCTGATATCTTCGACAAATATGGTTTCAAACAGGGCCGTGTTCATCACATGCTGGCCTTCGGTGGTGGTCATGCCGGTGGGCATCAGCGCGGCGGCCGTACCCTTTTGCTCGGCCCGCAACAGCAGTTCGGCAAACGAAACGGCCAGGGGACCCGGATCCGGATAGGCAAAATAGCCCGTCAAACAGTTCATGCTGACAATAAACGGATATTTGCCCGCATTGGTTAAAGCATCGATATCACCGGCATCAAAGATCGACTCATCGGCCCAACCCTGCAAATGTCCATGACCGCTGAAATTGGCGATCAAAGCCCCGGCATTGATCTTGATCCACGATATCGCTGTTTAAATCCAGCGGGGAAAATCCGGCATCCAGATAATCCTGCAGATACCCCTTATAGGGCGGGTCCATAGCGGTGGGCAGCAGCGCCGCTGCGTCCTCGTTCATGGTTTTAAAAACGCTTTCAAAGGCCTCTTCCTGGTCATCGGCCACCAGCAGGGTGTTTTTCTCCCAGGTCTTGGTGTTCGGCTCCGTTTCATAGGCGATGATCTTAGCCACCATCACCTGGGCTTCGGCCGCACTTTGTGGCCGGCAGCCGGCCGATATACATATCGGCGGCGGCATCATCGCCGTTGACGGTCACAAACCACTCATCGGTGACTGTTTCGCCCATAAATTCGGTATAGGTCAGATAAGCGGGCACATAGTTAATGGTGCCAAGTTTCCAGTTGTCCTTAAAATCGTAAGAGCTGTCGCCCACCAGCAGCACATATTGGGGTGCCGGCGCGCCCAGTTTTCATAAGCATAGGTTAGAAAATCCTTGATGGCCTGCGGGGTGACCAGCCCGTAGGAAAACTCATCATAGATGTCCTGCACGTTAACCACCTTGACACGCAGTCCCTGAGCCTGGCGCAGGGCAACTAAATCGTCTACCCAGGGTTGGGGTGGCCACTTCCATCCCAGCCGATGTCATCATGGGTGATCAGGATGTAGTCGGCCCCGTTGGCGGTATCGCCCAGATCCGAGGCGCTGTCTTCGACCACCGCGGCTGCGGTTGTATTCACCTCGGTTTCAGCCAGCACCAGATAGGTGTGTGCCTGACCGTCATCGGCGGTCTCAAACTCCAGGCTAAAAGATGAGGCCACCGGCTCGTAGATATCAAAGCCTTGCACCCTTACAGGGATCATCGGCTGCGCTGATATCCAAAACCATCAACTCATCGGTGCTAAAATCGTCTATCGCAAACAGGTACCCTGCATCGTGGGTAAATGTCAGGCTGTCATCATTGGCCACAAACTCTCTGGGATAGGTGGCCGCAATCCAGTCAAAGGCGATCCTGTCAAAACCGCTCAAACAGGTCACCGACACCGTGTAATTGCCGTCTTGGATCTGTTCGCTAAAATTGACATCCTCTATGATCACCTCATAGTTGGTATACCCGCTCCAGGCAAAAGTACCCAGCTCCTGACCTTCATAGGACACCCGCACCTCATGATCGGTGTCGTAGCCGCCGTAGAGCATAATCTTTAAAGTACCCGTTGCGCTGTCGACCACATCGACCAGCGGCAGGTTAAAGCTCACCGGTTGGCCGGCATTGGCACTGTTGATTTGATCACCCAGCGCAATGGCGCCAATAAACCAGCGATCCAGGCTGTCTGCACCCGGCGCTTCCTGCCAGTAGCCCTGATCCGGCTCATAGTGCACCGTAAAATAATGGGTAGCGGTATCCGGGCCGGCGGCCGGGGTGCCGTCAACAACCCCCATGCGCAGGGGAGCCCCAAGGCCGCCTGCCAGGGTCAGCCAGTAGACATTATAATTGGTGTATTTGGCATACTCAGAATCGACGGCGGTGGCGTAAAACTCGATATAATCGCTGCCGTCAAATCCGTTGTCGCCATTTTCATCGTAGACAGTTAGCGCAATCTCAGTGCCCAGGTTATACAGCCGCACCTGTCCGATGTTGACACCGGTCAAATCAACCCCGCTGGCAGCCAGATAGCTGCCGGTTAAACGATAGAGGCCGGGTTCAGCAACCAGGATCTTATAGGCCGGGCCCTGGGTGGTCCAATCAAAGCCCGGGGGCATCCATAACGACTGGGCCAGGGTGCCAAGCGAGGCGATGGCCGAGATGATGGGGCTGTTTAAAAAGGCCGGGCCGATAAATGCCATGGCCGTCGGTCCCATGGGAATCGGGTTGGTAAGTATGCTGTTGCCGGACGGCGGTGCCCAGGGTAGGGGACTATCGTTTGGTACCCGGGCCAGATTCAGCATCCTCATAGTCGATCCGCACCCGGATGCGGCTGTAGTGTCTGATCTGTCCGCTGACCGGATTAAAGCTGAGCGGATAAAAGATCAGCTGCTGCTTGAGCTGGTCACGGAAATTATAGACTTCTCCCAGCCCGACAACGCTTTGCGGATAAAATGCATCCTGCCCATAGGCATCTGCGTCCATGGTAAACAGCTCGGCCACCTGCACGTCATAGGACTGATCATCGGCATAATTTTGCGGCACCGGATAGACCTGATAGCCGTAGCCGATGGTCGAGGCGCGTATCCAACACGGTCACCTGGGCGGATTGGCCTTCGGGGATGTCCAGCATAATGCCTTTTAGCGGCAGCCGGGGTTTGCCCACCTCGGCGTATACCCGTGCACGTATTCTTTAATCGAAAGCTTTTCAAACTGCTCGGCGTCAACCTGGATGGTGGCGGTCTCAAAAGCTGCGGTGCGAAGCTCCAGGGTGATGCCGGTCTCATCCGAAGCCAGAACATGCACCCCGCGGCTTAAGCTCAGGGAACCGCCCGGATCGGTGGGGCCATATTGAAAATGCTCGTCGCCGTCCAGTGATGCCGTCCCCGTCGCTGTCCGGGTTGTTCGGATCGCTGCCGCGCTCATATTCTTCTAAATTGGTCAGACCGTCATTGTCGGCATCCAGATCGGCGTCATTGACGGTGGGATCCAGACCGTGGGCGATCTCCCAGTCATCGGGCAGGCCGTCGGCATCCCAGTCGACACAGATCGGGCCGTGGTCGGTCCGGGTGCCGGAGGTGTCCACATCTACCAGACGGTAGTAATATATTTTGCCCCGGGTAACGTCCCTGTCGATATATTCATACGCTTGGCCTAAAGTGGTAAAATCAGCCCCCGGGATCAGTTTGTCGGTCAGCAGGGTAAACGGCCCGTCTTTGGTTATCGGCACGGTAAAGGTAAAAGCCCATGTTGTTGATCTCGTGGGCTGTCTGCCAGGAGACCTTCACCGAATCGCCCTCACCCATAGCCTCAAACGACAGCAGATCAACCGCGGTGGCACCGGCCAGGTTGACCTGGCCATAGATCGCATAGGCATCCAGATCCGTATCCGGGCTTCCGTCTTTGACCAGCTTAAAACAATACTCGCCCGCATCCGGGGCCACAGCGGTGGCCTGGATAGCAAACTCAATTTCGGTAAATTCGTCGACACTTAGCGCGATGCTGCCCGTGGTGGTGTCATCGGTATCTTTTAGTTCACCGGACACAAAGGTGGTTGCTTCATCGGTCAGCCCCGGATCGATGTTAAAGGTCGGACTCAGGCTCTGAGATATAGCCAGAATCGACCATCTCCCAGTGGGTTTGCCCGCCATCGTCTATGGCCAGGTAGGACTCGGTCGGACAGGACGCTCCGGTGGGATCTGTGGTCTGGGCCACATACAGCCGGTAGCGCTCACCACCCGAATCACCCGATCCTTCGTTGGATACCATGATCCGCAAACGCATCGGCGTCTGCTTGGCAAGACCGGTCAGCTTCACATCTTCACCCGCCGCAAAGGTTGCGCCGGCAATGCCTGTCGCAAAGAGGCTCGATAGCCGGACCCCCTGAAGGCCTTTGATATCTGCCCCGATAAAACCGGTGTTCCCCAGCTGCTGGGTGGTCACCTCGATGGTATTGCCGTCCACCAGGTCATTAAAGATGATGCCTGACCAGTTGCCGGTATCATTGGCCCCACTGTTACGGTTATAATTGCCAGTCTGGCCATACTGCATTTGGATGCTGCCGTTTTTGCGCCATGTCTGGTTCCATTTGGCGCGGGCGATACCGGCCGCATCGGCATAAAGGGTGCTCAAAAACAGGTAATCATCATCCGCATTGACTTCGATCAAGTTGTCGGTGTGAATAAAGGAACCGCTGGT
Source organism: uncultured delta proteobacterium (assembly GCA_963821065.1). Lineage (GTDB taxonomy): Bacteria > Desulfobacterota > Desulfobacteria > Desulfobacterales > JAFDCJ01 > JAFDCJ01. The sequence continues at coordinate 24,772 of CAWGCM010000037.1, read as the reverse complement.
TTCATGTTCAGTGTCCCAGCCCATATCTGTAAGGCTGGCCGGGTTCATGTCGTCTGTTCCGCTGTCGCCTAAACGTATATAATCGGCTGTGTCCGGAAGCTTGACAATGGTTATGGCGGTTCTGGTAACCGTAATGGCCGCACCATCGTGGTTAATCGTCCAGGCAGCTGCCCCATCTCCCCGGTTTAACTCAACATTTAAGATCTGATTCGGAATGGTATTATCAATAATGGCGCCAATAGAGGCCGCTCCCTCATGGCAGTCGTTGCTATTGGTGTTGCCGCGAATGTATACGGTCGTTCGGGTCCCGTCGATTTCACCACCGTTTAGAGTTAACCGTTGGCGAACAAGGGTTCGGTCGCCTGATGATTGGGCAAGGGCACCATAGGTATTGGCGATCACCAGATAGCGTCCGACCGATTTTAGGGTGATATCAGCCGAATTCAGAGAGTGATCAAAACTATTGCTATCCAGTTCATCCTGCTGATTGTATTGTACCGGAACCCAGGAGACCGAATCTGGACCGGTCTGGGTTGTGTCCAGATGCAGCCGGCAATAATCCCAGCTGTCGTCTAAACGCAGCAGTTGGAGGCCGGAAGTACCGGGTTCTCTATGAACTGTCGCAGCCGCATTGGCGTCTGTTCGAAATGAGCGCAGCACCAGGATTTCATCATCGCTGCCAACAGAGACGATACCCCCGCCGGATGTGAAGGCTTCATCGTCCCCGTCGGAGCGCCGCATATATCCCTGTGACCAGCCAATGGGAAGCTCTGCTCCATTGAGTACCAGGCCGGATTGAATCTCTGAGCGTTCTGAGCCGGCGCTGGAATCAAACCGAGCGCCATACAGCGCCAGGTAGTGTCCGGCTTGTAGCTTGATACTCCTGGTATCGATGTCCAGGTCAAAAGAGGGGCTGTCCTGCCTGACGGCAGTGTCCCAGGTATGATCAAAATTTGCAGTGGTAATGGCCTCATTGGCAGCTGAAGCCCTGTAAATAGCAATATCACCGCCCTGGGTTACAGTCTCTGGGCCATCGTCATTGCGCCAGCGGTAGTGGGCCTGATATAAATAAGGGCCCGGGACATGATAGCCTACGGCCGTGCCGGCAATTGCGGCCCCTGAATTGACCGTCACGGTCTGGGGGTCGTTGGCGGTGGTCAAAACGGCGCCCGGCGGCAGCGAAGTGTCATCCACGTCCAGGGTGGATAACCCGGGTGGTATGCTGGCCTGATAATCGCCGTTGGCATCCGTGGTGACCGTCACCGGATTCATGTTGCTGTCGGTGATAATGATATCCACACCCACCAGGCCTACCTCACTGGCATCCTGCACACCGTTGCTGTTGACATCGATGAAAAGATGGCCTGTCACGGTCCCCGGCTCCTGATAACCGAAATCGGCATCGTTGAAATCTTCACCGGATGTCAGGCTGACTGATAGGGTATCGGATCCGGTTGTCAAAGTGAAGCCGGCCGGCAAGGTGGTGTCATCCACATCAACCACGTAGTCGCCGGCCGCCAGATTGGCAAAGTCATAGATCCCACTGCCGTCGGTAATGACATAGGGCTCACCGGCGTCACGCATCCCGTCGTCGTCGACGTCGAGAAAGACAGTCACGCTCCCAATCCCGGACTCACCGCCGTCCTGGTTGCCGTCGCCGTCGGTATCATTCCAGATGAAATCGCCGATGGAGGCGTTGCCCTGGTAGCCGAAGTCGGCCGTGTTAAAGTCCCCACCTACGGCCACAGTCACCGAAAGCGGATTGCTGCCGCCGGTGAGCAACACCCCGGCCGGCAGGGTGGCGACATCCACCTGTATATTGTAGGTTCCCGCCGCCAGGTCAGTGATATCGTAGGCGCCGTTGACATCCGTAGTATCATAGGACTCACCCGGATCGCGGGAACCGTCACCATTCAGATCGACAAAGACAATCACGTTGGCAATGCCGCCTTCGTTGACATCCTGCACCCCGTCGCCGTCGCGGTCGTTCCAGACCCGATCGCCAATCGTGGCGCCAATGGTCTGCAGCCCTGCGCTGTCCTGGACTGCGGGTACGCTGTCGCCATTTTCATCCACCGCAAAGCTCACATCGGCCGTGTTCTGGGCCGGGCTGCACTCCCCGGTGACGGTCAGGGTCACATCCAGGCTGGTCGAGGCGCTGGTTGCCAGGGGCCCGAGGTTGTTCCACAGCAGCGAACCGGCCCCGACCCCATCGGGCGCTACAGTGGCCGCCTGATAGTCGTAGCAGGCATCGCTGAAGGTATCGGCCAGCGGTAGGGTCGTAATAGCCGATGTCCCTGCATTTTGCAGGGTAATGCGAAAAGTCACCGGATCACCCACATAGGCCGGACCCGGATTGGGACTGATCAGGGTCTTGGTGACGCTGAGCGCCGGCTCGGTGATCGTCACCTCGGCAACCGCCGGACCGGCCGATACCGAAGTGCCCGACTGATCCTCACCGCTGGCGGAGACACTGTTGGTGGCCGGTGCACAGGCGGCGTCAGCCCTGAACCAGACGGCGATGGTCACGCTGCTGTCAACGGGCAAGGTCCCCAACTCGGATTCGTCCCAGGTGAGCGGATTGGTCCCAGGGTCGTTGGGTGCAATGCTGGCGGCATCAAAGCTCATACAGCCGGCATCGAAGGTGTCGGTGACGGTAAAGGTTGTCAGGTTAGTGGGCCCCGGATTACCGACCACGATATCGAATCGAATCAAATCGTTTACAACGGCGGTCCCGTCAACCGGATCCACCAGCAACTTGAAAACGCTCATTTCGGCAGCCAGGGTGTTCACCAGCGCGGTGTCATCCGAAGTATCGGAAGCATCGTCGGGATCGGTGTAGTTGGCAACCAGCACATCGCCCGGCAGGCCATGGAGGCTGCCGTCCTCAGGAACAGCTGGAGGTGTGGTGGACGAGACAATACAGTTTCTGAAAATACCTGTGTTCGGACCGGTCTCGGTCAGGGTCATGGTTTCGCTGTCGCCCTGGGGACTGGTAACAACCGCAGTGAGGGTCTCGGCCACACCCGGGTTGGTATTTTGATCCATGTCGCTAACTTGCACGCAGACCGGAGTGTCAGGGTCGTAATTGCTCACCGGATTGCCGGAGCCGTCGGTAAATTCAGTGAAACTGGCAGTGCCGGTGTCGTTGAAACTCAAGGTCACCCGAATGGCGGCGCTGTCGGTGATCCCCTCGGTGCCTTCGCTGGCAAGGGCGATAATGTCATAGTTGCCCTGACACATGCCGGTGGCCCAGGCGTACTCATAGGTTTTGCTGCAACCAGCAGTGGCGACCACATCGGTGTCGTCCAGGGTAACGTCGATGGGTCCACCCCCACAGGGTTCGATGATGGAGAGTTTCAGATCGGTAATGTCGTCCGGTCCAAAAGGGTCGCTGACGGTGGCCCGCAGATAAAGAGTCGAACCGTTTTGAGCGCCGACGACCGGGCTGCCGCCCGGATAGGGGGCATCATTAGCTGCCAGGGTATCGACGTGGATGACGATCACCGTCGTAGTAGGCAGCAAAATTTTGGACGGGTAGGTGCTGCTGTCATATAAAATCTCAAAACTGACGCCCGGCTCAATGGTCGTGATCTCAAGCTCAACGCCTCGCCGGCCAGCACGGTGGTGGCGCTGGTATTCACATCGATCCAATTCAGCCGGTAAATGTTAGAGCCGAGATCTGTTACCGTGGGATTGGTCAGTGTTTCGATGGTTGTTCCGTCGTGCTTGATTGTGGCACTGATATTGGGATTGGCTGGCATGCCGCCGCTGACCGCAGGCTTAATCGGGACTGCGCCGAGGGCCCATTTTCTACTATCGGTAATTGACCACGACATGGTGACGTTGGCGGCGCCGGGTTCGGTACTGCCACCCCCATTGATCTTGTCGACGTCCAGATCCCAACGTTCCGTCTGTCCGCTACCAGGAGCGATATTTTGAGCTCCGTCTTCTTCCAAAGCCAGGGTATCGAAAACTAATTCACCGGCAGCTGATGTGACATTAACGGAAGGCGAGTCTGAATCATCAATCGCCGAAGTGAAGGTCCCTAAAGGCGTTGACTGATCAACACCGGTGAATGTCATCACACCGACGGCGGCACCCTCATGGTCACTACTGCTTAAGGTCACTACGACATCATGTGCACCTGTATCAGGGGCTATCAGGGACCAAATTTCTATTCTGGCCTTATCAGACTCCTGTCTTGTACCAACGACGCTAAGATTATCCCCGTTATAGGTTATGGAAGAGACGGTATAGCCGGACTTGGGAGCCATCGAGACGCCTACCAGCATAAGGCGGTTCGTGCCGGAAGTGGTGTGCGGAATGGTGACGCTGGAACCTGTGGTTGTTCCGCTGGACGCTGTATCTATGGCAACATTTCCGCCTGTACCCGCGGTGACGTTCACGTAGGTTTGAACCTCGACGGTACCACCGACAGGCATAGAAAAATCTTTGCACATGACCGGCGATTGGGTGAAAGTAGTGGAAGATCCGGTTGGTACAATATGCTGATCGTAGAGAAATACAAAAGGCTGATTCTTGGTCTCTCCGCTCGCGGATTCGAGCTCGGTCGCAGCCCCCCAACCGGATCCATCCCAATGGATGTAGTTCACATCCTGGCCGCCATCCTGGACAACGTACATGAGCTGGTCGGAGATAGGGTCGCTATAGAGCATCATGGAGTTGTGCCGCTGGTAACCACAAATGGGTGGGTGTTTGCGGTTGACCAGCCGGTGCCGCTTGTCCAGGTCTTGTAAATCATCTTGTTGTCTGAGGACCCGCTTACCGCCATGGCTTGGCCCTGACCTACTTTCAAATGCCACAGCAATGTTCGGCGCGGTTGTCGTTGGCGTTGAGTTGAGAGCGGAAGCCAGAACCGACGTATCCCAGGAACTTCCATTCCAGACACTCAGCCAGGGATCACTACCACTTGTTGTCACCCCCATTACAATGCGGTTGCTATTGGGATCGGATCCCAGCGTGGTCCACCTGGCATAACCATCAACACCGGATGGTGGAACGACACTGTTTGCACCACTCCAGATTGAACCGTTCCAGATACGGTAGTACACGCTAGAAGTACCGTTGCCGTAGACCACCATTGCCCGTCCGCTTTGTTGCTCGTAGGCCACAAAAATATCGGTGCGGTCATCGGTGGTCGAGGAGGCCAAAGGCTGCAGATTTCCCCAGCTGGATCCATCCCACACCAGGGCATAATCGTTTTCACTGGAATCGTTTATCACCAGCACCATCTCATCGGAGTTGGGATTGGCCGCAAGCTGCATCTGCTTGGGCTCGGAGCCGGTGTAAGCGGCAATGCTGGCCGGTGCTGTCCAACTGCTGCCATTCCACACCTGGTACCGCAGCTGGTTTGGATAGGTGTTGCCGCCAGTCCACACCACTACCGCATCACCGCTTTGTTGCTCATAGGCGACATCGGTACCCCACCAAAAAGTCTCGTTCACCCAAGCAAGACGCCGTAAGCGAAATTTTGCTCCACGAGCTGCCATTCCACAGCTCGCCGCTGATTTCACCGCCATCTTCGATGCCTACCACAATTTTCTCATCGCGCGAGGGTGCCGCAGCGCCGGCCATGACCCGCCAGCGTATCGACTGGGTTACCGCACTCTGGGTCGTGCCAAAGGAACTCCCGTCCCAGACGTTATATTCGGGTATAGCGGCAGCCGACCACACCGCCATTCCGGTGGTTCCAGTGCTACTGAATCCTATCACCTGGCTGTTGGCGGTGGTGCTGTCACCGGTGGATACCGGATCCACCCGGTCCATGCCCTGGCCCGGCTCACTCAAATAAAGCGGCTTGATTTGGGTGGGAATCGAGATCCCGGCCGTGTCGCTGCAGGTATCCCCGAACACCGGATCCGTGTAGGCGACCTGCAGGGTGTTGCCGGCCGCCGCATAAAGGGTGCCGTCCTCGTGCGACATGCCACCGGTGAGAGAAGACGGCAGCGCGGCGGTGTTGCGGAACACCCCGGTGTCGTTGCCGGTTTCAGTCAGGGTAATGGTCTCGACATCGCCGCTGTCGGAGTTGACCACCACCACCGTAAAGCTCTGGATGGTGCCGGCGTCGGTGTTCTGGTCGTTGTCGTCCACGGTGACGTATATGTCGCTGTTTTTCAGGTAAGTGGCCTGGGACACACCGCCGGCATCGGTGAATTCAAACTGCAGTCGGTCACATCAGGGGTATTGACGTTGATGGTGTCATCGGTGGTCAACTCCTCCTGGTCGGTATTGATTCTGACACTGTTGTGTGATGGAGGTCGTGCCGACATTCACGGTGACCGGAACGTTATGGTCGAAAACTCGGTGGGCGGAATAACCGGCATCGACAGTCCGGCCTCGTCCAGGGGATAATTCGGTGGCCGCCGGCGGCACGGTATCGTCGGCGACCGGTGCGCCGTTCAAGGTGGTGGAGCCGGGCACGTAGGTCACGTACCGGCCGGCAACCGGTCGAGGCCACCACGCCGCCCAGCACCATGACCCCGTCGTTGTTGACCGTGATGGTGTATTCCAGGGTGTCGCCCCAATCCATCAGGCCGTTGCTGTTTTCGTCCACCACCGAAGCGGATGTCTTTTCCACCGATGCAATCGGAAAAGGCAAAACGGTGGTGCCCAGATCGAGGTAGGGCGCACCGCCCAGGGAATTGGCCGGGTCCTGGCCCCAGGCGGCCGTGATGAGGATACCATCCAGGGTATAGAGCCGCATGCCGGTCTGGTCGTTGTCGCTGTTGTCATAGACCCGCGCCGATTCCAGCATTGCAAGGTTTAGGGCCACGTTGTATTGGTCGCCGTTGGCATCGTCAGAGGCCCGGTGGTTGGATCGCCGTCATAGTCCACGTAAACGGTGGTGGCTGCAGCGGCGGTGACCCACACGGGACTGCCGTTTTCGGAAAGATCATCACTGCCCGGTCCCCAGCCGACCACGGCAATGGGCGTCAGATAGTTTTCGGGCAGCAGGCTGAAACCCCAGTCGTGCACGAGGTTGGCGCCCGGATCCGCGCCGACGGTGGCGATGGCAAAAAAAGTGCTGCCGTCGCCGGTAAAAAAATGGGCCCCTGACTGGGACGGCATCAAATAGCGATAGGCGCTTCCGGCAGCAACCGCAAATGAACCGCTGCCGATCCTGGTTTCATAATTGACGGTAATGGCACTGCCGTTGGGGTTGTAGACGAAGACATAGGTCTCATCGCCGTCGGCCGCGGTGCCCACCGGGCTATAATAGCTGTCGCTCCAATTCTCCACCGGATACAGGGTGTAAAACCGCGATTCGTAACGCGCCCCGATGTCCCCGGTGAAAATATGGGCCTGAACCGGCTTGGAGGCGGTCACCGAAGCGCCGGTATCGATGCCGCCGTCCACCTGGTAGCTTTCGCCCTGGTTCAAGGTTTGGGTGATATCAGTGGTGCCGTCGCCGTCGATGTCGATCTGAATATCCGTGCCGTCTGCGGCCGCCAGCACCATCAGCGAGACATATTGAAACATCTGGTCGGAGCTGAGGTCCTCGCCCACCGGCACTTCGAAGCGCAGGCCGTAATCGCGCAGGGGGTAAACCTCCACGGCCCCGGCCAGCACCACCCCGGGGTTCACCGCCCAGGAGGCCCGCGTGACCGCCGCGGCTTTGGTGCCGCCGAACTTGTCGCGGCCATCGTAGCGGATCTGGGCCGGGTTGCGGGGCAACGATACGGTGTTATCAAGGGTAATCACATCCCCGGCATTGATCACATCGGTTCCAAAGCCGGGCGGGATGCCGTTTCCCGCGTTATTGTCACCCCAGATTTCGGTGCTGGCCTGAACGGGATTGGCCAGGTCGGCCTCATAGCCGTCCTCCCAGTGGTCGTAGTAGAATGATGGTGTTATCCCCGGTGGCCGCAATCGAAATGATGCTGCGCATCATCGTCTCCGATCTGGCTCGTTGGTGTCCACCCCCTTTAATGAGTTCTGCACCTGCAGCTCGGGCAGGGGCACAAAAAATGTTTGGATCGGTGCCGGACCGGCCTGGGCTTGGGGGGCAAAGCAACAGACCGACAGGGTTATCAAAAGCGCAAAAACGAAGATGGGCTTTATCTTCGCGGATGCACGGCGCATGTCCTGATAATTAGATCGTTTCATTTAATATTTCCTTTTCAGGAATTCAAGTAAAAAAACTCAGCACATCAGTGTGCGCTGGGGGTTGTATAAAATTTGTTACCTTAATTTAACTGCAAAATTTGTGCCGGTAGAAATTTAATTTTAACTTACTGAAATTATGTGAATTTCAAATAATCATGCCGAACATCTGAAATCAAAAATGGCAAATTTTGTCGGAATCAGTGACAATATTTGACAGTATTGATTTACGGCATTTTGCAATAACTTCTGTAACTTACTGCACACCATCATAAATCCCCGTGGGATTTGTGTCCTGCGAGACCGCTTTTTAAAAATAAGTTCCGCAATATGGAAAGGTGCTATAAGTGGTTGCAAAAAAAAACGGTCAAATAGTGGGCTGTTTTTTACTATCGCTACAGACAGTTATCGGCGTTTTTTTACAAAAAATGAGCCTTAATTTGCATAAAGGCCTTGATTCGACTGCAGGGTCAAGCCCGCCGAAATTATTGCCCGGGTCATGCAGGTATTAAATGATTTTATATGCGGGTATTAAATGATTTGGGAGTGGATGATAGGTTCACGGTTGCGGGTTCTGGGAATTTGGAATACGGATGTCGGAGAGAGGTTGGAAGCTTTAGGCCTGGAAGCCTGGAGGCAAGGAAACGCGGAAGCAATAAGGAATCTTGCCAAGGTGCGGCGTACAAGTGCTCATGAAGTAAGTGGTGATAAGGAGGCAAAGTATAAGGTTCAATTCGTTGACGAAATTAGTTGGATTTGTTATTAATTATTTACTTGTAATTTCAAATATTGCTTTCAGTTATGGAGACTTAAATAATGACCTTTCATAGAATTACCGTAAACCCTGAAATCTTTGGAGGAAAACCGTGTATACGAGGCTTGCGGGTCATTTGACTAATTTTGTATGGAGCAAAATTGAACAGCCGTTATATGGCTGGCCCGAAGGGCAAAACACAGGACGTGTTTTGTAAAAGGCCGCCACGTCAGCTGCGCCCCTTGAGAAGCAGGGGTACCCATCGAAAGGGCATGGTTAGCATGCTGCGCCAGAACTCGTAAATAACACTCAGACAGCTGTCGCAGAAAGCCCATGCTAACCACCCCCTTTCGCTGGCTTACTGAGGTGGAATGAAGGTCAAAGTCAAAAACGGTGTTAATGTTACGTGCTGTGATCTTTGGTTATTGTTGTTTTGCTTTAGATTTTTTGTTGTTGAATTTATCTCACATCAGCCAAGCCATTGAGTAAGTACAGGTGTCATGGGTCTTCTGTGAAAACTGTCTGAGCGTTTTCTGCGAGTTTTTTCACAGCATGGCAGCTGTACTTACTCAATGGGAACCCCTGTGTCTTTTACAGGGGCGCCAGGCGTAGTGACGGCTTTTTTTGGTTACTTTTTTTAGCTGTTGCAAAAAAGTAACTCGCCGTAAAAGGCGAAACTCACGGGTAGAACATAAGTACCTAAGTAGCGTTAACAACAGAAACGAGCAAACTTAGAATGAGTACCTCGCCCGCGGTGCGAGAACCACAATGCCTGAGAAAAAAGCAGGACAATCATCGTTGACACTTGGCACAATAAAACGTCGAACGTGCCTGTTGCGTAAACTGTTTGATCGGTTCACCGCAGACACTGCATGGTTTACCGGTAAGGCCATACACCAGAAGTTTCTGTGCGAAATAACCGGGTTGACCACTGATGCCGGTAAAGTCACGTAGCGTGGTACCGCCTTCATCGATCGCCAGCGACAGCGTGAGCTTGATCGCATCGACCAGTTTCTGCATACGCGATAACGAGATATTACCTGCTCTGCGTTTCGGGTTTATGCCGGCACGGAACAGCGCTTCACTGGCGTAGATATTGCCGACACCGACCACGATATGGCTGTTCATGATCAGCGCCTTGATCGAACATTGCCGTTTATGTGCTTTTCTATGCAGGTACTCGGCATCGAAATCATCGTCCAGCGGTTCCGGGCCCAGCGGGCTGATGAGTTTGTGCTGGCTGATCTCGCCGGGTTGCCATAACACGCAGCCGAACTTACGCGGGTCGCGCAGTCGTAATATCTTTTTACTGGAGATGACGATATCGATATGGTCATGCTTTTCCGGGACGGTTTTACTGGTACAGATGCGCAGGCTGCCGGACATGCCGAGGTGGATGATGATATTGCCGTTATCGAGTTTCAGGTAGATGTATTTCGCGCGTCGGCAGACCTCGCGGATCTTCTGGCCTTCTACCAGTGACGGCAGATCTTTCGGGATCGGCCAGCGCAGTTTGTGCTGACGGATGATGACTTCGCTTATCTTCCTGTTGTGCAGGTGCGGTTCGATACCGCGACGGCTGGTCTCGACTTCCGGCAGCTCTGGCATATCAGCAGTGGGTAATTAAACTGTTGTTAATGTCAGTATACGATCTTGCTGGTTCAGATATCATCACGTTCGATTTCATCAGTATCGATCTGGCCAGTGACGCGACGGCGGATATGCGACCAGGAGACGCCGATACTCAATACGCTGGCGAGCATGATCGCGACGATATAACTGATGACGCGCTGGCTGTCAGCCGACAGACCGATGACATCGATGATCAGCCAAATCGCAAGGCCGAAAAACGCGGAAGCCAGTATGATGCCGATAAAGCCGAGCGAACCGAGGGTGGCACGGATCAAAATTATCCAGCCGATCAGCAGCACGACACCGACGAAAGCCTTGAACACGGTGAATGTCGGAAACTCTTCAGCGATCCAGTGGTAGTAAGATACACCTTCGGGATTGTAGGTGGCGAAAACCACGATGATCGCGAAAACGAAACGTACCAGGAAACTGTCCCAGCCAAAATGTCTATTTACTGCCATGCTTCTACCCCTGAAAAATTGTCGTTACATTATACGTTCTTGTAACCCTATTTAAAAAGATTATCACGCTACCTGTAGATTAATGCCGCTATGTATTTATGACAGATCAAGTAGGCTGCTCGTTACTGCGCAACGATCAACTTATCGTATGCCTCGATATCGAGGTGGTACTCCAGGCCGATCTCAGGACGGGCGAGGATCAGCCACGGGTCAGTATCGGTGATGATAAAACTGACAGGCTGTTGCTGGTTCTCCAGGTAGATGAAGACTTCACCCAGCGGTTCGCGTTGCAGGTAACTGTGAACGCCGAAGGCCTGGTCATTCTGCCAGTGATCGACGGTCTCGTTGATACGGTCAGCACTGATGGCGATATTGCTCTGCCAGAAACCGTTCTCATCCCGGGAGATGGTCAGGTTCAACAGGATCAGTTTTTCGATTCGGCTATCCCCGGGTAAGAGACCAAGCGATACCAGGGTACCGAAGTGCGAGCTCAATAGCGGGTAATAGATATCTTCGATGGTGTAGATCGAATCACCCATCCTCAGGTAACGCAATTCGGTCGCAGGGTTAACGATGCCGAATGCGATGTCGAGTTCATCAAACGCTATCGTCGTAACCGGTTCTGCTAGTCCTATGTTGGCCAGGTTTATCTCGTTGACCGGGTAGCGGCTATGTACCGGGGCGCTCACCAGTTCCAGCACCGAGTTGATGCGAAAATCATTCGCTGCGATATCTACCGGTTGTGTTATCTGCCAGTGACCATCTGCCTGTTTTGCAATCGTCGTGGTGTTGCTGTTGTGCTGGATGCTTATCGACTGGATACCGGCAACATCGAGAGCGGTAAGCCTGTCCAGCGCAGTACTCTCCTCTTCGCTGAAGTAGATGACCGAGGCGAGTGAGATGACGACGAGGAAGAGAACCAGGTTAAGGATGTTGTTTTTATACATGACCGGTCTCTATATTAGCTGTTATCTGTTATCTGTTATCTGTTATCGACTATCTGTTCTTGCGTATGAACCAGATACGGAAGCCGATGATTAACAGGATCAACGGGATGACCAGGAAGAAACCAAAACCGATGATGACCAGCTGCGTATCATCCAGTGTCAGTTTTGTATCTGCTGCTGGTTTGACCTCGACAGAGATGAAGTCATCATCACCGATCAACCAGTTAAAGATATTCAAGCCCAGGTTAAGGTTGGCGCCGGCACCGATATAAGTATCCGATAGAAAATCACTGTCACCGATAACCACCATACGCTGAGAACCGGCTGCTGGGGCGGTTTCATCCTGAGCTGATTGCTGGCTGTCTTTCGCGCGATGTAGTGCCACGGCCATGGTGATCGGGCCGGCGACATCGCCTTCGCTGGAATTGAATACCATCTCTTCTTTCAGGCCACCGGCCTCGCTCCAGCTCTTTGCGTTCGAGTTAAACAGCGCCTCTGCCTGCCAGTGATTCACTATGCTGTCGTTGCTCAACGGGCTGATGCCTCGCGCCAGTGGCAACAGGGTGTTGTAACGGATGGTATTGGTGATGAGGTGCGGAAAATATTCGGTCACCGGGATGATCGCCGGGTGCTCGATACCCAGTGTCTGCCGCAACTCGGTATTGTTGTCGATGATGATACCGTCCTGTAACTGCAGGCCGAATGATGTCGCGATCTTATCCAGACCGAAAAGTTCACCCGGGTCGGTCAGCCATAACAGGTTGCCGCCAGCATCGATGTATCTAACGATGTGCTCGACTTCACCGGCCAGGTACGGGTTCGCCGGTGCCGCGATGACCAGCAGTTTGGTATTTTCGGGCAGGCTGTTCTCCAGCAGGTTCACCGTCTGCAGGTTGAAACCCATATCGTTTAACTGTGACTTCAGCGTCGCATAGGCACGGTTATCTGTACCATCGATATCACGTTCACCATGGCCGCTCAAAAAAACCACCTGCTGGTTATCGCGCCGGTTTAAGCGTAACAGGGCATTGCTTATCGACTGTTCGCTCAACGAGTCGATATGTTCCATGCGCTCGTTGTAATAGATGACGAAGGCAAAGGGTTTGTTCATCACCACGCCGTCCTTCTGTACCTGTTCGATATCTATGTCGGGGTTTAACAGGCGCAGATTGAAGTCGGCTTTGATGCGCTGATATCGCGAGATGATCTCGTTGATCGCCTGCCTGGTCACGTCATCACTGGTATAGGCATTAACGGTAATGGAACCGTCCAGGGAGTTGAGCAGGTCGACACTGTTACTGGATAAAGAGTGGCGTTTGTTTGCAGTGAGATCGTACTGCACACTGTAGTGGTCTGATATCCATGCCAGCATACCGATGCTGCTGACGAACAGCAGCAGAAAAATAAATTTCTGAATGGTTAACTGCAGACGTGACTGGCTTGAAAGTTTCATGGTTAATTAAAAACAATTCACCGCAGAGGCGCAGAGGCGCAGAGATTTATTATATTGCTGCGCCGCAGGCGCGGCAAAAAAACTATTGAATGTTTTTCTCTGCGTCTCTGCGCCTCCGCGGTGAAAGCTTTGCATTGTTTGTCTTTTCATGACTGCAGCCGCTGTGTTTCGAGTTGTCTTATCGCCAGCACGATAAAGCCGGCGATGAAGAGTAAGAAATAAGCGATGTCACGGGTATTCAATATGCCGCGTAGCAAGGGTGCGAAGTGTGTATGCAGCGACAGGTAATTTAAAACATTGCTGCCACCATCGGCTGCCGTACTGTTGTTGAGCAGCCATAAAAAAAGCAGCAGACCAAAAGTGCTGATCGCGGCGATCATCGGGTTGTCGGTCAGTGACGACATGTAGATCCCGGCAGCGCTGAATGCTGCCAGCATGAGAAACAGTCCCAGCATCCCGGAAAACATTTTTGTAAGATCCAGCTCGGTGCCGATCGATAGCGACAACGGCATAAGCGTTATCAGTAACAGCATGGTGATGATAAAAAACAGCAGGCCGAGATATTTACCGATGACGATCTCGCTGATACTGACCGGGGAACTGAGCAACAGGCTGATGGTCCTGTTACGTTTCTCTTCACTGATCAGGCGCATGGTCAACAGCGGTATCACCATCAACAGGATGATGCTGGCCACTTCGAACAGCGGGGTGGCGACCAGGTCGGTAACACCGGGTGCATTCTTGATCGTGGTCAGTTCGGACTGGATGCTGAAGAAATAATCTACAGAGGTGAAGAACGACCAGGCGAGGATCACCTGGATGACGGCCAGTATCACCCACGCCAGCGGTGAATAGAACATGCTGTAAAACTCACGTTTTGCGATGGTGAGTATCATCACGTCTTTGCGCTCATGTTTCTATCGTCCATGCTTTGATCGTCCATGCTGTCATCGTCGATACCGACATCTCCGGTGGTGAGGTCGATGAAGATCTGTTCCAGCGATGTCTGCCGTGGCGCAAAGCGGGTCAGCCCCCATTGCTGCTGCACGATATATTCTGATAACTGCTCTGCGCTTAATTCACTATCGACAATAAAGTTGTGCTCATCGAGCTGTACTATCGCGCTGAACGCATCATGGCTGACCAATGTTTCAATGTCGATGCTTGAGGCCAGCGCTATCTCGTACTGCGTGCTCTGTCGGTTCATCAGTTCATCGATGCCCGCGCTATAGACGAGACTGCCCTGGTCGATGATCTGAACCCGGCTGCATACCGCCTGTACTTCGGGAAGGATATGCGTACACAGTATGATGCCATGGGTTTCGCCCAGGGTTTTGATCAGCTGGCGTATCTCCAGGATCTGAATCGGGTCCAGGCCGACGGTGGGTTCATCGAGGATGATCACCGGTGGCGAATGCAGGATGGCCTGCGCGATACCGACCCGTTGCTGGTAACCTTTCGACAGGTTGCGTATCAGGCGCTGGCGTACATCACCCAGGCCACAGCGCTCGATGGCGAAGTCGCACGCGCCGTTGAGCTGTGACTTGCTGACCAGGTGCAGGCGAGCGCAGAACTGCAGGTATTCGGTCACCGTCATCTCTCTATAGAGAGGCGGGTTTTCCGGCAGGTAACCGAGACAGGCTTTTGCCGCTTTCGGATTCTCCAGCAGGTCGATGCCGTTGATGTTTATCTCACCGAAGGTCGGTGCCAGGTTACCGCTCAGCATCTGCATGGTGGAAGATTTGCCGGCACCGTTAGGGCCGAGGAAGCCCAGGATATCGCCGGCAGCCAGCTCAAAGCTGACGTTATTGACCGCACAGAAATCACCGTAGTGGCGGGTCAGATTGTTAACCGAGATAAGCGATGACATGGGTCGCTATTATTACTGAAATAAAACAGTTTGTAAGTAAAAACAAAGCAATTTTTACCGCAGAGGCGCAGAGAAAAACTTTTTTATATCTGGTTACGTCTACGGCGTAGCCAGATAATATACCTCAGCATCTCCGCGCTTCTGCGGTAATATTATTTTATAATACATCATGGCCAAATTCCTCGGCGTCGATACCGGCGGCACCTTTACAGACTTTATCCTGTTCGATGACGAATCCAGATCGGTTCGCATCCATAAAGTGCTGTCCACGCCCGATTCACCCGAGCGCGCGATACTGCAGGGCATCGATGATCTAGCCAGGGATGATGCCGATCTGAACACCAGCAACCTCACTGTCATCCACGGTTCCACGGTCGCAACCAATGCCGTGCTCGAAGGCAAGGGGGTACGTACGGCCTATATCACCAATAAGGGCCTGGCGGATGTGCTCAGCATCGGTCGCCAGGCGCGTGAAGAGTTATATAACTTGACGCCGCTAAAGAAACCGCCGCTGATCGAACGGGATCTATGTGTCGAGGTTGATTCACGCCTGAGTGCGCAGGGTGAACATCTGCAACAGCTTAATCAGCAGGACCTGTCGGCTTTGATCGGACAGCTGGAAGCACTGGCGCCCGAAGCGGTCGCCATCAACCTGCTGTTCTCGTTTTTTGATGACAGTGAAGAGCTGAAGATCGAGCGGGCGATCGCCGGCATGGCGGGCCGGGAGATATTCATCAGCCGTTCTTCGGATGTATTGCCGGAATACAAAGAGTTCGAACGCGGCATGACCACCGCGCTCAATGCCAAGGTCGGTCCCTTGATGCAGGGCTACCTGCAGCGACTGGAAAATGAACTGACTGCTCAGGGTAAAAAGGACGTGGCGCTGTCAGTCATGCAGAGTTCCGGCGGCACTACCAGTGCCGAGCAGGCGGGACGTTACCCGGTTAACCTGCTGCTGTCGGGTCCGGCAGGTGGTCTCAAAGGCGCGCAACATGTCGCCGGAGCTTCCGGCGAAGAGCGCTTGCTGTCATTCGATATGGGTGGCACCTCGACCGATGTGTCGATCATCGATAGAGAGATTGGCTTTACCACCGGCGCAAAGATCGGCGGTTACCCGGTGGCCGTACCGATGGTGGATATGCATACCATCGGTGCCGGTGGCGGTTCCATCGCGCAGGTCGATGCCGGCGGCCTGTTGCTGGTCGGTCCGGAATCTGCCGGTGCCGCCCCGGGTCCGGCCTGTTATGGCAAAGGCGGTATACAACCGACGGTGACCGATGCCAATGTCGTGCTGGGCCGACTGTTACCGCAGTCGTTCCTCGGCGGCAATATGCAGCTGGATAAAGACGCCGCCTTTGCTGCGGTAAAAACCATTGCTGAGCCGTTAGGCTTGACTGTAGAAAAAGCCGCACAGGGCATAATCGACGTGGTCAACGATCATATGGTCCGTGCCTTACGGGTGATGTCGGTGGAACGCGGTGAAGACCCGAAAGAATTCACCCTGGTTTCCTTCGGCGGAGCCGGCGGCCTGCATGTCTGCGCACTGGCGGAAGAGCTGGAGATGAGCAAAGCACTGGTACCGGTCAATGCAGGCGTGTTATCGGCACTTGGCATGCTGGCCGCCGAAGCCAGCCGTGAGCGCTCACGTACCATCAATAAACTTTTGCAGGACTGCGATGCAGAAAGCGTCGATAAGCTATTCGAAGAACTGGTGGATCATGCGATTGCAGAACTCACCCCGAATGAAGAAACCGTCATTGCGAGGGACGAAGCAGTAGTGGTGCATGGACGCACCGTTAACGAACCTAACGATGGAATCTCAGGCAGCGGCTGTGAAGTCGGGAGATTGCCGCGCTTCGCTCGGCAACTGCTCCTGCGTTGCTCTACTAACCTACATCCATGTAGGAATCGCAATGACGGTTCCTATGCTCGCAATGACGATATAAAAATCAACCTCAGCGTCGATGTCCGTTACCAGGGCCAGAGCAATGCTCTCAACCTGCCATGGCAGGGACTGCAGGCTATCGAAGCGGCGTTCCACCAGAAACACAAAGACAGTTATGGTCATGACCTGGCTATCGACATCGAACTGGTCAATGTCCGGGTGCGAGCAATTGAACAACGCCAGTCATTGGTGTTGCCGAAATGGCAAGCAACCGAAAAATTGAACGAGCAGTTCACGACCATGCCCGGTGTCGTAGGGCAGGTACCAGTGATCAACCGTGCAGGTTTAAAAGTAGGGCAGCGGATCCAGGGCCCGACATTGATCGTGGAAACCAGTTCGACGACATGGTTAGATGAAGGCTGGGGTGCCGAGGTCGATAAAGTGGGCAATCTTAAACTGGTCAGGAGCTAGCCTGTTATTTTGTCTCACTGCATAATTCACGAGGTGATCGTTTATGTCTGATAAGCACACAGTTGGCGACACTTCACCCAGGCGATTCGTGTCGCATCATCGGGCATCGCTGGTGTTATCGATATTCGGGTTTTGTGTCTTCGCCTTTCTGCTCATCGCTGATGAGATGCTGGAGGGTGACACCATGCGTTTCGATCAATGGCTGCTCATGGCGCTACGTGTACCGGGTGATCCTGGCGACCCGCTCGGTCCAGCCTGGGTCGAGGAGATGTTCAGGGACTTTACGGCACTCGGTGGTGTCGGGGTGCTCAGCCTGGTTGCCGTGGTTTCGATCGGATACCTCTGGCTGCTGGGGGTACGCCGGGTTGCCATATTCCTGCTGACCGCGATAGTGGGTGGCCTGCTGCTCAGCACCATGCTCAAGACCGGTTTTGACCGTCCCCGTCCTGACCTCGTGACTCATGGTTCGATGATCTATACCTCCAGTTTTCCCAGTGGCCATTCGATGCTATCGGCAGTGGTGTATCTCACCGGAGGTGCACTGCTGGCAATCGTGCACTCTGCGCACAGGGTGCGGGTCTACCTGATCTGCTGTTCGGTTCTCGCCACTTTCCTGGTCGGGGCAAGCCGTGTCTATCTCGGGGTACACTGGCCAAGTGATGTGCTGGCTGGCTGGGCAGCCGGCACGGCATGGGCGGCTGCCTGCTGGTTGTTTGCGCAATGGTTACACGAGCGGGGCCTCGATTTTAATTTTACTTATCAGAACGGTCGGTAGGTTTTATTATTACTTTAATTGCGCTGCTGTTTCTGTTTTCAGACGCCACTTTGTCAGCCGATGAACTTCATGTTCTAATGGCGACCTGCTTTGAATGATGGAGTTATAAATGAGTGATTCTCCGAGCCTGCTGATCGGCGGTAATAGTAACGGCCTTTTCACGATGGATGCAGCCATGGCCAACCGGCATGGCCTGATCGCCGGTGCTACCGGTACCGGCAAGACGATAACGCTGCAGAACCTGGCAGAAAGTTTTTCACGCCTGGGTGTGCCGGTTTTTCTCGCCGATGTCAAAGGTGATCTTTCCGGCCTGGCCGCTGCCGGAAAAACGCATCCCAAGATCGACGCACGGGTTAAACAGCTGGCTATCGAAGACTTCCAGTTCCGCCCGGTACCCACGGTGTTCTGGGACCTGTTCGGCAGCAAAGGCCATCACATCCGCACCACCATCTCTGATATGGGGCCGTTGTTGCTGTCCAGCCTGCTGGAGTTGAACGACACCCAGAGTGGCATCCTGTATTCCTGTTTCAAGATCGCCGATGATGATGGCCTGTTGCTGCTCGATTTCAAAGACCTGCGTTCCATGCTGGTATGGATGGCGGATCATGCAAAAGAACTGAAAGCGAGAATACGGCAACATCTCCTCGGCGAGTATCGGTGCTATCCAGAGAAAACTGCTGATCCTGGATGAGCAGGGTGCAGAGAGCTTCTTCAATGAACCGGCCGTCGAGCTGGATGACCTGATGAGAACCGACTTCTCCGGTAACGGTGTGGTCAATGTTCTCGACGTGAGTACACTGATCCACCAGTCACCGAAGTTATATGCCTGTTTCCTCATCTGGTTGCTCGCCGAGCTGTTCGAGAACCTGCCGGAAGTCGGTGATGCCGACCGGCCAAAGTTCGTGCTGTTCTTCGATGAAGCACATCTCATCTTCGATGACGCTCCCGATGCCCTGGTCGATAAGATAGAGCAGGTCGTCAGGCTGATACGTTCCAAAGGCGTCGGTGTCTATTTTGTCAGTCAGAGCCCGATGGACATCCCGGAAGATATCCTCGGCCAGCTGGGTATGAAGATCCAGCATGCACTGCGCGCGTTTACGCCAAAGGATAAACGGGTAGTGAAAGCCGCCGCCTCATCGTTCAGGCAGAACCCGCAGATCGATACCGAGCAGCTGATTACCGAACTCGGTGTCGGTGAAGCCCTGGTCTCGGTGCTGGATGCCGAAGGCCGACCAACCCCGGTCGAACACGTCTACATCAAACCGCCCGAGTCACGCGTCGGGCCATTAAGCAAAAAAGAGCGCACGGAACACCTGGCGCGGTCACCTTATAAAGGACGGTATGATGAAGTCGTCGATCGTGAATCCGCCTATGAGATGCTGAAAGCTAAAGCCGAAAAGATGGCAGCAGCGGCAGAGAAAGAGAGCAGTCAAAAACCGACGACAGCAAAAAGGCGCAGCACACGACAGACACCGATGGAAGCGATGGTGAGCAGTGCCGCGAGAAGTATGGGCAGCCAGATTGGCCGGCAGATCATGCGCGGCATCCTCGGTTCCCTGTTCGGAAAACGCTAAGTTTCTATCGACTGCTTCGTTATTTTGCCGTCGTGTCCGAGTCCTGCGCTTCAGTCGCACCCGGGGTGAGTTTCTTTGGCCACATCAGGTCGCGCAATTTACGTCGACGCAAAATATTTGCTACACCCTGGAATAGTATCGAACTCAGCAGCCCGGCTATAATAGCGATCACCAGGTAATGTGCTTTCCAGATAAAAACAAAAGAAGCTTTCAGGTAACCGGCTTTCAGCATGTCAAAGGCCAGCTGGAAATTGTTCAGCAGGCTGCCCAGCTCACCGGGCACCATGGTGCCGAGAGCTGCCGGGTGTTTGTCGATAAAAAACCACAGCACCCAGCCGATAACAAACATGAAGATTGAATGATTAAACATGGATAATACTTATAGGTTTTCAGGTTTGGCAAATCCTGTCATTGCGAGCGAAGCGCGGCAATCTCATGTAGACGATACAGTCGCTTAACAAGATTGCCGCGCTTCGCTCGCAATGACGAATCTATTCAGTTATGGTTCCGGGTTGAACAGATCATACTCTTCCTGCACATAGTTATAGACCCGGTTGCCCTGCAGGGCATTGGCTATCACGATACTCAGAGAGCCATCGCCATTCAGGTCTCCCAGTGCGACTGACTGGCTGCTATATGTGCCCAGTGACTGGTCATCATCTTTGAATGTGCCAGAACCATCATTGATGTATACCCGGTTACCCTGGTTCTGATTGGCGACCACCATATCAAGATCGCCATCGCCATCGGTATCGCCGAGTGCGATAGCGCGACTGTCGTTGGCGCCTAATGACTGGCCGGAATCACTGTAACCGCCGATGCCATTATTGATGTACACCCGGTTGCCCTCGTTCTCATTGGCCACCACGATATCCAGGTCGTTGTCACCATCGACATCACCCAGTGCGATGGCGTTACTATCGAATTCTCCCAGCTGGGCGCCAGAGTCGAAGAAGTTACCGAAGTCGTCGTTGATATAGACCAGGTTGGGCTGCCCCTGGTTGGCGATCACGATATCGATAAAACCGTCGCCATCGACATCGCCCAGCGCAACAGCCCGGCTATCGTTCTCTGCCAGTAACTGGCCGGAATCGCTGAAGTTACCCAGGCCGTCATTGAGGTAGATGATGTTCGCCTGCCCCTGGTTGGCCACCACCATGTCGATATCGCCGTCAAGCTCGATGTCACCGAGCGCCACGGAGTAACTGTCATTCTCTGCCAGTGCCTGCCCGGAATCACTGAAGCTGCCGAGGCCGTCATTGAGATAGATGAGGTTTGCCTGGTTCTGGTTAGCGACCACCATATCGAGGTCGCCGTCGCCATCGATATCGGCCAGTGCAACAGACTGGCTGCTGTCCTCGTCGAGGGACTGGCCGGAATCGGTAAAGTTGCCGTCACCATCGTTGAAGTAGATCCGGTTCCCCTGGTTCTGGTTGGCCACCACCATGTCCAGGTCGCCATCAGCATCGACATCGCCCAGAACCACTGAACGGCTATCGTAGTCACCCAGTGACTGTTCGGAATCGACAAAGCCGGCATCGCACGCCGCCACTACCAGTATGGCTATGAATACGGTCAGCTTTTGCAGCTGTTGTTGGAAGCTCGCTTTATTCATGATACAAATAATATACTATGCGTACAGTTAAGGAATATCCTTAATATATATCATACAAGCATTAAATTTCACAGAGCGGTAGCAATGGCGGCTAAGGCTAAACGTTTGCGGTAAACCGCCTTATTGGCCCGTGTTCTATCCCCCTGTTACCAGGGCAGAAGGCTACCGATGATGCAGCCTGAGCAAAAAGCGATTAATACATATACCGCACTAGAATTATCAGGCTTGATCAGGCCTTGTTCCTGCAGTGAGTGCTTAAGCCGCTGGTATTGCAATACCTGGGTAAAATCTTCACCTTTATCCATCATTATGTCACCTGTAATTTTTGTAACATAAATATAGGGGATTTGCGTCGTATGGGCGTGACATGCCGCGCCTTTATCATTACTAAATGCGCCATTGTTTAGCGCGGATGACTGGCTGGTTATGGTCAAAAAAAGGGGGCAGGATGAAGTCCTGCCCCCTTTAAGGGTGAGCTATGATGATAAAACTCTGATACTGGTTATATCAGTGTGCGGTACCAAAAGACCTGTCGACGACATTGTACAGGGCGGGTAGCCCGGCTAATTGAGCACCCTGGGTCAGCGGACCCTGCGGAAACAGCTGATGCAGATATCTCTTGCCGCCGATATGCTTGAACTCCCTGTCCAGCAGCCGGGTCAGGGCATGCGTTTTCTTAGGCCAGCCATTTTCGACGTAGTAATCGCGTAAGAAATGTATCACATCAAGATGGTCATCAGAGATGTCCATGCCATGCTGGCTTGCCTTAAACATCAGCTGCTCGATATTCCAGTTATCAATTTCCCTGGCCCTTTCGCTGCTGTCATTATTGCCGGTTGGTGAATAGCTAGTGTTCTGTTCGATGTTTGTCATCTCTCTCTCCTGGTTTGTTGTTATAAATTGCCTCTAAAGTTCACAGTGGTTAATTGCTTTTAATATATGTTATTTGATTGTTTGATAATGCCCACCCTCACATGGTCGCAAGGCGCGATCATGCGGGGGTGGTTTTTTATCAGCTCTCCAGCATGACGATCATGCTGGTCGTAAATACACCTGAAAGTGCGGTCAGTAACCATTTCACTTTTGCGAAGGCACGGTTGCTGAGATTGTCTATCATTTTAATTAACATCAGTATTCCTCCTGTATGGTTGCTGTTGATGTCAGTGTTCTTCGACATCGCTGGTGGCAAATGTTTCCAGCTTGTCGAAAAAAGTTTTGTGATCGATATAGTGCGCGCCGTCACAGGAAAAGTTCATGCCGATCAGGCCATTTACCCGGTTGATCGAGCCATTACGCATATAGATCGTCTGGTCCGTCTTACGCAGGCGCTTGAACTCCTTCAGTGTCTCCAGCGTTCTCCTCTCGTCTATCACCGGCTGCAGGTGGTCTATCCTGCAGTCGCGAAACTGGTCGAGGAATCCCATGCTCAACACCTCTTCCAGAACGAACACGCGGTAGCGAAAAGCGTCATCGGCGAACCAGCAGGTCAGCTGGCTGGATGAATAATGCACCTTGACGTGAAACGCGCCCTTGTATGTTAGTAGCGTATATACGATGTCATGGATACGATCCAGATGGGTGTCGAACAGGCTTTCTATACGGCGCTGTTCGAACAGAAAATTCCTCACCGAAGGATCACCTTTAACCTGTAACCATCTATCTGGCATGACCATGCCCTCTCTCTTTATCCTGCTATTTAAAAAGCCGCTACCTACATCGTAGGGCGGTATTGTTTTCGATCTTTTGCTTCTGATTACTAACCTGTCTTATTCGCTGCAACTTTTTTACTGCGTATCATTTACTGGAAACGGGGTTGTCGCTGAAGCACAGTGACAGAACACTGCTGTCACTCAGGTCTGCACCCAGGTAGAGCGCGGACTGCTGCAAAAAACGGGCACGTCTGTGTCTGTACAAAGCGTAATCCTGAGCGCTGCCCTGATGTAACAGGTTGGCGTAGACGTTTGAAGACACCTTGTTATTGCGGGTTGTTGTTGAATTGTAATTAATCATATTCTTCTCCTCGCTGGTTTCTCAAGTTGATGTCTGTGCTCATTGATATTGGCTTAATCCGGTATATCTGTAATACCCGACTGTTTTACTCAGGATTTAAGTATAGTGAATTAGACGATAAATAATAATTGATATTCTTAATAGTTATCATAGAATGGTCTCTATGATAAAAGCCCAGGTAGGACAACTCGCCCGACGTATCAGCCTGCGCCAGCTGCAGGTGTTCGAGGCCGTCGCCCGCCTGTTGAGTTATACCCGCGCGGCAGAAGAGCTGTTCCTGTCACAGCCGACAGTCTCCATGCAGATAAAAAAGCTGGAAACGGATATCGGGCTGCCGCTGACCGAGCAGATCGGTAAAAAGATCTCGCTCACCGAAGCGGGAGTCGCACTGTACCAGTCGACAAAGGATATCCTCGGTACGCTGGAACGTTTCGAGATGCAGATAGATGACCAGAAAGGCCTGCGCACCGGCCAGCTGCGTATCGCGGCGGTGACCACGGCAAACTATTTTGCACCGCGCCTTATCGGTAAATTTACCCAGGATTACCCGGGCATCAACATCTCGCTGGAAATCGGCAACCGCGAGCAGATCCTCGACAGGATGGGCAACAACATGGATGATGTCTACCTGGTCGGCAAACCACCGGAGTCCAGTGAGCTCGATTTTCAACCCTACCTGGAAAACCCGATGGTGGTGGTAGCGCCCATCGACCATGCGCTGGCCGGCCGTGAGCCCATCCCCCTGGAAGCCATAGCAGAGTACCCGTTCATTATTCGTGAACAAGGCTCAGGCACCCGTATAGTGGTGGAAAAGCTGTTTGCCGAAGCCGGTTACTCACTCAATATCCGGATGGAGCTGGGCAGTAATGAATCGATAAAACAGGGCATCACCGGTGGCCTGGGTGTCGCGGTTATCTCCCTGCACACCCTCACCAGTGGCGATCTCACCGAGCTCACCATCCTCAATGTCGAAGGCTTCCCGATCTCATGGCGCTGGTACGTCGGCCACCCCCGCGGAAAACGCCTGTCGGTGGTCGCCAAGACATTTATCGACTTCATGTATAAAGAAGGGCCTTCCTTATTGCCGGAGAACATGGGTAGCTTCGAATCATTATAAAAACGAACGATTTGCATAATGTCGCAGACCGCCAGTCTGTCCACTTATAATCTCCTATGTCTTAAGCATCTCGGCCAGGGA
>CAWGCM010000036.1:0-22041 GCA_963821065.1 uncultured delta proteobacterium | reverse complement strand
TGTTAATGCAACTAAGGGGTTTACTTTGCCGGGTTCCCCAGCAAATGCCCTGTGGTTGTCGCCATCATGTCCCGCCACACCCCTTCGCCGGTGGAAGATGCATCAAAAATATGATGATGAAATGCTCCCGCTCCCATTTCTTCTTCTTTTTGAACGGTGTAGAATTTCCATTTATCCAGATTGTACTCTTCCACCAGATTCTTTAGACCCCACAGGGGTATAAATTCATCCTGTTCATCGATAAATACCAGGGTAGGCAGGTTTAATTTTGGGCCGGCATTTTCTTCAAAATGGTAAAGGGCTTCGAATAAGGCATTGTAGGCAGCAATGGGGGTTCCTTTTTTATTGGCGAGATAGGCTTCATTGGCCAGGCTCGGGATGACCAGTCGCGGAAACGGCGATAACGCGCGTTCTAAATAGATGGTTGCACGCAAAGATATGGCCGGTGCCAGTAACACGGCTTTATCAAAGTGGACATCCGGGTTGGAAGCCAACAGGTCCAGTCCGATCAGGCCCCCGATGGAAAAAGCGACAAGAAAAACAGGGACCTGCTTCTGCTGCGCTCTCCGTTGGACCTGCATGTAGGCAAGGTAGGCCTCGTTGGCCCACAGAGAGTAGGATACGTATTTGAATGTCTCCATCCTCGCCTCAGCCGTGGCCATATCATCACGATGTGCATAGTTCGCTCCATGCCCGCGGAGTGACAATCCCAGAACGTCAATGCCGGACGCCGTCAGAATATCTATGATAGGCCCCATTCTGTCAGGGTCCATGTTAAGACCGTGAATAACCAGGGCAGCCCCTTTCAGCTTTTCGGGCCTTTGACCGTTAAACCAGCGGATGGAGGGGGTGTCCTGTTGTTCTCCTGCAGGATCATCAGTGGCAGGCTGTGAAATGACAGATGACCCAGTTGGAGTTGAAACCGCACCTTCTTCTACCGGGCGCAAACCTCCGAGGGTGTCACCCAGGGCTATGAAAATTCCCAACAGGGTCAAACAGGCAATCAGAAGAAAAATCCATTTAGATTTGATCATTTCCATGGATTGTTACTCGTTGGTTATTGGAAGTTTCAGTATATTAATTGTTAGGATTTCAACCTTTGACTATTCGGCTAATTTTCTATTTAACTAAGTGCTTCGATTCGCAATTTCAGTGACATATTAATATTAACAATCCAACGTAATTGCTTACTCAGCGCTAAGTTCTGAGTGAGTAAATACGTCATCGTATTTACGAATCGATGGACTAAGTTGACTCCGGACCGATTTTAACGATCATTTTACCAGAATTTTCACCTTTGAAAAGTCCAATGAAGGCCTGCGGTGCTTTTTCTATACCATCGACGATGGTTTCTTTCCATTTAATTTTGCCCTCTGCGATCCACTTTCCCATATCGGTAATGAATGGCTCTAATTTGTCGAAATGATCCATGACGATAAAACCTTTCATCGTCAGCTTTTTAGAGATAATATAAGGTAAACGAACAGGTCCCGGAACCGGCTTGATATCGTTATACATGGAGATCATGCCGCACATCACGATGCGTCCGTTCGCGTTCATGTGCTCCAGGGCTGCTTCAAGATGCACGCCCCCGACATTTTCAAAATATACATCGATACCCTTGGGGAAGTGTCTGCCGACTTCGTCGATCACGTCATCAGCGGTCTTATAATTAAAGGCCGCGTCTATTCCGGCTTCTTCCATCAGCCAGGAGACCTTTTCATCCGAACCGGCGCTGCCGACCACAAAGCATCCTTTGAGCTTGGCAATCTGGCACACCACCGAACCCACGGCGCCTGCCGCGGCAGAGACGAAAACGGTTTGTCCTTCTTTAAGTTCACCAATATGAAGCAAACCGACATAGGCCGTCATCCCGGTCATTCCGACAACGCCCAGATAGGCCTGAAGAGGTGCCATTGCAGGATCTATTTTGGTCAAGCCTTCGCCGCCGGATACAAAATACTCACGCCAACCCAGCATGCTCAAAACATAATCGCCGACCTTAAATGCGCCGCTTTTTGATTCGATCACCCGACCAACGCAACCGCCTTCTAACGGCTTGCCGATCTGAAACGGCGGTACATAGCTTTTACGATCGTACATGCGTCCGCGCATGTACGGGTCTACCGACATGTAGATATTCTGAACGAGTACCTGTCCCTCACCGGTTTCAGGGATCGCCACCCGGGCCAGCTCGAAGTCGTTTCCTGTGGGCAGGCCTTCGGGACGATTTTTAAGATGGATTTCTTTGCTGATGTTTTCTGTCATGATGAACTCCTTTACATTTTGCTATGTTTATAAAATTACTTCTTCACTGGTTCAGCGGCGAGTACCAGGGGTTTGCCCCGCAGCCATAGATTAGCCAAAACGATCAATAGTAAAAAAGGAATGACGGCCATGTTAATGGTTTCCCATCCCAGGATATTTTGTACCGCACCGGAGCTGAGCGATGTCAGGGTGACGGTACCAAATACAATAAAATCATTCAGAGCTTGAGCCTTGGCTTTCTCACCGGGGGAGTAGGTTTCCGTCAGCTGCGTGGTCGCACCGACAAACAGGAAATTCCAGCCCAGTCCCAGGAAAATTAACGAACTCCAGAAATGAGTGACCGTCGTTCCGGTGAAGTTGATTCCGACGCAAAAGCCTAGCAGCAAGACCCCTGCCAACATAATGTTGGCCGTGCCGAATTTTCGAATTAAATGCCCGGTGAAAAAAGACGGAACAAACATGCCGAATACATGCCACTGGATTACAAAGGCCGTGTCTGAAAACGGGTGGGCGAAATCGTGCATGGCCAGCGGCGTGGCGATCATGATAAAATTCATGACGCCATAACCGACCATGGCGCTGGCAACCGCCACAAGGTAGGCAGGCTGGCGGGCGATTTCAGCCAGCGGCCGCCCACCCGCTGACCGGGTGGTTGCCCCCGGCTTTGGCATGCTCAAAAAAAAGGCGATACTGAAGGCCAGCAGGTAAATCCCCGTCAGGATGGCATAACTTCCCGCAAATTCCTCTGGTAGCAACTGCCTGGACCACTTTGCCAGATTCGGACCTGCAAAAGCGGCAATCAACCCGCCGGCCAGCACATATGAAATGGCGCGGCTGCGGTATTCTTCCGGGGCGGTTTCGGCAGCGGCAAACCGGTAATACTGACCAAACCCATTAAACACGCCGATTAATATGGTGCCAAAACAAAATATGCTGAACTCGGCCTTAAAAACCCCGACCGTGGCGATGGCAGCTCCGGCCATCCCGAAAACTGAGCTGGTCATAAAACCCAGTCGACGGCCCACACGCTGCATGTATAAAGAAGCGGGTATGGTGGTTGTCATCTGGGCCATAAATAAAAGTGCCAGCGGCAGGGTCGCCAGCGCTTTGGTGCTGGATAAAGTCATCCCCACCAATGCACAAGAGGCCAGCAGAAGGGAGGTGCCCGTGATGAGTACCGCCTGGCTCAAGGCAAGAAGTGTTACGTTGCGCTTCATTTTAAGGATTTGAGGCCTGCAATCATGTTAATAAAATAAACTTCTTTAAATCTAATACCAATTTTCCGGAAAAAAGGGCCGAAAGCATATTTGATATTTTCTTGACCTCACAAATTGAAGTCTGATAATTATATTTAACCAAAGATTGCTAACTCCCTGTCTCACAGGAGAACGGGGTGTTGCTTTTATACTATATTTTAATCACACGAAATTTGCCGGCTTCTAGCGGTTGTTAATAAAACGTCGCGTAATTTGAGCGTTTTTTTCTACAACCCCTTATACCAGCCTTCCGTATTTCGGAACCTATTTTTGAAAAGCGGTTTAAAATGAATCGCATTCTTTTTCTGGATAATTCAATTAAAAATGATCTCTACAAGCCTCGAACCTACTTCGAACCGGTGATGCTGTTTGAATTTGATTCATACCGGGCATCTGCCGGTGAATTGCCGGATGATCTGGATGATTATTCCCATATTTTTATCAGCGGCTCCACCGCCAGTGTTCTTGATAACTCGGACTGGATTGAAGCCGAACAGGAATTAATCCGAACAGGCCGTCGACCAGGGTAAGGTTATGGTGGGCAGTTGTTTCGGCCACCAGATCATCGCGCGGGCCCTGTTCGGGGATGGTGCCGTCAGCAAAAGGCCGGCCCTGGATGTGGGCTGGCCGGAAATTGAGATTCTGGCCGATGATGCCCTGCTCGGCAAAGCCGGCAGCAAGATTCATGGCTATGTGTTTCATTATGATGA
Organism: uncultured delta proteobacterium; assembly: GCA_963821065.1. Taxonomy (GTDB): domain Bacteria; phylum Desulfobacterota; class Desulfobacteria; order Desulfobacterales; family JAFDCJ01; genus JAFDCJ01. Next base: position 17,807 of record CAWGCM010000036.1, on the reverse strand, counting down.
GGTCTTCAAAATAAATGAAAATGAGGCCACCATCATTGCCCGCTCCGAAGCCTGTGAGATCCTGGCTTTTAAATTAAAAGACGGCCCGTCTGGGGCATTCAGCCCCATTTTGAAATGGGGATTGTTGACGGACTGAAATTTCTTGAACTGGTCAAGGGCGATGGTGTCCCGGACAGGCAATCCTTCTTCAAGTCAACTGTAAAATCACCCAAAGATTCAGGATGGATCATTCCGCTCATGAAAGCCTATCATAACACCTGTCCCCTTTAGGCGTGATCTGCCATCAGCATCGCTTCCCTTTAGTACGCGCTTAACTGTCTTTGTAAAAAGGAATTTGATATGAAAAAAGTCGTTATCGAACGGCCCGGAGGTTACCGCAGGCTTCAAATACAGGAGGCGCCGATTCCGACGCCGCAGCGCGATGAAGTGCTAGTGGAAGTATTTGGCGCCGGGGTAAACTTTGCCGATATATTTATTCGACTGGGGCTTTACAAATCCGCCAAGGAGTTTGTGGGTTGGCCCATCACGCCCGGGTTTGAATTCTCAGGCCGGGTGCTGAAATGCGGCGAGGAGGTGACGGATCTGAAGGCAGGAGATCGGGTCTTCGGATTAACGCGGTTTGGTGCTTATGCCACCCATCTTTGTGTTCCCCGGGAGCAGGTCTTTTTAATACCGGAAGATTCCAAATTTACCTCCGATCAATGGGCCGCATTTCCGGCGGTGTTTCTGACGGCCTATCACGGGCTGTTCCAAAATTTTATTCTGCGACCCGGCATGAAGATTTTAGTTCATTCGGCGGCCGGAGGGGTGGGGGGTGCATTGCTCCAGCTGGGCAAAATTGCCGACTGTCAGATGACGGGCGTTGTCGGTGCCACCCATAAAGTAGTGACTGCTATTGATTACGGCGCCGACCAGGTAATCGATAAAAGCAGAGAAGATCTGTGGTGTCAAGCTCGTGAACTTTGTCCGGATGGTTTTGATATTGTCTTTGACGCCAACGGCCCCGCAACCTTGAAGCAGAGTTACCGGCACCTGGCCCCGGCGGGAAAGCTCGTGGCCTATGGCTTTCATTCCATGCTGTCAACATATGGGGGCGTACCCAACTACCTCAAGCTGCTATGGCAGTATTTTACGGGTTCCAAGATGGAGCCCGCTGAAAATGACCCAGGAAAATAAAAGCCTGATCGCTTTTAATTTATCCTTTCTCTTTCACCGTAGGGATTTGTTTCAGGAGGCGATGCAGGATCTTTTAAAGTGGGTGGAGGAGGGCAAAATTAAAGCGCCGGTGGTGCAGTCCTATCCGTTCGAGAAAGTCGTCGATGCCCATCGCGCACTTGAATCCGGTACCACGGTGGGTAAGCTTATTTTGAAAATAAATGCTTACTAAGTCCATCGATTCGTAAATACGATGACGTATTTACTCACTCAGGACTTAGTGCTGAGTAAGCAATTACGTTGGATTGTTAATATTTATATGTCACTGTAATTGCGAATCGAAGCACTAACGTAGAAAATCTGGAGTAAAGGCTCGGCTGATTGATTTCAAGTGAAATCAACATTCCCCTCTATTTTTTTAAATATAGGTATAAGATGCAAAAATCTTAAAAATCTAAAAACAGGGTATTTGCTTTCAAGGACGTCTGAAATCCTTACTCAACTCATATTCATTGGCTCCAATACTTTTTTTGGATTTAAAACCCATTTTTTTTCCCAGTGCCAGCATCTGGGTGTTTTCGGCCAGCACAACCCCGGTTACTTTTTCAAGTCCTTTGTCATCGGCAATTGATAGGCAGCGTTGCAGCAAGGCAGCGCCGATCCCTTTGCCCTGCCATTGATCACCGACGACAACCGAAAATTCAGCCTCTTTGAGGTTTCTTTCCAAAATGATGCGGGCGACCCCCAGCATTTCTTCTTTTGATTTTGATTCTGACAGCGCCACAAGCGCAATATGGCGATCATAGTCAATCTGGGTGAACACGGCCAGCATGCTGTGGGGAAGTTGTTTCATGGGGGAGAAGAATCGCATATATACACTTCGAGGAGAAAGGGATTCAAACAGCCCCACCAAAAGGGGCGCGTCTTCAGGCCGGATGGGCCGGACGAATATGTCGATTCCCTCACCGGTTCGGGTATGTTCTTCAAATTGATCCGGATAGGGACTGATAACCAGATGCAGCGGCGCCGGTTTGTCTGGTGGTTTTAAAAGGACCCTGGCATCGATGGCGCAGGCGCTTTTTTCATTCACGAAAAGTGGATTGATATCAAGCTCTTCAATTTCGGAAAAGTCGGTTACCAGCTGGGCCAGGCGGATTAAAATTTCCTCCAGCAATTGGATGTCAGCCGGCGGTATATCGCGGTAGCCTTGCAGCAGCCGGTAGACCTTGGTTTCCTCCATCAGCCTTTTGGCCAACAGCCGGTTTAATGGCGGAAGCGCTATGGCACGATCCTTAAGTACTTCGGTCAATATTCCACCCATACCGAAAAGTATCACCGGACCGAAATCACGATCCTGCTTGGCACCCAATATCAATTCATAGTCCGGCCGTTTGCGCATCGGCTGGATGGTAACCCCGTCGATGCGTGCTTCCGGATTGTAGGCTTGCGCATTTTTTATAATCCTGTCAAAGGCATCGCGGACTTCTTCTTCATTTTTCAAGTCAAGCAAAACCCCTTTGGCATCCGATTTATGGGAAATGTCCCGGGAATTGATCTTCAAAACCACTGGAAACCCGATGGCTCCCGCTTTACTGGCGGCCTCCTCCTGGTTGGCAGCTGATTCCATGCGATCGACAGGAATTCCATAAGCAGCTAACAGCTCCTTGGTTTTTATTTCCGTCAAAAGATGATTTTCAGTAAGGAGGCCTGCTTGAACCAAATCTTGGGCCTTTTTGCGATCAAATTTCAATTCACTGGGAAACCGGGAGGGAATCTCCTGCAGCATTTCGATGTTCTGCGAATATCGATATATATCGATAAACGCGCGTACCGCGCGTTCAGGCGTATCAAACGTCGGGATGCCGGCCCGGTTGAAAATATCCCGGCCTTTTTGCATCTCTGCCCCGCCGATCCAGGAAGTAATAACCGGAATCGGTGTGTCCTGAATAAGGTCCACAAGCGCGGCGGCCGCCTCGGCCGTATCCGTCAGTGCCTGGGGCGCCGACAAGATTAGAATACCATTGACTTCAACTGCTCTTAAACAGATCTCCACCACCTTGCGATATAGTTCCGGAGTGGCTTCCCCCAGCATATCTATCGGGTTGCGCTTACTCCAGTAAGGGGGAAGAATTTCATCCAATTTTTTTAATGTTTCCGCGCTTAGCGCAACCGGCTCATATCCGTATTCCGACAGCGTATCGGCTGCCATGACCCCCGGGCCTCCTGCGTTGGTGATAATCACCAGCCCGGGGCCCTGCGGTTTGGGTTGTTTCGCCACCAGTTCGGCGCAGTCAAAAAGCTCTTCAAAGGTTTTGACCCGCAACACTCCGGCACGCTTCAAAGCAGCATCATAGACCGAATCTTCGCCGGCCAGCGCACCCGTGTGCGAGGCGGCCGCCAGGGCCCCGGCCGCCGAGCGCCCGGCTTTCAGGGCAATAATCGGTTTTACGCGCGAAACAGCCCGGGCCGCGCTCATAAAATTTCGAAAGCGCGTCAGGCTTTCAATATACATGACGATACTGCTGACTTCCGGCTGCCCTCCCAGATAATCGATCATATCGCCGAATTCGATATCCAGCATGGACCCCAGACTCACAAAGTAGCTGAATCCGATATTTTCTTTGATGGAAAGATCAAGGATCGACGAACAGATCGCACCGCTTTGGGAAAGAAATGCCATCTTCCCGGATATCGGCATCTGGCTTGCAAAACTGGCATTTAGCTTAGCCCGGCTGCTGACAATGCCGATACAATTGGGGCCGACAATTCTCAAGCCTGATCGTGCTGCTTCTTTTTTGATAGTTGCTTCCAGCTTTTTGCCTTGTTCCCCGATTTCTTTTCCGCCGGCTGAAATGATTACCGCACCGCCGACTCCAACATCGGCACACTCTTTAACGATTTGGGGAGCTGATGTAATCGGTGTGGCAATGATCGCCAGATCCACGGGAGCTTTGAGGTCTTTTATTGAGGGACAGGACGGCAGCTTATAAAGTTTTTTATGGTTCGGGTTGATGGGGTGGATCTCACCCGGAAAACCGCGCTCGATCAAGTTGTGCATTAAGGCAGCACCAACACTGCCCTTCCTCTCGCTGGCACCCACAACTGCAATCGATTCGGGCCGAAATATCTTGTCCATATTGTCAATACTCATGGTGTAACTTCCTTATTTTATATCTATCCGTCATCTCATCCATTTTTTCCAGGTTTCGGTCCAGTACTGACTTGCCTTTACTGTGAACAACATTCTCGATAGGGCACACTATTAGCCAGGCTGTCGGCTTAAAGCATATCCCGATCCTACTTGTATGGATTAACCACCATAACCGGAACCGGGGATGTTTTGACAACCCGCTCGGCAACCGAACCGAAAATTATTTTATCCATGCCCTTGCGGCCATGGGTGCCCATGATGACCAAATCAATATGTTGATCTTCAATGTACTCAATAATTTTTTCGGCGGCATCCCCGGCTACCACGGCTGTTTTGGTGCCGGGAAATTCGCTGAAATGCTCATCCACAAACTCATACAATCGCTTTTCGGCTCCCTCAATAATCTCCTTTTCAAACTGATTGATCGAGGGATGGGGCACATAGATACTGGTGAAATATTCAAAAACCCTGGCAGCGAAAAAAAGGTGGATTTTCGAATTAAATTTTTCAGCCACAGCTTGCACATAGGGAACAATTTTTTCGGATGACTCGGAAAGATCAACCGGGAACAAAATTTTTTTAAATTCTTTCATCTCAAGCCTCCTGGTTTTGAGTGTGGCAGGCATGGATAACCCCTTATACGCCCATTTAGTTTAGTGTTTAAAAAATTTCCCTTGTCTTTTCTTCGTGGTTGATAACGTAGATCAACGCTGCTCTCTCTTTGAGAATTTCTATGACCCGCTCCTAGGCCGGGTCGATCGATATCATAGATGCGAAGATATACACGGCGATTTCCCTTCGCAGCCTGTTCAGGGGTAGAAAGGATACTTGATATACGGCCACCATAGTCCCGAATGGTCTCGGTGATCTCCTTGAGGCCGGCCGGTCGATCTTCCAGCTCCAAAGCTATCTGGGTTCCCTTTTTGCCTCCCCCCCCTAAAAAAAGTATCAATCGGAAAATGTCGGATTTGGTAACAACACCCAACACCCCTTCCTGCCGATTTACCACCGGAAGGCCGGACACATGGTACATTAATAGTTTCTCGGTTGCTTCCTCTACAGTATTATCAGGCTGAATCGTAATGGGGCTTTTCGTCATTATGCTCTTGACTCTAACGTGCCAGATCAGATCAAAAAGGTCATCACGTTGAAAGGGATCGATACCCGCAGCCGATGATTTAAAAATATCGCCTCGCGTGACAATTCCTGCGAGTTGATCAGTCTGCTTTACCGGCAGCAAATTTATTCCATGTCGTTTTAATAACTTAATTGCATTTACGATCGATGCATCGCCATCAATGGTGATGGCCGGTTTGCTCATCCAATTTTTCACTAACATGATGCTATCCTCTTTTATCGACTAGGTTCTGAAAACAACATCATACCCCATCGCGTGACCTGAAACCCCGCCCGCCTCGCCTGAGTCTGCCTCAGGCGGACGATGGTGGGCAGGTCGCAACTCGCACCGATCTATCTGACCACCCAAACTGTCCGGTCTCTGGCCAAATGGATGACTTTGTTTGTGACACGGCCGACAAAAAAATCACGGACGCTGGAGTGTCCTCTTCTTCCCATCACAATGGTTCCAAAGTTTTCCTGCTTGGCCCTGTCAGCGATAGCCCCGGCTCGAGAGATTGCCCTTGTATCAATCTTGGGTTGAAACCTTATTGGCTTTAAAGCCCGCATTAACCAATTCGGCTTGAGCTGCCTTTAATGATGAGGCCATCTCTTTGCTGGCGACCTTGGCAAACTCTTTGGAAGAAAATATGTGTTGATGTTTCGATTTCCCGGGCCCGTTGCTCCGGATCACATGAAGCAAGCTCGCCTCATAATCAAAGCCTCCCAATAAAGCACCGGCAAACTTAACGGCATTCATGGCATTCTCTGATCCGTCAAAAGCCAACAAAATTTTATGGTTGGGCGTCAGTTTGCCGACCAGGATGAGGGGCAAAAAAGTAATTTGTGATAAAAGTTTGGTGGCCACACTCCCAAGAACAATTCGCCTTAAACCTGTCATTCCGCGTCGCCTGGTCACAACTGCATCATACCCGTTGCGCGCCTCGCGAATAATATCCCTTGCAATTCCCTTTTTTCTATCTTGAATTTTAATAATTATGGATTCCGGAGGGACACCGGCTTTCAACAAAAACTGTTTGGCTTGCTCCATATATGGTTTTATTTTCTTCCTTTGTTCAATTTCCCATGACCTGACCTGCCTGACGGTTGAAGTACTTCGGGGATCTTTTTCCAGGTCCCAATAACCCTCAGGTACGGAGCTGAAAACATGGAATAAAACGATGTCCATCTTGCGAAATGGTTCGACTCTGGCAACATATCTGACCGTGTTCAAGGCTCGATCCGAACCGTCTACCGGCACCAGTATCTTCCTCTTTTTTTGCTTTTTCATTGTCAAACTCCCTTTGCGGATGGTGACTAACTAATTTTTTCTGTATATATTTCTCTGTTATTTTCCGCGTGATCCACCATATAGAGCATCCCGGCTTTTGATTCGAGTTCTTGTTTCAAGTTTTGAAGTTCGGAACGCTCAATGCTGCGCATACGAATGTACACCTTGCGATAACCTTCCGGTACTTCGTCATAGGAAGACAGGATGCTCACCATACGCCCCCCATACCTGCGGATAATATCCGCAACTTCCTTAATGGATCCCGGTCTGTCTTCCACCTGGAGGCCAAACTGAATACCTTTGTTACCGACCCCGGTAAGTGAAATGAGGACCCGAAACAGGTCCGTTTGGGTGATGGTGCCGACAATTTGACCATCGGCATCAACAACAGGGGCCCCTGATATTTTATTTTTCTGAAGGACCTCAGCAGTTTCTTCCACAGTGAAATCAGGCGGCACCGTGATTACCTCCTTGGTCATCAGGTTCTTTACCTTGATGCGCGTCAGGAGATAAAAAAGTTCATGGATTTCCAGTGTGGTGGCATCGGATGCGGATGCCCTCTTCAGGTCACGGTCCGTCACAATTCCAACAAGTTTTCCTTTTTTCATAACCGGCAGCATGCGAATGTCATGCTCCTTTAAAAGCTTCATGGCATCCTGCATCGAATCGTTTTCATCAACGGTGATAATATTTTTGCTCATCCAATTGGTTACTAACATGGTTAATCCTCCTCTTTACTATGGGTAAATGACTGAATCGCTTTCTTTTTTACTAGTTAAGAGCACAAGGTGTGCCAATTTGTCGCATATTAAATTTAAACATAATTTCAGTTCATTAGCGAATATTAGAATGGGTCCTTGTTTTCAGAGCAATAAATTTTAGAATAATTGCTACATTTTTTTTGAAAATTTGCGAAATCAGAATGATGATAGGTAAAAGGAAAGGAATCGATATTGATGGCTGCCTAAATGGAGGAGTGCAAATTCAGTTCATGGTACTATCTCTAAAGCGGGATGTTAGAACACTGGCCTGGATAACCTTGCAATTGAGAAATAATATTCAAAATATTCAAATGTAACCTGACGTACAGTGGATCAAGGCGTTCATATCTCCTGCTCATACCCGCTAAAAGGGACCCAGTAACTCTTCTCTGTACTAACAACCGTATTGTAAGAGTGCAGCATCCCATAATTTGCGCATCGGACCGCATACCACTCTATCGCTGGATGATGCCGCAAATCGTTTTTAATTTCATCTGTTAAGACCACGCTTGATTTCTTTTCCGAATTGGTTCTCAGCGTGCCGGTCCCAATACTATCCCTGCGCTGGTGGAGGACCCGAATAAATCTATCAATCCATCGGGCTTCAAACTCCTGCATGATCCGTGCAGAAATAGAAATATCTGCCACCGTCGGTTGGCCCTCCGAATCTTTTTTGGAGATGACCCGCATCGGAAAGGGTAGATTTTTCATCTCCACATCAACAAGAAATTTCTTGGTATCAACCATTTTGGTTTCTCCTTTTAGACTGACCTCTGCTCACGTCATAGCCGTCCCACATATAGGGTGCTTTTTGTTCAAAGCAAGGTGTTCCTGATTGATGCGATACTTAATAGACCGGTCGACTATGAGCCAAACTTGACTTGTTGCCTCCCATAATTTTTTCTATAATCGAGTTGCATCCTTCCGCAACTTCAGATTCCGGATACATTTCCAGAGAAGGTTTCCGGGAATCAGCGCATTTTTCAAAATGCGGATCGATGGGTATTCGTCCTAAAAATGGGATATCCCCCAAAAATACGGCCCTGCTTCCTGGCCCGGTGCTGAAAAGTTCCAGGCGCCGGTCGCAGTGTTGACTAAAAAATCCTCGCATATTTTCAATCCAGCCAGCGATTGGTATTTTTTCTTTTGTGAAAAAATTGATCATTTTTTTGGCACAGTCCCTTCGTATTTTATTGGGTGCTGTCACAATAATTTTTTCGGCATCCGGAAAGGCTCGAATTAAGGTAAGCAACCCTTCGCCCGGGCTTGGCGGCGCATCGACAAAGAGGTAATCCAGGCTACCCCAATTCACACTGGAGATAAACCGCATGATATCAGGTATCTTCAGGGGCTTTCCCCGGACCGCGGTCTCGTCTATGTCCTGCATTACGGATTCAATGGAAGCTACTTTCAAGTTATTTGAGTACGCTACAGGTATTAAGGGCTTATCTGAAACGCCCGCGACGGCAGGTTCAAGACCGAGCATTCTATGAATGTCAGGTCCATGAAAATTGGCATCCATTATTCCCACCCTCACCCCTCTTTTTGAAAGGGCCACGGCCAAATTCACTATAACGCAGGTTTTACCCACACCTGCTTGGCTGCTCATTACTAGCAATTTATGCTTGATTGATGACATGGATTCTTGGAGAGCTTGAACTTGAAGCGTTTCATCAGTGTTTTTTTTAGGTGCCCTATTTCTGTTATTCCCTGTTATATTCATTATATACCCTTTGGATTTCCTTCACCGATAAGATCAACCGGCACTGAAAAGAATTAAGTGCCACCGCAAACTCCCTTTTTAAATTTTAACCGTTGGCGCCTCCAGGGCATCCGATGGTTTATTATGTGCGTGTTGAAGTTGGGCGGCACTTAATCTTTTTATTTAGCAGGAACCATGCCAAGAAATTGCAGGTTAGATTTAGTGAACTAATTCAAAAAATTACGTCATTTTACCTGATTAGGAAGGGTTGTTGAGGCTTCCAATTTAGAACAATTTAGAAATGAGATTTCGCAAATTTTCGAAATCGCCTGGATGGAAGAAATGCATCAGGGTTGAAAGAAACCAATTGTTTTTAATAACTCACCGCTTTCAAAATTAAGATAATCGGTTAAGTCTCTCATAGTATAATTTAGAAGTCTCTTAATTCCTATCAAAGAGCGCGTCGCTCGCTGAGTCCAATCCTGAGCTTTTTGAATGGCCGTTTCTTCCAGATTATGATCCGGAACCACTTGATCGACGAAACCAATCTCAAGGGCCTCAGAGGCGGTGATCTCTTTCTCCGACATTAGCAATTGTTTCGTTTTGCTATACCCCAAAAGGTTACAAAGAAAAAAGGCACTTCCTCCCTTCGGCAACATTCCTAATTCGAAATATGGCTTTTGAAATGTTGTGTGAGTTGAAACGATCCGATAATCGCAGGCCAGACTGATGTTTAAAAATAAGGGAATTATCTTGCCGCCGTCTGCATGAATAACAAGCTTATTTAACCCTACAATTTTTAGAATCAGTTGATCAAAAATATTGCACACCCGATGAATTTGCCTATGGTCAGCTTGAGCGCCGGTAGCTTGCCGGCAAAAATCGATATATTCTTTACCTCCGATCTTCTCCGGACAGTTCATTATTGCCAGGACCTTAATTTCATTGCTTTGTGAAATGCGCTCAAATACATCAAGCAAACGGTTGCTGACGGATAGGTCGATTGATTCAAACAGAAAATCCTTGCCAAACCTGAGAATGGCAATATCTTCATATCTGGTGAGCGCATAACACCCCTGCCTATTTTCTAAAGTTGTCTCTTCTTCCATTTTTTTATCTCACTTTTTTAACAAATTGTGTCCTTTCAAAGTTCAGCTAAAAATTTTTCTTTGAAGGCACATGCAATGACCTCTGCTGCTGCCTGGGGTTTGTTAAAAAAATCGGAATTGATGACCACATCAAACTCGTAGGGCGAAGCGTCTTTTCTATCTGAAGGCCTTTTTGAAAAAGGCTCGTTGTTCCTGATCGATCTGGTGTAACATTTTTTCAGCTTCATTTTCCTCTACATCCAACAGTTTCGAAAGACGCTCTATTCTGTACTTTTCCGAGCATATAATTCGTACCGCTAAAACTCTATCTCGGGGTAGAATAAGATGTGTGCCTCTTCCCACAAAAATGGTCGAACCCATGTTTGCAAATGTAAATACGGAACTTATTAAATTTTTAACATATTCGCTCATGATAAACGATTTTTCACCGAAAAGCATCGATCCCAGCTCCGACATTTTCCCCGGATAACGCTCATCAAAAAATTCAACGGTTTTATTACTCAAATCTTTATCTTGGGCGATATGCTCCAGCAACTCCCGGTCCACTATACGATAATAGATTTTTTCGGCTAAAAGATCGGCAATCTCCAGTGCCCCGCCGCCGATTTTGCGCGAAAAACAGATTGCCGGGGGTATCTCTGACGGTTCAAACTTTTTCCCCTTCAGTTTGAGATGTTTTTTTTCCCACTCCCTGATGAATTGACCGGCCAGATGGGCGGCATCCGGTCTTTGCTTCGCATACATACCCGGGTCATAATTAATTTTGGTTTTGTTTTTGGCCATTGTATCCCTCCTTTTGTTAGCATCAAGATTGTGCATCGATGCACTGCTATCCATGAACTTCCCTTTGTTTTCTGAACTCGCGGATCTCCATCAAATGTGCCAGAGAATCCATCAGACTCTCAGATGTAAACGGTTTTTGGATGAATCCTTGAATCTTTAACTTCCTGGCCTCCGATATGACGCTATCAGTCCGATAGGCAGTGATCAGGACCTTCATGGCATCCGAATGTTCATCATGGGTGCGTTTAAAAAACTCAATCCCATCCAAACCGGGCAGTTTGTAATCCACTATAATAAGGTCATAGGTCTGATATTTGAGTTCAGCCAGGCCCTCTTCAGCCGTCTCAAGGACCACCACATGACAGTCTTCGGCTTCAAAAAAAATCCTTAAAGAATCACGGATCCACTCATCATCATCGATGATTAAAATTTTCATATTTTTGAGGTAACTGAACACATCCATTTTATGATTCGATACCTTTCCTGGCGACCACGCCATTCTGATAATAGTGTTTGATTTCAAGCATTTCGGTTACTAAATCGGCCCTGGCAATAAGTTCATCAGGACAATATCGTCCGGTGAGAATCAGTTCAACCGTTAGCGGTTTTTCTTCTAACAGGGAAATCACTTCCCTGGTTTCCAACAACCCGAAGTGGACCGCGACGCAGACCTCGTCCAAAATAACCAGATCGTATCTTCCACTTACCATTGCTTCCCGTGCCCGCTTAATTGCGAGCTTTGCAGCTTGAATATCTTCGTCACCCGGCGGCTGTTTGCGAAAAACAAAGCGATCGTTCCCATACTGCTCCAACTGGATCCATTGGTTCCATTGATTTAGGCTTTTTAATTCACCATAGGCAAAATCCTTCATCAACATCACGATCAGGGTCCTTAACCCTCTGCCGGCGGCGCGCAAAGCCTGGCCCAGCGCCGCCGTTGTTTTACCTTTGCCGTTGCCGGTATAAACCTGGATGTAGCCTTTTGGTAATTTCATTAATTTATATTTCAACCGGCCTTTAAATAGGTTTTATCATTTTCTTGATGTGGCGCAATGTTTCCGCAATCTCCTTGTTTTGCACCTCCATTTGGGCTTTACGGTTTTCGGTGCCGGAGTTGATACTGTCTTTGATCATGGGATGGGTTCTCCTTTTCTGGGCTATTGACTAAAAGCATAAAACGATTAACCCCCAATTGGTTTAATGGCTCATAATCTTTTACTTTTAAATCGTGCATAAAATGTGCCACCAAATTACGAAAAGCTTGATCGCATTAAGTCAATTAAATATGGGTTTTACAAAGATCCGCTTAAAAAAACAAAAAAGCGGATTTAGAAAAATCTCGAAATTATCGCGAAATTCCAAATCAGTTTTTGAGCATAAATAATTTCTTTAAGGGCAAATCGTTACCGAAATGAATTGCTAACCTTCATGAGGAATGGAAGTCTAACTGATTCCTATTGCCGGCCATCATAGCACCCGGAAAACCACATGTAATTTGGGTTCTAAGTCTTGGGACTCAATCATGACCCGTCAAAGTCCCAGGGCCAAAAGAATACCTCCGACTGTGAGACCAAAAACAAGATTAAAAAGCTTGATTAATAGTGAATCTTTAAGGCTGTATGATAAGAGGGGCAGCATACCATGTCCGTCCTGGACAAATGATGTGGTAAAAAGAACTGAAAATGGCACCAGGCCCTGGGCATACATCATCACAAATATGAGATGCGGTCCGGATTCAGGTATGATACCAAGGAGGGCCCCAATCACTAGTACCCAAAGCATGTGTGAGTGAACGTAGGTTTCCAGGTCCCAGAATTTCAATCCATAATGGACAAAAAGTAAGGCGCCGAAGCTCCAAAAAACACTCGAAAAAGGTGACGCTTGATGATGTGTTCCCAGATGTGATCATGAAGATAATGCTCGGGGACAACCATTCCGATATACAAAGCGCAAATGGACAGGACTGCCAACGTGATCCGGTTCCAGTTCCAGGTAGATGGTCCGAGAATTCCGATAGAAACAGAAACGATAAAAGAAAGGATTAATGCCAGAAAAAGAAAGCGGGTAAAAGTTAGTGCATGATAACTGCTTGCGAATTTTTGTGGTCGAAAAATATCCACCAGGTTTACGCGCTGTTCTGTTTCGGAAAGGCATTGCTGGCAATGCCCCTCAAGGCAAGTCTTACAAGGAGTGATCCGTAAAACCCCGACAATTTTATCGCTGACCCACGCAAACAGGATTCCGCATATAAACAGCAACAGGAAAAGTACGAGACCCGTGACCGGAAACTGTGCCAGCATGACAAAGGCTTCATCGCCGGAAGTGGCGATCATGCCTCCCACGATTGCGCCAAAGCTGATCATGCCGTGCACATACAGGCTCACACTCATGAAGGCCCCTAAACATCCCGGCGTTGAACCCAGAAACGAGGTCAATGTATATTGCCGCCAGGGTCCACCTTTTATGAATTCCGACATACGCCTTTTGCTGGCGGAATCGATAAAGTCCACCAGCAGCATCATTACGAACACAAAAAAGGTAATCTCCAGGGCATGCTTGAAAATAGTATATATTTCCATTGCATTATTTGGTTCCTGCCACCGCCAGGATGCCTGTCCGGCGAAAAAGGTGCTTAGTTTTTAATGGCAATTTTCTTTATTTTGGATTCCTCCGCTTTCGGAATGCTTATCCTCAATACGCCTTTTTTAAAAGTTGCCTCCACCTTTTCCTGGACAATATCGGCGGGAAGCTGAAAGGTCCGATGGAAAGATCCGTAGTATCTGTCTCCCAAATAATGATCGCTATCTTTTACTTCTGTTAATTTTTTCTTTTCCCCCCGGATGGTTAACACGTTGCCACTGATACTAATGTCAATGTTCTTTTCTTCCATACCGGGCAGTTCCGCTTTTACAATGACCCTGTCTTCGGTTTCGGTAATGTCGGCCGGTGGCAGCCACTCTTCGGCTAACGGGCCGGTGTGGATAGGTCCACCGAAAAATTCATGCAAGAGATTATCAATCTCATTGCGGATGGATCCTGGTTTGCGGTACGGTTGAAGTGTTCGTAAATACATGATTCAATACCTCCTTATCTATTCGCTTATGTTTCGAGGTTAGCAATTCAGCTGCTATCTGAAGAGCACCCTTTCCACCCTTCTGATTCTAATACCTTCTAAAGCATGAAGTGTGCCATTTTTTGAAAACCATATATACACTTAATATCAGATAGTTATGACGCCTGCTTTTCAATTTCTTTTTTCACTCGAATAAATTTCGAAAATTTTCGAAAGTAATTTTCGCAAATTTTCAAATTGTCTAAAAAAGTTGTCGGCTGGGATATTGAGGGAATTATGAAGTTGGATGTGGCGGCCAGATTGCCGGTGAAATTCGGGCGGGAATTTGATTTGAGCAGTCTTGAAGCTGAGGGTTTTGAAGCCGTATTCCTCGGCATCGGCGCATGGAGTCGAATAATACGGCAAGGGCAAGGTTATCCCGGTCCCGAACTCACAAACGGTCATTGATTACGTCACCTAAGGCAGGATCCAGGTTCCTGAGAATTTGCAACGTAAAGTTATTTCGGAAAGCATATTAAGACAAGTAGAAGTCCCAAAGTATATACCCCGGGTTCGAATTCAGGAAGTTCCTGTGGAAGTCCGTCGATACTCATTTGCCGAGGAGGTCATAGGCTCCATTACGGACGTGCAGGCGTTATCGGAAGCCTTCCGTTGTTTACAGTGCGGATCGATTTGCTATGATTATAAAGCTGCCTAAGATGTTGAAAAAAACTTTCCGACCTCTCAAATAACGATGACCGAGTTCTCACTGTCCCCATAGGGAGAAGGTACCGATTTATCCGCATCGCTTTCATTTTCCCAGATCTTTTTGTCTAGCAGATAGCGAAACTGGTATTCTCTGCCCGGTTCAAGTTCTAAAGTAGTCGTAAATGCGCCACTTTTTAATTTTTTCATAGGAGAAGAAGAGAATGTCCAGTTGTTAAATTCGCCAACAACGTGAGCACTTTTAGCGGAGTTACCCACCTCCTCCGGAATCCGAAAGGTCGCTTTGCATACCGGTCTACTTTTAAGGTATTGCTTTCTGATACTCATTTTTATCTCCTTGTAATCGTAATTAAATATTTCGAAAAATTGCCAATTTGTTCCAGTTCCCTTTATTATAAACACGGTTATCTGGAAAGAACAAGCGGTAATGGATTTTGTGGAAGGCGCTCCCACAGGTGTCTTTTTTTAGTAACTTGGACATACCGGACAAGCACATTATCAAATTCAGACTGAACGAATCACTCATACGGGTACCATAGCCGGGGTGGAGGTCAGCTCGTTGGGAAGGGGATAGGATTGGGTACGGCGAGCCTTTGGATAAGGAATAGCCTGATCCCCTGATGCTTTTGCACGGCTATTTTTATTTATAAGGCGTACTTTTTTGTTTTCCGAGGCTACCAGCGGCCGCTGTAATATCGTTTCATACAGATCGATGTAACATTTTCCCGCAGTCCGATTATCAGACGATGAGATGCTTTGCCTCTTGGCACGATCTCTTTTTTGGTTTCCGGCATGATGATCTTTGGACCGGTAACTGCAATCCAGTTTTTTGTTATTGGTGGGGTTAAGACCTATAGGAGGAGGCCTATGGATTTCGCAGGCACACCCGGCTTTCCACTTCTGGGCCAGTACCTGGCCCAAGGGCGAATAACTATATTCGCTGCGATCTTCTGCAATATTTGGCAATAGTACCGGACTTGCAGTGTTGACATGGCTGGCAGCCAGGATTCCGCTTAAAAGCAAATCCAGGGGATTGGTGTCGCGTGTTTGCTCGTAACTGCCGGGATAACTGTCATAAAACAGATTTTGCCAGAACCCTGCGGCATCGATTCCGATGTCCTCGACACAGGACAGAAGGCTTCGGGCGGTATCAAATTTTTGAACCGTAAAAAGGCAGGGGATCTCAATTTTTTTGGCCGCCGCCGGAATCAAACCGGTCATCCAGTCGTAACAGTGAATTAAGTCCGGTTGAATCCGTGGAATGATCTGATTGATAACCTCCCGTTGGAAGGATAGGGATATCTTCATGTTTTCCCACTCAGAATTTGAATCGATGGGTTTGGAGTAGAAAAAGGTCCTATCTTCTGCAAGTTGAACGAGATCGATCGGCAACTTGATGCCGGAGTTGGTTTGTTCATTCCGAGCTAAATTCGAAAATATCCTGCGGTAATCCGGCTGGGCCACGTGAACATCGACACCCAGATGATACAGATCACATATTAGTTCTGCCGGAAAATCGCCGAAGCATCCTGTATGGGCACTAGTATAGTTGGGACGGTATTCCGCCCCTTCCGGCATAAATGCCGCCTCGGGAGATACGAAAAGAATCCGGGGTTGTGGTATGTAATTGGACATTATCGAATCCTCCATTTGGGAGGTATTGGGTATTTGTTTAAAACTAACCTATTCATTGACGTTGAGGTCGCCATTTTCTGCGCCGTGGTTAGAAATGAAATCTTTCAACTTTGCCTGCTGATTAGCGTTCAGTTTTTGAAATTGCAGACGAACCTGATGCATTTCAAAAGGATCGCCGGGAAGATCTTCAGGTATCACAACATCGGTTATGGTTTTATACGCCATATTAGCCAGATAAAATCCACAATCTGCCAATAAGATATCCAGCACAAGTGCCTCCCTTAATTGCGTCATACTATCAACATAATGAAACATAAGTCCGCCCATGCTGATGTTATCGATTCTACCCAGCTTGGCCGGCCTTGCGTCGAACACGGCACAGGCGACGCAGCCCATGCTCTTACCGCGAATTTTCAGTGGTCCGGCAGTGAGAGGCCTGATTAGAGCAAATGTATTTTCGTTCAGTTGAAATCGTCTGTGGTATCGATGCTCGACCCTCTTCTTTCCATCTAAGGCATCCAGATCCGGTGGTAGTGAATCATCAATTCCCGTTCGATCGCGCCCGTCTTCAATCAGCCCGACTTCATCAGCCAGCAGGAGTGGATCTTCTTTACTGATAACATAAAGAGTATTCATGTCACTCACCAGGGTCCTTGTGATCTGCCCACATTCAGTTGGTATCAGGTGGTGCGATTTGTAAAGCGTAGGGACCGACAAACCGGATGGGAATTTGCTGATTCTTTATTTTCAAAAGGTTATAATTTAGTGCTTTGGAAAATTGCCTGATACCGCTGACACGTTTCCATCTACTGCATATGGTGTGCCAAACCACAATATTTTATATAACTGATATAATTACAGATAGTTATATCTTGATTCGCATGAGATATCATTAGCGTTTTAAAATCATATTTAGAGAAATTTCGAACTATTATTTTGCAAAATTTCGAAATTAACAATTATTTTTATCAAGCAATGCTGCATGGGCGGCGGATAGACGAGCGACAGGCACCCGATAAGGGGAACACGATACATAGGTCAGGCCGATCTCATGGCAAAGTGAAATTGATTGGGGATCACCGGCGTGCTCTCCACAGATGCCGCATTCCAGTTCAGGATTAACGGACCGGGCGTTTTTTACGCAAAGTGCCATAAGCTCACCCACGCCATCCCGGTCGATGGTGGCAAAGGGGTTTTCCGGTAAAATGCCCGTACGCATATACTTTATCAAAAACCCGGCTTCGGCATCATCTCGGGACATGCCAAAGGTTGTCTGGGTTAAGTCATTGGTACCGAAAGAAAAAAATTGCGCGTGTTCGGCAAGCT
>CAWGCM010000035.1:0-20869 GCA_963821065.1 uncultured delta proteobacterium | reverse complement strand
CATTGATCAAGCACTGAGATAGCTGATTGCTCTTAGCTCATAGGAAAAATATTGAAAAAGGGTTGACTTAAATATTTTAATGAGTATTTTAGCGAGTCTTTGCGAAAGAATAGGACAAATTAATCAGATAAGCAGGGTTTTTGAGAAACCCTGCTTATTTTTTAAGGAGATGGAAAATGATGCATTTTGAAGCGGTGTTTAATCCGGCGAATCAAACCGAGTATAATTCCGAAGCCAGGCAATTTGTAGGCAAAAAACTTCCGGTCCAGGAAGGATGGATCATAGACGAAGGCCCCTACAAGGGACAGCAATGCTATTATGCTCCCAATACCAGAATTGGCAAAATTCCACAGTCTGATTTAATTGATTTAAAGCCCATTCCCTTTGCCCGCTGGGAACAACTCTACAGCAGCATCGAGCTTGAAGCCGAATATATTCAGTTGAATGCAACGCAATAGTTCGATATAAATGCATATAGGATTTCGTTTTCATGCCGGCTCACGCCCTCAACAGCGATGTCCATCAAGAAGCTCAGGTTTTACTATAAATAATGAAGTTATTCGAAAAATTTATTGCACCGAGGATCATGCATTTTGTCTGCGGTCATAAAGTATTCACGGGACAGCGCCAGAAGGTTGTTCCCCTGGCCAAGGGCCGGGTACTGGAAATCGGCGTCGGCACCGGCCTTAACCTTAGATTTTACGATCCTGAAAAAGTAGATCACGTCTGGGGGCTTGATTCTTCGGCAGCAATGTGGGAGATGGCTGACACGGCAGGCGTTAAATTTGAGGTGGAGTTCCTTCAGGCATCGGCTGAAAGGATACCGCTGGCCGAGGGCAGTGCCGATACCGTTCTGGTCACCTACACGCTGTGCAGCGTACCCAATGTCATCGAAGCACTGATAGATATGCGACGGGTCCTAAAACCGGGTGGGGAGCTTATATTTTGCGAGCATGGTGCCGCTACCGATGAGAAGGTGAGGAAGTGGCAGGATCGCTTAAACCCCGTCTGGTCAAAACTGGCGGGCGGCTGTAATTTGAATCGGTCAATTCCAACACTTCTCGAACAGGGGGGCTTTAAGATTCGGGCAATGGACACGATGTTTCTTCCGGTATGGAAACCCGCCAGTTTCAACTATTGGGGTACGGCCGTGTAAGTGGTTTCAAATACAATCACTTTGCAGGTTTTTTTAACTTCTTGATTCTCTCCCGTGCAAAATCGTATTCCAGCCAGTCATCCAGAAAGGACCCCATGGCCTCCTTGTAATGTCTGGCGGCCTTTTTCTTCTCACCCGAGCCTTCATCCCAGAAACCCATAATAGTATACGCGGTAACGAGCCGCTCCGGGCTTTCTCCCGCCATATCTTTCAGCGCCTTATCGGTCTGTTTGCCCAGAAGATACTCGCAGATAGTTAAAAACCAGGGGTCCCTGACCCGGCCCTCATATGCTTCCAGCGCCTCGCGGGCTTCTTGGTCTTTTCCCTCATAGTTTAGAATACATACCTCTAGCAGCCCGATAGCCAGGCGCCGCGCATTCTGCCGGACCTTTGTTTGCAGGAGGGCGTGGATGTATTCGAGTGATTTGGACCAGTTCTCCTCGGCCGTGCTGTAATAAATCATGGCGGCCAGGATACTGCGGTTGTCGGGTAGAATCTCATAGGTCTTCTCCAGCGCCTGCAGTTTGTCTGTTATTCCGGCAGTGGTATCGGCAATTTTCAAATACAGGGCAACCATTTGATCGCCCCGCTCAACCTTGGCTTTCTGCCCATCCTTGACCTTCTTATCAAATTCTATTATTTCGGCTTTATATTTGTTCCACTGGGTTTCTGTTTTGAGGACGGCGCGGCGTCTTTTCTGTAACTGTTCCAGATGGGCCTTGGCAAGAAAAAATTCCCAGGCATCGGTGCCGGCTGACAGGACCGCCTCCTGTGCCAGTTTTTCCGCCCCCTGCCAATCCCCCCGCTTTAAATGTAAAAGACTTACAACATAGTACAACCAGCTCTTTTCCGGTGCATTATACCAGCTTTGCAAAGCAGTTTGTTCATCAACCAATCCTTCTAAAACCCATACCAGATAGCCCTGAAACTCAGCCGGTGATCGCCAGTCCAGATCAATTAAAAAAGGGCGCTGGGAGCTATCCTTCACATCGCCTGTCAAATAATCAATAAGATATAGCATAAACCTTGCCGAATAGTCCTGGGTATCCATGGAAAGCGATTGGGAAAACAGTTTGCGGGCCCCCAAATAGTCAGCCGTGCAAAAATGCATCATCCCGGCAGCCGTATTCAACGCCGGTTGGAGACTGTTGGCGAGTTTCTCATCGGCCAATTTCAAAGCTTTGGCCCACCGGCCTTCGGCAGCAATTTCACGAATTTTTTTCAGGTCGTCTTCTGCAGAAAAATCCAGTACACCGTTCCATTTGACCTCGCCGGCTTTCAGCTCAATCAATAAATCCAGGGCCTTGGTAATGGGCAAGACCATTCCCAAATCCCACACGGGGGTGGCCATGGGCATAAATCCCTGCTGGCTCCAGTCCATGGCGACACCGGAGACGATACCGATAACATTGCCGCTGGCGTCGATTACCGGTCCACCGCTGTTGCCTCCGTGAAGAGAGGTATCAACCTGGATTAAATTTTCAAAAGTTCGCCTCACGTTGCCGCGGGTCACGCTGACATTAATGGTGTCGGCCTGGGTACGGCGTCCCAGTGGAAATCCCAGTGTAATGATGGGTGAAAGCTTGGGAATCTGTTGGGGATCCATACCGATATCTAGCGGCAGGGGCTTCAGCCCCTTCGGGACACGATCAATTTTAAGCACCGCAAAATCATCCTTGAGAGGAGAAATAACCAGTTGTCGTGTTTGCATCGGGGGCTTGGCAACGCCGGCAATCGTCAGCCGCGGTGCTGCTTCTGTGCTGTACGAAATATCGGTAAAAAAAACATCAGAAATTTCCGGGCTTGGCAACATGCGTGCCCCCTGGTTGAAGGCTTTGGCACCTTCAAACCACAGAAAGATGCGGTATTTGAAGACCGGGTTCATACCACCGGCTTTGAGTTCTTCGGCCGTTACAAATAGATTGGCGTCTTCCAGCCAGGGGCACACCACGTGGCGGCCGGTCAGCAGGTAACCGCTACTGTCAACCAGGAAGGCCGTCCCCTCGGACAAGTTATGGTAAAACTGACCCCCATCCGCCTCCAACCAGTATTCGGTTACCAAAAAGGCAACTGACTGTGCATATTGGTTGGCATAGGATTCCAAACTGGCAGCAGAATCATCTTTCTTGCGGTCTAATTGAAACCAGGCCAGAACACCGGCGATAATTAATATGACAACGGCTGCGGCCAGCAATTTGACCATTTTGTGGAGCCTGGAAATCGCACGCACCGGCGCCGGCGCCGGCGTGGCGGTTTCTTCCCGCGCTTTTTCGGTTTCACCTGCTTTAATCTTGGCCAAAGACTCAGAAACTTCTGCCATGGATCGGGGCCGCATGTCCGGGTCATCGGCCAGCATTACTTTTAATAGAACGTCTAGTTCGGGAGAAAGCTCAAGCTCGTCAACTTTGGCCAGGAAATCCCTGGTTTCAAGATCGGCTGTCAACAATTCGACAAAGATTTTTGCCAGCGACCATATATCGCTGCGGTAATCAAGGGGTCGCCGGTTAATGATGTCCGGGTGGCAATCCAGTAAATTTTTCAGCATGGGACCGGGTCGATTCAGCTTCGGGTCAAAAAATCGGGAAAGCTTGTAGTCGATTTTAATCGTGAATTCTTCACTGCTTTCTTTGATGACAATGATGTCATTTAATATGAGATGAGGAATAAAGTGGCCCTTTTCATGGAGAACTGCTAGGATGGACGCCATCTGGTAAAACAAATTAATAAGCACCGATCGATCCTGGAGTTTTCCGGAAGCAAGCAAAGATCCCCAGCTTTCGGAATTTATCCACTCGCTGATCCGGTACCATAATCCATCGGATGATTGCCTGATAGAATGATGCCTGACAAAGCCCTCGTGGGGTAATTTTTTTAGTTCCTCCAGTTCTCGTTTCAACCGCCAGACAACTTTTTCATCAACCCCGGATTCAGGGGTGAACAGGCGGATCATGACCAATTCCTGGGTTCGTTCTCGTATCGCCCGACAGAGAAAACTGGAGTGACCCTCGTGCAGAACATCGACAATCCGGTAATCATCAATGTATTTTCGCCCTTCGCCGATGATACTGCCACAGGTGGGACAGGTGGTGATTTCTTCCGCCACCGATTGATCGCATTTTGGACAAAGTTTCATAGGCAGAAAACCTGAAGGGCGGAGACAGGACAGGAGGAATCAAATACGCACGCTGATCAGTATGATATAAAGGTTGAATATTTGTACTCTTATCGGTGCAGTATAGATATCCCGCAGAAATGTGTCAAGCACGTCGTCTGCTTGCCAATGGTTTCTTTCCAATAATGGATATCGATGCTATTATAACTGAAAATGGATGATGTCATGAGAAAATTTTATATGTTTTTGTGCAGTATTGTCTTATTTGGCATGGTTTCCGTTCCATGTCAGGGAGTGGTTAAGAATCCGGATACCTTTGTGCTGGCGACTTACGGCACACTGCGCACCCTGGACCCTGCGGTCTGCTATGACAGTACGGGTTCTCAACGAATTTGGAATATATACGAAACCCTCGTATTCTTCGACGGGCCCCATACCGATCGATTTGTTCCGGTGCTGGCCAAAGAAGTTCCAACCCTTGAAAACGGGGGGATATCTGCCGACGGTAATACCTATACGTTTACGATCCGCCAAGGTGTCAAATTTCAAGAGGGTGGAGACCTCACACCTGACGATGCGGCCTATTCATTTAAACGCAACATGATTGTGGACCCGGACGGCGGCCCGATGTGGATGCTGATCGAGGCCCTGACCGGTCACGGATCAACCCGTGATAGAGATGGCAACATCATTCCGGGTATTTTTGAAGCAATCGATAAAGCAGTCGTGGTAAACGGCGATCGTGTGATTTTTTATCTGCCGCGACCGTTTCCGCCTTTTCTGGGCATTCTGGCTTACTCGGCTTCCTCGATCCTGGACCGGAAGTGGGCGATTTCCAAAGGATGCTGGAATGGTGATATCCGTCAGGCGGCCCGGTACAACAATCCCCCGCCCGGCCATGAACCGTTGCAAAAAATTACCAACGGCACCGGTGCCTTCAAAATGAAACGCTGGCAACCTTCCAATCAGTTTATCTTCGAACGCAATGACGCCTACTGGGGCCCCCGGCCGGCAATTAAAACAGCCATCGTTAAATACGTCAAGGAGTGGAGCACGCGCAAACTCATGCTCCAAAACGGTGATGCCGACCGGGTCACGGTAGACATACCCTATGTTTCTGAAGTGGAGGCCGTGCCAGGATTAAAGCTTTATAAAACACCGCAGCTGTCACTTACCGCCGCTTTGTTCTGCCAGAAAGTCGACCCTACCGGAAATCCGAATATCGGCAGCGGCAAACTGGACGGCAATGGCATCCCGGTCGATTTCTTTGCCGACATTGAGGTCCGCAAAGCGTTTTTGCATGCCTTCGACCGTCGGACCTTTAAAGAAGATGTATTCAACAACCTGGTCATTATGCCTTCCAGCCCCAACATTGAAGGCCTGCCGTACCGCATCGAAGCGCCGGTCTATGAATTCGATCTTCAAAAATCAAAAGCATACCTGCAAAATGCCCGGGAAGGAGAAATCTGGCAAAAGGGTTTTAAAATGATTATCGCCCACAACACCGGCAATGAAATGCGGGAAGCAGCCGCCCTGATGCTGGCTGAAAATATCATGTCGCTCAATCCTAAATTTCACATTGAAATCCGCAATGTCGAGTGGAAGGACTATCTGGTTCAGTACCGCAACTTTATGTATCCGATTTTCATCACCGGCTGGGCAGCCGATTATGCAGATCCTCACAACTTCCTATACCCCTTCATGCATTCCCGGGGCGCTTACGGCCGCTTTATGGCTTACAAGAATATGGAAGTTGATCAGCTTTGCGAGGCGGGCATTGCCACCGTCGATCCGGCCCGTCGCGAGCAAATTTATGCCAGACTCCAGCGCCTATGGTATGAAGAGGCCGTCGGCATCCTCCTGTACCAGCAAATCAATGTTCGGGCTTACAGGGATTATGTGCACGGTTACGTGCCCAACGCCATCCTGACAGACGGCTGGGAAGATTTAAAGCGGCTTTACAAGAAATAAAAACAATCGGTGCTATTGCATTTAGAGAACTGAAAAGCTTGTAATCGTTTAGGCTTAGATGGTTTCAAGCATCCCAGCCTTCTATCATCAATCAGGCCGGGACACTCGGCCGACCAGTTTTTTTCCAAGTGTTTCTGCTTGCTGCATCAATGTGGTATTCGATTTAATCTCACCAGGTTTATCCGCGCTGCCGGTAACCATCCCAACGAGATTGGCGCCCACATAACGGGCGGAATCCTGAAAGGTGCGCAACGCATTCACGCATCCTGAAATGAAAGCATCTTCATCACCGAAGCTCATGGCAACGGCGATTCGTTTTCCAGTGAAAGCATCTTTTTTATAAGCTGGAAGCGCAAAACAGCGGTCCAAAAACAGTTTTGTCTGGGCCGACATGGAAAACCAGTACACGGGACTGGCAATCACCCAACCGTCGGCCGCAATAAGTTTACCGTAGATGGGCTGCATCTCATCATCAATTGCGCAGCCTTTGCTGTCCGGCCGTTGACAGGCATAGCACGCCTGGCAGGGAGATATGTCTTTCCCGTGCAGAAAAATTTTTTCAGCGGTTGCACCAGCGGATTCGGCCCCGGCAATAATTTGATCCGCCAGCGCTGTACTGTTTCCTTTTTTCCGCGGACTACCCAGTAGAACGAGAATTTTTTTGGCTTCCATAATAGCTGTATCCCTTTCCTTTCTCTTTTTATGCAATAATCCACGGTTTTATACATGATAGGGAGCGGCTTCCACAACTGAAATCTGATCTCATTAGCCTGTCATCTGTTCTCTGACATCTGTCTTCTGTCATTGTAAGCGCTTGGCGCTTACAATGATAACCGCCTCAACCGGCACATCCCGATAGCTTCCTCGTTGGGTTGTCTTTTCAGCGGAAATGGCATCAACGACATCCATCCCCTCGATGACCTTGCCAAAGGCAGCATAGCCCCAGCCTTGCTGGGTTTTGTTTTTGTGATTCAAAAAGTCATTGCTGGCCGAATTGATGAAAAACTGGGCCGTCGCACTGTGAGGATCACCCGTGCGGGCCATGGCAATCGTGCCGCGAACATTTTTCAGCCCTTTGTCGGCCTCGTTTTTTATGGGCCCCTTACCCGGCTTGCGCTTCATGTCAGCGGTAAAACCGCCGCCCTGGATCATAAAGTTGGGGATTACGCGGTGAAATATGGTGCCATCATAAAATTTGGCATCAACGTAACTCAAGAAATTAACTACGGTTTCAGGGGCCTTTAGGAGATAGAGTTCAAGGACGATCTTGCCTTTGGATGTGTCCAGCACTATCCTGGGATTATCGACCGGTTTGTCCGCTGCATATAGGGCCAGCGAAAGGCCAAGAACAATCATGATCGAAATCATTAACGCTTTCATGTATTCACCTCATTCGCTATTAAAAAATTTGAATTAACCAGATAAAACCGCCTGAACTGAGCGAATTCCGAACCACTGAACCTTGCCTGTCCTCCGAGGCCTGAAAGGCAAAGGGGGCAACCCGGTACCTTTGAACCTATAACGTCAGGAAAAGCAAGTATCATTTTCTTAGGCGTTTAGCCAGATCTATTTTGACCAAAGCGATCCCTGACGATCTCATCCATGTCACGCTTCCGATGGCATGCG
Source organism: uncultured delta proteobacterium (assembly GCA_963821065.1). Lineage (GTDB taxonomy): Bacteria > Desulfobacterota > Desulfobacteria > Desulfobacterales > JAFDCJ01 > JAFDCJ01. The sequence continues at coordinate 13,004 of CAWGCM010000035.1, read as the reverse complement.
GCCTGATGACCCGGCCGGACTGATTCAAGCAGGGGCTCTTCCTGCGAGCAGCGATCAATCGCAAATGGACAGCGGGTGTGGAATCGGCATCCAGGCGGCGGATTAATCGGACTGGGGACATCTCCGACAAGAATGATACGTTGTCGCCTGCCCTTTAATTCAGGGATTGGAATCGCCGACAACAGGGCGCGGGTGTAAGGATGGACAGGCTTTGCAAAAATATCTTTGGTATCAGCAATTTCAACAATTTTCCCAAGGTACATCACAGCTATCCGTTGGCTGATATATCTGACCACCAACAAGTGATGGCTGACAAACATGAAGGTCAGATGAAGAGTATGCTGGAGGGACCTAAGCAGGTTCAGTATTTGTGACTGTACGGATACATCCAGGGCCGAGGTCGGCTCATCCAGCACGATAAACTCGGGATCGGTTGCAATCGCCCGGGCCACGGCAATCCGTTGGCGCTGTCCGCCTGAAAACTCATGGGGATACCGCAGCAGGTGATCCCGGGTCAGGCCAACCAGATAAAGCAGTTCAATCACACGCTTTTCAAGTTGTCTGCCGCCCAACCGCTCCTGGGCCGTAATCGGCTCGGCAATAATATTTTTAACCAGCATTCTCGGGTTAAGGGAAGTGGTCGGGTCCTGGAAGACCATTTGAAGTTTGCTGCGAATCCCCAATCTTTTCAAAGCCGACTTCTTCGTCCCGGCTATGTCGACGGACTGTGCTGCTGGACCGCCCTTTCCGTGATAAAACACCTGGCCTCCGGTGGGATCGTGCAGGCGGACAATGGCTTTGCCGGTTGTGGTCTTGCCGCAACCGGATTCCCCCACCACTCCCAGGCACTCACCGCGGTATATATCCAGATCAATGCCGTCCAGCGCCTTGACAGTCGCAACCTCATGGCGCAAAACCCCGCCCAGAATCGGGTAGTATTTTTTTAGACCTTTTAGCTCGAGGATTTTATCCATTTTAATTAGCAGGTTTCAGGTGTCAGTGTACGTTTATGGCTACCCACATCAGCATTTTTTTGAGGCGGCCCAATAACATGCCACCAGGTGGTCCTTGGTTATTGCTTTCATCTCCGGAACTGCTTTCCGGCAAACTGCCATCGCATGCGGACACCGCGGGTGAAAACGGCATCCGGGCGGTGGTGTCACCAGGTTGGGCACATTGCCTTCGATACTTTTCAGTTCTTCTTCCATTGTAAACTTGGGGACCGCTTCCAGCAGAGCACGGGTATAGGGATGCAAAGGATTCTCAAACAGTTCTTCAACATCCGCAACTTCGCACAGGTTACCGGCATACATCACACCCACCCGGTCACAGGTTTCAGCCACCACACCCAGGTCGTGGGTGATCAACAAAATCGAAGATATCACTTCTTCTTTAAGCCGTCGGAGGAGATCAAGGATCTGGGCCTGAATTGTTACATCCAGGTTTGAAGTGGCTTCATCGGCAATAAGTAAAGTCGGATTACAGGCCAGCGCGATGGCAATGACGATCCGCTGCTTCATCCCACCGGACAAATTATGGGGGTATTGATTAACCACCTGAGCCGCATTGGGGATACCCAGTTTGTCGATGATTTCGATTGAGCGCCGGTGCGCTTCTTTTATGAAGCGCTTTTGCCAGAGTTTAAACAGCGGAAGTCTATCAAGAATGCGAAGACGAATGTCACCGGGATTGTCAGCAGCAATTTGGTAAAGGGCCTGCAACAATCTTTTGAACGGGGTTCGCGATTTCGCAAGTCTTGCCAGTATTTCGGCGCTCATCTCCCTTTTCTGATGAATCAGAAAACTCTCACTGACCTGTTCGCCAATACTCATAGTGGGGTTCAGGGCCGCATTCGGCTCCTGGAAAATCATGGAAATACGATCTCCCCGCAGACTCTCCATATAAGTTTCGGATTGTTCAAGCAGATCGATACCATCCAGTCGGTGGTTTTCATCCAAATAGATAATAACCTTACCGCCTTCGATCCGCCCGGGCTCTTGAATGATACGCATGATGGAGCGAACGGTAACGCTCTTACCGCAACCCGACTCGCCCACCAGCCCAAAGGTAGACCCGTGATCCACCACCAGGCTAACCCTGTTCAGAGCCTTCACCACCCCTTCATAGGTGTAAAAGTTGGTAACCAGATCGACCGTCTCAAGCAATTTCGCCATGGTGTCGTGTCTTTTCCTCTGCGGTAAAAAAACAATATCACCTTCGCCTGACTTTCGGATCAAAGGCGTCCCGCAACGCATCACCGATCAAATTCCATGCCAGCACAAACAGCACAATACAACCACCGGGAATCACAATGGCGTACCAGAATTTCAACGGATCATCCGGCGGTCCTACAATGTAATTTCGCGCCAGGGCCACCATCTGCCCCCAATCGGCAAATCCTTTGGACTCTCCCAGACCCACAAAACTCATAAAAGAGGCGGTGATCACCATGGACCCCATATCCATAGACGCCATAATCAGAACCGGGTAAATGGCATTGGGCAAAATATGGCGCAAAATGATTTTGGCGTCCGAAACGCCCATGATTTTGGCGGCCTGCACAAAATCCTGATCCCGAAAAGTAAGAATTTCGGCGCGGATGACCCGCACATACCAGCGCCACCCCACCATGGCGAGGGCAATCATAATTTTATCCAGCCCTCTGCCAAAGGCCACCACAATGGCCATCGCCAGAACCAGCGTCGGTATGGCCCACATGACGTCGGTGATGCGCATCAGGATTTCATCGATGATCCCACCAAAATAACCGGCGATGGCACCCAGGGTCACCCCGACCAGACCGGCAATGCAAACAACAAAAAGCCCTACTTTAAAAGCGGTGCGGGTCCCCCAGACCACACCGTAAAAGATGTCGTACTGCCCGGAGGTGGTGCCGAAGATATGTTTCTCACTGGGCGGTTTGGGTGTGGGCGAAAAACCCTTATGGGGCATCAAATATGGATTATGGGCATATTTGGGGGGCGCGATATAGGGTGCCAAAACGGCCATCGCCGCAAAAAATAGCAGCAGGGTAAATCCGATAATGGCAGCTGGATTCCTGAAAATTCGATACAATGTAAATTTAAGTTCCCGCAATCGCGGATGGGTTGGGTCATCGTAAAATAGGTGCCTTTTTCACTTCCCTTGCTATTATCTAATTCAGTACTTCCAGAACCAAACTTGTGAATGACGAATGGCGAGTGACGAATGATGAATGAAGGAATCCTATCGATAAAAAATTTTGAAAAAGACGGAGCGAAGCGACTTCCATAATTGGACATTCGTCAATCTACATTCGACATTCAACTTAATCTTATTCTCGGGTCTATATACGCATACAGTATATCCAGCGTCAAATTCGTGAGGACAAATACAACTCCCATAAACAGACAAATACACATGAGCACCGGCATATCCAGCTGCACCGCCGATTCTGCCAGCCACCAGCCGATGCCGTGACGGTTATAGACCAACTCCACGGCAATGCTGCCTTCCATGGACATGGCAATCAGCTGGGCGGCTACGGTAATGACGGGAAGCAGGGCATTTTTTCGTGCATGCTTAATATGAATCGTACGCTTGTCGGCCCCCTTGGCTTTGGCGGTAATCACATAGTCTTTTGAAAGCTCTTCAATCATACCCGAACGCATGACCCGCATGTTCAAAGCCACGACGACAATCACATAGGTCAGAACAGGCAATACCAGATGGGCGAGGGCATCGAGGGTAATTTCCAAATGGCCGTTGAGGATGCCGTCAATGGTATACATTCCGGTATAGCGGGTAAATTTATCCGGATTGTCTAAAATGAACATACTCAACTGGTCGCTGATAACCCCCGGAGAAAAAATTTGAAAATATCCATAGAAAATCATCAGCAGCACCAGGGCAAATAAAAAAGTAGGCAGCGACCAGCCCACAATGGCTAGTATCCGGGTAATATGGTCGACCCATTTATCGCGGTGGATTCCCGATACCGTCCCCAGCCAGATACCAAAAAACAGCACAATCGGCGCTGCAAATAAGTTCATCTCCAGGGTAACGGGGAAATAGGTCCAGAAAGCTTCCCACACCGGCCGGGAGGCAACCAGCGACCAACCCATATTGCCTTTGAAAACCTCTTTCATCCATCGGAAATACTGAATATAGAAGGGATCATCGAGACCAAATTGCTTGATGATTTTGGGAATATCCTTGGCCTGCTGGGGGGAGGAAACATAGGTGGCCGCCCGTCGTTCCGGGCTGAAGGTCATCAGGATACCGAAAAGAAGTACGGACACGCCAAAAAGAACAACAATCAGCAGCAATAATCTTCGGGTGATAAAGGCCAGCATGAGAATCGATGGGTTATCCGGTTTGCCGGTTAGCCGGTGCGCAGTTAATCACCTCAGCAAACCGGGTGGTAAAAAATACTTCCTATGATCCAAATTTAGATAGCAAAAAAGCCCTATATAAAACGATGATATTCGGTTTTTATAGAAAACCGGACAATGGTTATCCGGTTGACCGGCACATCCCGCCGTGGAGGGAGCCAACCGGATAGCCATATTTACTTTTTCCAGATCCTTTTTAATATCTCATTGTCATCCGTAAACATGGCATTGGGGACGAAACCGTGCACGTAGTCTCGGTAGGCCCGCACGACTATCTGCTGGTAGAGCGGAACACCGATGGCATCCTCATACCAGATGTTCTGCAGTTTGGCGTAGATTTTCCGGCGTTTTTCAGGATCGACATTTTCGATGCCGGCATCACACAACTTATCGATTTCTTCGTTTTGCAATGCCATGAATCTCCCGTAATAACCGTTTGAATGCATAAACGGATAAACAAAATTATGCGGATCGGCATAATCGGCCCCCCAGCCGCTTAAAAACAGCGGATACTGAAAACTGCGAATCTGGACGATATAGTCTTTCCATTCCACATTGCGCACATCGATCCGGAATTTCGGATTGAGGGACATGATGTTTTCAGCCAGCATCTGGGCGGCAGCCTCCCGCATTTCATTGCCCGTGTTGTGGGTGATGATCATCTTAAAGCCTTTTTCCCAGACCTGGCCGCCCAAGGCTTTTTTCAAATATTCGGCTGACTTTTTCAGGTCGAATTCATATACGGGACGTCCTTGTGGTAGGGCAGCCCTTCCACATTGGGGCTGCTGGGCATGATGACCAGGCCATGGAAAACATCCTGTTTATAAGTCTCGCGGTCAAAGGCGTGCAAAAAGGCTTTGCGGACGTTGATATCGGAAAAAAAATCAGGTGGAATGCCATTGCCGTCAAGCTTGCCGCTGCCGATATTCGGATTGCCGGTGGGGTTGATTTTGCGGCAGAACATGGCGGCCGTGAACCCCAGTTGGGGAACCTCGTAAAGGCGCAGTTTATCCATGGCCCTCACTTCCGGCACGTAAGGGGTGTCCACCACCACGCGATCCGCATCGCCGTTTTGCAGCATCAGCTTGCGGGTACTCCATTCTTTCACATACTTGACGATCCCGGTTTTGATCTTGGGCTTGGGCCCCCAGTAACCGTCAAAACGCTCAAAAACGAACTGGTTGGCGGGTTCCCAGTGTTTCATTTTGAATGGTCCGGTGCCGTTTTCGATTTTCTGCAGGGGTTCATGGCCGGGTGCGGGGTTGTTGTACTTGGCCGCATTTTTAATGTTGCCGTCCCAGCATCCTTTGGAAATCGCCCATTCTTTATCCAGAACGGAAGATGCCGTGTAACACAAAATGCTCATCAGCGGCGGATAGGGTTTTGGCAAATGAAAAATAACCTTGTCGCCTTTGGCCTCCACCGATTTGTCGATGATCTCAAATATTCCGGGGATATCTTTCCGTCCTTGTCCCGGGTGGCACCCGACCGGTCAGCGCCTCCAGCAGCATCCACATGGGGCCGCCGTCCTGATCCACGATCATGTTGCGCTTGAATGAATACACCACATCTTCAGCCGTGAGTTCACCGCCCTCATGAAACTTTACCCCTTTGCGAATGGTAAAGGTGTATGTTTTCCCATCCGCGGAGATGCCGCCGTTTGCCACCGTCGGGACCTCGGCGGCCACGAGTGGCACATACTTTTCGGTGGAAGAACCGTCAAAGAAGATCAGGGTTTCATACAGGTTCCAGATACGCATGGACCCGGCAACATCATAGGAGGTGGCCGGATCGATGGTCTGGACCGTACGGTAGTCGGCCAGTACAAATGTATCGGGGTTTTTTACCTCGGCCTGAGCCCCGACGGCACCTAAGGCCATTAGGATACAGCCGATAAAACAGACAATTTTTTTCATAGCCAACCTCCTTTCCTTTCGAGGATCAAGTAGATTATTCAAAACAAAACCCCGACCATAATTTAAAGTAAGCGGGTCGGTTAAAGTGTTGAAATAGTCCTCCAATTATTGTATTGCCTTGGCGACCACATATTGTTTGGGGATATACATTTTGCCGAAAAAATATTTTGATAAAGCTAACTTTTTAATATTTATTCCAACCACAACAAGTGCGATCTACCTTAGTTTGTGAAATTGAGCAATATTTATGAAAAATGTGCCAATGAAGATAGAACAATTAGGTTTCAATAAGTGGTTTCTTGATAGAATTGATCCTGCAAAATTAATTGATCACCAGATTGCAAGAGTTATTGCTGTTAATAAAGATAGTTATACCATTAACAACGGCAAAGGTAATGTATTGGCCGAAGTAACTGGTAAACTGATGTTCAGTGCTGATACTCCTTTAGATTATCCAGCCACAGGAGATTGGGTGATTTCTCAATATTTTGATAATGACTCTTTTGCCATTATTAGTGAGATTGTTCCAAGAAAATCCATACTAAAAAGAAAAACATCCGGTAAGAAGATCGAGTTTCAATTAATTGCCACTAATATCGACACGGGCTTAATCGTTCAATCACTTGACACCAATTATAATCTCAGACGATTAGAACGCTATTTGGTCATGGTAAATGAGAGCAATATCCAGCCTGTTGTATTATTGAGTAAAAGTGATCTGCTACCCGTTAATGAGATCGATGAAAAGATTGCTGAAATTCATGCTTTAAATCCTGACATTCGAGTAGTGCCTTTTAGCAATGAAGACAATGCGAGGCTGAAACTTGTCGAAGAACTATTGGTTCCTTGGAAAACGTATTGTTTGCTTGGATCATCGGGGGTTGGTAAAACTACCTTAATAAATAACCTTCTGGATGAGGTGCGACTTAAAACTCATAGCGTTAGAGAAAAAGACGGAAAAGGCAGACATATAACTACCCGCCGTGAATTAATAAATTTGAAAAAAGGGGCAATGATCATAGATACACCAGGGATGCGAGAACTCGGAAATTTTGCGGTTGATACCGGTATTCATAGTACATTCGATGAAATAGCTGAGTTATCAAATCAATGCCGCTATAATGATTGTTCCCATACGCAAGAGCAAGGCTGTTCAATTTTGGCTGCTTTAAAAGACGGAATAATTTCACAGGAACGTTATCAAAATTTTGTAAAATTAAATAAAGAATCTGCCTTTTATGAAATGTCATATTTAGAGAAAAAGCGAAAAGATAAAAAGTTTGGGAAATTTGTTAAATCTGTAATGAAGGAGAAAAAATACAGAAGCTAGTATCTATCATTAAAAAGTTTTTCTTTTTTTAGAGAAATGTCATGATTTCATACAAATCACAAATCAAGAAAGCACCAACACTTTAACCGACCCGCTTATAATTTAAAGGGCGGGGTTTTTATGCTGGCCAAACCATTTTTTATCCTTTTTCGGATAATATTCGGTTTATAGCGGTTGTTAAAAAACGGTCCGTTATCCGAACGTTTTTTTCTATAACCACTTATACCAACCTTCCGTATTTCGGACATTAATTATTAAAAGCGGTATAAATTATATTTTCCTTGTCAAAAATTCATTAGCAGGAAATTATCGAGCAGGTCAACCTATTTAGCGGATAGATCATAGGGGGGGATGCATTTTTTTAGCAGCAATAGGCCAGGTCGGCAGGTAACGGAAAGGTTGAGTATTTGAAGCTTGTTTTCCTACTCGTCGTCGTCCTCGTGCTCGTTCTCGTAATCGAAAAACGGCGTTTTGAAGCACGAAAAGAAACGGATCGAGGGCGAGAACGAGCACGAGAACGACGACGATGATGACATCATTTCAGTATTATTTTTGAGGCTCTGGCTTTTGACTTAGATCAATGCTTTTGATCGCTGTGTAGTTTAGTAAAAAGATAGAATAAAAAATAAACTAACCTGAAAGGGGAGGCGAGAAATGAAACATCTTAATCTTTTTGAAGAAAACGATTTTGCCGAGAAGGCGTTTAAAAAACTGCTGGTACATGATTCACCGTATTTTAAAATTCTTAATTTCAACTTCAAAGCCGGCCAAGAACTTCCCGTCCACAGCCATGAGATCGAGGGACAGTTGAGTTTGGTAATCATCGAGGGCGAAGGTGAATTTCTGGGAAAGGACAACGCTGCAATCCCGGCTAAAACCGGAGATGTGGTGATCAGCGAAATTGCCGAACCCCACGGTCTGCGCGCCAAAACCGACCTGCGGCTGCTGGTGACAATTGCCCCCAGGAATTCATTTCGCCCGCCCGAAGCGGGCAAGCGCTCAATTGCTGCCGTATCGATCGCGGCAAGATGCCGCTCCACCAGGTATTTCAAAGATTGGTGGATAAGCCTCATGATGGCCAAAAAAATGCAGGAGTGGCTTTTTGAAAACGTTAAACTTGAATTTAAGCAAGCACGATTTCGTTTTCTATTATCATGTAATTGGCTTGAAAATTATAGATCTCGCCTTAGGGCAAGGCACGATTCGGTTCAAAAGCGGAGCGCACACGTTAGTACGTGAGCATTATGGACCGGATCGCAATGCACCTTAAAATAATAATAATCGATGCTGAACCAGGCTCTGCGTGGTAACGCCGCCATAAGTGAGAGATGATGATTTTGAAGCCAGTTTAGACGTTTTCTTCTATTATGGGGATCAATAGCTTCTGCGAAGGCATAAGTGCTCCGAAGTCCACGCCGGCATTGTATCTTTTTATCAGCCACAGCGGCACTTCAAATTCCTGGTGGGACAGGGTCCAGATATTGTCGCCCCGCTTGATGGAATAGGTATGTACTTTTTCAACGCGATAGGAGGCAAAAAAATCTTCCGCCAACTCCTGGTGGTATTCGAAACGTTTTTCTACAAATTCTTCCTGTGTGACCCGGTGGAGCGGTATTTTGATTTTCTGGTTTAGATGCAGCGCTTCTCCCTATCGGAATCCATTTAAGCGCCGGATTTCCCTGGCCGAAACATCCAACCACTCGGCATAATGTCCGAGGGTCTCTTCGACCTCCACCCGCATGTTACCCACCTCTTTCCCATTCTGATTCCAGGTCTTCTTGACCATCAAATTGGCCAGAATGATTTCGGGATGATTCTGGGCACTTTTAATAGCGGGCATTGTCCGGCCGGGTCTCTGTTTCCCGGGATAACGCCGGTTCAGTTATTTCTTCCGGCAAAGCCGACAGTTTAGGCTCCGCACTATCTTCTACCTTTATTTCCTTCGATTGCTGATCATCCGATAGCCGGGCGATATCTTTTCGTCCCCTTTATTTAGGGACACAGATTGCGAAGCTTCTAACCCCTCCATTTCTTCAGTATCATCGGATTTTAGGTCGGTAATTTCGACTGGCGGTTGGGCGCGCTCTTTCCTGGCAGGCGGAGCTCTACCATGGGATAGTCCACAAAAAGATTGTGGGTCCGATGACTTTCCGGAAATCCATTGTGTGCACTTCTCCTGATTTTGTCTGGTACCCTGTCGGCGACCGGTACAAGCGAATGTTCAGCTTCAATCACCCGTGCGTTCTGAGCGCCTCTCCCGGAGGTCTGCATGGCTGACTGGCCGGCAATCACCAGGCGCGTCTCAGGTTTTTCCTGGTTTGCAATCTCTGACTCGGGCTGTTTTGACGGCAAGGCCACTGCGTCCTTTGCTGACGCCGGAGTCTTCGGTTGGTGTTTGGCAACCAGGATGGGTTTTTCATCCGGCAGCGGAATTCTCAGGTTCTGGTTGACATAAATGGTCGCCCGGGAATTCAAATTGTTGGCTGCAATCAAATCCGCCAGTTCGACACCATGGATCCTGGCAATTTCTCCGGTGGTATCGCCCCGCTGAACCGTATATATCCGGCTTTTTTTCTGATAGTGCTTGTAAAATTTATCTTCCAATTTGGCGACCAGGATTTCCCAATCGGCATCATTTCTGTAAGGCAACCTTAGGCGGTATCCTTTGGGCACATACTTCTGGCCGCGGAAAACCGGATGCCGCAAGGCAGGGTTCAGATCGCGCAGATCGTCCATTTTGAAGTCAAGGTGCCGGGCCATCTGGGGCAGCGAAACGTAACCCTTCAGCACCACTTCCCGACTTTGGACGGGTATGTCCAGGGTGAGATCACCAAAATATTGGCGGTAATTTTGGGCTGCCTCCCGGGCCGCCAGAAACTCGGAATAAAAATTGCGGGAGGCAAATTTGAAAATTCGGCTGCGGTATTCACTGAAAATCCGCTCATAGCTGCCCTTTTTCCTCTGGGCCCGCAATATACCGGAGACGCCGTGATTATATGCGGTGAGGGCCAGGGGCCAATCATGCAATTTACGATAATTGTGGCGCAGCAATTTAGCGGCGGCATAGGAAGCAATAATCGGGTCGCGCCGTTCATCGATGGTATAGCCGACCTTCATATAATGTTTGCCGGTTGAGCGGGTGAACTGCCACATGCCGGCGGCACCAAATTTGCTGTAAGCTTTTGGGTTGAATGAGGATTCAACATGGGGCAGATAGGCCAGATCCTCCGGTAAGTTTTGGCTGCGGAATATTCTTTTGATTTCATCAATATAGGCCCCGGAACGAATGACACCGTCGCGGAAACTATCTTTTTGACCCGTTTGGCAGCGAATCCTTCGCATGGCCGCCCGAAATTCAGCCGATTGAGTATCAGGGCCAAACAGCCCGGCCACCTTCTGCTCCACGGGTCCGACGGGTGCTTCTCCGCGCATCAGTTTTGCCAGAATGGCCTTGTATTTCTTTTTGGCTTTTTTAATTCGGTTTTTGTTGGTTTTGCGACCGCCAAAACTGTCGGGATCCACCAGCTCAAGGGCACCATATATAATGTTCAGCCTACGGCTATCATGGATGACACCACGATTGGATGAGTATTCGGCAGCAATTTTTGTCCAGAAGGAACATTCGGTTCAATAACCGAGGGCACAGGAAAGATGTCAGATTCCGCCCGAGCATCCATAAAGAAGACGGCAGCCGTAAAAATGGTGGTCAAGATAACAAGCGGTAACAATTTTCTGAAATTTATATTCATAAACAACCCGAATCTGTCATAAATTTGTTACAAATATTTCGATCATCGACATTATCTTGATTAAATTAAGCAAAAACTAAGCCAGAAATCGGAAAATAACCGTTAACTTAATGATTCTAATTGGTTGAATCGATTATATGGATTTTCACCTTCCTATATTGCTATAAAAACTGTCAATTTTGGGCAACTTCCAGGAAAATTTTGGCCCAATCTCGTCACCGGTAGCTTGTCTTTGGCCACTCTGTTGTGCTCCTTTCCTGAGCCGCTTATCTCTGGTTTCTGCCTTCTGCTATTTGTTTTCTGCCAACTGTCCTCTGCCCCCTGTCTTCTGTCCTCTGCCCTCTGTCCTCTGTCCAGACTATCATCAAGTATCGCTTTGCGACATGGGAATCAGCAATATTTTACCAAGTAGTTGCATCATTTTATCATCTTTTTTAAACACCTGTCTTTAACCGCAAATAACACTTTGGCGGCAACCGTGTCGCCCCAGAACCAGTCGTCCAATTCTTCGGCCGTCGGTGAGGCACTGCCCGCTTGGGCGGCAGCAGCTTCATAATAAAAAGCCTTGAGATCATCCACTGCAAAATTAAGCGAATAAGAAAGTGATATATTTCCCGAGGATTGGCAGGAACACTGTCAATAAAGGCCCCGACAAATTCAACAACTTGATTGATTTCAAGACCGCTGACGCCTACAGTGGTGCGTTGCTTCTCTTTTACCGCCAGATCATACCAGGAGCGCATTTCCACCGTTTCCTTTTTAAAAGCCGCCCGCAGAGTATCCGCGTCGTTCAGGTCTATCCTTTCTCGACACCAGGTTAACCGGGCAGGCCCAGATCACATCGGCCTCCCTGGTAACCGGCGCTTCTTCCGGATAATCGGTAATTACCGGTCCGGAGAATTTTTCCAGCAATTTCAAGGCAGACAAAAGCACCCGTTTCTGAAACCCGGCTTCATGGGGAAACCCAGGGGACGGCCCAGGTCAAACGGTACCCACAGGCCCGCGGCGGTTTGATGGCTTCGGTGTGTGGTCGAATCAAACTGATCTGGGTGGTCGGAACTCCCTCATCTTCAACATAATGTGCCAGCCCGCCAACGGCGCGCGTACAAACGGTCACACCGGAACAAGCAATGCCCCGTCAACGCTTATCATCTTTTAACAAACCGGCCAGCTTGCGCGCGGACGGTTCCAAATCCCTGGGATCCATCGCTCCCATAAACGAATAATGAAACCGGGCGACACTTCCGATATGACCCTCTTCAAAAAGCTCATGAGCCGATCCAGGGGTAAAACGATATTCCAATCCTGTTGAAACCCGCTGCGATCAAAATTGGTGGAAACGTGAGACATGATCAATTCATTGGCAGCTGTATCATCAGGAATGATGCGGTAATTATCTCCGGGCTTAAACGTGAAGGGCATATCGTCCCGGCGGTGAAGTCCGGCGGTGGAAACAATGGCTATTCGCCGCATGTTCAGTGCCGGCCCGTCAACCCAGGGATGGGTATCGAAGGTGGGCAGCTTGGTACTGGCGATATGGGAGCGTTGGGGTTCCGGCATATTCTCAAGGCGAGCCATAATAGATCCTTTCTTGCTACCTTAACCTTTACAAGTAGCAGGATTAAATACCAATGTA
>CAWGCM010000034.1:0-889375 GCA_963821065.1 uncultured delta proteobacterium | reverse complement strand
CTATTGTTTTTTATGATCATATATCATAAAATATGGTTAATAAAAAGGGGGCGCCTTGTTCGACCTGCCAGCCAAACAAGACTCTGGAATAAACTACTTAAATGCAGGTCGCGGGTAGCTGAAGTAACAAATATCTCTCTTCAGCATGGTCACCCCTTCTCCCAATCTCTCCCCCCCCCGACATCTATCGCCGCTTGAGGATACCCAGGTGCACAGATGATGGTACCGAAACCATTGGTTTTCCATGTCCAGGGCGATCAGGAAGACATTGTCCTTTTGAGGTCCGGCAATGAATTGATCGCCGCTCATTTCATATGGATCCGTCTTATCACCAGGTTTGCACAACAAACCGCAACGTGAAGAAAAAAACCGATCCAGAATAGACGTACACAAAAGAAAATAGCTGACTTCAAGGGTCTGATTCGCCAAAACATCGGAGATCAGGTAATACATCACCTATTGTGACATGCTTTAGTGTAAAATTTGAAGGGTCCGGAAATTTGTTAGATGTGCTGATGCAAGGTGAAAATTATCGAAGGTTTTCTGCTTTCAGAAAAGGCCTGCCGCAACCGAGGAATAATGGTCGCAGTCCTTGGTTGCATGTTGAGTATTTAACACGGAGAACAATTGCTATCATTGATACTTTCTCAGCCCACATTACGATACCTGATCAAATTCAGGCCCATCATGGTCGCCACAACCTCGTTTTTATGATTTACCATCTCGCAAAAGGAGTACAAAACACCTCGATCCGGTTTGCTGCGGGAAGGTTTCACTTTGTGCACTCTAATACGCAAGGTAAGTTCATCGCCAGGGCGCACCGGATTAAGCCAGCGAAGTTCATCCACTCCCGGGCTTCCGAGGCTAGGCAGGACCTGGTAGATAATGTTCGACAAACATCCTCATAAACAAACTGCATGTGTGCCAACCGCTGGCGATAAGACCACCGTAAACCGTTCCCTTGGCCCCCTCCGGATCAGTGTGAAAAATTTGTGGATCAAAACTTTTACCGAACTGGATGATTTCATCTTCTGAAATAGTAACCGGCCCAAATGCATGTATGGATCCCTCTACAAAATCTTCCAAATATCGTTCTTGCGTTGTGGTGCTAAAGGTGCCCTTACTCATTTGTGTTGCTCCCCCTACCCTTCTACTACCCTCTTAAGCAGCCAATAAACAGCGTACCCGACGCTAATACCTAAAGGCAGCATGATTCATGGTCGACATAATGGGGTCTCTTTGAATTTCCAGGCAAAAATACCAACTGCTAAGAACCCAAATACGATTCCGATGCTTTTAGGGATCATCATTTATTTATCTGGCAGTAAACATGAATCCGCCGATGTGTCTGATTTAGGTTTTCAAGACTTCAAAACGACTATGCAGCAACCGTACCCTGAACTTCCTTTATAATCTTTTCCAGCGAAGTATCTTTGGCTACATCAAGATCATAATCCATTTGAAGTCCGAGCCAAAATGATGAGGAATTGCCAAAAAAGGTCGATAGACGCAGAGCGGTGTCCGCGGTTACGCTCCTTTTGCCATGGACTATTTCATTGATACGCCTCGGAGAGACGCCAAGGCCTCGACCAAGCTGATTCTGGCTAATGTCCATCGGCTTGAGAAACTCCTCAAGCAATATCTCGCCAGGATGAATTGGGGGTATCTTTTTTGTCTTCATTTTATCACCTCAATGATAATCGACAATCTCAACATTATATGCATTACCGTTTTGCCACTTGAAACATATTCGCCATTGTTCGTTTATCCGAATGCTGTGTTGTCCTTTTCTATTTCCGGATAAAGCTTCGAGCTTGTTGGCCGGAGGAACCCTAAGGTCTTGGATAGTTGAACTTCGGTTTAACATCCTAAGTTTTCTGAAAGGCGATTTTTTGAATATTGTGCGGTAGCTTTTTTGAAAACTCCCGGTTAAATATCTTTTCAGTCTCGCTGCACTTGAAGCTCTCTATCATAATACAATATATTATAACGCATAACGTTATATGTCAAGCTTAATTAGGATCGGTTCTTTGTGCTGATATTCAGTGAAGATTACGAACGAAAATGTCAATCTTGCATTCGATTACGGGAATGAAAACTTTATCAAAGTGACAAATTTGTATCTCAACTGACTTTATGATTAAATCTACACCGACTATAAAATATGCACGATTTCGATATATTGTGGTTGATTAATCCGGCCCCCGGTCACATAGCGTGCCTGAATCGAATCTTTGATGATACGCGAAAATTTAGGGATTTGCGGTCGGAATGTGAAGTTTTGCAAGGGTTTGGATGGATGGCGGCAATCGTACTTTTCGCCAGTATGGCAAATGCCGCACAAATCTAAAAAAATCGGTTGTCCAAATGTATTTTCGTGATAACTGGATATATAAAATTCGAAAAAAAGCAGAAAAACAACTATTATTTACAATCCTCATGGATATTGATATAGCTTCTAATTAGCGGTTCGGTTCAACATGCTTTTATCCATCATCCCGCTGAAAGGTAAACCGACTCCCATCCTAAATTATGGATCGCTCGCAATCAAAACAAGTACTGCTAATTGCAGACGCTAATCCGGAAAACGTTAACGTCCTGAAGACGATGCTGGCTCCTGATTACGACATCAAAGTCGCCGCTGACGGAGAGGAAGCGATCAGGCTCGCCTCCTCTCCGGATACCCCCGGATTAATCCTGCTAAACAGCATGATGCCGACTGCAGATGTGTACGAGGTTTGCCGAAAGCTAAAAGCCGACAAAACCACTAAGGATATCCCGATTATCCTCCTTTCGGAGCCGACCACGGAAGACACGGAAGCAAAGGGATTTGAACTGGGCGCCGCGGATTATATAACGAAGCCTTTTAAGCGATCCGTGGTCAGTGCCAGGATTCGGACCCATTTAGAGCTAAAGCGTTATCGGGACAATCTTGAAAATAGAGTAAAAAACCAGGTGAGCAAGCTACATGAGGAAATTCAGGAACGCAGAGATGTTGAAGATACCTATCGTGCGCTGGTTGAGCACGCGAGAGACGGAATTGCAATCATTCACGATTTTAAAGTCAGATATGCAAATCCCGCGTTTATAAAAATGATCGGCTCTTCCGAGAAAGAACTTATAGGCGCGCACCTTAAGAAATTCATTTCCGAAGAAGAATTTATCAAAAATACCAAACGATATTCCGACAGGATCGCAGGCCTGAATTTACCCCGCATATATAAATCTCAGGTTATTCATTCAGACGGATCTACAATTGATGTTGAACTTAATGTTTGCGTTGTACCGTATGGAAGATCACTTGCCGCCCTGGTATTTGTTCGTGATATCCGCGAAGAGGAAGCCTGGAAATACTGCATATGACAGTCAATAAAAGCGAATTTGTGCTTTACAATCCAAAATCCGAAATCACCGGCCCAGTCCTGTTTTATACATCGGCTATAATGATATCATTTCTTAACAAACTCCCCGTTCTTAAATTCCCCCTCCACCGTTTTTCCGTCCGCATAGATTAGGGTCCCGTGGCCGTGCTTTTCACCGTCTTTAAATTCACCGGAATATTTCTGTCCATCGGGATAGGTCATGGTACCTTGACCGGTTCTGGTTCCGTGTTTGAAATCCCCGACATAGGTGCGGCCGTCCGACCAGGTCATGGTTCCCTTGCCGTGTCGCAAGCCGCTTTTAAAGGCTCCGACATATTTTCTGCCATCCGGGAATGTTAAAATGCCCTGGCCGTTTCTTTCGCGAAATTCCCATTGCCCGTCATAAATCGTCCCATCCGGAGCGGTAAATGTCCCTTCGCGAATTTCGTTATCCACCCAGACGCCGACAATTTTGCGATTTCCGGGCATCAGCATAACACCCTCGCCGTGCCGGAGGCCGTCTTTAAATCCCCCGGTGTATTTATGGCCGGTGGAAAAAACCATGGTCCCTTTGCCGTTGACACAGTCGCCCTCGACGCATTCATCACCAAATGAGGCCGCCGGTACAAGCAATATTATCATCAGGATAAATGTCAAAGTTTTTTGCATGATTTACTCTTTCTATTTAATGACTCATTGTCAATATTTTAATTAAATTTAGAACCCATCTCAAAAGTGTGTATTCAGGCTTCAGGGCAAGGCGAGGAGCGACGAAAAAGCGGAGAATACACGTTAATTTGTGAGCATTTTTCGCAGCTCTGCAACACAACCATGCGCCCTTAGACACATGTTTGAGATCGGTTCTATTTTGATCTCCTGGAAACGTGCATCCCCACCAGCCACGCAACCAGCACCACCAGGTATATCTGACCGATAAGCGCTTCCAGCATTACCAGGGCACTGGCTCTGTTTGTCAGGGGTGTGATATCACCGTATCCCAGGGTGGTAATCGTGACGAAACTGAAATATTCAAAATGCATCGTTTCTGCTCGGATGCTCGCCTCCGGGCGGTTAAAAGATCCGGGTATCACCAGTTCCATCGTCATATAGAGAAATGCCCACATCAGCGCAATAAGCAAATAGGCAACGATCGCCGCAAATATGGTTTCTCGGGTGACTTCAGTCGATCGGACAACAATCTGCAAAATGATAATCACCGCATATGCGAAAAAAAGCGCTCCAAAAATTCTCGTTAACAAACCGATGTGGGTGGATTCTATAAAATAAATGGACCAGGTGGAAATGATCAGCGGCAGCACTAAAATTGAGGCAACGATTACATGGGAGCGTTTGGATCTGATTGCGAAAATGATGGAGATAAAAATGGCGGTTAAAAAGATGTCCATCAGTATCCTGGTTTCGATAAAGTGATCCAGGAAGGGCGTCAGGCAAATCGTTACCAAAATCAAAATCAGCAGAATAAAAAACCGTCTTTCAGAAAGTGCCTGGAGATAGGTGTCGAAAGTACTTTTAGCCATGGATGGATAAGCCCTCGTGATTATAAGCCGTGAGGCAAATGCACTAAATATACAAACATTTTCTATGAACGCAAGCTATTTCCACACAGTCAGACATCGCTTTCAAGCTGGCGTATTCTTTCCTTTATGGTCTCTATCACCTGGTCAGGCGTATTATTTTGCAAAATCCCGTGAAATTGAGCCCGGTAGTTGGCCACGGCGTTTATTCCCAGAGCTGTAAGGTCATAAACCTTCCAGGTACCGCCCTTTTTAATCATTCGCAGCTCAACCGGAACTTCCACGTTTTTCCACAACACCTCTATCATAATCAGCGCTCTGGATTCGCTGACAATTTTCTGGTCGATATAAAAGATTTTTTCACCGTTGTATCTGGTCTGCAATCGGCTCAGATAAAATTTTCCCAGGAATTCGGCAAAGGTTTGGCTGAATTCGTTGCGTTGCTGAGGGGTGAATTTATTATAGTGCAAGGACAGCACCCGCCGGGAGAACTCCCTGAAATCAAAAGTCTGCAGCATGACTTCCCAGAGTTTCTGCTGCTGGTCTGTCTTCAGTGACTCATCTTCATAGCGCGGATCTTCCAGGATCTGGATGCCCTTATCAACCCCCCGCCGCAAATCCTCCAGGGGCCCGCCAGCCGATGATAGAGCCGGCGCAGCAATAAGTAAATAAAGAATGATGTACACAAATTTTCGCATAATTAAGAAACCTTATATAAAATTCGCTGAAGTATCGACTTTAATATTTTAATAAGATAGTGTTTAAAGCCGAGCTATCAAGTGTTGGAGCTGAAATTAAAATAATTCGCCTTTAAAGAGCGTCTGGTATTTATTCTACTTTTGCTCAATTTGCCCGGCTATAGGTTTCAGGTGTCAGGTGTCAGGTGTCAGTTTTTTACTACGAGCCGCAGAACCTCAGAATATCCAACCGCAGTCTGCGACAAGCTCAGTCGAGTCGAGGCCCGCCCTACTTTTTCCTGACACCTGAAACCTGACACCTAATAAAAAGGCCGCCGGGTTTCCCCAACGGCCTTTTCGGTTTTTTTGCATTTATTTTTATGAACTACTCGCCGGCTTCTTCCGCTTCGGCGCCTTCCCCGGTCTTGCAGACCAGTGTCGGATCGGCCAGCAGGGCCAGTTCTTCATAGCGCTGGTTGAACTGCTCAACGAGCAAGGCATGCAGCCTTTCGGCCTCCTCCGGGTAGGTCCGCTTTAATGAGGCGTAGCGAATCTCGCCATCCATAAATTTTTTCAGGCTACCGTCCGGTTTCTTGGAATCGAGGATAAAGGGATTTTTGCCTTCATCCTTCAATCTCGGATTGTAGCGGTAAAGCGGCCAGTAGCCGGATTCCACGGCCAGTTTGGCTTCTTCCTGGGCTTTGCCCATACCGGCCATAATACCCTGGTTGATACAGGGCGCATAGGCAATGATCAACGAAGGGCCGTCATAGCTTTCGGCTTCTACCAGGGCCTTCATGAGCTGCTGCTTGTTGGCACCCATGGACACGCTGGCCACGTAAATATAACCATAGCTCATGGCTATGCGGCCCATGTCTTTTTTGGGTGTCTTTTTGCCGGAAGCCGCGAAACGGGCCACCGAACCGGTCGGGGTGGCCTTGGAAGACTGACCGCCGGTGTTCGAATAAACCTCGGTGTCGAAGATAAACATGTTAATGTCCTCACCGGTGGCCAGGACGTGGTCTACCCCGCCGTACCCGATGTCATAGGCGGCCCCGTCGCCGGCAAAAACCCAGAAAGACTTTTTGGTAAACAGTTTGGACTTGCCGGCAATTTTGGCCAGCAGGGCGTTATCCTTTTGAGCGGGCAGCAGCGCCTTTAACCGGTCGCCGTATTCACGGGAACCTTTGGGGTCCTTCATATTCTCCAGCCAGCCGGACATGGCATCCTTGATATCTGCTGGGATATCGGTTCCCAGCGCCTCGCGCATCAAATCGGCCAGCTTGTTGCGCTGCTGGAAGGTGCCCAGCAGCATGCCGTAGGTAAATTCGGCCGAGTCCTCAAACAGGGAGTTGCCCCAGGTGGGACCGAACCCATCCTTGTTCACACAATAGGGAACGGCCGGTGCCGAACCGCCCCAGATGGAGCTGCATCCGGTGGCATTGCCGATGAGCATGCGCTCGCCGAAAAGCTGGGTGATCAGTTTGGCATAGGGCGTCTCGCCACAACCGGCGCAGGCGCCGGAGAACTCAAGCAGCGGCTGGCAGAACTGGCTGCCCTTGACCGTGGTGCGGCCGACCAGGTCGTCGCGAACCGGCAGTGTTTCGAAGTACTCCCACAACGGCACCTGCAGCGGCATCTGGGTTTCAAGGGGTTTCATGACCAGGGCTTTTTTTTTGGACGGACAAATATCGGCACAGTTGCCGCATCCGTTACAGTCAAGGGTGTCGACCTGAATACGGAAATTATATTCTTTCAGATCCTTGCCGACCGCCTTTTTGGCTTCCAAGCCCTCGGGCGCATTTTGCAATTCTTCCTCGGTCAACAGCACGGGTCGAATGGCGGCATGCGGACATACCATGGCACACTGGTTGCACTGGATGCAGTTGTCCATGATCCATTCGGGCACATTGATGGCCACGCCTCGTTTTTCATACTTGGTGGTGGCCACCGGGAAAATGCCGTCCGGGGTAAAGGCGGAGACCGGAAGCTTGTCACCCTGTTGCTCCAGCATGGGCCGCATGACGTTTTTGACGAAATCCGGTTCTTCCTTAGCAGCCCTTGACTGTCCGCCGGCGTCGGCCCAGGAGGCCGGATAGTCGATTTCAACCAGGTTCTCAAGGGTCTTGTCCACAGCCGCAAAATTCATCTCCACAATCTTCTGGCTCTTTTTTCCAAACATTTGCTGGATCTGATCTTTCAGGTACCCCATGGCCTCATCCACCGGAATCACGTTGGCCAGCTTGAAAAAGGCCGTCTGCATGATCATGTTAATCCGCCCGCCCAGGCCCGCTTGGCCGGCAATTTTCACCGCATCGATGTTGTAAAACTTGAGTTTCTTCCGGGCAATGGTGCTGCGCATGGCGGCCGGAAGCTTTTCTTCCATTTCTTCCAGGGTCCAGGAAGAATTTAGGACAAAGATCCCGCCGTCCTTGATGCCTTCCAGCACATCGTAGACTTCCACATAGTTGTCCTTGTGGCAGGCGACGTAGTCGGCGGTATCGATCAGATAGGTGGATTGGATCGGTTTATGGCCGAACCTGAGATGGGAGATGGTAATGCCGCCGGATTTCTTGGAATCATAGGCAAAATAGGCCTGGGCATACATGTCGGTGTTGTCGCCGATAATCTTAATCGCGCTTTTATTGGCCCCCACCGTTCCATCGGCACCGAGGCCCCAGAACTTGCACTGCACGGTGCCTTCCGGCGCTACATCGAGGCTTTCTCCGACTGCCAGTGAGGTGTTGGTGACGTCATCGACAATGCCCACCGTAAAATGGTTTTTGGGACTGGCTGCCTTCATGTTGTCAAAAACCGCCATGGCCATGGCCGGATTAAACTCCTTGGAACCCAGCCCGTAGCGGCCGTTGAGCAGTTGGGGAGTTTGCCCTTTTTCCATATAAGCCGTACACACATCCAGATAAAGCGGCTCGCCCGGTGCCCCCGGTTCCTTGGTGCGGTCCAGAACCGTGATGGTTTTGGCGGTCTGGGGAATCGCTGCGAAAAGGTGCTCAGCAGAAAAGGGTCGATACAGGCGAACCTTGACCAGTCCCACTTTTTCTCCCAGGCCTCTTTGGTAATCGATAATCTCATCAATGGTTTCACAGGAGGAGCCCATGGAAATGACAACATTTTCAGCATCCGGATCTCCCACATAGTCAAAGAGCCGGTAGCTGCGGCCGGTTAAATCGCCCACCTGTTGCATGTAATCGTCGACGATACCCGGCACCTTGAGATAATAGGGGTTGGCGGCTTCCCGTCCCTGAAAATAGATGTCCGGATTCTGGGCGGTTCCCCGCAGTTCGGGTCTTTCCGGATTGGCCCCCCGGGCACGAAATTTGGCGATGGCGTCCCAGTCGGCCAGTTTGGCCATGTCCTCGTAATCGATCACGGCAATCTTCTGAATTTCATGGGAGGTGCGGAATCCATCAAAAAAATGAACAAACGGAATGCTGGATTCGATGGCGGACAGATGGGCCACCAGCGCCAGGTCCATGACTTCCTGCACCGAAGATGCCGCCAGCATGGCAAAGCCGGTCTGGCGCACTGCCATCACGTCCTGATGGTCACCGAAAATAGACAGCGCATGGGCGGCGATTGCCCGGGCCGAAACATGCAGCACGCCGGGAAGAAGCTCTCCTGACATCTTATACATGTTGGGAATCATCAGCAGCAATCCCTGGGAGGCGGTAAATGTTGAGGTCAGAGCGCCGGCGGCCAGAGAGCCGTGGACAGAGGCGGCCGCCCCTGCCTCTGATTGGAGCTGGCGTACTGTAAGTATTTGCCCGAATATGTTTTTTAGTCCCTGAGCCGCCCACTCATCCGCAATTTCGCCCATGGGCGATGAAGGGGTGATCGGATAGAGGGTGCACATGTCACTCATGGCATAGCCAACGTACGCGGCTGCCGTGTTTCCATCCATTGTTTTCATTTTGTTGCCATAAAAATACTCCTTATATTTTGATTTATACGCTATAACAAATTATCGAAAAAATCGTTGCCTTTGTCATCCACGATGATAAAGGCCGGAAAATCCTTGACGGTGATCATATAAATCGCCTCCATGCCCAGCTCCGGATATTCAATCAGCTCAACGTTGGTGATGCAATCCCTGCCAAGCCTGGCTGCCGGGCCCCCAATGGAGCCCAGGTAAAAGCCGCCGTAACTCTTACAGGAATTGGTCACCAGTTTGGACCGGTTGCCCTTGGCCAGCATAATCAGAGAACCGCCGCGGGCCTGAAGGATAGGCACATAGGGATCCATTCGGCCGGCGGTTGTCGGGCCGAATGATCCGGACGGATAGCCCTCCGGGGTTTTGGCCGGACCGGCATAATAAATGATATGATTTTTAAAATAATCAGGTAAGGTGTGTCCGCTGTCGAGGCTTTCCTTTATCTTGGCATGGGCAATATCTCTGGCCACCACTATTTTTCCGGACAGCAACAGCGGGGTTGCCACCGGATATTGACTTAACTGCTGCCGTATTTCATCCATCGGTCGGTCTAAATCCACCGACACGGCTTTAGCAGAAGACACTTCTGCTTGCGGCAAATAGCGGGCCGGGTCGGTTTCAAGCTTTTCTAAAAAAATTCCCTCCCGGGTTATTTTGGCTTTGATATTGCGGTCGGCACTGCAGCTGACCCCCAGGCCAATGGGACAGGATGCGCCATGGCGCGGCAAACGAATCACCCGGGTATCCAGGCAAAAATATCTCCCGCCGAATTGGGCGCCAATTCCAAGTTCTCGTGATATCTCAAGCATTTCGTCTTCAAGCTTTATATCACGGAAGGCATGGCCGGATTCACTGCCCTGGGTGGGTAAATCATCCAGATATTTGGCGGTAGCCAATTTCACGGTTTTCAGATTGAATTCAGCCGAAGTCCCGCCGATTACAAACGCCAGGTGATAGGGCGGACACGCCGCCGTCCCTAACGATTTCATCTTTTCTTTCATAAACGCCGTCAGACTTCCCGGTGTCAAAACGGCCTTGGTTTCCTGGTACAGATAGGTCTTGTTGGCCGATCCGCCGCCTTTGGCTATAAACAAAAAGCGGTAGGCATCGCCCCCGGTGGCGTAGAGTTCAATCTGGGCGGGAAGGTTGCTGCCGGTATTTTTTTCTTCGTACACGTTCAGAGGTGCATTCTGGGAATACCGCAGATTGCCCCGGGTGTAAGCGTTAAAAACACCTTCGGCAAGGGCGGCTTCATCCAAGCCGTTGGTCCAGACGCGCTGCCCTTTTTTGCCCATAATGATGGCCGTGCCGGTGTCCTGGCACATCGGGAAAATACCTTCGGCGGCAATGACGGCATTTTTTAGCAGTTCAAGGGCCACATAACGATCATTGGCTGAACTTTCCGGATCATCAAAGATGCCGGCAAGCAACTTCAGGTGAGAGGGTCGCAGCAGGTGGGAGACCTCGTTAAAGGCCTGTTCTGCCAAAAGCGTCAAACCTTCCACGGATACTTTCAAAACCTCGGTGCCATCGAATGCCGCGGTATTGACATGGTCTTCCGTCAACAGGCGGTATTCAGTGGTATCCTCTGTCACGGGAAACATATCCTGGTATTTGAAATCAGCCATTCGCCTACACTCCATGGACCCGGTGATTCTTTTTAGCGGTTATAAAAAAACATACCGATATTACAGTGTTTTTTGTACAACCACGCATAACGCAATTCCTTGTTTCGGAACCTCATTATACGAAACGGTATAAAAGGATTTATTTACCAAATCAGTAGGAAATGTGTCAAGGAGTTTCACAGGTCATGGCAATGGTGTTTCGGACAGGGCATGATTCTAAAAGACGGAATAAGTGGATGCTAAATGGCAAATTTACAAATCACAAGCACCAAATTTCAAATAAATTCTAAATTTCAATGACTGAAACTAATGGCTCAAATTCTAAAATTGGAATTTGGATTTTTGGTCATTGGATATTATTTGTGATTTGTTTTTTGTGATTTGTGATTTGTTTTTGATGGTTTATCCAAGTTAGGTGTTTGAGATACATTCTTGGAACTGAATCCAAATACCTACTCTACTTCCTCTTCCTCCTTCGGCTTCAAATGCTCCGGCACCACAATCATATTGATCAGGAGGGGTTTTAAAAAAGACCATCGGATTCCGATTTTATAAACCTCTTCCAGGTCTCTGATCGCGTCCCAGCAATTGTGGCAGGGGGCGATAACAAGTTTGGCGCCTGTGGCCAGGATCTGGTCCCGTTTTACTTTTAAACCGATATTGCGCTCCTGGCGATAACGGCCGATCCCGTTTAATCCGCCGCCCCCGCCGCAACAGAAATTATGCTCACGGTTGGGCGTCATCGGCCTGAAATCCTCGGCGATATAGCTCATGATTTCCTGGCCGATGTCGGCCAGACCGGCATTGCGGACATAATTGCAGGAATCCTGGTAAGTTACCGGTTCCTTGATCTTTTTGGCAGGATCGATTTTTAATTTACCGGTGCGCAGTGCTTCGGCCAGCCATTCCACATAGTGGAAACTTTCAATGGGCGTTTTCCCGGATTCAAGTCCGGCCCAGTAAGGCCCCTCAATAACCGTTGCCCGGTAGGCATGCCCGCACTCGGTTACCACCATTCGTTTGGCTTTGAGCCGTGCCATGGCATCATAGACCGATTCGACCTGCATCTTGCAAGCTTCCCAGTCGCCACCGAACATGGCCAGGCTGGTTTCCTCCCATCCTTCACTGGGAACCGTCCAGTTTTCACCGGCCACATGAAACAGTATGGCGGCCTCGGCGATATCTTCGGGATAATGCTTGGGTTCCCTGGCATTGACGGTGTACATAATATCGGCGTTCTCTTTATCAACCGGGATTGTCAAACCCGGCCAGTCGTCTTCGTATTCTTCGGCCATCCATTCACAGGTGTCCACCCAGTCCTCGGTGGTGATGTCCATCTGGGCCCTGTAAATCCGGTGCATACCCGAGCCGATCTTCATCTCCCAGGGCACAAAGCCCTGCCCGAAGAGCAATCCGCGCAAATAGCTGAACATCACGCCGGTATCAATTCCGAAGGGACAATACAGTCCGCAGCGCGTACAGCAGGTGCATTTGGCATAGGCTGTATCCATGCACATTTGTAAAAATTTATTGTCCACATCCCCTTTGCGCTTGATTAGCTTTCCGAGGGTGGTTTGAATTTTGTAAGATGGCACCTGTTCGGGGTCTTTATTGTTGGCAATATAATAAAAACAGCTTTCGGCACACAGACCGCAGTGCGAGCAGATTTCAAGCCAGGTTTTCAGGCGGGATTTGAATGTTTTTTGGATCGTACCCCACAATTTTTGACGATCCACATCAAGGTCGTTCATTTCTTCGTAATACTGTTTACCGCTCTTATCCGCCAAAAGCGCCTGCAATTGCTCTTTAGTGTCTACGTTTTTCGTATTGCAAAGTTTTCCTTCAGGCATGGTTTTTTGTCCTTTGTATACTTATTTTCACTTTTCATTCTGCATTATTCATTCAGCGCAAGCGCCCCCTACCAGGCAATACCCTTACTTTTCATTCCGCCACGCTTGATCCCGTAGTCCATCCCAAGCTGAGCCCTTGTGAGAAAGAAAAGGATAAAGTGCGAAAGCTTGGTAAGCGGGATGGCCACCAGCAAAATTTCACCGCTTAAAGCATGGGCTATGATCCAGAAACGGTAATCGGAGGCACCATGAAAAGCAATAAAGCCGGTTACGAAAGGCGCGACGGCAATGGCCAGCAGCAGGTAGTCATAAGCCGTTGTTATCAGCCTGACTTCCGGCAGCGCAATCCGGCGTAAAACCAGAAGAATCACGGACGCAATCACCGCAATCGTCAAAAAATCCGCTACCCCGTCAGGAATTGACCAAAAGCTGATTCCCAGTCTTTCCCGCATCAGGACGTTGTGCCCCAGCAGAAATATCGGTGTGAACAAAAGTCCGATGTGCATTAGAAACACCCACAATGTAAACCAGGGGTTATTCCGCCAACTGCGGGTCCCATAGGGAAACAGCCAGAAGAGAATGGAGCGCACCGCACCTCTAACGCCATAAGATGTATTAACCGAATAGGTTACCCGGTCAAGCTTCCAGTCGAGGCCTTTGATGTAGAGCACCGCGCGCACGATCAGTCCGATAAAAAAGATGGCAAAAGACAGCCAGACCAGGGGGCCGGTTACAAATTCATACATACGTTACTCCTTAAAACAAGATAGGGGTTTCGCCTCATAAACGATAGGTTGTTATGTAAACATTTACAGATTACATTTATGCCGAACGAAATTATTTTAAAAGATGAACGTCCAACATCGAATAATGGTGTCGCTCCGCTCCGCAATTTGATTTCATCTGTTTTCATAAATCCGATGCCATACCTTATATGACCATTTACCAGACCCGAAATCCAAAATCAATTTTCATCGTCATCTCTGTCGGTGAGAAAACGATAAAAAAATGTTATGCCAATCAGCGCCGCCACGATGATTATATAGGTGATGCTTTCGGTGTGCAGCATGTAATCTTGCAAGGTGTGAATTGTGTTCTCCATATCCATATTCCTGAAATAAGTTATAGGATGTGCCAGAAGTGGTTTCAAAACCTTAGATTGTGTTCGAGGGCAAGGCATCCCGTAAATTGAAAGCGGAGCGTACACGTTAGTACGTGAGCATTTCAATTTGCGGGATAACGCAGCCATCGGACACAAGATGAGGTTTTGAAGCCACTTCTAGTGGTCCTCCGGGTAATCCTTATGTGTATACATAACCGGCATCCGGGTAACGATAAACCGGAATATAAGTAATAGAGCAGTTATCAGGAAAACCGATATCGCGATTTCCATCCAGTGAGGAAAATATCGTTCGCTTGACGGCAGATGCCAGTTAAAGGCCACCAGGCCGACATTCAAACGGTTGATGACGATGCCCAGTACGGTCCAGGCCGCCGTCCATTTGATTATTTTCAGGTTTTTCTCACGCACGCCAATGGCATAAAAAAAGCAAGGCAGCGCAACAAAGCCGATCAATTCCACCAGATACCAGATTCCATAAGGTGTCCCCAGCAGGTGCCAGTTGTTGCTCTCGGATATCCCGATCACTTTAATGATAAAATAGCCGGCCAGAACCAGTGAGGCAGCTTTGCCGAACCCTAAAGCGATGTCATCTTTTTCTTTTAAGTGGGCTTCGTCCATTTTATCGGCAAAATAGCGATGGGACAGGGTGCTTTCAAAAATGACCATGGAAAGACCCGCGATGACCGCCGATACAAAGAAGAATACTGCAATATATGGCGAATACCAGAGCGGATGCAGCTTCGATGGCGCTATTAAAAATAGCGCCCCCAGAGACGACTGGTGCAGGGTTGACAGTACCACCCCGAAGATGGTCAGCAGGAGGGTGAGTTTCATAATGACATTGCGCGCTTTTTTCAGTCCGAGCCACTCCAGAGCGGCCGGCGAAAATTCGACAAATAACACCGTAAGATAGAGGGCTACACAGGCGGCCACTTCAAATAAAAGGGAGGTGGTTCCCTGCTGCATGATAAACGGGTACGGCAGTCGCCAGGGCCTGCCGACATCATAATTGAGCGCCACCACAACCATGGCGTATCCTAAAAATCCGGTGAGAATGGCAGGCCTGACCGCTGAATGGTATTTCTTCATGCCGAAGATGTAGACTGCGGCGGAGGTGACGAATCCGCCGGCTGCCAGAGCGACGCCGACCAGAAGATCGAAACCGATCCAGATCCCCCAGGGGTTGTAATCGGACAGATTGGTCACGGCGCCCAATCCTTTGGTAAATCTGAGAATCGTAACATAGAGACCAATAATAACGATGATGCCGGCAATGATATTAAAAGGTGTCAAATAAGATTTGCCGGTGGTCGCAACTTCATCAGACATCAGGAATCCTCCTCGCTTGACTTCTTATCAGCATCCTCGGCTGGTGTGTCGGAAGCCTCTTCTTCGGCCGCTTTGGCCGCTTCTTCAAGTGCCTGGCTGACCGCTTTTTCGATGGCTTTCTCTTTTTGCTTTTCCGCAAATTCCATTGCTTCTTTCATCTTGGCCTTGGCCTCGGCTTCGGCCGCTTCCACTGCCACCGCAATGGCCTGCTCTTTCTCCTGCTTTTCAATTTTTTCTTTTCTTTTGTTGATGGCATAAATGCCGCCCAGCAAAACCGGCCAGAGGCCGACAACCATCGGCACGGCACTTAAGGCCCCGGAGGTAAGCTTGGGTGCCGGTGTCACCCCCAGATCTTCGCGCATACCGATTTCTTTGAAAGGAACTTCCGATAAATATAACCAGCTGGTTCCCCCCATTTCATTTTCACCGTAGATGTGATCCACGTAACGATCCGGAAATTTCCGGATGCGCTCACGCCCGATCCCCAACAAATCCTCGCGCATTCCATAGGTCAGCGCTTCGGTTGGGCAGGCCTCAACGCAGCCGGGCAGCAGGCCTTTGGAAATTCTCGGAAAGCACATGGTGCATTTCATCACCTCGGGTGAAAAGGCGTTGTCATATTCGTAGGCCGGAATCTCAAAGGGGCAGGCAATCATGCAGTAGCGGCAGCCCACGCAAACCGATGCGTCGTAGGTCACAGCACCGGTAGCGGTCTTCTTGAAAGCGCTCACAAAACAAACCGATGCACAGGCCGGTTCCAGACAGTGGTTGCACTGTGTTTTATGGTAGAGAGGACCTCTGCCGCTGGCCGGAATGGTCATAACGGTTGACAACCGTATAAGCCTTGGCCGTGGTGCGGCGTTTGGTGTCCAGCAGGGACAGATCGCTAAACGGCCGCTCGGGTTCCGGCAGCTCGTTGACTTTGTTGCAGCCTTCTTCGCATTTGCGACACCCGATACAGCGGGTACTGTCGAAAAGCACGGCGTTGCTCTGGGGATAGCCGCTAAAGTGCTTGTTGGAAGCCGCCCGCGCCGTTTTATGACCCACGGTGGTGCCTAGGCCTGCAGCGCCCAGCCAGCCGAGAAATTTTCTACGTGAAATGGACATAAGACTACCTCAACCTTGCTATTTCGGAGTTTTTGAAATGTATACAAATACTGACCTTATTTGCCCTATAGGTCTTTATGCCACTGAAATGGAATGATCACTAGTATTTCTTCCGGTGACACGCAGTACAATCGGTTGCAACCGGTTTTGCAATGCCCATCGCTTTGTGGCACTCCATACACTGTCTGTGATAGGCAGCTATCAATCCGGGTTTAAAGGGATCTTTGGCATTAAACGGTTTGCTGTGGCAGCTGATGCACCTCGGAGGTGTTTTGGCAGCCGGGCTGTTATGGTGGCAGCCCTGGCAAACCGTCCCTTTCTCATGGTGAAAAGAATTTGCCAGCTGGTTATCTTTTATTTTATCGACCATCGTTTTGATAATTTTGCGGTGCGGAAGTTTCACGGGTTCATATTTATCCGCCAATGAATTAATGACAACCGTTTCCGGAATGTCTGCATCACTGTAAGTCTTGGTAACGGCATCCCGCTGACCCAGAGCCTGGGCAGCCATCATTTCCTCTTCATCTTTTAGCACCACACCGATGATTTGAGATTTGGGCACCATGTGGCAATTTGTGCAGGAAGCAGTCCCCTGTGGTTGTTTTTTCTCGAAAGAGATATGGCAGCCGGCACAGCTTGGTTCGGTTTGTTTGGATTCGTGACACCCGATACAGCTCTGATCAACTTTTGGCCGGTGCATGGCCTGCTCAAGGGTGACACCACCGCCATCTTTGGTTCCCTGAAGTGAGTGACACTGCTGGCAGTCGGATAGAGCCGCATGGTGGCATACGCGACAGCTGTCATTGTTTTTTTCATGGGCCATGTGGTTGAAAGGGACCAGTTTCATCCGGCTTAAGGGATTGGCCTTTTCTTTGTCCGCAGCCGAAGTCTTCACGAATACATAATCCGGCTGGTTGAGCTTCATGCGGGGGACGTCTTTTACCCTTTCAATCAGTTTTTGCTGCGATGGCTCATGGCACCCATCGCAGTTAAATGGACCGGCGCTCTCGTTTTTAGCATGGATTTCCCGATGACATTCAACGCAGGCGATATGGGAGGCATGACGCAGGGAAATCCGGTTTTCTTCGGTCTGCGATCGGTGGCAGTAGCGGCAGGTGCCTTCCTTGCCCTTGGCATAGAAAAGCTTTTTGATATTCGCGTTATACTCGTGATGGCACTTCTCGCACTTATTGTCCATGGCTTTGGAATGGCGATAGTGCAAGGATTTATCCATGCCGATTGGTTGCCAGGAGGAGATCACAGTGGCCTGCTGCTGGTGGCATTCACCACACTCTAACGGACCGCTTTTTTCTTTGGCTGCTTTGGTTTCTCTGTGACAGCCGATACAATTGTTGTGATAAATATCCATCACGTCCTGCTTGGTGGTGTCTTTAAGTCGCAGATATTTGGTAGACATCCGTTCCTTTCCGGTTTGAGGGTCGTTTCCGGACAGATGACAGCCGGCACAGTCTTTGTTTTTCTTTGCCAGCGCCTCGGTATGGCGCTGATGCAGATAAGTGACCGCTGGCCGTTCCAGTTTGCCAAAGACCTTCATTGAATCGAGTATGATAATATCGGCCCGGATCTCCGGCTTGGCCTTCGGCTGCGTATTGACCCCTAAAACTGCGGGACTGCCTACTAAAAATAATGCCATCGCAACCGCAAAGATAATAATGATTCCTCGCAACAGAGCTCTTCCCTTGGGCATGTCTTTATATCCTTATAGATTAGCTTCTAATCATTGACAATTTTCGACTTTCAATTCGGTGTCGATTAAGTCCTGAATGGATGTCTCATCGTAAACTTTGTAAATCGAGTCCTTGACTTTATTCCACATGGGGAAAAAGGCACATTCGCCTTTAAACGGGCAGTTAATCTCCGGCACAAGGGCAACACACTGGCTCTGTTCCTGGTTGCGCTCCATATAGCGCATAATATCACCCACCGCAATTTTGTCCGGCTGTCGCACCAGATAATAGCCACCGTAAAATCCGCGCTTGGATTCCACCAGACCGCTACCTTTTAATTGGTTGAGAATAACTTCAAGGAATTTGGCGGGAATCGCCTGGGCCTGGGCGATTTCAGATATTTTCCGGGGGCCTTGACCGTTGAATTTGGCCAGTTCAAAGATGGCTCTCAATGCATACTGGTTTCTTTTGGTTATCAGCATAAAGCGTCTTTCTTGACCCTTATAGTCGAGAAGTTTCTTGACTCTTATAGTCGAGAAAGCGCCCGGTTGTCAATGGCTTTTTTAAAATTATATATATTTTTTTTTATAATAATTTTAGGTTGTTATAGGATATTTGGGGGGCATATATTTCATAGTAAAATGGTAGGAAACTGGACGCCCTTCTTCGTCTTGAGGCTTCGGAGAACAGGCTGGTTTAAGCTTGGAAGGCGTCAAGAATTCGGAAGTTGGCATGGGGAATGGGGAACAGAAGGCTTTTTACCGGAGGCACACGGAATAGCATTGAAAAAGGCAGCGTTCTAATTGAACACTGCCTTTTATGAATTTGAGGTTGTTTATTTTGAAGTCAGTTTATCTAATTGATGGCTACCTGAAAGGCATCCTCCATGGGATCCTTAAACGGAATGGAAACTTTGAGAACACCATCCTCGTAGTTGGCATATGCATCTTTGGCATTTACCGGGCAACAAAAAGCTGCGGTCGATACATAGTCATAGTCTGCTCTGGGTGCTGTCAGACTGAAACTGTCATCAAGCAGTCGAAGGTTGATATCTTCTTTTTTGACACCCGGGATGCAGATTTCAAGGTTTAGCTTTTGTTTTTCTTCGTCCACGTAGGAGCACACATCCGCGGACATCTTAAATTTTTCATTAGTCATTATTGTCACCTCCTGTGTTTGGTCAGGAAATATTGATTCGGGTTTGTTGTATCCAGAAAATCATTCATAAAATCAAGCAGTTTCGGATAACGACTCCAATCATATATTGAAATAAATCCTATTTCGTGGATCAATTTACCCCGCTAAATATTTTCTTATAAAATTAGTGAAGCGGATTTAACCGGGGCTCATCGTCCCTATTTTATGCTAATGCACAAATCCTAAATGGCAAGTAGAGTCTGCAACCCGGTCCAATAAGATTGTTGACAAGCAGTTGGATGCTCGATACTCGATGTTCGATACCGGTCTCGGGCAGCCGGCTACTGGTCGCTGGCCGCCAGTATCAAACCATGGGTGACTGGCAAACCAGGGTGCTCGATGCTGGATGCTCGATACTCAATGATGCGCAATTGCGGACCGATCAGAATATCATCGAGAAACAGGTATCCAGTATCAAGTGGTATTAGCAACCAGACATCCGGTGGTAAAGAGCCAGTGGCCAGCAACCGGACACAAGCAGCCAATACAGAGAAACAACCAATGACTCAAGCTAGTTCAGATAGTCAACTATCAAACCCGGGTGCAAACGCTATTTGTAAGGCTTTTAACGCCTACCGTGCGCGGTTTAAAGAGATTACCCGATGTGCCCAATCACATTTTATAGACCGCAATTGGCAGGCCATGCGAACGGATGCGACCCTGCGACTGGAGCTATACAGGGAGACGGTCGACCGCATAGAAGACGGTATACGTCAACTTCTGGCGGACCACGTTCAGGACAAGCAGATATGGGCCGACATGAAAGCGGCCTATTCGGCCATGCTTGTCGGCAATGATGATTGGGAACTGGCCGAAACCTTTTTCAACTCCGTCACCCGGCGCATTTTTTCCACCGTGGGTGTTGATTCGAATATTGAATTTGTAAATACCGATTCCGATACGCCCGCCCGCCGGACACCGTCAAAATGCCTTCGCACCTTCAAAAACCAGCTTCCCAACGCTGGCTTGATCAAACGGATCCTGGCCGATTATCCATGGCTGACGCCTTTTCAAAATTTAGACTATGATGCCCGCCAGGCAGGCGATAAAATTAAGACTCGCCTGCAAAAATTGGCATCAAAGGGCAAGATCGACCGCATTGATATTGTCCGACATATTTTTTTCCGGGGTATGGGGGCCTACATCGTAGGTTGCATTTATGCCGGCTCGGCTCGGGTCCCGCTGGCAATTGCCCTGCTGAATCTACCCGATGGGATCCTCATCGACGGCGTCCTTTTAAATGAAGATGATCTCAGCATTCTGTTTAGTTTTACACGGGCACACTTCCATGTCGAAATCGATCGGCCGTATGATCTTATCCAATTTCTAAAGTCGATTTTGCCGCAAAAACGCATTGCGGAACTGCATATCGCCATCGGTTTTCATAAACACGGCAAAACCGAATTATACCGTGAGCTGCTGGAGCACCTTTCGGTATGCTATGAGGATCGCTTCGATATTTCCCGGGGACAACGGGGGATGGTGATGATCGTATTCAACATGCCCAATGATGATCTCGTGTTTAAACTCATCAAAGACAGGTTTGATACCCCCAAAAAAACGACGCCCCGGGAAGTGATGGAAAAGTATGATCTGGTATTCAGGCATGATCGTGCGGGCCGCCTGGTGGATGCCCAGGCCTTTGAATACCTGAGATTCGATGGGGGTTGCTTTTCTGACCAACTGCTGGCGGAGCTAAAGCAAGGGGCGGGTAATACGGTAAGGATTGAAGAGGATAGTATCATCGTCAACCATGCCTATGTTGAGCGCCGGGTAATACCGTTGGATATCTTCATGAAGGAAGCCGATGAAGCCGAAGTTATCAGTGCCGTCATAGACTGGGGTAATGCCATAAAGGATCTGGCAGTCAGCAATATCTTCCCGGGAGATATCCTCCTGAAAAATTTTGGCGTAACACGCCATGGCCGCGTCGTGTTTTATGATTATGACGAGCTTTGTTTGCTGACAACCTGCAATTTCAGAAAATTGCCGCCGCCATCCGTATATGATGATGAGATGGCCGCCGAACCCTGGTTTTATGTGGATGAAAATGATGTTTTTCCGGAAGAACTGATAAATTTTATCGAGCTGTCCGGATCTTTAAGAACGGAATTTCTGAAACACCATGCCGATTTGTTTGATGTTGATTTCTGGCAGCAAACCCAGACTAAAATTCGTGCGGGTGAGCTGCCCCATATATTTCCGTATCCCAGCCGTTGCAGGATAAATAGAAACTAGTGGTCTGGCCCTGTTTCGATATGCCGGCTATGTCTTTCTCGAACCGATTATCTACTATTGAAATATAGTGCTTTTCAAAAATTAGTTCCGCAATACGAAAGGGTAGTATAAGTGGTTTTAGAAGATAAGTTTCAATAATAGAATGTTTTTTTGACAACTGCTATAACGGGTATATTTGCCGATTTGACGCATTGACGAAGAAGAAAATCGGTCTTAATTTGTCAGCAATCCACCGCATATTTTTGGCATTTAGTACTTAAAACTAGATTGATTGTATTCATCGGGAAGAGCGGGTTCACGCTTATTAGGTGTCAGGTGTCAGTTTTCAGGTGTCAGTCAATACGAAGTAACAGTAAAAAAATCCAGAGATTGGACAACGAAGGCAGGTAACCATTTTCAACTCTTAATGCCAACTTGTCATCATTTTCCTGACACCTGGCACCCAAAAGCCGGCGTAAATACAAAGTTCTTCCTAAAACAACCGGAAGTGCTTTAAAAGCCGCTCCCAATAAGAAAGGATAGAGGAAAATGACCACCACCATTCAAGATAAAGCCATTGAAATTTGTGAAAGACTTTCCTGCCATGAAATCTTAGGCGATGAGGCCGCCTGCATCCAACAGGAATGGGACAGCGACCCACGCTGGAAAGGTGTCAAACGCCCTTACTCTCCCGAAGATGTCCTCAAGCTGCGCGGAACGTTGAAAATAGAATATACCCTTGCCGAAGCCGGCGCGCACCGGTTGTGGCATTTGCTTCAAACCGAGGATTACATCGCGGCGTTGGGAGCAATGACCGGCAACCAGGCTGTCCAGCAGGTAGAGGCCGGCCTGCAAGCGATTTATTTGAGCGGATGGCAGGTGGCCGCCGATGCCAATCTTGCCGGTGAAATGTATCCTGACCAGAGTCTGTATCCGTCCAACAGTGTTCCGGCAGTGGTCCGACGCATTAACAAGGCCTTGCAGCGCGCGGATCAGATCCAGGTTTTGGATGGACGCAAGCGGGGACCTTACTGGTTTGCTCCCATTGTGGCCGATGCCGAAGCCGGTTTCGGTGGACCTCTGAACGCATTGGAATTGATGAAGCAAATGATCGATGCCGGGGCGGCCGGCGTCCACTTCGAAGATCAACTGGCCTCAGCCAAAAAATGCGGCCACCTGGGCGGCAAAGTCCTGGTACCTATCCAGGAGTTCATCACCAAGCTTGTTGCGGCCCGATTGGCAGCCGATATTTGCGGTGTTCCCACCCTGGTGATTGCCCGAACGGATGCCGAGGCAGCCAATCTGCTGACCAGTAATTTCGATGTGCGTGACCAGCCTTTTATTGTTGGAGATGAGCGGACTTCCGAAGGATTCTATTTCTATAAAAACGGCGTGGATGCGGCTATAGCCCGCGGACGGGCCTATGCGCCTTACGCGGATGTTATATGGTGCGAAACCTCCCGACCCAATATCGCCGAAGCCAAAAAATTTGCCGAAGCGATTAAAGCCGAGTATCCGGACAAACTGCTGGCTTACAACTGCTCGCCGTCATTTAACTGGAAGGGCAACCTGAGCGAATCTGAGATTGCAAAATTCCAGCAGGAGCTCGGGGCCATGGGTTACAAGTTTCAGTTTGTCACCCTGGCCGGTTTTCATGCTCTTAATCTGGGGATGTTTGACCTTGCGCTGAGTTATAAAAAAGAAGGTATGCTGGCTTATTCCAAGTTTCAGCAGCAAGAATTTGCTCATGGAAAAGAGGATGGCTACATGGCCATTACCCATCAAAAATTTGTCGGAACCGGATATTTTGACCGGGTGATGAATTGTGTCACCGAAGGCCAAAGTTCGGTGGAGGCGCTGGCGGATTCGACGGAAAAGGCGCAATTTTAAGATAGGAGAATAAATAACCATGAACATTGCCGTGCCCAGAGATGCTTTTCCGGGTGAAACCCGGACAGCCCTGATCCCGGAACATGTCGCCAAACTCGTAAAAGCCGGCGCTGAGGTTTCCATAGAATCAGGGCTGGGGCAAACCCTTAGAATCGTCGACGACATATATGCAGACGCCGGTGCCAATGTGGTCGCTGACCGCAATAGCCTAATACAGGAAGCGGATATTATCCTGCGGATCCGCAAACCGTTGGCGGAAGAAGTGGACCGGATGAAAGCGGAAAGCATTTACATCAGCCTGCTGGACCCGTTTAATGAACGCAACCTCATTGACATGTTCATGGCCAAAAAGATCAGTGCGATCAGCATGGAAATGATTCCGCGGATAACCCGGGCCCAGAAAATGGATGTTTTAAGCTCCCAGGCCAATCTGGCCGGCTATGTTTCGGTAATTCTGGCAGCTGAACGGCTGGATAAAATTCTACCGATGATGATGACGCCGGCAGGTACCATCTCACCGGCCAAGGTTTTCGTCATCGGGGTCGGCGTAGCGGGACTGCAGGCCATTGCCACCGCCAAACGCCTGGGCGCCCGGGTTGAGGCCTTCGACACCCGCCCGGTGGTTGAAGAACAGGTAAAATCCCTGGGTGCACGGTTTGTCAAAATCGATCTCGGCGAAACCGGCCAGACAAAGGACGGCTATGCCAAGGCCCTGACCGAAGCGCAACTCCAAATCCAACGCGAAGGCATGGCCAAAGTGTGTGCCTCATCCGATGTCGTGATTACCACTGCCCAACTGTTTGGCCGCCGAGCACCGCAGATCGTCACCGAAGAGATGGTTGGCGGCATGCAACCAGGTTCCGTTATTGTGGACCTGGCTGTGGAAGGCGGCGGCAATGTCGCCGGTTCGCAGTTTGACCAGGAGGTCGATCTGGCGGGTGTGCGCATTATCGGCCTGGGAAATTTGCCGGGCAGAGTTGCCGTTCATGCCAGTCAAATGTTTTCTTCGAATCTTTACAACCTGGTGGAGGAATTCTGGAACACCGAAGAAAAGCGCTTTGACATGAACTTCGAGGATGAAATCATCAAGGGCTGTGTCATTACCCATCAGGGAGAGATTGTGAATGAAATGATAGCTAAGCATTATGCTGACAAGTGACGGATTGGCAAATATAGGGAAATGGTGGCAAGTGCAGTCGAATGGATTATCAATGCCTAAAACTCGTGAAATGCCTGAAGTGCACTAAAGTGCCTAAAATGCCTAAAGTTAAGGTGTCGCTTGACTCCAACAATTTAAATTTTAATCGA
Organism: uncultured delta proteobacterium; assembly: GCA_963821065.1. Taxonomy (GTDB): domain Bacteria; phylum Desulfobacterota; class Desulfobacteria; order Desulfobacterales; family JAFDCJ01; genus JAFDCJ01. The sequence goes on along the minus strand of CAWGCM010000034.1, from coordinate 864,512 downwards.
TCCGCCGCAGGCAGACCAATATTTTTGGCACTTTAGGCATTTTAGACATTTTAGGCATTCTAAATAAACAAAGGAGAACCCCCATGTCTATCGGACTTCTCATATTCGTATTCGTACTGGCCATCTTCCTCGGGGTGGAACTCATCAGCAAAGTGCCCTCGCAATTGCATACCCCCCTGATGTCAGGCACCAATGCTATTTCCGGCATTACCATAGTGGGGGCCTTAACCGCCACAGGTTCCGGTGCGGATTTACTGGGGACCCTGTTGGGTACGGCGGCACTCATTTTCGCCACCGTCAACGTGGTCGGCGGCTATCTGGTGACCAACCGCATGCTGGCGATGTTTAAGCTCAGAGGCAGGGAAAAGAAATGACAGATTACTCCCAAACTCTCATCGACCTGGGCTATATCGTAGCCTCTATTCTCTTTATCGTGGGCATTAAAATGCTCGGCCGACCGGAGCGGGCGCGCAGGGGCAACCTGGTGTCAGCCCTGGGGATGCTGATCGCAATCGTCGCCGTGTTGTTTGAGTGCTGTCTTGACTTTACCTGGGTCATCACCGGTCTGGTTATCGGCTCTCTCATCGGTTTGATCGCTGCACGCACCGTCAAAATGACATCGATGCCCCAGATGGTGGCATTGTTAAACGGATTCGGTGGAATTGCAAGTTTTCTGGTTGGATGGGAAAACTTTCACAGCCAACCGGACAACACCCTGTTTGTGCAGGTGGCCGTAATACTGGCCGTTCTGATCGGCGGTGTCGCCTTCTCCGGCAGCCTGGTCGCCTACGGCAAGCTTGCCGGCAAGATATCCGGAAGACCGATTCTCATTAGTGGACACCGGTGGCTCAACATCGCAATCCTGGCGGCCCTGTTGATTTGCGGCGCCTTATTGATTTACTTCCCGCCCGGTCCTTTGATGTATGTGGTGTTTGTGCTGTTTATGGTCCTGTCACTGGCACTGGGTGTCTTCGGGGTTATCCCCATCGGCGGTGCGGATATGCCGGTGGTAATTGCGCTGTTAAACAGCTATTCCGGACTGGCCGCCAGTGCGGCGGGCTTTATCATTTTAAACAACGTGCTTATCGTGGCCGGATCACTGGTCGGCGCCAGCGGCCTCATTCTCACCGGCATCATGTGCAAGGCCATGAACCGATCCCTGGGCAACGTATTATTCAGCGGCTTTAAAGCCGTCTCGAGCACAGCGGCGACCACAACCGTTCAGGGTGAGCCCAAGCCGATCACCCCCGAAGAAGCTTATTATATCCTGGAAGCCGCCAGATCGGTGGTTATCGTACCGGGCTACGGTATGGCTGTCGCCCAGGCCCAGCACGCCGTCAGGGAACTGGGTGAAATACTTGAAAACAACGGTGCCGAGGTCCAGTATGCAATCCATCCGGTGGCCGGTCGCATGCCCGGACACATGAATGTATTGCTGGCCGAAGCCAATGTCCTTTATGAACAGCTGGCCGAGATGGATGACGTCAACCCCATTATGGAGACGGTTGACGTATGCATCGTCATTGGTGCCAACGATGTCGTCAACCCGGCCGCCAGAGAAATCGAGTCGAGTCCGATTTACGGTATGCCGGTGATCAACGCTGACAAAGCCAGGACGGTAATGATTCTGAAACGCTCAATGGCGGCAGGATTCGCCGGTGTTGACAATCCGCTTTTTGTTAAAGAAAATGCCAGGATGCTGTTCGGAGATGCCAAGGCAACCGTTCAGCAGCTGGTGGCAGAGTTTAAGGAAAGCTAGGCCGGTCTCTGGTAGCTGATTACTGGTCGCTGACCCCTTGTTGCTGGTGACTGGTCACCGATCTTTGCTCCGGGTTGCGAGTTACGCGGCGAAAATCAGACCAATCCGAAATCGAAACCCTTTCATATGAAACTTCCTTGCAAAAGTTTCTTTTTTGATTAGACCGGCAGTATTTTTCGCCGGCGGCGGGGCTGACACCAGAAACTTCTCCTCCCGGAAGGATTCTTTATCGTGAATGATAAGATTTCTCAGATAGCCGAGAAAATAAAAAAAGGCGGCAAAAACGTCGTCTTTACCGGTGCCGGTATATCTACAGAGAGCGGAATCCCTGATTATCGCAGTCAGGGCGGTATCTGGGATAAGTTCCGTCCGGTGTATTTTGATGAATTTATGTCTTCGAAAGATTCACGTGAGGAATACTGGCGCCGCTGGGTTGCCCTTTATCAGGGGATTGTCGAAGCCCAACCCAATGCCGCGCACTTGGCGCTGGCCTGGCTGGCGAAAATGGGCCTGCTTCAGGCTGTTATTACGCAGAACATTGACGGACTGCACCAGGCGTCCGGTCTGGCCGATGAGAACATCATCGAGCTGCATGGCAATACCTGCCGCATCCGCTGCATGAGCTGCCGCAAGATCGAGCCCATTGGCGTCGTGCAGCAGCGCTTAGCGGCGGGGGACATGGCGCCGGAATGCGAGTGCGGCGGTTTCTTAAAACCGGATACGATATCCTTCGGACAGGCCATGCCGGTCGCGGAAGTGGAAAAAGCCGGCGCCCTATCTCAAAATTGCGATTTTTTCCTGGTCGTGGGATCAACCCTGCTGGTCCAGCCGGCGGCTCATATGCCGATTTACGCTAAGAATGGTGGTGCCTTCTTGGCGATTATCAACCTGTCGGAAACGCCCTGTGACGACATGTGTGACGTGCTCATCCGCGAAAAGGCCGGAGATGTGCTGCAGCAAATTTTAAGGGAAGTTGAAAAAGAGTAGATTGCTAATGTATGTTCCTTCGGCGGCGGTGGATGGACTGCTGTCCTTTGTTGTCAATGCTTCTGGTCCCTAAAGCTCTTTTGTCGCAGATTATTTCTCGGAATCGGTGATAGACGGAACCAGGCCGTTAAAAGGAAAAGACCTGATGAAAATCACCGATAATTTGCATGCATTTGTCTGGGAGTCGATGACCGTTAACAACTGCAATTCCTATCTCATTGACGGTCCAACCCGAATCCTGATTGATCCCGGTCACAGCAGGCTTTTTGACCATGTGGAACTGGGGCTCAAGGAACTGGGACTGACAATCTCCGATATCGGGCTTGTTATCTGCACCCACGCCCATCCCGATCACATCGAGGGGGTTCAGCTGTTCAAGGACAGCCCTGCCCTTTTCACCCTGCACGAAGATGAATGGAGCTGGGCTGCGACCATCGGAAAGCAGATGAGCGCAGCATTTGGAATTGATATGGATTCAATTAAACCCGACTTTTTTCTTAAAGAGGGCAATCTTACGCTGGATGGACTTGAATTGAGCATCATTCACACCCCCGGACATTCGCCCGGCTCGGCAACCCTGTACTGGCCTGCTCTTAAAGCATTGTTTACCGGTGATCTTGTCTTTAAAGAGGGGTTAGGGCGCACCGATCTTCCCGGAGGGAACAGCGCTACGCTCAAGGAAAGCATCAATCGCCTGACGGACCTGGATGTGGAATGGCTGCTTTCAGGACACGGTGAGATCATATCGGGGGCCGAAGCCGTCCGCAAAAATTTCGAGGCTATCGAGCAGTTCTATTTTGCGTACCTATAGGTCAGAAAACAGATGGCGGATAACAGAGGTCAGAGGTAAAATCATTTTCCAAAGCATGTACCTGATTCGGTAGAATCCAAACCGTATCCAAATGTCGCCTGGAAATTCGATATCACAATTTCATAGGAGTCTCCCAAAGTGTGCATATGTTGGGAGATTGTCGAAAAAGCCCTTTTCAATTATTCCGTCGTTGACCAAATTTTGATTTTTTTCAATACCCGCCTTTTTAAGGCAAGGAGTCTATATTATTACTCGGTTATTGTTCTTGTTATCCATGAGCCATATACTATCCTATTAAAACCTCTTTAAACTGTAGCATAGTTCATTATCTTCTCTATATTATGCACCATGCAATATAGCATCCACTGAATGTTGACTTTAATTTTACTTCTAAGGGTAAAGCGGTCCATTCGCTTCTGGGTTCTGATATTGGCGAACACCGGCTCCACAATAGCCATGCGTTGCGGATATATCTTGCGGCCCTTGTCACTGTCGACCTTGTGCTGCATGGCTTTGGAAAAATTGGTTACTTGCGTACCGATGAGAACATCCAGCGAGCGACGTTTGGTGTTTTTGCGGTAAAAGCATCCGCTTTTCAGTGAACACGGTTTGCAATCTTGCTCATTGGCCATATAGCGGCGGTACAGGTTGCGATCCCGGATGTGCTTAGTGTTAAATTTCAAAATCTTGCCATTGGGACAAATATAACAATCCTTGGCCTCATCGTATTTAAAATCTTGTAAAACAAATTTTTTGTCCTTCTTGGGCTTATTGCTCGGCCGGGTGGCAAAACGACAATCGCGGCTGCGAAATTTGAGATCCGGTATATAGGCGTCCAATTTCTCTTCTTGGCATTTTTCTAATGTGCTTTGGTTATGGTAATTGCTATCAGCGGTGAACAGCTTATCTTCAAAATAATCTTGTGACTGACCTATCTTTTCAAGATTGTCTTTGGCGCCATCTACCATCGGTGCCAGGTGCTGGTTGTCTTGACCGTTGCCAAAAGCCTCTGCATGCATAACCACCTGGTGTTTTCCATCCACCAACGCCTGGCCATTGTAGCCTTGAATGGTTCCATGGGAGGTTTTCATTTTGGCCGATTCGTTATCGGTGACATTACTTTGCAACTCTTTGCCCTGCGCTCCTATCTTCGCATCATTTTCTTTCAACCACTGGTCAATGCGCTCAGCTTGCTTTTGTAATTTTTCAATTTGCTTCTCACGGTTTGATGCACCGGGCAACTCAGTGCTGTCATCTTGATCAGTTTTTATCTGCTCTTCCAACAACTGCTTGACCTTGTGTTCAATCTTCTGTTTTTTCTTGCTGATCTCTGATATTTTTCCGCTCCACTGCATCGATGCATTACCGGGCAACTTTATTCCATCCAAAGCAAAAAAAGTGCCTCCCAAAAGATTCTCCTGCTCGCAGACTAATAAGATGTCGCAAAACAATGGCGAAATTTGACCTTTCATCGATGTTACAAAGGCGGCAATCGTACTGTGGTCCGGACGTTGGTTACCCGAAAGCGCCATAAACGTCACATTCTCACAGCAGGCACGCTCGATTCGGCGAGAGGTTACCAGCCCCCGTGAATACCCGAACAACACTACCTTTAACAAAATCTTGGGATTATACGCATTGCGGCCGGTCTCATCGTTTTGATAGTTATCATCAAAGACCGACATATCCATGCGGGTTTCCACCAGCGTATGGATCGCAAACTCCAGGGTCCCTGGCATCAGTTGCTCTTCAAATGAAACAGGAATCAGCATACTTTGTGAATAGTCATAACGTTTGTATTTAGCCATATCTTCTCTCGTCTTAAATGCTCATCATTGCTTGACTAACAGCTAAACACTTCTAGCATATAACTAGTCATTGTTAAAGAAAAAAATGTGCGAAAGGAAAACTTTTTCTGGCAAGTGATACTAATTGAAAAGAAAAATTAGACAATACGGATCTTGAAAACCTCAAGGAGCTAATTTATACCTTTTTCGACAGTCTCTGGAGATATCAAAGGTTATAGAACTGTAAAGAAGACTGTGTTATCAAATGTAATCTGCAATTTTGAGATTACAGTAAAAGACACAACATATAGTTATCCTGTTTTATGACCGGACTGCTCTTATTCCAAAGACGCCAGGGAGTCTAATTCCTGTTCGCACCTTTGTTGCCAGACAGGGATATTCCAGCTTTGGAAGTGGCTGTGAAGTTCAGTGAGCATTTCGCGGGAACGCTCGACTTCGCCTTTACGGGCAAGCATTCGGGCCAAATAGTATCGGGTCTGGGCTGCCGGTACAACCGCGCCGACTTCTTCGTCAACCTGTATCGAATTTTGGAAGCACTCTTCCACCTGCGTATAGTCTGGGGGAGACCTCCGTCCATCAGAAGCAGCCCCTGCAAGAAGTCGAAGCGCGGCCTCCACCAGTTAGGGGACAGCTCGACCAGATGTCGCCCTTCCTCATAGTGCTGCTTCGCCGATTCTAGGTCGCCCGACTCCAACTCAGCCCGCACCAGGTCGTAATGGAGATTGATTACATGTCCAGTGCGGATTGATTTTCCTTCGATGGCCTTCAAGGCTTTTTTACTTGAGGACAGCACCGCACTAAAATCCTCCATCGCCAACATAACATTAGCTTTGGCTACACTGAAAACAAGGATCATAAAGGGAGAATCCGATTTTTCAGCCAACTCCACTAATTGATCCGTTTTAGCAACAGCCCCAAAATTGTCCTCACCAATCAGAGAGATAAAAAGACCCTGCCATGAACAATAAGCCATCTTGGTGGTGAGATTGCTGACCTGCTCCAGTTCTGAAGCATATCCCCTCTCAAACAGTTCCTTGCCTTCTGCAATCCGGCCCATTACTCCTAAATTATAACCCAATTGGCCGCATAATATGGTGTAAGGAAGCGCATTCCACCCCATAACATATTCTGTTTTCTGGTCCAATTTTTCGTATGCTGTTATAGCTTTTGAAAAACGTTGTTCTGATTTTCGCCACAAGCCTTGCCCGATATAACAAGCTCCCAAAACAAGGTTGGCAATTGCTAATTCACGTTCTTCACTTGTCCCTTCAAGATACTGGATGGCTTGCAACGCATATTGCTCGGTCTTTTTGAAATTACCCCGATAAACGTAAGCGGTGCCTATTCCGAGATATGTTATGCCGAGCCGTACGCGGTCATCCAGCAATTTCGCCGTAGTTTCGGCCTGCAAACCCACCTCCTCTGCTTTCTCGAACTGCCCCAATCCGATATTGCTCCAGCAGATCTCCAGTTGAATGTCCACCAGGCTTTCCTGCCTGATCTTGTTTTCCGGGAGTTTTATGATCCACTCTGCAGCCTGTTCATATAAGGTAACTGCTTGCTGGAACTGGCTCAATTTGTGGGCCTTTTCTGCAGCTAGACGCCCAAAGTGAACTGCCTTTTCCCAACTCTCAGCCAGACCGTAGTGATGGGCCAGCAGTTCGTATTGTTCCTCGATGCGGTCAGCGTATAGTTCTTCAACGGCATTGCCGATTTTCTCATGGAGATTCTTCTTTTTCTTGGTTAATATGGACTCATAGACAACATCTCGGGTCAGAGCATGTTTGAAAATATAAGTCGTTTCGGGATATATTCCTCTTTCATATAAGAGCTCTGAATCCTTTAAAACAGATAAATGGGAAAGTAATTCTTGTTCCGGTAGCTCCTTAACCCGTTTTATCAAGTCATAGGTAAATTCCCTTTCGATTGCAGATCCGGTCTGAAGCACCTCTTTCGCACCCTCGGGCAAAGAGTCCACCCGCGCCATGATGACATCCTGAACTGTGGAAGGAATGGTCACATCCTGGATATCTTTTGCTAAGCGCCATTTGTTGTTTTTTTTCTCAATGATCTTTAGATCATTAAGAGATCTTATGAACTCTTCAATAAAAAAGGGGACCCCCTCTGTCTTTTCCAGAATCAATTCTTCAAGATCACTATCAATGTACTCTGTGTTCAGAAGATCGGCCACCATTGATAGACTTTCTCGGTTGGAGAGTCGGTTTAAGTTAACCTGGTTGTGATATGATTTGCCACCCCATGTATGCACAAACTCAGGCCGGTAGGTGAATATCATTAATACCCTTGCCCCCGGTATGCCTTCCAAAACATATTTCAATACTTCCTCTGAACTTTTATCTGACCAGTGGAGGTCTTCATAAGCCGCAATTACAGGTCGGATCTCAGAACCCTTTAAAGTGATTAGCTTGATATACCTCCATAATTCGTTCTTTTTTCGCCTCGGGGCTCATGGGAATCTTTGTCGATACCACTGTCTTTCACTGAAAAAAGCTCCAACAGATACGGGAGGGAAGAGGCTTCATCTAATCCTATTATTTCGAGACCTCTTTTGACTTTTTCCCTGATTTCAGAATCCCCATCACCCTGACGGATATCGAAGTTTGCTTTTAGGATGTCTATAATTGGATGGTAAGCAACCCCGCTGCTGTAAGATAGGCATCTTCCTTCTAAAAACATCACGTCTGAACTAGCGATAGCTTTTCTGAACTCATACAAGAGTCTTGATTTGCCTATCCCAGCCTCAGACACGATAGAAAATGCCTGTCCACGACCTCCTTTGGCTCGCTCAAAACCATCGAGTAGAAGTTCAAGTTCTCTCTCTCTTCCAACAAATGGCGTCAGACCTCTCTCAGCACTGACATCGAATCTTGTCCTGCTAGAGCTGGGGGCAATTGCCCGGTAAACTTTAATTGGCTCTTTTTTACCCTTAATCTCCTTTTCTCCAAGAGCCTCAAACCGAAAAAGCCCCTCGGTAAGTTTAAATGTATCCTCAGTAATATAGGTTGTGCCTGGCTGTGCTTGCCCCTCCATTCTGGAAGCCAAATTCACCGTATCTCCAACTGCTTTGAACTCAACCCGCAGATCGTTACCAACTGTACCCACTACCACCGGTCCGGTATGAATGCCGATTCGCATTTTAACGAACGGGATATCTTTTTTTTCTTGTTTTAATTTGTCACTGAATTTTGCCATTTCCCGGTGAATCGCAAGGCTGGATCGAATCGCCCGTTGCGGTGCATCCTCCAAAGCAATGGGAGCTCCAAAAAGTGCCATGATTCCATCACCAGTCATTTCGTTGACCGTCCCTTCGTACTCGTGGACTTTGTGAATCAGAATCTCGTAAACCTGATCCATGATCGAGTATGCTTCTTCGATTCCTAGCATCTCAGATAAAGGGGTATAACCCTCCATGTCGCAAAACATCACCGTGACTTGCTTGCGTTCGCCTTCTATCCGGTTCCTTTGAGAAAGAATTTTTTCGGTGAGGCCTTTTGGAAGATATTTTTGGATCTTTTCTATTTTCTGATCAAATGAGAGATCTTGGGGTTTCTGATCAAAGGAGAAGCCTTTGGGCTGTTCTTCTGGAGGTTTCGATAGATCATGGCCGCATTTATTGCAAAACTTGAAATTAGGAGGTGGGGTCGATCCACAATTTGCACAACTCACTTCCAGCGCTGTACCACAATCTCCACAAAACGATGAGTCTTCCGGATTCTCAAACTGACACTTTGGGCATTGCATTTTTGTGCCCTCCGTTAATGGTTATGCAGTTGGAATGATGTGGAAGAAACGCAGTATGGTTAGATTGAAATATCGCAAATGGAATCTTGTGTCAACCAATAGGGCATACAATATGTTGTAGTGGGGAAATAGAATGAATATTGCAGATATCTCCGATTAAAAACCAAATATCACCCAAGTACCGAGTCGAGTAGACCGAGGGAGCTTCCCCCTCAGTCCCTCACGCAACCGGACATGAACCTCTCGATTCATCCGGCTCCTATCGACCAGCCGATTGTCGTACCAGTCGCCAGTGCGCAAACAGGTAAGACATCTGTTTTGCAATGCGCCCAAGCCAGTAAAAAGCGCTGCGTCTGCGACGGCGTAACTTTTTGTACTTCCGCATGGCCCATCGTTGCAATGCGCCGTTGAGTTGATTAAAAATTGGGTAAAGTGCCGACTTGTAAAACTGCCCATAATAATTAATCCAGCCACGTACTATCGGATTAAACATGCAGGCCAGATCTTTTATAGACTTGTCGGTCATTCGGTGAATCCGCCAACCTCTAATTGTCCTGCGCATGGAGCCAGCTGCCTCATCCCGCTGGCGGACAATAACTACCCGAAGACAGGCGATTCCAGATCTTGTAAAGATTATTCTTCAAATCCTTGTCAAAATCCGCAATCGACTCTTCGTCGACACCGGCGGCACCCTGGTTGGCCCTTACCCGCTTGTAAGACTCAAATACAACTCGTTTGGAAATACAAAACGGCTTTGCTTTACTCAATGGCTCCTCCCAATAATTGGTTGACCACTTCCTAAAGCTGATCGATGCAACCCCTTCGCTCCATCTGCATTACACAGACTTCATCACTACTACGAGTTGCTCCGCCCCTGTGCCTCGCATCGGTACTCTCATTCTCGTGGGATCTCCACTTGAATTTCTCCCTTAACATCGGAACGATCCGCCTCAGGCGGATTCCGTGCAAAAGCCTAACTCAGAGTCACGCCATCTTTACGCCGGAGGCCGAATAGGCAGTAAACAGGTTGCCCCTAAACTCATCCTGGACCCAATATAGAAGCCCAGTTTTGACCTCGTCCCTAATCTTTCGACGCCTCATCGAATGGTTCGCTTGCGCTCGTCTCTCTGAGTCCTACCTGCCACGATCCTATGCCGTGACTTTTTCCTAAACGCTCACTACCCTGGCTCTTTACCAACGCAGCTTTAAGGTGGTTTGAAGCCTGCTCCTGCAAGCCGGCTCCGAGGGGCCCGCCCTCATCTTTTGCACAGCTGCGCACACTTTATATTAAAGTGCGCTCGTGGCGCACTTGGAGAAATCGCAGGTTTCAGCAAAGTGGCCAAACCACAAGATATAGTAAAGTGAGCATATTGGGAAAGACCCTGATGAATACAAATTGGTATTGTTAACCGGCTCAATTTTTCCGAATGTCAGGGTAGAACAATTGTTCTTACACGGGGTCATTTTGGATGCTTTGTGACCTGCACTGCTCTGTGGCAATGGAATCGAGACCAGGAAGTCGTTTGGTGATCGCCGGTGATATAATCAACTTCATATGCGGAAAACAATCAAGGAATGATAATTTTCCAGAGTTTGTCGGTTTAGCATCTGAAACAACTCGTAGATTCGGGGATGCAGCGAATCGGTGTTGGGGATGACAAAGTGTTTTTTTTCGATTCCGATCTCGTCCAAAAAGTACACAAAAGCTTCCACTGGCCCATTTTGATGTTCACCCAGTATCCGCACGTTTAACATCCGTTCTTTTAGAGGGAGAGAAGCTTGGTTGCAGAGGTTTTTGAAAAGCCAATTCGCTTTGTTCGTGCAATGTAAAGCTCCAAACAAAATAATGTGAAACCTGCCCGGTTGGAATCTGACCCAAAAATTATGGGCAATGGATTGATCTCGCGAAATTGAATGACCATGCTGTCCCTTTTGCTGTTCATCGGTTTCTTCAATACCCCAGATCTTGATAGCCGGATTCCTATCCTTAACGGAACGAAGTATTTTCATTATATCAGCATCCAGTAATGGGAAATAATCCCTGCCAGCTTCCATTCGTTTGATTAAATGTTTCAAAACCTTCGGGGTAGCCTCAAGCAAAAGCACATCGGTACTTATCTTTGCGAAGAATTCTTCTGCGAGAAAATTGCGTGTTGATTCCTCATGAAGCTCGCCCATGCACATTATTTGATATTCTGATTGGCCAAGATGTGTCAGCCATTGCTCCATGGAAATCAAATTAGATTCCAAGTTTTGTCTAATGGCAGCTTTTTCGGGTTCTGGTAGTCGGGAAAATCGTTGTATCGCTTTGGCGACTTCTTCATGATAAAAGGGATGCTGAATACGCTCTGAACTCGGTGGCTTGGCGGGACGTCTTGGATATTCCCCTACGATCCAATCATAAACAGATAAAAAGAGCAGAATAATGAGGTACCCGCCTAATGTGGCCAGGATGACCCGGACCAAGGGTGAGTTCATTTAGGAAATTCCTCTCAATCATACGAGGTGTATTTTTCACTGGCTCGTGAAAAAATAACCATTGCCAGAATACTATTAGTGCCGGATTTTAGCTTTTTGCCTTGATTTCTATGCTCATCACTGAAATTGGGCAATAGCACGTCGGCAAAATCTTCGATAGATATTGTTTTTTATAAGGAATGGTGGTGAGCCACAACATATTGTGGCTCATTTATTATTTGAATTTTTCAGGTATATTGAGACTATCAATCGTCTAAGGGAACTTGCGATTTCATCAATATTATTTTTAATCGGAACCTCACTATAGGCATCGGGTGCTATATTTTTATTCCAAGGTAGACCCTTTAACTGCTGCCCTGTACCTTAGAATTTTGGGTCATCAGCCTCCTTTGCCAAGCAAATTTTCCCTCTCCCGACTTAATTTCTCATCGAATATGGAACGGAGTTCCTGCACTTTTAAGTGCCATTTTTCATCTGTTGCCAGATTGGGAACAACGGCTGACCCGGAGATGGAGTGCTGCTGTGCCAGGCTTTCTTTGAGTTTTTCCATCCGGTTTTGCGCGGCTGTTTGACAGCCTTCCTGGTATTCATTGACAACATCTGCCAAGCCCCCGTAATCCAAATGACAAAGATGCTCCAGCACGTCAAAGAGGGCATGATTATCCAACCCCGGGTCCAGCCGATTTATAGCTTCGCCGGCCAGGCTGATATGGTCGGGCAGGCTAAATTTTGCTTTTAAGGCGTCATACTCTCGTTGCAGCTGCTCCAGCGAATACAACCCGTCTTGATATTTTTGCAGTATTCCCTTGATGCGTTTTTCGATATCTTTCTGAGTCTGGGCCTGCTTTTCTTCAGAACTCAGCGAAAGGTGTCTGGTTTTCTCCAGAACCAGATCCAATGTGCTTTTTATTTCTCCCATCAAACATTACCTCGTCTTTATATTGGCGGATAAATTTCCATTTCCGTAAATCATCCATTTGGTTGGATGATTCGATCCAATATGAGTGCATGAAAAATACCAGCGGCAGGTGAACTGAATATCCACCCCAGATGCGTCAGGCACATGCTGCAGAAACAAATCCGCCAGCTGTACCCTGCAAACCAGCTGAATTCATCCGTGGCCGCTCCGGCATACCCGCAGCCGAGGACATCTTTAAAACATCCGATCTCAAAAACAATCCCATGGGGGTTGGCAAAGGTGTGCTGGTGTGATCCCTGAATTGAAATTCGCTCAACCGGCCGGGTAATCGCCTGACGGCACTGGCGGCAAATTATATATTCCTCCTCTTCAGGTGATCGTGCCGCGACCTCCTTCTCAGCGGATTTAATTTCACCTTCTTTATCCGGTTTGCCGGTCGGAACCCGAAAAAAATGAACACAGCTGGTTGCCATTGAATGCATTTTGTAATCAAATTAAGGATTCTGGTTCATTCTTAGCTGAAGGGCATATGACATAATCTTTGTAGGAGTGGCTCTCCAGCCGCGAATCACTTATAGGCCGGTGTCACAGATCGCGGCTGGAAAGCCGCTCCCACCGATGAACGCTAAGAAATTGACGCCCCTAAACCTTCGCGGAAATGGCACTGATAAAACCTATCTCAGCATGAATTAGGTTTTTGTCAAGATTTGAACAGTGACTTTTTGAGCACGGCTTTCTCATAGGCCCCGATAATATCTCTGCGGGTGACGATACCTACCAGGTTGGTCGGGTCGTCGGGTGACACCACGGGCATGGTTGAAAAATCCTTGCGACTGATTTTTCCCAGGGCGGTATAAAGATCATCATCGGCTAATACGGTTACGACATTTTCCGACGCCAGATCTTTGGCCACCACCAAATCTTTTAAATCTTCGTCAAAAAGGGCTTCGCTGTAGTCGTTAAACGAAAGGATGCCAACCAGTTTGTTTTCAGCATTGAGCACCGGGAAGCTGTTGAATTTGCTTTTCGATATTAGATCCGTCATCTCTGTTAGGGCACTGCTTTCCGAAACGGTTTCGACATGACGGTTCATCACATCCTTAACGAACATGGATTTCAAAACATTGACTTCCTTGCCCTCTCTGATGTCGATCCCGCGCCGGACCAGTTTCAGGGTGTAGATCGACTCCTTCATCAGTTGGCCGGCGAATATCGTTGCCACAATACAAGACAACATCAGCGGAAGGATGATTTTATAGTTACCGGTCATCTCAAAGAGAATCAGCATAGCCGATAGCGGACCGTGGGTGGTGGCACTGACCACCGCCCCCATACCGACAATGCTGTATGCGCCGGGAGAAGCCGTCACCGTCGGAAACAATTGGTGGACCACCGCCCCAAAAAATCCGCCGGCCATGACCCCCAGAAAGAGAGACGGCGCAAAAATGCCCCCGGACCCTCCCGATCCGATGGTAATCGAGGTGGCCAGAATTTTTACCGCGATCAGCACCAGCAGGAGCCACCCGGCGAGTTTCTGCATCAGCGCCAGATCAATACCACCATAGCCAACCCCCAGTACTTGCGGAAAAAAAAGCCCGCCTGCACCCAGGATCATCCCGCCGACAATCGCTTTGAGGTATTCGGGAAATTTGAAATCGTCAAATAAATCTTCTATCCGGTACAGGACCTTGGTAAACGTCACGCCCACCACCGCGCAAAAAATACCCAACACCAAATACAGGGGAAATTCCCAGACGCTGACCAACTCATAGGCCGGGACAATAAAGGCCGGAATATCGCCGAGAAAGGCACGCGACACAGCGGTCGCCACCACCGAAGAGATCACGATCGGGCTAAACGTGGCCAGTCCAAATTCTCCCAGAATAACCTCCAGCGCAAACATCGAGCCGGCAATGGGGGCATTGAACGTAGCAGCAATTCCGGCGGCCGCCCCACACCCGACCAGGGTTCGCATGCGGTCCTGGGAAACCTTGAGCAATTGACCGAGGGTTGAACCGATAGCAGACCCGATTTGAACAATGGGACCTTCGCGGCCGACGGAACCGCCGGTGCTGATACTGATGGCCGAAGCCAGGGTTTTTACAAAAACAACCCTTTTCCTGATGACACCACCCTTCAAGGCAACGGCTTCCATTACTTCGGGTACGCCGTGGCCCTTGGCCTCTCGGGCAAAAAAATACACCAGCGGGCCGACCACCAGACCGCCTGCAGCCGGAACCCAGACTTTCATGTACCAGGAAAGGGATAGAACCACATCAAGCAATTCTTCGGAGGAACCATAGGCAAGGGTTTGAAAAAAATCGATCAGATATCGAAACCCAACGGCGCCGAAGCCACCGGCCAGACCCACGACAACCGCCAACATGGCCATTATGGTATGTTCATTGGTTCTCAATTCACGCAGTGAGAACCAATTTTTTATGGGAAATGGATGATTCATTTAAATTTCAGCCACTTATCTAAAATATGACCCTTTCCCGGAAATGGATGTTTTAAAATGCGATGTCAGCCCTTAATAGCTGAAAATATTTACAATTTTTATATTGCCGATCAAACTTAGTCAAGGAATTAATTGACTTTTCTTGACAAAATTGGAAAAATGAATATTATTGCGTCAAAAAGAAAAAATCCATAGAATCATATATCAATAATTTGTTCTTAAAAGAGGATAGACATGCCGTTTTACGAATTTGAATGCGCCAAAGGACACATCACGGAAGAACTCGTTCCCATGGGGACCAAACATACGAAGTGCGCCAAATGCAAGAAAAAAGCCAAAAAAATACTTTCAGCCTGCACATTTGAATTAAAAGGCGGCGGATGGTATGCAGACGGCTATTCATCCACACGACCCAAGGGCGATAGTAAATCAAAATAAGTTTCACCGAGCGCTTGCTAACTTATTGTTTGTTAAATAAAATTTTTCTTGATAAATCGATCATATCCGGCTTTGTGCCACCGCACAAGTCGGATTTTTTTTACAAAACTAGTGACCAACCCCGCCACAAGGGATGGGGAATTAAGCCCTCGTCCGCCACAGGCGGATTAAAATCTCACGCCATGAAGCAAAGAAATATATTGAAACCATTGCGGTCTGGCGTAAGATATTTTTTGTCAAACCCTTGTTGGGGAACCTACTTGGACGATACCCTGGTGCTACCACCGCGTTTTATTGACACGCCGCCGACAACATGATAGCCGGTAGAATGAACAACCCCGCCGCAAGCAACGGGGTATCAAACGGAAAATTTTAAACGCCCCAAGGGGCGGGGAATTAAACCCTCGTCCGCCGCAGGCGGATTAAAACCACAAGCCACTTTTAACCTGTAGACCAAAGCGGGGGAATATGAGTCGTTTTTTTATTCGTGCATGGCGTGCCGCAAGACTGGATGCCAGTGTGTTTGATGAAGTCATGGCGGACACAAAAGCCATGACCCAGGCCATCATCGTCGTTTTTCTCTACAGTGCCGCCGTCGCCTATGGGATCTTCGGCCGGGCAGGGGTTGCCGGGATTAACAGCGCCATAATTATTACCCTGATCGGGTGGTATATCTGGGCTTTTTCTATCTATTTCGTCGGCGTGCGACTGTTTCCCGAGACCCGGACCACCGCTGACAGGAAGGCCTTTATGCGGGCAATGGGCTTTGCCAGTTCACCCGGGTGGCTTTGCCTGCTGGGCCTGGTTCCGGGCCTGGGGGGTACTGTTTTGGTGGGGGCTTCCGTTTGGATGATCGTGGCCTCAGTGGTTGCGGTAAAAAACGCCCTTAACTATACAAGCACATATCGCGCGGCCGTCATAACCGTGGCTTGCTGGATCCCCAGTCTACTCTTTCAAGGGTTGATGGTCATTCTTATTTTTTCGGCTTTTGGCGTTTCGAATTCGCAGTTTTAGCCCGAATTATTCCCAGGGGATAAATCGTCGGCCGTTACTATCCATCGCCGCTTTGGGAGTCAATACCATGTCGCCAGACGAACATGCGGAACTGACATTTGCAAGCCAGACCGTATCTGCAAAATTCATTGACCCCACCGGGCAATTGGCGGAGCATCCGGTTGAAATCCGCACCAATCCACTTACCGGGCGCACCTGTCGCATTGCCTTCAGCCGCATAAAAGAAAAGGAAGCCGGCACCGACACCCTGCCACCGCCGCCGCCTGATGCCGGAGATACTTCGAATTGCCCTTTTTGCCGGCCCCAGGTGGAAACGCAAACGCCACAATTGAATCCTGATCTGACAGGTGAAACCCGGCTGTCCTGCAAAGATAGCCTGCTGTTTCCGAACCTGTTTCCCTATGGCAGCTATTCCGCAGTCAGCCTGTTCAATAATGATCATTTTGTTGCGATCGGTAAGGCCTCACCTTCATCCTACACTGACAGCTTCTTAAACTGCAGCCGGTATCTTGCCGGAGTTATCGAACTCGATCCGCAGGCTGTATACATGGCCATCACCCAGAATCATCTGCCGTCGGCCGGTGGATCCCTGATTCACCCTCACCTGCAAATAAATGCCGACAGGATTGCGGCCAATCACCACCGGGTTTGGCTGGAACGGGCCAATGATTATTATCAGCACAGCGGCGATTACCTGTTTTCCGCCTACCTCGGTCATGAAAAGAACGATGGCTCCCGCTATATCGGAACAACCGGGTCCTGGGAATGGATGGCGGCGTTTGCCCCGGAAGGTTTTTTCGAGATCTGGGGCATCCTGCCCCGGGCAACCTCTTTGCTGCTACCTGAAGTCCAAGACTGGAAGGACCTTGTGCAGGGAATTATCAACATCCAGCGGTTTTATCGGAGCCTCAACCGCAACAGCTACAATATGGGGCTGCTGGCCGTCGAGGTCCCGTCAAGCCGCCTTGAACTGCGCCTTGTCATCATGGTCCGTTCAAATTACGCCCCCTGGGTGCGCAGTGACCATACCGGATTTGAAATCATGCTCGGTGATATGACCACCTTTGTCGCCCCCGAACAAACGGCGCAATGGGCACGGCGTTTCTTCCAGGACTGAGCGCCGTAAAATGTGGCCGGCTCATTATTAACATATCCACGATGACAACCTTATTTAAATATTTCATTCTATTGATCTTCAGCCTTGCGGTTGTTTTAAGCTCCGCTTCGCTCTGCCGCAGCGAAGTAGTCGTTTTGGATCGCGTAACAACCGTAGACACCCCGATTCGTATCACGGTATTGACTAAAAATCGCTTTTTTTCAGACGGCGGTCGCCTGGTGGACATATCTCTGGATGATGAGCACCTGAAACGCATTTTAACCGGTGGTGACGGCTATGGGTACCTTAAATACACGCCCCGGAGCCCGGGTTACAAAAAAATCAAAGCGCGCTCAAATTCGGACAGCGCCGGGGGTGTACTGCTGGTGATGACCAAAAAGGATCGCGCCATAGCCATTGAAGTTGAGGAAGGATTTAAAACCGCAGTATTCTCCGACGAGGCCAAACAAAGCAGCCTGAAGGCCGTCAAAGCGCTGAGCAAAAAATATAAAATTATTTATCTGAGCCGGTTCGCCGGAAAAAGCATCACCGGCAGCTGGCTTGAGAAACAAAGCTTTCCCAAATCAGTCATATTGGGCTGGCGAGGGCCTAACACGCTGACAGCGTTGACAAAAAAAGGTATCCAACTGCATGCCATCATCGGCTCGGCGGCGGTAATATCAGCTGCTGTCAAGGACATTGAAAATCGATTTACTTTTGAAAAATCCCAAGACGGCACCATCGTCAAAGACTGGGATGAAATTTTAGAGCTCCTGCAGGAAAAACACGAACCTTGACAATCTTGAGCAAATTCCCACTACTCCGTACCGGCATATTTATGAATGGTGCCGTCTGAGGCCACACCATACACGGCGCCATCAGGACCGATCGCCACCGATGACAACCCGTTTCCATGGAAATTGGTATCATGGCCCCTGGTTTTAAAATCATAGGTCACGGTCAGCATTTCAAAGGTGGATACGTAAACACGGTTGGCGGTCACAGCCGGAGATGTGTGGGTCACCCCCAGCAAAGGCAATTTGGATGGAGACTTATTGTCATGCACCAGGGTGCCGTCTGAGATGTTGAGCACCTGGATATGGTCTTTGGAAACCACAAAAACAAACTTCTCTGCAGCGATTCCCGGTGTAGCGAAAACAGGCTGTCCGGCATCATATTCCCACATTGTTACGCCGGTCTCCACATCATAAGCCTGAACTTTCCCGTCTTGTCTTCCAAACACCATCAGTCCGTTGCCGGAGATTGCCGCTGAAGAATGTTTTTCAAAGCTGTGTTCCCGACGCCAGAGCACCGACAGGCTGGTACCGTCCCATTCAAAGGCGCCGATGCTGCATAGATTGTCCGCAATGGCAATCAGCGGTTTTTCCCTGTCGGCGACCACTGCAACAGTGGGGTCAATGAAACGGTCCGGCAGAACAACCCCTTTTTCATCAGAAGCAAGCGGAAAATTGCCAACCAGGTTCCAGGTATCTTCATAAAAATCGAAAAGGTCATCGATACCCGATCCACTATCCGAAAGATTAGAGCGGCAGATGGCCAGGGATTTGCGGTCAGCAAGCTGCACCCGGTGGCCCTCATCGCTGCAAAACAAAAAGCTCTCCTTGGCTGTCTTCAACCATACCCGCCGAAAGGTAAACAAAAATGAGGGTTTCTTTCTGCGTTGTCATAACCTTGGGGGATCCGCCGGCAAATACGTTGTCCGGAAATGAATAGGACCATCTCTGGTTACTGAATTGATCTATTTTGTGAAGCGTGCTCCGGAACCGTCCGTCATCGACCTTGCGGTTGGATATAACATAAATATTACGTTGATCTGAAACCGAAGGGGAAGAAATAATACGGGATTCTGAGCCGACAGGGCTCCAGCCGTTTTTTCCACTTTTCACTTCCATCCTCTGATCTTAGTGCCACCAACATGCCATCAGCAGTACCGACATAGATGACCTCTCGATCCTGAAAATCGCTTCCGATAACCGGCGAGGAACTGGTGATCCGATAAGATTTTGAAATCCAGCTTGAGGAAAGTGCAAAACCACTGTCAACCAGCTGACTCCCATGGCTTGGCAGATTGCCGTGGAAGTGGCCCCATCGCGTAGATTTGCCGCCGGCACAGCCCAAAAGGGCCAATAATGTGAACGCCAAAACTAGTCTTCGCCAATAAATACCCATGCTGTTATCCTTCCTGGAACCTTGATCAGAAAAAAAGCTCATAGCCTGAAGCTCATAGTCAAAAGGATTTTAATTTTTAATATATTCCTTATTTTATGAAATAATCAAGCCCATATTAAACCCTCCAAAGGAAATCGCATGCAAATGCTTAATTAGCCGGGAATACAAAAGTTGCCTACTAAATGAAATTGAAAAAATACAAGCACCAAAAAACAAATATCAAATAAATACCAATGACCGAAATTCGAAATTTCAAACAATGGCGGCGGGCCTTGCTACAGCGATGGGAAGGTTTCGGTTATTGGAATTTCGAATTTGGATATTATTTGGAATTTGAGATTTGGAGCTTGGAATTTCAAGTTTGCTCCCAAAGAAATAGATAATTGCCTGGAGGGATATGCCCAATGAATAATGATCAGCTGCCTGAGCGACCTACCACCAGCGATACTGCCAATTGCCGCGATGAAGCACATGCATGACTTCCAGTGAAAACAGCAGGGCCATCGATGAATAAAAAATCCACATCAAAAACAGAATGACCGATGAAAGGGAACCGTAAAGCAGATTTACTTCAGAAATATGCTGGATATATAATCCAAAGAATTTGCGGGCAAATATCCACAGCCCACAAAAGATAACCGCAGAAAAAAGCTGATAGCGCAACTTTATTCTGACATTCAAAAACAGTTTGACGGTGACCAGATAAAAGCCAATTAAAACCAGCAGCGATATTAAATTGATCGGCTCGGACCGGGTGTAATTTAACGCCAGCTGGAACAGGTTTTCAAGGTAAGGCGTTTTGTTGATACTGTATAAAAAATGAGAGGCGGACGTAGACACTATAATCCAGATATAATTGGTGATAAAGAACAGCAGCACCGCAAATATGCTCATGGTGACATAAATGGCCTGTCCCAGGAGCAGATGGCGGGCCGGCAGCTCAAAAATCCTGCGGTAGGATGTTTCAAGGGTTTTGAAAATAAGCCCGCTGATAATCGGCAACATCAGAAAGTTGATGGCTTTAAATGATCCATATGCGTCCGGATTGATTACATGGGATTTCATCCACTCCCTGGAAACAAAGGGTATGACCTGGTTCAACTCGTCTGCAAGCAATTCTGTGGCCTGACCGACCCAGTTGGTATGTGCAAAAAACAGCTGCTGAATAAGATCGAATATCAGGATACTCAGCGTGGCAAACGGAATAATCGACAGCAGGAACACAAAAGAAATGGACAAAGATAGGGTAAAACAGTCATCCTGTAGAAATTTTTTAAAGGATACAGCCAACAATTTATGGCCGGAAAAATTCGGGCACAAGGTCAATATCTGGCGCCTGATGATATATATGGATGAAAATCTCATTTTCCTCTGCCGACCGACTCACATCCACGCCCGTCTTGTCTGGTCGCTTGTGCCCCGAAATTCATAGGTTTCAATCAATTTATCATCAACCTTAAACCCTGCCATGCTTTGAGTGTGGCAGCATAATTTTGCGGTCCGGCAACGAATGATACTGCCCTTTTATTAGTAAACGTCGGCAAACTCCTCCGCCAGATCTTCACGCACATCGTTGTTGAGGGATTTTATGTTCGGAAAAAGTTCGGTTAATATTTTTTTTGCTTTTTCGATACTGGTGATGGCTTGAATTATTTTGTGATTCTCAGACTTTGTCAGGTCAACCCGTTCTTTGATCTCGTCAATATCATCACAAATAAATTCCACCTCGCTGATAACCCTGAAAAAATCTTCTGCTTGCATATATCTTCCCCTTTTTTGTGTTACACCCCCGAAAAAATCTAACCTCCGACGCGATTGACCGAAAAGGATCACCGTTGAGCTATATAGGGTCCATCAAGCCGCCTCCGAAGCAGCATGGACCTTATGACCGGGTTATCACCTTTTCCGGATCAATTCGGGTCAAATGTGCTGACCATGGAAATTATCGGCAAAAACAAATCAAAGCTTGAGCTTTTTTTATTCCATTATTCTGGTATGCGGATGCTTTTCCTGCCAATTCTGCCAGCGGGTGTCATCGGAATTCAGTTTTCGCAGCCATCTTTTGTAATAGACTCCCTGGATGCCCATCAGACCTTCCTTATAGGGGTACCAGAGAGAGTTGGTCTGTCGATCGTAGAGAACAAAAGTTCTGTCATAGGTCCATCCCGAAGGAACCAGGGTAAGGGCTTTCCCATCAATTTCACGGCTGTACACAGCCGCCAGGTCCACCAACGGTCAGTAGGCAGCCACAATTTGCTTATCGCCGATGCTACTGTTGGCGACCTCATGCCGCCAGAGCCTTTCCACCGAATACGCGTTGGCTTTCTTGCCATCGGAGATCCCGATAACCCGCAACGATTTTGAAGCGTTCGGGCTTTTATCCTTCAAAGATGAATCGTCAAGGGGGGTAAAGGCGTTGCGCCCGATTCCGTGCTGGAATCTTTCCGGCATAAATCCGAGGGATACGGCCTGGGTCACATCCCACCGCTCCCCATGCCGGTCAATGATATAGGTGGTGTTTCCATCATGGATTACCTTTGAAAAGGCCCCTGCCGGTGATGCAATCACTCCAGACAAAGTCAAAATATAAATTAATACATATAAAATCAATAGTTTATAAAACATTATGTGCCTCCTTGCATATTATATTTCCAACAGGAACTGCATAGAAATGGTTTCAGAACCATAGATCACGTCTAAAAACCCCGCCAAACTGCGGTGGGAATTCACATCTGATCTTATAAAGGTGTTCGACAAGGCAATATAAAGCCCAAAGTTCATAGTAAAAAGGATCTCAAATCCTTCAGACTATCAGCTATTGTGGATTGGTCGTCTGCAATAAGAATTTCTTACATGGGGTTTGCGATTGTGGAGGCCTTGACGCTGGCGGGCGTGTGCAGGGATCAAATTCAACCTTCATTTGACCCGGTTTCCTGTCGGGACCATTCCGGAATTTGCGGCATGAGTTCTTCCAGCATCAGCACTTTTTGCTGCGGTGTAAAATTGCGGTTTAATCGAATCTCTTTTTCCGGATAGGCGTCGGTATTCTCAAGACGCTTCCAGAAGCCCATCATGGCTTCCGGCGAATACTTTGATCGATCAACCAGCAAAAGGGCAATGGCAGTTGCTTCCTTTTCATAGGCTTCATCGTATTCGCGATCCAGCGGATCAAGATCGGCAGCCTGGACATAGGCCCACTTCATCCAGCCACTGCCGCCGATGGCCACGATTCCATGGCTGGCTGTCATGATAGCAATGCTGGTAGCCATTTCGGCAACACTGAAAAAAATATCGGACGTGAGTGTGAACTGCACCGGTTCGGTATGCCGTGCCAGGGCGTGGGCCATTTCACCGGCCAGCACGCCGGCAATTTCATCCTCGTTCCGGACGATATCCAGAAATCCGGACCATACAAAAATATAATTGCCATGAACCGCACGCACATCGACAATTTCAGGTTCGTCGAAAAGATGAATTTGCCAGGCCAGGTGATCCACTCCGGCGGTCTTAACCAGATGATCGAAAGCCGTGGTGAGTTGTTCATAACGGACATGACCGGCGGCGAGCTTGTGATCCTCGCACAGGGATTTAAACAGCCGTTGACCGTATTCCGTCTCTTCCGGGGTGGGGGAGCTTACGATGGGAATCATACCGGGTTGAATGGGGGGTTGCTTGACCGTACAACCACTTAAAAAAGACAGTGTCATGCAGGATCCAAACAATAACATCAAAATTCGCGCCGCCAAAGACATTTTAAAAAATTACCTGCCAATAAGAAGTTGTCGAGATTATCTGCCTTCAGAAGGCAGCCGATTCTAGCGGGATGATAGACTTCGCCATGAGGGACCTTAATAACACAAATTGCAGGGGAAGGAAAGTCCGCACCGGAGGCAAGGCGATCAGGATTAGGACCGGCTCAGGTCAGCAGCTATTTGTCCTCCTTCTTTTCTGATAGGACTAATCAGAAAAATTGCTTTCAAAGTAGATTTATGATTAAACAGAAAAAGTAAATAGCATCATAAGCAGTTAAAATGAAGTTTAAAAAAAACAATTATTTTAAACCGGGTGACCAAATGAAGTTTGATCCCTCTAAAATTGCTTCACAAATGGCCACCATTTCTGACGGAGATGTCCAGGTCGGCAAATCACTGGCTCCCTATACTTCCTATAAAATAGGGGGCCCCACGGCAGTCTGGGTTGCACCGGTTTCGGAAAACAGTGTCGGCCGGGTTCTCGATCTCATTTACCGGAATGAAATCCCCCTCTTTGTTCTTGGCCGGGGATCGAATGTCCTGATTTCAGACAGGGGCTGGGAAGGCGTTACCCTTTACCTGGGAGAAAATCTCAGCGCAGTGAATTTTGACCGCAGGGACGCTAGGGTGCTGGCCGGCACTCTATTACTGGATTTAGTCCGGGCCGCAGTCAAAAATGGGTTGGCCGGCATGGAGCAATTGGCGGGAATCCCCGGTGGAATTGGGGGCGCACTACGTATGAATGCCGGAGCTTTCGGAAACGAAATCGAAAGCACAACCCGGGAGGTCAACGGTTTTCACCGCAATGGATCTCCTTTTCATGCAACCCGGAATGATATTCAATTTAACTACCGCCGGGTTCCGGAACTGGAAGACGTCACCATCACATCCGCTGTTTTCCGTTTTGAGGAATCAGATCCGCACATACTGTCGGCCCGAATGGACGATATCCTTGCGCTGCGCGCTAAGAAGCAGCCGCTTAGATATCCATCCTGCGGCAGTGTGTTTAAACGTCCCGCCGGCTACTATGCCGGGGCCATGATCGAAGAAGCCGGACTCAAGGCTGAACGCATCGGCGGCGCCATGGTCAGCCCGCAACATGCGGGATTTATCCTGAATGTAGACCGGGCCTCAGCAGCTGATGTTTATGCTTTGATCAATCTGATCGAGAAAAAAGTTTATGACCGTTTCAGTGTGCGGCTCGAAAGGGAAGTCAGATTGATCGGAGAATTTGATTGAATACCTGGATTTTGCACGAGTCGGAGGCTTTCATATGCAAAATTTAGGGAATAAACCCCCATCACTGCCGGCAAACAGCCGAACCCTCGCCCGATTCTTCGTGCCCCTGGCAATCCAGGCCGCTTCCCAGGCGCTTTGTTATCCGCTGGTTGCCATGGTGGCCTCGCGCGGCCCCGGTGGCCCGGTAAACCTGGCCGGCCTGGCACAGGCCAATCTGATTATGTTCTTTTTCGGGATGTTCGCCCTCAGTTACGTTACCACCGGGATGGTTTTTGCCAAAACCCGCGAAGGGTATCAAAAATTCAAGCTTGTCACTCTGCTCACCGGGTTGACCGTCATCATCATTCAGGCGATCCTGTGCACACCGACCCTGGCCCATTTTATTTTTGGCAAAATTATCAGTCTGCCGCCATCCATTGAACAACCGGCACGGATCACGTTTCTGGTCAGTATCCCGCTGCAATTTCTTTTCTTTTTGCGGATTCCCTATTTTGTCGTCATGTACATTGGCAAGGCCACCGGTAAAGCAAGCCTTGCGACCATTGGCCGCATAACCCTTACCGCCCTGTTGTCCCCGCTCCTTTGCTTCCTTGGTTTGGTCGGTCCGGTCTGGGCGGTGGTCTGCCTGACCATACCGGTGGCAATCGAGGTAGTGACCTCCAGAATATTGGCCGGCCCGCATTTAAAAGCCCTTGAATCTTCGCCGGAAAGCCCGCCCGGTGCCCGGGAGATTTTCTGGTTTAATCTCCCCCTGTCGATCGGCGGCTATTTCCTGTCAGTTTCCGCCATCATCCTGGCAGGTTTTATCGCCCGGGCTCCGGATCCCGACCGCATTCTTCCGGTGTATTACCTGGCACTTGGTCTGGCCAATCCGATGGCCTTTGCGGCAACCCGCATTCAAACAATCGTGCTCGCCTTTCCGCCCCACTCAAAAAAAGACCGCCGGACATTACATTTTGCCCTGGCAGCCGGTTTTGTTCTGGGCATTGTGCCACTGATCTTTTCCCTGCCGGGTCTGATTGAGTTATACTATGTCAAACTGCAGAAACTGAACCTGCAGGATCTTCAACTGGTACGGTTGACCGCGGTTTCTTTGATATTTTTCCCCTTCAGTGTAGCGATCAGAGCCCAGAGTGAAGGTCTGGCGGCCTGGCAAAAAAAGCCGGTGGCTGTACTCACCGGCCATGCCTTGTTTCTGGCTACCATCATATCCGCCGGTTTCACCCTGCTCAAACTCGGTGTTGCGGGACACCTGATCGGACCGGTCGGCCTGACCCTTGGAAGCCTGGCGTCTTCAGCCACCATGCGGATATTTCTTAACCGGGCAAAAGAAAGGGCCATACCCGTGGGGCAGACGACTACGTCTGTCGGACAAATCCGCTAAAAACCGGCTTCACGTCACCATCTTATGTCCGAATGCTGCGTTGCAAGCCTGCGCAAAATGTTCACATTTCGAATCTTTGCAAAGAAGAAAATTGCATCGGAATAATTGGGCCGGGATACGACATGCTGGAAGAATTAGGGTAGTGCTTGAAATTTCCTATAAGGTACTTACTGTAACTGTATAACATTCGCGATTAAAAAGTTAAGTTAGAGGAGCACAGTAAAGGCAGTGTTCTTAAAGATTTCATTTTCGTGAAAAACATATTCATCACAAAGGAGGACAATTCTATGAATCCAAGATCAATTTTTCCGGCCCACAGATTCTCTAAATTTTTGTGTTTTCTGATTGCCGCTGTTTTTTTGTCCGGCGGTTTGTTTGCAGGTCAATCTTTTGGAGGAACCGCCAAGGAAATCGATGCCAGCGCAGATGCCGCTATGGATCGGTTTCACAAACAGGTCAAGGATGCCAAGGAAGTGGTTCGCAGCGCCAAAGGCATGCTTGTTTTGCCGAATGTTAAAAAAGGCGCTTTGATTGTTGGCGGTGAATACGGCCAGGGGGCCATGAGAATTGGCGGCAAAACAGTTGAATATTACAGTATGATCTCCGGCTCAGTTGGATTTCAGATCGGGGGCCAGGCCAAAGACATCATCATCGCCTTCATGACGTCCGATGCTCTGAAAAAATTTCGCAGCAGCAAGGGATGGGAGGCCGGTGTGGACGGCAACGTTGCGCTGGTTACCCTGGGTGCCGGTGAGAGTGCGATATCAGCCATGAGCAAAGATCCCATTGTTGCCTTCGTTTTCGACGTCAAGG
The DNA here is from genome assembly GCA_963821065.1 of uncultured delta proteobacterium. Classification (GTDB taxonomy): domain Bacteria; phylum Desulfobacterota; class Desulfobacteria; order Desulfobacterales; family JAFDCJ01; genus JAFDCJ01. Next base: position 837,601 of record CAWGCM010000034.1, on the reverse strand, counting down.
GGCTCATCGCCGACATGTCTCTGCGGGGCGCCAAGTTCAGCAAACTCGATAAATAAAAAGAAAAAGAACAGCCAGAAACCAAAAGCAGGGCCAGCAACGGCCCTGCTTTTTTCACTTTTATTCGGTGTAATGAATACACTCCACCGGACACGTATCGATCGCCTCCTCAATACAATCCTCCGGCCCGCCCTCGGGCATGATGACTTCTGCCTTTTCTTCTGCTTCGTTAAACGCAAATACTTCTGCACAAAGCTCAACACAGCTTTCGCAACCAATACATTCTTCGGTGTCAATAACAACAATTTTTCCCATGGTATGATCTCCTTAATTTAAATGAAACGCAGCAGTTGGCGCAGCACGGTTAAAGATGCATTCAATCATGAGTACCCCACTTTTTGACATACCATCGAATCTAAGCGTGTTTTTAAAATATTCAAGGTTCTGGGTTCAAAGTTCTGGGTTCAAAGGTTTTGATGTTCAGATATCCAAAAATCAATCATTATAGAGCGGTTGATGCTTCCAATACGAACAAAACTGGAATGCCTTGAAATTATTTAATAAAATAACCCTGACGGAGAACCCTGAACCCTGAACCTCTGAATTTTCTCTGTTGACAGGGTCCCGGCAAAATCATATTTGCTAAAGTCTTTGCCGCAAGGATGGCAGTGGTTAGGGGATCAAATAATGGGATCTGGATCCACTTTAAAAGCAGAAATTAACCCTAAAATCAAAGACCATGATTTTCAGACCGAAAAAATCCTGGTTTTGTCCATGTACCTGCACCGGTGATGGTCTCGGATTTGTCTGCCGCCCGGTAGGGTCGGGGGATGAGTTTTTTCATGACAGTTGGAGTAATGGACATACAGAAAAGGCGGCCTTTATGAAACTGTTCAATATTCTGGCAATTTTGATAACACTGTCGGCAGGATTCAGCTATCTGAATTTTCGTTTCATCCGCCTGCCGAACTACTATCGGTCTGATGGTAATAGCGCTGCTGGTTTCCCTGGGGCTTTCAGTTCTGGGGCATCTCGGGTTCGGTCTGCGGGAAGATGCCCATCGTTTACTGGCCAGTATTGATTTTGATGAAACCCTGCTGCATGGCATGCTATCCTTTCTGCTCTTTGCCGGCGCCCTGCACGTCAACCTCGAAAACCTGGCAAAACAAAAATATATTATCGGTCTGCTGGCGACAATGGGTGTCCTGGGGTCGACGGTAATCATCGCGTTTATCACCCCGTGGGTGCTGGCCGTGCTGGGTATTGACCTTCCCATGATCTACTGCCTGCTGTTCGGGGCGTTGATTTCCCCAACCGATCCGATTGCGGTTCTGGGAATCCTGAAAAAGGTGGGGGTGTCAGAAAGCCTCGAAACCAAAATTTGCGGTGAGTCCTTGTTTAACGATGGCGTCGCGGTAGTCGTATTCCTGGTATTTTTGAAAATTGCAGCGGGCGGCCATGACGTCACGGCGGCATCCGTGCTGGGTCTTTTTTTCAAGGAAGGCTTGGGAGGTGTGGTGTTCGGCCTGCTGATCGGATGGTTGGCCTATTGGATGCTTAAAAGCATCGACAACTACCAGGTTGAGATCCTGATCACCCTGGCCCTGGTAGCCGGCGGCTTTGCCCTGGCCGATGAGCTGCACCTGTCCGGCCCCATTGCCATAGTGGTTGCCGGCCTTTTAATCGGCAACCACGGAAGGCTGCTGGCCATGTCCGACCCGGTGCGCGAGCACCTGGACACCTTCTGGGAACTGGTGGATGAAATCCTCAATGCCGTGCTGTTTGTCCTAATCGGTCTGGAAGTGCTGGTGCTCACCTTCACGCGCGAATATTTCATGGCAGGTCTGGTGTTGATTCCGCTTTTGCTCCTGGCCCGGCTTGTCAGCGTGGGTTGGCCGGTGCTGGTCATGCGGCTGTTTCGCACGTTCAGTCCGGACGTTATCAAAATTCTTACCTGGGGTGGTCTGCGGGGAGGTATTTCGGTGGCCCTGGCCCTGTCCCTGCCGCCCGGAAGACATCGCGAGGTCATCCTGGCGATCACCTATATGATGGTGGTATTTTCCATCATCGTACAGGGACTGACCATCGGCAAACTGGTCCGCTGGAGTCAAAACAAAAATAAAGAAGTTTAGCGCGGGCAAGGTCTAAATTAATATGATCGCATTAGTAAATTTCATATATTTTCTAAAGTCGGATTCAAACCCTTTCCTCATTCAACGCTCGATGTTCGACGTTCATCTTTCTAATCATATCTTTCTTCCTTCCACGGATCCGCAGAATTACTATAGCCCGATTCCTCATAATACCCCGGCTCATCAACGCTTACAAATCTGATCGCCTTGAGCCATTTAACGCTTTTGTAAAAATACCGATCCGGCACCAGGCCGCGCAATGGCGCGCCATGGACCTGGGGAAGATCGCCACCGGAATAACCGTGTGCCAGGATCACGTTGTCCTTGCGGGCTTCGCTCAGCGGGATGTTGCTTGAATAGTCACCCGCGGCCTCAAAAATAACAAAACGGGCGTTATCTTTCACCTTGACCAGGTCCATAACAACCGCTATTGGAATACCGCGCCAGCGGGAATCCAGCAGGGTCCAGCCCGTCACACAATGAACATCGCATGTCAGATCAATCTGCCTTAAATCCATCAGGTCGGCAAATCTGAAGGTCAATGGATTTTCAACGTCACCACCGATCTCAAGGCGCCAGTCGGACACGATTTTGGTGCCCCGGGTCCCGCCCATATTCGGCAATGCTTTGACTGCATGCTGGCCGGGAGGGATTCGCGGTCGTCCGTCGGAACGAAGTTCAGCCGCAAGGGCACGATTCTCGAAATCCATCAGCTTTACAAATACACCCGGCAACCCGATGGATACCAGGGTTCCCCCGGCAGCTGCCATAAAATCACGTCGAGAAATTTTTTTTGATTTTTCCATAAACACCTCGGCAGAGTCTTAATTGTGAAATTTTTGCAATCTATTGCAAAACGTATACGCCACAAAGACACCAAGACGCAAAGAGGGATATTAATCCGCCTGAGGCGGACTTTGTGTCTTGGTACCTTTGTGGCAAATTGTCCTGCGCCTCAGGCGGATACTGGATAGGGTTTCTAAATTTCGTAGTATAAAAAAAATAAGCCTTGTTAGCAGTCAAGTCAATTACCGGGCTTATATACGGTTGCGTTCTTCAGGTTGATCTGTTAAGTTAGCGCCATCAAATTTAGGACGTATAGGAGATAATATGCCATGGCCGACGAACAGCAAAATAATGAAGAATTTAAAATCGATCGATCGAACCTGTTTATCGAAGAATCATTTACCGATTTGAAAATCGGCACCATCAAACGCCTCACACCGGTAAAGGCCGACGGTTCGGAAGATAAAAGCCGCAAAACAGTGTTCGTCGGACATACCAGCATCATGACCCCCAACGGCCCCCTGCCGATTCAAAATGTTATTGGAGCCAAGGAATTGTCGCAGGCCATAAAAAAATTTCCGGAGGCCATGCAGGTCGCCATGGATCGGCTGATTGAAGAAGTCAAAAAGTACCAGGAACAGGAACAATCCAAGATTCAACAGCCGGATTCGAATATCATCATCCCCGGGCGTTAGATGGACCCAAGCTTTTTTCAAAACCATAAATACCTTTTGCACCTGTATCGAAACCAATGGGATTACTAAGCATATTTTCAGGCAAACACCCCGAAGATTATGAATTAAAGGGGGATAAATTCGCAGAAACCGGCGCTTACGGCAAGGCCATCGTGGAATACGAGCGCGCCCTGGAGCGGCTGGAGAAAACAGCGCCCTGGGATGACGGCTTCCGCCAGAGTCTGCGGGATAAAATCCACCACAGCAGGGAGACCCTGGTATTGCAGCATAAAGAAACAGCCGCAGACATGCTGAAGGCCGGCTACCACGAGGATGCCCTACAGTATATCCAGCTGGCGCTGGAACTCACCGAAGATCCGGATACAGCCGACGATCTCGAAAACCGGAAGCGCGAAATTGAAGCCCGGGCACTAGAAGGGGTTCCCATCGATGAACCGGAAGTTGAAATTTCCGATTCGGAAGAATTTCAAGATGATGAACCGGTTGACGGGGAACCGGATGGCGAATATTTCACCGCCCTGGTCGGGACACTTCCTGAAGAGATCCAAAAAGCCTACCTGGACTACGGGGACGCCTTTAAAAAAGGCTACCTGGCGTTAAACCAGGGGGATTTCGAATCGGCCGCAGATTATTTAAACCAGGCCCTGGAAGAAAATCCCGACCCGCAGACTTTCATCCCCTTGGAACTGGCAACTGCCCGCCTGAACCTGGGAGAATTTGAAGATGCCCGCCAGCTTTTGGAGAAATTTCTGCAATACCGTCCGGATGCGCTGCCGGCCTACCAGCTTTTGTGCGAAATTTTCTGGGAAACCAAAGCCTTTGACCGGGCCGAATCACTCCTTGCGACCCTGCCGCCGGAGTTGTCAGAATCTATTGCCGGTTTTGTCCTACACGGCGAAACCCTCTATCATGCTGAAAAATTCAAAGAAGCCAAGGCCTTTTATCGAAATTTATTAAAAACCTATGATTGGAATGAAACCATTGCCCGCGCCCTGGCCAAAACCCATGAGGCCTTAAATGAGATGGCCAACGCCCGCAATATCTACCGCGAAATCATGGACCAGTGTCACAGCTGTCACTCGCGCATCGACCCTTATATTAAACAAAAGTATGCCGACCTCAGTTTTGCCTCGGGACTTCATACCACCGAGGTATTAGAACTGTATCTTTCTCTGGTCCATGAAGCCCCGGAAAAAAAGGCGGATTTTTATCAAAAAATCAGCAAGATATATACCGCCCAGGGCAATGGAACCGAAGCCCGGCGGTTTGAGCTTTTTGCTGAAAAAGCCGAAGAAGAGATACAGTGACCAACCGATGCCCTTTACACCTGATACCATACGTCCGTCAAATGAATCAGACGAAGCTCTGTGGTTTGTTTATCATCAAAACCGGCTTCTGATCCAAACCGGCACCAATGGCTGCCTAGTACCCCGATTACGGGATTTGGAAGAATTTCAATCCTCCCTGATCCGCAAACAATATTTGGGCTCTCTGGACGAAATTCCTTGTTATGCCGCAGAATTATCCGATGATAACGAAGTTTCAGGCCTATTTGCATTGAAAGATCTGCGAGCGCTTTTTTTCGGTCAACTGGAAGAGGAGCTGGTCTGGATCGCCGGTCAGGCAAATCAGCTGGTAGACTGGAACCGCAGCCACCAATTTTGCGGAAAATGCGGTCGGCAAACCGAAGACGGGCAGGACGAACGCGCCAAGGTTTGCCCCCGGTGCCATCTGGTCAATTATCCACGGGTTTCACCGGCTGTAATCGTTGCGGTTATCAGAAACAATCAAATCCTTTTGGCCAACAATATTCGTTTTAAATCAGGATACTACAGCGTTCTGGCAGGATTTGTGGAACCTGGAGAAAATCTGGAAGAATGTGTGGCCAGAGAAATTAAAGAAGAGGTTGGAATTTCCGTAAACAACATCCGATACTTTGCAAGTCAGCCATGGCCTTTTCCGAATTCACTGATGGTGGCGTTCTTAGCCGATTACGCTGCTGGTGAAATTAAAACCGACAACACCGAGATTAAAGAAGCCGGCTGGTTTACTGCCGACAATCTTCCCTCCATTCCCCCCAGGATTACGATAGCCAGGCAGCTTATCGATTGGTTTGTTCGAAACCCATCCACCTTAAAAGATCGAGCCCAGTTTTGCAAGTGCGGGACTCGAAGTTACTATTAGCCCTGCCCACCAAAAAATATTCAAGATTGTTCACATTTGAGCCGATATTATTATCGCTGAGGATGAATAAGCCTGATCTATCACAGCCGTTTGAAAAATCCATCAATTCGAGGTGATCCCAATGATGAAATCAAAGCGGAATAAGGCACTGGCCATCATACTGATATGTTTTCCAATCCTTTTCGCATGCTCGCATACAAAAAAGGTTCTGATTCCCCCGCGGATCGATCTTAAACCCTATAAAGCCATTGGCGTCATCGATTTTTCCAGCACTCCCAGAGATGATTTGCGTGAATACGTGACCCAAAATTTTATCCAGTCGGTTCAATCGGCCCAACCGGGGGTGCGGTTTCTGGAACTGGGAAACAAAGAGCACGTCCTCACAAAGATAAGCCGCCCGGACCTTGATCTGGACGCCATCAAGACCATCGGCGGGGCCTATAATGTCGATGCTTTAATCTTCGGACATTTTTCTGCTACCGATCCGAAGCCCCATGTTCGATTGTCTTCGTCATTGCAGTCATTGCAGGCCGGAGCGGTTGTAGAGGCCTCTCTTATTACTAAAATCTGGGAGACCGGCAGCGGTGTTGTCCTGTGGACAAATTCGACCGCCAGAAAGAAAAAGGTGGCGGGTCTGAAGGCAGATACCGACGGCAACATTAAATTTGGCGCCTCGGATCCTGAAGAAGCTTACGGGCACCTGGTTCCGGAATTGGTGTATGCCAACACCGCTGATTTCAGATCTTATTATGAATACCGCAAAGTCAGATAAAATTAAGTACTGTCCTCCGTTTGTATTGAGCTACGTATTGGACCTAATATTCCATCATTCCCTTTTTCTCCGCCTCCGGCGGATGAGCGAAACGAACTAAGTTCTGCCTACCAGATATTCTTGCCATGACTGCCATCAGCGAAAAAAAATATACATTTTTTTCTTTACAAAACTCCCTCTTTTTCAATATTGAATAGAAGCACTATTTTTTTGGTTACCCGTTTTCTCTCAAGTGGCCGGATGATTGGAAAACTCTCATGGCAGATGACCGAAACCGATTTATTCCCTTTCGCAAAGCAGATATTGTCGCCATGTGCTGCGATGGGTCCGGCTTGAAGGCTGGTGAAGCGCAAGAATTTCGAGAGTTCTATCGTATCCTGGAAGCGCTGTTTCACTTTGAATTTCACCGCAGTCTCGAAACCCTCAAATACTGCTACGCGCCTTTTAACCCGGACGCCGACACCCGACCCCTGACCGAATATCGCCCCGAAGAAAAGGAACAGCTGCAAAAAGAGCTGGTAGCCGAAATGACGGCCGTGCTTAATACGGCCAACTTCGAGAAGATAACCGCAAAGGACCTCGAACAGGCCCTGGCCGAAGAATCGCTTTTTAAAATTCGCCTGGAAGTTGATTTTGATGACTTTGAGGATCTGATTTTCTTCCGCCGCGGTGAATCCGTCAAACAGGAAACCCTGATAACGCTTTACGGCCTCAGGAAAAAACGCTTTAACTTCACCAACTATGACCGGGTCGCGGTATACCTGAAATTCAAAGAGAAAAAATACTTTGACGACCGCGGTCGCAAAAAATTGAATTTTGTGCCGGGATCGACGATCATCAAGCTTTTTCAAAATGTCCCCAAAGCGGACCTTGAAATGCTGTTTCCCAACAGCAAGGTGCGGATGAAAACCATCGATAAATTGATAATTGGTGTTCCGGCTGCCGTCAGCGGGGTTGTTGTTATTGTCACCAAACTCGGTGCAACCCTGATTTTGGTTGCATCGGTATTCGCTTTCTGGCTGGGGCTGAGCAAGGAGGAAGCCCAGCTCAACCAGAAGCATCTCATCGCCCTGGGAGCAGGACTGGCCACTCTGGGTGGTTTTCTCTTCCGCCAGATCAGCAAGTTTAAAAACCGCAAAATTAAGTTTATGAAGGCCCTTTCCGACAGCCTCTATTTTAAGAACCTGGACAACAACGCCGGCGTGTTTCACCGCCTGATAGATGCCGCCGAAGAAGAAGAGGTCAAAGAGGCGGTGCTGGCCTACTTCTTTTTGCTGAGGGAAAACCGGCCAATGGAAAAAGGCGAACTTGATAACCTTATTGAAAACTGGTTTGAAGACAGGTGGAACTGCAAAATTAATTTTGAAATCCATGACGCCTTAAAAAAACTGGAGCGCCTGGAGTTGGTCACCCGTGACGGCAAAATTTTGCAATGCCGCCCGCTGGCTGAAGCCAAACGTCAGCTGGACCATATCTGGGACAATTATTTTACCTTCAACTCGAATTAACATCCAATTAAGCGCTCGGCGCTCAATTGAAACCATCGGAGGTTAACATATGAAAGCCTATGAAAAACTCGGCGCCTTTTATCTTGGAAAATACTTTGACATGGCCTCACAACAGCTTAAAGACGACCTGGTGCTCTATGATTCCAAAGACCTCAACACCCATGCCGTTATCATCGGCATGACCGGCAGCGGCAAGACCGGGCTTGGCATCTCCCTGCTGGAAGAGGCATTGATTGACAACATACCTGTCATCGCCATCGACCCCAAAGGGGATCTTCCCAATTTACTGCTCAATTTTCCCAAGTTGCAGGCCGGCGATTTTCGGCCCTGGATCAACGAGCAGGACGCGCTGAACGCCGGCCTGACCCCGGACCAGTTCGCCGGCAAACAGGCCGAATTGTGGCGCAAGGGTCTGGCTAGCTGGGACCAGGATCCCGAGCGCATCGCCCGCCTGAAAGCCAGTGCGGATTTTGCGGTCTACACACCGGGCAGCAGCGCCGGGCAACCGGTGAGTGTTTTGCGAAATTTCGCGCCCCCGACTGCTGACATCATGGCCGAAAAAGATCTGCTGCGCGACCGGATTCAAAGTACGGTCACCGCCCTGCTGGCCCTGCTGGGCATCGAGGCCGATCCCATCACCAGCCGGGAGCATATCCTGCTGTCAAATATCATTGAATCTTCCTGGGCGGCGGGCAAAGCACTGGACCTGGCGGGCATGATCCGCGCCATCCAATCGCCGCCCTTTGAGCGCATCGGCATTATGGACCTGGAAGCCTTTTACCCGCCCAAGGAACGATTTCAGCTGGCCATGCGGCTGAACAACCTGCTGGCGGCACCGGGTTTTGAAGCCTGGCTGGAAGGCGAGCCCATCAACATTAACCGCATGCTCTATACCGACCAGGGACGGCCCCGGGCATCGATTTTTTCCATCAGCCACCTGTCGGATGCCGAACGGATGTTTTTTGTTGCGGTGCTCTTAAACGAAATATTAGCCTGGATGCGCACCCAGCAAGGGACCACCAGCTTAAGAGCCGTATTGTACATGGACGAAATCTTCGGCTATTTTCCGCCGGTGAAAAATCCGCCCTCCAAGGCCCCATTGCTGGCCTTGCTCAAACAGGCCCGCGCCTTCGGACTCGGCGTTGTCCTGTCAACCCAGAATCCGGTGGATCTGGATTACAAAGGCCTGTCCAATACGGGAACCTGGTTCATCGGGCGTCTGCAAACCGACCGCGACAAAGCCCGGGTGATGGAAGGACTGGAAGGCGCCGCCGCCGGAACCGGGTTTGACAGGGGAAGCATGGAAGAGATCCTGGCCGGACTGGGCCAGCGCGTATTCTTGCTCAACAATGTTCACGAAAACGCTCCGGTTACCTTCCAGACACGCTGGGCCCTATCCTATCTGCGTGGCCCCATGACCCGGGAACAGATTAAAATGCTGACGGCCGATCGCAAAGTCACACCAGCCCCTGCGGCTATGCCGCAGTGCCGGCAGCAGCATCGCAACCGCAACAACCCCCGCCGGTCAGCAAGCCGCCGGTAATACCGCCGGGAGTCAAATCATTTTACGTGCCGGCCTCAGGCGCCGGCCAGGGCCTGGAGTATTTTCCGGCGCTGGCAGGCTGGATCGATGTCCACTATTTCAGCACCAAGTATAAAGTGTCTGTTTCCGAAACAGTGGCGCTGGCAGCCATGTTTGAGGAAGGGCCGGTGGTGGTGGACTGGGATGCCGCCGAAGAACTCAATCTGGATCCGGCAGACCTGGAAACCGAACCCCTGGCCGGTCCGGGCTTTGCCGATTTGCCGGCCGCCGCCAAAAGCGCCAAGGCGTATACTAAATGGAACAAGGATCTGATGCGCTGGGTTCGCCAGAACCGACCGCTGCTCGTCTATCGATCTCCGAGCTTAAAATTGTCCAGCAATCCACAGGAAACCAAAGCCGATTTTATGGCACGCCTGGCCCAGGCCGCGCGTGAGTCCCGGGATTTGCAAGTCGAAAAGCTGCGGCGCAAATACAGCTCCAAATTCAATACCCTCAACAACCGCTTGATGCGCGCCGAACAGGCCATTATGCGGGAGAAAGAACAATCCCAATCCAGCAAAGTCCAAACCGCAATTTCTTTCGGTACAGCCATATTGGGAGCGTTCATGGGCCGCAAAGCCGTCAGCGTCGGCTCCGCCGGCCGTTTCGGTACCGCCATACGCTCGGCCAGCCGCATCCGCAAAGAGTCCATGGATGTCAACCGTGCCAAAGAAACCTTTGATGCAACCAAACTCCAGCTGGAGGAGCTCGACCAGCGTTTACAGGAGGACATCGAGCGCATTGAAGCTGATTTTGTCCCGGATGAAGAAAGCATTCAGGAGGTGCTCGTCAAACCGAAAAGCAGTGATATGACCCTGGAGTTTTTCGGACTGGTCTGGATGCCCTATCGCCGGGATGCCCGGGGCCAGTTGTCTCCGGACTGGGTCTAGAACCCAAATTGAGCGACAAGTACTCAACTATGTGTTATTTGTTAATAGAATCGGATGACCGAAAAACTAAAGAAGCACATTTTTGGCGATGGGCTCAAGCCATACCTCGCCGCCAAAGGTTTCTGATAATTTATGTGAAAGGGCTTCCAGGTCCGGCTTATCCCGGGTTTCCACCACCAGATCGTAATCATCCAAAATTTTCAGCTCACCGTGCTGCCGGATGATTTCAGTTACCCGGTAAACATCAGCCGTTACCCAACCCTTCATGCGGCTTAGCAATTCGTCTCCGTTAAAGGATCGGTCAATCACCAGATCGACTTGACGCTGTTTGGCTTCCCACCCGATGGTGGCCGGCTTCTTCACCACCGGTCTTACAGGGTCGTTCACCGCAGCGCATTTAAACCACAACATTGCTCTTTCCATATTATCTCCTGATTGACATCCAAGTTTCATGAAAATTATAATGGTATGCTGGATGTGTCAAGGCCAACGGAAAAGATCGACGCCGAAATGCAAATATGTTAAAAAGAATGAACTTTTATTCACCGCAGATGCAGAGAGCGCAGAGGAAATATTAAATAAGTTTCGCATATTCATGCAGCACGCCAGAATATGAATCAATATGTTTGTAACATTAAAGGATTCAACGATGAATGTTTTTACCGCAATGCAACAACGCCGCAGCGCCAGGGCATATCTTGACAAGCCCGTTGGCCGCACCGAAATAAAAGAAATTTTTAAATACGCCGGCCGGGCCCCGTCGGCCATTAATCTGCAACCCTGGGAATATGTGGTTGTTTACGGCGAGGAAAAAGATCGCTTGGTTCGACGCCTTCTCCAGGCTCATGCCGAACGCCAAATTCCCTGTGGACCCGGCACCTCGATCCGGCCGCCGGAAATATTCACCCGCCGCAGCCGCCAGGCCTCAGAAAGCATGGAACCCCGGGTGGCTGAAACGGGTCAGCCCCTGAACCGTTTCGTTGAAAAGGGCAGCTGCTCCTTTTATGGAGCGCCGATAGCAATTATCGTCACCATCGACAGGCTGTTTCCTAAACTCCGTTATCTTGATCTGGGCCTGAGCATATCCTATTTACTTCTGGCCGCTGAAGCCAAGGGAATAGGGACCTGCCCCATCGGGCTGATCACGGCCTATGCCGCTGATATCGCTGATGTTCTGAGCATTTCGGAAAACAAGGAGATCGTGCTGGGCATCGCTTTAGGGTATGCAGATGAATCGTCACCGCTGAACAATTTTAAAACCGGAAGGGCTGATCAAAGCGAGATTCTTTATTGGTATGAATAAGCATGCATTGCGCGTTACGGGTTTCGCGTTGCGGGTTACGAGCTGCGTTTCAGAATCAGAACCGGTCCGCCGGCGAATGGACCGGCTTTAAAACGGCATAACCAATGAACAACCCCGCCGCAAGCGACGGGGCATCAAACTGAAACTTTTAAAAGCCCAAGGGGCGGGGAATTAAACTCTCGTCCGCCGCAAGGTGATTAAAATAAGGATTGAAAGTGACAGCTTTGGTTAAAGTTCTCTTGGTTGACGATGAACGCGAGTTTGTTGTTGCCCTGACCCAACGATTGACCAAAAGAAACTATTCCGTAGCCTTCGCCCATAGCGGTAAGGATGCTTTAGCGAAACTTGAAGCCTTGTTGATAAAATAGCACGCTATCTTCATTAGGGAATTTTGTATAGGAGAGACCAAGTGAGCGTATTAAATATAATCGGAAAGAGAGAGATAAGAGATTTATTGGGTAAAGGGTGGCTTACTCATGACGGTATGTGGTTTTACCATGCTTACCAGGAATTAGGCATCGAAAAAGCGAATAAATTGAATAAAGCGGCCATTCGATCCCTTGCTCCAATCGAGATTAAAAGGGTCAAGAAAGCCTTAGGGATAGGTGGGGAGAAGATTGGAACCTTCGAAGAACTCAAGGATTTCATGCTTGAAGCCCTTGAAGTGATACTGCCCAATTCAGTTTTTGAGAATTTTCGGTTTCGGGCATCCTCAAAAGATTTACTGCACTGGGAATGGGAAAGCGGTGAATGCTTTGCATATAAGGGCATGAAGCAGATTGGGATTATTGACGGATACAGGTGCGGGGTGATGTACAGAATCGAATGTTGGTTTGAAGCCCTGGGGATAAAATATAGCATCGATCCAAAGATCGATAAGTGCATTATGCATGAGAAGGGCGCATGTTTGGGAGACATAAAGGTCATTCTTGGCGATTGACAATCCGCTGTACCGCCCAACCACAACATGTGGCATCCACCTTAGTTATGATATTTAGCAATATTTATGAAAAATGTGTCAATGAAGATAGAAAAATTAGGTTTCAATAAGTGGTTTTTTGATAAAATTGATTCTACAAAATTGATCGATCATCATATTGCAAGAGTCATTACGGTCAATAAGGATAGTTATACCATTGACAACGGCAAGGGTGAAGTGTCAGCCGAAGTAACTGGTAAGCTTATGTTTAGTGCTGATTCTCCATTAGATTACCCGGCCACCGGAGATTGGGTAATTGCTCAATATTTTGATAATGATTCCTTTGCCATCATTAGTGAGATTGTTCCAAGAAAATCTGTATTAAAACGGAAAACATCGGGTAAGAAGATCGAGTTTCAATTAATTGCTACGAATATCGACACTGGCTTAATCGTTCAATCACTTGACAACAATTATAATCTCAGACGATTAGAACGCTATCTGGTCATGATAAATCAGAGCGATATCCAACCGGTTGTATTATTGAGTAAAAGTGATCTACTTCCAGTTAGTGAGATAGCTAAAAAAGTTGATGAAATTCATGCTCTAATTCCTGACCTTCGAGTATTGCCTTTTAGCAATGAAGACAATACAAAGCTGAAACTTGTCAAAGAGTTGTTGGCTCCTCGTAAAACTTATTGTTTGCTTGGGTCATCGGGGGTTGGTAAATCTACCTTAATAAATAACCTTCTGGATGAAGAGCGACTTAAAACCCATAACGTTAGAGAAAAAGACGCAAAAGGAAGACATATAACGACATGCCGTCATTTGATAAAATTAAAAAATGGGGCAATGATCATTGATACGCCAGGTATGCGAGAACTCGGAAATTTTGCGATTGATACTGGTATTCATGGCACATTTGATGAAATTACAGAGCTTTCAAATCAATGCCGCTATAATGATTGTACCCATACACAAGAGCAAGGCTGTTCAATATTGGACGCGTTAAAAGACGGAATAATTTCTCAGGAACGTTATCAAAATTTTGTTAAATTGAATAATGAATCTGCTTTTTATAAAATGTCATATATAGAGAAAAAGCGAAAAGATAAAAAGTTTGGGAAATTGGTTAAATCTGTAATGAAAGAAAAAAAATACAGAAGGTAGAATCCGACATTAACGATTATTTCTTCAAACACTTATACCGCCCTTTCGTATTTCGAGAATTATTTTTAAAAAGCCTTAAAACTGATAACCTTTGCGGCGAATCGTTTGTTTTCGAATTCTTTTGAACAGCCGCCAGCTCACCTCGAAGGCATCTTCACATCATCAGGACTTGGGCCGGGTGCACTGATCGACCAGGTACAAAATAGACCGGTAGTCAATGCCGCTGTGAGTCGTCAGGCCGATTTCGCAGGTACGGCTGGTGGAATACCCACTGTTGACTTCCGGGGGAAGCTGTTTTTTCAACCGTCTCAGTCCAAAGGCGTTCAACTCGGGCACCGTAAATCCCCGGTCGCCGGCAAAACCGCAGCAGATCACATCGGGCGTCACCACTTTGACGGCGCACATCTCGGCCAGACGACGAAAATCGGCTTCCAGACCCATTTTCTTGGCGCTGCAAACTGTATGAATGGCTATCGGTTCTGAAATTTTATCAAATGTCAGGCGCGGCGCCAGGTAGGTCAGCGTAAACTGGATGGGTTCAAACAGCTGGAGGCGGGAGTCCAGGGTTTCTTTCATATGATACAGACAGGGGCTCATATCGCACAGGATCGGGATACGGCCGTTGTCGGATACGTTTAGCAGGGCTTCTCCGAGCTCCGCGGCCTTGGCGGCGGCTGTCTCGCTCAATCCTTTGCTGGCAAAGGGCATGCCGCAGCACAGCTTATCGGTGGCGGCCGGATAAATGATGCTGTAGCCGGCCTTTTCGAGAAGAGATTCGGTAACCTTGTTCAAAGATCGTTCCTGGGAGCCTGCGGCCGGCCCCATGGCGCGGTTGATGCAGGCCGGAAAATAAACAACTTTGTCCGCCTGAGCCGAACCATATGCATGCCAGGATGATGCCGCTCCGCCTTTGGGCATCGCCGGGGTCCACAACGGCAATTGATCTCCGGAAAGAGAACGCAGCCAGGTGGTAAGGGCCGTCAATCTCCGGGTCCCCACCAGGCTATGCATCCAGTCAAGCAGGTTGAGCCCGAGACGGGTAAAGGCAGTAACCGTATCCATCCGTTTGGCCACCTGGGCCCCTATCTGCCGGGCAGCGGGCGACAATTGATCGTGGCGCAGGGCTTTGATGAGCTTGCCGGTGTCGATTTCCACCGGACAGGTCAGCGCGCACAGTCCGTCGGTGGCGCAGGTTTGATCCCCGTAATACAGGTACTCCTTTTTCAGTTCTGTCAGCCGTGCCGGGTCTTCGCCCGAAGCAGCCAGGCGGGTTATTTCACGGTAGATCACAATACGCTGGCGGGCCGACAGGGTCAATCCATGGGACATGCAGCTGCGCTCACAGAACCCGCATTCGGTGCAGGTGTCCACCAGCTCGTGGGCCTGGGGCATGGGTTTGATATTTTTGGCGTGGGCCTCGGGGTCGTCGTTGATGATCACCCCCGGATTAAGCCTGGCGTCGGGATCGAATAGGTCTTTGACGCCCCGCATGACATCATAAATCAGCTCGCCCCATTCCCGCCGCACAAAAGGGGCCATATTTCGGCCGGTACCGTGCTCGGCCTTTAAGGAACCGTCGTATTTGTCAACCACCATATCGGCCAGTTCTTCCATAAAGGCCTTGTATTTATCGATCTCGGACGGATCCGACAAATTCGGAGTGAGCACGAAATGGACGTTGCCGTCGAAGACGTGGCCCCAGATAATGGTGTCCTTATAGGCATACTGATCGAACATAACCTGCAACTCGAGCAAACAGTCGCGCAATTGGTCAATGGGCACGGCAATGTCTTCGATGATAACGGTGGTACCCTTCTGGCGGGAGTGGCAGACCGATGGAAACAGACCTGATCGGATGCTCCACAGAGCGGCTGCCTGCTCCGGATCGGTGGAAAATTCAAACTCGCGGACCATGGGAAAGTCGGCAAACTTGATGTTGATGTCATCCACCTGCTGCTGCAACATTTCCATATTATCGGCCGCGGTTTCAACCAACAGGGCGGTGACGGTATCCCCAAGGGGTTTGATGTAGGACGGCATGCCGGGTTTATCCTCCACCGAGCGCAATGACGCCCGGTCCATGAGTTCGGCGGCGCTGACCTGACAATCCTTTAACACAACGACGGCCTCACAGGCCCGGGCGATATCCGGAAACAGCATCAGTCCGGTGGACTTGCAGCCGGGCTCATCCAGGGTGCGAAAGGTGACCTCGGAGATAAAGCCCAGGGTGCCCTCCGAGCCGACCATCAGGTGCTGAATCATATCGATGGGATCGTCAAAATTGAGCAGGGCGCTGACACTGTAACCGGTGGTGTTTTTTATCTCATACTTGCGCTGAATGCGGGCCACGGTGTCCGGATCTTCCTTGAGGCGCCGGGCCAGGTCGGCAACGCCGTCGGCCATGTCCCGACGATCGGCAAGAAAGGCCTGGCGGCTGTCTGCATCTCTGGTATCCAGCACAGTGCCGTCGGCAAAAATAATGCGCATGCCCAGGACTGTCCCCATGCTGTTGCCGGTGATGCCGCTGGCCATGCCGCAGGCGTTGTTGGAGACGATGCCGCCGATTTTAGCTGAATTAATGGAGGCCGGGTCCGGCCCGATTTTCTTACCATAGGGGGCCAGATAGCCGTTGGCCTCGGCACCCAGAATTCCGGCACCCAGGGTGATTTCGCTGTGGTCTTCACTGATGTGGTAATCGCGCCAGCCTTCGGGGCCTAAAGCCACCAGCACCGAATCGCTAAGCGCCTGGCCGGAAAGACTGGTGCCGGAAGCGCGAAAGGTGATCGCTATCTTAAGTTCGCGGCAGGCCTTTAGGACCGCCAGGGTCTCGGTTTCATTTTCAACCTTGACAATCACTTTGGGGATCAATCGGTAAAAACTGGCATCGGTGCCGTAAGCAAGGGTTCGCAGAGGGTCGGTAATTAACCTAGCCGGCGGGATGTCGGCGGCCAGACGATCAAGCAGGGATTGATAGGATTGGCCAAGCATACAGGGCTCCTGTCAGTGAATTTCGCGCTAAACGGGGAAGCGTATCATCCGGACGTTCATATACTCAATTGCAGATGAAATCAAATGCTAATCGACAATCCAAAGATAAAAATCAAATGATTCCACTAGGGGTGATTTACCGGCAGCAGGGCGGCGGGTTTGAAATCGGATATCTCAAATTCGAAATCTAAAATATGCCCTCTAACCCCTGAACCCAGGAAAGCAGGGCTTCATCCTCTCCGAAAGGGGCAATGAACTGCAATGAAAGCGGTAGCCCGTTGTGGGCGTGACCGGTCGGCAAATTGACCACCGGCATGCCGGCATGCGTCCAGGGCAAGCTCATATTAGGGTCACCGGTGGCATGGATTCCGGCCGGCGCCGGACCGCAGGCTGCCGGGCAAACCCAGAGATCGATCCCTGCCTCAACCATTTGCGACGCCAGCTTCGCCCGCAGTTTGGTACAATTGGCGCGTGCCCCAACAAGCGCTTCTTCAGAAACCTTTTGGCCAATTTCGATAATCTCTGCCGTGCGGGGTCGATAGAGAGCCGCGTGTTGGGCATATATTTCAGCATGCTCCCGGGCAAATTCGGCAAAAACCATCTGCCGGTGAAAATGATTCAAATCCTTGATATCTGCCAGGATCGGCACCCGCTTGACCTTAGATCCGATCTCTTCCAGCATTTGCACCTGCTTTTCAAAAGTGTCCAGGGCCTCCGGTTCGGCCTGTTCCAGGTAAGGGCCGATCGGCACACCCAGCGCCGGCAGCATACCAGGGTCGAAATTCACACGCCAATCCCGGCAGAGCACCGATGCGGCCAGGGCCATACCGGCGACATCCTGGGTAAATAGGCCCACATGGTCTATGGTGCGTGAAAAGTAGACCAGCCCTTGGGTTGGCAGGCGGTTAAGGGTCGGTTTGAAGCCCACAATGCCGCAAAAGGCCGCCGGTCGCGTCACCGAGCCGATGGTCTGAGTGCCAAGCGCCAGGGCACAATACCCGGCTGCGACGGCCGCAGCACTTCCGCTGCTCGACCCGCCGGGTGTGTGCGCCGGATTGTGGGGATTGCGCGTCGGGCCGGGTTCAAAATAGGCGAACTCGGTGGTTACCGACTTGCCGAGGATCAACGCCCCGGCATCCCGCAGCAGCTGCACTATATTTGCCTCGGGTCCTGCAAAAAGCTCATGCGGCACCCGGGTTCCGGCCCGGGTCACAAACCCGGATACGTGGAAAATATCTTTGACCGCCACAATAAGCCCGAAAAGCGGCGGTCGATCCGACGGGTTTGGAAATTTCTGCAGAAGTCCGGCAATTTCCCGGCCCAGGCGCTCAAGGCGGTCCGTCTCGGGCAGCATGGCTTCCACCCGGGAATCGATATCGGCTACCCGGGCACACATGCGTTCAACATATTCCCTGAGATCCATGCGACCGCTGCGTAAAGCCTCTTCAGTGGTAACCAGCAAATGAGGCTGAATTAACTCGGGTGTATCTGAATTTTCAATTTTCATTTCAGGGTCCGACTTCTATAGATGATAGTTTCCGCCTGCCGCCCCATCAAAACAGGTAGGGTCGCAATTAAAAAAACCGTTTAATTTCAGTTTATCATGCCGGACTTGATCCGGTATCCGGAATTTTTTCAGCGCTCTGTAAATCCAGTGCAGAAATGAGACTAGTATGATCTGTCTTTTATGTCAAGGCCATAAAAAAGCGGCGGACTGAATAACAAACTGCCGGTTTTCCCTCAATTAATTTCAAAAGGTTGCGATAATATATTTAGAACTCAAAATCAGCTTATCACCTGAATGTGAAATGAGGATAACAAAATGAAAATTATTAATAGGATCCTGAAATCGGAACCGAACCGTGTTAAGGGATTAAAATCCCAGGCCGGTATTGCCACCGCTCTTTTGGTTGGACTCATTGCGGTGTTTCTTATTTTTGTGGCGGTTGGGGTCTATGCGGCTAAAAATTATAACGTCTGGATCGCCCATGGCATTACGGCCGGCATGAACGCGTTGATCAACGGCTCTGCCATACCCGAACAGGAAAAAGCGGAAGTCACCGAAATTATCAGCCATCTCAAGGAGGGCTATCTGGCCGAAGAAATCACCATGGCAGAGCTCGGATTAGTCCTGGAGGCCATCGGAACATGCCCGGCCCTGCCCATCGGACTCGTGGTTCAGTTTGAACAGAGTTATGTCACGCCGTCGGGATTGAGCGAAGATGAAAAAATGGCGGCGGCCCTGCACTTGAACCGGCTGGCAAGGGGACTGGCCGATGGTCGCATCGACTGGGCCGTGTTAGAACATATCCTTGATCCCATCAGCGACCCCGGTCAGGACGGCAAGCAGCATCTCCGGTCGCCGAAGCAGGTAACCGATTATGAAATCCTTGAAGTCCTTGTAACCGTTAAAGAATTCGCAGATGAGGCAGAAATTTCAGAGGAATTAGTTGAAATCGATATTTCCGATGAATTCCGGAAGTCATTAGAAGAAGCGCTGGGACGTGCGATTGTATGAACTGCAACTCACAGAATCGATCCCCTTGACCAACGGTAACTTTTCAGTTACCATTTTTTTCCGTGTTTTGCTCCAATTTTCAGAATACTATTTTACTAGTGTTGGTCCACAAATGGTAGATTTTGTTCCAGAGCAAGGCTTGAGCGATTTTGAGACCGGAGGCGTAGCGGGCTACGTCGAGGATCTCAAAAGAGCGAAAACGCCGCTCCGGGCCAAAAGATGCCGTTTGTGGATGGGCACTAACTAATCAACTGACACCATGGACATGCTCGTAAAATTATATGACCTCGACGATGACTGGCATTTCATGGCCGACCAGAAAAACCGTGGAATCATGATTCGCAGACCCGTCGGGCCTGAAAAGCACCTGATCATCCAGTGGGTATCGGAAACCTTCGGGTCCGCCTGGGCCGCCGAAACCGATGCAGCCCTTGGCAATCGACCCTGGTCCTGTTTCGTGGCGGTTAAAGATGAGGCCTTTATCGGCTTTGCCTGCTATGACGCCACCGCCCTGGGATTTTTCGGTCCGATCGGCGTGGCCTCCTCACATCGGGGAAACGGAACCGGCATGGCCCTGCTGCTCGCCTGCCTGCTGGATATGAAGCTTAAGGGATACGGATATGCGGTGGTGGGAGCGGCAAAACATACTGATTTTTTTAATAAAACCGTCGGTGCAGTGGAAATTACGGATTCGACACCGGGTTTTTATGGCGGCAGGGTTAAGGAGCTAAAATCAGACGGTTGACCAGCTATTTCGGTGGTATCTGTTTTTCAAGGACCATTAAACGTTTCTTCAATTCTTTCAGTTCTTTCGAAGAGTGCTGCTCGCGCTGCCGGCTTTCAATTGCTTCGCAAATTGCCTTAATATTTGCATTAATCGCACGGATCAGCCCGCTGTCTCCTGAACTGTAAATCCGTGCCAGCATCTCAACGGCTGTACCGAAGCTGAAACCTTCAACATCTTGCGTTAACTCACCAGGAGACCTGCTTTCCGGGACGCCTTGAGAACCATAGGGTGATTCAGGGCTTGCTACCTGACCGGCAGACTGGGTATCGTCTGTTGCATATTCCACACGCATTTTGGAGCCCTTCCCAAAACTAAGCCAATCCATGGAACAACCCGTCATCTCCGCCACCTTATAAATCCATCCCGTGGGAATATCCTCTCGCTTTCGAGCCGCACCAATATTTTGCCTTGATATGCCTAAATATTTTGCCAATTGACCGTCGGATTTAACATCCAGGGCTTCTTTTAGCCGGCAGATGATTTTCTCTGTATTTACTGATAACATATTTAAATTATTATTTTTTTAGATTTAAAAAA
Organism: uncultured delta proteobacterium; assembly: GCA_963821065.1. Taxonomy (GTDB): domain Bacteria; phylum Desulfobacterota; class Desulfobacteria; order Desulfobacterales; family JAFDCJ01; genus JAFDCJ01. The sequence continues at coordinate 816,833 of CAWGCM010000034.1, read as the reverse complement.
TTTTTATTGGCCCTGGCTCGCATCCTGCCTATGGTTTAAGGTTGTCCTGAAAAGCAATTTTTTTTTGCTTTTAATGCAAATTTTTATTGACAAACAGAAATTCGTGAATTATACCTCTTTTCAGAAATAAGTTCCGAAATACGGAAAGGTGTTATCCGTGGTTGTAGAAACAAACGTCAGAATACCGGGCCGTTTTTTGAACAACCGCTATAAGGCCTGCAGAAGCAATTGATTTCATATTCCGGAAAAAATCAGGTATTCAGACCTATCCATTCACCACAGTTTAATTTAACAAAAATTTGCCATGTTGGAAAGTTTTAATTGACTGCGCGTTAGCGGTTCCGGAGAGCCGCCATCTATTACAGTACACTGCCATATGCGAAGTGAATTATCTGATTTTTTTGTAACCCCATGCCGATCGTATGGACAGCTAAATGGAAAGGAGGAAAAAATGTTAAATCGTCAAATGATTGTTCCCGTGTTTCTGATAGGTATCGTTGGTCTGATCATCGCCCTGACGGTAAATGCCGCTGAAGTCCAGAAAATTAACATTAACACAGCTTCAGCCGAGGAGCTCGCTCAGCTAAAAGGTATCGGGCCGAGTCATGCAGCCAAAATTGTGGCCTACCGTGAAAAAAACGGCCCTTTTAAAATGCCGGAAGACCTGGTGCAGGTATCAGGGATCGGTCAGAAAACCGTTGAAGCCAACCAGGAGTTTATCATCGTTGAAGAACCCAAAAAGAAATGATCTTCAATAACAACGCACTCAGCCGCCTGGCTGGCAGGCGGCTGAAAATTAGAAATGGAGACCGCAATGAAAGACAAAATAAACAGCTATAAAGATCTGAGGGTATACAACAACGCAATGGAAGCCGCCATGAAAATATTTGAATTAACCAAAACATTCCCGCCCGAAGAAAAATATTCCCTGACCGATCAAATGCGACGTGCCTCCCGGTCGTTATGCTCGACCATCGGCGAAGCCTGGCGCAAACGGATAAATCAGGCAGCCTTCACAGCCAAGTTGAATGATTCCGAAAGTGTCGCCTGTGAATCCCAGGTCTGGGTCGAATTTGCCAGGAAGTGCGGCTACCTGAAAGATGAGGTCTGCAATGAGTTGGATTCAGCTTACGATCAGATTCTGGGGCAACTTTTTAAAATGATCAAAGAATCCGACAAATGGATAATTAAATCAGATCGATTCTCGAAATGAACTGTTTCACGAATTTATTGATAGAAACTATGAAACAGGAATTTTACGCGAGGCACTCTTCAATCCCCCGAAATTTACCCGGAACAGGCTATCCATAGCCATTCGTAGGCCGGTCGGAAGAATCAACTTTTTTCAACTCCCATTTCCGAACCCGGCCATTTGGCTTCATCGCTTCCAGGCCTTCAAGCCTCCTATCTGATTTCCCCAGAAGTCGCCGCCCTTGACCATTGCCTTCGTTTGGGCTATTACCAGCAAAGACAAGAACACAATTCGGTTGATTTTCCCATTTAGACAGAAAAAGGACAAAATTAATGGGCTGGTTTGGAAAACTTACCTTCGGAACCTTGGGTCTTTTGTTCGGCGGTCCCCTCGGCGCCATCGCCGGAGCCGCCCTGGGGCATATGCTGGTAGATAAAAAGGCTGGTTTTACCGGCCAGGCAACCCGCTCAATTCCGGGACCGGAATTCGGACAGGCGGAACAAACCCAGGCCGCCTATTTCATCAGCCTGTTTTCCATTCTGGGCAAGATGTCAAAGATCGACGGTGTCGTAACAAGGGACGAAATTGTTGTGGTGCAGGATTTTATCAACAATTTGCCCATTGAAGAAAGAGAAAAGGCCTTTGCCCGGCAGGTTTTCAAAGAGGCCAAGGACTCCCGGTATGCCATTGAAGATTTTGCAACTCAACTGTACCAAGCGATTCACAACCAGCCCGCGTTGCTGCTCTCCTTTTTTGATCTCCTGTTTAAAATCGCAGCGGCTGACGGCAAACTGCATCCTGCTGAAGAAACCGCTTTAAAGCGCATTCAGAATATTTTTAGAATCAGTGGCCGGCACTATGACGATATCAAGGCCGTCTATTTTCAGGAATTGGATAAATATTACAAAATCCTAAACTGTACACCCGAATCATCCAACGAGGAAATAAAATCCAATTACAAAAAACTGGTCAAAGATTTTCATCCCGACAAAATTATCTCCAAGGGACTTCCTGAGGAATTTATCGACTTTGCCGAAAGCCGTTTCCGTGAGATCCAGGAAAGCTATGAAAGAATTCAAAAAGAACGAAATTTTTAGCTTATTCTAATATTTTTAATATCTTAGGTATTATACCACCCTTCCGTATGTCCTAACTTATTTATAGAAAAGCGGTATAAATTGGTATTTTTCAATGAACTGCCACGCCGCAAGCAGCGGGGTATCAATCGGAATAATAATAATCGCCCCAAGGGGCGGAAAATTAAACCCTCTGGCGGATTAATCGCCCTGTCAGGGGCAACCAGCAATTGGACATATTTCCGTTAGGGGGGTAGATGAAAGAAAATCTTGTGAAATTATTTGGCTATCTGTTCTCTTTCGCTTTCCTGGTTATTTCTTGCGCCGGGACCGAACTCACACAAAAACAAATTGACGAAGTCTATACGGGCAATCCCGTGTCTGATATTCTTGTAATTGCAATAACAGGCAATGAACATAATCGGCGTTCTTTTGAAAAAAAGTTCGTTTCACAGCTAAAATCAGTTGGAGTTGACGCGGTCTCAAGCGAAGAGGCGATACCGATGCCTGCGGATTTAGAATTAAAAAAAGAGATGATATTAAATGCTGTCAATCATTATAAAAATGACGCTGTGATCATCACCCACCTGATCGGCAAGGAAGAAAAAGATGTTTATACACGCAGTGGTTCGGCGCATCGAGGCTTTTATGGTTTCTATCGCAGCCGATACAGTGATCCGGGTTATTCAAGCACAAGTACGACGGTCCGCTTGGAAACAAATTTATACGATGTAAAAACGGAAAAACTCATCTGGTCCGGAAAATCAAAGACATGGAGCAAAGACTCAAAAGATAAAATCATCAATGATGTGATCAAGACTGTGATAAAGAATTTGCAAAAAAATAAAATAATAACGCCAAAATAAAGGTGGATTTGTGATAGAGGCCTCCACCATGACCACTCCATTTCCAATAAACAAACCAAAAGGGTTGACCTTGGTGGAAATTTTAGCCGTTTTGATAATTTTAGGTATTCTGGCGGCCTTGGCCGTACCACTCCCATCAAAACATTCAAAAGCCGGAAAGTTCCAAATTGCGATTTTAGCATTTCCCTACCTGAATTTTGCGCCTAAATAGCCACTAACAAAGTTTGGGATTTATTTGCCGTAATTGACTCCGAAAGATGATTCATATTTTAAAATTCAGGTAATTAACAAAATCCCCCGATTTCATAGTGCATCAGCATATCCAACGAATTTTAAATTCTTCTTGCATCTATAATTTCCATCTAAAGTTTTCCAATTGATATTCCGATATAATCATAGTCAAGAAAAGACGTAAACCGAAGACTATTGATCACGATTGGAGGAATTATGTTTGAAAGATCGGATCCTGATAAATGCAAATCTTGCGGCAAAAACTTAGCCGCCTCCGCTAAAGAGTGTCCCTATTGCGGGCAAAAGTTGGAATCCGGATTATTTTTCAAGCTGACCTTAGGCATGGGTCTTTTAGCAATTATTGGCACATTGGCTATTCCCATTCAAGAAAATCAGTTAACAGATATTGAAAAAGTCGCAACCGCTCCTCTTGATCAAATTAACACCTCGGAATTAGCCATAATATGCAACAACCAAAACGCCGCTAGGGACAATCGGGCAAAGATTAAAGGAAAAGAAATTCAAGGCAAGATTGTTGAATGGGAATTAGAGGTCTTAATTGTCGCAAGTTTGCCAGATCATTATAAAATATTAACCAAACCAACTTCCAGTCTTCCGGGGACTCTTCTAACCTTGTATCCACAAAGTAGTCGACAAATGACCTATATAGATAGTGTCAAACCGGGGAACAGAATTAAAGTTAAGGGGAAAATTCAAGGTATACTCCAGGGTAGAATCAGAATTAATCCAGCACTATTGATTTAACCGACCCGCAGCCCGCCTCTTATAGATTCTAAATGAGCTGTCGCGCTGCCCCGGGTAGCGGGACCTCCGCTTCGCACCGGCAACCAACGGGGTATCAATCACCAAATCGGCGTTTCATATTATCTTCCGATTTTCCTTTATACTCTTCCCCTTTGGTTTGTATATCAGGAAGTTCGAGATAGGGTATGTCTACAATTTGAAAATATTCTAGCGCAAATAAAATGCCAAGGACACATAATATATAACCAATGTATTTTCCCATGTTAACCTCCCCAAAAATTTAACCAGCTGCGACACAATCGATGGGTGCGACTTAGAAGCACCGCACCATAATTTGGTGACTATGACGCTTCCGGTACAACTGTTCAATATTATAACGGAATTTAGCAAAATAGGCAAGATTTCCGTCATGCTGACGGCTACCATCGCGGTTGTTGTATTTAGGAAGACACCAAGACCCGCAACAGGGACAGACATGACTTTTTTCTGTTTTTGGTGTAATTGTTGATCAAAACCGCCTATAATACAGTCTTGGATATATAAAAAACCAACCGCATGCAGGAAAAAATCATGTCATCGCGAAAGAAAGTCGGTCTGGCCCTCGGTAGCGGGTCTTCACGCGGCTGGGCTCATATCGGGGCCATCGAAGCACTGGAAGAGGAGAACATCACTATCGATTATGTTGCCGGATGCAGCGTCGGATCTTATGTCGGGGCTCTTTACGCCAGCGGCAGCCTGCAAAGTCTCAAGGAGTTTGTTCTCAGCATGGACGGCAGAAAAGTTTTTTCCTATTTTGACGTGGTTTTCCCGCGCTCGGGCATCCTCGACGGCACCAAGCGGTTGAAGGAACTATTCTCAATTCACACCACTGTCGATGATTTCTCCGAATTGAAAATACCGGTCATGATGGTGGCCACAGATCTGGCCACCGGCAAAAGGATCGTTCTGAAATCTGGCAATATCGTTAATGCCCTCAGGGCGACCATGTCCATACCGGGACTGTTTGCGCCCGTGAAGGTCAAGGAACGCTGGCTGGTAGACGGCGGCCTGGTGGACCCGGTGCCGGTCGGCGTTGTTCGGGCTCTGGAAGCCGATGTCGTGATTGCCGTTGATCTTAACAGCGGGATTGTCTCGCACAAAAGGCCCAAAAGACAAACCAACACCGCTGCCAAAAAAACAGCCGGAGATTCCCCGGCCTATGAAAGTGAACTGCTCAAAAAACTGATGGATTATTACGAACACGCTGAAATAAGCTTTACGGGCAAAATCAGCGAACTACTCCATAGAGAATCAGCAACTCCTGATATCATCGAGACCGTCATGACATCCATCAATATTATGCAGGAACGCATCACCCGCATTAACCTGGCGGTGGAACCGCCTGACATACTCATCCAGCCGCGGCTCGGGCAATTGAAGATGATGGACTTCGACCAGGTTGAGCAAACCATTGAAGAAGGCTATATCGGTGTTAAAGAAAAAATAGAAGACATAAAAAAGCTGCTCGAACCGACCTGAGGCTGCGATAAAAATGCGCCATGCCTAACCGATTCCTTTCCAGTTGTGAAATCCTGAGCCTGCTTCTTTGCTTTGTTAGTCAACCGTGATTATTATTAGAATATTGATGCCAATCAATGCGGAGGCATCGTTTTGAATAGAAAGTAAAAATAGTGAACCATACCATATTCAATACCCCGGTGCTCGGAGCGGTTTTGCACCGGGCCTCCCGTTTTGTCCTGAGCCTGGCTGGCTGGCGCACCGAAGGTCAACTGCCGCCGATCCCGAAATTTGTTCTGGTCGGCGCCCCGCATACCTCAAACTGGGATTTACCCTTTACACTGTTGACGGCCTTTGCTTTCAGGGCCAAAATACATTGGTTGGGAAAAGAGGCCATATTTCGCAGACCTTATAAGGTCATTTTCCAATGGCTGGGGGGCATACCCGTCAGGCGGTCCCAATCACACAATCTGGTAGAGCAATCCATTCAACATTTTCACCGGAAGGATCATCTGATTTTAACCATCGCACCGGCCGGCACGCGCAAACGTGTCATTCGGTGGAAAACGGGGTTTTACCACATCGCCTGCGGCGCGCAGGTCCCGATTGCCCTTGGCTTTCTCGACTATCGGCGCAAAGTCGGCGGAATTGGACCTTTGGTCCATCCAACCGGTAATATTACCGCCGATATGCAAACCATTCGGAATTTTTACGAAGGCGTCACCGGGAAAAACCCGACCCAATCCATGGCATCTAATGATATTCAACCCTCCAACTGATAATGTCCGAAGTTATTCGGTTCTCCGACTCGATCAACCCCACAATCCCAATTATCCCAGTAAACATTCCGAGCCCAGAGGACCAGGTTTTCTGAATTTGAATAACCCCCTCCCCTGGGCTTGAATGCCTTGACCATTTATCCCTTTTCCGGTATGCCTATCTGACGAAGCTGGAGTAAAAACCAACATCCCCGGCATCAGGATCGTTTTATAACGGTTGTTAAAAATCGTTCCGTTTCTCGAACATTTTTTTCTACAACCGCTTATACCACCCTAATAGTTTTTCGGAACTTAGTTTTTTAAAAGCGGTATAAAATTGAATTTCTCACACCAACCGGCCCGCGAAGGCCAAAAGGAGGCTTAAATGAAAGTACGTATCAACAAGCAATGCATGGGCGATCGAAACTGCAACCATCTTTGTCCGGATGTTTTCGAATACGATGAAGACCAGCTGCTGTCTGTTGTCAAGTTTGACGAAATCCCGGAGAAGTACCATGACCTGGTCCGGCAGGCAGCCGATGAGTGCGTACCGGTAGCCATCGAGATTATAGAGTAATGAAATAAACGCCGCGGATTATGCGGCGTCAAGGAGGTTTTCCGTGGGAAAATTCAGAGAGAGCCAAACGGCCAAAAACCTGCTCACCTCGTTTGCCGGTGAGTCCCAGGCCCGCAATCGTTACACCTATTTTGCCCGCCATGCCTATGAGGAGGGCTTTGACCAGATCGCCGATATTTTCGAAGAAACCGCCAACCAGGAGTGCGAGCATGCGCTGCGGTTTTTCAAGTTTTTCAACGGCGGCGAGCTGGAAATTACCGGGTCCTTTCCGGCCGGGGTAATTAAAGGCACCTATGAAAATTTGGTGGCGGCCGCCGACGGTGAGCGATTTGAGCATACCAACATGTATCCGGGCTTTGCCGCAGTTGCCCGTGATGAGGGTTTCGAGCGTGCCGCCGATACCTGGGATGCCATCAGCGTTTCGGAAAAGCAGCACGAAAAACGCTACCGGGAGCTGGCAGCCAACCTCAAGGCCGATCGGGTTTTTAACCGCGACCGGGATATGGTCTGGCGCTGCCGCAACTGCGGCTACCTGCACACCGGCAAAGAGGCCCCGGAAAAGTGCCCGGCATGCGTGCAGCCCCAGGGATCTTTCGAACTGCTGGCAGAAAACTGGTAGGTTGAAAAAACAAAAGCCCATCGAAGATCCGACCACTCCGGTTTAAACGTAGAATGATTTACATCATTGTTTTTGGGATAATCGCCCTGTTCGGACCGCACCTATGGGCCAGGCACGTATTAAAACGTTACAACCGGCAGGAATATTTTTCGGGTAACGGTATCGACCTGGCCCGCCTGGCTTTAGAGCGCCTGGATTTAAAAGATGTTAAGGTGGAGGTCACCGATACCGCCGATCACTATGACCCGTCGCAGAAAACCATTCGGCTGACGGAACATACCTGCGGTCGCAAAACCCTCACCTCCGTGGTGGTGGCGGTCCACGAGGTCGGACACGCCATCCAGGATCAGGCCGGTTACAAACCCCTTAAAACCCGAACCCGGATGATCGGCACGGCCCGGAAACTTGAACGGATCGGCGCTGTCATTATGGTGGCAATTCCAGTGCTGGCCGCCCTCACCCGGGCACCGTCTGTCGGAGTATTGATGTTTCTTGGCGGACTGGGCACCCTGGGCATTCCGGTACTGGTGCACCTTCTAACCCTTCCCACCGAACTTGACGCCAGCTTCAAGCGTGCCCTTCCTCTGCTGTTATCCGAAAACTATATTCCCCCGGAAGATATCCCGGCCGCCAAAAAAATCCTGACCGCCTGTGCACTGACCTATGTGGCAACCTCCCTGATCGGGCTTTTGAACGTCTGGCGCTGGATCCGGATTTTGAAAAGGTAGCCATGCCATCAATAATCATAGGCTTTTTTTTATACATGTGATATTGCATCAATCGACATTGATATTGAAAAGCGGCCGCAATTTCGCCGTAATCTGATTAAATCTAATCAAGTGAACAAATTCAGGCCAAGCGAAAAGCCCGATTCCGTAGTTGACAGCGCACCCTATTTATATCTCCAACGACAGTGGTGGTTGGCGGTGTTTCTGGGAGCTTTAGCCGTGATCGTCGGCGCCGGCTTTCTTTTTTATTGCGACCCCTCCCTATCATCCGTAACGGGGAGCATCCCGGCTGCGCTGGTAGCGACCTACATCCTTTACCTTCTGCGCCGTAATTTGAGACTGAACACCTGTGGCGAAGATCAGGATTTGAGGACTTCCCTGGGCCCTGCCAACTGGATCACGCTGGCGCGCGCAGGGTTGATAGCGATTTTAGCGGGGTTTATGCTCCAGCCCTGGCCCGGCAGATCAAATGGTCCCGCATGGACTGGCTGGATACCGGGTGCTGTATATATGACCGCAGTGGTCGGCGATGCGCTCGACGGATTAATCGCCAGGACCACCGCCAGCCAAACCCGGTTGGGTGAACTGCTGGATACCCGCATCGATGCTCTGGGCATATTGGTGGCTTGTCTGCTGGCCATCAGCTACGGACAGCTTCCGGATTACTACATAAGCGCCGGCCTGGCCTACTATGGATTGAGATTTGCTATCTGGTTGAGGAGAAAAACGGGTCGGCCCTGTTCGCAGGTTCGACCGCGCCCGGGTGCACGAGTGATGGCTGGCATCCAAATGGTATTTCTCGGAATTGTTTTGCTGCCTTGGTTCTCCCCGCACTTGACTCATATTGCGGCAGTGTTAATCTTGATTCCCTTTTTAGCCGGTTTCCTGTTGGACTGGCAGGCGGTGAGTGACCATGGAAAATTCGTCGAACGTCGATTGAAGATTTCAAAACAGTTATCGATCAGGCCCCTGAATTTCGTAGGACGAACGGCCGGCCGTTTATTGCTGTCAGCTATGCGCAAAGCCTGGACGGCAGTATCGCCACCTCCGGCCGGCAGCAGATGCAACTCAGCGGCCCCGAAGCGATGCGCCTGACTCACCAGTTGCGGGCTTGCAGCCAGTCCATATTGGTGGGCATCGGGACTGTATTGGCCGATAATCCCAGCCTGACAGTCAGGTTGGTCGAAGGAGAAAATCCACAACCGATTATTCTGGATACACGCCTGCGCACACCGCCGGATGCAAACCTCGTGCAGCGCTCCGATCTGAGCACCTGGATTGTGAACGCCAATCATGCCCCCCATGACCGCAACGATCCTTTCAAACAAAAGGGCATCACGCTGATCGATTGCAAACGCAATGAGGATGGCTGGATTGACCTTTGGGCCTTAATGGACATATTGGCCTGCCGGCAGGTCAACAGCATTATGGTAGAGGGAGGCGCCAGAGTCATTACCAGCTTTGTTAAATTGAAGCTGGCGGATTTGTTTGTAATCACGGTTTCTCCCAAACTGGTCGGCGGGCTTCCGGTAATCGACGCCCGTGGTTTTAAAACCGCTTCCTCTCTGACGCTTACCGATGTTCATTACCAGCGTCTTGGCGCGGACCTGGTCGTATGGGCGCGTCCGGATTGGAGTCATTGATGAAGCGCAGATCGATTATTTTTAAGGCGCCATTAGAAATCGAAATTGCAGCGGAGACCGTGCCCGGCGTTGGACCGGCCGAGGTGCTGGTTGAAACCAAATTTTCAGCCATCAGTCACGGGACGGAAATGCTTGTCTACCGGGGGTTGTTTCCCGGTGACATGGCAGTCGATGAGGCCCTTCCGGGACTCCAGCGACCGCTTGACTATCCGCTCAAATACGGATACGCCGCCATCGGTGAGGTCATCGAAGTTGGCTCAGGGGTCAACCGGGATTTAATCGGACGGATGGCTTTTGGTTTTCATCCCCATGAAAGCTGTTTTATTGCCGGCGTTGACGAGATTTTACCGGTCCCCCAGGACATCGATCCGCTGGATGCTCTTTTTTTGGCCAATATGGAAACAGCCGTCAACTTCTTAATGGACGGCAGCCCCGTTATCGGAGAAAAAGTGGTTGTCTTCGGCCAGGGTGTCGTCGGACTTTTGACCGCGGCCTTGCTGGCCCAATTCCCTTTGGCGGCATTGATGACACTGGATAACTTTAACCTGCGCCGGGAGGCATCCCGACGTGTGGGTGCCCACCTGACCCTGGATCCCGCTGAGCCCGACACCCTTGAAACAGCCATCCAATGGCTTGAACCGGATGCATCAGAAGGATCGGCGGATCTGGTGTATGAATTGTCGGGCAACCCCGGGGCCCTGAATCCGGCCATTGCCGTCACCGGCTTTGACGGCCGCATTGTCATCGGCTCGTGGTATGGCAGAAAACAAGCAGCCCTGGAGTTGGGCGGCCGGTTTCACCGCAAACGAATCCGCCTGATCAGCAGCCAGGTCAGCAGCGTGACACCGGCCCTGTCTGCCCGCTGGTCCAAGCAGCGCAGGTTGGATACGGCCTGGGATATGGTCCGCCGTATCAGACCGGCCCAATTCGTTACCCATCAAATGCCTTTCAGCAGCGCTCAGGAAGCCTTTGCACTGATAGATAAGGATCCCGCCGCAACCATCCAGGTTGTTTTGGATTATGGCCGAGGATAAAGGAGACGTGCATGTACACAGTAGCCGTGGGGCGTGATTTCATCGCCCGGCATATGCTCATCGGCGGTGATTGGGGACCTGAAAATGAGCCCCACGCGCATCATTATGCGGTAGAAGCCCGTCTATCCGGGAAAAAACTGGACCGGCACGGATTTCTGCTTGATATCTGTGAAGTGGAAACCCACCTGGACAAACTCGTCGACTATTTCCGGGATACGACCCTCAACGATCTGCCGGAATTTGAGGGCTTAAACCCCAGCATCGAGAACTTCGCCCGCATTTTGTGCCGAATGCTGAGAAAAGAGATCAATGCTGAAGAGTTGCCGGGACTGAGTATAAAAATCTGGGAAAATGATGCGACCTGGGCTGAATATCGGGAAGCATTTTGATGCACATCGGACTGATCATCTACGGCCGCCTGGACACTTTGACCGGCGGCTGGATATATGACCGGTTGATGGTCGAGTACTTGCGGGAGCAAGGCCACACCGTTGAGGTCATCTCTTTAAAGCAGCGCAATTATGTGTACAATCTGGCCGACAATTTTTCACACCGTCTTTACCGGCGTCTGCTCGATCACGATTGCCGGCTGCTGCTTCAAGACGGACTGATTCATCCCTCCCTGGTTGGCCTGAATCAGCGCATCAAGCGCCGGCGCAGCTACCCCCTTCTCACCATCGTCCACCAGGTTATGTGCCGCCAGCCGTTAAAACGATATCAGCAGCTGTTTTACCAGGCCGTTGAGCGCCGCTATTTTAAATCGGTGGACGGGTTTATTTTCAACAGCGAAACCACGCGCGCCAACGTTGAATCCCTTGTCGGCCGGCAGCTGCCCGCCGTGGTAGCGTATCCGGGGGGAGATCGTCTGGGATATCTGGCATCCGATGCGGTCGTGGAATCCCGCTGTCGCCGGGCCGGCCCCCTGCAGCTCATATGCGTCGGCAACCTGACGCCCAACAAAGGGGTTTTGCCGCTGATTGCGGGCCTGTCGCGGCTGCCGCCGGAAAGCTGGCACCTTTCACTGATCGGCAGCCTTACCATGGACCGGGCCTATGTTCAAAAGGTGCGGGCCTTGATTGCCAGTCACGGGCTTGAAGACCGGATTGATATCCCGGGGCCGCTGGAGGGCGCAGAACTGGCCGGGCGGCTCAACGCAAGCCAGGTGTTTGTCCTGCCCTTTTCCTACGAAGGCTTTGGGATGGCATGTTTGGAAGCCATGGCCTGGGGCCTGCCGGTGGTCGGATCCACCCGCGGCGCGCTAAAAGAATTCGTTTGCGACGGCGTCAACGGCGTACTGATACCCCCCGGCGACAAAACCGCCTTTGCGCAGCAGGTTCAACGCCTGCACGCTGATCGAACCCTGCTGGCCGGCTATGGACAGGAGGCTTTAAAAACCTTTCACCGCCGGCCGAGGTGGCGGGACGGCTTCCATAAAATTGAATCTTTTCTCCTATCGATGGCGAAATGAAACCGACGCCGGAATCCATCACGACGATCAAAAAGACGCTTAAATCCCTGGGCCCGGTTGCGGGGGTGATGGTGGCCATTGCCTTTCTCAACGCCCTGATGAATGTCAGCTATCCTTCCGGCGACAATCACATCGGCCGCCTGTTGCTATTTTCCCCTGAGACCCTCGTCATCCTGATTTTTCTGTGCCTGGGGGCGGCCCTGAGGCTTTCCTTTCACACCATCGTCTTGTGGCCGCTGACCCTGGTCATCATCTTCTTGCGCCTGTTTCTTTTGGCCGACAGCTTTGTGCCCGCCTATTTTTTCCGTCCATTCAATTTATACCTGGATTCACAGTTTTTGCCCGATCTGGTATTCCTGCTTTACAGCACGGTTTCGCTGAAAGTTTTCTGGATCGGGTCTTTGCTGACGGTTTTGGCCTTCGGACTGATTGTCTGGGGGATATCGCGGGCCTTAAAAACCATTTACGTCTTTTTCAACGGACGAAGACGGGGCCAGGTATTTGCCGCCGCCACGATCCTGGTGGGCGTATTGATTTACGGCCTGAATCCGTGGACAATCCGGCAGACCCAATCCATCTTCGCACCCGGTATTCTTCACCGGGTTGCCGCAGAAATTGATTTTATCCTGCAACTCAGCGGCACCATGGAAAAGCACCAGGCCGCCCTGGATGGGGCAGTTCAAAAAGCCCGGCAGTATCAGCGGCCTCTGGCAAAACTAAAGGGCCGCGATGTCTACGTTTTCTTTATCGAATCTTACGGGCATACCGTATTTGCTGATCCGCGGCATTCCCCGCTGATCACGCCTTTTCTTCAGGATGCCGGCCACAAACTGGAAGAGCACGGTTATCAGATTTGTTCAAATTTCTTAAAATCGCCTGCTTTCGGCGGCTCATCCTGGCTGGCCCATGGCGCCCTGGCCAGCGGGGTTGCCATCAGCGGCCAGCTTCAGTATGATCTATTGCTGGCCTCCCGGGTTCAGCCCCTGGCCGAATACTTCAACCGGGCCGGGTATCGCACCGTCAGCGCGATGCCGGGAACTCTATGGCCGTGGTCTGCCGGGCAGTTTTATAAATACCGGAAAAAATATTATGCTCCGGACTTCGACTACCGGGGCCCCAAATTCGGCTGGGCGCCCATGACCGACCAGTACGTGCTCGATTCCATCTATCGCACCGAAATCCAAAACCGTGCCCAGCCCCTGTTTATCGAATTTGTGCTGATCAGCAGCCATGCCCCCTTTAATGAGCTGCCGCGATATGTTCCCGACTGGTCGGCCATCGGGGATGGTTCAATATATCATCGTCAGAAACCATTAAAATTTCCGACGACATGGCCCGAGCTTGAAAATGCATCCGAAGCCTACGTAACCTCAATCAAATATGACTTCCAGGTACTGGTAAGTTTTTTGGAACATTTAGTCGCCGGCGATGAGATGATCATTATCATGGGAGATCACCAGCCCAATTTGAAAATCACCGGCGAAAGTCAGCCCTGGTCGGTTCCCGTGCATGTCATCAGCCGTAATCCGGATTTTGTCAGACCTTTCATCAAAAGGGGCTACACCCCGGGGTTGATTCCTTCCCAGGACCTGCCGCATACGGGCATCGAAAGCATCTTCTGGAACCTGCTCGAGGAATTTTAAAAGGGCTTCAAGCCAAACAATATATGCTTGACATTGGCTATCTACAATGTTTCCATGCCCTTGGCAGGCAAGTATGAACGAATGGAGAAAAAGGAGGATGAAATGTTAAATCGCAAGTTCTTTATGGCAGTGCCGGTAGTGATTTTAGTGGGCTTGATCAGTGTCATCCCTGCAACCGCCGGTGATGTCAAAAAAATCAACATTAACACGGCCACAGAGCTAGAATTGATTCAATTACACGGAGTCGGTTCCAAATATGCAGCCAACATCATTGAGTATCGCGAAAAATACGGTCCATTCAAAACGCCGGAAGACCTGATGCAGGTGTCGGGAATCGGTCAAAAAACTTTTGAAAAAAACCGGGAAACTATTATCGTCGAAGAAGCCCCAAAAAAATAGAACCCTAAACTCGTTTGTCCAGGCCGGTGCGCCATTTAAAGCGGAGGTGTTGGTTGGAACAAAACAATCAGGTTTATGTCAAATTACAAAAGCATTTAGACCGGCAAGCCGTCGGGTTTCCAGCTACCCGGTCTGGCACTGAAATAAAAATTCTGAAACATATTTTTTCGCCCGAGGAGGCTGAGATTGCCTGTTGCTTGAGTTACAAATTTGAGCCGCTTGAATCGATTGTCAGTCGCGCCGGCCACCTGGTCAATTCATCTGACGAACTGGAAAAAAGTCTTGACCGTATCCAGAAAAAGGGCGGAATAGAATCCAGGATTAAAAATGGCAAAATGCATTATTGCAATGCACCCCTTGTGGTGGGGATGTATGAATTTCAACTAAACCGCCTGACCCCCGATTTTATTAAGGACTTCAATGAATATACATCGGATAGAAAATTCGGCATCGAATTTTTAAGTACAAAACTTCCGCAGATGCGCACCATTCCTATCGCTAAAAGCATTCACCCGCAGCATAATTCCAGCACCTTCGATGAAGTAACGGCGCTGTTGCAACAGGCTGAAGAACCCTTTGTCATCTTCGAATGCATTTGCCGCAAAAAAAAGTCGCTGGCGGGCCACACCTGTAAGATAACGGATCGTCAAGAAACCTGCCTTGCCGTCGGCAGCATGGCCAGGACGGCCCTGCTGAGCGAAAGCGGCAGAGAAATTCCCAGAGAAGAAGCACTTTCGATCATCGAACAGAATCAGAAACAGGGATTGGTGCTTCAGCCATCCAATTCGCAAAAAGCCGAGTTCATCTGCTCATGTTGCGGATGCTGCTGCGGGATGTTAGGGATTCACCAGGCCCTCCCCAAACCAATGGAATTTTGGGCCTCAAACTTTTATGCAGCCGTAGACCGTGACACATGCGAAGGATGCGGCGCCTGTGTCAAGCGCTGCCAGGTCGGTGCGGTGAAAGTTTCCGCAAAAAAACAACCGGCAGTGGTGGATCTGGATCGCTGTCTTGGATGCGGTGTTTGTGTTCCTGCCTGCCCGGCCCAATCCATCACCCTATTAAAAAAGCCTGCCGAAGTACAACCACCGCAGACACGGGAAGATCTTCACGAGATAATAATGGCCGGCAAAAAAGGTCGCCTGGGAAAATTAAAATTGACCGGCAAACTGATTGTCGACTCCGTCCGCAAAAGGCATATGAAAGTGTTGACATCACGTTAGAGAATGACTCTCGGGAAAATCAATTGAGGTGAGCAATGAAAACCGGGCGGCAAGAACTCCCCGTAATTTCAAAAAAAAAGATGTTGATGATCGTCAACTCAAACTTTTCGATGATGAATAATAGATGTGCTGATAAGCACCTGCTGAGAGTTTCCGGATATAAAGGAATCAAAGTTTTTAGACCTCGAAAATTTGTCGACGAGTACCTTGATAATTAGTCTCAGCATTGCTTTGAAAGGTATTAGATATGGAAGAGGGTAAAATCACATGTCCGAACTGCGGTGAGGAATTCGAGATATCGGATGCCTTGACCGGGCGAATCCGGGAGCATCTCAAGGCCGAGCTGCTTAAGGAAGTGTCCCGGCGTGAGGCCAAGCTTAAAGAGAAGTCTGAGTTGCTGAGGGCAGAGGCAGAGCAGATTTCTAAAAGCCGGGAAGCCATTGACGAAGAAATTGAAACCAGGCTGAAAAAACGCCTGGCGGATGCCGAGAAAAAGGCCGCCAAAAAACTCGAGGGGCAGTACGCGGATCAACTCAAGGATTTGCAGGGGGCCATCGCGGAAAAGGATAAGGCCATCCAGACCTTCAGAGACCAGGAGCTGGAGCTGCGCAAAAAACAGCGAAAACTGGAAGAGGAGACGGAATCTCTGGAGTTGGAAGTGGCCCGCAAATTGGATGAGGAGCGGGAAAAGATCCGTGGTAAGGCTGAAAAAAAGCTGGCCGAGGCACACCGGCTCAAGGACCTGGAAAAAGACAAGGTGATCAATGACCTTAAGAGCTCTCTGGAGGACATGAAACGCAGAGCGGAGCAGGGCTCCATGGAAACCCAGGGGGAGGTTCTGGAACAGGACTTTGAAGCCCGGCTAAAATCCTTTTTTGTCCACGACGACATCCAGCCAGTTCCCAAAGGCATCCGGGGGGCCGACCTGGTTCAGACCGTGCGCACGACCATGGGGGCTGAATCCGGCGTCCTGCTGTGGGAAACCAAAAACACCAAAGCCTGGAGCACCGCCTGGATCCCAAAGCTGAAAGACGACATGATCGAGGTTCGCGCTTCGATTGCCATCCTGGTCTCCGTTGTTTTGCCCGACGGTATCAACCGCTTCGGACAGGTCGACGGCGTCTGGGTCAGCGACCCCCTGTCCGCCCTTCCCCTGGCAGCTGCCCTGCGTGAACAGCTGATGGCGGTCAACCGCGAGCGCAATGCATCGGTCGGTAAGAGCGAGAAAATGGAAACCCTCTACCAGTATTTGGCCGGCGTCGAGTTCAAACAGAAAATCGAAGGCATCGTCGAAGCTTTCACCTCGATGCAGGATCAGCTCAACCGGGAACGCCGGGCCATGGAGCGACATTGGAAACAGCGCGAAAAGGAAATCGAGCGCGTCGTCAAAAACACTGTCGGCCTTTACGGCGACATGCAGGGCATCATCGGCGGCCAGATCCCTACCATCCCGGCCCTGGAGCTGGATGAGGCGGCCGGCCGGCAGCTGTTGGATGATTCGGATGAAAGTCAGAACTGAAAAACTAAAGGGCGTCCCCATAACCTAAAGAAAGGAAAATTAATGCCGATGGATCTTGATGCATTCAAAATTGCTTACGAAAAATGGGTGAAGGAAAGCCTGCCGGATTACCAGGCCGGCAATATGAAGGAGATTGTCAAAAAGTATCCCTTCATTTCTCCCGTTGATATTCCATGGACTGCTTACAACGGTCAGCCGTCAAATCAAACCTTCGCATTGGTCACCAGCGGCGGCCTTTATCTCAAGGACAGCCAGCCCCCATTTGACACCGAGTCAATCCACGGCGATGCATCCTTTCGAGAAATTTCCAAAACCGTCCGCCAGCAAGACATCGGCATTGCCCATGCGCATTACGATCACAGCCTGGCAGAGCAGGACATCAACACCGTCTTTCCCATCCAGCGCTTCGTCGAACTGGAAAATGAAGGCATCATCGGCAAGTTGACCGATACGAATTACAGCTTCAGCTATGTCAACGACGCGGTGTCCCTGGTCACAGAAACGGTCCCGAAATTAATTTCCCGGATCAAAGCCGCAGGGGTCGATGTCCTCTTCCTGATGCCGGTCTGACCGAAATGTCATCAGACCGTGGGTCTGATTCAGCGCCTGGTAGAGGAAGCGGGAATTCCCACTATTTCCATGGGCAATGCCGCCGATCGCATGGCTCACATCAAGCCGCCCCGGGCCCTGCTGGTCAAGTTTGCACGCGGCAGTATGTTCGGTGAACCGGGCAATGTCAAACGCCAACGGCGCATTATTTTGGACGCCCTCGAGGCCTTGCAAACCATGACCGAACCGGGAAAAATTCAAGAGTTACCTTACAGATGGAAGCAGCCGGACCCGGAGTAAACGGGTGAAATCATCTTAACCGAGGAGGTTATCAATGGCAGACAAAAAAGCAGACCTGGCAGGGCCGGGAATCGGCAACTATGACGACTTAAAGCAAAAACTGCCCGACGACTATCAACCCCTGCTGTCCCCGAAAGAAACGATGCAGGCCGTCTTTGCCATCAAAAACTACATCGAAGAGAATCTGTGCAAGGAACTCAACCTGCAGATGGTCCAGGTCCCCCTGATTGTTGACCGAGACAGTGGCGTCAATGATTACCTGGACCGCGATGGCTCGCGCACCCCGGTGGAATTCCCCTGCGGTCTGGGGCTCGACCAACCCATCACCGCCCAGGTGGTTCAGGCGGCCACCAAGTGGAAACGCATGGCGCTAAAGCAGTTTGACTGCCAGGTCGGCGAAGGCCTGTGCACCGACATGAAGGCGGTGCGCAAAGATTATTTTTTAGACCATGATCACAGCGCTTATGTGGACCAGTGGGATTGGGAGCGCGTTATCACCAAAGAAGATCGAACCTTAGAATTCCTCAAGGACATTGTCACAAAAATCTGGAAGGTCATCTGGGGAGCCGGGCAGATGGCACAGGAGATGTTCCCCCAGCTTAATACTTCCAAATACCCCGATATCCCCGAGGAACTCAAATTCCTGCATGCCGAAGAAATACTGGCTATGTATCCGGATCTGCCGCGCAAACAACGGGAGACCCGGACCCTTATGGAACATGCCCCGGCGCTATTTATCATCGGCATCGGCTCGGTGCTAAAAGACGGCTACCCGCACGAAATGCGCGCTGCCGATTACGACGACTGGGTCACTGAAACCATCGTCGCCAATGGCGAACAGTACCATGGGCTCAACGGTGATATCCTGGTATGGAACCCGGTCACTAAACGACGCCACGAGCTGACATCGATGGGCATCCGGGTCACCAAGGAGACCCTCAAGATCCAGCTCAAGATCGCGGGCCAGGAGGATTTTCTCAGCCTACCCTACCATCAAGCCCTTCTCAATGATGAGATTCCATTGAGCATCGGTGGCGGCATCGGACAATCCAGGACCTACATGTACCTGTTGCGCACCGCCCATCTGGGCGAGGTGAGTGTAACGGTCTGGCCTAAAATCCTCAAGGACATATGCGCGCAAAAAAACATTAAAGTCCTGGAATAAATGGCATAGAATGGAATAAATGGATGAAAGAATTAAAATACAACCTCAGACAGTTTGCAGAAGCGAGGGACTGGGATCAGTTTCATTCTCCCAAAAACCTTGCGATGGCTCTAAGCGTAGAAGCTTCGGAAATTGTAGAAACCTTTCAATGGTTGACTGAAAAAGAAAGCTATAACCTGCCAAACGATAAGTTAGAACATATCAAAAATGAAATTGGTGACGTCCTGATCTATCTCGTCAGACTTTCAGATAAATTGGGAATTGACCCGCTGGAAGCAGCCAGAGAAAAAAATGAAATAAATAAAGGCAGGTATCCAGCCCAAAAAGCAAAGGGAAGTGCCAAAAAATATACGGAGTTATAAGTTAGGAGGCCTTTTATGTTAGAAACGATTGGCTTTAAACTGAATGGTCGCCCCGTGCGCCTGAAAGTAGACGGTGAACGGACACTGCTGTGGGTTTTACGCACCGATCTGGGAGTAACCGGCCCGAAATACGGCTGCGGCGAAGGGTTATGCGGCGCCTGTACGGTGCTAGCCGACGATGCGGCCGTGCTTTCCTGCCAGAAAAAGATAAAGGAAGTCGACGGCAGTGAGATCACAACCATTGAGGGACTTGCTCAAGACGGCAGGTTGCATCCGCTTCAAGAAGCGTTTGTCCGACATGTCGGTTTCCAGTGCGGTTATTGTACGCCCGGCATGATCCTCAAAGCTTACAGCCTGTTGGCTGAAAACCCCACCCCGTCGAGGGAGGAAATCATCGACGGCATGGATGAAAACCTGTGCCGATGCGGGGCCCATACCCGGATCGTTGCCGCCATTGAGACCGCTTCTCGAGAGATGAAAGGAGGGACAAAATGATGCCGTCTTCCTCCATGAATCGCCGTGAATTTTTAAAGCGCATAGGTATTTTTGGCGGAGGGATCATTGTCTACTTCAACGGCTTTGATCGCTTTGCATGGGCACGCATGCAGCGTGCCGGTTTCCTGGGCGCCGGAATCCCCACCGATTTTAATGCCTTTCTGAGAATCGGGGTTGATAACCGGGTCGCCCTTTATACCGGAAAGATAGAAATGGGTCAGGGCACCATGACCTCTATTCCCCAATTGCTGGCCGAAGAACTTCAGGTGAATTATGACGCGGTGGATATTGTGATGGGCGATACCGATCTGTGCCCGTGGGATGCCGGAACCTTCGGCTCCCTCTCCATCCGTTATTTCGGGATATTTCTTCGCGAGGCTGCGGCCGAGGCCAGAGGGGTATTATTGGAATTGGCAGCAGATCATCTGAAAACCCCCATTGATCGTCTGGTTACCCGGAACGGACAGGTTTATGATCTGTCAAAACCCGACCGTCGGGTTAGTTACGGGGAACTCACCAAAGGCAAGATTATCGAAAAACACTTAAAAAGTGTGCCGCCCTTAAAACCGTCTTCAGAGTTTGAAACCATGGGGAAATCCTTTGCCAGACGAGATGCGGTTGCAAAGGTGACCGGTGCCGCCGAATTTGCAGGTGACATACGGCTTCCGGGGATGCTTTACGCCAAAATACTCAGGGAGCCGGCCCATGGGGCCAAATTGATGAGGGTGGATACCGGTCCGGCCAAAAATATTGACGGCCTTCAGATTGTCGAAGAAGGCGATTTTGTCGCCGTTCTTCACCAAGATCCCGAGGTTGCCGAACAGGGCCTGGCCCGGATCAAAGCCCGATTCGACCGGCCCACAACCGGTGTGGACGACAAGACTATTTTTGATTATCTGCTCAAATCGACCCCCAATCCGGAAATCGCCTCTGAAGGCGGAAACCTTAAAACCGGTGAGAAGCTGGCTTCAACTGTCCTAGAGGAGACCTATTTCAACAGTTATGTGGCCCATGCTCCCATGGAGCCGCACACGGCAGCCGCTGAATTTGATGGCAAGAAACTCACGGTTTGGGCTTCCACCCAGACCCCCTTCAGGGTTAAAGAGTTTATCGCCGAGCACTTAAGCCTGTCTCCGGAATTGGTACGCGTGATCACACCTTATGTCGGGGGTGGGTTTGGCGGAAAATCTGCCTCCCGCCAGGCTCTGGAAGCCGCCCGGTTGGCGAAACGCATCGGCAAACCGGTACAGGTGGCCTGGAGCCGAGCGGAAGAGTTTTTTTACGACACCTTTCGACCGGCAGCCATTGTTAAGGTTAAATCCGGTCTCAACCGCTCCGGCATGATTACCTTTTGGAATTATAACGTATACTTCGCAGGCATGCGGGGAAGTGAACAGTTCTACGAGATACCGCATCACAAAGAGATGGTCCACGGGCGCTGGCGCGGTGGAGCTGCAAAAAAACATCCTTTTGCTGTCGGACCCTGGCGGGCACCGGCCAACAACACCAATACCTATGCCCGCGCCTTGCATCTGAACTTGATGGCTTCCAAAGCGGGTGCGGATCCGCTTCAATTTCGTCTCAAACACCTCAAGGACCAACGGATGATCAGCGTCTTGCAGGCCGCGGCCAGGAAGTTCGGATGGCAGTCCATCAAGACGCCCAGCGGACGGGGGCATGGCATTGCCTGCGGAATCGATGCCGGAACCTATGTGGCATTTATGGCGGAAGTCGAAGTGGACAAGGGTAGCGGCAGTGTGGACGTCAAACGGGTGGTTTGCGCCCAGGACATGGGGGTTGTGGTTAATCCTGAGGGGGCCACCACCCAGATGGAAGGCTGCATCACCATGGGGTTGGGATATGCATTGAGCGAAGAAATTCACTTTGCGGATGGAGAGATTTTTGATCTTAATTTCGACACCTATGCCCTGCCGAGGTTTTCCTGGCTTCCTAAAATCGAAACTGTTATTTTAGATAACCCGAACCTCGCACCCCAGGGAGGCGGGGAGCCTGCCATCATCGGCATGGGCGGGGTGATTGCAACGGCCATATATGATGCCGTCGGTGCGGCAGTGTTTCAACTCCCCATGACACCTGAAAGAGTCAAGGCCGCCATAAAGCAGGCTTAACCAATCAGGGAGATGACATCAAATGGGCCTTACCCCGAAAACACGCCGAAGTGGATGTTTATTCCACCGTGCGCCAATGTGGGTTTCCCATCAACGTGCGAACCGATTACGATCAGAAAATGGATCGCTACGCGTTTTTGATGGTGCACTAGATGCCCATCTCGACGACCCGATATGCGCCCTGCTTAAATTGACCCCAAATGTCCAAATACCGCATACGTCCCCTAAGTCTTCCTCTCACAAGAGCCAAACGAAGACTTGACACATTTGTTTTTCAGTTTAAAAATCAATAAGGCCAAAGATGAGATCATCATCACTGGCCTTATTATCACGTAAGAAAAGTTGGTGAGCGGCGCTACAATTATGTCGGCGCTCCTGATAACAGGATTGAAGGTTCATTTAGAACTTGTCCTAACGCCCCAGGCACAAGACATACACCTGGTACTTGGACCGGTAGTCGCACGCTCACCAGAATCCTCATAGCAGATTTTCTGTAGCATTAAAAGCACAAATATTGTGCTTTCTGATTGGCAGAAGCAACAGATCGCTCGTTCATTTCAATGCTTCACGTCTTTATTCAAGAGGTTTCAGAAATGAAAGGTTTAAAGGTTCTTGTGCGGGTATTTTTACTTATGCTTATTTTCGTCTTGGGTTGTTCGGGAGGTGGTGGCGCTGGCGATGGAGATGGAAATGATGGGATTAATGGGAATGACGAACCTTTTAAGCCGTTGATGGGCATGCTACAGTTCCGGGTTCGTCACAACCTTCAGGACGACAGCTGTGTGGCGCGGGGCGATTGTTTTTACGCCATCGAGGAAGAAGACCAAACCGCCGCGTGGCTGGCTCAGATCGCAGCGGACTCCGACCTGGCAGTGTTGCACTGGGACAGAGCGATACCCTGGCTGTCCTTTGATGCAGACCCGCCGGTGGGAACCAGCCGAACCGACTTTTTCGATGCGCGCATCGATGCCAAACTGCGTTCCTGGATTAACGCATTTGCAGTCCATTTAGCATCCCTGCCTTACAGCTACCTGGCGGTTACCCCTTTACACGGCTTGCGCGACAAACTGGAGTGGGTTGGTAGATCTTTACCGAACACTTTACGACACCGTTCGCGCCGAGGTGGATTCGGAGACAAAGGTGTTCGCCACCGTAGTTTTCCAGGATCTTCTGGACTATGAAGTCGAGCAGTGCTACGGACCCCTGACTTTCGAAGCCTGCGTCGGCCCCCCCGGTCCGCCCGTTTATCCGGATCCGGATCCAATCACCTGCTACCCGCTGGACCTTTCCGCAATCATGGACCTGGATCAGGGCGACCGCCTCGAAATCCTGGCGCTGTCCTTCTACCCGGATAACTTGCTGATGGCGGTCTCGGAAAACGACAATCTGCTTTACGCATACCCTGAAGACTGGGACGAGACCAGCGACTGTCTGATGCGCGCCCAGCTTCCGCCGTTTCTCGATCCCGTAGCCGCTCTGGACCGCTTCAACTGGAGCAAGCCGGTGGCCATTGCAGAGCTGGGAGCACGGTCTTGCCGAACCCTTCAATTTATTGATGATGGACAAAACAGGTTCATTATCCAGCCTGCGGGCGACCTTACATCCCAGGCCTTTTGGCTCGATCATTTTCTGGAGAGCGCCGCACAGCGAAAGTTTGAATTTTATGTGCAGGTTTTCCGGAATGATTATGATCCGATCGGGCTTTGGGCAGAGCGCCAGGGGGTATTGCCTGAAAATCTATATAACGTTAACAATATTTTTCCCTGCATGGGTCTTTACGATGATAGCGGTCAGGTAAAAGACGGCATCACCGACATCTGGCGCGATGCACTCCCTTAGGCAAGTATACCACGTTGTTGACTAAGCGAAGTTGATTTATCCGCCGATCTTTGTTGAGGACTTGTCTGCGAATCATTGTGGAGGATTTAACCAGGAAAACCTGAACCTTCGGTATACAAGATGGGGGATGACACGAGAAGAGGTGGTCAAATCTGAAGAACAAATGGATCCATTATGAAAAAAGTTTTTTTACTTCAACATAACTATCGATATGCGGTTACCCTCGCCACCAAGTTGGCAAAATCTTTTTAGGGTTTCGTCTGTCAGCTATCCCATTTCGCTTGTCCTTGGCAAGGTAAGTATGCGATTGGCGCCTGTCTTCAGTCCTTAACCTCCTTAACTGTGGCACGATAGACTTTCGCCTTTCAGCTAAGCCACCCCTTCGATCCCTATCAATGTAAGTGTTTAATCTGCGCCGGTCGTTTATACCAAGTCTTCTTTCCTCTCTTATGATTTTGGCGTAAGGGTTACCCGGAGGCCCGACCGTTATAAAAACTTTTTCAGAATTATTGGACATATCCATCGCAGACCTTTCCTTTTTGTTATGGCACTTCAACATTTTGACATCATTAAAAAAATTATGCACTTTGTTTATCATGTCAAGCAGATCTTTGGTGACAATAGTCCTGCCTTCAGCCAGAACAAATAGAATTGGACAAATGATGGATGGATCAGGTACGCTCGTCATACAGAAGAAGATTCCGCAGCTAAAAGCCTTAAACCCCTGCCGGCCCGGGAGATGGAACGAATATCCTCTTTCTCCGGGTCGGCAGCTGAAGCCAAAGGTTTATTAGAGGGAAGCTGAAGGCGAAGACGTAAACCCATATCGACCTGCGCTCATTTCAAAGCCGTGATGAGCAAGAGGTCGCCGGGTATGCCAAAGCCCTGCGATTGATTCATGACAGCTATTTGGCCGCCTTTGATTCTAAAGGAAATCAAATCGGAGCATACTATTCACCCTTCTAAACCCCGGCTAGTACAATTCCAATCTGATTATACTAAAATATTCAATGTAAATAGAAAAACTTTAGGAAGCGCGCAGTCATCACTGCAGAACGGAAAAACGATCTCCCGGGCGAATATCAAAACGACGATCTGCCAAAATCCAGGCGGCCGACAATCTCATAGGGCGCATCCTTGTTTAGCTTGAGGAGCACCCCTTCACCGGACGAGACCCCTTCATCGGTGATGGCTGAGATCGTAACCAGGTGTGTCACCAGAATTACCAATACCCCGTCGGACGGTTGTTTCGCGATAAATTTTCTCAGTGCTTTCAGATTGGGTTCGCGATTCCGGGTCAGCTCATAGAAGGAATTTAATGCCGGCAGTTCCGCCACCGACCCCATATCAATCAGTTCGGCTGTTTCAAGGCAGCGGCACCACTGGCTTGAATAGACCCTGGCGGAAGTCATACCTTCTGTTCGCAGCAATTTGCCGATGGATCTTGCCTGCTCCCGGCCGCGATCGTCCAGGTTGCGCTGGGTGGCACAGTCTCCAATTCGAAAGTTAGCTGGATCGCCGGTGCCGGGTGCGAGCGCGTGACGTATCATCAGGATGTGCCCGCCGGCTTTCATTCTTTCAATCATCTCAGCCTGGTCTGAATCGACGCCTGCCATTGCGAGGGTAATCAACCCTGGAAAACAAACCAATAAACAACCCCAAAACCGCATGTTAACCTCCTTATCAAACCTTTTGTGACAGAGCCGGAACGATTGGCGACTGTCTCGAAATCCTCTACTTTTTATAATGATTCGAGGTAACCTAAATATTTTCATTTAATTTGTTAATATAAGACTGAAATGGTTTCGGTTCAACACCCGAATTAAGCGGAATTAAGGGGTCACCCCAAATTACAGGTACATGCACAGGGCCTCTGACTCCGCAGGGCCGGCCAACTCCTTGTAATTGGCGTTGCTGACCGTGTTGCCTTCCGCGTACAAGAAGACCGTCGGCACCCTGATTTGGGATCTTTCGAAGCTCAATACCTGGCCTATACCAATCCCTGTCAACGCTTCCCCAGATGAGTTACCCCAAATGGGACATGACTCGGGGACAAAGCGGTTGACCATCTTTACTTTGTGTGGCATTCTCAGCCATACCTTTGTGCCGACTTCGCCGGCGCATCTCCGGTAAATCCTGTCGACGTAAACTATAAGATTAGAATCCATTCATCTTTATTTTTTTTACAGATGAAAAATTAATTCATTTGGACTTGAGACGATAAAGAACAATGGAGCAATGAACCCTCAAGAAGAAATCAAACGACTCAAAGAATGCTCTTAAACAGGCTGAAAGCGTCCAGGCTGAGCTCGATCTGCGGGTGTTTAACCTGAAAACCCTCTATGATGTCAGCAAGGACATCTACGGAACGGTGGAATCGGAAACGATTATCCGAAATTTTCTGCTGATGACCATGGGCAATTTCGGCGTTATGGATGGTTTTGTTTTACTGCTCGATCAGCCTTCGCAGACAAACAGCCAGTTTGTCGCCATCGGGTTTCAGGATGAAAACCATGAGGTCCTTGAAAATGGCGTCCATAAAGTTATTGGAATTGCAACCCATACCGGCATCCGTAAACCCGATAGACCCTTTGTCCTCTAAACATCGCTAAATCTTCTTCCCGGATCGGTGAACTTGTCGCTGCCGTTCGAGCCTGGCGACCGGAAGCTCCCGGGCTGCTGGGTCTGGGTGCCAGGCTGATCGGCGAGCCCTATAACGACAACGACGTCGAACTGCTCGACACCCTGATCAACAATCTGGTGGTCGCGCTGAAGAATGCCAGGTCTTTTGAGCAAGTCCGCAACCTGAACAAAAACCTTCAACTGAAAAATATCGAACTGGAAAAGGCCCTCGATGAACTGCGCAACGCCATGCATAAAGTGGAGATCCTTGAAAGCGTCAAAACCAGTTTAAGCAAATTTGTACCCGCCACCGTCAGCCGCATGATTGAAAAATCCCCCAACGGCGAAATGCCTCTAAGCAAAGAAAAAGACGTCTCCGTGCTTTTCCTTGATATCGAGTCCTATACCAAAATCTGTGAACGGCTGGGCGACGCCGAGATGAATGACATCATTGAAAAGCATTTTTCGGCCTTTATGGACGCCATCTATGCCAACAACGGCGATGTCAATGAAACCGCCGGCGACGGTTTGATGGTGTTGTTCCTGGATAAAGACAAGCAGCAAAATGCACTGGGAGCCGTGCGCACCGCCCTGCAGATCCGTGAAGACACCATTAAAATTGGTGAAGAATGCAGTTCACTCTACCGACCTCTTGAAATCAATATGGGAATTAACTCCGGCATCGCATTTGTGGGTGCCGCCAAGTTTGACAGTGTTACCGGCTCCCGCTGGACCTACACCGCAAGGGGCGGAATCACCAACGTGGCGGCGCGGATTGGTTCCCAGGCTAAGGGCGGTAAAGTGTTTCT
The DNA here is from genome assembly GCA_963821065.1 of uncultured delta proteobacterium. Taxonomy (GTDB): domain Bacteria; phylum Desulfobacterota; class Desulfobacteria; order Desulfobacterales; family JAFDCJ01; genus JAFDCJ01. Next base: position 789,325 of record CAWGCM010000034.1, on the reverse strand, counting down.
TTCAAAAACCACGGCCGAGAGGATTAAAGATCACTTTAACCTTTCCCCGCTGGGTCAATTCAAATTGAAAAATGTATCCGAGGAAGTGGAAATCTTCGAAATATAAAAGTTCCATATATCCTGATAGACTAGAAAAACAGAAGGCCGCAGAACAATAAGAACGCCAAAGGGAATTTATTTTTACTGTATCTCGGCCATCAGATTAAGAACACCCCTTATACCGGTAATGATGGCATCCTGTCCTTGAATAGTTCGGTTTGATCTTGCAACCAGCACCTTGTGATCGGCCCCAATCATTGCAGATGTCTTCTTCATTCTCGCGAGATCTCTTCTACCCGGGCTGGTTGTCAGTTTCATTTCAAAAGCCCATAGCCGGCCTCGGATCCGCAAAACCAGATCGAGCTCGTAACCATCTCCTGTCCTGAAGAAAAAAGGTTCGTATGGAACTCCCTGACCGTTAAGCATAGCCAGAATCTGTTCGATCACCCAACCTTCCCAGCTGAATCCCACCCAGGGTTGTGCGATCAAATCCTCTGCACTATGAACGTTCATCAGTGTATGCAATAAACCCGAATCCCGCCAGTATACTTTCGGGCTTTTAATGAGCCGTTTTCTGATGTTAGCCGTATAAGGCGCCAGTTTTCGAATTAAAAAGGTTTGCTCCAGGAAATCGAGATAGCTGTTGACGGTGTGATATGAAAGCCCCATGCTCTTTCCGATCATACTCGCATTCCAGACAAATCCATGGGAAGCCGCTAACATCCTGAAAAAGCGCTTTGTAACCGGTGCAGCAGCCGGCAGACCCCATACCGGCAGATCTCTCATGGCTAATAAATCAAGATAGTTTCTCTGCCACTGCGGATAGTGCTCGCTTTTTAATATACCGCCATCCGGAAATCCGCCCATCAGCCACAAATCATCAATCGACTTTCTCGGTAGCTCCTTTAGAGAAAGCGGACCTAATTCGACCAGAGCAATACGCCCGGTTAAAAATTCAGACACCTGCTTCATCAAGCCGGGTGAAACAGAGCCCAGAATTAGGAATCGGCCCTTTCTCTTCCTATCCCGATCGATGGCAGAGCGAATCCGCGGAAATATTTCTGATGAATTTTGAGCTTCATCCAAAATAACGGGTACTTTTGATTCTGCAACTGCATCCCACTGCAAATCGAGCCTAAGGTTGTCCTGTTCCAGTTCAAGATCGAAATATATCTTCGAAAAAGTTCTGGCCAGGGTCGTCTTTCCCGATTGCCGTGCTCCCAGAAGAGCAACCGCCGGATAGTTTTTTAAAAGCTCCTGGATCAAAGAAGCAAGATCCCGTTTAATCATATCTTGTATTATAGAATTATATTTCTAATTTGCAAGAAAATTTTGCATGCACCACTTTAACCAGATCTGTCAACCTCGTTTGATTTCCTAAAATATAAAGGGAAAACAAAAGGGCCACATCTTAAATATTAATTATTTGATGTGACCCGTTGGTTCTTCCAAGATTGACAAAGTATACGAATATACCTGCTATCCCTCCGCCTTTTTTTCGAGCTCATCAAGTCTGTCAGGCTCCGAAAAAGCAATGTCTACAAGGGCCTGGGGGATGGAACTCTGCTCGCACATCACTCTGATTTCTTTCTCCTGATCGCTGAATTCCATGATTTCACGAATGGCCTCGATGTGTTCGAGCATCTGATCCGGCGGAATATCTTCCAGTGCCGGCCCGGCAGCTTCTGCCTTTTTCTTCGCGGCCGCCTCTTCTGCCAGCCTTTGTTTTTCCTTTAGCTCCGCTTCCATTGCCTTTTTGGCACCATCGATGGCACCCTGGTCCATTTTCGCAATCTCGATGATCAATTCCTCGGAAACGTTATTCTCAAAAAGGTGCTTCACCTTTTCTTCATCAGACTTGCCGTCTACCGCCTCAAGCAGCGTTGCGACTCTTGCCCTCTCTGCGAGTTCCTTTTCCATCTCGGCGTTCACCTGTGCCAACTTCTCCCCGGTAATTTCCAAAGCGTTGGTGATCACTTCGGGGGCCACTTGTTCCCCAATTAGAAATCGGATACCTTCATCGTCGGGCAGACCATTTGCCTTGGCAATGAGCAAATCGAGTTTTGTCTTCTCGACGATCTGTATCACGTCCGGTCTGCGTTCGGATCCCTTGAGTTTTGGGAACGTTTTCCCGATGTCGCTGATGATCTTATTCGTCGCAGAATAAGGGTCAGCCAGGTCCTCCAGTGTCAAGGCTGCGATCGCAGCGCTGAAATCCTTCATAAGGGGCCTTCCGACTTTTTGCGTTTCATTCATTGCCCATCTCAATTGAAGCAGATTGCCCCCGTGATGTGAAACATTGTAACCCGCATTGTCAAGCTCACCCGCAATCCGTTGAATCGATGCTTCCAGGTTTTCCTTTGACAGATCCTGCGAATCGAGCCCAAGGATATTTTCCTCGATTAACAACCAGAGAGGCTTTTTTTTCGTTGCGTCGCTTGTCGCCATTTTCAAATCTCCTTTTTAATGATTTTTACCGATAATTTATGCACCGCCCGAATCCCTCCGCAAACAGTGACTTTGATTCCCTCTGGAATAAAAATAAGTTGATAAGAACCTGCTTTTTCAGGCAAGGACTATAGAGAAGCACCCGATGCGAGTCAAGAAAAAAGAAACCACACCATGTGTGCAGCGGACGGCCAGTCGGCACTCACGGCTACCCTTACGCTGTTTTCAATGAACGACCTCATCGGAAAAACATGGAAGCGCTGCTGACTTGTGCGGACCAATGGGGATTACAGGATCCGGAGCAAGGCGCTGAAACCCCGGTCTGGCTGGCTACCCTGCCAGACGGCGGACCTACCGGTGGCTTCTTCCGCGAGCGGCAGCCAATCCCCTGGTGATGTCCGTGGGTATCTCAGGTACATCAGATCAAGCAGCCCACAACGGTTTAATTCGTTCAATCTCATACCTGCTTTCTTTATGGACTTTGCATAGGTCCACAGCGCGCTGCGCATTTAACCAGAACTCCGGAGTGTTTCCGAACAACCTGGACAACCGCAAAGCCATGGCCGGTGACACCGCACGGCGTTCCAACAACAGTTCATTGATAGTTTGGCGGGAGATGCCAATTTTTTTTACAAGTTCGGCTGTCGTTAGATTAAAATCAGGCATGAAATCCTCTCTCAGCATCTCGCCTGGATGAGTCGGCGCTATTTCACGCGGTGTAATATTTTTAATACTCATTGTCCTTTCCTCAGTGATAATCGTTTATTTCCAAATATATAGACAGCTGGCGTTTTGAGTCTTAAGTTAACGGAATAAGGTTAATCGATATTATGCCTGGAAGAACCGAATTTCAGGGGGATTCGGCTCAAACTGCACAATCACAAATTTTCTTACGGAGGGTAAAAATGCAAAAGACATGGTCCTATACAAACTATGAGATCAAAGAAGGCCTGAAGCCCGGAAGCTCACAGTTTCGGTATTTTTTTGTCGTTTCCGAAAATGGTGAGAAAAAATGCAATTATTGTGTTTGGATAGTAGATGATGCTTTGTCCCGGTTCGATCCATCCAAGGATTTTAACTCAATTGTCTCTTCTCAAATGGAAACCTGGCACGCGTGGGTAAAGGAAAAAATTGATGCCGCAGATTTCAGAAATCGAGCGCTAAAATTTGAAAAGACGGGCGAAACGGAAATCGACCTGTCGCAAATGGCGGAACATGTTAGGATGGAAGCGGAATAGGGTCATATTTTGACGGGCTGTTGCCCAAATCTAATTCGGCTTGCAACTTTGATCTTAGGAGACACCTATGGGGAAAATAACTCCTTTCAACCAACAGGGTCCGGAGCAGTGGAGGCAACAAAACGAGGAAGTTCTTCAAAAAATTCAGGACGATGCCTTAAAGGGAATAATTATTGGTGTTTTAAATTTACACGAACTTGAGCAGACTGGCGAGTGGAAAAACTCAGGCCGACGGCTTGATTACTCAAATTCAACGTTTGAAGTGTATCTTCACCATCACACTACCTGGTCCCTTAAAGATTTTAGATTGCTTGAAGAGGTTGTATTTAAATACTTTGATGAGTTAAAAAGAGAAGGGTTGGAAAGTGTGTTAAAGAGGCTAAAAAGGCTGAAAAAGGAAACAAATCCCTTGCTGGAACGAAGATTGAAACGCAGAAAGTAGTGGACAGTCTATAGGTATCGATTTGCAAAAAATCCGCACTGGCGGGGCAACCAGGCTATGAAAGCGCCTGTACCAGTTCCCGGCAGTAATCCGGAATATCCGCTACCACGCGTCCCCACACTAAATTCCCTTCCCGGAAGGCAGGCTCGTCAACCCACGAGGCTCCGGCATTTTCCATGTCATCTTTGATGCCCGTGCTGCCAGTGGCGCGTTTGCCTTTACAAATACCTGCGCTGGCCGCAACCCATCCCGCGTGACAGATAAATCCCAGAATTTTTCCCTGTTCATTCATTCTGCGGACTATCTGCAAAACATGCTGATCACGGCGAAGCTTGTCCGGGGCCCAGCCACCGGGCACCAGCAGTGCATCCAATTGGTCTGCGGTGATTTCCCGGGCGGCAACCTGACTTTCGACGGTCAGCCCTCCGCTTTTGCTTGTATATATCTCACCAACACCGCTTGCAATCACCTTGACTTCCGCACCTTCTTCCAGCATGCGCATATAGGGGACCCAGAATTCCAAATCCTCATAACCGGGTCCGACAAGAATACCGACGGTTTTTCCTTGAAGTCGCACCTTTTCCTCCTTTGGCAATTGGGCCAGGCCTGCTTCGATGCACGTTGCGTCATTAGTTAGGTCATTCTTAAAGAGTTGATTTAGTTATCGCTGTGGCCGAAGTAAAGTACTTCAAAGTCCTTTAAAAGCGTCCGGAGATCATTGACGTGGGAGACGTCAGTGGTCTGTTTGCACTTCATGGCCGCCAACAGCATCTTGTGTAAAATGGTCAATTTCTCAGCATACTGTTTCTGGTCGGGCTTGAGCCGCTGGGCCATAAAATATTCAGAAACAATATCCTGGATTTTAGTTGCGTGAGATTCTTTATTGGAAACCCATCTGACAAGTTGATTGTAGTTTACGGGATTGGCCTTGCCGAGCTCGATAATTTGTTTCATCGATTTTTCGACGGTGGTTGCGTGTTCAGCGATTAGATTGGTGCGCAATTGGTCATCATATATGCCACATGGAATTTGGCAATGGGCACCCAGGTCTGAAATAAAAATGACAAACGGCAGCATGACGGTTATTAAACTCGGCAATATCTTTTTCATGATTCCCCCTATAGTTTTCAGTTTTTCTCAAATTAATGGGTTTTCTAAATTTATGCAAGTCTCTTAGCATCGAGATCCATCGGCCTATCTACCGACGGCGGTCTTCATGCTGTCGAAGTGCTGTTGCGCCGATTGGAAAATTACAAATTCGATAACCTGGTTGACGGTCACATCGCCGCCAAAAGCGGGCATGCTACCTTTTCGATCGAGTTCATCATCGCTCAGTCCGGCAATAAATGCGACCAATTCGGCGCCATTTTTCCGCAAGGCATCCAGGACTTCGTCCTTAGTGCAGCCCGAATGCGCCCGGGAATCCTTATCAGACATCGCATTGATCTGATCTATGGTCAGCGGCGGAAGTTCTTTGCCTTCGACGATCATCCCTGCCAACTCGAAAATCCCAAAATGCCCGGCACCGATGTGACGCGCCGTAACGCCCGCAGTCCATTCTTCCCAGTCACATTTTACGTTCCATTCTTCGCTGGATAGCGCTTCCACATAAGCGATTACATCATCTCTGAATGATTCGATTCGTTTGGATAGGTCTTTGGCTCGCTGGCTCATTGGCTGCCTCCTTTATAATGGGACCTGTATCGACAGGTGTTAAATGAACTCTTAATCAGGATTCGGGACATCAGAATCGACCGGGAACGTGTCCGAAAAAAAGTTTAGTCAAGGCTATAGATACAAAATATAGCAGCAGCTTAGATATGCAAGGGGGCTTGGGGGACATCCTGCAAGAAAAATCTGAATGGCAATTGACGCCATCTCTTAAAGCGTAGACAGGCCATATTGAACTATAACCTTTTTATTTTCTTGACAAAACTCACTGAAATTGGGATCGGTAAGTTTCGTGTCAATAGTAAAGATCCGGGCGCAGTGGAAGAACCCCTGCAACCGGAGAGGATATGATGTGGCCGCCAAAGAGGGCGGTGACTTTCAGGTATTCGGGGAAGTTGAGGGATAGGATAAACCCGCAAAGGAGAATTGATCGAAATGTGTGGCAGATTTGTTGGATATCGCAGCTTGGATGAACTAAAAGGCTTTTTCCCCATTGATAAGGCGGCATGCGATGCAATATCCAACTATAATGTTGCACCCTCACAAGAAATACTTGCCATCGCCCGATACGAAACTGAAAACTGGCTTGTTAAATTTCATTGGGGGCTGGTTCCTTTTTGGGCAAAAGATATCTCAATAGGAAATAGACTGATAAACGCCCGTTCTGAATCAATTGCTGAAAAACCGAGTTTTCGTAACGCTTTCAAGAAACGAAGATGTCTGATAATTGCGGACGGATTTTATGAATGGAAAGGTGAAAAGGGTCGCAAGCAGCCCATGTTCATCACATCGCCGGACCACAAACCATTCGCATTTGCCGGACTGTGGGAAACGTGGAAAAAAGATGATCAAGATTCAATCTACAAATCCTGCACCATCATAACCACCCAGGCCAGTGAATCAATCCGCGACATTCATCACCGCATGCCGGTCATCATAAAACCACCCGCATACGAACCGTGGCTTGATCCGGGTAATCAGGATCTAGGTGAGCTTGACAGGATAATGAAAAATGAGATCGTCACCGAACTGGTGGGCTATCCTGTATCGAAGCAAGTTAACTCGACACGTCATAATGATCCTTCTTGTATTGAACCGATTGAATAAATAACAAAGCATGGTGATAGTTGATCCGGATAGGAGAAATATCATGAGTATGGTTAAAGGTGATCTCGATGACCTCAGATATGCGAAAACCCTCCTTGAAAACCCTAGCCTGGCAGCCAGAATTTCTAACCTATTGGGAACCCCTATCGAGAAAGGTTTTAAGCACCTGCCTGCAAAATGGAAGGGCACTGTCCAGAGGGCCACAGAAAAATCACTTGAAAAAGCGCTTAATTTTGCCATTCAAACAATGAATGACAGAACAAGATCCGCTTCTTCGGACAAGACTCATAAAATTCTTGTGTTCGCAACGGGAGCCGGGGGCGGATCTTTTGGACTTCCGGCATTAACAATTGAACTTCCTGTAACCACAACCATTATGCTCCGCTCCATAGCAGACATAGCACGGAGTGAAGGTGAACAGATTAAATTATTGGAATCAAAAATCGCCTGTTTAGAAGTATTCGCCTTGGGAGGCCCATCAAAAGGCGATGACGGAGCGGAAACCGGTTATTATGTTGTTCGAGCCGGTTTAACTCATGCCATCTCTGAGGCGACAAAATATATTGCGGAAAAAGGTTTGGCAAGGGAAGGCGCACCAGCACTTGTAAAATTCATTGCCACTTTGGCATCTCGATTTGGGATAATTGTGTCCGAGAAAGTTGCCGCCCAGGCTATTCCTCTGATCGGAGCAGCTGGTGGGGCTTTGATTAATACAATTTTTATTGATCATTTTCAAAATATGGCACGGGGTCATTTTATTATACGCAGGCTTGAAAGAATCTATGACAAAGATATGATTCGGCAGGAATACGGCAAGTTAGATTTATGATATTCAATAGGGCGGGAACTAAACCGTATTGTTCTTTTACAAGATGCGCAATGCCTATTTGTTCCAGCCGGCTAATAGGGGTGAGCATGGAGATGTGAACTATGCCCGGAAGGCGACCGATTTCAATACCTCCTGTAATGGTTACGCGGTTTTTGACCTCATCAATATCCATATCTGCTAACTTTGCCATTCGTTCGAGACCGTTCATTGTTGCCTCATTCAAATTAGCACCTGATCCCACCACCTGGATGGGGGCCACCTCAGTTTGGATTTCAAAACCGCTCCTGTTCGCTAGTGATCGGGCGGCCTCCAACTCTTCATTAGTAGGTAATCTCGCCAGCGGTGGCAGATTCTCCATTAAAGGCAATAAGATCGGTCCATCATTTGCTAACTTTTTGATGACCTCGACCTCAATGGTGACCTCCGCAGATACGTCCGTCGTATGACCTGCAATCTCCCCGTCACCCTGCATCGCATGTACATCACCGACGATTATGCCTGCTTGCTCAACTTTAACCGGTGCAATAACGATAGCACCTTCACCGACACTATCGATGTCCATGTGGGTATCACTTCTTTTCGCCAGATCTTCTTCAGTGATGGCATGATCATGAGGGGCACCAATAAGAAACACCCCAAAATCTCCGGCATTATGAGACGAGGGCATGGTAACGCCGGGTAAAGTTCCAATATTGCCTATCATCGGCCGAATCCTCGATACAATTCCAGCAGGCATATCTGCCAGAGCAAAAACCAGTATGGAGTGGCACGTAGATCCCGCAGGTGCTCCGGAATAGTCTTCTGCATTTCTGGCTATTTCTTCTGCTACGTGATTGGGAACTGTAACCCCCACTGTGCGTTTATCATCAAAAATCATGGTATATCCATTGGTTACATCAAATGCAGATATCGAAGTGTCGCAATCGGCACAGCAGATTGCATCTCTGCCAACTCCCTTTACAACTGTATTGGGATTGACCTTTCCGCACCCCGGACATTTTTTTGCCACAAATGGATCACCAACAAAACTTCCTTCACGAGGCGTTTCAGTTCCAGACGCTGAAGCTTTGGAAGTAATCTTGATCTTTTTAATTCTTAGGGCGACACCGTCTCCAACTTCTGCACCCGCAACAGCTACGGGGCGGCTGATCGTGTGACCACTTTCAACTTCCGGCGTAATCATGGGACCATAGCACGCCGGTTCTGTGCCTGTTACAATTCGGCCACCATCTTTAACCGGGCCAAGCATTTCAGTTTCCGGACCAACGAGATCAACAAATTCACTTACGTACACTATATTTTCGCTCGATTTTTTCATTTAATCCCCTCCTCTCTTTCTTGACAGAGTCAAAATCTAATCTTTACCAACCTACCCGTGAACCAAACCTTAGATAGGAATTATCGACGCAATCCCAACAGATAGGCTTCTTCGTCCAATCTGTAAATCATCCAAAGACGATAAACCCCAATATTGCATAAACAGCATGGCAAAGAATAGCTAATGGTCCGATATTATATCCGATATCATAGAGCAAGCTCCATTTTCTGGATTTCCCCTATGGTGAATTCAGAGGATGGGGTCGATTTTGCCATGTTGTTGGCCCTTCGGGCCCCGCGTTTGCGGTCCGTCGGGAAAGCCGGAAAACTTCAGATCCTGGAAAACAAAAGGGTCACATCTCAAATATTAAATATTCGCATTCAACATTTAAATTTATTATGTGACCCTTTGGTTCCGCCCAACACCTGACAACAGTCAACGAATATACCTGTTATCCCTCCGCCTTTTTTTCGAGTTCATCCAGTTTGTCAGGCTCCGAAACAGCAATGTCCACAAGGGCCTTGGGGATGGAGCTCTGCTCGCACATTACTCTGATTTCTTTCTCCTGATCGCTGAATTCCATGATTTCACGAATGGATTCGATGTATTCGAGCATCTGATCCGGCGGAATATCTTCCAGCGCAGGTCCTTCAGCCTCTGCCTTTTTCTTCGTGCGGCCTCTTCTTCTGCCAACCTTTGTTTTTCCTTTAGTTCCTCTTCCATGGCCTTTTTGGCGGCATCGATCGCACCCTGGTCAACTTTCGCCATTTCGATGATCAATTCTTCGGAGACGTTATTCTCAAAGAGGTGCTTCACCCTTTCTTCGTTGGACTTGTCCTCTACCGCCTCGAGCAGCGTTGCCACTCTTGCCCTTTCTGCACGTTCCTTTTTTATCTGGGCGTTCACCTGTTCCAGCTTCTCCTCGGTAATCTCCAACGCGCTGGTGATCACTTCAGAAGCCACTTTTTCCTCAATGAGCAATCGGATACCTTCATCGTCAGGCAGGCCTTTTGCCTTGGCAATGAGCAGATCGAGTTTTGTCTTCTCGACAATCCGAATCACATCGGGTCTGCGTTCGGATCTTTTGAGTTCCGGCCAGGTCTTGCCGAGGTCGTCGATGAGCTTGTTCGTTGCCGAATAAGGGTCAGCCACGTCTTCCAGTGTAAGTGCCGCGATCGCAGCGTTGAAATCCTTCATAAGGGGTCTTCCGACTTCGCGCGTTTCATCCATTGCCCATCTCAATTGAAGCATATTGCCCCCATGATGCGAAACATTGTAACCCGCATTGTCAAGTTCACCTGCAATCCGTTGAATCGATGCTTCCAGGTTTTCCCCTGAAGGTCCTGCGAATCGAGCTCAAGGATATTCTCCTCGATTAACAACCAGAGAGGTTTTTTTTCCGTTGCGTCGCTTGTCGTCATTTTTCAATCTCCTTTTTAATGATTTATACCGATAATAAATGCATCGACCGAATCCCTCTGAAAAAGTGTCTTTGATTCCCTTTTGAATAAAAATAAGTTGATAAGAACCTGCTTTTTCAGGCAAAGACTATAGAGATGCACCCCATGTGAGTCAAGAAAAAAGAAACCACAACATGTACGATGAAAGTTCGGCCTACGGAGAATTACCGTATCATCTTTTTCTGGGAAGCGGTAACGCTCAGAATATATAGACAGCCGGCGTTTTGAGTCTTAAGTTAACTAAAATAAGGTTAATCGCTACTACGCATGGAAAATCCGAATTTTTTGGGGCTTCGGCTCAAACCGCACAATCACAAAAATTTATACGGAGGATAAAAAATGCAAAAAACATGGACCTATACAAACTATGAGATCAAGGAAGGGCTGAAGCCCGGAAGCTCGCAGTTTCGCTATTTTTTTGCCGTTTCCGAAAGTGGTGAGAAAAAATGCAATTATTGCGTTTGGATAGTAGATGATGCTTTGTCCCGGTTCGATTTATCCAAAGATTTTAACTCAATTGTCTCGTCTCAAATAAAAACCTGGCATGAGTGGGTAAAGGAAAAATTTGATGCCGCAGATTTCAGAAATCGGGCGCTAAAATTTGAAAAGACGGGGGAAACTGAAATCGACCTGTCGCAAATGGCGGAACATGTTAGGATGGAAGCGGAATAGGGGCCAGATCCTGACGGGCTGCGGCCCAAAATCAAATTCGGCTTACAAACTTGATCTTAGGAGACGAATATGGGAAAAATAACGCCTTTCAACCAACAAGGTCCGGAGCAGTGGAGACAGCAAAACGAGGAAGTTCTTCAAAATATTCATAATGATGCATTAAAGGGCATAATTATTGGTGTATTAAATTTACATGAACTTGAGCGAACTGGCGAGTGGAAACACTCAGGCCGACGGCTTGGTTACTCCAATTCAACGTTTGAAGTATATCTGCACCATCACACGACGTGGTCCCTTAAAGATTTTAGATTGCTTGAAGAGGCGGTATTTGAATACTTTGATGAGTGCAAAAGAGATGGGTTGGAAAGTGTGTTAAAGAGACTAAAAAGGCTGAAAAAGGAAACAAATCCCTTGCTGGAACGAAGATTGAAACTTAGAAAGTAGGGGACAGTCTATATAAATCGATTTGAAAAAAAATCCGTGCTATCGGGGCAACCACTTTATCAAAGCGCCTTTACCAGTTCCCGGCAGTAATCCGGAATATCCGCTACCACGCGTCCCCACACTAAATTACCCTTCCCGGAAGGCAGGTTCGTCAACCCATAGGGCGCCGGCATTTTCCATGTCATCTTTGATGCCCGTGCTGCCGGTGGCGCGTTTGCCTTTACAAATACCTGCGCTGGCCGCAACCCATCCCGCGTGACAGATAAATCCCAGGATTTTTTCCTGTTCATTCATTTTGCTGGACCAACTGCAGAACATGCCGGTCACGGCGGAGCTTGTCCGGGGCCCAGCCACCGGGTACCAGCAGTGCATCCAATTGGTCTGCGGTGATGTCCCTGGCGGCAACCTGACTTTCGACGGTCAGCCCTCCGCTTTTGCTTGTATATATCTCACCAACACCGCTGGCTGAATCACCTTGACTTCCGCACCTTCTTCCAGCATGCGCATATAGGGGACCCAAAATTCCAAATCCTCATAACCGGGTCCGACAAGAATACCGACGGTTTTTCCTTGAAGTCGCAACTTTTCCTCCCTTGGCCATTGGGTCAGGCCTGCTTAGATGCACGATGCGTTATTCGTTAGGTCATTTTTAAATAGTTGACTTAGTTATCGCTGTGGCCAAAGTAAAGTACTTCAAAGTCCTTTAAAAGCGCCCGAAGATCATTGACGTGGGAGACGTCAGTGGTCTGTTTGCACTTCATGGCCGCCAACAGCATCTTGTGTAAAATGGTCAATTTCGCAGTATACTTTTTCTGGTCGGGCTTGAGTCGCTGGGCCATAAAATATTCAGAAACAATATCCTGGATTTGGGTTGCGTGAGATTCTTTGTTGGAAACCCATCTGACGAGTTGATTGTAGTTTACGGGATTGGCCTTGCCGAGCTCGATGATTTGTTTCATCGATTTTTCAATGGTGGTTGCGTGTTCGGCGATTAGATTGACGCGCAATTGGTCATCATATATGCCGCATGGAATCTGGCAATGGGCACCCAGGTCTGAAATAAAATTGACAAACGGCAGCATGACGATTATTAAGCTCAACAATATTTTTTTCATGATTCCCCCTTTAGTCTTCATTTTTTCTCAAATTAAGGCGTTTTCAAAAAATATGTGCATCCTCAAGCATCGAGATCCATCGGCCTATCTACCGACGGCGGTCTTCATGCTGTCGAAGTGCTGTTGCGCCGATTGGAAAATTACAAATTCGATAACCTGGTTGACGGTCACATCGCCGCCAAAGGCGGGCATGCTGCCTTTTCGATCAAGTTCATCATCGCTCAGGCCGGTAATAAATACGACCAATTCGGCACCATTTTTCCGCAAGGCATCCAGAACTTCGTCCTTAGTACAATCCGAATGCGCCCGGGAATCCTTATCAGACATCGCGTTGATCTGATCTATGGTCAGCGGCGGAAGTTCTTTGCCTTCGACGATCATCCCTGCCAGCTCGAAAATTCTAAAGTGCCCGGCACCTATGTGACGTGCAGAACGCCCGCAGTCCATTCTTCCCAGTCACATTTTACGTTCCATTCTTTGCTGGATAGCGCTTGCACATATGCAATGACATCATCTCTGAATGATTCAACTCGTTTGGACAATTCTTGGGTTCTCTGGCTCATTGGCTGTCTCCTTTTTATGATGAAACCTGTATCTACAGGTGTTAGATTAATTCTTGATCAGAATTCGGAGTACCAGACTCGACCGTGGACGGGTCCGAAAGAAAGTTTGGTCTTGATAGTTGGTCTTGCCGATACAAAACCATAGCCATAAAGTATAACAGCAGTATAGATATGCAAGAGGGCTTTGAAGCCATAAGGGTCAAAGCATGAATTGTGAAAAAATCTACCCTAAATTTTTTTTTACAAATAAGTGCATCCTGAAATTCCTGTACTCTTCTATCCTCCAAATTTTTCACACCTACAATAAGTGCTAAATATTTTGGCAGTTAGGCCGATACTATTTTATAATGCGAAACAATCTGTAATTTTAGATTGATTTTCCGGTTGGAATAAACTCCATTTTGCTGCGAAGAGGTGAATCTTATGAAGCTTAAATCCGCTTATCCCATTCTTTTTTTCAGCCTGTTGGCACTGGTCGTGGTTATCGGGGTGCCTTCTGCGGTATCGGCCACAATGAATCCACTAAAATTCAAGTCAAAAGCCACGAACGTGGCGCCCAAACCAGAACACGATGGAAACGAAAGCGGGGAAGGAAACTACACCATTGCAAAGGCACTTTCCGAAAATAATCCGGACACATCTGCAAGACCGGTAGATTCGACGTCGGGCAATAACCCTGTAAAAACGTCTGCTGCAGATCCATCAGAGACGGTAAAAAAAGTGGCCGTCTCCCAAAGGAGGCCGACGACTGGTTTGACAAAGGTGCGCTGTGTGCCACGTACGGCAACGAACAAGCCGCTATCAAATATTTTCAAAAAGTCATCTCCCTCGATCCGCAAAGAAGCGGAGCCTACTTTGAGCAGGGAATTTCCTACGGTCAGCTGGCAGAATACACTAAAGCCCTGGATTTAATCAACAAAGCCCTTGAGCTGGAATCCCAAAGCGGGATGTATTTCTACGGCCGCGGCCGGGTTTATCTGTTGGCCGGCAAAACAGAAAAGGCAATGGAAGACTTTAAGAAGGCCGCTGAACTGGATGATGAGGATGCCCAGATGTATCTGGAATCCCAAGCCTCAAATGAATAGCGGCGCTTTCTCATTTCGGCGGAAAAGGGCATCATGTCCAGATTGACAAGACCCCACTTCTGATATAGAAGTGGGGTCTTGTATTTTCAATGAAGTTCAAATTTTTAGTGGAAATTTAGTATAATGATATTGTTAAAACCGAAGACGAAAGATTACCCTGGTCAGCATATTAAGCTAACGATCGATAATGCGAACCTTGATTTTGCAGAAGCAAAGGATCTTGCAAAACAAAAGGCAGAAGAAACCGGTACCGATCCGATGCTGCTGTCCTGGTACCAGGGCAAAACCGGCGAGTCGTATCCAAATTTAGAGTGCGGCCCCGGTGATAAGCCCGCATGGATTACCTATGCAGAATCAAGGGGTGGCGACCTGACTATTGATATCAACGAGGGACAATACGTTTTTATTTACCTCTCAATTTAGTAGTAAAAGACTTTGTTTGGCGGAAACTAAAATAAAGGAAATTACCATAAATATGGATAATTCCCGACTGGTATATTCCACAGAAACAGGCTCAATCTGCAGATTGTGTCAAAAATCCGTTTCGGAATGCACCTGTAAAAAGAAAAAATCAAGATCTCAACAGACATAAAGTATGATGGCAAAATTAGGGTCCAGCGTGAAACAAAGGGACGCAAAGGTAAAACAGTGACCACAGTTTCCGGCTTTCAACTTGACGGCGATGCATTGAGACTTTTTGCCGCCCAACTCAAACGCAAATGTGGAACTGGCGGATCAGTGAAAGAGGGAATAATTATAATACAGGGGGATCACAGAGATACTTTGCTATCAGAACTGAAAAAACAGGGGACATACCGCAATACTTGCCGGAGGTTAAAGCTTCATTGCGCAAAAGCAATAGAAGCTATCTCAAAAATCTATTTAGCCCCAATTCTACTTACCTGAAGCTTCATTTATTGGTAACTTTTCAGTATAAACCATCAGAAGAATAAAGCGTTGACGACTGTAATTATAAGCGTCCCATAATATCCCCGCAATTATTTTTATTCCGCTTTTCAAAAATAATTTCCGAAATACGAAAGGGTGGTATAAGTGGGTGTAGATAAAAACCTTCCGATAACGGAACGTTTTTTCAACTGCTTAGCAGGAGAAAGATAATGACCGCAACAGATCTGTCGCGCAGACAATTTCTTGAGCGCATGGGGACCCTGGGCGGGCTTGGAGCGGCATACTATGGAATGGGCAAATTCGGGATTGTTGCCCCTGGCCGGGCCTATGCCGGACCGCCGCAGCTCGATCAGCGCATCGGCAAGGGACAGCATGTCGTTATACTTGGTGCCGGTATCGCCGGGCTCTGTGCGGCTTATCTGCTGCGCGACACCCAATTCAAAGTGACGATTGTCGAACCCAACCCTTATGTGGGCGGCCGATGCCTAGCACTGCGAAGGGGCGATATTGTCGCGGAACAAAATATCGATCACCGGGGCAACCCACTTCAACCGGTCGTTTGTGAATTTGACAAGGGACCCGACTTTTACTTAAATGCCGGCCCCGGCCGAATACCTCAAAGCCACACAGCTGTCCTACGCTACTGCAAACAACTGAAAGTGAAACTGCAGCCGTTCATCTTTGCCTGCCGATCCAACCTGCTTCAAAATGATCACTTTAACCAGGGCAAACCGGTTTCGCTGCGGTGGGTCAAACACGATCTGCGCGGACACATCGCCGAGCTTCTGGCGCAGTGCTCCCGCAATGATCAAATCAATCAATTCGTCACGCCCGACAACCGTGTGGCCTTCCTTCGAATGGTCGACATTTCGGCAGCCTCAAGGAATCCGATCAATCCTTAAAGTATTTCGGGACCCGTCGAGGCGGCTGGGCACAAAGACCGGTGCCGGGTTGGACTCGCGGAATTTTGCGTAGCCGTTTGATTTGGATGAATTATTGGAATCCGAGATCTGGCAAACCGGACTTTTCAGTGACATGTATCTTTATTGGCAGTCGAGTTTGATGCAGGCTGAAGGCGGAATGGACCATATTCCCCGGGCATTCGAAAATAACCTCGGCCCGAATACACAAATTCAACTGAATAAAAAAGCTGACCGCCATCAGCCGGACAGCGGGCAAGATATTCATTGAACACCGGTTCCGAAAAACCCCTAGCAGCCGACTATTGCATTTCGACGATGGCGCCCCCGCTGTTGAGCAGACTGCTGGACGTCTCTTTTGCGCCGATTTCAAAGCCGCCCTGGCCAATATCTATATGGTTCCGGCCTGCAAAGTCGGCTGGCAGGCCAAAAGTCGATTTTGGGAAGAAGAAAATGAAATTTATGGCGGAATCAGCTGGACGAATCATACCATCAAGCCAGATCTGGTATCCCTCATTGGCTTCCACGCCCGCAGAAGGGCATATTGACCGGTGCCTATATGTTACGGGCAGACCGCCCAGATATTCGGTTTGATGTCCCACTGAAGAACGATTGGCTGCCGCGCTGGAAGGCGGCGAAAAATTCCATCCGGGTCGGTTCAAGCGCAACGTCGAAAAAGGCATATCGATTGCCTGGCAGAATATGCCCGACCAGGCCGGCGGTTGGGCATACTATAAAGATCAGGCTGAAAATCCCGCCTTCTTAGCCATCAATAAACCTCAAGGGCGTTTGGTTTTGGCCGGCGACTACTTCAGTTTTCTCTCGGGCTGGATGGAAGGTGCGGTCCTCTCAGCGGAACTCGCTGTAAAGCGCATTGCTCGGATGGCCAGTAGTTGATTCAGGCAGACGCCGTATCGGCCGCCGGCTTTCTTCGCTGGGGATTCTGAGGATTTTGGGTTAGTTGTTGACTGAGTTGACTTACGGCTGAGTTGCTGATCAACCACAGCTGGGGGAAATGTTCTGTTCAATCGACGCCTGTCATTTAGGCAACCGTAATCAGCCGATGTTGACTTCGGTGAAACTGATATGATAGATAATTATACGGAATTAAAATGGGCTAACCCTAAATAAAGAGGGTGCAATCAACGAATCCCCAAAACCCCATTTCTCAATTAGAGCTGTGGGGTTTTATAATTTTATAATAAGCAAATACTAAATTTTAGATTTTTAGAGGTTGTTTTTCCCATTTTCCGATCTTCGCTTTCACCTGAAACGGAGACAGTTCCATGAAATGGCCTGGAGAAAAAAGGCTGGTTGAACAACTTCTGGATCTTGCCGGTGTGCAGATCGACGGGCATGCACCCGCCGATATCCAGGTTCACAATCCCGAATTTTATCCGAGGGTCATTGTCGGTGGTTCTCTGGCTCTGGGAGAAAGCTACATGGACGGCTGGTGGGACTGCGAAGCACTGGATCAGTTTTTCGAACGAATCATGGCGGCTCGGCTCGATAAAAAGGTTCGCAAATCGAAGGCTCTCCTACGGGCGGCGGTTAAAGCCCGGCTGACCAGAAGGCATGGCAGGGCCAGGGCGTTTGAAGTCGGTCGAAGCCATTACGATATAGGCAACGATCTTTTTACGCGTCATGCTGGACAAGCGCATGAACTACTCCTGCGCCTACTGGCAAGAGGCCGACACACTCGATAAGGCCCAGGAGGCCAAACTCGAGTTAACCTGCCGCAAGCTCGGGCTGGAGCCGGGCATGCGGGTGCTGGATATCGGCTGCGGGTGGGGCGGTTTCGCGATCTACGCCGCTGAAAAATACAGGGTCGAGGTGACGGGCATTACGGTCTCGGGCGAGCAGGTCAAACTGGCCCAAAGCTGCTGTGCAAAGCCTGCCCGTGTGCTTCGAGCTAAAGGATTACCGCGATATTCAAGGAACCTTTGACCGCATTGTTTCGATCGGCATGTTCGAGCATGTGGGGTTTACGCAACTACCGAACCTACATGCAGGTGGTCAACCGGTGCCTTAAAGATGATGGGCTGTTTTTGTTGCACACCATCGGGAGCAACACGTCGGTTCGCTCCGTGGACCCCTGGTTGGCGAAATATATTTTCCCGAATTCGATGCTGCCCTCGGCCCGGCAGATTACAGAGGCCGCCGAAGGCATCTTCATTCTGGAAGACTGGCACAGTTTCGGTCCCCACTACGACCCCACTCTGATAGCATGGCACCGGAATTTCATCGATAACTGGCGTTGTATCCAGGATCCATACGACCAGCGGTTTCAGCGCATGTGGGTTTACTACCTGCTTTCCTGCGCCGGCAGTTTCCGGGCGCGGCGAAACCAGCTCTGGCAGATTGTTTTTTCAAAAATTGGTGACAGTGGAAACGAATGCCAGGCGTTAACCCACATCTTTCTCGTACCCATCGTATCCGATAGGTGGATCTGGAAAAGTTTCCTTATTAAACATTTACAAGCTTTCTTGCCAGTGATATCGATCGTCAATAGCACAACAATCAACAGTCGTCTTGTATGCCGCCCTTAATCGAATGTTCAGTTGCCGTTTTTACACTGGAAAAAGAGAAATGCGTAACATTTATCTGAAAACCACCAGACTCTCATCCTTGTGGCCTTTATCGCAGGGTGTTCTTGGGGTGCTATCCGTAAGCCGGTGGGGCCCGCGGGTCCTGGAGGTCAGCGTCTGACCTGGAAAAAAATGAGTGTAGAGCAGCGCAAGTTACATATGCGCAGCGCGGTACTGCCGCGCGCTGCTGCCCTGTTTCGCGAATGGCGGCCCGAACGTTTTGCCAGGGTGGACTGCAACCTGTGTCACGGGCTGGGAACCTTAACCGAAGACTTCAAGATGCCGACCGATCACCTTCCCGGCTCAGCGGGGAATTACTCCTGGGTCCCGAGTTTGCATCTCATCCGGACACCACACGGCTGAAGCTGGATCGTCTGGTGCCGATGATGTCCGAGGCCTTAGGGTTGAAGAGCTTTAGCCTCGTCACCCGCAGGGGGTTTGGCTGCTACTCTTGCCACCTGGGGCCGACCGGCCCCAGGTTCGGGAACTGACGAATTTTCCTTCAAAAATGCCGTCCTATTGCAACGCCCCGTCTTTTTGGTACCGGAAAGTGAAGGTTAGTGGTGATTTGCCAATTGGCCACGTCATGGAAACCATAACCGCAATCAAAATCATTGGTCGACAGCATCGCCGCGCTTTTTCTGCGAAACCCGTGCTTTGGAAATAGTCATGCGCTCGAAGAATTCATTGAATTCAGACCTCACACAAAGTATGTCTTTGAAAAAAAGCCGTTTCACCGAAATGCTCATAGCTGGTATATTTTGTTCAAATGCAATCTTGCAATAGGAGATGTCGATCATGTCCGGGAAAAAAGAAATAATTTCAAGAAGAGATTTTATTAAAAGCGCTGGTGCGGCAGGTGTAGGAACAGCACTTATACCATTCAGCTCTGTGACAGCGGCCCATGCCAGTTCATCAACTAAGATGCCCGATCAAATGACCGTGCCAACGCGAGCGTTTGGAAAAACAGGGGTGGATGTCCCCATTCTTGCACTTGGTGGCGTATTAGATATGTCAGACCAGCTGATATTCCGACAGGCCTTTAAAATGGGCGTAACATACTGGGATACGGCCGATGGATATGGTTGGGGAAAAAATGAAAAGGCCATCGGAAAATACTTTGGCAAATTCCCAGAAGATCGAAAAAAAGTGTTTCTGGTAACCAAAGCAGGTACGTCAGATCCTGAAGAACTAACAGAAAAACTGAACGACTTCACTTCAAAGAATGAATACATCGTACATCGATTTGTATTTCATTCACTATGTTAATAATGTAGCCAAGGAATTGACAAATGAAGTCAAGGCATGGGCCGAAAAAGCTAAAGCTAAGGGAAAAATTCGTCTTTTTGGATTCAGTGCGCATAAAAATATGGAAAATAGTCTGCTCGCGGCGGCTAAACTTGGATGGATTGATGGCATAATGATGAGTTACAATTATAGACTCATGGTAAAAGACAAAATGAAAAGTGCAGTTGATGCCTGTGCGAAAGCTGGAATTGGATTGACAGCCATGAAAACCCAGGCGGCCTTCTCTGCCAATTTTTATGCCTCGATTGGGTCTAAATCTGACGATGCATTGGAAATGACCGAACGTTTCATAAACAAAGGATATACCGCTGAACAGGCTAAACTTAAGGTAGTTTGGGAAAATCCCAATATCGCCAGTATCTGCTCGGCTATGCCCAATATGACCATCCTGCAGGCTAATGTCGCCGCAGCCGTGCAATAAGAAAAGCCTATCAAAGGGTGACAAAATACGCTTGAATCAATATGCTCAACAAACTGCTCCCGGCTATTGTGCCGGCTGTGCAAATATTTGCGAACCAGCGGTCGATCTTGAGATCCCGATCAGCGACATATTGCGTTATTCCATGTATTTGAACAGCTACGGCGATCGGGATAAAGCGTTAACTTTATTTAAGGCACTGCCGGCAGATATTAAAGCCAATATTTATAAGGCGGATTATTCAAAGGCAGAAAAAAACTGCCCTCAGAAAATACAAATAGGAAAAGTGTTGAAAAAAACACATGCCGATCTAGCTTAAAAACTTTATCTTTCCCGTTTTATACTTACCTTTTTATGTTTTTTGCTTGTTAATGTCAGCTGGCAGGAGGGCTTATTCATAATGGATACGTGTACGTTTATAGATTTTATGCAGGCGCTCAAGCCCTGGCTCAATCGCGACTTTATCCAACAGGCGCGCTTCGATGATAGGGGAAATTTCACCTTGGTGCTGGTGGATGGCGGGCAAAAAGTCTACCATGTCGATGACTGTACGAAGATACAGATAGAAGAGGCAGTTGCGCTGTTGAAAAAAAATGGTGTCGCGGTTTTAGAGTAATCCGTGGGGTATCAGGGACGCACGGTGGTCTTGGGATCGAACCGAGCTAATATATTGATTTAAAGGGACTTATAGCAAAAAACCGGCTAAAATTAAGGTACAGCCAACTGCAGAAAAACCAAAAGCGTATTAAATCACTAATCCAAATTGGACACCGTTTCACGCTACTTATTTGCCGTTTTCGTATGAGCCACAAAAATCAGTCGATTGAAAGCCTTCCAATTAATCGAGGGGTCGGGGAGTTTCCTTCGTAAAGCCGCGATTGAAGCAGAGTGGATTATCGCCACCGGAAGCGGGTCGGCTTTGAAAAACTTCCCGACCCCTCAATTAATTAAATTATACCGGCGTAGGTCTCTTTCTGGAAACAGATTCTTTGGGTAGCTTCTCCCCAGCGTTTTCTTTCTGCTATCAGCTGCAAAAACAATTCGCCGTTCTTCACTACCCTTCCACCCACAACATCTACACCGCGGTCAAAAAGTGGGTCCGGGAAATATCCCGCCGTGGGGCCGATAATTGAGATAAATGCATCCGGTGAACAATGCGCAAGAATCTCATCCAGCGAATTGTTCATTATGGTCGTGCTGGTGCACAGAATCTTATTGCAGGTGCTCAATTTCGTCGCATCCATGGTAATCGGCAAATTGGGAAATTTTTGAATAAACTGTTTGTTTTTCTCAATGACAACCAGTTCAGCTTTGGCCTTTTTGATGGTCTTAATCAACCCGAAAAACAAACCGACCATGCCGACCCTATCTCCGTCGGAGATCGACAACAGTCCCAGTGAATCGGTAGCATCATCAACCGCGAAATTGGTCTCCCGCATTACATGCTGACAAATGGCGTTAATCGCCGCCAGACTGATCATCTCTTTAAGAGGGTCATCAATGCCAAATTCAAGCGCAAATCTGCGCGGATTTTCTTCGACAAAATCCGATGACTGCAAAGCAACGTATTCTTCCATTTTTTCATCGGGCAGAAGAACAAAGCTGATGCCGACCGCCCCGCCTTCAAGACTTATGGCCATAAACTGAGCATCTTTGGGTTGACCGCCTTTATAAAAAGGCGGGAAAAAAATATTTGCTATTGGCGGAAGCGTAAATTTTGTCGATAATTCTGTAATCATCTTTTTGAATTCAACTTTTAGACTCATTGCAACCCCCCACCCCCAAATCTCTTTCTGAAAGAAAAAGGGCCACATCTTAAACATTATTCGCTTCCGAGGAAAAAACATATAAGATATGACCCAATGTGATCTGCGGCGATATGCGAATTTAACACGCCTGGTCCATTTTGAAGGTTTTCATCAGGATACTGGATCCGATCATATTGGTAGCGTGTGCCAGGGCATCCATGATATCGCTGTCGGTCCAACCCAGCTCATGCAGCCGATCCACATCTTCCTTTTTAACGGCGTCAGGTGTTTTGACCGCCTTCATCACAAAGGCCACCACCGCCTGCTCCCTGTCCTCCAGAGGTGCCTGGAGAGGATCTTTTTCCATCTTGGCGATATCCTCATCTGATAGCCCCTGCATCTTTAACAAATTCTTATTGAAACCGGTACAGAAAGCGTAATCATATTGTTGGGCCACAAGATAGCGTATACTGGAAAGCAGCCCGAACCCCAGATTCGGATGGCGGGAATAATACTGAATCGATTGCCAGGCCATATCTAACATCCATGGGCTGGCGCTCGCCAGCTGCAACGGGGCGGGAATTACGCCGGCCATTTCCAGCATGATATCATAAATCTCCTTGGCCTGACCATCTGCCTTGTCGGGTTCAACCATTTGAATTAGAGCCATCGTTCTCTCCTTTGCTGTCATTAGAATTGATTGGATATTAAGCGATGTTCAAGCATCGTCACCTTTTCTTACCACATTTCCATTCGATTTTAAAAGATTAGAATTTATGGTAATAATAAGACGGTACTGAAAATTTGCTTTTCTCTTTTATTGTTCAGCAAAAACGCATAGCGCCATTGGAATTTAGGAACGGGAAACCAGGAAATTAGGGACGAAAATTGGGGACAAAAGATTATAACTTTCTATAGAAATTTGAAACTTAGGGCGTTGTTGACTGGGTTTACTCACTAATCTTCTTCTTTTGTAGCTGAATTTTCAAGCTATGTTCCGAATCCCTGCACCCGAATGATTTTTCATAATCAGTAGTTATCCGTACAGATATCCACAAAAACTTGAGGATACAATGTTGCTGCGCATTCCGGGCATATACCGTGGCTGAACAAAGTCGCTGTTTTTTCTGTGATATATGACTCTATCGACTGCCAGGACTCTTTATTATGGGGATCTAAATTTGGTATTCGGATTTTTTTGCAATTCGCACAAATCGGCAAGAAGGATTCAATCTTGTTAATTCTCTTCAACGCCTTTTCTAGACGCCAAGTATAAAACATCAATAACCCCAACAATATACTGCTTACCAAACCGGTAACGCCACCAACAATTAAGTGTTCTGTATCGAAATAGGGAATCTCTGGGTGAAGAAAAACATCTACCAACGCACTCAGATTGCTCATTAAAATTATGATAAGAATATAAATGAAAAGTTGATGAATTGTTCTTTTGAAAAATGCGCCTTTCGGAAAAAAATGATTGATCTCCATCAGTTCTCCCTTCTGATTTGAACGGAGAGTCTAGAGGTCGAGATTTTCCATGAAGTATCTCAAATTTTTCTCACACCTTTAGCTTAGAAACGAATCAGCGTGAGAAAGGTTACATTTTTTTCACTCAATAATCTCGAGAACATACCTTTTCCGGACCTTGCCGGCAGCTGCACTCAAGATAGTCCTTAGTGCCAACGCATTCCGGCCCTTTTTGCCAATGACCTTTCCCATATCACTTTTAGCAACACTGAGTTCTAAAACTACGGTATGGCCACCTTCGATTTCAGTAACCGTAACCTGCTCTGGTTGGTCTACGAGAGCTTTCACTATGTCGGTAATCAGATCCTTCATGCCATTTCCCCTTTCCGTTCCCGTTTGAATGCTTAAGCTCAACCTATAATGAACTTCATTTGGCATGCAAGACTAAAATACATGGAGATTTGCAAAGGTGAAACGAATTTGTTCGGGAAAGGGATACCACAATAGAAAAAAGGTGGCCCCGAAGGGCCACCCCGGATGGTGCAGAGTATCAGATCAGCTTATAACAGGTCCACTTCAAAAGCACCAAGGTGAGAAGATAAGAAAGTATGTTTAAATGTCAACCTTTCCATCTAATTAATATAATTCCCGCCGCCATATAAACCAGGGCCTGAACCTCCAGAACGGCTGTCAGAGGGATGACGACCCCTTTGGGTCCCATGCAACTATCTCTTTCATTTGAATGGGTTAATTCTGATTGATCCCTTGCCCGCACTATGATAACGACCTCATACCAAATTGAGTATTTATTACTTTCAACATAAAAATAACCATTTTCCCACAAAATTTTTTATAAATTTTGGTGCTCTATTTTATCAGACAGGAAAACAGATGATCCCAA
Organism: uncultured delta proteobacterium; assembly: GCA_963821065.1. Classification (GTDB taxonomy): domain Bacteria; phylum Desulfobacterota; class Desulfobacteria; order Desulfobacterales; family JAFDCJ01; genus JAFDCJ01. The sequence continues at coordinate 764,632 of CAWGCM010000034.1, read as the reverse complement.
AAGGGGGACAATGTGAGTAACGAAAGCAACAAGGTCATCTATTCGATGATCAGAGTCAGTAAAAATTATGACAAAAAGCCGGTATTAAAGGATATTTCGTTGTCCTATTTCTACGGTGCCAAAATCGGCGTGCTCGGTTTGAACGGCTCCGGCAAAACTTCTTTGCTGCGGATTCTTGCCGGTGTCGATCAAAACTTTAACGGTGAAACCGTCCTTTCGGAAGGATACACCGTCGGTTACCTCGAGCAGGAACCGCTGGTGAACGAGGATAAAACCGTGCGGCAGGTGGTTGAAGAAGGCGTCCGGGAAACAATTGATTTTCTTAAAGAATTTGAAGAGATTAACGCAAAGTTTGCCGAACCCATGGGCGATGATGAAATGAACGCTCTGATCGAACGTCAGGGCCAGGTCCAGGAAAAAATAGATGCCCTGGATGCCTGGGAACTCGACTCGCGCCTGGAAATGGCCATGGATGCCCTGCGCTGTCCTTCCGAAGACATGCCGGTCAACGTTCTTTCGGGCGGCGAAAAGCGCCGGGTGGCGCTCTGCCGTCTGCTGCTGCAAAAGCCGGATATTCTGCTGCTGGATGAACCCACCAATCATCTGGATGCCGAAAGCGTCGCCTGGCTCGAGCAGCATCTGCAGAAATATCCGGGGACGGTCATTGCCGTCACCCATGACCGTTATTTCCTGGACAATGTCGCCGGCTGGATTCTCGAGCTTGACCGAGGGGAAGGAATCCCCTGGAAGGGAAATTACTCCAGTTGGCTGGAGCAAAAGCAGGAACGCCTGCGCCGCGAGGAAAAATCCGAAGGGTCCCGTCAGAAAACCCTCCAGCGCGAGCTGGAATGGATCCGCATGTCGCCCAAGGGCCGCCACGCCAAGAGCCAGGCCCGTATCAACGCCTACGACAAGCTGCTTTCCCAGGAAGTCGAGCGCTGCGAAAAAGAACTGGAGCTTTTTATCCCGCCGGGACCCCGCCTGGGCGATAGGGTCATTGAAGCTGAAGATGTCAGCAAGGCCTACGGGGATAGCCTGCTAATCGAAAACATGAATTTCCGTTTACCCCCCGGCGGAATTGTGGGGGTCATCGGTCCCAACGGCGCCGGCAAGACCACCCTGTTTAAAATGATCACGGCCCAGGAAAAGCCCGACAGCGGTTCCTTCCGGCTGGGCGAAACGGTGAAACTGGCTTATATCGACCAGAATCGCGAACTCGACCCCACCAAGACGATCTGGGAAGAAATCTCCGGAGGCAACGACCAGATTGAACTCGGCAATCGCCTGGTCAACTCGCGGGCCTATGTGGCCCGCTATAATTTATCCGGCTCCGACCAGCAGAAAAGAATTGAAACCCTTTCCGGCGGGCAGCGCAACCGGGTGCATCTGGCCAAGATGCTCAAGGAAGGCGGCAACGTCATCCTCTTAGATGAACCTACCAACGATCTGGACGTCAACACCCTGCGAGCACTGGAGGAAGCCCTGGAAAATTTCGGCGGCTGTGCCGTGGTGATCAGCCACGACCGCTGGTTCCTGGACCGCATTGCCACCCATATCCTGGCCTTTGAAGGCAACAGTCAGGTTGTTTTCTTTCAGGGCAACTGGTCGGAATACGAAGCCGACCGTAAAAAGCGCCTGGGGGTGGCGGCCGAGCGGCCCCACCGCATCAAGTATCGCCGCCTGACCCGCTGACCGAAATCCAGCAAAATAACCAGGGCAAAGGCACCGGCATATCTTGCAAAGATTGCCAGTAAACACAGATAGAGGGTCGAGCAATCAAGGTGAGGATTTTAAATGGCCAAGCCATGGCGGATAGTAGACAGTGTTGATACCGATGAGGGTCTTCTCGATCTTCGGCAGAGGGGTGAGGCGGATTTTATTATCACCATTGATAATCGGGTGCTGATGAATTCATCGGCCAACCTGTCCGAGATGGTTTTGGCGGAGCTGGCGTGTGAGTCCCTGAAAAATAAAAAGAACCCCAGGGTGCTGGTGGGCGGTCTGGGCATGGGCTTCACCCTGAAGGCGGCCCTTGATAATCTCCCGGCTGATGCCGAAGTCGTGGTGGCTGAACTGAACCCGATAATGGTCAAATGGTGCCGGGGGCCGATTGCCCATTTTAGCGGCGGGGCAGTTGACGACCCGCGGGTCAAGATTGTGATTGATGATGTGGCCTCGGTCATTCGTTACTCGGCGATTAAGGGCAAGGGCAATCGTTTTGATGCCATAATTTTAGACCTCTACGAAGGTCCTCATGGGGGGGCCCCGGGCAGAGGAGAGTATCTGTACGGCGATTTGGCAATAGAGCTAAGCAGTTCCGCCTTGAAGGCGGGCGGGATGTTTGCTGTCTGGTCCGAAGATACGGACAAGGCCTTTGAAAAACGTTTGAAAGCTGCCGGCTTCTCCGTTAACCGGCAACGTACGGGCCGGGGCGGGCGCAGACATGTAGTTTATATCGCCAGAAAATCGTTCGGCTCTCATGCCGGCGGATCCGGAAAAACGGGACCGGTCGGCCGAAAAGACCACCCAAACAGATCAAGATAAGCGATGGTCTGACACTTGTTGCCAGTATCAGCTTAGTCGCGCTTCTTGAGTTTGTTATCCCCCATACTGCCGACCCGGATCACTATCGGCTCCAGGCTGCCAGTTGCGACACTTCAGCCCGCAGCCTTGTTAAAGTTTCAGGGGAGTTGAACAGTTTCCGGCACAGTTCGCATTTACTATAGGTGATGATCTCGCGTGCTTTCATACCGGTAAAGGATGCGATATTTGTTATCCCCATGGTTCTAATAAGGTTGTGCAACCGGTCTGTTTCACTTTTAGTAAAAAGCTGTTCCATCGTATTGTCGTTCAGGTTCCCAAGGTAAAAAAAATTTGTTTCCGGAAAATGGCTCCCTGCATCGCAACAGGCGTACATATCAAGATCCGGAGTAAGATAGGGATTCATGTCGCAGCAGTTTGCCTGATAATCGGTCAGAATACGCCTGCGTTTGAAAGATTCCGCACGACCCGCATAGATGACGGGTTCGGGAAAAAACGTGAGGCCATGACTACGCAAAAACTGCTCATACTGATCATCCTCTTTGGAAAAATCGGTAACAAATGAAATAAAATAATCTAACCCGAACTTTTGGCAGCTGTGTGCCGCATTCAACACATTGTTCCTGTTTACATTTTTCTGGTGCCACCTTGAGTAACTCAATCTCAATTGGCAAAGCCCATTTTTTTTCAGTTCTGAAACAAGGTGGTCGGAAGTCTCGGCTGTCTTTGCCCAAAAACTGTTGGTAACAATTCTGGTATATATTCCGATTTGTCTGCACAGTTTCACAAGCTCTGCAATTTCATTGAAATACAGAAACGGTTCACCAGCGGAAAAACTTATTCCGCCAACACCTGCCTGGGCCATATCGGCAATAATCTCTTTGGCCTTATCATGATCCATCTTCCTGCCGGCAGGAAGATCTTCCGTGGCCACGCAATGCTCGCACCTGATATTGCATCTGGTTGAGTATCCAAAAGCTAATTTGCGCATATTTAATAATAATCCTCTCGTTTTCCACGCAAGTCATTCTTTCAAAAAACAGATACACCCTGCCCTGGAAAGCCGGAGAAAGGTAGCATAAAACTTAGGAACAAGCCATGTTCAGTTTATGACAACTCCATTTTGGATTACACCAGCATAATTGGAACAGGTAAGCGACGCAGGGTCTAAGATGGGATCAAAGCTTGAATGGTGAATTATAGCCAAATTTTTGGTGAGAAACTCGGGGTTGAAATTTCGCGTTCTCAGCAGGCGCCGTTTCTGTGGTTTTCCCGACCGGAATTTTCTCATTTATTCTTTTTTTCTCGTTTTGCCTGTTTCTTCTCTTTAGCAGTTTTCTGGGGCTTTTTCTTATCGCTTTTTTTAGTATCTCTTGCTTTTGACATATGATTTACCTCCGGAAAATTTACCTAAAAGCAATTAATTTGTAGGCTGAATACGCTTTAGTTCTCTCCTATGAGCCTGAAACATCATGAGTATCTCGGAATATAGCAACAATAAAATTCAGGTCCGCAGGTTTTCAATGACCTACCCCGCCGCAAGCAACGGGGTTTTAACCGGAATCTTTTTATCACCCCAAGGGGCTGGGAATTAAAACTTTATCCGCCGCAGGAGGACTCGTCCGCCTCCGGCGGATTAAGGGTTTTTCTCAGCAATCTATCATAGATCTTTGACAGAGATTCAACCAGCCTACTCCAGCTCAATGATTTCATCGCGTCAGCAATACGAAGTCGATCCTTCGGGCCGATTTTCTTTTTAAGAATTCTTTCCATTCCATCGGCCAGGCTGCGGGCATACACAACCCGATCCTCCGGCAGTGCTTCCCCTGTCGGCGTCAATTTGATGGGATCGACCAGAACCGCAAGTCCCTCATCTCTGAGGGTTTGGGGAACATAAGAAGGGGGACCGCCCACATTGCCGGAAACGGCGGGAGTCCCACAGGCAAGGGCTTCCATCAATACCAGGCCGTAAGGTTCAACATGAGAGGGTAACACATAGACGTCTCCGGAACGGTAGATATCAGGCAAAACTGCCCGATCTACTTTCCCCGGCAAAAGTACGTAATCCGCCAGACCTTTGGTGGCAATAAATGTTTCCAATTCCAACCGGCTGTCGGGATCACCCTCGCCGACGATTATGGCCATGATGTCATATCCACGCTCCCGCAAATACCCGATGGCCATCGTAAATTCCTTGAATCCTTTCCAGTCGACAAATTTACCGATTGAAACAGCGAGATGACTACTGCGCCCGCAATCAACATCGATGGAATCCTTAAGCACCTTGCGACGATCTACGCGTTTGTAATAGAATAATTCCGGTTCATAGCCATAGCCTTCGATGGAGAGGCATTCCTGCGGGATTTCAAACATCTCCTTGCATTCCAGAACCGATTCCGGGGATATCGCGCACACATGATCGGCACTGGAAACACACGGCACGATCAAATCACGAAATCGGGGGGTATCGATAATAAGCTTGTTGGCGGTCCCGTGCGCCGATGCGACAAGGGGCACCCAGGGCGCAACCAACCGCGCCAGGCCGCTCAAAAACCACAGGTGATCGACATGAATCACATCGGGTTGCAGCCGTAAAACCAACTCTGCGAGCCGGTTGCCGAATACCGTCAATAAATCGAGCAACTCCTCGTCGGTCCGGTCACGGTAGGCAAGCACATGATAGGGCATGACAACCGACATCCCGGAGATGGGGGTTTTTACTGCGCCTTTTCGGGGCCTTTTTCCTGCCGGTGTGAACAAACAGGTAAAAATACGTTCATCCGGAACGCCATTGATATCGGATTCGCCAAGTGGTTTATAGCCCGCCGATAGCACATAGATGTCGATGCCCTGACGAATCGATTCTCTGGCGATCTGCTGCATGTAAACCCCTGAGCCGGTCTCGCCCGGCAACTGGCCGTGAACAAACAACACTCGCCGGGGTGCGCCCCGATCTTCACGCTTTAAAACTTCGGCCACCCAGCGGCCTATTTCTGATGACCTTTCATCCCGGGACTGCTCATATTCGGGCCACTGTCTGAGACGGTCAAGTAGATTTATTCTGTGGCCCTCAAAGGCCTTTGATACGGGTGGTATGAGTGAATCAACTTGATTTTTTTCCGTCATCGCAGTGTTGCTCCCGGGGAATACTGAAGCATGATGGGTTCCCGCACCAAGATTGACGGAAACCCTGTCCTGGGTGATATTAACCGGCTATCACAGACGGCCGCCTGTCAAACCAGGGCTGTTCTTTTTCAAGCTGCGCCGCAAGCCGATACAGGGTGGCTTCGTCTCCAAAACGTCCCATAAATTGGGAGCCGCAGGGCAGATCCCCGGGAGTCCAATATAGCGGCACCGTCATGGCCGGCTGCCCGGTAAAGTTAGCCAATTGGGTAAAGGGGGTTTTCGAAAGGCTGTCGACTGCAAGCTTGTCGACAATTCCTGCGGCTTTAAGCAATCTGCCCAACCCCAGCGAATTGACAATTTTCATCAATAGCATCTCGGCCGGTTTGGGTTTCAATTCACCGATTTTTGAAGGCGGATAGGCCACGGTGGGTGTCAGATAAATATCGTATTTCTCATGAAACCGGCCCATGGCCCGGGCGGCAATCCCCCATTCGCGTATGGCCTTAACAAAAAATCCGGCTGGATAGGTACGGCCGAGCAAACCCAGAGTCCAGGTCATGGGTTCCACATCGGCCGGCTTGGGCTTTCTGCCGAGTATCGATTCCAACTCATCGATATCTGCTGCGATTTCGCCAAAGTACATCGTAAGAAAACTTTTAGCCAGAGTCTGACCATCGATGTCCGGGCGGGCTTCTTCGACCTCGTGCCCCAATTTTTCCAGCAGTTGTGCAGTATGTTCTACCGCCTTCACACACTCCGGGTGAACGTCGGTGCCCAGAGGCGATTGGGAGTTAAAAGCGATTCGGAGACACCCGGGGCTTTGTTCCAACTCCTGCAAGTATGGCTGTTGTGGGGGCAAAATAACATAGGGCGCTCCAATGTCTGCTCCCTGGGTAGCGTCCAAAATGGCAGCGCTGTCTCGCACCGTGCGGGTGATCACATGTTCGACAACAGCGCCCTGCCAGATGGCGCCACGGGAAGGTCCGGTGGGCGTGCGACCCCGGCTTTGCTTGAAGCCGAAAACGCCGCAACATGCAGCCGGAATGCGAATGGATCCTCCACCATCACCGCCCGAGGCTATCGGCACCATACCGCTTGCCACAGCGGCCGCGGATCCACCGCTGGATCCACCGGGTGTATGTTCGGTATTCCAGGGATTGCGGGTTGGCCCGTGCAATTCCGGTTCCGTATACCCCAACAGCCCGAATTCCGGCGTGTTCGTTTTTCCCAGAACAATGAGTCCGGCCTTCTTAAATCGCTTTACCATTTCGCTGTCATGATCGGGAATGTAATTTTTGCAGGCCCTGGAGCCTCTGGTCAGGGGCACACCGGCAAAATCTGCAAGCAAATCCTTTAGCAAAAACGGTACACCCGTAAAAGGACCTTCGGGCAAGGGCTCCTGGACCAACTTGCGGGCCAGATCAAACATGGGAGTAATAACGGCATTTAATTTCAGATTATTTTTTTCAATCCGTGCGATGGCCTCTTCGCAAAGCTCAACTGAAGATATTTCTTTTTTTTTCACCAGCTCCGCCAGCCCCAAGCCGTCATAATGATCATATTCCTTGAATCCACTCATATATTCCTCCCCTGCCGGTAGCCGTGTTAATTTATGGTTCCTTTTTAGGTCCGGGAAACCTTTTTATCGGGCGATTCGTTTTCAGGGCCGATCCTCTTTTTCCGATCTGTTTTTTGAAAACCGGTTTCAAGGGGCCTTTTCCCCGAAAGTATAAAGGGTATCGGTTTAATCCATATCGTTTTAAAAGCATGGTGTCAAAGCATGATTCCGGTTGACAAGAACCGGAATAGTGACAAGCATATTTGATAGAACAGAAAAAGGAAGGTGTTTAAATGGATAAAAGAATATCGGTTTTATATTCCATTGTTGCGCTGGTGCTGCTGAGCATGGCTGTCTTTATTTTTTTCAGTCCAGAAGACAGGTTAGACAATACTTTGGCGTTGTCTCAGAGGCATGCGACGGATATCGTCAGCGACGTTGATGATGACCCCCGATATGCATCTGGATTTCATTTAATTGCGGGTATCTGCGCGTTGCTGCTTGTGGGATTCCTTTTTTGGGCCTGTTATCGGAAGTTTCAAATAGACAGCCAGGCTGAACTGGTTGCAATAGAGGATTCGCTGTACGAAATTTCTCTGGCAACCGGTCGAACCGAATATGATCTATTAGGTGTGTCCGCAGAAGAATGGTCGGTATCCGGCGCTAGAATTGATCAGGATTTCAAGAGATATATGGCGGATCAGGTCCTGCCGCATTATGCCAAGGACTTTGTCAGAAAAAACAACATACATCTCGACGAAGCCCTCGTAATTAAGAAAGAAGTAGAACCCACATCCTGGTCGGAGTGGGCGAAAGCATTGCTTGTTTTTCCAGGCAGTGTCTTGTTGCTCTTTTTTATGACCGTTTTGCTGGAATGAATATCACTTATCTTGTGTCATAAATTTAAAGGGGAACAGCCCTAAAAGAACTGATCCCCTTTTGTTTGATACCGCTTTATAAAATATATATCCCAAAATCCAGAACCCTTATCCCTGAACCTTTCGACTTAAGTTTCCTTTTCAAATTCCAGCAGGGAATGGCCGTATCTGTGAGGTGAAAAATCTGCACCACAGGTGACAAAGTAACGATTCCAAAACCTTTCTATTGAGCGAAATTTTTTAGAATCAGCGGCACTGGCTCCGGCCACATAGACTTTGACATCATTGAGTTTGGGGATGAGGTTTTGCTTCTGGCGGTCTCTGATGATCTTGGTGATATAATCATCGGTGACTTTAACCCGGTCAAACTTGTATTCTTTTGAATCCTGGATCATGTCGGAAAGGATAATCAGGATCTTTTGACGTTTTTCGTTATGGAAGATTTTATCGGCGATATTCAGAGAATTAATTATCTCGGTTCGTGGCGTCCCGCGCTTAGCCGACAGGAGTTTCTCTACTTCCGTTTGAATGTCTTTTTTGGTATTCGCCAGGTTTTGTTCAAACGTAATCCGGTTAACCCAGATACTTTGCTTGGGAATTTCGGCATCCACCGCGGGCTTGAAGTCGATATAGGACCGCCCCGTGATGGTTCCTACGATCACACGATCGCCCTGCTGAAGGTTCTCATATATTTTTTCAAACGCATTGCGGTAAACCGTTCGCCGGGCCTGGTTCGTGCTGCCTGACATATCGACAAATACAGCCACTACCCGTGGATTTTTTTTCTCCTTGCCCAACTTCCAGAAGGTGTCACTTTTTCCTTCCACGGAGCTCAATAACAGCATGTTACTGAGAACGATGACACACAATATTTTCAGACTCCACCGGTTCATATGGGTGTACCTCCTCAAATCCCAATAAATGGGTTGATTGTTTACTATTCGCCAGATGCCTGAACACGCAATTGGGTGGTCGCGTTCAGCATTTTTTGAACTTTTGGGCTACGGCCCTGTTTGTCATAGTCCAGGATCACCTCATGTTCCCTTTCAAAGGACTTGGGTTTTTCATGATCGGGACGTTCACGCTGATTGATTTTGCGATAGTAATAGATGTTTTCCTGGGTTTGCTGGTGAATCCGGTTGATCCTTTGTTCCTGTTCGGTAACTATTTTATTGTATTTGGCCTCGATGGCCCGCATAGCCTTATTAATCTGGTTGGTTTTGCGGTGCAAATGCTCCAGCAAAGGATCCGTGTCATGGGCAAAATACGAGCACAGTGTGGCTGCGGCTAAAATAACCAGGTTCAGGCCGACAAAAGAGGCGCCTATGATGCCGCTGCTGCCGAAACTTCTGGTGGCACCTGCTGCGTTGAGATCACCCAGATACTGGACCCGTACGTAGCCAATGGCCAGCAGGCCGCCGACAGTTAGCATGAGAAGTGCTGCCACGCCAATGCCATTCTTCCACCACGGCACAGACCCTCTCTTGATGAGAATACCCACGGCATGGGCGATCCAGGGGATGGCAACGGCCACCCCAAGTGCCATGATCCAGGTGAATATCTGGCTTTCACCAAACACTGAGAAAGCCAGAGAATTCATGGGAATTTCACCCAGAACAAAAAGAGACATCAACACGTAGTACTTACCCCTGGACAACTCCACACTGGGCTCGCTGCGCTCAATTTTTTTGGCGTGAGCATCATAATCCTTGGAGATTCGCTCATATTCCTTGAGCAGGGGCTTGTGCTTCCCATTAAGAATCTCCAATTGAGGCTCATATTTGGCCATTTCCTGCCGTGCTTCGTTGTTGGCCATGGCCATGCACTCTTGCTCAAATTGAGAGAAATTCGTATCATCTCTGCCCGGAATATTATTCTTGGCATCGATCATAGCGTTTTGTTGAACTTCTTTCTTGCTGTACATTATTTATCTCCTCCCTGTTTAAAAAATCTGGGCTGCAACTTGAAATCCTAAAAAAGAGTCCCGATAGTTTATCAAGAACCGATACAGGTGACCGCCAACCCAGACGGCAGCGCTCACTTGTCAAATTTCTCGGACACAGACCTGTATCGTGAAAATTATACAATTCAAATAAAGCTATCGGCACTTATGCTTTTTCCTTTAGAAAATTATTCGCTCTAAGGCTTTTATACCGCTTTTCAAAAATACGTTCCGAAATACGGAAGGGTGGTATAAGTGGTTGTAGAAAAAAACGTTCGAATAACGGAACGTTTTTTTGACAACCTCTATAACGAGACCTCTAAACTACAACCTTTCTTATTCTTGATTCATCATTAAAAGCGCTTCCGATTATGAGCGCCGCTTTCAATAGCTAATGGCCCGATATTATATCCGTATATTATACGGTAAGCCCCATTTTTCGGATATCCCCCTTGGTGAATTCCAAGGATGGGGTTGATTTTGCGCCCAAACTCTTGCATTATTTACCCTGGTGCAGCAACGGCGGGGTTCATTCAGGAGCGAAACGACTAATACTGCCAAAGGTTTGAAATGACACACAATATATTCGGCCGTTCTTTCCGGCTCCAACTGAAACTAAAGTGGTGAAAAATGGTATCGGCTGATGGGGTCAAACACCTTAGAAGGAAAAAGCGGCAAACGGCGATATATCAGTATCAGAAGGATGGCCGCTATTTTGCCCAGATCGCCGACAGCTTAAAAGAAGCCGGTGCAAAGGAGCTAGCTGAACTCGGCGCCGAAGATGTCAGGCCGGAATTCAGCGGGATTCATTTCAGGGCGGACAAATCAACCCTGTATCGAATTAATTATCTGACCCGGCTCCTTTCACGGTGCCTTGCGCCGTTAATATCACACGCCTGTCATGATACCGATACCCTCTATCAGAAGGCCAAGCAGATCGAGTGGGAAGATTTTTTTATGCAAGGCAATACCTTTGCCGTAGCGGGGAATGTTTCCGACAGTGCAATTTCGCATTCAAAGTACGCTGCCCTCCGCCTTAAAGATGCGGTTGCCGACTATTTCAAAGAAAAAACCGGTCGACGTCCGGATGTGTCGGTAAGGAATCCGGATATCCTGCTGAACCTTCATATCAGAAACGATAAGGCCGTAATAAGCCTCGACACTTCAGGCGGCGCGCTTCACCGGAGAGGATACAGAGAGGAGACTGTTTCAGCGCCGATGCAGGAGACCGTCGCCGCCGCGATTATTCGAGCCAGCGATTGGGACGGATTCGGTTCCTTTATATGATCCGTTGTGCGGTTCGGGAACCCTTTTGTGTGAGGCGCTCATGCGGTATAGCCATATTCCTGCGGGTATTTTCAGGAATCGATTCGGTTTTGAATTTCTGCCCGACTTTGACGGCGCGGTCTGGAAGCAGGTAAAAAAAGAGGCCGACGGACACATCCGGGAACTGCCGCAAGGGCTGATTGCGGGCAGTGATGTGTCCGCGGAGGCCGTTAGCGCAACGCGGACAAACCTGATGGGGCTCCATTATGGAAATAACGTAGGCATTAAAAGAGCGGACTTCAGAAAGCTGCCTGCCCTTGAACGGCAGGTAATTGTAACCAATCCGCCTTATGGCATTCGGATGGGCAGGGACGAAAATCTTGAAATGTTGTATAAAAATCTCGGCGATTTTTTAAAACAAAAATGCAGAGGCTCAGCCGCTTTTGTTTATTTCGGAAACCGTGAGTTCATCAAAAAAATCGGGCTGAAAGCATCATGGAAAAAACCGATCAAGGCCGGCGGACTTGACGGCAGGCTGGTTAAATACGAGATTTACTGAGACCACTTCTAATCAAGATTTGGAACCGTTTCCACCTTTTTTCTTTCCGTTTTTGTCACGATAGCGACTAAACCGGCTGTTTAACACAGTGTGGGTCTGGTTGAGGTAATGACCCCCTTTGCCCTTCCAGATCTCAATAAATCGGTGGCTCTTCTCCGAAAAGGTGTGCCACCGGGGACTCAATTTTTCAACTGCGCCGGCTACCTCCAGCTTGAGTCTTCTACCGGCACGGTCAACCGTCGCCGGAACAAATTTCCCCAGGTCTTTGAGCTCTCTGCCCGAACGATTAAAGGCCTGACTGATGGTGTCGGCCTTGATCGTATCCTGAGCACCTGTCAAGATCTTTTTAAGCTCGGCGCGCATCCGCAGATAGACCGCACGCTCTTGCATGCTGGCCCCCGCATCATCCAGTTTCTCAAACAGGGCATCGATTTCGCTTTCGGCCTCGAGCCAATCCTTTACCGGGTCACCATCGGAAAATCCTCTTTTTTCCGCCCGATAGTAGGCGGTGGTTTCAATCATGCGATATCTTTCTTCTGATGCAGATATCTTACTGATATTTTTCATTATTTAATTTCCTTTTTTTGAATTTTTCAATGGCAATGGTACCAATTCGGACTGGTGTCTTTGCTCCATTTATTAATATAGAAAGGTATGGCCGGATACAGACAATTGCAATAGGTGATGCCAACTTTTTCATTCCGGAAGCAACCCTAATAATATTGACTGCGGAAAAGCTTACATGCTAAAAATCTAAAAAATTGTTCTATGCGCTAACCCCCAAACTGAAAGGTTTCCATGACAGTAATCCCAACAACCCATTTCTCCGGCAAATAGATGGGGTTTTGATTCTTTAAAAACTCAACATCAAAGGAGGTTCCCATGGGACAACACTTCGTTCTTATTCACGGTGCATGGCATGGAGGCTGGTGCTGGGAAGGCGTTATTAAGGAGCTTGAAAACCAGGGACACACGGCAGAAGCCCCGACAATGCCCGGACAGAATCCAGGCGATGATCGCTCCAAAATTAAATTCGATGATTATGTGGACAAAATTATCTCGGTGCTGGCAAAACAAGATTCCACGGTTGTACTCGTCGGTCATTCCAGTGCAGGATTTTTACTTCAAATGGCTGCGCCCAAAGCATCCGACAAAATTCAACAGCTGATATTTCACAATGCCTTTATTCTGCCGGATGGGAAAAGCCAGTTCGATCTTGTGCCACCTGAAGCTTCAGAGGGAATGACGGCAGCCGCAAAGGCTTCACCCGATAATTGTGTTCCGGTAATTGAGGATTTTGTGCGCCATCAGCTCATGGCAGGCGAACCGGTCGAGATCCAGGATGCCTTGATCAAACGACTGATACCCCAACCGATTGCCCTGTTCACAACACCGTCAGCACCGCTGATTCGAGAAGCTGACGATTCCTAAAACCGTGGTGTTTTGCAAAGATGATGCATCTTTACCACCTGGTGCCTATCTTGGCATGGCCCAAGGGCTCGGGGACTTCCAGCTCATTGAAGTTGCGGGCAGCCATGAATCTCTATTTACGAACCCCGGTGTTGTTGCCGAAGGTTTAATCAAAGCTTTACAATAAATCCTGTATCTGAGTTGCTTTCCAATATATTTTAATAAAAGGCCGTGTGACGGAACGTTTTTTTTGTCAACCGCTATAGGAGCCATTATGCCGGAAAAACCCGGGCGGACATTGATCCTAGTCTCCTGCGCCTGCGCAATTTTCTGGCCGGGTGCGTTTATCTTCGGTTTTCCCGGAGTCATGAGCCGTTACTGGCAACAGACCTTCAATGTCGGAGGCAGTCAGGTTGGCCAGACAATCTTTTTTATCCTGATCGGCGCCACCTGCTTTATGTACCTTTGCGGACGCTGGCAAGAAAAATACGGACCCGCAAAGCTGGTCGCCTTAGGGGCCGTCCTGTGCGGCAGCAGTGTTATTTGGCTGGGGCGGGCTGAAAGCATGACCGCCGTCTACGCCTGGGCGTTTTTAGTCGGCGCCTCATCGGCCTTTATCTATGTCCCGGCACTGACAGTGGTGCAGCGCTGGTACCCCGAAAGGCGTGGACTGGTCTCAGGACTTTGTAATACGGCCTTCGGAATGGCAGCGGCCGTCATGTCTCCGGTATTCACCGCTCTTTTGTCAAGCTGGAGTTATGAAACGATCAACCTGGTGCTGGGCTGTGTGGCGCTCATCGTCGGCCTGGCGGCTGCCACCCTTATCCGGTTCCCAGAGGTGGATTTAGCGGCACCGGCAACTGATATGACAATTGAGGCGACCAGCCGCTCGGTGGGCGAAGCTTTGAAAACCCGCGAATTCTGGTGTCTATGGCTTACCTGGGTGTTCGCCGGCGCGGCCGGTGCCAGCATGCTGGTGCTGGCCACAGGATTCGGTTTGGCTCGTGGGCTCAGCCTCACCCAGGCCGTCGTATTGCTTACCGGTTTTAATTTGACAAATGGGGGCGGCCGGCTGGTGAGCGGATTTTTCTCAGACCGTTGGGGCCGCAGTCGAACGATGGCCTTCAGCTTTACGGGTGCTGCGGTGGCCTATCTGATCATGCCCCATCTGGAAGGCATCTGGATATGGACCGCCCTGGCAGCTGTGATCGGCTTTGCCTTCGGGTCCCTGTTTGCGGTCACCGCACCGCTGGCCGGCGACTGTTTCGGGATGGCCCATTTCGGCGCCATCTTCGGACTGATTTTCACGGCCTACGGGTTCCTGTCCGGACCCCTTGGTCCGTGGCTGAGTGGCTATATTCTGGATCGCACCCAAGGCAACTACACCCTGGTCTTTTCGTATCTGGGCCTAATGTATCTAGCTTCGGCCGGACTTATCCTCCTGGTGCGGCCCTGGCGCGAATGTAAATTATAACACCAAAGACGGACGTCCGTTTTTCCATTTAAGCTTTTGGCCAGACGATCTAAAAATTTTTATGCAAGAAGATGGGAATTCTTATTTATAGGAAAAACCAATATGGGCAGGTATTCAAGTCGGCATGTCGGGTTGTTCGCCACCTTTCAGTTTGAGCCGGTAAACAGCTTCTGGGGTAACTATTTCTTTACCCTCTATCATCTCCTTTATTGCCGGGGCCACCTTTTTATAGATTTTGTATAACCCATCCATGAGTTCGACATCGGAGATCTCTACCCACTCTTCTTTTTCATTATATTTAGCCTCGTATAGGGGCAGTGCGTACATCCGCCTCCTCCTGTCATTCTCAGCGTAAATCAGAAATCAAACCGTAATTGCCCTTGAAATAAGTGGTGGCATACCGAAGATTTCTTCTGTACCAATATCGGCAATTCTCATGGAAACTTAAGTGCTATATTCCGGCAAATATGGTTACATCATAATATCCCTGATAATCCTTTTGACATTTTCATCGTTTTTTCCTATTCTCAGGTCAATCCGACCCGTAACGCCAGCTATAAAATGAAGGAAGGAGAAGATCTGTGGAAAATGGCATTAAAAAGGAAGAGAAAACAGCAATTAGCAACTCCACCGTTATCGTAGGTAGCATTACGGCTAAAGAGCATTTGATCATAAACGGTAGGGTGAAGGGCAACATAGAAATTAAAGGATATAATTTATTTGTCGGCCCCGAGGGAAGATTGGAGGGGGAAGTCCATGCCCAAAACGTTAGAATCAGAGGTCATATGAGAGGGGAGATTAAGGCAAGTGGAACCGTGGAGATCACCAAGGAGGCTGATTTTTCAGGGAATATTGAGAGTAAAGGTGTTTCCGTCGAGAAGGGTGCTTTTTTTGATGCATCTGTAAAATTAGGACGATAATCACCAAGAATCGGTGGGACACCATTTCCTGAACAGGTCTGTGGGTCTATCGGATGTCTTTTTAACACTGGTAATTTTATCCTGAGGCAAAACCACGATGATTTCAGGAAGAGGATGATCCGGCGAAGTTTTGACTCCTAAATTCTTCCCTTGGCAGCCTGATGGCAAAGGCATTATTGATATCGCTTCTAAGCGTCCTCTTGCGATGACATCATTTCTAGTTCTTCCCAGCGACGGTAAGCGGTTTCGATTTCACGCTCGACGCGATCGAAATCCGATTTAACCCCGGCAATCTCTTCTTTCTCTTTTTTGTAAAACATAGGGTCTGACAGGATCTCAAACAGTTCTTTTTGCTCTGATTCAAGGGCTTCGATCTTTTGGGGCAGGTCCCGCATCTCCCGCTGCTGCATGTACCCCAGCTGGCGTGACGAACGCGCCCTGGGTTTTGGCCTGACTTTTTTAGCGCCATTTTTTTCCGACAAAAGTTCTGTTGTGCTTTGCGGCCGCTGACTCAGCCAATCATCGTACCCGCCGATGTATTCGACCACCTGCCCGTTGCCTTCAAAGACGATGGTGCTGGTGACCACGTTGTTTAAAAAGGCCCGATCGTGGCTGACCAGCAGAAGGGTCCCCTGGTACTCGAAAATCAGCTCCTCCAAAAGTTCCAGGGTTTCGGCATCAAGATCATTGGTCGGCTCGTCGAGCACCAAAACGTTGGCCGGTTTCGTGAACAATTTGGCCAGCATCAACCGGTTCTTTTCTCCGCCGGAAAGGATATAAACCGGTGTGCGGCATCTTTCGGGCGAGAAAAGAAAATCCTGAAGGTGGCTGATTACGTGGCGTTTTTGGCCGTTAAAGATAATAAAGTCGTTGCCCGCGGCAATGTTTTCCCGCACGGACTTTTTCTCATCGAGCTGGGCCCTGAGCTGGTCAAAATAAACTACCTGAAGGTTGGTGCCATGACGGACACGGCCTGTTTCCGGACTCGCCTTTTTTAAAAGGACTTTCAGCAGGGTGGTTTTGCCCACACCGTTGGGGCCGATGATGCCCACCTTATCCCCGCGCATGATGACCGTGGAAAAATCCCGCATGATCGGGGCCTGTCCATAGGAAAAGCTCACCGCCCGGGCTTCGATGACCAGTTTGCCGGTCCGTTCCGCCTCCTGAACCTGCAGCCTGACATTGCCGATTTTGCGGCGGCGGGCACGGAAGGCTGTCCGCATTTTTAGCAGGCTCCTGACGCGCCCTTCGTTTCGGGTTCGGCGGGCTTTGATCCCTTTTCTGATCCAGGCTTCCTCCCGGGATAGTTTCTTGTCGAACACCCCGTTTTGAGTTTCTTCGACCTCCAGGTCGGCCTGTCTGCGTTTTAAATAGGTGGCGTAATCGCAGTCATAGGAGACCAGTCGGCCCCGATCCAGTTCCAGAATCCTGCCGGCGATCTTGTTGAGGAAAGCACGGTCATGGGTGATAAATAGCAAGGTTTTTACGTGGTGCAGGATAAAATCTTCCATCCAAATGATGGTGTCGATATCAAGATGGTTGGTGGGTTCATCCAGCAAAAGGAGGTCCGGTTTGCCAACCAGGGCCCGCGCAAACAGGACGCGCCGTTTCAGCCCTGCTGAAAGGTTGTCAAACCGGTCTTCAGGATCCAGCCGGGTTCGTGAAAGAATGTTTTCAACGCGGGTTAACAGTTCCCATCCATCGCCGGCATCCAGCATATGCTGAAGTTCTTCCCGCCTTTTGGCCAGTTGGGGGTCGGCCCTGGTCTCAATATGCCTGCAGATCCGGCTGTGCTCGGCCAGCGCCCGGCCCGTCTCACCGAGGCCGGCGGCAACCACATCAAAGATGGTGCCGTCGAATTCTGCAGGCACATCCTGTTCCAGAGCTGCCACGCTGATACCCTGCCGGCGCAGGATACCACCGCTGTCCGGAAGCATTTCGCCGCCCAAGAGCTTCAGCAGAGTGGATTTGCCCGCACCGTTACGCCCCACCAGGCACACGCGCTCCCCTTTTTCGATCTGGAACGTTATGTTTTCCAGCAGCGGGAGCTCACCGTATCCCCAGCACACATCCCGCATATCAATCAGAGCCATAAGGCCAATCTCTTTGAACCAAAAGATACCGTTTGCGGACAGACAATAGAACTAGTTAATATCCCGTGTCTTATAGAACGATACCTCCGGCCATTCTTCCATGCAGTAATTGAGCTGAAATTCACTGGTTGTCAAAAAGGACAGGCAGCCTTGAGAATCTCTGGCCAGATTGGCCGTATTTTTTTTCTCAAATTCGGCCAATTTTTTGCGGTCACCGCACTCGATCCACCGCGCCACCGCAAAGTTCACCGGTTCATAGACCGCATCCACGCCATATTCGGCCTTGAGCCGGGCCATCGTGACGTCAAACTGGAGGACACCGACCGCCCCCAGAATATAGTCATTTCCCATAATCGGCCTGAAAAACTGGACCGCGCCTTCTTCCGCAAGCTGGGTCAGACCCTTCTGAAGGTGCTTGGCCTTAAACGCGTTTTTCAGATGGACGCGCCGGAAATGTTCCGGGGCAAAGTTCGGTATACCGGTGAATTTCAAAAGTTCCTTCTCGCTGAACGTGTCACCGATCTTGATCGTTCCGTGGTTGTGAATGCCGATAATGTCTCCGGGAAAGGCCTCGGCCACATTGTCCCTGTCCTGGGCCATGAAGATGGTCGCATTGGCCAGGGCGACTTCTTTTCCGATCCGGTGGTGAACCACCTTCATCCCCCGCCTGAATTTGCCGGAACAGATCCTAACAAACGCGACCCGGTCGCGATGGGCCGGATTCATATTGGCCTGGATTTTAAACGCAAAGCCCGAAAAAGATTTTTCGTACGGCGACACTTCGCGGGAGACGGCCGCGCGTGAACCCGGAGAGGGCGCCATTTCTACAAATGCATCCAGCATCTCTTTAACACCAAAATTATTGATGGCACTGCCGAAAAAGACCGGCGTTTGGCCTCCGTTTAAGAAGTGCTTCATCTCAAAGGGGTCTACCGCGCCCTCGATCAGTTCGATATCTCGCCGCAGTTCGTCAGCCTGGCTGCCCAGCAGTTCATCCAGGACCGGATCTGACAAATCATTGATCATAACCCCGCCCTGCGCGCGGGTGTCACTACCGGGACTGAACAGATGCAGCTGTCTATGAAAGAGGTTGTAAACCCCTTTAAAGCGTTTACCCATTCCGATCGGCCATGAAAGCGGTGTGCATTCGATCTGCAGTTTATCCTCGATGTCATCCAGGATATCCAGCGGGGCCATACCCTCCCGGTCGAGCTTGTTGATAAAAGTAATGATGGGGGTGTTGCGCATCCGGCAGACCTCCATGAGCTTCTCGGTTTGGGCTTCGACCCCCTTGGCATTGTCGATCACCATCAGGGTGCTGTCGACGGCAGTCAATACCCGGTAGGTATCTTCGGAAAAATCCTGGTGGCCCGGCGTGTCGAGTAGATTAATCTCAAAATCACGGTAGTTGAATTTCATCACCGAAGTCGTCACTGAAATCCCTCTTTCCTTTTCAATCGACATCCAGTCACTGGTGGCATGACGGGCGGCATTCTTGGCCTTGACCGCCCCGGCCTGCTGGATGGCTCCGCCGAAAAGGAGCAGCTTTTCCGTCAGGGTAGTCTTGCCGGCATCCGGATGGCTGATGATTCCGAAGGTCCGTCTCCGGTTGATTTCTTTTTGAGTATAATTGTCCATAAATTTATTTTTACCTAAACTGAGCTTTCCAAATTTCCAAAGAAGTTTGCAACTGCTTAAATTGTAGAAATTTTGACCAAATTATCCACCCCTAAAAAAAATCCCCGGCTGCCGTTACAGCCACAGGGACTTGGTTCAATAGCAACTCAAACTGTTGCTGTAATAATAATTTCTCCGAGAGCTTTTGTCAATTGCAGCCGTGAAGGAAGGGTGGTATAGGTGATTGTAGAAAAAAACGTTCGAATAGCAAACGTTTTTTTGACAACCCCTTAAATTTGGAAGGAGGAAATATGAAACCGATCGTAAAATTAACAGCGGTGACTGGTGGTCTTTGGGATGTTAATCGGGGCAGTCTATGCCCAATTCGCCAAACCAGAGGATGCCATCAAATACCGTCAATCGGTGATGTTTGTCATCGCGCAGCATTTCGGCCGCCTGGGCGCCATGGTCAAGGGCAAGCAGCCCTATGATCAAAAAACCTTTGCGAGCAACACGGCCGTCATCGAATCCCTTTCGGGACTTCCCTGGGAGGCATTTTTGGTCCCCGGCAGCGACAGAGGCAAAACGACCATGAAATCCAGTGTACTCAAAAATCCGGACGGATTCAAAAGTTTATCCCAGCAATATCAATCGGAGGTCGAAAAGCTGTCTGTCGACGCAAAAGGCAGCGACTTCAGCTCCATCAAGGCCCAGTTTGGCTCCGTCGCCCAGAGCTGCAAAAACTGCCACAGCAAGACCCGCAAATAGCGATGCTCCGGGTCAAGCCCGCAGCCGGGTAACGGGGGTTGTCCGCAGGTCATCAATAAACCATAAGATAAAGTAAAAAGCCTGCGACCGCGGCAATCACAGCCGCCAGCCAGACGGGCCCGGCAGGAGGTGCGGGGTCGCCGCCCAGCCAGTGTTTGATCCCGGTAATCATCGGATTGATCAAATTTTCGTGCTTGACCCAAAGATAAAACAGGACGGCCGATACATGAGTGGCGGCCAGCACTATAATCAGATAGCGGTTTAGCCGGTGAACACCGGTAAGCCAGTCGCTGACCGGCTTGCTTACCCACAGGTAAAGGGGGCCTTCGGTGATGATGTCGTCGTTGGCGAACAGGCCGGTTGCGGCTTGGATCAGCAGCGCCAGCAGCATGGCAAGGACCGACCACCCGCCCAGGGGGTTGTGTCCGAGATAGCCCTCCGAATTTCCCCTGACCAGGGCGGTTGCGTAGCGCCACACCGCGGCGGGACCCTTTACAAAGTCCCTAAACCGGGACGACCGGCCGCCGACAAATCCCCAGATTATCCGAAAAACCAGCAGAATCAAAATCGCAAACCCGCTCCACTCATGGTATTGCATGGCATTGCCGCCGATGCTGCCGGTCGTAAAAGACACGGCGACCAGGACCGCAAGCAGCCAGTGAAACAGCCGGGTGGGAAGATCCCAGACCGGTATCGCCACCGGGCAATCATCATCTGCCGCTGATGTATGTGTTTCTTTGTCCATAATCCCTGCATCCCAACAGGTGGTTTGCGATCCCATGTGCCGAGGCGACGAACGGGATCCAGAGAGCAGCCAACCTAATTGATACTAAATCTTAAAAATCTGATGTCAAATCCTGAATGAACAACCCCGCCGCAAGCAACGGGGTATCAAACGGAAAATTTTAAACGCCCCAAGGGGCGGGGAATTAAACCCTCGTCCGCCGTAGGCGGATTAGAAAAACTTTTGTCGTATTAACTTTTGCTTGCAATTTGATCCCGGGTGCCTTATGTTTCGCACCAGTTCGTTTCGAATCGTAAACTTGAACATAATTTTGTTTTGACGATTACAGATGGTCGCCCGGCCGGTTTTGGTCGGGCATTTTTGTTGCAACAGAGAGGCTCTTATTTGCCGGGTGGGTCGACTGTTGACAGGCAGCCGGCATATGACCCGCAAGGGGTATGCGACCCGGAGTATTTTTCAAAACGCAAACAGGAGCTTCATAATGACCCCCAACTTTAGCGAGTTTGACCTGCAACAGCAGCTGGTGCAGACCATCGCCGATATCGGCTACACTGCACCCACTCCGATCCAGTCCACCGTCATTCCAGCCATGCTGGCCGATCAGGATGTGATAGGCCAATCCCAGACAGGGTCCGGTAAAACCGCGGCGTTTTCCCTGCCCATCCTGCATAGCCTTCAAACCGGTCAGCGCCATGTGCAAAGTCTGGTGGTAACCCCCACCCGGGAGCTTACCATCCAGGTGGCGGATGCCATGTGCACCTACGGTCGGCAGACCGGCGTGCGTGTCCTGGCCGTTTACGGCGGACAACCCTATGACCGCCAGATAAATCGCCTCAAAAAAGGTGTGGATGTTGTGGTCGGGACTCCCGGCCGCCTGCTCGACCTGATCCGCAAAAACGTGCTCAAACTCGACCGGGTGGCGACCGTCGTGCTTGATGAGGCCGATGAAATGCTCAGCATGGGCTTTATCGCCGACATCGAGGCCATTTTGAACCAAACCGCGCCCGGCCGTCAGACCGCCCTTTTTTCAGCCACCTTGCCGCAGCGGATTCTGCGGCTGTCCAAGCAATATATGAAGACGCCCCAATCTTTTAAGATCGGAGGCACACAACTCACCGTGGAGACCATCGAACAGCGATATTACCTGGTTAATGAAGGCGACAAACTGGCAGGGCTCACGCGCCTGTTTGAAGTCGAGCCCATTTCCAGTGCGCTTATCTTTGCCCGCACCCGCCTTGGCACGACCGCGCTGGCCAATGAGCTGGCGCAACGGGGATTTCCGGCCGAGGCCCTGAACGGGGACCTGAGCCAGGATGCCCGAATGCAGGTACTCAACCGTTTCCGTGACAACAAGCTCAAAGTGCTGGTGGCCACCGATGTGGCCGCCCGTGGTCTTGATATCGACGATATTTCGCATGTTTTCAATTATGATCTGCCGCAGGATCCGGAAATCTATGTGCACCGCGTCGGCCGCACCGGGCGGGCCGGGAAAACGGGCATTGCCATCACCCTTTTGACACCGAAGGAACGCTGGGGATTGCGCCGAATTGAAGGGCTTACCAAACAAAAAATCAGTCGCATGATGCTGCCGAGCACTGAAGATATCAAATTGCACCGCGAAAAACAGTTGCTGGAAAAAGTGACGGTCTGGATGCGGCGCGGGCGCTGCAGGCGGGAGCGGGAAATCGTGGCACAGCTGCTTGAAGACGGTCACGATCTGGCCGAGGTTGCCGCTGTGGCCCTGAAACTGGCACGTGCCGAGGAAAAGCAGCGCCCGATTGCACCCCTTAAGACGGTGGCGGATTTCAGCGCCCCTGCTACCCGGCAAGCGCTCAGGCGCCCCGAACGCCGCAAAGGGGGCGGACGGGAAAGTGCTACCCATGAAAAAGGAATGGTGCGTCTTTTGCTGGGCGCCGGCCGGGCCGACGGCGTACGCGTCAATCATGTCGTGGGCACATTATCCAACATTGCCGACATCCCCGGCCGTTCGCTGGGCAAAATCAGCATTCAACAGCAACACACCCTGGTGGATGTGCCCGAAAAGCTTGCGGGGCGCGTGCTTGGCAAAGGCGCCAGCTACCGCATCGGCAACAAACCCTTCACAGTTCAGCGGGCCTGATTTTGTTACCAAAGGCAGCTCAGGATCAAAGTAAAAATCATGTAGGCAATTTCCCTTCCACACCATCTTTCCATGGGTCGGACTGGTGGTCTCAGCTTTGAAATAGATGGAATCAGCTTCGACAGTCGCAGTATATGGGCCGCCCTTAAAGCCAAATTGGAAGTTTTTGTTTGATCGATACTTCTTTAAACTCCTTATTCATACCCATTTTCAATGTTGTCAGAATTTTCTGAATACCGTATAACTGTTTCCCATTATGATTTCGCATTGCTTTGCCAAGCGGTACGAAGTATAGAACCCTCCGCAAATTTGATATGAACATCCGAAAAAACATTATTCTGACCCTGACCGGCGGCCTGTTATTAGGACTGCCGTGGTCGGTTTCGGCTTTGTGTTTTGTTATTTTTATTGCCTGGTTGCCCCTTTTGCATCTGGAGGCGAATGTTCGGCACCACGCCAACCCCTATGCCGTATTCAACTACGCCTTTATCAGTTTTCTGACCTGGAATATCATAGCTACCTGGTGGCTTACCCAGGCCCAATTTGTGGGAGCCATCCTCATCATACTCGCAAATTCACTGCTGCAGTCCCTCGTATTCTGGCTGGCAAGCCGTATCCGGACAATCCTGAGAGTTCCCCTGTTGTTCCCTTTTCTGCTCATCTGGATGGGCTACGAGCATTTTCATCTATTCTGGGACCTGGCCTGGCCCTGGCTTAATCTGGGCAACGCACTGGCCACAGCACCAAAGCTCATCCAGTGGTTCGAGTTTACCGGCGTTCGGGGTGGAACGCTCTGGATCATACTGACCAACTTTGCAGCATTGAAGCTCTTCGATACGTATCGTAAAAAAGGCCCGGGATCTATTGCTCCGCTTGCAGTAGCCACGCTGATCCTCTTTCTTGTCCCCATCTTTGGATCCTATCTTATTTTCCAAAACTTTGAAGAGGAGGGGGAAACTGTCAATATCGCTCTGATTCAGCCCAACCTGGATCCCTATACGGAGAAATTTGATCCGGAGAATTATGCCAAACACATCGAGACGTTTTTCAAGACAGCTGAGGCCATTGTTGATGACCGGACCCAATACCTTTTTGGACCTGAAACGCTCATTGTAGAGCAGATTGACGAGCGAGATCCTTTGTCCTCGAACTACTACCGTGATTTATTGGAATTCCGTAAAAAGTATCCCAGGCTAAATGTCCTATTGGGGGTACACAGCTATCAGAAACTCGACAATCAAGCCATTCCCCCGGGAAGCCGTTTCAATCGCAAAGAAAACTTTTACTACGAGGCTTTCAATACAGCACTTTTTCTGCCGGCAGGTTCTTCAGCTGCACCCCAGTTCTACCACAAAACCAAGTTAGTCCCCCTGTTCGAGCGCATGCCCTTTGTGCAATATCTGCGCTTTTTAGGGCCATACTCCCTGGAACTGGGCGGATACACCGGCACCTACAGTAATCGTCAAGGGAGTTCCACTTTCGTATTGCCTGACGCTGCGATTACCATCTTGCCGATTGTATGCTATGAATCCATATTCGGCCCCTACTGCTCCCGAAACCTGCCAAAAGAAAAGGGCTTTATCTGCATGATCACCAACGATGGATGGTGGAAAAATACCCCGGGTTATCAGCACCATTTTAATTTCAGCCCGGTGCGGGCCATCGAGAACCGGCGGGATTTTGTTCGCGTAGCAAATACAGGAGTTTCGGCGCTGATTAATGCCAGAGGCATCGTTATCGCCAGGACACCCTGGTGGGAAAAATCGACCCTCAAAGGACAGGTTCATCTCCGCGGGGGGCAGACTTTTTTTGCCCGACATGGAGATTTTCTGGGTCGGATTGCTTTGATTTGCGCGGGATTTCTGTTTTTGTACGGAGGAATAAGAAAACTGAAGATGCCCCGGATCAAAGCTTGATGGGCTGTTGGCCGAAAATATCGAAGTTAGTTCTTGATCGGTGATCAGGCCATATTTTGATCATACATCAAAAAACAGCCCTGCAATATTCAGTTTAAGATTTCAGCAATTTTATCATTTAAGGTATTCAAACTGTATGGCTTTTTGAGAAATCCGTTAAACCCTCGAACAATAGCTTCTTCTTCCTCTGCAACGCTCAGGCCACCACTTGAAAGGACAACTTTAACACCATGATCTATTACCCGCAACTTATCAACGACTTCCTGCCCATTCATCCCGGGCATATTGAAATCAGAAATAATAAGATCAATCCGGTTTCTATTGGCCTCATATAGTTTTATACCTTCGGTACCGCTGTGGGCTGTCAAGACCTTATGTCCCATTTTTTTAAGCATCATTTCGCAAATATCTGTCACCATGGGCTCATCATCAATAAGCAGAAAAGTTTTACCTTTGATAGATGAACCCTCGGAGTCTGTTTCAAATTTCTCTATGTTCGGCCCGGAAATGTTGTTTTTGAATTTTGATAATTGCATTGGATTTTTCCTTTCGAATTTCAATAATTCAGTTGGCGATTAATAAAATATTACTGAAAATATCTAACACACTAAAATCATTCAAAAACCATGCCACAATACCCGGGCGTTTAAATAAACCAAATTATATCAAGATGTTAAATTATATGTAATTATATCTAATTATGTATAGTGGTTTAAAGATATCTAACAATGTCAAATAATTGACAACCTATGAAGGTCCTGTTGCAGACCGAGATCACCCCTAAATTGGAGAAGAAAGCCAGCCATTTAAGAATGGCTGGCTTTATACCGCATTGAAAAATAAGTTCCCAAGCAGTTATGCAACGGGGTCACCACCCCCTATCATCCTCTTTGAATCTTCGGTGTAAAGACCCAAAGCCTCACTCCAGAAACTTCCTGGACTTACTCTTTCCGGGAGTGTCCTTGAAAACTTTTAGCGTATCCTTTCCGGGGACCTGGCTAAAATATTTCTGAAGGCAAATTGCTCAGAATTTCAGCGCTGAACAGATTGTTCCACTACTCTATTAGACGTTTGATTATGAAAAAGGTTTACATGAATGAAAAATTAGACCAAATCCATAATTTAAGGGTTTAATCATCTATGAGGGTCGTGTCCTGCCAGGTTTGCACGTAGATACAAGACATTGAATGTACATCTGCATTTTGAGAAGGTCGAATCACCATCAGCTGCCACCGTCAGTTGGAGGTATGCATTAAAATTAAATATAATGCTGCGGATGAGTGGGGTCAAATGGGATAAAAATTGGTAGGACGTTTTGTTAATCGACAGATAAAAGCCTGCCTTACGGGAAAATTATCAATTTTCATGGAATCAGCCATCTGGCATTCAATCCGGTATCATCCCATTCGAAGCGGGCCCTTCGGTTTCCCAACGCTCGCAAAACCAACCAATCGACAGAAACAATTCGACAGGCAATGGCTGCAAAATTTTGACGACCTTTTTCAGTTTCTAAGAGGGTGGGGACTTTATTTTGCAGAAAATCGGGCAGGCCGGACGACGGACTGTTAATGGGGGTGCCGGGCGGTTGGATGGCGCAGTAGTTGAGGCGACTGGAGATACCCGTATGGGCCCATTGCCGGTCAGCGAAAGGATCATCGAAATGCAGGGTTGCCTGCCCTGATATTCTTAATTGGACTTTTCTTTTCGGATGATAAAACAGCCAGTTGACTCCGGCATGGATGTATCGGTTTTTCAAAGCGCCGGGTATCTAATAACAATTTAAAAAATGAGCTAATCTGGTTTTCCGACTCTATTCCTTTAGACCGCGGCGTACCGCCAGCAGGGCATTGGCGCCGAACAAAAGCAGCGCACCCACCCATCCTGCCGCGTTTAAGGGAAGCTCGCCCACTACAAACGGGCCGAGCAGGGCCGCCAGTAAAATTCGCATCGAGGAAATGATACTTCCATCCACGGCGGTGACATAGCGGAAACCAATGGTGAGAAGAAACTGTCCGGCTACACCGAATGCGGCGCACATCCCCAGGTAATAAAACTCCCGTGAATCCGGCCAGAAAAAATCCCAATGAAAGACGGCAAAAGTCAACAGCACGCCCAGGCCGAACATGAAAAAAAGAACCGTATTGGTGTCGTGGTACTGCCGGCTGACATTTAAATAAGTCATTGACAAGGATGCCGAAAGGCCTGAAGCCAGACCCCAGAGGTTGGCGGTTTTAAAGTCAATCTTCCCGGGAGCCAGGATAAGCCATATGCCGGCAAATGCTACCGCTACCATGACAAGAGCCACGGGATCCTGCTGCTCGCGGAACAAGGTCCAGGAGATCAGGGCCACGAAAACCGGATAGGTCATGTTCAAAATATTGGCTTCGGCAACCGAGGTGAATTTTACGGCCATATAGAAACAATACACCGCCACACAGTTAAATACGGTTCTTCCCAGCAGCAAATGATAACTGCGGGGACGCGGTAGCTGACGGCGGCAGGCCATGATGGCACAGACCACTATAAACCCTATCAAAAATCTGGCAAAGACAAAATATGAGGGGGCAATCGACACATCGGCCTGGGACCATCGGATGACCACTGTCGATAGGTAGAAACCAAAAGCAGAGGCGAAAACAGCGATTCCCCCTAAAAGTCTGAGCGTCGATTTTTCCATAAACGCTCTTTTAGCAGATTTAGCGGTTACATCCAAGATCGCTTTTTACAAATAAATTCAGAATTATTGACCATTGTCCGGTCGCTATGCTAAAAATTTCTGCGAATAGCTTTTTCTCGATGCATCCCGGAAATTTTGCATTGAAACCACCCATCTACCAAATTTGGCATTAATTCATACAGGCTCAAATTGGCCACCATAAATGAGCAAAAAAAATGGGTCGTCTATCTGGTGCGGTGTTCCGACAATTCCCTGTACTGCGGGATCAGCAATGATCTGCCGGGTCGTTTGAAAGAACACAATTCGGGCAAAGGCGCCAAGTATACGAATTCACGCCGACCGGTCGAACTGGTGGCTGTCAGTCGCGAAATGACCAAAGGAGATGCCCTTAAACTGGAGTACCGAATCAAGCAAATGCCGGCCAACAGGAAAATAAATGAATTGAAAAGGGGGGTCAGACATTGAACATTGCAACCCATTTGGAATGGTCGGCATTCTTCTTTCCGGACCGACCGGTCATCAGTGAAGGGGATTCAGCAGCCGCCAGTATGGCCGCGGACACCGTCCGTCAATGGAAAGCGCAGACCGGGCTGGCAATTTATGAAGGCTATGGAATGACCGAGGCCGCACCGGTGGTGACCTACAATCACTACTATCGCCATGTCATCGGTTCGGTCGGAACAGCCGCGCCCGGCGTGGAAATTCTGATCAGGGATCAGGATGGTCACACACTTGAGCAGGGCCTGGAGGGGGAGATCTGCATCCGGGGCAGGAATATCATGCGGGGCTACTTGAACAACCCTGAAGCTACCCGGACCGCCTTCTGGGAGGACGGCTGGTTTCGTTCCGGAGATATCGGCTGGTTCGATTCGGACGGCTATTTATATATTGTGGACCGGCTCAAAGACCTGATCATTACGGGTGGGGAAAACGTTTATCCCAAGGAAGTAGATTGATTTGGGCCATATATTGCTTATGTTGAAAGGTAATGTGGTTAAATCAATGAAGGATTAAAAAAATAAAATGGCATAAGATGAGGGGAAAAGATGACTGTCGAGGAAGCGATTAAAACGGCTATTGAGTATGAAACCAGGATCCGTGACATATACCGGGAAGCAGTGGCGGCAGTGGATGACGAGGCGGGCAAACGGATCTTTGATACTCTGGGCCAGGACGAACAGCGTCATATTGACTATCTGGAACACAAATTGGAACAATTTCGAAAAAGCGGAACCATCCAAGCAGAAAGGCTGGAATCGGCTATTCCGGACCAGGAAAGCATTGCGCAGGAAGCTGACAAAATCAAATCACTGGCAACAAAGGATTTTCTGGGCATCAAACAGCAAATGCTGAGCAAGGCGCTGAAAGCGGAAGTTGAAACCAGTGCCTTTTATCAAAAAATGGTCAATGAGTTGCCGGCCGATGCCCGACCGCTGTTTGAACGGTTTCTGGAAATTGAAAATAATCACATCAAGGCGGTTCAATTCGAGCTGGATTACTTGAGCAAAACCGGTTACTGGTTTGATTTCAAAGAATTTGACATGGAATGATGGCGAAAAGGGATACTAAAACAGATCACGTCTGAATAATAAATAATCAGGATGTAATCCCCTATCATCAATCTTGCACGAAGTATCCGTATTCGATGGCATTGGCATTATTTCGTTTTTCCCAGCCGATGGTCGAAGACGGCGTGGGGCCGTAGTCATGGCCTGGCCAGACGACGGTGGTATCCGGCAGTTTCATCAGGCGGCAGATGGATTGACCCAGGGTGGACCGGTCACCACCGGCCAGGTCGGTGCGGCCGCTGTCGCCGACAAACAGGGTATCGCCCGTAAAGAGGTTGCCCATCGCATGCAGGCAGATGCCCCCGGGGGTATGGCCGGGCGTGTGAATCACATCAAAGGTTATATCACCCAATTGTAACGTTTTCTCATTGCTTAACAGAACATCCGCATCCGGATACCTGTCGCCGTCAAGCTCATGGATAATAATTTCCGCCCCGGTCCGGGCCTTTAAAGCAGCATTCCCGGCAGTGTGGTCGCCATGACCGTGGGTGTTGACGATGGTCACGATTTCAAGGTTTTCTTTTTGGGCCTCGGACACAATCTGCTCAACATCGGGGCCGGGGTCGATCACCAGGGCCCGGCGGGTGCTTTCACAGCCAATAATGTAGCTGAAATTATCCATGTATCCGATTGCAATCTGTTTAGTAAGCATTATTTTTCTTCCTTGGAATCCTTCTAATAAACGGGTGCCGGATCTAATTATCTCAGGGCTAAGGGCCAGGTGAAGCGGCATCTGCGAATATAGGACAGCAGATCGCCCAGCCTGCCCGTTTTTAATCATTAAAAATTACCTTAAGCACTATCTCAATTTATTGCAACCTGCCCTGGATAAGTCTATTTTAGTGGGAGGCATTCATCAAGTTTTCTGGAGGTTAAAAACAGGGAGTCAGGTAAGATTAAACGCTATTGCGTCGCTCCTTGAGCAGGTTGTCCAGCCAATCCGGGTCCATCTCCGGTACGGAGGAAAGCAGCAGCTCGGTATATTCGTGGTGGGGAGGTGTCAAAATTTCTTTTTTGACACCCTGTTCGACAATTCTACCCTGTAGCATGACCACAATTTCATCGGCTATGGCCTTGACCGTCGCCAGGTCATGGGTGATAAACAGGTAGGATACCTTCAGTTTATTCTGCAGGTTCTGCAATAGTTCCAATATGCCCTCGGCCACCAGCTGGTCCAGTGCGGAAGTGACTTCATCACAGATGATCACCTCAGGATTGGCCGCCAATGCCCGTGCTATGCAGATGCGCTGCTTCTCACCACCGGAGAGTTCCGTCGGCAGTCTCTCAATGTAGTGATCCGGCAATTCGATCATATCCAGAAGTTCCAGGATCCTGTCTTCACACTCCTTGCCGCGCATACCGAAGTAAAAGGACAGCGGGCGGCCGATGATCTTCCTGATTTTCTGTCTGGGATTTAGCGCCGTATCCGGCATCTGGTAGATCATTTGCATTATTCTGAGGCTTTCGCGGGTACGGGATTTTAGAGCCGGCGGCAGCTCTTCATTGCGGTATAAAATTTTCCCGGTCACCGGCGGCAGCAGGCCGGTAATCACCCGGGCCAGGGTACTTTTCCCGGAGCCTGATTCCCCCACCAGGGCAACGGTTCGACCGCGTCTAACCTTGAGATTAATTTCCTCCAGTACCATTTCCTTTCCGGTGTAGCTGGCCGAAACGTTTTTTGCTTCAAGAATGACATCTTTTTCCGAGGCAGAAAGATCCTTGTCTTCCCTGAGGGTACGGACCGATAACAGCTTGCGGGTATATTCTTTTTTGGGTTCGGCCAGAATTTTGCGGGCATTGTTTTCTTCGACCAGATCGCCGTAGCGCAACACCATGATGCGGTCAGCCAGCTGGGCCACCACCGCCAGGTCGTGGGTAATGTATATGGCCGCCGTGTTGTATTTGCGGGTGATGTTTTTAATGGCGGCCAATACCTCGATCTGGGTTGTAACATCCAGCGCTGTTGTCGGTTCATCGAACACAATGATATCGGGGCGGCAGGCCATGGCCATGGCCACCATGGCGCGCTGCAGCTGGCCGCCGGAGACCTGATGCGGGTAGCGATACCCGATTCTTTCGGGATCCGGCAGCAACAGGTTCTCATATATTTCAACGGCGTTTTTTTCCGCCTCGGTAAAACTCATCAACCCGTGTTTGACCGGCGCTTCGGCATACTGCTTAATAAGCCGGTGCGCCGGATTGAAGGAAGCCGCGGCACTCTGGGCAACATAAGCAATACGCGTGCCGCGGACGGATTTTTTTACCAGCGATGTTGCCTCAACCAGTTCGGTGCCGTCAAAAACGATCGAGCCCGAAGCAATCCGGCAACCCTGGCGGGTATAGCCCATGGATGCCATCCCGATGGTTGATTTGCCGGCGCCGGACTCGCCGATCAGGCCCAGAACTTCTCCGTGCGCGAGGGTTAAATCAATGCCGTGCACGATCTCGATCCATTTTTCATCTGTGAAACCCTCGATGACCAACTTCTTCATTTCAAGCAATTTTTTCATTCTATTCTCTGTTTCAATCATTCGCCTAATATTAACAGGCCTGACGAATGACGATTGTCAATCCTTTAAGCCGCTGGCCACATGCAGAAACCAGTCAACGATGAAATTAACACCGACCGTCAGAAAGGCGATGGCGCCTGCCGGCCATAGCGGTGTAAAAATTCCGAAAGTGATCGCGCCCGAATTTTCACGGACCATACCGCCCCAGTCCGCCATCGGGGGCTGAATTCCTAAACCCAGAAAGCTCAAGGCGGCAATGAATAAAAATACAAAGCAAAACCGCAGGCCAAATTCCGCCACCAGGGGCGGCAGGGCGTTGGGCAGAATTTCGTGACGCATCAGCCACCAGGTGCCCTCGCCGCGCAGCCGGGCGGCTTCAACATACTCCATGACCTCGATGTCCATGGCGACGGCCCGTGACAGGCGATACAACCGCGTGGAATCCAGCAAAGCGATCACGACGATCAGCTTCGGTATGGAGTTGCCGACCAACGCCAGCATCACCAGGGCGAAAATAAGGACCGGAATTGCCATCAGGATGTCCACCAGGCGGCTTAAAATCAAATCGGTCCAGCCCCCCAGCGTCGCCGCGAAAAACCCGCAGCTAATCCCGACGGCAAAGGAAAGCATCGTAATCACAAAGGCAATGGCGATGGTGTTGCGGGCACCGTAGAGCAGGCGTGTAAACATGTCGCGGCCGATATGATCGGTGCCCAGAAAATGTTCGCTGCTCATCGGCATCCAGACATCACCGACCACCTCGGTTTCACCGTAAGGGGCGATTACCGGCGCCAGTATGGCAGCCGCGATATTCAGCAGGATCATTACCAGACCGATACGGGCAATGATCGGTGATTTTCTGAGCAACTTGAAAAAGGCCATACAATAACTCTTTCTACCTTGGGTTTCGCAGTCTGGGGTTGCTGATAATTGACAGTACATCGGCGGTCAGGTTGAGGCCGATGTAAATCGACGCAAATATAAGGCCGCAGGCCTGGACCACCGGGATATCCCGTTTGGACACCGAGTCCACCATCAGTTGCCCCAGACCCGGATAG
Source organism: uncultured delta proteobacterium (assembly GCA_963821065.1). Taxonomy (GTDB): domain Bacteria; phylum Desulfobacterota; class Desulfobacteria; order Desulfobacterales; family JAFDCJ01; genus JAFDCJ01. The sequence goes on along the minus strand of CAWGCM010000034.1, from coordinate 731,887 downwards.
ACAAACACCACTTCCACGATAACGACACCGACGACCAGGTAAGCCAGGTTGATGGCGATCACATTGATCACCGGTGAAAGCGCATTCGGAAAGGCGTGCATGACGATGACCCGGGTACGCTTAATGCCTTTTAAACGTGCCATTTCGATAAACGGACTGGCCAGGATATTGATGATGGCCGCCCGGGTCTGGCGCATCATGTGAGCCACGACAACCAGCGTCAGGGTCAGGCAGGGCAGAACAATGGCGTGAATTTTCTGCCAGAACGACATCTGGTCGTTGATATTGGAGATGCTCGGAAAAATAATCAACTGCACCGAGAGCAGGGCAATCAAAATATATGCCACAAAGAATTCCGGAAACGAAATGGTACTGAGGGTCGCTAGGGAAATGGCACGATCAAACAAACTGTTGCGGTAGAGGGCGGCGATAATTCCCAGCAGGATGGCGACGGGGACGGCGATCACCGCTGCTGAGATGGCCAGAAACAACGTGTTGGCAAAGCGCCAGCCAACCAGATCGACCACCGGCTTTCCATTGGCGAGGGATTTGCCCAGATCGCCCTGCATTAAGTCGCCGAGCCAGGCAATATAACGCTCGTGCGGCGGGAGATCGAGTTTGAGTTCCTTGCGAAAGGCGGCCACGGTCTCCGGCAGGGCATTCATTCCCAGGATTTCCTCAGCGAAATCACCGGGCAGGGCTTCAACCCCTATAAAAAAGATGATCGAGATGGCCAACAGGGTCAGGATGCCCAGGCCGATCCGTTTAAAAACCAATCCCAAAATAGAGTCCATTTTAACCGTGTCCTGAATCTATTGAAATAATTGGGATGTTGCCGTCCCGTTCGCAACACGGGACGGCAACCGCCATTGTATTAGGCGAACCACCAACGCTCGCCATTTCGCATGCCATCCAGAGCCATGTGCCCTGAGATAGGTCCATGGGCCAGCTTAGCTGAACTGGCCTCAACCATCTGGTTGTACATGGGAACAACCGTTCCGCCGTCATTTCTGCATATTTCCTGCATTTCCTCGTAAAGCTTTCTGCGCTTATCTGTATCCAGCTCTGCTCTTGCGCTGATCAGCAGTTTGTTAAAACGATCATTGTCCCAAAGTGTATCATTCCAGGGGGCCCCCTTTGAGTATGCAACCGAGAACATCATATCTTCAATGGGACGTCCACCCCAGTAACACATACACCACTCTTTTTTCATCCAGACATTGCTCCAGTATCCGTCATCAGGCTCCCGGACGACATTGATTTTGATGCCTGCCTTTTTAGCCTGTTCCTTCATGAGGACGGCAGCGTCCACTGCTCCGGCAAATGCGGCATCTGCAGCATGCAGATTAAAGGTATGGTCCAGCATGCCTGCTTTTTCCATATAAAATTTGGCCTTGTCCGGATCATATTTTCTTTGCTCGAGGTCTTTGGCATGATATTTATTTACGGGGGCAATGGGATGATCGTTGCCGGGTTCGCCATAACCGCGTAGTATTTGTTTGACTAATTCTTCACGGTCAACCGCAAGCTTTAATGCCATGCGCACATTGTTGTCACCGTATGGACTTTGATCCAATCGCATGGGGATGGTGTAGTGGGCTGTTCCCGTTGTTGCCGTAACATTTACCCCCGGCATCCTTTTCATGAGATGCACTGTTTTAAGTTCCACACGATCCATGTAGTTTATCTGGCCGGTCTTTAATGCATTTGTTCTGGCATTGGTATCCGTAATAGACAGGGTTTCGATCTCATCAAAATGGGCTCTTCCTTTTTTCCAGTAATTGGGATTGCGCTTTGAAAAAGCTCTGACACCCGGTTCCCAGCTCTCCAGAATGTACCCCCCGGTACCGATGCCCTTTTCAAATTCCGGGCCTTTAGTTCCGGCGGGACAAATGGTTAAGTGATAGTCGCCCAGGATAAACGGAAAATCAGCACTGCCCCCGGAAAGCTCAAAAATAACTTCATGTTTCCCGTCAGCTTTAATATTTTTTATACTTTTTAAATATCCTTTAGCTGCAGATTTGGATTTTTCGCCCAAATGGTGGTTTATGGAAAAGATCACATCCTCGGCTGTCATGGTTTTGCCATTGTGAAATTCTACACCCTTGCGCAGCTTAAAAGTCCACACTTTTGCGTCAGGGGTTGAGCCCCAGGACTCAGCAAGTTCAGGGATGGCATTGAATTCGTGATCGATTTCCACAAGACTGTTTCTTATCTGCCAGTTGACGTTCTGGTTCATGTTGGAAGTCAGTGTTGCAGGGTCCATGGAATCAGTGGTTGACCCGCCAGTTATCCCTATTATAAAACGCCCGCCTTTCTTGGGTGTCGCCGCTTTGGCCGTTCCGCTCAGCAATGCGGGTGACACGGCGGCCATGAGCCCTAAGGCAGATATCCGGGCAATAAATTCACGGCGAGAAATCCTTCCTTCTGACAATAGTTGTTGAAGCTTTTCCAGTTTCGGCATAGCTGCCCTCCTTTTGCTATAATGGTTAGCGATCATCTTTATCTGATTGCGGCGGATACTTTTCCGACACGGCTTTTCCGGCTAAAAACCTTCTTTCAGAGATGTTACCTCCGCTCCTCTGGTATCGATCAGGTTCAGAATTTGATTCATTGCCATGGCCAATATTTGAAGATTCTCCGGATCCAGATCGGATAGTTGATTGACAATTTTTTTTTCAATCGGATCGGGAACGGCTTTACCCAGTTTTTGACCGGATTGGGTGAGCGTAATCAATGCGACCCGGCGATCGCCCTGTTGGCGGATCCGTTCAACCAACCCCTTTTTTTCGAGGCGATCGATGATGCCGGTTATATTTGACGGGGTAACATACATCTGACGGCTTAAATCCGCAGACGACAGGGCCCCTTTTTTAATTAGCAGCCGTAATACCAAGCTCTGGGGGGCGGTTAAGCCATACTGTTTGCTCATTTTCTGGGAGTCTAAGTATTCTGCTCGTACCAATCGCCGGATGGACTCTACAATATCCTTGATAACGTAGTCGTTGCCGGGAACCATTGAATTCACCTCGGGGGAAATTGTGTTAATCGTCATTTTTATCTATCCAAACCTAAATAGTCAAGGTTTAAATTATATATTCTGAGATAATCTAAATTCAGATATTGTAGGTGTTGGAGATCGTTTTTCAATCAAGCCTGCCGCCGCTTAGAACTCATCAGCCCATTGACAGAGCAGGAACATAATCCTTGACGCGGTTGGCCACTACCGCTGCGATGTAGATCATCCAGAAGATCAGGCAGATGTGCAGCACGTCATTTTGAGAGAACCAGATTCCCTTCCCCTTCGCCCACAGCTTTTGTGTGATTTCCAGGTCGTCGTAGAGCCAATAAGCGGCCATGGTGAGAAGCAGCAATATCCAGGTGCCCAGAAGTGCAAGATCCATGGGGTCCTTGAGCATGTAGTACCGCCAGCCGTTCAAGATAAAGAAGACCAGCAGAATTGGGGTCGAAACCTGGACCATCAAATTGAAGGTGATAAGCGATTTGACAGGAACAAAGCCCCCTATGAGGGTCAAGATGACATACGCAACGGCGTTCACCAGTGCGTAAACCGACAGAATTATCTGCAATGATCCCCCGGTACAGGAATACGCCACGGCAACCAACATCGCGTTCATGCTTACCTGCTGGAAAATGAGGTAGACCACCTCCCACCAGCTGGTCCAGGCGCATGACTGCCGCCCAGTACACTTAATCTCGTAGCCGAACGCCTGGTAGCTGGTCCCGGCCAGAAGCGCACCGATGCCCCATAGCAAAAGCGAGACGCCCCACCACAGACGAGATATTTCGACGTCCCGGATCCACAAAAAATAAAGGCCTGCGCCAATCGTCAGAAGCCCCAGAGAGTAGACGAGAAAAGTCGAGGTGGGCTGAGTCAGGATGATCTTCCTCGAGGCGATTTGGATTCTCACGCACGGCTGTGCCTCGCACCAGTTCGCGGGAGTCAGCTCCGGATCGGTATACCGGATCGTCTTCAGGCGGCTAAAACCGGACAATACCGTCTTCGCCATAACCAAAAAAAATGAGCGCCTCATGAACCCCTATCAAACTGTTGAAAGTTAAAGCAGATAGGAAAGCATCCTGCCTATAGATCCTGGATTTCGCCACTGATCACCCACCGCCTTTCCTATGCGTCGCACTGGCAAAACTTCCACACGCGCGGAGCCTCAGGGCTCAGTTGCGGAAAATGCCGGCTGTGAAGCATCCAACGGAGGCGGAATCAAAACGAATTTACCCACATGTTTCTTCTCAGTAAACGCGCGCTGCGCGTCCACAATCCGTTCGAGTGGAAACGTCTTTGCAAGGAGCGGTCGAATCTCGCCATTCTCGATATAGGAAACAAGATTTGGGAAAACAGGCTTATCCCACGCGGTGCACCCTATCATCATCAGGTCCTTCAGGTAAAAGTCACGCATATCGAGTGTCACAAGTGGTCCACCGATGGCACCCGAGGACGCATACTTCCCCCCTCTCTTGAGCACCTTCAGCATTGCGCCAAAGGCTGGCCCTGCCACGTTGTCAACGACGACGTCCAAGGAGTTCTCACCAAGACAAGCAACGACATCGTCGTCACGTGCGATGACGCGATCTGCTCCAATTGACCGCACCTGCGCAAGTTTCTCCTTCCCCGCAACTGCAGTCACAGTGGCCCCCCGACGCTTCGCCAGCTGGACAACGGCCGACCCGACACCGCCCGACGCTCCAGCGACCAATACATGATCGTCCCTGGACACATTCGCCCTGTGTACCATGTTCTCAGCCGTACCGTAGGCACATGGGATCGTGCCAAGTTCAGCATCGGTCCAATCGCAGTCTACGGAAAAACCTCCCCAGCCCCCACTTTCACAAATTGCGCGAATGCGCCATCGAAATCGGAGGCCATCCAGATATTCTCCAGGGAATTCCATCCCGAACTGCGAATGCATGGCCGCACCAGCACACGCAGGCCAATGGTTCTTTCGTCTCCACCAGGGGCAACAGCAGCGACACGTCCGCAACAATCTGTGCCCTGAATAAATGGAAATGGTGTCGCCTCGTTCCATCCACCGTCTGCCTTTGCTTTCGCCTTTTCTTTCTCGGCAGCTGTCAGAGTTTCTGTACCGGTTGTGACCGCGGAAGAGTACCAGCCAAGTCGGGTATTGATTTCAGTATTGTTTACTCCGGCAGCGAGGACTTGCAGAAGAACCTCCCCCGCGGCAAGCGCTGGGACCGGGACATCCCGATACTCAAGTTTCTCGTAACCGCCGTTGCCGTTTGTAACAACCGCTTTCATGGTTGTTTTGCAACCCTTGAGATCAAAGCGATCCTTTTTGGAAATCGTTGCGCATTCATTAACCATGGTTGCCCCTTTCTTTCCTGTAATTGTCCCCTGACAAGTAATTGAGGGGTCGGGGAGTTTTTCGATCTCTGCCCGGCCCCTCAATTAATTCTACTCTTTTAGATATCACATTTGTAGTGTTATCCAGCTAAAAGGTGGATCATGTCGAAATAAAGGTACACATTGAAATTAAATGGATTTTGTTAATTTTACAGATATATAAACATATCACAAGACTTTTCAGATTATGGATTACACAATAAAAAATATAAACAATATTTGCCTAACAAAAATTGTATAGCGTGCCCTGATACTAAAATATGGATGAACCGAAAATTTGTTGGATGTGCCGATGCGATATGAACTTTTGGGATTTTGTAGATTAGGTTTGGTTCGGATGAAATTTTCCGAATCAAAACTCGGGGGTTATAGAGGGTAAAACCCTCAAAAGGCAGGGTTCCTTCATCCTGCCTTTTGAGCTTTAATGGGGCTCATTTTTTCTAAGGCCGATATTCTATTTATCGATTACATTAACGTCAAAGGTTCTTAAAACTGTCAAACCTTTCTTTATTGTGATGGTCCATTTTCCAAGCTTATTCAATTTATAAGCATCCACCAGCCGATAGCGAATCGACCCCTCTACTTTATGGGCTGATAAATTTCGGGGTACCCCTTCATGTTTATACTCCACAAAAATGTCGTCATAGGTGCCCCCTTTAGGGACAAAAAACTGCATCCATATCTTGATAGGTTCTCCTAAGGTAAAAGCCTTCGGGTCGACTGGCTCTTCACAACTGAGGGGACTATATGAGCTATAGAATAGAAAAATTGAAAGTCTGAAACGACAGCATCCTATTTAGCAATCTGCTGCAACAAGCGTGCAAATTAATATACCTGATCAATTTTGCTATCATCATAAGGGGTTATAGTTGACCAATTAGAAAACGGATCTAAATGCCTTATACAAAATCAGACAGATTATGTACTTTTTTATTAACGTTATCAAATCCGCCACCATAAAGGTTTTGATAAAAACGCCGATAATCTCTTTATAATCCTGGATATTAGAAATGATACCTTGAGCCTGGCTGTATCAAGCGCCGATTCATGACGCTGGTACCCAACACGTTAAATAGCCGCATTGAGGAAATTGATGGGTCATACGGATCACATCACTCTGCCGGCCGGCAGGGTTGCCGCCCGCTGGTTTCTGTTTCTCGTATTTTTTCACCTGTTACCGGTCCCCTGGTTTATGTTCGTGGTTGCGGGGCTGGCACCGGCCAGTTTCCTGTTTGCCGCCGGTGTGGCAGGCCTTTTTAACACCGATTTCGATTCCCTGACCATGGCCATTATGTTTCTTGTCCCTGCCCTGATCAGCGGTCTGGTTTTTGTTCTGTTAGCCTACCTGCTGGCGGCAGCTATCGGCCGTTTAAAAAAACCGCTTGCCATTACCTACCAGCCTGATATTCATCCTGACAATCTGCATGGGTGTTGCCTTAAATCCCGTCTACATTTCAGGCGGTCATGGCAGCAGCCACCAGTTCAGCCTGCTTGGTTTTCTTGACATCCTGGGCCAATTCCGAATTCCGATGGCCGCTTCAGTGAGCTATTTTATTGGTCTGGCCCTCCTGCTGACGGTCTTGCTCATCTATCAACATACGCCGCAGAGTTTTCCGGTCCTGGCCTTTGAGCCGGGAACGCCGACGACGTTTCCTGCACCTGTCAATGGTGGGCGGTCTGATCGTTTTCATTGTCCTTTTGGGCTGGGTGCATCGGGCGCTCTTTTTTCTCAAACCACTGGCGGATATGGGAGTTGCCGGTGCCCAATACCAACTGGCCCTGTCTTTGCAAAAAAAACCAGGATCACGGCTCGGTTTGGGTGCATCTTCCCGTCACTATCTTGAACGCGCAGCTGAGCAGGGTCACATCAAGGCCGCCATGATGCTGGCCCGCTCCCCCCGTAATGCGGAAGATAAACTGCGCTGGTTGGCGGTTGCAGCCGAGGGCGGCCTGGCAGCGGCACACTATGAGCTCTATCGCTATATGATGAAATCGGCCGTCGCGGATTATAAATCCCGCAGTGCGATGGATTGGCTGCAATCGGCCGCTGAAAGCGGATTTGCCGACGCCCAGTATGAGATGGGCCGCCTTCTGATCCGTGGTGATCAGATCCGGGGCATCGCAAAAAATAACAAAAAAGCACGCCGATGGCTGGAGAAAGCCGCCGCCAACGACCACGGCATGGCAATGGAAGAACTGGCCAAGCGCTATAACCAGGCGGCGGACGGCTTCCCGCGGGACCCGGCGCGGGCCACCGCCCTCCTGGAAAAAATTGCGGCCGGTTATCGTCAGGGGCGCTATGGCCTGCCGCAAAATCAACAGATGGCATCAAACCGCCGGAAGCAGGCGGAAGAAATCAATGCTTTAGAGAAGCGGATCGCACAGGGTGACCCGGAGGCACTGGCGACAGTCGGCCGGCAATTACTCCAGTCCCAAACCGCCGATAAAACGCAAGGGGTGACTCTGCTGGAAAAAGCTGCCATCCAGGGTGATGCCCGGATTCAGTATGAACTGGGAGATATTTATCTTTCCGGCCGACATGGAATCGCCCGGGATTTGGAAAAAGGCCGCCAATGGTGGAACCGGGCACTGGCACAAAAGCATGTCAAAACCATGGAAATGGTGGCGCCGGCCTACCAGAACGGAAGGTTTGGTTATTCGGTCGACCTGTTGAAATCCAAGGCCCTGGCGGAATTGCTGGTTGAAGCCTACCGCGATGGTCGTTACGGAGTAGAGCCGGACGCCAGGAGGGAGCGCCACTGGACTTCGCAATTGAAGTATATCGACCAATTGTTTGACATGGCCGGCGGCAGTTACCTGCCCCTCGATGACCTTCGCCAACAGGCCGCAGACGGTGATTTGCAGGCCCAGTACCAGCTGGGCCGCCAGATGCTGGTCGCCGGACCGGCCGGCGAACGCCAAAAAGGTCTGCAGTGGATCCAACGCTCGGCTGAAGGCGGTTATGCTGAGGCCCAGTACCGGCTGGTAACCTATTATGAAAACAAAATTCACATTATGCAGGACAACCCGTCGCGGGGGGTCGCTATACTGCAGTCGGCCGCAGAGCAAAATCACTTACATGCGATGAGCACTCTGGCGCTGGCCTACGAAAAAGGACGCTACCGGCTGGCCAAGGATTACCGTCAGTCCCAGATGTGGTACCAAAAACTGCTGCAGGCCTATGATTCGGGACAATACATAGGAGATGTCGATGATCAGTTTATCAGTTTTCAACGCCGACGTCTTGAATATGTGAGCAAAGCCTTACAGTACCAGGAAGATAGAGCGCGTCAATACGAGCAGGCCACGGCCCTGGAGCGGCAGATCATGGAAATTGAGGATCGTTACCGCCTGGAATATCAGAAGGCCGTCAACGGGCTGAACCGCCGGGATGGAAGCCGGGAAGGCCAAAAGCAGTTTCGGGCCAGGGTGGAACAGCTTCGCCAAAATAATAACCGGCAGCGAGAGCTGGAGATTGAAAGAATTAAACGCGAAGCCTCAGAGGGTCAATAATCTGGGTGAGGATTTATAAGTAGTATGGTACAATTAGTTCGAAGCCATCCCAAAAAGTCATAGAGTAATAAGATGCCAGCGATAACCTTAAAATCAAAAAATAAATCAGTCGAAAAATATCAACTTCAAAAAGGCGAATCTTTAACCATCGGCCGGCGGGATGACAACGACGTGGTGATTGACGATCCCTCTGTATCCGGACATCACGCCAAGATTGACTCGGTGGGAGAAAGGTTCGTGCTGAATGATCTGAAAAGCAAAAACGGTTGCTTCGTCAATGAGCAGCTTGTTGATTCACACTGGCTGAATCACGGGGATGTGATCACCATCTGCGGGCATTCCTTGGTCTTGAATTTTTCGAAAGACGAACTGCGGCGCAAAAAAGAAACAGATGACTTTGATGACACCCTGATGATGAGTTCGACCGATCATCGTCGGATGATGGCCAGGAGTAATCCCAATAAAAGCATCAATGTGGTGAAATTCTGGGATAAGGGTCCCAATCGCGGTTCGGTCAGAGACATCGAACCGCAGGCCGTTGGTTCCAAAAGGAAGATACAGGAAGCCGCCGGTGTCCTGACATATCTATCCGGCGGAAGCGGCCAGGTTAAACTTACCCGCAAAATTACCACCATCGGCAAAGATCCCAGCTCCGACATCGTGGTCAAAGGCCTGCTGATCGACCCGACGGCCGCCACCATCAAAAAAGAACTCGACGGTTGTTACCTGAGTTACATCAGCGGGCTTGCCAAACCGAAACTCAATGAGAAATTTGTGACTGAAGTAACTCTTCTGCAAGATCTGGATATTATTGAAATCGGGTCCCTAAGACTGCAGTTTTCAGAAACCCCCTCCACAGATTAACGTTGAGCACCCGGGCCTTAGCAGTCCACTATGCAAGAAGTATTATTGATGTCTTACCATCCAAAGTTAAAGCGTTTGCCAGAATAACGTCCTGATAGCGGTGGTTTGTTGGGTTTTCTGCGGGCGGTCGATACCATCCAATATGGCCTGATCCAAACGCTCTCATAATTTTTCTACAGTAATGCAAACCTAGTTGTTGAACTAGACGGCTTTGATCACAAGCCAGATGCGCTCTATGGGGTTTATATCGAGCCAATCGGGCGGCAAGTACATCGGTTGCCAGTTGTGCCAATGGGTCATTTTGCGTTTGTGCCATGAGCCATTGTCCATCATCAAAGTTTGATTAGAACCCAGCCGGCAAACTTGCTTGAGTTCTTTGAGGGTCGCGTTTTGCGGCTGGGGGATAAGTAAATCCCGTGCCATTGACTGCAAATATGGCAAATCGTTGCGCAAACGTCTATATTTTTTTGAATAAAAAAAATAATATAGCGGTTGTCATGTTGATAATAATTTCAGGATGTTACATATTATATTTTCTCCCATTAGCAAATCTGGCAAACGGAACATATTTATGACAACCGCTATAACCATTGACAGACTCCCCGCAAATTGCATAAACACTAATGATCGGTGATGGAAACCGGAAGATAGCATGACGCCATTGCGCCATGCAAAAATCCCCGCGATCTCAGAACAAACCATGAAGTAGGTAGGTCCCAACCACAACTAATTCTGGAGGTGCACTATGGCAAAGAAATCAAAACAAGACCGAAGAAAAGCGGTTATTGCCGTTCTGAACAAGGCGCGCGCGATGGAACTGCTGGCCGTTCATCAGTATATGAACCAGCACTACGGCCTGGATGACATGGACTATGGCGAACTGGCCGCCAACCTCAAACTTATTGCCATCGATGAAATGCGTCACGCGGAGCAGTTTGCCGAACGGGTTAAAGAACTGGGCGGGGAGCCGACCACCGAAAAAGACGGCAAGGTTAAACCGGGCCAGAAGGTCGAGGCCATGTTTCCCTTTGATGCCAACCTCGAGGATGATACCATCGACACCTATAACCAGTTTTTGCTGAAATGCCAGGAAAACGGCGACAATGTCAGTGCCAAAATTTTTGAGACCATTCTTGATGAAGAGCAGGCCCACTACAATTATTTCGATAATGTGAACGAACACCTAAAGAAGCTGGGCGCAACCTATCTGGCCAAAATTGCCGGCACGCCCGCGTCTACCGGATTGACGCCCAAAGGCTTTGCAATCAATGAAGGTGGCGAATAAGCACAGACACCGGTACTCATAAATCGGCCGGATTCCATTGTGTTTTTGACCGGACGGATGTGTTTTGCCTGATGGCCGGCTCGCTTCCGCTCCGGCGGGCATATTTTGTTGCACTAAATCCTGAGGTTACCTGATGGTCACGCTTTCCGCAAAAAAAGATGGATTTACCATCACGGTTGAAGTCGTACCACCGGCAGGCGCTGAAACCCAAGCTCTTTTGGCCGCCCTGCAATCATTGCAGGAACTGCCCATTGACGGCTTCAGTGTGGCCACCAATCCTGTGGCCAAGCCACGGATGAGCGCCATGGCGCTCTGTGCCCTCCTGCAGCAACAGACAGGCCGACCAACCATTCTTCACTGTACCACCCGCGATCACAATCGTCTGAGCCTGCAGGGAATGCTGTGGGGTGCGCTCGCTCTGGGCATCGAAACGGTACTGATAACGACGGGGGACTTCGTTGCCCTGGGGGATCGAGCAACCACCACCCAAGTGGGTGACGCGGATGTTTTCGGGCTGGTCGAAATGGCTCGCGACAGCGGGCTTTATACCGGCGTCGTCCTCGACCCGGGGCCGGAATCCCGTGGGTTGGCAAAGCCCGTCCGGCGGCTGGAGCGCAAGATAGAGGCCGGTGCCCAGTTTGTGGTCACCCAGCCGTATTATGATGAAGACGGTACAGACGAACTGGTTGCGGCCACCCGGCACATTGACATTCCGATTATCCTGGGCATCCTGCCGCTGCGCTCGCCGCGTCATGCCGAATTTCTGCACCAAAAAGTCGCCGGTATCAATGTGCCCAAGCGGGTCCGAGAACGGATGAGCCGTACCGAAGATCCTGTCGCCGAGGGCATTGCCAACGCCCGGGAGGTGCTCAAACTGGCCCGCGAGCGCTTTGCCGGCGCATGCCTGATGCCGCCCTTTGATCGTTACGAAATGCTAATAGATATCTTAGCTAATAGCTCATAGTTGATAGCTAATAGTCTAAGGAATTGGAGAATGGAAAAGCTGATCATAACCGCGGCTATCACCGGTAGCCGGATCACACGGGAAGCGGCGCCCTATATTCCCATCACACCTGAAGAAATTGTCCAGTCGGCCATTGAATGCCGGCAGGCCGGGGCTTCTATTGTTCATCTCCATGTGCGTGACCCGGAAACCGGGCTGGGGACCCAGGACCTGGAGATTTTCAAACAGGTGGTTGAACCGTTAAGGGAAAAGACCGATCTGGTCCTGTGCCTGACCACCAGCGGTATCCCGGGCAGAAATATCCCCACCGAAGAACGCCTGACCCCTCTCGAACTGAAACCCGAGCTGGCCTCCTTTGATGCCGGCTCCATAAACCTGGGAGATTCCGTTTTTATGAATTCTCCCGAGTTCCTTGATCGTGCGGCAGCAGAAATGAGAACCCGCGGAATCAAACCGGAGCTTGAAATATTTGATCTGGGCATGCTCATCACCTGCCTTCGCATGCTGGACGCAAACAAGATCGACCCGCCGGCCCACTTTCAACTAGTTCTGGGAACTCCATGGGGGGCGCCGGCTTCACCTAAATCCCTTATAAATTTACATGAATATATCCCGCAGGAGGCCACCTGGTCCGTGATCGGTATCGGCCAGGGCCATCTGCCCATGTCCCTGATGGCCCTGGCCATGGGAGGACACATCCGGGTGGGCATGGAAGACAATATTTACTATTCGAAAGGGGTTCCGGCAAGGACCAATGCCAAGTTCGTGGAGCGGATAGTGAGAATTGCGGGGGAGTATGGCCGAGAAATAGCAACACCTGAGGAAGCTCGCAGAATTTTGAAACTCAATTGATCACGAACCGATTCTAACGGGAAATTAAATTATATGAGCACCAAATCAAAGACCCTTATTTTTCTCATTATTTTAGGCATCGTTGACATGGTGATTCCCATTCCCATAACTGGAGTGATCCTTATCTACGTCGTATTTCAAAAGCCCCCCTGGTTCGCGGACCTTGTTAACGGAATTTATAAATCCGGCTAAACGGAATCTTGCATTTAATCCAGGCCAGGATAGATATTTATTGCTCAACTTTTTTATTCTATTGGATAGCCGGCATTTTTTCCGCCTTCAACGCCTTTGCCCAATACCAGGACGTTTGAGTAGCCATCATTTAATAATTTTTCTGCCTGACCGGCAGCGCTGGCTTCATTGTCTCGGGCGCAGTAGAAAATTAATTCCTGATCTTTGGGGAATGAAGAGAACGCGCAGAATATTTCTCAACCCGATGTCTACTTATTTTCGCTCGCATTAGTAAATTCGCTGAATGAAATTGCACCGCTCTAGCGCCAACCGATGGGCTGATAGCCTTTATCCCGCAGGCACTGTTCCACAAACCGTTTAAATACCGGATCCGGTTTGCCTGAATTTAACATACTGCGGGTCATGTTGGCCGCCCCGCCGCCGGCGGCACCGGCGGCCGCCTTGCGCCCGACATTGCCGGTTACCGCACCGACTGCCGTCCCGGCGGCCCCGCCGACAGCCGCGCCCTTGGCAGTGTCCCTGGCCACCCGGGTGCCGCTATCTTCTTTGGTCCCATAGCCAATCGCCAATTGGATGCATTCATCCGTATCGGCCGCGGCGGCTTCTTTACCGACATACTGTAAATGGGCATTGGGATAAAGCACCGGCCGCTGTTGCGCACAGGACACTAACGCTAACACCATCACCGTCGGAATAAGATATTGAACAATTTTAACCATGGGATCCTCGATTTACCACCGGCTTAATTGCCCGAATTCGCACTGCCGGTAATATTGCTTTTGCATACTTTTATAGGAGGCCATCTTTTCCAAAAACAACATGAATATTATTAAATATAATTTCATAAACCTTAATTTCAATGTCGAGACCAGAAATAAAGTAAGCAGCCCCGGTTCTCAGACTGCGTCGCAATTAGCAAAACTGCATTTGTTACAGTTTTATCATTCCAGGTTTGACCCGTGGTTCGACTGGCCGTTCGACAGCAGTACTTATACGACGGGCACGGACGCGCGGGGTGGATCCTATATTATTGACGGGATAGAATTAATCGTGGTACGAAACGAGGACTTTTATTAAAAAGCGAAAGGGATCCTTTATGAGATTTATTGAGAAAACACTCAAACCGACCAGTATTGTTTTGGCCGCCGTATTTGTGCTGGTTCCTGCATTTTACCAGTCGGTATCGGCGGCCATGATAGGGACGCAGACGATGCTGACACGGAACCGCCATCATAGCACCCGCAACTATCTCCATGACCTGATGTCCCGAGATGATATCCAAAAAATACTTGTGGCCCGGGGCATTAACCCCCTTGAAGCCAAAGCCCGCATCGCCAGCCTGTCCGATGCGGAACTGGAGATAATTTGGGAAAAAATCCACGATCTTCCGGCCGGTGGCGATGCAACCGGTTTTATCATAATTGTGGGCGTTGTCATTATTATCGCGATCATCATTGTGGAATTCTTCAGCGAAGTGAAGATGTTTCCACAGCTATCTTCAGACGAATAGCGATGAACTGAAAACAAATTAGAATGGGAGGTGCGTATGCCTTTCTGGCAGCGATTATCCATAACCATTGTCGCCATGCTGGCGGCCAGCTTTATCCTGGGTGTATTCTGGCGGTCGATCTTTAACATTCCCTTGCCCAGTTACCTGGCCGGCATTGTCGGTGGCCTGACGGCCCTGCCGGTTTGGGAATTTTTAAAGAGGATTAAATCCAATGAAAAAAAAACATGATGCCGGATTTTTTCTAATTTATGGGATACTCGTCTTAAGCTTTTTCATAAATCCAGCCATAGCTGAAACTGCGGACAAAAATCGCAGCCTCAATGAAAAAGTGAGGTCATTTCTCGACAATCACAGAGGCCAATGGGTCGACTGGAATGTCCCCGAAGCCGATGGGAAGGTTTTGTATGATCTCATCCTCAGGCACAAATATAAACGGGCGGTTGAAATCGGCACCTCCACCGGGCACTCGGCGATTTGGATGGCCTGGGCTTTGAGCAAAACCGGCGGCAGACTCATCACCATCGAAATCGATGAGGGAGCGGTATAAAAAAGCACTGGCTAATTTTGCGGCAGCCGGACTTTCCGACTATATCGATGCGCGCCTTGCAGATGCCCATAAACTGGTATTGGAATTGGAAGGCCCGTTTGACTTTGTTTTTTCTGATGCCGATAAAGGGTGGTACAAAAACTACTTTATCGCCCTGGAACCCAAACTTGAGGTGGGTGGTTGTTTTACGGCCCACAATGCCACCAGCGGATTTGGATCCGGCATTGCCGAGTTTCTCGAATATGTGCAAAACTCTGCCCAACTTTAAGACCGAAATAAACACCGCCAGCCCGGCCGGAATTTCCATCAGCTATAAAATGAGCGATTAGCGCCTGCCATAATATACTGAATTCTTGACGAAAATCGATTACTGTTATACAATTAAAAAGTACTTGATCAAGGCGGTTGCGCCAGACATTGCGGCCGGGGGGTATCTGAATTTAGTGAGCGCTAACATATGGCAACCTTAACGCTGAAATTTAAAGATGAATTACTTGGAGACTACCAACTTCAAGACGGCTTTTCGCTGACGATGGGCCGGGCAAATAAAAATGACGTTGTTATCAAAGATCCTGTGGTATCGGGGCATCATGCCAAAATAGATCCGGTCGGGGACCGGTTTGTCCTGATTGACCTGCAAAGCAAAAACGGTACTTTTGTCAACGAGAAGCTGGTTATCACCCACTGGCTTAAACATGGTGATGTTATCAGCATCGGAAATCATCAACTCGTATTTAACCTGCATGGCACCCAACAGATTTTCGATGATGATTTAGAGGAACTTGATCAAACCGTCATCATGGATACCTCGCTTCATCGCAACATGATGATCAAGAGTAATCCCACCAAAAGTATCAATGTTGTGAGATTCTGGGATAAAGGACATGACCAAGATGTCGACCGAGACAGTCGACCAAAAGCTTCCAAGCCCTATGCTGCCATTGATGACGACCAACCCGCCGGTGTCATAACTTACTTAGCCGGCGGGTTCGGCAAGGTTAAACTCAAGCGGAAAATTTCAACCATCGGCAAGCATCCCTCATCGGACGTGGTCGTCAAGGGCTTTCTGGTCGGGCAAACCTCGGTCACTATCACCCGAAGAC
This sequence comes from uncultured delta proteobacterium, assembly GCA_963821065.1. Classification (GTDB taxonomy): domain Bacteria; phylum Desulfobacterota; class Desulfobacteria; order Desulfobacterales; family JAFDCJ01; genus JAFDCJ01. The sequence goes on along the minus strand of CAWGCM010000034.1, from coordinate 715,659 downwards.
CCGAGGGATTTTGCCTGACGCATATCAGCGGTCTGGCCAGGCCTAAGGTCAACGGCAACATCGTAAAGGAGCCGATCATCATCGACGACCTTTCCATCATCGAAATCGGTTCGGCCAAACTGCAGTTTGCATTAGAAGATCCCAGGGTGATGGTTAATTTTTCCATCTAGTGGCGATTTCCAGCAGTCGCTGGCTGCTTGCGGCCGACAACCCCAGATTCTCTAAATTCATTTCAACCTCATCGGGGGTAGCGTAGCCGCTGACATAACCATTTACCCGGGCGGCCGCCGTTGAGTTGATAAAATCAATCGTCCGGGGATACATGTTTTTAAATTCCGTTATCAACTCCCGGTGCTGGCGCAGTTGATACTTCTGGTGGTAGTCCTCGGCGAGGTAGAATTTGTTAAAGGGCAGGATCTCTGTCTGGATTTTTTTATTTCGCCGCTTTTCTTCAAGAGTCATGGTTTCCAGCGCCAGCCTTTTTTGCTTTTCGTTGTGATAGAAAATCGCCGACATGTACTGGCGCCGCCCGGCACGGTAAGTCGGATCATGATTCTTCCAGAAAATTTCTAAGAGTTTTTCGTATGTAATCCGGGCGGGATCGTAATCGATCTGTATGGATTCGCTATGGTCCCCCATGCTGCCATAGGTCGGGTATAAGGTCTCGCCGCCCGCATAGCCGACACGCGTTCTGAGAATTCCGTCCATACTCCCGAACCGGGAGTCCGGTCCCCAGAATCAGCCCAGGGCAAAGGTGGCCGTTTTTATCTCCTGCGGTTGCGAGACATCCAGGGGCGGAATTTGCTGTCGGGTATCGGATGTGGCTAGAGTAGATTCCATTTTTTTATTTCCAGTGTCTTTAGGCTTTGGGGAAGGGTCGAGACCGGGGTGATCGCAGGCGTTGATCAACAAACCGGGTCCCAACCCGGCCATGCAAATCAGCTTGAGCAAGCGGCGCCGATTCAGAAAAGCGCATGTTTTAGTCCTTTGATCTCCGGTGGTATCTACATCCCTCATCTGATTATATTTGATACGGTCAAAATTTTATAGTATTTTAAAGGTATTGTCCGCGAGACCGATTCTAAACCCTGACAGTCGATCGGCCAAGTTCAGCATTCAAATAATATAAGCGTGAAATCGATAAAATCAAAAACTAATTTCTATCACTATGAAATATTCAGTTCTCATCCCGGCCCATAATGAAGAGGCGTTTCTCGGAAAATGCCTGCAATCGGTTGAATCCGCTTCTGATCAGGTCTCTGGACCGGTGGAGATCATCGTTGCCCTGAATCGCTGCACCGACCAAACCGCAGACATTGCCGCCCGCCATCATGCCGCTATCGTTAATGAGGACAGCAAAAACCTGGCCCGAATCAGAAATGCCGCCGCCCGCGCTGCAACCGGTGATATAATGGTCACCATCGATGCCGACAGCCGGATGAGCGGCAACATGTTCGTGGAAATTGCCGAAAATTTAGCCACTGGTAACTACATCGGCGGCGGGGTCATGATCCGGCCGGAAAGATGGTCGCTGGGTATTTGCATGTCGATGCTGACGGTACTTCCGTTTCTTTTGATCCAGCGGGTTTCCGGGGGGCTGTTCTGGTGTCACCGCAGGGATTTTGAAGCAGTTGGCGGATTTAATGAATCCCTGGTGAGCGCTGAAGACCTTGATTTTGCAAAACGGCTAAAGGCCTATGGAAAGACAAAAGGCAAACGATTTAAAACCATCACCAGCGCCCACATCATCACTTCCTGCCGCAAATTCGATACTTTCGGCGATTGGTATCTATTCAAAAATCCCGGTCTGGTCTGGAAAATTATGAAGGGCGACAATCAAAAGGCTGCCGATCTGTTTTACTATCACACCGACCGATAGTCACATAAACCCTATAAACCCCGCCTTCCAGAAGAAAGCGGGGTTTATAAATTTCGGTCTTTTATAGTGGTATAAAACCGGCCATCAGCTTTTGCAGGAAGAGCCGCAGCCACCGCCGGCGGCCTGGTTCTGGCTCAGGCGTTCCAGCCGTTTGTCATAAATCGTCACCTTGGACAGGGTCCGGGCATTGTTAAACCAGGCCAGATACTGCTGCTGTTTATCGTAGTCGCTGGCGGCATTGCTCAGAACCTGATCTTCGATGTAATGGCGCAAAAGCACCCGGTTTTCAAATTTTTTCATGAAGTAACCAAAAGGATAGCCATTCTTCTCCAGAGAGGTTTTAAGACCCTCGGGATCGACATTCTTTTGGGCCAAGAAATTTATCGAATTCCTGATCCAGCAATTTCGGATCTATCCGATAATCCGACACGCTGCACTTCCTGCATCTGGATGCCTTCGTTGATCAGGCGCGAGACCACCTGGGCCTCAATGCTGTCCAGGACATTTTTCCCGCGGCTGCCTGAGAAAACATCTTCCCCGTAAGCTTTTTTGTAGCGGTTGGTGGCGTATGCCAGCTCGGTGTCGAAATCCGTGCGGGAAATATCCCAGCCGCCCACAGAAGCAATATATACTTTCGCACGCGTAGCGGAAACAGTTTCCTCCTTTCTCAACTCGTCGGCGGTCAATAGCTGACTGATCCGGGCCGGGTAGCCGCTGTCCGTGATAGAAGCCGCCAGGCGATCGAGGTCTTTGATTTTGCCGCTATCGTAATAAACTTCGGCAGTACCGCCGGAAATATTGACGATGATGTCCCGGATACCCTCATAGCCGGCCAGGCTGGATTTGATGGTGGAAATACACCCGGAGCACGACATGCCGTCAACCTGAAAAACCACTTTGGCGGTACCCGGTGTGAACTGGGCTGCAGCCGTTGATTCAGCTTCCGGCCGCACGTCCGCCTGACTGCCACCTGCCGGTTTATCAGCGGTTTTTATCGTCGGCGTTGGGTATGATGGGACCGCCGTCTGGTCGACACTATTCACTTTACCGGTATGGTTATAAGCGAACACAACCACGACTGCCACAAACAGTGCCAGCAGGGGGACGAAGATAAGGATTTTATTTTCTGCAATCCAATTAGATATTTTCATTTCGTATAACCTCCACTTTAAAGTTGTTGTCAAAAAACATTGCGGTGTTCTAAGGTATTTTTCACCGCAATTCCGAAATTTGAAACATTATTACAGAAAGCGTTACAAACAGATATTTGGTATAAACTGATATGGTTCGCCGGTTCGGACAAACCTGAATGAAGTAATTTTAAAATGTTGGGAAAAGCAGAGGCGCTTCAAATGATCAGGGCAAGATGCTGCAGGTAAAGGGGAATTTGACTCGATGCCCAGGAATCGAACAGCGGGTGCCGGGATTCGAACGCAGAAGCCCGGACGCCGGATAGTCCAAGAGGGGCCAAATTTGTAAGAATAACGGGATAATAGTGCCCTTGAAAGGGTGATAAATTGACCGCACTTACATCCTGCAGGGGATCTTTCATGAGATCACAAAATATATCATTGCAATCTTGACTGCACCCCTGCATGGGCTGTGCAAAATTGATCATACCATTATGATGACCCATATCCATCAATCCGCCGGGGCACAGGGAAGGAGGACAAGGCTCAGCGGCCACGGCGCCGCCGGCCGCTAAATTCAGCCCCAAAAGGCATGCCAGTAAAATGGCTGATATTTTATGGATCAATCGAATCATGGTGAATTATTTATAAATGCGCTTTGATGGGCGATTATATTAAATCCTACTGAATTGGTCAAGTATAATTATTATGGCCTTGCTTCTGTGTTATTTGTGTATTAGATCAATTCCCAAGAAATTAGCCTTCAAGACAAAATTGGTCAGCCGATACATGACCCCTAAAATGAGTGTGATTCACAACCAAAGGAGCGCTTAGCATGGCCGATCCCAGAGCAAAATCCCTTAGCAAATGTGCTGAATGCGGGCTCGAGGCCCCTGAAAGAATCTGTATGACCCTTGACGGTAAAGGATCGAAAAACTGCCCCACCCTCTTGCAAAAAGAGGCCCTCGCGGAAGCCAACCGGGAATATCAGGCGACCGACACCTATGAGTTTGCGCAGAAGGCCTCCGTTCAGGAGGCGGATTGTTATGCCAACCGCGATCAACAGCCGTATGTCATGCAGCCTTCCAAGACCCGCATGGTCGAAATATACGAATTTGCCGCGAAAATGAATTACCGTCGCCTGGGGCTGGCTTTTTGCATCGGTCTGGCAAAAGAAGCGGACATTGTAGGACAAATTCTCAAGGACCGCGGGTTTGAGGTGGTTTCGGTGGCCTGTAAAGCCGGGAGGACATCCAAAGAGATGATCGGTATCAGCGATACGGATAAAATATACAGGGGAACGGATGAAGCCATGTGCAATCCGATTTTTCAGGCCAATCTGTTAAACCAGTCCCAAACCGAGCTAAATATTTTGCTGGGATTGTGCGTGGGTCACGACTCCCTGTTTTTTAATCACGCCGTGGCCCCGACCACCGTTCTGGCGGTCAAAGATCGTGTGACGGGTCACAATCCCCTGGCCGCCATTTATCTGTCGGATTCATATTACCGCAAGATTAAGCAGTTGTAGTTTGGATTGACATCTAAATTTTTGTGACCATTTTTGGTGGGCAGAGCGAATCGACTCCGGGAAATCATTTTCAAAAAGGTTATGACAGCAAGCAAATAGGAGATGATTGTTATGAAATATTACGGAATTATGATTAGCCTTTTACTTTTTATATGGCCGGGTGGGCCCGCGGCAGCCAGCGATATCCAGCAGGGAATCCATGGCATGAAATGGGGCAGCTCTATCTCAGAATACGATGAGCTTACCAAGGTCCATGAAGTCAATCAGGCCGCTTATTATGCCAATGCAAACATGGTCTACCAGTCGGCCAATCAGCCGATACCGGGCGTTTTCTATGGCTTTTACCGGGATAAGCTATTCGCCGTGTTCATTAAACTGCGCTCTCCGGATCAATTCTCCCAGCTTGAGCGACAGTTTACAATCAAACACGGAAAGCCTAAAACTACTTACTATCCAGAAACCAGACAGACCGTCCACCGCTGGGAAGACGCCAATGTGAAAATAAAGTTGAAAATGATTGAATCAACGCGGGAGTTCAAATTGGCGATTTACCATGAACCACTGGCCGCCGGTTTAAACCAGGAGCAGCTGGAAAGCATTCCATCCGATGCTTACGACAAAGCTCCGTCAAAAAAAGACACAACCGTAAAATCAGCACCCCTGCTGGATGAGTAGATAGAAGCCATCTCAAAAATGCACAAGGAGGTTCGTATGTCCATCGAAGAAGGCAAGGCCGCACCGGCATTCACCCTACCCGACGCCAACGGGAAAAAGGTGTCCCTGAAGGATTTCAGAGGAAAAAATGTCGTCGTCTATTTTTATCCCAAAGACGACACCCCCGGGTGAACTAAAGAAGCCCAGGGATTCCGTGACATGTATGGCGAATTCCAAAAACTCGAAACGATCATTCTGGGTATCTCCCCTGATGGTGAGGCCTCCCATCAAAATTTCATCAGCAAATACGACGTTCCTTTCAATCTACTGTGCGACCCGCAAAAAAAAGTAATGGAAACATACGGGGCGTTTGGTGAAAAGAAAATGTACGGCAAGGTCACAAGGGGAGTGATTCGGTCCACGGTCTGGGTGGGGCCTGACGGCAAGGTAAGGAAACATTGGCGCAAAGTGGCCAAGGTCGGGGATCACCCGGCCAAAGTACTGGAAGCATTAAAATCCGCACTTCGCTTTCTTGAATGATTTTCGTTCTATAAGGCAACAAGGTAGGTATGTGGTCACTACTCGATAAAATACCTTATACGGTAATTATTCCGCTGGCAATTCTGATGTTTCTGGCGCCCTTTCGCCCGATGCCGCACGCCCTGGAAAAAATGAATATGCTTCTCAACGGTACTCTAATCAGGGCGGTCGATATTTTTGATTTGTTTTTTCATTTGTTCCCGGCCTTAATATTGTTGCTAAAAGGTATCAGAAGTTTTTCATTGAAACCCTGAGGATTTTTGATATGGTTTTTCTAGGCGGCGTAAACGGTTTGCAACAACTATCCGGAAAGACTATCTAAATGGAAAATAAAAAATCAGACCCCCTAGAATCGAAACTCATCTATCTTCGCTTTATCTACAAAATTACGGAACACATCAAGAGCGGGAAAAAACCATCGGCTGCAATGATCAAACAGACCCGGAAATTGGGACGGCAGGTAAATATTCCGGAAGAAGAATTGAAAAACCTCGGTGTTGTCAGCTTTTATGGATGAATTGTCCCGTCTTTATCCCGGACAATCACCGCATCAAATACTATTGTCGGCCACCCATCGAGAATGGCATAACTGAACGCTCTTTTCAACTTGTTCGCGTGCTACGAGAAGGGAAATACGAAAGGATGTGGTGGTGATGCCGGACACGGGTATGGCGCTTTGGGCCAGCAGATCGAGGGCATCCAGCAGGGGCAGGTTGTTACGGTTCAGGCCCTCACCGATCAAAGACAGCGCTGCCAGGTCTGTGTCGAAATCGATCCGGGCGCCAATTTTGTTTTTCAGGGCAGCTTTAATCTGCTCCCAGCCATATATATTCTGTGTGGAAACCACAAAGGATGCCTTCGAATGCTTTCCCGCGGTGGTGATCCCGGTCACATTGACTTCCTTGATCGGCACCTGTTCGCTCTCCAGAAATTCAGCGGCCTGTTTAAATAGAGCCTGAGCATCTTCTCCGTGCAGCCGGATTCGCTCAACCTGTTTTTCGCTGACGACCGCCTGCACCCCGATGAGAGTGCCGGGTGCAATTCTGCGGATAACGGTTTCCCGGCCCGGTTCGAAAGCGCTGCGGGCGTAAATGGCAATGTTTTTTTCTTTGGCAAATTGAACCGCGTGTGAATGCAGCACCTTGGCCCCGGCCATGCTCATCTCCTGCATAACGGGGTATGACAGCTCCGGCAGATGCCGGGCATCGGCCGCAATGGACGGATCAGCCGTGTAGACACCATCCACATCAGAATAAATCTCACAGCGCTCCGCATCCAGGGCCGCCGCCAGGGCCACGGCCGTAGTGTCCGAACCGCCCCGCCCCAGGGTTGTGATATCTCGCTTGTAGCTGACGCCTTGAAAGCCGCCGATGATCACTACCTTGCCCTTGGCCATTTCATCCTGAACGCGAAACGGTCTAACCTCTATGACCTGGGCGTCGTTATGCCGGTCGTTGGTGATGATCCCGGCCTGGGACCCTGTCAGGGATACCGCATGAAGGCCCCGCTCGTGCAGCGCCATACTCAGCAGCGACATGGTAATGCGCTCCCCCGTGGAGAGCAGCATATCCATTTCACGCCGTGGCGGTTTGGGAGAAATTTCCCGGGCCATCATCACAAGCTCGTCGGTGGTCTTGCCCATGGCTGAAACCACCACGGCAATATCGAAATCTTGCCCCCTGAGACCGGCAATTAAGTCCACAATTTTACGCAGTTTTCCGACATCTGCGACACTGCTGCCGCCGTATTTTTGAACGATGCAGCTCATAAAGGCAAAATCCTCCGTTGCAGCTTCGAATCTTCAACCTGCAGTATATCATATGAATGTGCAATCTTATATACTGAATATTAGATATTGACAAACCCACCTGCCTTTCCGATACAATCCCTATCCAAGTAAAATATTTCATATTGAAGGGCAAAATAAAAATAAGGAGGCTAAATGTTCTTATCGCTTATTCAAAACCGAAGAAGTATTCGCAAGTACAAGGATAAAACCGTCGAAGCCGAAACCATTGACCTGCTGGTGGAAGCTTTGCTGCGGGCGCCCACCTCTATGGGAAACAACTCATGGAAATTTGTAGTGGTAACAGATACCGAGCGATTGGAAAAACTCTCCAGGGCCAAACCGCATGGGGCAGCCTTTCTAAAAAACGCACCCCTGGGAATCGTTGTTTGCGCTGATCCGCAGATAAGCGACGTGTGGATCGAAAACTCATCGATCGCATCTATTTATATTCATCTAACGGCGACATCGCTTAATCTTGGAAGTTGCTGGATCCAGATAAGAGAAAGGCCGCACGATGATACCCGGAGCGCCGAAGCCTATGTTGCAGATGTGTTAGACCTTCCGGTTCATCTAAGGGTCCTGTCCATTATCGCCATCGGTTATCCCGATGAAAGCAAAGCACCTCACCCCAGGGATGCGCTGGCCTACGACAGGGTGTCGCTTAACAGCCATGGGACACCCTACCCCAGGCGCCCGTAAAAAAAGGAGGCAGACCAATGGCAACATTTTTTATGTTCGGCAAATACACCTCGGAAGCAATCAGGGAAATCAGCATCGAGAGAACCCAGCAGGCTGTCGCTGAAATCAAAAAGCTGGGTGGGGAGATCACGGCCATGCATGCCCTGCTCGGCGAGTACGACCTGCTGTTCTGTGTTTCATTACCCAGGATCGAAGATGCGATTAAAGCATCTGTGTCGTTGAAAAAACTGACGGGGATATCATTTTCCAGCTGCCCGGCCGTATCCGTGGAAGCCTTTGATCAAATGATGGCAGAGTAAACAATCCATGCCCAGAGGGCCGGGCTTTGATTTCAGCTCAGGGGGGTGGAGTTTAGCTTAAGTCCCAGCGACATCTTTTGCCGGCGGCCGCAAGGTGGTTATCAGGATAAAGCCAATTAGGGCCATTGCGGTAAGTATGATAAAAACCAGCCGGTAGCTTCCGGTTAGATCGAATATGCGTCCGGCCATTAGCGGGCCGATTGCACCCCCCAGTGTACCGCTGAACAAAACGATACCAAACAGCAACCCGTGTGAGCCGGTACCGAACAGTTCGGCCACCGTTGGTGACATTACGGTAAACAATCCGCCGTGGGCAAAGCCGTAAATGGTGGCGAAGAGAAACAGCATCCAGGTCACACTGGACAGCTGCAGCCAGACAAGCCCGCAAATCAGTATAATAAAACAGGTGACCAAAGAGCGCTTGCCCCCAATTCCGTCGTTGACCGTGCCCATGGTAAAGCGGCCCAGCATGCTGACGCCGCCGATCGTTGCAAGTACACCCGCGGCAATTGTCGGCGGCAGGCCCAGGTCTCTTGCGTGCGGCACAATATGCACAACGATGGTCAGCAAACAGGCAAAGATAGCGAATTCCGCCACACACAGGGTCCAAAACTGCCTCGTCCGGGACGCCTCACGCAAAGAAAGGCCACATTCATCGGCAGCAACGACGGTGCCGGCGGGGAGGCCGTTGCCGCCATCCGGCAACAGCCCCAAACTCTGGGGATCTCTGCGCATTACCTGGGCCACAGCCACAAGCGCCGCCAGGGCGGTCGCACCGATGATAAAACAGGAATAGCGCCAGCCGAAGGCGGCAATAAGGGCGGTGGCAATCAAGGGCACGAGAAGCTGGCCGCAGCCTGTGCCAACCTTGACAATACCGGACATCATGCCGCGCCGCTTGACAAACCAGCGTGCGATGGTCGACAGGGTGATGACGTCATGGGTGCTGTAGCCGACACCGACCAGCAAACCGTAAAGCAGATAGAGTTGCCAGGAAGCCTGCATATAGGACAGAAGCAAATACCCAATCCCCAACGAGGCGCCGGACAACGTGATCAGAATTTTTGGACCGATCCGATCGTTTAGCCGGCCCGCCAGAACCCCGACGGCCCCCATGACAAAAAAGGCCAGCGACGAGGCACCCGATATCGTCGTCCGGGACCAGCCGAATTCGGCCTGCAACTCCTTGAAAAACACGCCGTAGGCAAACAGGGCGCCAATACTGACGGCCTGAATGGCAAAGCCGGCGGCTACTATATTGTAACCGTAAAAATACGTTGCTCTCACGTCGGCTCCATCAACCATCCCAACAAGAAAGATGGTAAAATCCGCCAAACCTGCGCCACGGATTAAACACGGGTCCCGGATCTTTTAAACTATAAAAGAACTGGGTCATACCCTAATTATAAACTATTGGCAAACAAAAAGGGGGTGGATATTGACTTTAGAAAAATCGATATGTTAAATCAAACGGAGCACTTCAGGCCTTCCTATTTGTTTGGTTTTAACACTGACATACCGAAGATAAATAACTCTGATCAGGAGGCACCATGATCTTTGATGAATACGCTGCAGGCATCAAAAACGAACAGCCATCTTCAGAACTTTCCGAAACGCTTACCTCTCTGTGGTGGGATAAAAAGGGTGACTGGGACAGGGCGCACGCCATCGCCCAGGAAATTCCAACCACCCAGGGCAGCGCCGTGCACGCCTATCTCCACCGGAAAGAAGGGGTTTTGTGGAACGCCGACTACTGGTACTCCCGCGCCGGCAGGACCCGGCCGGACATACCGCTGGAAGCGGAATGGAAACTGCTGGTAGATGAAATGCTGCTGTCTTAAATCCAGATGCGAATCCACAGCGACTTAATTGATTTAGGCAGATAATGGCTTATGTTACAAAGCAACACCAAAAAATAATGAAGAGGAGGCCCCATGGCACAGAAACTAAATAAATACAGCTCACGCGTCACCGGCCCAAAATCCCAGGGAGCATCACAGGCCATGCTTTACGGCGCCGGGTTAACCGACGAGGACATGGGCAAAGCCCAGGTGGGGATCAGCAGCGTATGGTTCGAGGGCAATACCTGCAACATGCACTTGAACCAGCTATCCGCCAAAGTTAAAGAAGGCGTTGAAGCCGCCGGGCTGGTAGGGCTGCGCTTTAATACCATCGGGGTCAGTGACGGCATATCCATGGGAACCGAAGGCATGAGCTATTCGCTGCAATCAAGGGATTTGATTGCCGACTCCATTGAAACGGTCATGTGCGCTCAGTGGTATGATGCCAATATATCCCTGCCGGGCTGTGACAAGAACATGCCCGGGTGCCTGATGGCCATGGCCCGGATCAACCGGCCGTCACTGATGGTCTACGGCGGCACCATTCGCGCCGGACATTTGGGCGACGCCAAACTGGACATCATTTCGGCCTTCCAGAGTTACGGCGAATATATTGCCGGAACCATTGACGAACAGCGTCGTCTGGAAATCGTTAAAAACAGCTGCCCGGGTGCCGGCGCCTGCGGCGGTATGTATACCGCCAATACAATGGCATCGGCCATTGAGGCCATGGGCATGTCACTACCTTTCAGCGCCAGCCGGCCGGCCGAATCCTCCGAAAAACTGGCCGAATGCTACGAAGTCGGCGCCGCCATCAGGCGTCTGCTGGAAAACGATATCAAGCCCCGGGATATCATGACCCGAAAGGCTTTTGAAAACGCGATGGTAGTCATGACCGCCCTGGGCGGATCGACCAACGCCGTACTGCATCTGATTGCCATGGCGCGTGCCGTGGAGATTCCCCTGACCATCGACGACTTTCAGCAGACTAGCGATCGAACCCCCCTGCTGGCCAATATGAAACCAAGCGGCATCTACGTCCAGGAAGATCTGGACGCCGTCGGCGGCATTCCGGCCCTGATGAAATACCTGCTTGAAGAAGGGTGCTTGCACGGGGACTGTCTGACGGTCACCGGGAAAACCCTGGCCGAGAATTTAAAAGACACTCCGCCGCTGGCCGAAGGACAGAAAATCATCAGTCCTTTAGGCGCCCCGGTTCACAAAAGCGGGCACATTCAGATTCTGCGGGGTAACCTGGCCCCGGAAGGCGCGGTGGGTAAGATAACGGGCAAAGAGGGGCTTTCTTTCACCGGTCCGGCCAATGTCTTCGACTCAGAGGAAGAGATGCTCAAAGCTCTGGAAAATGATCAGATTAAAAAAGGTGATGTGATTATCATTCGCTACGAAGGCCCCCAGGGAGGCCCCGGCATGCCTGAAATGCTCACCCCTACCTCGGCCATCATGGGGGCCGGTCTTGGAAAAGATGTGGCCCTGCTCACCGACGGCCGTTTTTCAGGGGGCTCCCACGGTTTTATCGTAGGCCATATCACTCCCGAAGCCCAGGTGGGCGGCCCCATCGCCCTGGTAGCCAACGGCGATCAAATTACGATCGATGCGGTGCAAAACAACCTCAACGTCCAGTTGAGTGATGAAGACCTGACGGCCCGGCGCAAAGCCTGGACCCCCCCGCCTTACAAAGCAAGCCGCGGAACGCTGTATAAGTACATAAAAAATGTCAAATCCGCATCAGAGGGGTGTGTCACCGACGAATAATTTAAAACACCTTCGAGGAGCCATCTCAAAACGGTTTGGAGCCGTTTAAAGCGCGAAGAGGTCGTATTCTTTTTCGAACCGGGTGATGTCAGTTTCATATAACAGGGTCTGGTCGATATCATCCAGACCTTTAATCAGCTGTTCCTTGGCCCCGGGCTCTATGTCGAAATGGTAAACTGTTGGCGATGCCCCCTGGATTTCAACCTGCTGTTTGTCCAGGTCAGCTGTCGCCTGCAATCCGGTGTGCGCCTTGACCATATCAAAAATGGCGTTCACTTCATTTTCCGATAATTCAATCACCAGCAACCCGTTTTTGGCGGAATTGATTCTGAAAATATCGGCAAAAGCCGCGATGCGCTGGCCGCCGATCTCTTTCCAGGGGGCGATTATCACCCGGTAACCGTCCTGAAACAGGGCCCAGACGGCATGTTCCCGGCTGGAGCCGCACCCGAAATTGTTACGGGTCACCAGGATGGAACGGCCTTCAAACCGCGACTGGTTGAGCTCGAAATTCTTGTCGGGCTCTCCGTCGGGTGTATAGCGCCAGTCAAAAAAGGCATTCGGCCCGTATCCGGTGCGCTTGATCGATTTTAAAAACTGTTTGGGAATAATGGCATCGGTGTCCACATTGGCCCGGTTGAGAGTGGCAACGATGCCCGTGTGTTTAGTGAATGGTTTCAATTTTTACCTCTTCTGTTTAAAAGATAATTTGATCACGAAAAAATCCGCCTCCAGCGGGGAAAGCACGAAATTTTCTTTTTCGTGTTTTTGTTCTTTCGTGTTTTCGTGATAAGAAGTTTTCCCAAATAATTAAAAAATATAACAGCTAAAAGTCTAATTGGAATTTAACCGATTGGACATTGCGTCATCAAATATTGGGCCATTTGCGAATATCGACAAATTTGCCGGCCACGGCCGCCGCCGCCGCCATCTCCGGATTCACCAGGTGGGTGCGCCCGCCTTTGCCCTGCCGGCCCTCAAAATTGCGATTGGAGGTTGACGCAGAACGCTGTTGGGGCCGCAACTGATCAGGGTTCATTCCCAGGCACATGCTGCAGCCGGCATAGCGCCATTCAGCACCGGCCGCTTTGAATATCCGATCCAGGCCTTCGGCTTCGGCCTGCAGGCGAACCTGGTGCGAACCTGGCACCACCAGCAGCTGCACATGGTCGGCCTTCTTGCGGCCGTCCAGAATAGCTGCCGCCCGTCGCAAGTCTTCAATTCGCGAATTAGTGCAGCTGCCGATAAATACTACATCGACGTCAACATCGGTTAACTTAACCCCGGGTTCAAGCCCCATGTAGGCCAGGGCATTTTCAACATCCGCTGGGCTGTAGTTCGCTGCCGAATCCGGCGCGGGGACCGGCTGATCAATATCCATCACCATCCCGGGGTTGGTCCCCCAGGTAACCTGGGGCACGATACTGCCGGCATCAATGGTCAGGGTCTGGTCAAACTCGGCATCCCCATCACCGGGAAGCGTCTGCCAGAAAGCCCGGGCGCGTTCCAGTTCTTCTCCTTTGGGTGCGTAAGGGCGCTCCTGCCGTGTAATATAGTCGAGGGTCGTATCATCCGGGGCGATCATCCCGGCCCGGGCCCCGGCTTCAATACTCATGTTGCAAATGGTCATGCGTGCTTCCATGGAAAGTGAGCGCACGGCCTCACCGCAGTACTCCAAAACGTGGCCGGCGCCGCCGGCCGTGCCGATGATGCCGATTAATTTCAGGACCATGTCTTTGGAAAATACGTGGGGGCCCAGTCGACCGCTAAACTCTACTTTGAAGGTGCGCGGCTTTTGCTGCACCAGTGTCTGGGTTACCAAAACGTGCTCTACCTCAGAGGTCCCTATTCCAAAGGCCAGCGCGCCGAAAGCGCCGTGGGTGGAAGTATGTGAATCCCCACAAACAATGGTCAAACCCGGAAGGGTGATCCCCAGTTCCGGCCCAATAACGTGCACGATGCCCTGGTGCTCATGGCCCAGACCAAAAAGTTTGACCCCGAAATCTTCACAGTTCTTTTTTAAGGCCTCCACCTGGTCTTTGGAAATCGGGTCCTTAATATTCAGGCGATCCTCGGTGGTGGGGACATTGTGATCCATGGTGGCGAAGGCCAGTTCGGGTGCACGGATTTTTCTACCCGCCAGCCGCAAGCCCTCAAAAGCCTGGGGACTGGTTACCTCGTGCACGAGATGACGGTCGATATACAGCAGGGACAAACCATCGGGCATCTCCCGCACCACGTGTTTGGTCCAGATTTTCTCGAACAGAGTTTTTCCCATAATTACTTCTCTTTTACTTTGAGGTTAAAAAAGGGTTTTGACAATTATGATTAAAATGGCCATGATGCCGAGTGAAGTCAAGTGATCAAATCAGATTGTACTGGCTCGATTCGTGGTTATATTGGTTCTTAAATCCATTCATTTTAATCTCTCATAGCAGAATCAACAGGCAGAAGGAAACATTAAATCATGAAAGGCACTGAACTGGTCCTCAAGGCCCTGAAAGATAAAGGCGTCAAATACATATTCGGCTATACCGGCGGTGCCATTATGCCGATTTTTGATGAAATGGAAAAACAAAAATGCTTCGAGTTCATCATGTCGCGGCACGAACAGGGGGCCGCGTTCATGGCCCAGGGAATATCACGCGCATCGGTTGGCACCTCCCACCCTCGAACCGGCGTCTGCATGGCAACATCGGGTCCCGGTGCCATGAATCTGGTAACCGCCATTGCCGACGCAGTTATGGACTCCTGTCCCCTTTTGGCCATTACGGGCCAGGTCGCCACCGGCGTGATTGCCACCGACGCCTTCCAGGAAAGTGATGTGGTCGGTGTCATGATGCCGATTACCAAACAGACTTACATGCCCCTGTCCGTTGATAAGATCGAAGAGACCATCCACGAGGCCCTGTATGTGGCCTGGACCGGCCGGGGCGGGCCGGTGGTCGTCGACATCCCCAAAGACATTCAGCTCCTGGAAACTGACGCCAGTTACCAGTTCAATCCCGAAACCTATAAACCGGACCTGCCGGGCTTCTTATATTCGCCTTCGCCGGATCGCGAGCGGATCAAAGAGGCCGTGGCTATGATCAACAAAAGCGAACGGCCGATCATTCTATGCGGACACGGGGTGATTACTAGCAACGCGGGCCACAGTCTTCAAAAATTTGCCGAAAAAGCGCACATCCCCATCGCATTTACCCTTCACGGGCTTTCAGCGATCCCGGTGGATCACCCCTTGAGCCTGGGAATGGTGGGCATGCACGGCACTGTGGAAGCCAATCGCTCCCTGCTCAACACCGATCTGATCATCTCGTTCGGAATGCGCTTTGATGATCGCGTGACGGGCAACCTGGATCATTTCGGCGGCGACGCCAAGGTCATCCATGTCGAAATCGATCCTTCCGAAATCGATAAAAACGTCAAGACCTCGATTGCCATTAACGCGGACACCGGCGAGGCGCTCAACATCCTGGCCAACGATCATGAGTTGATTCATAAACCGCGACGACTCTGGTTCGAGCAGATAGATGTCTATCGAGCGGAGATCCGGGATGCCAACCTGGAGGAAATCAACACCGGGTTGGGTACGGAAGGTGAGCTTTTGATGAAAACCATTGTAAAGCGGTTGTCCGACATCACCGGCGGCAAAGATATCATCGTCGCCGATGTCGGGCAGCACCAGATGATCTCGGCCCGCTATTACAATTTCCAGACCGCCAACAGCTGGTTCACTTCCGGCGGGGCCGGTACCATGGGATGCTCGCTGCCCATGGCCCTCGGCGTTAAATTGGCCCGGCCTGACGAGCGTGTGTGGTCGATTAGCGGTGACGGTGGGTTCCAGATGAATATCCAGGAACTGGGGGCCATTATGGAGCATAAAATCGATATCAAAATTCTTTTGATGAACAACGGCTATCTGGGAATGGTACGCCAGTGGCAGACCCTGTTTTACGATGGCCGCTATGCCGGGACCCCGATGAAAAACCCTAATTTTGAAGCTATTTCAGGTGCTTATGGAATCCCCTATCTAAAGGTTGCGAAGTTGGACGAGATAGATAGCGCCCTAAAGACGGCGGCCGAACACCAAGGCGCATTTATGGTGGAATTTTTATGTGACCCCAGTGAAATCATATTGCCGATGGTGCCGGCCGGCGGCGGTATCGCTGATATGATCGTATCCAGGAGGACCTGACAATGACAGCAACACAGCCCAAACGGCGGGCCATTCTGGCATTTATGCTGGACCGCTCGGGCGTACTTAACAAAATATCCATGCTGATCCGCAGGAAGATGATCAATGTCGACACCATTACCGCCTGCCCGACCCAGCAACCCGGGATTAGCCGGATGACCCTGACCCTGCGCGAAAACAGCGACGACAAGGCCCTTCAACTGGTTAAACAGATTGAAAAATTAACCGAGGTGATCTCCGCCAAGGAGCTTGACATCGATCAGAGTTTCTGGCGGGAAGTGGCGGTTGTCAAATTTGAGGCCGGCAGTGGACACCTGGATCGGCTGGGCCATAACTATAACTTTGAAATCCTCGACCGCCAGAATCATGAGGTGATTGTCGCCCAGGTAGCAGGAACTTCGCAAATGATAGATAATTTTTTGGCGGAAATCGGACCGGACAAAATCATCGAAGCGGCACGCTCCGGGTTTACGGCCCTGGAAAAATGAAAAATTGGCAATTGGAATAATTTTATAATTTCCCGGGCATTCAATTCAGGCAGAAGAGACGAAGAACTATGCTTACAGAAATCCAGAAAACATTTGACAGTTTGGACAAAAAATACACAAAGTTGCTGCAGGACCTGAGCTCACTGACCGATGAGGCGCTGAACTTTAAAGCCGGAGCGGATAAATGGTCGATCGTGGAAGTCATCGAGCATCTTGTCATGGCTGAAGAAAATATGCTGGCGCAATTAACCGGTGCCGCTTTAGCCGCAACCCTCGACCCGCAGGATCGATCGGCAAAAAATTTTCATATCGTCATCAAGGTGATGACCAAGGATATCCCGGTGGATGTACCCGATGAAAGTATGGAGCCCCGCGGCCAATTTCCACTGGAGGAACTTCTGGGCCGCTGGGACGATACCCGCCAAAAAACCCGCGCCTATATTGATGGAATTAATTCCGGAAACGCGGGGGATCTGGTATACCTTCACCCTTTCGCCGGTCCGCTGGACATGGCTGAAACCCTGCGTTTTATCGATGTACACTTTGACAATCACATGCGACACATCGATAAAATTAAGGCCCAGGTAAAATAAACCGCCGCCGGGCGAATTTATTCGAACGGAACCGTATCAAGCATAATGGCCCAGATTTCCTTGACCGTGTCCACCGAGTGCGTCCCTTCGATGCGGACCACCTGATTACCGGGCAGGATGGCTGCCAGCAAACCCTGCCCCAGGGCATAGGAGTCATCATTGCCGTAGCCCAGGTAAATAGGCGGCAGGCGATCCTGCTGTTGATCGTATCTTTTCAGCCAATCCCATAAAAGCCGCTGCCAGTCACTATCATCATAACCACCGGGGTCCCACTTGCGCACGCCCCCGGCCCGAATAATTTCGTGCAAAATTTCGCGTTCACCCAGAAAGGGTGACATCAGAATGATTCCCGCAATACCGCTGTCCTCCGGATAATTCAGCAGATACAATAGGGAACCGAGCCCGCCCATGGAAACTCCCACCAGCCAGATATTGGTGTAACCGGCGGCCCGGGCCGGTTCAATCACATCTTCTTTCAGGCGTTTGTCCAAAGTTCGCCCGTAGTAATAAGCCATATGTGCGTTGGGTGCCACCATATCATAACGCAAGCCTTTAGCGCGCACCATGGCCACAAAACCTTCCTTTTCAAAGGTTTTATGATTGCCGTAAAGGGCCCGTATAAATACAATCAGATTGCGGCGCTCATTTTCCGGCACCGTTCTATAGGTTTCTGTTTCCAACGGCTCTTTAGCGAGATAGGAACAGCCGGCCGCTAACAGGCTGAGCACAATGATGAGCGGAGTGACGTGATGAAGAAAGATCCGACGCCGGAGCAGCAACTTCTCATCATCCCGCCGATGTTGGCTGGTATCAAATTTTCCGAACAATGCTTTTCTCCTTTGTTAAGTCCGCCGCTTGTGCTGGTACGACCGTCGATAAAGGCCTTATCAATTTTATTAAACAACGTAAGCATCTTTTGCGAATGATCCAGAATCACATGCAAGGAGGATGGGTGTCGCATGGGCGATGCACCATTGGACCTGATCCGAAGCTCTAAAAAGATTATTGACGGACAAGCTTTTCAAGCTCTTCATCATAACGTTGGATCACGTTGTCCCAGGCAAATCGTCCCATTGAATTGGAAAGTCCGGAACGAAATTTTCGGAATTGCGCATAATCTTTGATCAGCCGGAAAAGCTTTTCGACCAGTTCGTCTTGATCGCGGTACAAAACCCGGGAATGAAATTCGTCAGGTATTATCTCCGGATAGGCCAGTCTGGCCGGCAAAAGGGGAAAACATCCGAAGCGGATTGCCTCAACCACGGCTATTCCGAAGTTCTCCTGCTCGGCGGTGCTGATGACGATGGAACCCTGCTGAAGCCAGTTTATGTAATCTGCCCTTGATTCCGCATACCCGTATTGAACGATCCGCTTACCGTAACGGCTGCGGGCCCGGATAAACGCCCTGGGCACCGCCTGGAAGTTTTCTCCCAGCAGTGCCAGGCGAAATTCGGTCCCGTTTTCCAACACGGCATCCAGCGCATCAAAAAATGCTTGCGGGTTTTTGTCAAACTCCCAGCGGTGATTCCATATGATCAGGGGCGGTGATTCCGGTCGTAAATCCTGTAGGGACACAGTCCCGGCCGCAAAACGACATCCCGGATACAGGACGCCGGCTTTGGCGCGGATTTCATCCACCACCCAATTGGGCCGGTATTCGGGCATCATGTTTAAAAATCCCGGAAGCCCCTCCAAAAACGCATCGCTGTGCGTCCGGGAGTTAAAAAGGATCCGGTCCGCAGCCAGGGCGGTGGTGATATCGGTAAATCCGAATTGAAAGTCGGTCTGCTCGCCGGGGGCTAATGGATAGGTAAGCTGATTTTCGTGAAAATACAACAGGGCTGGGGGGCAGTCGCCTTTTGACAGTGCGATGAAATCAGACAAACTCATCAGGTCGGTGGTAATCAAACCGTTGTAGCCTTC
This sequence comes from uncultured delta proteobacterium, assembly GCA_963821065.1. Taxonomy (GTDB): domain Bacteria; phylum Desulfobacterota; class Desulfobacteria; order Desulfobacterales; family JAFDCJ01; genus JAFDCJ01. The sequence goes on along the minus strand of CAWGCM010000034.1, from coordinate 696,328 downwards.
AAACGAAGGGATTTTTTTAATGAAATTAAGTGCAGCTCCCCGCATGCGCCACTTCCAGAACCGGGCAGGCAGCGTCAGAAGATCAATGCTGTGCCGGGAGTGAGCAACCAGGCCCTGGGCGAATTCACGATGTGACCCGCCAAAAAAGGGCTCCAAAAATAAAAATTTCAATTTTGTTTTCAATTTCGGGTAACGGGTTAAATTGGTTTAATCGGTTCAATTAATCCAATAATCTCTGCATTGTCAATCTTATTACTCCATGCTTCTAACCTGGGCACGGTTGTATCGGCATTGACTTTCTGCTATTGTGGTGCCGGTGGACAAAACGGATGAGGTTATCGGGGGAAAAGGAAAAGCTCATGGGCGTATTTCCCATTTTTCAAAAAAACCAAAAACAGCGGGCGTGCCTGGCTAATAAAAATCTACCGGCCGACTATATGTCCGACTATTCCGTATTGGGCCTTGTGGTGGGCCGGCTGGATAAGGCCCTTCGTGTTCTGGAAGAAAAAAAGTTCGAGGTGCGGAAAAAGACAGATAGCTTTGAAATCACCATTGACAGCGTCGCCCGGATGTCCGAAGTACTCAATTTATTGAACCAAAACGGCATCGATTACGCCCTGTCCGACATCGTCGATCAGCTCTACCAGGGGTGATAGTTGTCTTTGGTGCCCGGGGGGCACCCAATTGGTTCAAAGGTTCAGCGTTCAGGGTTCAAAGGTTGCCTGCTGCTGTTGTGGGGACCACGGTTTCATTGTTGCCCCCACAGCGGACACCCCCTCGGAGCTTGGCTAGGTCTAAATTAATATGATCGCATGAGTAACACACATCAGGAGGATGCAGATCATATCTGCCCAGTTTAATTAGACCCTATTAACCCTGAACCTTTACTAAACATGCCAAAGACAAGCGATTCAAATAAGACGCCAACCAGCCGGGAGCTGACCGCCATGGCCCGTCGACTTGTGGACGCACAAACCACCCTGACCCTGGCCACCGCCGAAGGTGATACGGCCTGGGCGGCCCCGGTGTATTATGTGTTTGTAAAGTCGACCTTCTATTTTTTGTCCGGCCCCAGCTCAAGACACATAACGGAAGCGCTTCGAAACGGTCAGGCGTCTGGGGCAGTGCATGCTGCGGCTTCAACCTGGAAGGAAATCAGGGGCCTTCAGATGACGGGCAGGGTCCGGGCGGTTAACCCCGGGCTGGAAGCGGTCCAGGTCCTGCGGGCTTATCTGAAAAAATATCCGTTTACCACCAACTTTTTTAAGGAAAATGTGTCCCTGGATTTAGATACGTTTGCCGAACGCTTTGGCGTCAAACTTTATGGCTTTATCCCCTCCCTTGTTTACTACCTGGACAATCAGATTCGATTCGCTTTCCGGGAAGAAGTCACATTATGACTGTAATTGATGATCAAAGGTGGAATTTAGTCATCAGCTTAAGTATAGAGACCGGAAACTCCCAATAAAATCATCTGCCGGGCATCATCACGGTGGTGTACTTCGGCGGCTCCTCCTCCATGCAAAAATATTCGCGCTGCAACCAGGCATCTGTCATATCGGTTCGATGCGGACTGAGAAAATACTCGTTATTCCCGGTAATAAGCATCATATAGCCTTTGGGTTCCGGGTCAAAGCGGATAATTAATCGCGGGGCCGATGCCGATTCAGCTACAAAAGGCGGTTCGATTTCAAAGAACCGCGCGCGGTTGTTTGTTTCCCCATCGCCTTCGAAGGGGAAGGGCCCGTAATTGACAAAGGGCGCCAGCAGTTTTGACTGGCCCAGAAAATGATCAAACCGGATCACGTGAAAGGTTCCCCAGGTCCATTTATCCAGATCTTTTTGCCCCGAATGTTGCTCTAGTATTTGCAGGGTTTCCCTAAACGCCCTGTTGGCAATATCGGCAACCGACTCTTTTTGGGGGGTTGCGATATCATCAAAAAAGTCGCTGTCGTTTTCCAGGAGATCAAAAAATCGCTCCATACTGATATATCGCTCACCGATGTACTGCGTGGCAGTCTCTGCACCAATTTCATCTTTCAGCGTTTGATACATGAACCTGACCAGAAAGGTGTTATAAATTGATGGTGCGACGGCATCCTTACGGTTATCACCATCCCAGCTCAAGACGAGTTCCAGTGCCCTGGCAGCCTTTGGATCGTTCCCGGGACGGATGTATTCACGAAGGAAAGGGATTAGCTTCTTGGCCAGGACCGTCCTCGTGTCCGTCTGCACCTGCTTCATGTATTCCACGTCGATACCTTTTTTGTCGTGGATCATGGTCGACACGCTTTCATAGCGGTAGCCAGGCGCATAGGTCGCATTGATTTCATAAGGATAGTCCTCCACGACCTTGTTGTTGGAAGTGATGATATAGCCCCGGCCCGGATTTTTCAGAGCAGGATATTCATCATCCGGAATGTTTCCGTTCCAGTTGACCTGAGCTGTTTCGCCGTGGCCGGGGAAATTACCGGTTCCCTTAACCCGGTTGGGAAGGGAGCCCACTACCCGATAGGCAATATTTCCATAGCGGTCGGCGTAGGCCATATTCTGGGGCGACATTCGCAGTTGCTTGGCACCCTCGACAAAGGCATTGTAATTTTTTGCCCGATTAATGAGAAAGAACCCTTCGATGTTGATGTCGTCAAAACCAGCCCAGTCAAGACTGACGGTAAAATCAAGATCGGTGAAGACATCGTTTAGGATCGGTTTTCGGCCAGCATAATAGATGGTTTTTTGCACCGGTTCCCCGCCCTTGATCCGGAAAACCTCCTGCCGGCTTTTTAATGGGAAATCGCGCCCGCCGTGGTGGTAGGTCTTGTTTTCCCAGTTCACGGTTTCCACAAACAGGTCGACCAGATCAGCGCCCTGATTCGTCTCCGCCCAGGCAATGTATTGGTTGTATCCCGATACAATGAAAGGAAGCCCCACCACCTGCGCGCCTGCAGCATCGTAATCACCCGACTTGACACGAACATAATAGAAATCACTGGGAAGCTTGGATGAATGTACCTGCATGTCACTACAGAGGATTGCCCCACCGTGGGCGGTTTTCGAGGGTGCCACCACCCAATTGTTGCTGGCCGACGTGCAACCGAGCAGTGGTCCCATATCTCGGATCAAAGCGGCCAGGGCTGCTCCTGCACCAGCCTGGCTCTCATCTTTCACAATGGTGGGCGTATGCCTGGGTACAAAATTAAGAAGTGCTTCGGCCTTTTCCCGGCCCATTTTTTTGGCCATTTGATAGTAAATCAGTTCATGCTTCATGTTGTAGGCCAGGGACCAGTTCAACATCATGGCCACTGCTGTTGCATCTGCAATCTCCCATTTTTCCGGCTTCAATCCCAGCAGTTTAAAATAAAGCGGTCCTTTTTCGTGCTGGATGAAAAAGTTAACGCCGTCAACATAACGTTGAAAGAACCTTCGTATCCGGGGGGAAAGCTTTTCCTGGTTGCGCTGGGCAATATTGTAAAACCCGACGGCGCGAAGAAAGATATCCTTTTTCAGGGTTGCCTCTCCGGCAAATTCCGAAATCCTTCCCTGGGCGATCCGCCGGGTGATTTCCATTTGAAAAAGACGATCCTGGGCGTTGACGAAGCCCCAGGCAAAATACAGGTCGTCGTCATTGGCGGCGACAATTGTCGGTACTCCGAAGCGATTGCGCTCAACGGTGACTTTAGCTTTAAGGTCCGGAGCCTGCAATTCCGTGTCATAGTCCGGGATATAGCTTGTCAGGAAAATGTATCCTGCGGCAACTGACAGACCGATCAGCAATAAAATCGTCAATCCAATTTTGCGCATCTGTTCCTCCTTTGGGTGGCATCAACTATATGGAAGAATTAAATACTGAACAAGGCCCGGGCTGTCAACGCAGTATTCATTTTTGCTGTATAACCAATCCTGTGATAAACTGTTTTCAATACGCCTGAAATACACCTGCCACCATTATGCGAGAGCTGATAATGAAATCAATCCTGCTGTTATTTTTTTGCTGCTGTTTCATTTTAAATGCATGTACCGCGGTTGAAAGATCCGGTGATACGTTCAGTTCAAAGGGATGGTCCAGTTCCGACCCCCTGAGTATTCCCTATGATACTCGGCGGACACAATTCGAAAGAGGTAATCTTGTCACCAATTCCTCTTTTGAAGACGGCCGCGTTATGACAAACAATGGGAGTAATAACTTTAAACTCAAGGGATGGGAAAGGGTCGGCCGCAATGTTCAGTGGGTCCTTCAAAATAATGGCCTCGATGTGGCAAAAGAGGTAAACAGCGGCAGGCACGCCGTAAAAATTGTAAGGGCCACCGCTGATGAGCTGGATGAAGCCGAGGGGCTTATAAGTGATTATATCCGCGTGATTCCCGGAAACTATTACTTTACCTATCATATTCAATTAAAAAATATAGCGAGCAATAAACACCGGCTGGGAGTAAAACTGTATGATGCCGTGGTTGTCAAAGCCTTGTATTTTGATAAAGATAAGCAGCCGATTGAACCGGATTACCTGAACCCGGTAAGCAAAACATTCATAGACAACTCAGACAAAGGCTACTCTTTTTCCAATTACTGGGCAATTGAATATCTCCCCTGGGGCGAGGTAAGAGGTAGATCTTATAATTATCCATTTTCAGAAGGAGACATCCCTGACAGGACCCGCTATGTGCGGCTGTTTCTCGGCTTAAAAGGCACGGGAGCCATGTGGATTGATGATATCGACTATCGCTACTCGAAATGGAATTTTACTGCCCTGGAGCGCATTAAGCCATATTTTGAAAGGCAACTCGATCTGGCAGAAAAAATCATTCCGACACCCAAAAGCATCCGGGTCCTGAGCGCGGTGGGCTATTTTGATGCCGCTATTCCAGGTTCACATCCTCCGGTGATTGTGCTTCCTGAAAACCCCGCACCCGCAGAACGAACAGCAGCAAAAATAATTCAGAAAAAAATCAACGACGTTTTGCGCAAAGTCACGGCCACCAAAAAAATGAAGGCGGTAGAAGCCCTGGTGGTGGGAAACGATTTTTCCATCAATGAGATTTTAAAGGCCAGGCTAGTCTTCAGTATTGGCCGCAACATGATTTATGATCAACTCCAACCCGATCTTCCTTTGCAATTTATTCGTGACAAACAACAGGGATATATCATTAAGTCCGGGCAGACCGGCAACAGTCATATTGTATATTTAATGGGAGAAACACCCATTGGCACCTACTATGCCGCCACCACAACGATTCAGCTCTTCGATAGCGATGAATGTGTCTACCATAATGCAACCGTTATTGACTATCCGGATTTTTTGGGCCGTGCCTATGCATTCAAAAAATGGCAAAACACCCAGGAACTCCAGAGTGATCTCCATAATATAAAACAGATGAGTCTATACAAATTGAATAAAATGTATGTCTCGTATAGACCGAAGAATAAAAATTGGTATCAGCCCAATGCCTTGTATCGAGAGGGTGTCGGCGAAGCCGGCAATATATGCAAAAAGAGCGGCGTGATGAGCCTGGCTGTGATGGCCAACCCTTATTCTCATTTTCCCTTTGAAGCAGCGGCCGACAACCTCAGTCATCAATTAAGACATACATGGACCCACAGCAGTCCGGAAAGCTTCAGATTGCTTCAAGATTTCTTAAAAATCGGCTTGGAGGCCGGTGCAGATACCGTGATGCTCCTGGCCGATGATTTTGTGCCGCATACCGGTAAAAATCGACAAAATTATTCGCTCTATACGGCGGCCGACAAGAGACGTTTCATTAACCTTCAAAATGCTCAGGCGCATACCATCAATAACCTGAAGCAATGGTTGGACACAGATTATCCGGGAACGCAATTGGAATTCTGCCCGCCATGGTATGCAAATGAACATATTGATCGCAGTGAAGGAAAAGCTGAGTTGTATTTTAAGGAGCTGACATTTCAGATTCCACCGGAAATTGCGATTGTATGGACAGGACCGACCATCAGATCTTTGTCCATTGATGTGGCTGACCTCTATCGCTACCAGACGCTTATCGGTCGATGGCCAATGATTTGGGATAACACCCTGTATGCCAGGAATCTCGAAACAAGGCGCTACGGGGGGTATGCCACCTACTACCCGGGAAAGGTGAAAATGTGCAACCTCTTTGAACCCTTTGATACCTATCGCCCGAAAGATTTTCAAAAATTCAGTGACGATCAGCGCATCTACATAAATGGCAATGCCTACCGAGAAACCTACAAGGTCAAATATGCGACGGTTGCCGATTATGAATGGAACACCTCTGCCTATAACCCGGAGCTATCGCTATGGAAAGTTCTGCGCCAAACCTACGGCCCGGCGTGCGCCAAAGAGCTCTTAGGCTTCAATGACGCCTATTATGGACTTTATGATATGTGTCTGCGAATGGAGATTGGAGGTGCAAAAGAGACGTATATAAAAAAGGGCCAAGCATTTCTAAACGAGCTGGCCAATCGCCTGCAGCGAATATCAGAATCTTCTGAGGCCAACCAGCCCTTGCTGCAGGAACTTGAAAATTTCAGGGACAAACAAAAAAAGCGGTTTAAAAAATTATCCCGCGGCAAACTTTGCCGGGATGAAAAAGGGGAGGTTCCTGAGAACCTCCCCTGAAACGAAGTTAAGTTGAAAAATAACCAGTTTGCCAATGGGTTTTGCCGTCTGATTGTGGCCCCCGGAATGCCGTTTTTGCTGGAGATGCACGCGCATTCGAGAAACCACTTAACTGTCACCGCAAACTCTCATTTAAAGTATAACCGTTGGAGGCACAAGGCCGTCACGTGGTTTATTATTTTGTCTTAGATTGGGTGACAAGTAAAAGTTGCTAATTTAGTCTGCAAAGAGCATTCCAAAAAAGCCCCGTTTAAGAAAGATATCATATGTGGATAAAAGTCAGGTGATTAGGATTCAGTCCGAAAATTTCTGCACAAATGGCAAGGGGGTCGGACTTTCGCAATTTGCAATTTGCATTGGCAAATTGCAAAATAGGCGTTTTGGGCCACCTCGAAATTCTTAACCTCCTTGGCCTCCAATAGCACCGCACAATAAGGCCCAATCAAAAGGTGGATTCGCACAATTGCGCGCTGCCCCCAGAGGCCTTGTGGCACGTTACCGCCATTTTATTTGCCCTCAAGTTCTTTTAACCGGGCCAAAATTTCTTCCCGTTGGTCCTCCAGCTCAAATATCTCTTGCATGATCGGAGGCTTCACCGAATGGGCCGGAAGGTGCTTTTCGGCTTCCTGAATCTGTCGGTCAATCTCTACCAGTTTTTCTTTAAGTTCCTGTTTTAAGTCCATCAGATTTTCCTAATTTGTCTTGCATTATTCCGCAGTTAAAGTGGCGCCGTAATGGGTCCGCGATGATGACACCTTCCCCTGAGGCTATCTGCTCACTGTTTATCGTAATCCGAAAACAGTTGGGGCTACATGATCTAAGTCAAAAATAGAAATAATGTTGTCTATCCTCAGGTCAACCTGTGCTGGCTACTTCCAGGATGAGATGGACTGCCCCCACGAAAATGGACGTTGACAATTAAATTTGCATTCGATAATTTAATACCTGACTCTTGCTAAATCCAGGGAATACTTAAAAGTTACTTGCGGTTATTCAATATTATCGCGCTATAGAACCATCTCCATATCGATATTCATGCATCATTTTATCCATTAAAGGAGAACCCAATGTATAGGCACTTGACGGCATGGTTGGTGATATTTTTTATTGGGGCTGGTTTTTCCGTATCCGCGGCAGCTGCAGAGTATTCAAAGCAGGAAGTCATCAACATAACCAATTCCCTGGCGCGTCAAAAAGAGATGCCCCCCGAAAAGATCCGTTGGCTGGCAAACGCATTGAAAGCTTCTTATGATGACCCGTGGTTTAAAGAGCTGATCAGGAAACAGCCGGTACGGGGGGTCATGGTGTACAGTTCCGGTGAAGGCGGCTTTGTGGTCAAATACATGAAGGGCAATGGCCTGGCAAGCTTTAAGAATGGACGCCAGAAGGGCACCATTTTTCTCAGCAGCTGGAGTGCGGGCGCCATCATCGGCGGTGCGGCCACCTGGGCGATGGGCCTTGTGATAGGCCTGCAGAAGGAATCGGATTTTGGGGGAGATTATACCGGCAAACTGCTGCAGGCCACTGCAGCCGATGAAACGGCACCCAAGGCCATGCACCTCACGTCCCAAAAAGAGGGCAAGGCTGCCCATTCATTGTACATCCTGGTTTCGTCCCGCGGATTGACCGCTGATGCCGGAGGCACCAAACTCAACATCACACCCGACTGGTAATTCTTTTCATACGTTTACTGTAAAGCCTGGAAACATATCATGCGCTGGAAAAGTGGCCGCAGGAGCAGCAACATTGAAGATCGACGTGGACGGCGCATTGGGCGCAAAACGGCCGGCGGCGGCATCGGTGTTCTCGTTATTGCCCTGATTGCCATGTATTTTGGCGTGGACCCATCTGTGTTTTTAAACCAGCAGGGCCCGCCAAGTGTCGGCACCTCTTCTTACCCGGTTTCGACTTCCAATACCCCGGAAGACCGGCAATTGGCTGAGTTTGTTTCCGTGGTCCTCGCCGATACCGAGGATACTTGGAACGCGCTTTTTCAACAATGGGATAGAGCTTACACGGAGCCGACCCTGGTACTGTTTTCGGGTGCGGTGGAGTCTGCCTGCGGATATGCCCAGGCAGCCGTGGGGCCTTTTTATTGTCCGCGGGATCAAAAAGTCTATATCGACTTGAGTTTTTATAACGATTTAAAAAACCGCTTCCAGGCACCGGGAGATTTTGCCCAGGCTTATGTGATCGCACATGAAATCGGCCACCATGTGCAAACCCTGCTGGGGATATCCGAGAAAGTCCAAAAACTTCGCAGCCGTGTAAGCAAAGTGGAAGCCAACCGGCTTTCCGTGATGCAGGAACTGCAGGCGGATTGCTTTGCCGGGATCTGGGCCCATTATGCCGATAAAGCACGGCAGATACTCGAAGAGGGTGATATCGAAGAGGCTCTAAATGCCGCCAGCAGCATCGGTGACGATCGCCTGCAAAAGCAATCCAGGGGCTATGTAACACCGGATTCATTTACCCACGGCAGCTCTGCCCAGCGGGTTCGCTGGTTCCGGCAAGGCTTGGAAAGCGGCAATGTTTCACAATGCAATACGTTTAAAGCCGACAATTTTTGAAATGGTCTCAAAACCCCACCTAAGTCCCAATGGCTGCGTTGCAGGTCTCTTCAAAATGCTCACATACTGAACATGTATGCTGCGTTTTTTCATCGACCTGCGCCTTGCCCTTGAACCTGATCTGAGGATTTGAAACCACTTCGAGCAATAAAAAGGAGAATTTCGGATGCTTGACAGCTTAAAACGATTTTTCAGGCCGTCTGTGTCTGGCGGTGCTGTGGATCCCGGTCGCGATACGGAGCACGACATACGAATCGCAACCTGTGCCCTCTTTCTGGAGATGGCACGCATAGATGAAAAGTTTACCGCAGAAGAGATGGACACGGTTCTTTCAATCTTGAAAGAAAGATATGGTTTATCCGGGGAACATGCCGACGCACTGGTGGCAGAAGCCGATAAGGAACTGGAAGACAGTGTCGACCTCTGGCAATTTGCCAGGCTGATCAATCAAAATTATTCAATAGACGAAAAAATTGAAATCATTGAAACACTGTGGCACATGGTTTATGTCGATGGAAAAATGGACGAGTACGAACACTATCTAATGAACAAGCTTAAAAATCTGTTGCGCCTCTCGCACGACCAGTTGATAGGTGCAAAGCTTAAGGTCCTTAATTAATGCTGACTGCAGCGGAGGTGACTGGGTGACCTATAATTTCGACCCGGATCGCTGGTATGAAAATGAACGACTGGTGATTGATGTGCGTTTCCGATCGGGAAAAATGAACGCCCGCGAATACAAAGATGCCATCGATGACCTCGATTGCAGGTATGATGACATGTTGGATCGTCTGGATGGAACTTATCAGATCCCGGCAAAAAGCGGCGACGATCCCTGCAAACTGCGCGTGCCGATCAAACCGCAAAGTTGATCGGCCAGGGCAATAAAGTGTATGCCAGGCATCACAGCCGTCCGGGCGTCAACTATCAACCGTGCGGCCTGTGAATAAATGTATTGCCGGATGCCAGGCACCCGGCAAGCCCAGTAGGCAAATTTTTCAGAAGAATTTGAAAGGAAGCATGTAATGGCAGATCTTGCGGGAAAAAAACTGCCCACGATTGAGCAGGTCGAAACAATCATAAACGATGGCGGCACAACCAGTATGGGTGTTCTGGCCGAACGCTTAGGGCTCGAACCAACCATTGTCAAGGCTACGCTGGATTGCCTGCGCCAATTGAGACGGATGCCCGAAGGCGCTACCGTTCCGGCGATTGCCTGTTATCGGGACGACAGTCTCGAATCCATTGTCCGATGCGCGGGCTCAAAGTACGGGTATGTATAGCCACCAGAATAGGAAGGATATTAAATGCGTATTATAAGGTTTATAGATGAAGCGGGGCAGCAACATTTCGGGAGGAATTTTGGAAACGGCGAAGCGACGCTGCTGGAAGGGGATTTGATCACCGGACTGGAAAAAACCGATAAAACAGGTAAGGTTAAAAAGCTGCTGGCACCGGTGGCGCCCCCGGCTATTTTCGGTATCGGTCTCAACTATCATCAACATGCCCAAGAGACCGGCATGGAGGCCCCCAAATATCCGGTGGTGTTTATGAAAAATCCGGCCTCGATTACCAACCCGGAAGATCCCATTCTCCTGCATTCCTCCTGCATGGAGCCGCCTGAAGTGGATTATGAGGCGGAACTGGCGGTTGTAATCGGGCAGGCGGCCAAAGATGTCAGCACGACCGACGCCTTGGGCTACGTCATGGGGTATACGGCAGCCAATGACGTCTCGGCCAGGCGCTGGCAGGGACGCCGGGGCTCCGGCCAGTGGGTGCGTGGCAAGAGTTTTGACACCTTTTGCCCTTTGGGACCGGAGCTGGTCACCGCGGATGAACTGCCGGACCCTCAAAACCTCCGTTTAACCTGCGAACTCAACGGAGAGGTTATGCAGGACGCCAACACCGGCGACATGATTTTTCCCGTGGCCGAATTAATCTCCTTTCTTTCTACCGGTGTAACCCTGCTGCCCGGTACGGTAATTCTCACCGGAACACCCAGCGGTGTGGGATTTACGAGAAAACCCCCTGTCTATCTCATGCCCGGCGACACCGTCAAAGTCACCCTGGAAGGTATCGGGATACTGAGCAATTCAGTTGAACTGCAAAAATAAAATGGCTTGAGCGATAGATTATTTATAGCTATTTGAAAGCCAAGAAAACGGGCCCGCGTTCATGCGCAAGGTGCCATAGAATATCCGAATAGCCGGCCCGGAGATGAAATTCCCTTGCGATCATAAATCTTCATTGGTGATAAAGCGCTCTCCCTGCCAGTTCTTGTCGATCCGAAACTTTTTCCTCACCAGAATCCTTTCTGCCAGCACCACAGATGCGGGGTAATCGGTTCGGCGCTCACAGAGTTTGTTAAAATAGGCTTTCGCCTCAACAAGATCTTCAAATACCTGCCGTTTGATTTTGCGGGTATTGCCAATTCGGATCATCACGGAATACATTAGCGATTTTCCTTCCATTTGAATTGAAATTCCACTTCTTCGCTGTCCCCTTCTCGTTCGTGCTCGATATTGAACACCGCACCGGCTGGTATATTCACCCGTTCGCCGGCAATCTGTATTCTGAATTGTTTGCCCGTTTCCAAACAGTCCGCCAACCGGCGCAGTTTGGCCACCATTTGTCCGGTGGTATACCCTTTTTCAATATCGCGATCTTTTTTGGCTCTCATAGCCGGCCCCCTTGCTGTTAGTCTGAATATCTAGTATATTTGACTAGTTGTCAATTATTCTTGTCGGAAATGCCGCCGAATTGAATCTGGTGTATTTTTTTGACATCGGTATTCAATATATTGGCGCCTTGATGGTTTTACCGTTTTAGAATTTTTAATAATCTCCTGAAAATTATAGAAAATTAGAAAGTTTTAAAGTTTGGTGCGAATTTTGCTATATCATTGTGAAACTATATGGCTTCGGACCTGATTACCATCGTGTTGGGCAAATGCTTTTGTAAGACCTGTTGTGACAACATTCTGAACACGGGCGATCTCACAGAATTAATTGGGTCCGGTCGGCCGATGACGGACGTCTTTTTTTATGAAAAACGCCTTGAATCTCTATATGAGCTTAATTACGAAATTCTGCAGACAGTTGATCACTTTAATCTTCCACCGGCATTCTAATAGTTTGGTTTCTGAAGTTAAAACTAACAGCACGCCTCCCAATGAACTGCCCCGCCGCAGGCCACGGGGTATCAACCGAAATATTTTTTATCGCCCCAAGGGGCGGGATATTCACCCCTCGTCCGCCGGCGGATTAAAGATCTGGCCGGGCATCATCGCGGTCGCAGCGCTAATTATGATGGTGTCCTGTGCCCACCAACAAAAAGAAAGTGATGTCGGTTGGCAGGAAGTGAATCGTACTCCCGGACGCAAACTAGATACAGCCTCATCTGAAATACAGAAGCAGCTGGAAGCGGAATACCAGCAGTGGCGGGGAACGCGTCACCGTCTTGGCGGTAACAGCCGCAGCGGTATAGATTGTTCCGGGTTTGTAAAAGCCGTTTATAAAAATAGTTTTGAGATGGACTTGCCCCGGACAACCAAAGCGCAGGCGACCCTCGGCCGGCCGGTAAAAAAATCCGAACTTCAGGCCGGCGATTTGGTATTTTTCAAACCTCCTTCCTATCCGCGCCACGTGGGGATATATTTAAGCAATACGGAGTTTATGCATGCTTCCAAATCCAAAGGCGTCACCATTTCCAGGATTGACCCTTATTACTGGGGCAAATATTTCTGGACCGCACGCCGCCTGTTGACGGAATAACCCCTTGATAAATCGGTATCCAGCGGGCCCTAGTTGATGATTTTCTTAACCCTGCCCAACTGCCCGTCCATAAGGCGGACTTTGATGCCGTGGGGATGATTGGCCGATTTTGTCAAAATATCCCTGACAACTCCCCGTGTCAGCCTTCCGGTACCCTGGTCCTTTTTCAGGACAATATCAACAGTCAATCCGGACCGTATGTCTCTGCGCTCCCTGCCGTCCATCGCCCCCCCTCATTTGCGTATAAAGTGCTAAAGTTTATCGATTAAATGCCGAAATTAATTAACACTGCTTAAAAAAATCCGACAACAGCCGGTGACGCAGAAGGGCTCATCGCTTATTGGTATAAAGGTGGAGATTTGACACTGGTCGATGAAATAATTAGAGAACTTGCCATTTCCTGTTCTTTCTGGCTGTTTGTCATCCTGTTTTTGACATTCCTGACTTAGCTGGAAGGCTTAGTTCAGCCATCCCTTTCCGGGCAAACCCGGAGGGGTGCCTTTAAATCTGAGAATTACCCGTTGCTCCCCCATTGATTGGAAAACCAACACCAATTCCGGCACCAGGTGCCGACCACCCTCCTGACGCTACCTGAAAACATAGGGTCTCAAACTTGATTTTGATACAATTTCATGATATTTTTTAAAGTTAATAATATTAATCGTTTATAAACAAAACCGGTTTGCTGCCGGGTGGTTCCGGCCGCGACGATTATACTGTGCGTCAGAAGGTCATTCCTTTAAATCGGCTTTTTACAAATTTTTTATCAGAAAAGGATCCATTTTGGACAAATTTTTGGTCTATCTTCCGGTGGTTTTAATTTGTGGGATCCTTTTCATTATGCTGGCCGCGATGAATGTATTCCGAAGGCGTATCCGTTTGAAATCTCTGCGTCCTTCATTTAGACAAAATTTGCTCCGCATACCCGGTGGTTCACTGCTGGGGCGCCTGGACAACTTAAATGAACAAATCAATTTATATCTGGCTTATGTCATTATCCTGCCGTTCATTATTTATTCGACCCTTATTTCGTATTTTTATTTTCAGGCAGAGCAACTGTCGCTGACAGTGATCTGGATTTCTTCGATCATATGCCTTGCGTTAATCGCCTATCTGATCTTTAACCTTATTCGGTTGTTATCCCAACGTAAACGCATCCGGCTGGGCTATGAGGGCGAACTGGCTGTCGGACAGGAGCTCAACCAGTTCATGCTCGACGGATATCGGGTGTATCATGATTTCCCCGCCGATACCTTTAACATCGATCATATTATTGTGGGACCAAAGGGGGTCTTTGCTGTTGAAACCAGGACCCGTTCAAAAGGTGCTGCCCGCAAAAGCGGCCAGGAGGCCACTGTAACCTATGACGGCCGGATGTTAACCTACGCTGACACAACCGATTTCGAAACGATTGAACAGGCCGAACAGCAAGCTGCCTGGCTGTCCAAATGGCTTGCCGCCGGTACCGGAGAGCCGATAGCGGTCAGGGCCATCGTCACCCTTCCAGGCTGGGTTGTAAAAAGAACATCTGCCGACGGGATCCCTGTAGTCAACCCCGGGCAATTTACCTCCCTGTTCGAGCATATAAAGCCACGGCCACTGTCGGAAACAATTCTAAAAGGTATCAAGGATCAACTCGAACAAAAATGCCGCAACATGCCACCGGATTGATGCTGCTTTTCATAACGATGTTCCGAAATACGAAATTTTAGAAACGAATTCCGATACCACTGCCCCCCGAACCGACCCCGATGCCGATCCCCGGCCCACGAACCCTGTCATCATCTCGCAACCATGGGGTATCGGTATTGATAGAAACCTGCTGGCTCTCGTTATCAACCTCAATGCCTGCCATCCGGAGCTTGGAGTACCAATATCCAATTTCAGTGCCCTGGGCGTCAAGAAGGTAGGACCCATAGGTAAAAGCGGAAACTCCCGAGAAATCGTTGACGAGGCCGACGATTTTTTCCAGCTTACCCGATTGCGGATCAAACTCCCGCCACATGACACTGCTAATCCGGTAGCTGGATTTGATGGCAGCGACCGCATAAGGTTTGTTTTCCTGGTTTAAATAATAATAGCGATGATCCGGAAAAACATGATAGGTTTCAAAGGCCTTTGCCACATCTCTGCTGTGCTTCAAACTGCCACTGTTTTTCGTTGAACATCCAGCCAAATAGAGGACCCCACAGAGCACAAATACGGAGATCGTTATTGTTGTATTTCGTTTAAAGCTGTTTATGGCCTGTTGGCATAAGGGTCTCCTTGGCCTCAACTTTCACCTCCTATAGGTATAATATTTTCCACTCCCGGATGGCATTATTTAAACTCATTATCAAGTTTTCTATCTCCTCGATGGTATTCAAAGCTGCGATTCTTAGATTGACCCGGAGTTCATTTTCGTAGTGTCTTTTCTGCCTTTCCAGTTCACCCATCACCAGATCGTTGTTCCACGTTGGGTGCGAACGCCTGATCTTTTGAGTGATTTGATAGTCATCAAAGGAATGATCAAAATTATCTTCAAGAAAATCCTTCATCTCCTCCAGGGAGGGAACCTGGTAGGTCCCGGCCAGAATCTGATTCAAGGACTCTTTAACAATCTGCCGGGCGCATTTTTTTATATCGGAGGAATACATTTTCTTTTTGACCTTCAGACCTTTATTTTTAAGGCTATGATAAGACCTAAGAGCAAAAAATGCAATCATTTAAAAATCAGCCGGCCCCGGGGCATATAGGCCATAGGGCTTTTAAATTCAGTGCCTGCCCATATACGCAAATTCAAAGGCGGGGGGGTAACGCTCCCTTTTTATTTGACACTGCCAGCCGAACTCTTTATATTGCCCCGAAAAATTCATGAATTTGACCAAATACGAAATGATCTATAAACCTTCGCATTCATCTAAATGGCAAAAGTATCAGGCATCCCTCCAAAAAGCCGCCCGGCGTAAGCATTTTCTAAAAAAAATGCCGGCCTTTTTAATGATCGCGGGTCTGACATCCGCGGTTGTGGTCATGCTTGTTTTTTTAGCCATCTGGCTGTCGGACCATGTGAGACAGTCTGGCGCGGAGTCGCCACCGGTCAAAATGCAAGCCAACCTGCGCACAGAACCACCAACCACGATAGACTTGAAAGCATCATTTAACGGTCTGGCCAGGGATTCCGCTAAACTTTCAGAACCTATAATTTTGCATGCAGACGGTCGGCGGTATTTTATAAGCACGGGAATTTACACCAAGCTTCAAAAGTATATCCTCAAAACGCTGAAGCGTTCCCGAACGCAACAGTCGGCGGTTGTCGTGATGGATCCCCATGACGGACGTTTGCTGTCCATGGTCAACTACGACGCCAACGGCCCTTCCGATAGCCTTTGTCTTAAAGCAGATTTTCCGGCTGCCAGTCTATTTAAAATTATAACCGCCGCTGCCGCCCTTGAGGGCGCCGATTTTACCATAGACCAGAGCCTTTATTACCGGGGCAGCAAGCACACCCTATACAAATCCCAGTTGAAAACGAAAAAGGACCGTTGGACCACCCAAACCAAATTCAGAAAAGCCTTTGCGCTGTCGAATAATGCCGTTTTCGGTAAAATCGGCATTTATGATCTCGGGCAAAGCCAACTGATCCGGTATGCGGATAAATTCTTTTTCAATCGCCCCATTGCCTTTTATCTGCCGGTGGCTGTCAGCCGGGTGGAAGTCCCGGCGGATGACTTCGGTCTGGCCGAAATCGCCTCCGGATTTAACAAGGATACGCTGATCTCACCCCTGCATGCAGCCCTGCTGGCGGCGGTAGCGGTCAACAACGGATACATGCCGAGGCCGAGGCTGGTGGATTCGATTCAAAACGAATCGAACAAGGTCGTTTACCAGGCGCCCCCGCCAGAAATGACGGCAACCGTAAATCAGGATACGGCCCGGGATTTAAAAATCCTTATGCAGGATGCCGTCAGGTATGGGACGGTTCGCACGGCATTTCGCAAACTACGGCGCAAAAAAAGATTCAAAAACTTTGATCTGGGTGCCAAAACAGGTACGATTAACGACCGCCTGGATCGCTTCAAATATGACTGGGTAACCGCATTTGCCATATCGCCGAACGGGGCCGGCAGTATATGTGTCAGCGTCCTGACGGTTCATGGAAAAATACTCGGTACGCGCTCCACCGAAATGGTCCGTGCGATCGTTGATTACTACTTCTCAACGGTGGAGACGAAAAACCCAAAATGAAGCCTTGATCCAAGTTGCACGACACCCACCCGTTTTTTAAAAATTCTTGACGTCAATTCAAAATACCTGATAGACATCTGTTGGATCTGC
The DNA here is from genome assembly GCA_963821065.1 of uncultured delta proteobacterium. GTDB lineage: Bacteria > Desulfobacterota > Desulfobacteria > Desulfobacterales > JAFDCJ01 > JAFDCJ01. Next base: position 679,054 of record CAWGCM010000034.1, on the reverse strand, counting down.
CATCCACCCCCCCTTAAACTCAGAGGTTGCCATGAAAATTGCAACGATCGCTATCATATGCCTTCTGCCTTTTTTGGCCTTGAGTTCAACATTCGCGCAAACCATACAGTTGGCGTTGCCCGCCGGGGATATTTACGAGCTGAGGGTCCACTGCGGGGCCGGATCCCTGTATATAGCCAATGCCGAATGGCAAAACACCATCAAGGTGTTTGCCGAAATCGAAGTCAAAGACAAAATTAAAATTGATGATCAGGAATTTGCTGAAAAATATATTGATTTGAGGCTTGACCGCCAGGGCTCCCGCGCCATTTTAAAAAGTGACCTGAAACGAACTTTCCTCCAAACGGTGGATGCACGGATCAACCTGACCATCGAAATCCCCAAGGGAGTCGACCTTTTTATTGATGACGGCTCCGGTTCGATTCATATTCAATACGTCTCAGGCCATCTGGATATCAAGGATGACTCCGGCCACATTACGGTTGAAAAGGTGGTCGGCAATGTCAGAGTGGCGGATGGTTCCGGTAAAATCATCTTGGAAGATATTCAGGGAAATGTCGAGATAAAAGACGGCTCCGGGGATATTGACGTCAACAAAATCGGAGGCAATGTCAGAGTGACAGACAGCTCCGGAAAAATTTCAATTCAGTACGTTAACGGCAATGTGACGGTGACGGACAAATCAGGCGGAATCGACATAAATGACATAGCAGGCAATGTATTAATTCGTGGGCCGGGAACCGGTGAGTTGAATATAGAGCGGGTAAAAGGCGAGGTTGTGACCCAAAACTAAAAGCTGTCTCAAAATAGCATTTTACGCCCAATGGCCGCGTTGTCACCCAAAGCCTGGTTCCGCATCGATTTTAATTCTTAAAGGTGCATCACGATTCGGTTTAAAATGCTCACTGTTTGCTGATAATAATTTGATCGCCGGCCGCCAGGCCGCTGATAATCTCAACGCCCGCATCCGGATTGCGTTCACCCAGACGCACATAGCGGCGAACCGCTCCCTGTTGGGTCTTGACGACGACGAAATCAAGCTGCCCCACACGGGTTAAGGCCTCAAGGGGGATGAATACTTTATCGATTTGCCCGATGGGAATCATCAGGCGGCCGAACATTCCCGGATAAAGACCGGTGCCATCGGTCAGGCTTACTTTGACCAGAAACGAGCGTGAACCGGGATCCGCTGATGGCACTATTTCATCAACCACCACCGGATAGCGCTTCTTCAGTGCATCAATTTCGGCAACCAGCGATTGACCTTTGGCCAACTTTGAAGCCACCGATTCCCTTACACTGGCTTCCAGCCGGAGGGTGACGGGATTATACATGCGCAGCAGGGGCTCCCCCGGCCGGGCGGTGTCACCGGGGTCTGCCAGGCGCTCGACGATACGGCCGGCGATCGGTGCCGTCAGCTTGCTGTAGCTAAGCGCGGTTTGGGCCTCATCCTTCTGGCGCTGTAAACGCACACGTTCCGCCCGGGCGGTACTCAATGCCGTCTGCAAACGGTCACGCTCGGCTTTGGAAACAGCTCCGGGATCAGCCTTCATTATGCGCTGGACACGCGCCAGGTCTTTTTCAGTCTGGGCCAATCTGGCTCCGGCAGCGACAACCGCCTGGTGGGCCTGATCAACCCGGGCTTTCAGCTCGCGCGCATCGAGGGTCACCAGCAAATCGCCGGCCCTGACCTCATCACCGGCCCAAACGGCAATGGATGAAATAGTGGCCGAAATTAAGGGGGAAATAACCGTCTCGACTTTGGCCCGCAGGGTTCCGACCGCCTGCTCGATTAAAGGCTGGGAGGTAACTTCCACGGCGACAGCCCGTCCGCTATCGGGTGCCGGTGCCACGCCGCTGAAATCAACTGGAATCTTTTTTTCAAAAAATCCGGCAAGATAGGCCATGATACCGGCCAGCAGCACCAGGGTAATGACAATTCCCAGAATTTTCAGTGACGCTTTCACGCTTCGCTATCCCTCCTTAAAGGTAGTCCGTGCCCCGGTTGGTCGGCGTATACCAGACTGTAAATCACCGGAATCACAAGCAGGGTAAACAGGGTGGAGGCGGCAATACCAAATATGATGGCCCAGGCCAGCCCATTGAAAATCGGGTCCAGGGTGATCACCATGTTACCGAGCAAGGTGGTTCCGGCCGTCAGAAATATCGGACGCATGCGCACAGCCCCGGCCTGCAGCAGGGCCTCCTGCAGATTTTTCCCCTCACGCAGGGCCATGTGAATGAATTCAATCAGAATCAAGGAGTTGCGAACCACAATTCCGGCCAGTGCGATCATGCCGATCATGGCGGTGGCTGTAAAAAGGATTGGATTAGAAAATCCGTCCACCACCCGGTCACCGATCTGATTCAGCAGCCAGAACCCCGGCATGATGCCGATAACGGACAACGGTATGGCCAGCATGATGATACCGGTAATGGCGGTTAAACCCGTTTGAATACGTAACACCAGAAATATGCCCAGCAAAGCGACTCCAAAGGCAATTCCCAGGTCCCGGAAAACACGCAATGTTATCTCCCACTCACCCTCCCCGTTCCACACCGCCCGGATGCCCTCGGGCAGCGTCCACGGCAGACCGCTTCCCGGGGTAAAATAGGTACGCCCTTTTAACGGCACCGGTTGTGTGCGGGTGACGTCCCGGCCCATGTCGCTGCCGACATCAAGCACGATCTCAGCCGGTGACCGGCCGGCGCCCTCGGCAAACGCATAAACGACCGGTCTGAGATTCTTGTGGTAGATGGCCTTGTCCTGCAACGACCAACGTATTTCACCAAGCTCGGCCAGCGAAACCAATGGTCGGGGGGCATCCCGCAGCCCGGATTTTTCGCGGACCTTCAGAATCCCCGGCCTTCCTTTGATGCGTAAAGCCGAGAGGGCATGGGGTGAGCTGCGAATCTTAAAAGGCAGCCGCAATACCACCGGCAACGGGCTGACTTCGCTGGGAATCTGCATATATCCGGCGATCAGGCCGTCGTTGGCCAGATGAATGGTCTCGGCAATGTCCCGGACCCCGATTCCGGACAGGGCCGCTTTTTCCCTGTCCGGGATAAAGATGATTTTTTGCTGGTCGTCTTCAACGGAGGTGTCGACGTCTACGACAAACGGTTCTTGTTTCAGACGCGCCTCTAAAATACCGGCTGCCCGCTGCAGGACCGAATACGGCGTGGCCTTGGAACCGTAAATCTCCACGGCCACCGTTGAAATCACCGGCGGTCCCGGCGGCACTTCAACCAGCTTGATGCGGGCATTGAAAGTTTTGGCGACGGCCTCCAGATCACGCCGGATGCGCAGCAAAATGGCATGGGACTGCTGGGAGCGGTGCTGACGTTCAGCCAGCGTTACCCGGATATCGGCCGTGTGAGCGCCGTGGCGCAGGTAGTAGTGCCGCACCATACCGTTAAAATCCATCGGTGACGGCTCCCCCACAAATGCCGTGTAGTCCCTTACTTCCGGCACCCGGCTCAAATAAGCATTTAAGGTACTTACCGCACCCTGGGTTCGCTCCAGCGTGGTGTTTTCGGGCATGTCAACGACGACCTGGAACTCATCTTTGTTGTCATAGGGCAGCAGCTTGAGAGGTACCAGCCGCAGGGCGGGCAATACCATCGCAACGCAGAAAAGAATTAAGACAACAGTCAGAAATAGCCACGATCGCCGCCGGGTGTGAAGCAGCGGTTTTAAAAGAAAAGCGTAGCCCCGGTACAATCCTGTGCCGGGGACCGCGGGTGCGGTCTGCCGCTGTGAGGATCTAAGCAGCTTGAAGGCCAGCCAGGGGGTTACCAGAAACGCCACCAGGGTGCTGGCCATAACACTGACCGGGACATTGAACGCCATCGGCGCCATGTAAGGTCCCATCATTCCGGTAATAAAATACAGGGGCGCAAAGGCCAAGATGATGGCAATGGTGGACATGATCAAGGCCCCCCGTATTTCTCCGATAGCCAGAACGATGCCGCGGCGGTGCGGATGCTTTCCCATCCGCATATAGCGTTCAATGTTATCCACCCCTGTGATGGGATCATCGACCAGTAGTCCCAGCGACAGGATGAGGGCAAACAGGGTCACGCGGTTGATGGTGTAACCCGCAAACATATCGAGGACCAGCGTAATTCCGTAGCAGATCGGCACGGCCAGGCCCACCACCAGCGCAGCCCGCCAGCCCAGAAAAATTCCGATAAATAGGGTGACGGTGAGAACCGCCACCAGAAGGCTCGATACCAGGTTGTTTATTTTCTCATCGGCGGTCCGGCCGTAGTTTCGAATAATGCGGTAATTGACTTCAGGCGGAAAAATATCCTGCTTCAGCTTGGCAAAATAATCTTCCACCTCTTTGGCCACCCGGACGGCATTAGCACCCTTTTGCTTGGCGATGGAAACGGCCACTGCCGGGTAGATATCAGGGTACTCCGGCTGAAAAGCAGAAGCCGGACCAAATCCAAACCGGGTGTAGCTGATCGGCTCGGCGGGTCCATCGCTGATACGGGCCACATCATCAAGATAGACGGGAACACCGTCAACCACATTGACCACCAGTCTTTTGAGTTCACCGGCCGACCGAATGAATTCCCCGGCCTCAACCACGATGTTTTGATCCAGGACCTGAAGGTCACCGGCCGGGAGCAGCTTATTGGAGATATCAAAGGACCAGGCCACCTCCAGGGGTGCCGTGCGCCTGGCTGCCAGGGCCTCGGGATCCAGTTCTACCCGAATCTGCCGGGGACGGCCGCCCGTCACCTCGATCCGGTTGGTATCTTTGATGGACTGAAGGTCGTGCTCGATTTCTTCGGCCAGCCGCCGCAATTCGTGATCACCGGTCAACGCCGGATCATCGCTCCACAAAACCGCAACAACAATGGGAACATCGTCAACCTCAATTGGTTTGACCACCCAGGATTGGACAGCCGCAGGAATCCGGTCAATCTGGGAAAACACCTTGTTATAGATTTTTACCAATGAATCTTCCCGGTCCTCACCAACATAAAACCGCACCGTCACCACACACTGATCAGGCCGGGACATCGAGTAGACATATTCGACTCCGTCAATTTGATAGAGGAGTTTTTCCAGGGGCGTGGCAATCTGACGCTCCACCTGTTCAGCGCTGAGGCCGGGAGCGGCCACGAGCACATCCGCTATGGGCACAATAATCTGCGGCTCTTCTTCACGCGCCGTAATCAACAAGGCGACCATGCCGCCCACAAAGGCAACCAGCAAAAGGAACAGCGGTAGCGGCCCCTGCATGGTTTTGCCGAGCACCTGTGAAAACCAGTCCGGTCTCTGAAGATTAGGCTCTGTCATACTATCGCTAACACCCTATTTTTTTTGTTCAATCAAGATATGGAAAAATAAACTATTGCAAAAATGGCAGCTGCTGTCAATTACCCAAACGGCATTAAAATAAAAGTAAATCAGTATGATATAAAGTGGCTGTCAACAAGAAACCAATCCCTTATGAACCACCCCGCCGCCCCGAGCAGCGGGATCGCCGCTTCGCTACGACAAGCAACGGGGTATCAACCGGAATATTTTTATCGCCCCAAGGGGCGGGGAATTCACCCCTCGTCCGCCTCTGGCGGATTAAACCTTTACCCGCCGCTGGAGGGCTCGTCCGCCGCAGGCGGATTAACACCGGGTTTCGACTTTATCCGCCAGATATTTTTTGACATCACCGATGGGAATTTCCCGGCGGTGAAAAATACCGGCGGCCAGGGCAGCTTCCGCCTCGGTAGCCGTAAAGACTTCATAGAAGTGTTCAACTATGCCGGCTCCGCTGGAGGCAATGACCGGAATGGTAACTGCCGCTGCAACGGCATTGATCAGCTCAAGGTCAAAGCCCAGATTGGTTCCGTCACGATCGATACAATTGAGTAGGATCTCCCCGGCACCCAACTTTTCGCAGACCTGTGCCAGGGTAACCGCGTCCAGGTCCCTTCCTTCCCGGCCGCCGTTGATGGTACACTGGTACCAGCAGTAGCGCTCCCCGCCAGGTCCCGGCAAGGCCGTTTCAATCACGGCATGCTTGACCGCTGTGGGCGCCCGTACATATACTCGGCGCGGATCGATGGAGATGACCACGGCCTGGTTGCCGTAAACCCGGGCAATTTCTTCGATGGCGCTGCGGCCGGCAGGGCGGCCGGTTTTAAGGTAGTCTTCTGCAATTAAAACAGCATCGCTGCCGATGGAAACTTTGTCAGCCCCGGATCGAAAATATTCGGCGGCCACTTCCAGAGCCGAGTATTTACGGCCGTCTTTATCGGTGTAATCTCGGATCCCGCCGCCAATGGTCAGCGGCACAAATACTTTGCGGGAAGTCTGCCGCAATATCTCAAGCATCGGCATATCTTCCAGGGGAAAGTCTCTAAAGCCCGTAATGTTAAGAAAGGTAATCTCATCGGCACCTTCCTGATAGTAGCGTTGTGCCAGCTCAACCGGTTGGCCCAGGTTTCTGACATTGCCGTCTTCCCTGACATCGTATTGATCCCCCTTGGTGACCACCAGGTCACCCTGATCGTTGGAGCGCACATCGAGGCAGGCGATGATCCGCTTGGCCAGGGCTGTTTTACGGGAGGTTTGTGCGAACCTGACCGGTTCGGCCGGGGGCCTGAGAAAATTTTGCAGCAGGCGCAAACCGACCCGGCCGCTTTTTTCCGGGTGAAACTGGGTTGCCACAATGTTGCCTTTCTGAATACTGCTGACAAATTCACACCCATAGTCGGTGGTTGTCAAAATAACGCCCGGATTATTCGCCGCCACATGGTAAGAATGGACAAAATAGAATTTTTCACTGCCCTGCAGCCCGGAAAACACGCGGGAGGGCTGTTTGTAATTTAGTCCGTTCCATCCAATGTGAGGCACCGAAAGATCAATCTCAAAACGCTTGACCGCCCCCGGGATAAAACCCAATCCTTTGATATCCGGTGCCTCCTCGCTGTAGTCAAAAAGGGCCTGCAACCCCAGACAGATTCCCAGAAACGGCCGGTCCGATCCCAGGTAGGCCAACAACGGCTCAATATAGTTTTTTTCACGCAGGATACGCATCATATTACCGAAAGCGCCCACCCCGGGGAAAACTAGCTTTTCGGCAAACAAAATATCTTCGCCCCCGGTGACGACTTTGACTGTCTCTCCCAGACTTTCGATGGCATTAATAACGCTGCGGACATTACCGGCGCCGTAATCCAGCAGGGTAATCATTTTAATCTCCAACCTTTAGTTGTCATTGTGCACAGGGCCGCTTCATACACCACCAAGGCTCATAAAACAAGCCCTGGAGTTAAATCGTGGAGGAACGGCGTCCGGGAGTGATGGGAAATCTGGAAGGCAGATAGATCTGGTCAAAGGCAATGGCTGCTGATACCGCCACAATAACCATTAACAAATGAACTACCCCGCCGCGAGCAACGGGGTATCAACCGGAATATTTTTATAGCCCCAGGGGGCGGTGAATTAAAACTTTATCCGCCGCAGGAGGACTCGTCCGCCTCCGGCGGATTAAATCTAATGGGCCGAAGGTACCAAGGCATCTTTTAAAAACTTCCTGGAGGATGGTTGATGGCCGCAGTCGCTTTTCAAAAATTTGAAATATACGGTCTGGGAGTGTTCCCACAGGAATTATAATTATAAAAATTCCTCCAGTCCTTCCTCGACCGAATCCCTGATGGGAAATGGACTAAATTCAAAAATTTCTTTGATAACGTCATTCAAACAGCACAGCACTATTTTTCCACCTTTTTGAGAAACCTCCCTGGCCGCGTTTAAAACAACTCGTAAACCGGCGCTGCTCATATATTCAAGCTCACATAGATCAAGCAGCAGGCGAATTTTATTTTTGGCAAGGGTCTTCCTGAAGATTTTTTCGGCTTTGGGGGCAGAATCCGCATCCAAGCGTCCCTTTATTATGATACGGACAATACCATTTTCTTTTTTGCGGATAATCTTCATCGCCTGCCACTTTCAAATAGAAGAAGGCACGCCGTTTATGAAACGGGTGTCACTATCGTCGTGGACAAATCGGCAAAACTGTTCTGACGGAACGTTGCGCTGTTTGCAGGTCAAGTGTAGCCAGGAGCATCCAACGGTGTCAAGTCTAAAACACTGTTGGATCTGGTTCACCCGAGGAGGCGGGATATTGCGCCAATTGACTACAAAAAGGTTGTGGTTTATAAAACAGGGGAATTCACTATAAACCCTCTTGGATGAAAGGCAGCCCAATATGTGCAGACTGTTGGGGATCTATGGCCAAACTAATCTCTGGCGGAAAATCGCCCTGGCGTTTAGCAAACAGGCGGTATCCGGTCATGTGCCGCCCGGGGAGACCCAGCAACCCGGCCACAAAGACGGTTGGGGCATCACGATGACCAATCGGGATAAAACAGCGATGATCCCGGTAATGCGCCAGCTGGGTTCAGCCCATGGATCATCATGCTATCGGGATGCGATCTGTGCAACGCCGGGAACGCCCGACATCCTATTGTGCCATTTGCGCAAAGCCAGCGACATCATTCCCATTACGCTTGCCAACGCCCATCCTTTCATCCACAACGGCTGGGCGATTATCCACAACGGCACCGTCTTCAATGCCGAATCCCTTCCCCGCGATCCAGGATATAAAACCAGTTCGGATGGATCAGACACCGAACATTTTTTTCACTATCTGCTGACGAAAATCGAAAACACACCGTCTGGCAAAACCACTTCCCGAATCATTGCAAAGGCAGTGGCTGCCATTAATACGGAATACAGTGCCGTCAATTGCCTATTAAGCAACGGCAGGGAGCTGTATGCCATCAGGCAATATAGACAATGGGATGATTATTACACCCTGTATACGTACACATTACCCGGGAGCATCGTCATCAGCTCCCAGCCGGTTGAATTGCCGCAATTAAAACCGGACAGCTGGAGACTGCTCTCCAACAGCGTGCTACTAAGGATTTACGATACCCCGCTGCAAATTGACCGACTTCACATATAGTGGTTGTCATAAATATGTTCCGTTTGCCAGATTGGCTAATAGAAGAGAGTATGGTATTTAACATTCTGAAGTTATTATAAATATGTCAACCGCTATCGGAATGCTATTCTGACAAACGCTCTACCCCATTTCAACTGATTGCAGTTTTTAGGAAGACGAAGCCGGTGGCGGGAAATAGAGGGAAAAGATAGTGGCCACCGCCTGGTGACAGCCGTGGCCTGTTTGACAACGGGGGCACTGGCCGATTCTACCGGGACAGGTGTCGGCGTCTTTGGGAATCAGCGGGCAGCGCGATGAGGTCAGCACAATTCTAAAGCCGTAACGTTCGGAAAATATTTTGATCCGCAGCAGGTCCGCCCCTTTGCCCCCGGCATTGAAATCAAAAGGGTTTTTACTGGAATAATCCATGGTTTCCTGGGTGGCAAAAAAACCTTCGAATATTCTGGTTTGATTTTCCCGGGTAATCCCGACACCATAGTCACGCACTTCCAGGATGGCGCCTTCCCCTTCGGGCTTTACCAGAACTTCTATTTTGCCTTCATCAGGTGTATTTTCAATGGCGTTTTTCAGCAGACCGTCAAATATTTTTTGCAACACATCCGGGGGTAAGTAAACCGTCGGGCCGGCTTTCAGCTCACAGCTGATGTCGACCTGCCGATGGGCAAACGACGGTTTCAGAAACTCAAGTCTTTGCTGCACGAAGGCCCCCAGCGGTATATTTTCAGAAATCAGCTGCCGCACACCGTAGGCCTCCTTGATGCGTTCTCTGAATTTCTCAATGACCGGGCCTTCTCCAAAGGTCTCGGCCGCAATGGCTTCCAACTCATCGGTACAGCGGTCTACTATCTGGGAGAGGACCGGCGGAGCCTCGTAGGTTTTGCCCTGCATGATGTCATTGATCTGATATTGCATCTCCAGCAAGCGGTCGATATTGCGGCGGGCCCTTTCAACGGTGGGCTGCCAGCTTGCGGTCGGAAGATGGGCGAGTCTTTTTTCCATGGTCACCAGTGAGGTGCGCAAAACCGCAATCGGGGTCTTGAGCTCATGGGATAGGTGGTTGATGACTTTGTCCTTAGCCCGGTTCAGGCTCGAAACTTCCAGGTAGGCTTTTTTGATCTCCGCTGAAAATCGGGCGTTTTCAATGGACAAGGCCACGGTTCCGGCCAGCATGCTCAAGAGCTCGACATCGGACTGATCAAAACCGCCTTCTTTTTTGTTGATTGCGCTCAGCGTTCCGATAACCCGCTCATGACTCCTCAGGGGCACCAGCAGGAGGTTGCGTGTCTGGTAACCCAATTTTTTGTCGCGCTCGATATGGATTTCCGAATCAGCTGATATGTCATTCATGATGATCGGTTTGCCGGTTTTGATGACTTTGCCGGCTACCAGTTCATCCACGAAAAACCGAACCTCTTTCACTCTGCGCTCGGTGGCGGTGTCATCGTAGGCCGCGCCGCGCAGAAAAAGCTCCTGCCGCTGTTCATCGAGCAGAATGACCACCCCGCCTTCGGTGCCCATCAGTTCTTTAATCACGCCGCTTACGTAATCAAGCCTTTCGTATAGTTCCATATACTCGGGCAACTCCATACTGATGCGTAGCATGGCTTCGTTGCTTCGGGCGATCTGTTTGACCCGGGTGATATCTCTCAGGATCACCAACACACCGGCCGGCTGGCCTTCGTCATCCGAAAAGACCGAGGCTCGCCAGGCCACGTCCAGAATTGAACCGTCCTTAGTCAGCCGCCGGGTTTCATAGCGATGAATGACCTTGCCCTCGAGCAGCTTGCGGCGTTGTTTGCGAGTTTCGGCTTCAAGCTCCTCGGGTACGTATGGAACCTGCTTGCCGCGCAGCTCCTCCAGGGTCCAGCCGAATGTTTCCGTAAAAGCCGGATTTAGATAAGTAACCAAACCATCGATGGTATAAACAAGAATGGAGTAAGGCGCAAAGTCAAGCAAGGTGCGAAAACGCCGTTCGGTTTTTAAGCGGGACTGCACGGCCTGTCTGCGTTCGGTGGTGTCCTGAAGGGTTTCCAGAGCGCCAAACACGTTGCCCTCCGAATCAGCCAGGAGGGCGGCCGTAAAAAACAGCCACTTGCCGTCATCACCGATATCCGGGAAGAAATCCTCCGCCTCGTAAGCCCCCGATTTAAGCATCGATTTGTGAAATTTGCCCTGATAATACCGGGTCAGTTCCTTTTCCGGCGCACCGTCGAGGATAAAGTCGGCCATGGTGGGTCGAGCAGCGGAATAAAACGCTTTCCACGGCTCACGAGTGCCGATTATTTCATCGGCTTCAACGCCGGTTAGATTTTCCATGGCCTGGTTGTAGTGGGTAACGATGTGGTCATTATCGATGACAAAAATGGGAATGGGAATACTTTCAATAATCTGACCCAGCCGCTCCTGGAGCCGCCAGAAAACTTCCTCGCGTTTGCGGTGACGGATTACTTTTCTCTGCAAAGATTCGATTGTTTTTTGCAGTTCTTTATATTCGGGCTTGCCGGGCATTCAGGAGAAACCTCCAAATGCTAAAGGTTTTTTTTAAATAGAAACACTTATAGACCATCGCCGAAACGAAATCTATCCCAGCCGCCAAATTAACTAACTACCGAGCCTTTCCAGCATCATGCAATACGCCTCTAGACTGCGCTTAAAACTGCCGATGCGGTAAAACTCATCGGGTGCATGGATATTTTCATCATTTAAGCCAAAGGCAAAATTCACCATGTGGGCGTTCAAAAATTGTAAAAAAATTCCGCTCACCGGTATGGTGCCACCCATCCTCGTGATATAAGGTTCTTTACCGTACAATTCCTTCAAGGTTGCGTGGGCGGCCTGATTGCCGGGATGGTCAAAAGGAATCACATAAGGATCGGCCGTGCCGGCCAGTTTATTAACCACAGCCGTCGTTTCGGCCGGTAAATGTTTTTCAACATGGGCGGTAATCCGTTCAACAATTTTATCGGGTTTCTGATCCGGTACCAGGCGACAGGTGATTTTTGCATGGGCCTCACTGGGAATGACGGTTTTGATGCCCTCTCCCTGAAAGCCGCCCCAGATGCCGTTCACATCCAAGGTGGGCCGGATCCAGGCCCGCTCATAAGTTGAGTAACCGGGTTCACCGTACAGCTGTTTGAGGCCCAGCTTCCCCATGTACTCTTTTTCATCATAGGGGACTTGGGCAATTTGATCCCTTTCGGCATCGGACAGCGCCAGCACATCATCATAAAACCCGTCTACTATGATCTGCCCATCAGGACTGCGCATCGAGTCAATCAGGCGCGCCAGGGCGTGGATCGGATTAAGAAAGGTTCCACCATAGGTGCCGGAATGAACATCGCCAGCCGCACTTTTCAAATCTATCTGCAGGGCACATAGTCCCCGGCGCCCGATCACCAAAGCAGGCTGATCTTTTTCCCACTGACCGCCATCTGCACTTAGGATTAAATCACAGGCCAGCAATTCCCGCTGGGAGGATATAAATTCGGGTAAGTCAGGACTGCCGATCTCTTCCTGGCCTTCAAAAAAGAATTTGACATTGACCGGCAGCTTGTCCCGGGATTTGAGCATGGCTTCGACGGCCAGAATCGGGGCCAGCATGTTGCCTTTATCATCCGACGCCCCCCGGGCATATATGCGGTCGTCCTTAATCACTGGTTCAAACGGCGGATGACTCCAAAGATCGATCGGATCCACCGGTTGGGTGTCAAAGTGGCCGTAGATCAGGATCGTAGGGCCTCCGGGCGCATGCAGCCACTGCCCGTATACGACCGGGTGACCGTCGGTGGGCAATACCTGAACCGCTTCGATCCCGGCAACTATAAGGCGGTCGGCAACCCAGTCGGCGGCCCGGCGGACATCATCGGCATGTTCCGGTAAGCTGGATATGCTGGGAATGCGAAGAAAATCGCAGAGTTGGTCCAAATAGTCGGATCCATTGTCTTCTAGATAATCTTTCCACGTAGCCATGAAAAAAACCTCCTTATCGTATCTCAGAATTTATTGAACTGGATGACAAAAGTCAACTTAACGATTGAACAGGATCATACCTCCTAAAATCAACGCCATACCGATAATATGAAAAGCCTGCAAGGTTTCACCGAGAAAAAGGATCGCCAAAATCGATGCAAAAACGGGAATCAGATTAATAAATAAACCGGTACGATTGGCCCCGATAACCTCCACCCCCCGGTTCCAGCAAAAGTACGCCACAATCGATGGAAACAGGGAGACATAAAGGATACTCAATATCACCTGGAGTGTCAGGGTCATCGTTGCGCTGCCGGCAAGCTCCCAGATATACAGCGGCAGCAAAAATATGACGCCGAGGCCAAAAGTATAGATGAGAAAACTGAGCGGATGAATTGCCGGCCGTTGGCGCAGGAGCGCTGAGTAGAGGGCATAGACGATGACAGCGCCGATCATCAGGATATCACCCGACGCAAACGACATCCCCAGCATAGTATCCCATCGGCCGCGCAAGATGACAATAAAAGCGCCGATAATGCAAATAGCGACGCCCGATATCTGCAGTCTGGAAACCTTTTCCTTAAACATCACCAGGGACGCCAGGATGATGACGGCCGGCATGGTGGTCTGTATCATGGCCCCGTTAATGGCGGTGGTCGTATGTAAGGCGGTGTAGAGCATGGTGTTAAAAACGGAAACCCCCAAAATCGACAAAATACTCATTATTTTCCATGATTTAACGACTTGGGACCAGTCCTGCCTTGCAGTACGCCAGGTGAAAGGCAACAATATCACAAAGGCAATCGCCCAGCGCCAGAAAGCAAAGCTGACGGGGGGAATGATATCCGCCATGCCGCGGGCCAGAACGATGTTGCCGCCCCAGCACAGCGGTGCCAAGGCGGTTAGCAGATAGGGCCAGGCGGCCCGGTACCAGAGGCTATTATTATTCAAATTTCGAGACATAATCTGTGAAAAAAGTGTCAGCCAGGTTGGATTTACGATGAAAACACCGTTAATAGATTATCGCGGGAATCCCGTCAAGCATCTAAATTAATTTCCGGTGTACCTAATCAGGGAAAGGTAAAACTGTATCTCTGCCCGGGGAATAAAAAGAAGGGCAGAGCCTTCTCGGCTCTGCCCGGTTGGTTTAACTTTTAGCCATTTTAGGTCTAAGTCATCATCTCAGACAATGGCTCGCCTATTAATGCCATGAGTATTGGCTGTACTTTGATCCTTATCCTTACTTAGGAAAAGAAACGCATGATTAGTTTCATAATATACATCCTATAATAACGTATTTTCCTCTTCTTCTCATACACCTGAATGGTTCCGGCACCTGAAAAGTTTATTGCATCAGAAGCATTGGACGAGATCAGACCGGTGACGTTTAAAATGGTTTCCCCGGTGGCGCCATCGAGTGCTTCAATAAGGGCCTGCCGGTCAAATTTAACCCTCAAATATCTTATTTTCCGGGATCTCTTCTGATAATGCTTGCAAAACAATCCATGCCTGTACAGTGAATGCGCTTTGAACTCCGCTTTACCCTCCAGGACAATAGAAAGACTGTCCGGATCGATCATTCGGGCATCATATCCGGAGGGCACCGTAAGGGTTGCGGTTATCCATTTTTCCCTGCTTTTCAAATTCAGCTTACTGGGCGAAAAATATACACTTACCGACAGGGGTTGCACGTGAACTTCAGCCTGAACCGTGTCGGTGGCGCCCTGGTCGTCGGTGACCGTCAGGGTTACAAAATAGGTGCCGGAATCAGAATAGACATAGGATGACTGGGGCCCCCCTGAATTGTCATCGGTGCTGGATTTAGCCAGCGTATTGACACCAAGGGGAGAAACAACCCCGTCGCCATAGTCCCACTCATAGCTGACAATGGTGCCGTCTTCATCGTAGGATTCCGCAGCATCCCATTCAACAGGCTCACCCACTTTGACGCTGATCGTTTCCGGAGTTAAGATGGCGACCGGTTTTTTATTGGACAGATACGGCAGAGCAGTCACCGCCTTACGCGAACCAGAAATACCACCGAGGTAGGTACCTGAATGCTCAAAGTTGCCCTGATCGTCAATCAGTTCTAAAACGGCAACGCCCGCAGATTCATCACCAAAATTGGCAACCACCAAATCCTGGTCGCCGTCGCCGTCGAAGTCAATGTTATCCAAGGTCGAACGGTTCATCGGGAAAGGATCTGCGCTGCTATGCTCTCTTCTGCTATAAAAAGAAAAGTTCCCTTCTCCGTCGCCTTCGTAAATCTCCAACAAACCGGTATCGGAAACGACCAGATCAACAATGCCGTCACGGCCCACAAAATCACCGGCGGCAATCCCGTAGCCCTCCTTACTGAGGCTCGGATCGCTCGGATCCCGATCGCTGGTTTTCTGCTCGAAGGTTCCGTCACCGTTGCCCAGGTAAACATATAAAGGTTCATCTTCAATGTTAGGGGCGATGACAAAATCGGCCTTCCCGTCATTGTTAAAATCGGCCGCATCGACACCTATGGAATCATCGGGAGTGGTAACGCTCAGTAATTGGAAATCGAATCCCAAATGGCCGTTCCCCAGATACAGTCCGCAGTGAGGAGTCCTGTAATGGTTCAACACAAAGTCCAGGTTGCCGTCTCCATTGAAATCGGCAACCGCCATATCGCCAGGCAAGCCGTCTATGGTCCATGCGCTCCCCCCCGGTTCTTCATCTTCTTTTTCGACATAGGCAAACTGGGCAACCTGATCTAGGGAATCCAACTTCTCGAAGATGTAAATATTGCTGTAGAATTTATATTCAGGGCGGACGAGCCTGCCGAGCGCAGTGATATAGTCCAGATCGCCGTCATTGTCGAAGTCACCGATTCCGTTACCATATGAACTGCCGGTCGTAGACAGGGGATACGGGAGCAACATATCCACCGGATCGGAGAAGGTGCCGTCAGGATTAAGGATCATATAAGCGGCGTCCCCGTTATAGTTAGCAGCAGCCACATAAACCTCGCTGCCACCCGCCGCAAAGGCGGCTGGTGTGCCGACAGCCATTGCACATACTAAAAAAGCGATTACCCCCCTATAAATTGGTTTCATTTTTCCCCTCCTTTTGCTAGACCGCCATCCCCTCACGCTTTTCCCCCTATAAAAATCAGGAAGCATTCCGGGAAAACTGTTCAGGTCAACGTTAGCAGGCACACTCCCCCAAATTATAGCACCCGATCCGTTTGCCTCTGTTTTTCAATACATTCCGCACGGCACGCGGGATGTAGTTAACTTTACGACTATCCGGCTCTTTTCAGTAAAAGACCAACAAGCCATCCTTCAGGCTACAAGATTCATGCCAGATCAGGGCACGATGCCGATTACAAAATATTCCTAATTATTAAGTTAAGTTATAATTCGGCTACCCCATAAACGACACCGAAATCCGAAGCCCCTGGCTGCCGACATTGTAATTTCAATTACCATTTGGTGGATAATAAGGTTAGTGAAGGGTCGACCCGCAGGTATTATCGTTGACTTCAAAAAAGAAGGTGTGCTAAAAATTGCACACTAGCGCTGGAATGGGGACAACAACTGACACGCAGGTTACTAAAATAGTTCGAAGATCCACACGGAGAGAAGGTTTAATTGGGAAAAGCCAAACACGAATCGGCCACGGCTTTCAGCGATGCCTGCCAGGGCATCCTGGCCGAGCATCCGGTTGCGATCGGGGTGGCATACAAGGTACTGGATTGCGGCTGCGCTTTACTCTGTGGCATGTCGGCCGGGGGTGACCCGATCGGTGCCTTGCAGCACATTTCCGGCCAGCCGATAAAAAAAGGGGCCAGAATCCCGATTTGTCTGAAATGTAGAAAAGACACCGGCTTAGACCGGGTGGTCTGGGAGGGAATCTACTGGCCCGGGTCTCAGCAGGAATGGCCCGATAAAGACCTTAGGGTTTCCATCGGCCGCATGGTCTTCGGCCCTGGCTACATGGAGCCGGAATAGCGTCTGTAGGCTATCTCAAAAGGCCTATTCAGCCGATGCCGCTGCCGGATCAAAAGGCGAGCCCGGCGGATAGGCCCTGGTACCCAGCTCGCGGTCAAGCATTAACAGTGCGGATTTGTCCTCTCCGACCATTGCCAGCTCATCGGTTATTTTTCCCGCTGAGGCTTCTTCTTCAATTTGTTCATCCGTGAACCAGGCCAGTAAGGGCTCAGACCCATAGTCCTTCTCTTCCCGGGCAATGGTGGTCAGGTCATTGATTTTTCCGCTAATAAATTTTTCATGCTCGAAAGCATCCTGGAAAACCTCAAGCGGTGAACTCCACTCGGTTTTCAATTGTTTCAGGTCCTGCAAGACGACCTTGCCACCGCGATCGATTAAATGCTCAACAAACTTCATGGCATGAATCATCTCCTCATGGGCCTGACAGCGCATCCAGTGCCCCATGCCGTCCAGGCTCCTGGAATGAAGGTAGGCGGCCATCGACAGATAAATGTAGTAAGACTCCAGCTCGTTTTTGATCTGGTCGTTGATGGCTGTGCTCAATCTTTCTCCGATCATGACGACACTCCTTTCGAATCCTTGTCTATTCAGATTTGTCCAACTTGGTAAATTTCGCTCCTTTAAGAGAGATGTCGGCGATTAACCCTTTCACATCAAAAACGAATCCCACGATGGGGTCCTTAATCGTTAGTGTATCCACACGCTCTCCGGCTCCAATGGTAATCAGGGCGACATTGCCGTCAAGCCCGGCCTCCCAGCCGCTGCTGGCCCGGAATCCGTCCAGGACTTCCTGGGTCATAAAGGCAATGATGATATCCTTAGCCTCGGCCCCTATTTGAAATCCGATGGATCCGGATACAATGTTGTAATAACCCACGGTTTTACCGCCAATTCTCAGGGCGCCTTCACCATACTCCCCCCCGATTATAAAGGCGGCCTTTTTGACACTGGGCATTATCAGCAGTCCTTTGGCACTGCTGACAAACTCCTCAGCGCCTTCTACCTGCTTGTAAAACCGTTTCATAGCAACATTTGCGCTGGCGTCAATTTCTTCGGCGGCAGCACCAACCGCATTTTCCACAACGCCGAAACCTGAGACCAGCAGCGCAATGACGGCCAGCCACAACAAATTAATACATCTGCCCGTTGGATTAAATGTCATCATATTCATGGTATTTTTCTCCTCCCTATCGCCGGCGGATTAAAAAGTAAGGAGCAGGCCGTTGGCCGGTCTGCTTTTGCCAGACAAGCTAATCATTGATGCATGAATTTCAACCGGCTTCATTTAACGTTAAAGGAGTCGGCATATCGACCGTAACCCTGATTGGCCAATTCTTTCCTGGGGATAAACTTCAGGGAAGCAGAATTGATACAGTACCTCAGGCCGGTGGGGGCGGGTCCATCCGGAAACACGTGCCCCAGATGAGAATCGCCGTGTTTGCTTCTGACTTCGGTTCGGACCATGAACAGTTTCCGGTCCTGGTGTTCGATTATGTTATTCGGCTCGAGTGGTTTTGAAAAACTGGGCCAGCCGGTTTCGGAATCATATTTGTCCTGGGAGCTGAAAAGCGGTTCACCGGATACAATATCCACATAAATTCCCTCTTCTTTCTTATTCCAGTATTCATTATTAAAGGGTGGTTCGGTGGCCTCCTGTCGGGTAACTTCATATTGCAAAGGGGTTAATTTCTTCTTCAATACCTCATCCGGTGGTTTGGAATATTTAGCGTCACTCGTATCTTGGGCGGCCGGCTGTGCCCCTTCGTCTTTCCAGGCCAATTTTCAAAAATTGATCCCGGCCGGAGTTATACCGATAAAATTTGTACCGCAGGGCACTTTTTTTATAGTAATCCTGATGATATTCTTCGGCTTTATAAAATTTTGAAAACTTCATGATTTCGGTTGCGATGGGTTTGCTGAATCGTCCGGATTCATCCAACTCTTTTTTGGATGCCAACGCGATCTGCCGTTGCTGGTCGTCATGATAGAATATGGCCGTGCGATACTGCGCCCCACGGTCGACAAACTGACCACCGGAATCGGTAGGATCCACGTGCCGCCAGAAAACGTCCAATAACTCTTTATAGGTAGTTTTGGCAGGGTCATAATGTATTTGAACAGCTTCCAGATGCCCGCTACCGCCAGCACTGACTTCATTATAGGTGGGATTATCCTTAGTACCGCCGGTATAGCCGGAAACGGCTTTAACGACACCGTCCACTTTTTCAAAATCTGATTCGACACACCAGAAACAACCGCCGGCCAAAGTCGCTATTTTAAGGGTATTGTTTTCATCGTTCATGATTGTACTCTTTTCGCTTTTTGGATTCTGAGCATATTGAAATCCTGCCATGATGGCGGCCAATAGCAGGATAATTGTGATCATTGGCAGTTTTTTCATGTCAAGCCCTCCAATTTTTGATGGACCAGAACAAAATAAATTCACTTGAACGAAAAAAGTTTCAAATGATTTAATCTTGAAAGTTTAAAACTACACTATAATATTAGGTCGATGGATGAAATTTCAATAGAGGTCACGGATAAAAAAATGTCAGGCGCAGGGATTCCTCTCCCTGACAGGATTCAAAATCCCTGGCAAAAATGCAGCAGGAGAGGATCTCTCCTTAGAAAAGACGTTTCGTGGGCTCGGTCCGGCTATTTATCAGAAGGATACATCTTTTCAGAATCGAGCGCCTGACAGAACATGAATCAGAAGATAATAAAGTGCGGTGGAAAATACCAGTCCCCCGACTGCCAATCCGGCATATAATTTTCGATTTGATCGACGTCCCCTTTTTTCCTCCCGTGCTTCGAGGTAGTTTAGGGCGCTATCGGCCACTGTTCTGCGGTAAGCGTCCAGGGTCGGCTTCCTGCAATGGGGGCATAGCTCCAGATATCTATCCAGATTGCTGGCTGTCATAGTGATAGCGGCTGATGTATTTATCCGGGGTCGTAATGGTATGATCAATCTTTTTTTTGCGCCGATCCACAAGAAATACGAGGGTGTCTTTACTATTTCCGCTTGTAATCTTACTGGTGTCTTTTTTATCCTGCGATGGAATAATGGGATACTCCTGCCCGGCAGACTCTTTTTTTTTGCGGCTAAGCTCTCCCTTCATAGACGCTCCTTTCCTATACCCCCCGACGGTACTTGCTGCCATGGCCCAGGAGTCGACCCTCAATACGAGCGAATAAGACCCGAACCCGCGTATTTAATGGTAAACAGCTTGGCTGATCCATAAGACCATTTGCAAGTACGATATGAAATTCATATAGCAGCAATCATGCCAGAGTTGAAAAAAACAGTAAAATTATATGATTTAAGTTAGTTATGCTGCATAAAGGGTTGAGCGGGCGGATTTAAAATGGGCAGGTCCGGGGCAAAAATTGGGAAATTCATTTCATATTCGGAATCTTTTTTCATAGATGGGGGGGGATTAGAGCTGAGAGCCTGCAGCAGTGACTGCGGCACCAATCTAAGGGGGAAGAAATCAACGATTGCCAATAATCGCAGTCAACGCGTCCTTGCGGCCGAAGAATTCCTTTAGTCGCTCGATATGCCGTTTCTCTTCGTCAACTATTTTTTCCAAATAGTCCCGGGCAGCGGGGTCTTCTACAAAGGGTTTCAATATCTCGTAGAAGATGATGGAATCCTTTTCAAATTCGACAAAAATTTCGATCAGGTCATCAATTTCCTCGATGGATGAAAAATCAATATCTTTAAGGGAAAAATTTTTGTCCCCCAGCATCTCGTTAAAAAGCTCGCGGCTCATCTCCGCCACAAACGGATTTTCATTTTTTGTTTCAAGGTTAAGCTTTAGTTGGGCAAACCAGTCGGCATGCTTTACTTCTTCATCAGCAATCCACTCTAGAAGCGGTGCAAACTCGGAACTGGCAACCTTTTCAATGGCACCGCGGTAAACAGCTTCACCGTTTTTTTCCAGCTTTATCGCAAGATCGATAATTTCAATTGCTGAAAACAAATGCAGTTTGCTCCTTGTTATAGATGCACGATATTCTTAACAATTAGACCGATAAAGAACGTAAAGTCAAGCGCTATCCTTTTTATTTGACCGCGGCTGTGGGCACTGCTACCCTGATTGAACGAAAGTCGAGGGTGTCCCAGCCTCAAGGCGTCCAAGGGTGAAGCTGTAGTCGCCTACCGCGAATCTTTGGCAACGCAGAAGATGGGGTGCCATCGGCTTTCCCGCAGGGTTAACAAAATGGGATTAAAAATAGACATTTACAACTCAACATGAGAAGAGTTATTAAGTTGCATAATTTTTATTTTGCTTGGGAACCAAAATATATAAAAACCTATCCCATTTTGTTTACGATCAATTAGGGTGCAATTTTTGGCTGATGACTACTGACCAAAATACAGATCAAAATGTCGTCGGAGCGGCCACAGTTATCCTCGCCCGCGAACGCGCCGGCAGGCTTCAGATCTATCTTCTTAAAAGAAGTTCTAAAAGCGGATTTATGGCCGGCAACTATGTATTTCCGGGGGGAACGCTTGATACTGAAGACCGGGATATCAATGTATTTAAAACCCGCTGTGATCTGGACCTAAACCGAATTGCCATCCGGTTTGGAGGAGACCTGACAGCCGAAAGTGCTCTGGCTTATTGTGTGGCCGCCATTCGCGAAACTTTGGAAGAAGCCGGCGTTTTTCTGGCATGCAGTGATGATAAATTCGAGAAAAAACTGGAAAAGGCCTGCCGTCTGCGACTGGCCGGAAATTTGCCCAAAGACTGGTTTGTAAACCTTGTCGCCCGCAGCAATTGGCGCCTGACCCTGAGAGCGCTCTCACCATGGGCTCATTGGATAACCCCGGAACTGATGAAGCATCGTTTTGACACCCGCTTTTTCATGGCCGACATGCCGGCGGGTCAATATTGTCGACCGGATTTTAGAGAGACGGTTCAAGGATTATGGATAAGCCCTGAGGAAGGACTGACAGGCAACATGAACGGCAAAATTCCTTTAAGCCCTCCAACCCTGGTGACCCTGCACGAACTTTTGAAATACCAGAGCTTAAACGATCTGCACACAGTATCTAGCCAGAAGCCCTGGGGTCAGGCAATTTTTCCCCGGCTGGTACCTTTGGCCGAAGGCGCCGTTATTGTCGAACCCTGGGACCCGCTGTACCGGGAAAAAGAAATCCACATTGCCCCCGACCACCTGCCGACTTCGATACTACCTGTGGGGAAACCCTTTTCAAGAATCTGGTATGACGGGAATCTTTGGCGGCCGGTCAGGGCGTGACGATTTCGGATTGGGGATTGGTCCGATTTGGGATTGGGGCTTTTATACCGCTTTTCAAAAATATGTTCCGAAATACGGAAGGGTGGTATAAGTGGTTGTAGAAAAAAACGTTCGGATAAGGGAACGTTTTTTTTGACAACCGCTATAAATATATCAATTGAAGCATTATAGGCTAGCTACACCTGCTTTTCCCGGCGCAAGGCCCACCCGATAATTATTGCCTTGAAATCAATATGCGGCTAATATTATGCTTCTATGAAAAAAGCTATCTTAAAAATACAGGACACAATTAGCAGACTTTGATTTGATGCAAGCCGCCCTTCAGGGTCGGGGAAAATAGGGGGAAATTGTTTTGAAGCGTCAATTTGCCATCGGCATCTTTCTCATTTTTCTGCTGTCGGTCACCAGCGGACTGGCCCAGGAGCTGACAGTCATCAGCGAAGAAAATCCGCCGTTTAATTTCATCAAAGACGGTATCCTTACGGGTTCATCCACCGAAGTTGTGCGCGAAATTATGCGCCGTCTAAACCTGTCGGCCGAGATTCAGGTATTGACCTGGGCCCGGGGCTACCAGTTGGCCCTAAGCCAACCCAATGTGGTTCTTTTTTCGACCGCTCGAACCAATAGAAAGGGAGAATCTGTTCCACTGGGTTGGGCCGATCTACAAAGTCCGCTTTGGCTTCTATGCCAAAAAGGGATCCGGTCCGTATCTGACATGCCTTGCTGACGCTAAAAAAGTCGGCGCCATCGCCACCTATAAGGATGATGTCCGAGAGCAGCTTCTTAAATCTCAGGGATTTGCCAATCTGGACAGTTCTAAATCACCTGCCAGCAATTTGAAAAAATTGCTGGCAGGGCGCGTGGATTTATGGCTTTACAGCAACCTGGGAGTCCCTTCGGTTGCCAGGCAGATCGGCATCAACCCCGACGATGTGGAACTGGTTTTGCCTTTTAAAGATTTTTATGCTTATATCGCCCTTTCCAAAGGCACGCCCCAGGCTGTCGCCAAAAAATGGCAGGCGACCCTGGACGATATGAAGCACGAAGGCACCTTTAGA
Source organism: uncultured delta proteobacterium (assembly GCA_963821065.1). Taxonomy (GTDB): domain Bacteria; phylum Desulfobacterota; class Desulfobacteria; order Desulfobacterales; family JAFDCJ01; genus JAFDCJ01. The sequence goes on along the minus strand of CAWGCM010000034.1, from coordinate 655,783 downwards.
AATATCACCAAACAATGGCTGCCGGCGGAGAGCATCCCCGGAATTCGACCGCTGGCTGCAAAATCTGCAATGGCTCCGGTAAAATTGAAAATTTACACCGAGGACTCCCCGCCCGCCAATTTTCTGGACCAAGGCAAATTAAATGGGCTATCGGTTGAAATTGTCCGTGAAATTTTACGCCGGCTAAAATTGCCGGATAATATCCAGGCCGTACCCTGGGCCCGGGGTTACACCCTGGCGCTAACCCAGCCCAAAGTAGCGCTGTTTTCAACCACCCGTCTGCCCCAGCGGGAAAAACTATTCAAATGGGTGGGTCCCCTGTACTCTCAGACCTGGGGATTTTACGCCAGAAGGGATTCGGCCATAAAAATCAGCTCCCTGGCGCAAGCCAAATCCTTCCCCCGCATAGGGACCTACCACAAGGATGCCAAGGAACAGTATCTGCTGGCCAGTGGATTTCGGAACCTGGTCAGCACCAAAAGGAATCAGAATAACATCCGCCATATTATGGACGGATCCATCGATCTGTGGGTCAGTTCAGATTTTAATATGCCGTACCTGGCCAAGCAGGCCGGCATAAATCCCGATCAGTTGAAATTGGTCTTTGCCTTTAAAAGAGTCGAAAATTATATCGCCTTTTCGACTCAAAGCCCCAACTCCCTGGTGAACCTATGGCAGCAGACCCTGGATGAGTTAAAACAGGATGGAACCTACGACCGCCTGTGTGCCAGATAAACCAGGCAAAGCATGCTATTGACCGGACACCCTATAGAAGGATTATGCCGTGGAGAACGAGCATCGAATAAAATCCAATAAACTGATACGCCTTTTCGAACGGCGGTCACTTTCCAATGAACTGGCGATCAGTCTTATTCTGCTTTTGATTTTGTTTGAGGGAGCGTTACTGGCCTATGTCTACAGTCGACAGTCCGGATTTCTGCTGCAGGAGCTTGAAAAAAAAGCGGAAGATTACGCCGAAAAGCTCAGTGAGGTATTGGTGGTGCCGCTCTGGGATTATGATGACGAGCAGATCCGCAAAATCGGCCTATCCTTTCTGCAAAGCGATGTGATTGAGAAAATTCACATAAAAGACGCAAGGGGAAAAACGCTCTTCGTGGCCCCCGGCAGGCCGAACACGCAAGGGCTTCTCAGCCGCAGTGTGGCTGTCACTTACAAGGATCAGATTATCGGCCATGCAAATCTGGTCTTCTCATTGGGTGCAATTAATGAAGACCTGGCCTGGCTGCGCCATACGATTCTGATGGTCCTGGCCGTATCCCTAATCGTGATCTTTGTTACCGCCAGAATTCTGCTGCGCGTTTTTATGCGCAAACCCCTCAACATCCTTCAAAAAGGCATCGACCGGGTGGCCCGGGGTGACTATGCCTACGGATTTGATGAAATTCACCACATAGAGCTTACCGGTATCGCCCGACGAATTAAAGAAATGGCGGCTGATATCCAAGCCCGGGAAATATCCCTGCAGGATGAGGTCACCGTACGCAAACATGCCGAAGAAAAAATCCGCGAAAGCGAGGCCAAAGGCCGCGCCCTGCTCGATGCCATGCCGGACATGATGTTTCAACTTGATCGCAACGGCTATTTCCTTGAATATCACGGCACCCAGCATGATCTGTATCTGGGACCGGATACTTTTCTGGGGAAAAAAATCGATGACATATTGCCGGCGAACCTCGCCGGATTACACCATAAAAACGCCGAAGAGGCCTTAAAAACCCGGCAGCTTCAAATTTTCGAATATGATATTCCCATCAATGGCAAAAAGACCTATTATGAATGCCGCATGGTGGCCATCTCTGATGAAACTATCATGGCAGTTGTACGTAATATGACTGAAAGCAAACAGGCTGCCGCCGATAAATCCAGGCTAGAGGAGCAACTTCGCATGGCACAGAAGATGGAGGCAATCGGAACACTGGCCGGCGGTGTGGCTCACGATTTGAACAATGTGCTGTCCGGCCTTATCAGCTACCCGGAGCTGATTTTGATGGATCTTCCTGCAAACAGCCCGTTGAAGTCCTCGGTTCTGGCAATCAAAAAGTCGGGGGAAAAAGCGGCCGATATTGTACAGGACATGTTGACCCTGGCCCGCAGAGGCGTGGCCGTATCGAAAGTGGTTAACCTCAATGACATTATCACGGACTATATAGAAAGCCCTGAATTTGAAACACTGAAACATACCCATCCGGGCTTAAAGCTTGAGGTCAGCCTTGAACCCGCCCTTTTGGGAATTACAGGATCTCCCGTCCACCTGTCTAAGACCGTCATGAACCTGATCTCCAATGCCGCCGAAGCCCTGGTTGATGGCGGAACCGTTTCTATTTCGAGCGAGAACCGCTACATCGATAAACCGATCAGCGGCTACGACGACATCGAAGAAGGTGATTACGTCACCCTGACCGTCAGCGACACCGGGACCGGTATTCCGGCGACGGATATTGAGAGAATCTTTGAGCCGTTTTACACGAAAAAAGCCATGGGAAGAAGTGGCACCGGCCTGGGGATGGCCGTTATATGGGGAACGGTTAAAGACCATAGGGGATATATCGATGTCCAAAGCACTGAAGGCCAGGGCACCTGGTTCTATCTCTATCTGCCGGCCTCCCGCCAACGGTCGTCCAGTAAAGCATTCCAGCGCTCCATAAAAGACTACCGGGGCAAGGGGGAGTTTTTACTGATCATAGACGATGTCAAAGATCAGCGGAATATTGCCACCGAAATTCTAACCAAGCTCGGCTACAAAGTAGAATCGGTTTCCAGCGGAGAAGAGGCTGTTGAGTACCTGGAGACCCGAAGTGCCGATCTCCTCATTTTGGATATGATTATGGATCCGGGTATCGACGGGCTTGAAACTTACAGGCAGATCCTAAAAGTTCATCCGGCACAGAAAGCCATCATTGCAAGCGGCTATTCAGAATCAGCGCGGGTCAAGGAGGCTCAGAAATTGGGCGTCGGCGCCTATGTCAAAAAACCGTATTTGATGGAGAAAATGGCGGTTGCCGTTAGAAAAGAATTGGACCGCTAATTGTGGTTAACCGTTAATGGCTATAAGTTCATCGAATAGCTCTTAACTCCGTCTCGATTTCTTGCCTGCCTATGACAATTAACGAATGCCAAATAACAATCAGTCTTCCACTCTTACTTTTTTTCACCGTTCATTCTTCCTTTATTTAAATTACAGGTTGAAAACCATTAATATTTTTGTAAAAATGGTAATGGAGTGCACGTTTTGGGTGGTATATTGCGGCTTTGCCCAGGGAGAAAAATTATTTTCCCGGGCGGTTGACCCATTACCGAAAGATTGGAGCACAGATGATGTTCAAAGAAAGCAAGATCGACCAGCGATTGAAAAAACTGGAACAGCACCTGAAACAGGAAAATCCGATCCTCTCTGAAGTTGTTCAAAACTTTCGCGAACTGGACCGAATCAGCCGCAAACTGGGCTTTTTGCAACGGGAGGAATCCCATGCCACCCGAACCCCCTGGTGGCCGCTTATCTCAATTCTAGGTATTTATTCAGCGGGTAAATCCACCTTCATCAACAATTTCCTTCAATACGATCTGCAGGACGTGGGGATACAGGCGGTTGATGACAAGTTCAGCGTGATTTGTTTTACCAGAGATGATAAAGAACGAGTGTTGCCCGGTCTGGCGCTGGATGCAGATCCACGCTTTCCTTTGTACAAAATCAGCCGGGCCATAGAAGAGGTCGCCGTCGGAGAAGGTGGAGCATATTGATTCTTACCTGCAACTGAAAACCTGTCCCAGCAAAATGCTGCGAGGTAAAATTCTCATCGATTCCCCCGGCTTTGATGCCGATGCTCAGCGAACCTCCACTTTACGGATTACCGACCACATCATTGATCTGTCGGACCTTGTTCTGGTTTTTTTTGATGCCCGGCACCCGGAAACCGGTTCGATGCGAGACACCCTCGAACATCTGGTAAAGACCACGGTAAACCGGCGGGATTCAAACAAGTTTTTGTACATCCTGAACCAGATCGATGTAACCGCCAATGAAGACAGCCTGGAGGAGGTCTTTGCGGCCTGGCAACGGGCGCTGGCCCAATTCGGTCTGACAGCGGGCAGTTCCTTCGCCATCTACAACAAGGATTCGGCAATTTCCTTTGATAGCGAAGATGTCCGGGCGCGCTTCGAGAGCAAGCGCGACGCGGACGCCAGAGCCATTTACCGTCGCATTGAACAGGTGGGCGTTGAACGCGCCTATCGAATTGTCGGCATGCTGGAACAAATCGCGCAGATGTTAAAGCAGGATGTTGTTTCTCTCCTGCAGCGTTTTATCAAGCGCTGGCGACGCAGGGTTTTTTGGCTGGAAACAACGATTTTGGCCTGCCTGGCGGCGGCCTTTCTGGCGCTGACCATCTGGGGAGATTACGGGGAGGGACTGTCGCTGAACCTGCCGTTCTGGGATCTGGTAACGCGAAACAATTATACTAAATATGGAGTGCTGGCTATTTTGATCGCCGTAGCGGGATATGTTCACTTTAGCATCCGGCGCTGGGCGGCCCGTAAGGTCAAACAGAAATTGCTGACAGATATAAAAGACCCGGATCTGCTTCCCAGCTATAAACGTGCTTTGCACAAAAGCAGCCGTTGGTGGCGCAGTCTTTTTTTTCCGAATCCAGCAGGCTGGGGACGGCGCACATCGGCACGTCTGGAAAAAGTGGTGGAAGACAGCAACGCTTATATCCAAAAACTCAATGATGAGTACGCCAACCCCTCCGGCAAAGAAAAAAGAGAACTGTCAGTTGAGGAACAGGCGGTGGAAGATTCAAAGCGTCGCAATCTCGGCCGAATTGAATCCGACAATACCCTGCGCGCCGACACCGGCCCGGTCACCCCGAAAAATTGAAGCAACAGGGCTTTACGCTACCAACATTCCAATATGGAAAACAAGGTTAAAACAATAGAAATCCTCCGGGACGAGGCTGTTTTCTGGCTGGACGGAAATGGCTGCTGGCACAACGCCGATGGTAAGTTCCGGCATAAAAAAATTATCGATTACTTTCATTCCAGCATTAAGCGGGACCGGAAGGGCTACCACCTGTGCCAGGCCCATGAAAACTTTATTGAAAAAGTTTATTTCCATTACGAAGATAAAGCCCTGTTTGTTTTTGATGTCCTCCAGGAAAGTGACATCCTGCTGGTATTGAACACCAAAAAGCAGATTAAGTTAAAACCGAAAAAATTGCTCATTAAAGACGACAGTCTTTACATGCACCTGGGCGATGAGATCATTAAGTTTGCTGAACAGGGCTTATTAAAAATCGCACCGTTTTTGGAGGAAGAAGGTGATCTGCTGTTTATCCGATCCAAAAACAGGCGCTACCGGATACCCACATGGGGAGAAAAGGGGGAATTTTCATGAGCATAAGAGATATATTTTCTTCGTTTACCAACATGAATACCGATCAGTTTCAATCCTTCATCGACGCTAACAAAGAAGGCAGTTTTACATTGCTGGATGTCCGTCAACCCACGGAATATGAAAGCGCCCGGATCCCCGGAAGTCAGTTGATACCGCTTCCGACCTTAAACGAGCGACTGCAGGAATTGGATCCTGAAAAACCGGTCATCGCTTACTGAGCGGCCGGCAGACGCAGCCGTGCTGCTGCACAAATTTTAACCGGCAAGGGGTTCAAGCAAGTTTACAATTTAAAAGGCGGCATAGCCGCCTGGAAGGGCCAGGCGGCCGCAGGACCCGAAGAAATGGGAATGATGATTATAAAAGGTGATGAAACCCCTCAGGATATCATCTGTCTGGCCTATGGTCTGGAAGAAGGATTGCGAAAATTTTATGCCGCATCAGCCCAAATGGCCATCGAACCGGAGGTTATCAAGGTCCTTTCTAAGCTGTCTGAAATTGAAGCTCCGACATAAGCAAAAATTATTTGGCCTGTATAAAACCATTGATTCCGCTGATACGGCCATCGAAAGCTTTGAAGCAAAAGTCAATTCCGAGTTGATGGAAGGCGGGTTTGACCCTGATAAGCTGCTGGAGGAAAGCCTGTCGGCGTTTAAAACTGCGGCCGAAGTGCTTGACTTTGCAATGATGCTGGAGGCCCAGGGCATGGATCTGTACATGCGCTATGCCGAAAAAAGTGAGAATCCGAAGGTCCAGGATATTCTCTTTGAAATGGCCGATGATGAAAAAGCCCATTTAAAAAGCCTCGGAGATCTTTTAGAAAATATTTGAAAACATAGAAGCCCAAATGAAATTTTACGTCTACTTTAATGCCTACGGCCACGCCCAAAAAATAATCAGCGAGCAGCAACTGGCCGAATCTTTCAATAACCAAACCGGTGAGTTTTTAGCCGCCATGTGTCAGGGACAGCCGGATGCTGAAAGGGCTTATCGCACCGGCCATGTTGGAACCCTGGCGTTTGATAATGAAAAGGATCTAAACGAGTATCTGACAGAACTCGGAGAAGAAATAGAGGGATTTTACGAGTGCCGATCTGAAAGCCGCCCCTATAATTTTTAAGCCATGAAAAAACAGCAATACGAAAATATGGAATCCATGTTCCATCTGATTGAACATAACTGGCAGGACATCAGTCCGATGGAACTGGTAATTTATCAATTGGCCCGGGGTAACACCTTTAATATGCGGGTCATCGGTCTTGAAGGCATTAGACGTTTCGAAGAAGCCCATCCGGAATGTGCAATTACCTTCAAGCCCAATCATTTGAGTGAAGCCGACTTCATTCTGCTCTCTATCCTGTTTAGAGAAAATGATATGAAAGTGCTGGTAGAAGGCGGTTCAAATCTGTTTATCGACGACATCGATATTTTCAGAGACTTGCTTCCCGGATATATTTTAGAGGATCTGAAAGGCTTCGCTGACAAGCATCAAATGAGTATTGCGCGCTATTTATCGACCCGGGGCGCGTTCAAAGTTTTTCGCGAACCGCAGAGTGTCACTCAACCGGACGGCAGCAAAATAGAAATGGGCCGCAAAGAAATTATCTCTTTAACCCGAGCCTACCGCTACCACCTGGTCAAGGAAAGGGAAATGTACGTCACTTTTCCCGGTTTTTCCTCTATCAAACTGGGCTTGCTTGAGCTGTTGAAAAAAGACGGCACCAAAACCGGCCGAAGCTACACCGGAAAAATCGACGGGTTTCATCACCTGCCCTTTCAAATAGATATCGAGGCCTCGGTATATTCCAATGTCGACGTCTACGCGGTTCCGGTGAACATTGCCTATGAGCGCGTTTTAGAAGATGAACATTTTACCGAATTGGCCCGGCTCTATGAAAACGGAGATAATAAACGCGATATCTATTTAAAGGATCTGGGCTATATTGTAAAAGAATTTTACTGTGACAAAAGAAAGGCCAACCTGTCCATAAAATTCGGTGAACCTCATAAAATCGATACCTCTGATTTTAAAGACAGCTTTGCCGGCCGGAAAATAAAAAGTGCCGCCCATAAGTGTGCGGAAGAACTATTTGACAACATGCTCAGGATGCAGCCCATATTCCCGGCCAATATTTATTTTTCAGCTTTTAATGATAACTTCAACCGAACACCGCTGCGGGTAATGAAAGAGAAAATTGACGACATCAGAGATTATCTGCGAACACTGGTATGGGGCAAGGACAAACGACGGGTCGATCTGCATTATGTATTGGGCTACAACCACCACATTATATCAGCCGATGAAATTATTAATCGAACGTTTCAGATCTTCAGCCGGCCGAACAGGCATATTACCGCCATTGATGGGGACATGTTTGTTGTCTACAACCGTGAGGTTGCACAACAGTACAAGAACCATACCGCCCATTTCTTTGAAAATATGCAGCAACCCTGATTGAGAATACCCGGTTATTCAGCTTTGGCCTGCTCCAACTCTTCAATTATTTCTTTTAATCTAAATTCTCTGGCCTCAACTTTGACCATCATCATACCGAATGATTCCGCCAATTCGCTGAGGATGCTGGGATATCTACCTTTTTTTGAGAGCTCAAACAACCGCTCGGAGTCTGCCTTGTCGTATTTACCGGAGGCTATTTTTTTGCAAGACTCATTCAGCATTTCAAACAAATCAAGATAGTAGCGTTCAAAGTCCATAACCAGTCTCCCCTTCTTCCGTTCTTGGTAGATGAAGCGCTTATATGGCAATATACTAACTCTTGCCGGCGTTGGCAAGTAACTGCGTTCCGGCATCTGGTTACTGGCTGCTGGTCGCGGGTCTCTTATCACCGGAGGCCTAGTTGTCATTACCACTTGATACTTGGAACTGGATGAGCGATACTCGATTCAATTCTGACTGATCCGTAAATGCAGATCGAGTATCCAGCATCGAATTTCGAGTATCTCTTAGCCAAAGACCAAAAACCAGTGACCAGAGGCCAGTGACAAGCGACCAAAAGCAACTCTATTGACTCACAAACAAATTTTATGATACTCAAATCACTAAAAATTTGCTAACCAACATCAAGGGACAGCCATGGCCGGATACCATACCCCTCCTTACTCCGAAAAGTAGCAGGGGTTTTTTATGGCTCCCTCCTGGTAAAGCCCCTAACATATTCACGGGAGTCCCATCACCATGACCAAACAGTTGAATCTGTTCCCGGATAACGAGCTAAACCTACTAGGCACCCCACAGGAAGTGAACCGTGCTGACTTGAAGACTGCCTTAAACCCGGTGGATGAAGTATTTGCTGCCATCGAACGCTTTAGAAGCAGCCGTGATTTCATGGAACTCATCCGGTTTATCGCCCGCTTCCCGAATTACTCTAGCTTTAACGGCTGGCTGCTCTACTTCCAGAATCCTTTGGCCACTTATGTCGCCACGGCTCGGACCTGGGCCCAAAAGTATAACCGACAGCCTCGGCGCGACGCGAAACCCCTGGTTATCCTGGCACCCATGGCACCGATTCTTTTTCTGTTTGACATCCAGGACACAGAGGGGGCACCGGTTTCATCTACCCTGCTGCGATCGCGACAGGTCGATGATCAGCAGCTTGGAAAATTTTATACGACCACATTTCACAATGCTGCCATCCATGGAATTTCGGCTCATGAAACGGCTTTAAACACCAATGAAATTGACACCGTCAGTCGAATTACCCCGGCTTTAAGAAAAAAATATCAGGAATTAAAACTCCCCAAGGATACGAGTTATTTAATCCTCATCGATAAAACCCTGCCCCTGAGAGGCAGGTATGCCTCCCTTGCCCATGCACTCGGACACATCTTTTGCAGCCATCTGGGTATTGATCGTCATGCCTGGTGGCCGGAACGTGGGGATTTAAATATCGCGGGAGAAGAGATTGAAGCAAATTCGGTCGCCTATCTGGTGTGCCGTCGCTGCGGTTTGAGAGCAGATTCGGAAAATTATCTGCTCCAATATTCTGAAACCCAACAGGAAATACCCCCCTTCAGCATGAATGCTGTCATCCAGGCCACCAGCTATATTGAAGACATGGGCAAGCACCGTTGGAAGGTCCCCAGGAAGCGTCGCCCAAAATAGGAGTCTGAATTGTTTCAGTCCGGCATTATTTGGCGAATCCGCTCCCGGCCTGCAGCTAAAAATTTCCCCTTGTGAAATCAATTTCCCAGATTTTGGGAAATAATTTTCATAGGAATCGTTTTGTTCACACCCAGACTCAATTTTAACTATTTGATATAATTATGAATAAAAATTTTCAGACTTTGCATGATTTTTGCTAACTCAAATTATATGTAAGCAGGGAATTTAAGCATATCCATACAATCTCAAGTAACACGATATTCAGACGAGAAAGAAAGAGCCTATCTCACAGGAGGCCCAATTGTCGGATTTTCATGAAATGGCAAGTAATCTGCGGATGAGAAAAGAACGCGCCTTACATATTAAAAACCCCGCTTACAATATCGATAATGGTGGCCGTCGGCTGGGGATTGAACGACGGCAGTTCACCTATTCCCACCATTATCCTGAAAGAAGAGTTGGTATTGAACGCCGGCGCCTTCCTGAAAGAAGGATTGAAATGCAAACTGGAACAAGCGGCTAACCGGTGAACTTAATTACGGGCCCCCCAATCATTGTGCCTAGCAGGACTCAGTCCACAACTAAATCGGCCGGCTACTGGAAATAGCTTGGGCCCTTCTGGTAGTAACCTTTCTTTTGGCTCCACTCCATTCCCTATTGCCTTTTAATAACATTTCTGTTTTATAATGGGTTATCCGCATTCCGGATTTCATATCATATACAACCCCTGCAATTTTTAATGTCACGTGTACTGCACAAAACGGAGGCATATGATTTAAAATGGATAAACCAGCCAAAATAGTCGTAGCTCTGATAATAATCGTCGTGAGCGGCTTTTTCATATTCAGCAAAATCTCCGGTTGGCATAAAAGCAAGCTGGAAAAAGCGGTCAAAAATGAACAGGAAATCTGGCAGGGCAAAGCGAATAAATTGGAACAGAAGGTCTCCGAGCTCAGACAGGAGTTGACCGAAGTCAAAGGGCAAGAAGTTCCGGAAGAAAAGTTAGCAACAATTTTTGGTGAAGAAGAGAAAGAGGGGCGCCAGCAGGTAGAAGAAAGGAAAACCTCTTCTGGACAGCCGTCGCGAATTGCCGAGACAGAACGCCAGATAGCAGCATTTTTCACCTATCTGGATAATCAGCCGTATGTTCAAGCCCTTAATCTGGCAGGAGGAAGCTATCTGCAATACCAAATCGCCATCGAAAAATTATCGGTTAAGCCTCCGATTATCGCCGGTGAAATGGATTCGCTCTACAACATGGTTCGCAATGTCGCTCATTTCTATCGGGTCATGGGTAAAAAGCGGGTGCTGCTCACCAAACAAATTCTGCAAAACGAGTCCGAGGTGATGGAATCGGTAATGAAAACTTTTTATCAGTGGTTTACTATGGACGGGGGGGGCAAAGCCACCCTAAAGGGACGCCCTTCAATGACTGCCATGTATGAATATGCCGGCTATATATTGAACACGCTTGGCGGAAGAAGTTATTTATTAAGAAGAGCTCCCAAAGTAAGGGCCTTAACAACCTATTACTGCGTTCTTATACTAGATAGAGCCAACGACGAGGAGCTCAATTCAAGAGGCATCGATATCCGGCCGTACATAAAATCTTCCCTGCTGGAGATTAAAAACCAAATTGGTCTTATCCATCAAAAGGAATATATAACCAGTCTCAGCGAGCTGAGCCTTAAATATACATAATTGAGCAGCTAAACGCTGAATTAGATTACTTATCCCTGACACACCGAAGGCGGAGTACCAAAAGGGATAAATTAATCACGAAAGCACGAAATTTTCTTTTTCGTGTTTTTATACTTTCGTACTTTCGTGATAAATCCGCCTGGCGGTTTGCTAGTAAATGAAAAAATAACAATCAATATACTAAGTGTCTATTTTTCAGACAGTTAGGATCCATCCCAGGATTATGATATGCGAAATTTTAAATATACAATTTATGGTTTAGCATTATTGTTCATACTCACCGGCGTATTGCATGCAGCCGAATTAAATGAAAGTTTTTTAGGTATCAAATGGGGGACCCATATCTCCGCGCTGCCAAATTTTATAAAGATATCGGGCAAGGATGATGTTGCCTATTACGAGAACCCCGCAAAAATTTACACCGTTTTTGAAGTCGAAAACCCCTCAGTCATTTATGGGTTCTACAAGGATCAGTTCTTCGCTACCTATATCCAGGTTGACACATTTATCGTTTTTGAGCGGGTGAAGGAGCATATCAGTGAAAAATTCGGAACACCTAAAACCATCCTAAAAATGAAAAGCCAGCAGACGATATACAGATGGAAACATCAAGACATAAAAATAAAGCTCAAACTTTTTGAAGTAGAAAGCAAAATGAAATTGGCCTTCTACTTTGCGCCGCTTTCCAGCCAATTAAACGAGGTGCAACGGGGGGCATTCCCTACGATTCCTAAACGAGTCACCACCCCGGATGACAGTACCAGACAGGAAATGCGCCGGGACCTAAAACTACAAAGGGCCCTTGATGTGATGGGTTTTTAAAAAGAATTATTAGGAGAGCTGAATGTCGCTGAAAGAACACGAATACATCCGACAGACACTGGAGCGATACACAAACAGTAAACTGGAAGATTTTTGTGACCATGTGTTGATCACCAATTTCAGGCAGTATATCAAGCGTTTCCAGGAAAAAACCAATGGGAAAGCTTCCGAGGGTAATTTTCGGATCGTCAATGCCAAAGACTTCAACTGCACGATGATTGACTTTGGCATCGGCTCACCCCAGGCTGCACTAATTATAAACTGCCTGGCCTATCTCGACAATCTCAAATCCGTTATCATGCTGGGAATGTGTGGCGGGATCGACGATATCCTTCAGGTGGGGGACTTTCTCGTCCCTTCGGCCGCCATCCGCGGCGAAGGCACCAGTCGACATTACCTGCCCCATGAATTTCCCGCCATTCCGGCCTCCTCGGTCAACCTGTATTGCATCGGCGCTGTTCGCAAGATCGGTTTGAACCCACGGTGCGGAATTGTTTACACAACAGATCGGCGGCTGTGGGAATACGATGAAGAGTTTGTTAAATATTTAAGAACCCAGAGGATCCTTGCCATCGAAATGGAACTGGCAACCCTTTTTTCAGTGGCTTACCGTTACGAGGTCCCGATCGGATCGGTGATGCTGGTTTCCGATATGCCCCTGCAAAAAAGGGGCATCAAGGACAAAAAGCTGTATAAAAAAATTTACTCTGAATTCATGGAAAGCCATCTTGACATCGCTCTGGACGCCACAACCAAACTAAATTCCAACTGGCGCACGGTTGCCCGCAAGCTCACCAGCGAGTGGTAACCAGGAAGTAGGTTTTCCGCCCTCTATGGCCGGCCCTTGATAACACGCCGTGGACGTGGGTTTAGGCTTTAATGAACGTGGGAAATGGAATATTGGAATTATTATTATTTCACACTATATCGGAATCGGATAGAAGCCTCAAGCGCGACATCAGATCATCAAATTCGTCTGGTGGGATCTGCTGCCAGGGATTTTGGGGAAAGAACTGAAGAACGGATCTGACATCCGGCGAAAATACCTTGCCGGCCTGGAGAATCGGCTCTTTCAGTAAAAATTTAAACTCATCTCCAAAGTCCATCAGCAGATCCAGATTGTCGCTGTCTTCAAGAAGTTGGACCATCAGGATATTGCGGACCCGTCCCCTGCCCTTCAAATGGCGCTGTCCGCGCTGATCGGCATAAACCTCAACGACAACATCGTCGACGGCAACCGCACTATCATTGGCGGCCACCAGCAGCACCTGTTCCACCAGATATTCCCCTTCGCCAAATGGTATCCAGTTGTCCATATATTTTATCCCTTTTAAAATTTCTGCACTGGTTAATCTTAAGCCTCTATGGCGGTTCAGAAAATCGCTTCGCTGCTATTCGCAACGGGTTCTTCTAATACCACTTATAATCACCCCATGAGGCGGGTAAATTCCTGGAAGGCTTATTATTGAATAGCGGAATCAAAAAACATTAAGGCTGTGGGAATTCTGCGGATGGCCAACAATGTAACATCATCAAACTGATCCGCCTCGCCAATGTGTTCCTGAAGACTTTCGGCAATCCGATCGAGCAGGTCGGCAGCCGAGTCTGCCGGCGCGTTTAATATGCCCACCAGACGATCCATGGTATAAAATCCACCGTCTGACGCATTGGCCTCAACCAAACCGTCGGTATACCCCAGCAGGGTATCACCCGGCTCCAGGCGGCTTTGCTCAATTTTAAAGTTTATTTTTGGCTCCACACCGACCGCTGGACCCGTGGTGGTAAGACGCTCCTTAACACCTCCGCCGGGGCCAACGATGAATATGGGTTCATGCCCCCCGTTAATATAACTCAGCGCGCCTGAACCCGGATCCAGAACCCCGAAAAACAGAGTGGCAAACATGGCAAGATCACCGTGATTCAAAGCAATGTAATTGTTGGTGAGATGAATGGCCTTCAGCGCCGTAACATGGGTCGGATCAATTGATGGATTGTTGGCATATTCGTCCATCTCATCAAGCAGGGCGTCACTGCAGGTCAGCGGCTGTCCATTCAGGGATGTTTGACCCGAAAAAATACGGATCAGGCTGCGAAATAGCGCCATGAAAAGGGCTGCCCCCACCCCTTTGTCACACACATCGGCAACCACAAAACCGATGCTGCCTCCGGGAAGCTGAAAGAGGTCGTAAAAATCACCGGCAACCTGACGGGCCGGTTTGAAATATGCCGCAGATTCCCAACCCGGCAGTTGCAGAAGCTGACCGGGCAAAAAATTCACCTGCATATGCCGGCCTTTTTCCAGCTCATTGTTGAGCACCTGGGAATAGGCCTCAACCTGTTCGAAACTGACCTGCAGGGCTTCCTCAGCCTGCCTGCGCTTGTTAATCGCATCGGAAATCTGCCGATACATTTGCCGAAAGGCACCGATCACCTCACCCAACTCATCGTTGCGTTGAACCGTGGCGGAATAAAACTCAGGGGTTTGTTGATCATTGCTGAGGGCTTCCCCGGCCCGAACCAGATCCCGTCTTAACTTCAAAATCGGATTAACCACGATCCAGCGCAGGGTAAGCCAGGTGCCCACGGTTACAACCAGGGAAATAATCACAACCAGGCCGGCAATTCGAAGAAAAAAGGCCAAAAGTTCATCATTGATAGATGTTGAATCATGCCGCAGAATCAGGCGATAGTCTCTTTGAAGCTCAATCGGCGAACAGGCAATGTCATAGCGGGAACCGTCCTGGCTTAACATAAAAGTCATCCCGGCCGCCTTGACGTCGGCAATCATCAATTCCGGCATTTCACCGAATTCACCGATTTTGCGACCATCAGCCCTGTATAGCGCGCCTCCGATAACGACCTTATCGTTTTGAAGCTTTTTGACATGCTCAAAAAAATCATCATCCGGTGCATCCGGACTGACGATTTCCATGATTAAAGCCACCCGGGCGGCTGAAATATCTTTGAGTTGAGAAAGCAGCTCTTTTTCGTGGTTCTTGTATGAAGGTATAAAAATCAGGATTTCAATTATTATAACGCAAAAGAAGACCCAGAGCGCAATCCGTCGCGAAAGCCTGGATGCCGGGAACCGAAACAAATCTTTTAGTGACATAAACTTTTCTCCAGAGTCATCCAGATGGTTTCTTAAGGTGCATTCAGCCCTTATTGGTTGAATTGTGAAAAAAAGATCGCATCTTACACAAGTTGAAAGACTTTAAGCAATGAGAGTAGTTATCAATGAGGTGCTTGTCAATTTTACCGGCACAACCGCCAAAGCACTGTTAAACCACCGGTCCAAGTTGATGTCGGCTGCTTAATCAAACAATTACCGAACAGCTGCCTTAAAATCAATATACACCTGACTCCTTTATCTGTCATCATATTGTCTATATGTCGGCTAAGCCTTAAGATTCATTACAGTTTAATCGTTTATTATGGAAAATAGCGAACAACGCTTGTTTTATACTTTCAAAATGGGTATTTTGATACTGCCTCAAAATGAACTACCCTGCCGCAAGCAACGGCGGCTGAAGAAAAAGCACTCTGAAAAAATGGCCAATCTTGAAGGTCTTCAGGTTAATCCTCAAAATAGATCTTTTTATCGGGAGACAATAAATTACGATAACAGTTATCGCAAATTACGCGATGATCACTGCATATCCACTCTGCCGAAGACCTCAATTCCCGGTTGCAGGAATCACATTTTTGCAGTCCGGTTTTGTTATTTTAAAAAATGCTCCGATTTTGTTTTTGATTGTCCATCAATCAATATTTCAAGCCAATGAATTCGCGGCGGGTCCCGCTAAAGGACAGCGGGATGCAAGCACAAGCAAACACGCTCCCACCCCTTGAATATATTGCGAATCAAAGAATTTTGACAGGTTGGGAAATATATAATATAAACCTCTTTAAAGGTTGCGCTTTCTGGGTTCAAGGTTTGGGGCTTCGCCTTTAGGCTTCGACCCCACAAGCAGGGTTCGGATGAGCAGTTATTCAGATCAATACCGAATTTATAAGCCAATCAACTAATCAACTTTTTATCTAAACCGAAGGTTTCCCCATGCAGGAAATACGTTTTCACGGTCGCGGCGGACAAGGAACGGTGGTCGCTTCGATTTTGCTGGCCAAGGCCTTTTTCAGCGCGGGCTATTATGTCCAAACCTTTCCCGTTTTCGGGGTGGAACGGCGGGGGGCCCCGGTGGAAGCCTATCTGCGGCTGGACGCAAAAAAGATACTGCTGCGCTGCAATGTTTACACACCGGACCATGCGGTTGTCCAGGACGTCAAACTGCTGGGTGCCGTGGATGTTACCGCCGGGCTTAAACCAGGTGGATGGATTCTGATAAACGCGCCGGGGAAGCCGGCAAACCTGGAAGCCTATTCAGGGTTTAACCTGGCCCGTGTGGATGCCACCGGCATTGCTATCAAAAATGACCTGGGCACCCGCACCCATCCAATTATTAACACCGCGATGATAGGTGCATTTGCACATATGCTGGGGATGCCACCGTTAGAGGCGATTTCGGAAGCCATAAAAGAGGATATTCCGAAAAAGCCCGAGCAAAACATCCAGGCGGCCAAAAAAGCCTACGAAAATGTCCAGCTTTTCGGACTGATTGAATAATGCAGGATGGAAATCACCGCAGATGCTAAGAAAGCTGAGTATTTTTTTGGGTCTGATCTTTTGGGAGTAAAAATCAGACAAATTTCTCGGACTCGCACAAAAATGATACGATGATTTAATGAATCTTTTTGCGTGATATTCCATGTCATTCCGTGGTAAATTCTTTTTCCGACATCTGTCGTCTGTCATCTGTAAACAAGGCACAACTCATGAAAACCCCCGATATTGATAAACAGCTGCCGCTCTTTATCCCCCATTCCAGCATATCCACCGCGGTGAACAAAACCGGATCCTGGCGGTTTTTCCATCCCAAATATGAAGAAAAAACCGCCCCCTGCACTGCAGCTTGCCCGCTGGGCCAGGATATTCCCCGGATTGAAATGCTGGCCGCCCGGGGCCAGTTAAAAGATGCCTGGCAGACGATTTTAGATGAAAATCCCCTACCGGCGGTCTGCGGGCGCGTGTGTTTTCACCCCTGCGAAAAGGTCTGCAACCGGGCCAATATGGATGATCCCATCGCCATTCACCATCTCGAACGATTCCTGGGTGATACGGCCATCACCGACGGCACCCAAATGATTCTCGACTTCAAGCCGCCCACCGGCAAGAAAGTGGCCATTGTCGGAGCGGGCCCGGCCGGGCTGGCAGCGTCTTATTTTCTGGTCCGCCTGGGATATGGCTGCGATGTGTTTGAAGCAGCGTCGGAACCCGGCGGGCTTTTACGATGGGGCATTCCCGCCTATCGCCTGCCCCGCGATATCCTTGGTTATGAAATCAAGCGGATTGAAAGAGCCGGGGTACGCATCCACTGTGGATCTTCGGTAACCGAAAGCATGCTGGAAAAGCTAAGAAAAGACTATGATGGGCTGTTTATTGGCTGTGGTTACGCTCGATCCAGAATACTGAATATTGAAGGCGAAGAATTCGTCTCCGACGGATTGGAATTTCTGGATAGACTTGGTGTCGGCGAGAAAACTTCGTACTTCGGAACCTCAGCGATTGTCGGGGGCGGCAACACCGCCGTTGATGTTGCCCGATCTCTGGCACGCCTGGGGGCCGCGCCGCTGATTGTCTACCGCCGCCGCATGCAAGACATGCCGGCCTTTGAGCCGGAGGTCGCAATGGCTATCGAAGAAGGCGTTCGCATCATGGAGTTGGTTGCGCCGCTTCGCCTCCGGGAAACCGCCGGTGATTCATCTTCTTCCCCGCCCGGCTATAAACTCACCTTGCAAAAAATGAAGGCCGGCAAAAAAGAAATCAGCGGCCGGGCCCGGGTTATCCCGGACGGTGACGACACTGAAACCATCATCGTTCAGAATATCTTTGTAGCCATAGGGGCCGACGCGGAAGCCCGCTGGCAGTTTCCCGATTCAGAAGAAGCAAAACCTCTGATATTAAGCCACTGCCGTTTCTTTTTTCAAAAGACACCCCTGATATATGGCGGTGATCTGACCAGTCCGATCAAAAGTGTAACTGATGCGATCGCCTCCGGTAAGCAGGCCGCCATGGCCCTTGACACCTATTTTAAGAACGGCGTGGATGCCATAGAGGAAAGGCTTGCCAGCTGCCGGATCGGTGCCGGCCCGGCGCTGTCAATGGATGTCTACCTGGAAGAAGATCGTAAAAACCGCACGGTTCACATCGTCGGCTATGATGAAATCGTCACCGACTATTTTCAGTCGACGGCCCGCAGGGTCCCGCCAACCCAGGATGCCAAGCAGCGCATCAAATCCTTTAGCGAAATCGAATCAATCCTGGATTACAGGACCGCCGGTGAAGAGGCCACTCGCTGTTTTAACTGCGGGATCTGTATCTCCTGTGACTACTGTCGCCTTTACTGCCCGGAAATGGCGGTGATGGTTGAAAAATCCAGTCGGTCGATCAATATGGATTTTTGCAAGGGATGCGGCGTGTGCATCACGGAATGTCCCCGCAACGCCATGGCACTGGAGGAGGAAATAAAATGAAAAAGGTCATAGAGGGCAGTCACGCGGTATCGGAGGCTGCCCGCCTGGCAAAAGTTCAGGTG
Organism: uncultured delta proteobacterium; assembly: GCA_963821065.1. GTDB lineage: Bacteria > Desulfobacterota > Desulfobacteria > Desulfobacterales > JAFDCJ01 > JAFDCJ01. The sequence goes on along the minus strand of CAWGCM010000034.1, from coordinate 637,077 downwards.
ATTGCTGCCTATCCCATTACGCCCCAGACCCATATCGTGGAGGCCCTGTCGGAATACTGTTCGGACGGCACTTTAAATGCCCGTTTTATAAATGTGGAAAGTGAACATTCGGCCATGGCAGCCGTGATCGGTGCTGCCAGCGGCGGTGCACGCTCTTTTACGGCATCCTCTTCCCATGGGCTGGCCTACATGCACGAGCTGCTGCACTGGGCGTCAGCCGCCCGGCTGCCAATTGTGATGGCCGAAGTCAACCGCGCCCTGGGACCGGGATGGAATATCTGGACAGACCAAACCGACAGTCTTGCCCAGCGAGATACCGGCTGGATCCAGCTTTATTGTGAAGACGGCCAGGAAGCCCTCGACACAACCTTGCAGGCCTTTCGTTTGGCTGAAGCGGTCAATCTGCCCGTCATGGTGGTCCTGGACGCTTTTTATCTTTCCCACACCTTTGAACCCATCGATGTTCCGGACCAGGAAATGGTGGACCGCTTCTTGCCTCCACCCTCCCCCCGCATCCGGATGGATACGGCCGATCCCTGTGCCGTCAATCAACTGGTGACTCCTGCCGCCTACATGGAGATGCGCTACAATACCCAGCTGGCCATGGAGGAGGCCCAGCGCCGTCTGGTGCTGATAGAAAAAGAATTTAAAACTATATTTAATCGAACCCACGGCCTGGTCGAAGCCATCCATTGCGAGGATGCCGAAATTATCATGGTCACCACCGGCACCGTGACCGGTACCTGTCGACAGGTGCTCGCGGATCTCAGGTCTCAGGGCGAAAAGGTCGGCCTGTTCAAACTCAAATTGTTTCGGCCCTTTCCAGCGGACCTCATTGCCCGTCATCTTAAATCCGCTCCTAAAATTGCGATCATTGATCGAAATATCTCTTTTGGTGCCGGCGGCATTTTTGCCCAGGAAATTCGGGCGGCCCTGTGCAATCAGGATCCACATCCCCAGGTCTACGGCTACGTCGCCGGGCTGGGCGGACGCGACATAACGCCGGATACCCTGATTGAAATCTACTATCATACCAAAAATCAACCTGCCCCAGCGGAAGAAACGATCTGGATCGGGCTTAACCAGGAAACCGTTGAATCATGGAGCAACTGAGACCTGTTTGTTCGCTTGCTCACAAACGGAATATTGGAATGTTGGAATAGTGGAGTAATGGGAATAAGAAAGCAGAAAATATTGATCGGGGGAGCATTATAAAAAAATGTAGATACAGCATTTTTTCAGCATTGGCTCATTTGCAGCTTTTTAAACCCAATATTCCATCATTCCAGTATTCCAACCATCCATAGCCTTAAAAAAGAATAAATTGCCATCATAAATGAGGTTCCAATGCTAAGCAAGAATGCCGGTATCTTGAAGTACAATGATCTGATGAATCCCGGGCACCTGGGCTGCCCCGGTTGCGGGGCCACCATTGCCATGAAATTTGCGCTGCAGGCCCTGGGAGAAAAAACCATGGTGGTTATACCGGCCTGCTGTTGGGGAGTTATCGCCGGGCCCTATCCCCAAAGCGCGCTTCAGGTCCCCATCTTGCACACGGCCTTTGCCACCGCCGGTGCCGCCGCCAGCGGGTTGCGGGCAGCCCTTGACATGCGAGGAGATACCGAAACCACCGTACTTTCATGGGCCGGCGACGGCGGAACTTTCGACATCGGGTTTCAATCCCTAAGCGGCGCCGTGGAACGCAATGAGGATTGCATCTTTGTCTGCTATGACAACGAAGCCTACATGAACACCGGTGTCCAGCGTTCCTCGGCCACCCCTTACGGCACCCAAACTACCACGACACCGGCTGATAAATGGAAAAAAACCGGCAAAAAAAACATCATGGAAGCGTTAGCCGCCCATCGCATTCCCTATGCGGCCACCGCCAGCATTGGTTATCCGGAAGATATGATGCGCAAATTCAAAAAGGCCGGAGAGATGAAAGGCGGGTCAAGATTCATTCATGTCCTGGCCCCCTGTCCCACGGGCTGGCGGATCGGATCAGAAATGTCGGTTAAAATCGCACGACTTGCGGTTCAAACCAATGTGTTCCCGCTGTACGAAGTAAGCGGCGGTATTCACTATACTCTTGATTTCGAAGGCAATCAAAAGGTAAACGCATACTTTACAAGCCAGGGCCGATTTAAGCACTTGTCGGAAGCGAACATCGATTTGATACAGCAACAAGTTGATGCTGAGTGGGATCTGCTGATGAGGAAGGCAAAGCTTTCCAGCTAATCGTTGATAGTGCCGCCTCGGCGGGACTGAGGGCCTGAAGGATCTAAATCTTTTACTGGAATTCCTCATTGATATTTTTATTTTCTGTGTTAAAATTAAACAGTTAAAATACCGAACAAACAGAAAATATAGATACAGCTGAATACGGACGCAGTCCGCACTGATCGAAGCAACAATTTTCTCTAATAGGATGGACTCTGTTGAGTCTTTTTTTTTACCCCAACTTGGAAAGGAACCACCTCAATGAAGTTTGCAAACTGCAGGAAACTTTACCAGATCACTGCGATTTTAGTTTTAATGCTGTTTTATCTTCCGGCCATGGCATCGGACCAAAAACCTTCCGGTGAAAAAGTGGCGGTGGTAAACGGCGTTGTTATTTCCCGGACTCAATACGACAAAGAACTAGAGGTTCACCGCGAACGAATTTCCCGGCAGGGAAAACAGATACCCGACGACCAGATGGCAGAGCTGAAAAAGGACATCCTGGAAGGGCTTATCGAACGTGAGGTCCTGTACCAGGAAAGCCAGAAAGCCGGCATTAAAATCGCCGACCAGAAAGTTAATGATCAATTGGCGGGCATCAAGAAGCGCTTTCCGAATGAAGAAGAATTCAAAAAAGCCTTGGCCAGCATGGGCCTGACCGAGGAAGAAGTCAAGACGCAAATCCAGCGCGGTCTTGCCATCCGGGAATTGATCGATCAGAAGGTCGCCAATAAAATAGCCATAACAGACGAAGAAACCAACGCTTACTATACCGGCAATCCGCAATTGTTTAAACAGCCTGAGAAGGTAAAAGCCAGCCATATTTTAATCAAAGTTGAACCGACCGCAGATGATGCCAAAAAAGCAGAGGCCGGCAAAAAAATTGAAGAAATCCAGCAAAAGCTGAAAGAAGGCGGCGACTTTGCCGAACTGGCCAAGCAGTACTCCGAAGGACCCAGCAGCGCCAAGGGGGGCGATCTGGGTTATTTTCAACGCGGGCAGATGGTCAAACCGTTTGAAGATACGGCCTTTTCAATGAAAGCCAATGAGGTCAGCGGCCGGGTCGAGACCCGTTTCGGGTACCATTTGATAAAGGTCTATGATAAAAAGCCCGAGCAAACTCTGGCCTATGCTGATGTCAAAGATAAAATCGCTCAGCGTCTGAAGCAGGAAAAGGTCGAAAAAGACGCTACCCAGTATGTAGAAAATTTAAGGAAAGATGCCAAGGTAGAAAAATTGCTGTAAATGGTTGCTGCGTCTAATCAGAAACAGTCATCAACGATTCCGACCGTTGGAATCATTGTTATCTCCCTTTACATCGCCGCGCAATTGCTGTCTGATATTGCCAGCCTGAAGATCACCTTGATTGCCGGTTTCAGCATGGATGCCGGCACCTTCATCTATCCGCTGACATTCACAATCCGGGACCTGGTTCACAAGCGCCTTGGCAAGCAGGTGGCCCGCACCGTTATTGTTATCGCAGCGGGTATCAACCTTTGCATGGCACTCTTTTTTCAGTTCACTGCCTGGTTGCCCCAGGATCCATCCTGGGGTTTGGGCAGGGAATTTGCCGCCGTGCTGGGACCGGTCTGGCGTATCGTCATCGCCAGCATTGTCGCCGAAATCATCAGCGAACTGATCGACACCGAAATCTACCATCTCTGGCAAAACCGAATCACTGAGAAATACCAGTGGATGCGCGTCCTGTCCAGCAATGCCGTAAGCATTCCAGTCGACAGTCTGATTTTTTGCTGGGGTGCCTTTGGCTTTTCATTGCCCCATGATGTGGTCTGGTCCATCTTTTTTGCCAATATCATTGTAAAAGGCGCCGTGACGATTGTTAGTCTGCCTTCCATCTATTTAGTAAAACCTCATTCATAAAGGTTCAAAGGTTCAGGGTTCCACGTTTATAGTTACTGTAAGACAATATCCTCAATTTAGCCCATTCCTTAATAATATCGGGATGGAGTGGTGCGAGCACAATAACGTCCGAAAATGCTTTAACCATTGACCTCTGAACCATTGAATCCCCGAACCTTGCGATCATACTTTTCGCAATTTAGATATTGTGCTATAAATGCGTTCATCCTCTTGACCTTTAACATGTCCTAAACAACCTTGAGATAAGGAGGTTTCACATGTCAATCAAAGTCACATGGTACAGTCACGCCAGTTTTTTGATAGAAACTGAACAAGCCAGACTCCTGGTGGATCCGTTCATTACCGGCAACCCTCTTTCGCCGGTGAAAGCCGATGACGTTCAGGCCGACTACATCCTGGTATCCCACGGCCATGGCGATCACGTCGGCGACAGCATACCGATTGCCAAACGAACCGGCGCGACGGTGATATCCAACCATGAAATCCAAAACTGGATGTCCGGCCAGGGAGTGGAGAACGTCCACTCCCAGCATATTGGCGGCGGGTTTGATTATCCCTGGGGCCGGGTTAAATTGACCATTGCCCAGCACGGCTCGATGCTGCCGGACGGCTCCTATGGCGGCAATCCCTGCGGCTTTTTGTTCTACATCGATGGCAAAAAGATCTATCACGCCTGCGACACCGGTCTGTTCTACGATATGAAGCTCATCGGCGAGGAGGGTATCGACCTGGCGATCCTGCCGATCGGAGATAATTTTACCATGGGACCCGATGACGCTTTGCGGGCTGTAAAACTTATTGAACCCGGTCTGGTGGTCCCCATTCATTACAACACCTTTGAAGTCATCAAACAGGACCCGCACGCCTGGGCAACCAGAGTGGAAAACGAAACCGATACAAAGGTAAGGGTTATGAATCCGGGGGAAAGCATTGAACTCTAAAGAGTTTTAGCTGATGGTTTCTAAGTGCCGGATTTTATTCGATGGCAAGGATAGAGGAGGAGAGATAGCGCAGCGTATCCTTAGTAGGTGAGCATTTATTCAAAATCGAAAACCTGGTCCGCTGGGCCAGGTCAAAGGTGATCGGCTCTGCCATAGATCAAATCTGTTCGTGGTTTCAGGTGGCAGGTTTTCTGCCGTAGGCAGATCAGTAAGTAACGAAACCTGAACACTGCAGGCAATGGTAATCACCCCCATCACCCCTGCGGGGTGGACCAACGCCGGCACTTAGAAACCATTTTGGGCCCTTAACCTAAGGGCGGTGCTAGATCCCTCACCCGGAGGGCTTACAGGAGGGTGCGGCAAACCCGCCTGATCCGGTGGCTATCCCCTGGGCCCGGACGCAGCCCGCCGACATCAGCTTTTCCACATCCTTACAATCGCATTCAGGGCATTTGGGCGCCGGGTCGTTGGCGGACATCATCAATTCTTCAAAACAGTGACAGCACGCTTTGCACTGGTATTCATAGATCGGCATGAAAAACTCCTTTAAAAAATTTTCTATAACATAACCTCTATCCCGGCCAAGTCAAGATTCATCACTAAACCCTTCTTATCAAAATAAACCGCTCGAATGATGACGGAATGGAACGGTTTTATCGAAGCGGAGATTAGGTTTTATGATCAGTCGGATATCAAATACGGTGAAATATTTTCGATATAAGGTCTCATTTCGATTAGAGAACTTTTGACCGCGACCATCAATTTATTCACCTCCGTGGCGCCCATCGGTGTGGAGATGTTAAAAAACGCTCGTGTGGCGGCGAAAATTCCTTTCTCCAATAGCAGCAAATGGAAAATAGTCCTCAGATCTAGGTCGGCGGTTGCAGCGCTGCGCCAATCTTTCACTTGCCGATCTGTAAAGTGGATCTGGGCCAAGGACCCCGTGCCGGTCACCTGGACTGTGATTTCAAGTTCATTTAAAACATTCCGAAGATCAGTTCGAAGCTTTCCCCCCAAACGATTAATTCGATCAATCTCAGAAACGGTTAGTTCGGTGAGGGCTGCCAATCCGGCCGACATTGTTACAGGATTCCCGTTAAAAGTTCCCGAATGCCCCAAAAATCGAGCTTTATCCGGAGCAAAATGGTTCAGATACTTATTGGAACCTGCGAGGGCACCCACCGGGAATCCGCCACCAATGATCTTGCCCAGGGCTGTTAAATCAGGAACAATGCCATAAAGTTCCTGGCACCCGCCCCTTGACAGTCTAAAGGACAAAACTTCGTCAAAAATCAATGGTATCTTAAACTTGGTGGTCGTTTCTCGTAGCATTTCGAGAAATCCCGGTTCCGGGGGTATCATCCCGCAGGATCCCGCAACTGGCTCGACAATGATGGCTGCCAGTTCATGATGGTTTTGGGCGATAATTTTTTCCGTTATATTGATGTCGTTAAAGGGTGCAACTACACAGTCTTTTAAAACATTGGGTGGTATACCGGCATTTTCAGGAACGCTGTGCGGTTTTTCTGTCGGCCCCACGGTTTCCAAAGCCGGTTTAATACTTATCTGCCCGACATCATGGCTGCCGTGGTAGCCGCCTTCCATCTTTAAAATTTTATATCTTTGGGTGAAATATCTGGCCAGACCGATGGCCAGCAGTGTTGCTTCTGTTCCCGAGTTACAGAATCTAATCTTATCAGCCCCGGGCAAGCGGTTGCATAATTCTTCAGCCAATAAGAACTGGCTTTCGGCTGGCGAACCATAAACTGTTCCCAACTGGATCTGTTTGGTCACAGCCTCAGTAATCCTTGGATGGGCATGGCCGTGAATCAATGAGTTGTAGTTGTTTTGAAAATCAATATATTCAAATCCATCAACATCGACGATGGTAAATCCTTGACCGTATTTCATAAAGGTTGGAAACGGCTTATAAAAAGTCACACTCCTCGTATCTCCACCGGGCATAAATCTCCTGGCTTGGTCGTGGAGTTTCTGCGAGTTAGGCCTTCTTGCCGCGTAGGCTGCATGAATATTCTCAATAAAATTATCAGATTCCATAACATTTTTCTTACATCACCGATGATTGAATTGCAATTTCCGATTGACTGGTTATGTTAAAATTTAACCCCAAACAACTATGACATTTATTACCCAAAATAAGCATAAAACCCCCGATAATCCTGTATTTTTTTTCTTAATCAACACCCATGTTCCTTTTTAAGTATCTGAAACTTTTGTTATTTACCTATTTTCTCCATCTTTGCATACTTTTTGCATTACCGGTTGATGCTGGGCACAAAATGTTATATAGCCGACCGAATCAGACTGTTTCGGAATTTATCCACTCGGCCGGTGGGGGAATGGCTGTGCCCGCCAAACGCTCGGGGGTGAGTTGTCCAAGTGGTTTTTATCCTTTTTATTGTACAATTTCTTTCAGGGGTAATAAATATTTCTTTACGATTTCGCCATCGAGGATAACAAAAGGAAAAAATTGGGCGTAAATATTGAGAAAAGGAAGCATAAACGCTATCAGTATGAAGCGATTATTTCCCATGACATTCTGTCACAGGAGGCTGCTCCTGACGGCAAAATGTATAATTTCAGTAAGAATGGCCTTTATTTTGAATCAGATCATGCCTTCGACACCGGGGAAGAAATTTTTGTAGAAATCATTGACCGCCCCCTTTCCGATAAAGGGCTCGAACTTCTTTTTGATGTCAAAATTCTCTGGCGCAAGAAGCCACGGGGTTCTTCATTCCAATACGGGTATGGCGCTCAATTCAATTATTCTCCCGAATCAATCGAAAATACCATAGGTACTATCATTTCGAAAAACAGGACCCAGAGCTTTCGAAAGCCGGATTTGAAAGCTCAAAATGACGCAAGGGAAGACCCCAGGAAACGCTACCATAAGCCTCTTGTTTTCAATTATAATAAAAATATCTGCCAGGGTTTGGTAACAAACATCAGCCGCGGAGGGGCTTTTATCAAAACGAAAACCAGATTATCTTTAGGGTACAGAATAAAATTCGTTATTACCGGCAGCAAGATTCGCAAAAACGTAGAACTGATGGGATGGATTGTACGTCTGGCCCCGGAAGGATTTGCAGTTAGCTTTAATAGACGGTCGGGCTCGGAGCGCAGGTATGATATCGATCGTCGAATCGGATTAGATCGCCGAAAAAGGAGCAAACCAGGAAAACCAGACAAAAAAGGCCGGTGAGATATCATATAGTGTCCACAACCTGGATTTTAAATTTTTTCCCTGCTTTATTCAAATCAATCCTTTCCCGGTTTTTATCAAGTTTTCAGAGTACTTGCCGATACTTTAATATGTAGGTCCCTAAACAGGCCGGATCATCCCTGGCCGTTGGCGGATACCTCGCAACTACTTTTGTATTTGCACTAAATTCAGAATTACCAGTTGGTCGCAACAGCCAGACCTAATTTGATAGAAGTTCTACCTTAATACATAGCCAGTAAGAGGACCAAAGACAATGTTGAAGGATGTAATATCGAAGGCTCGCAGGACTTTGAAAGAAACTCAGCAAAAGCACTCCATCGAGTCGGCCGCTGCCGTTGAGCAAGTGTACGCTGACATAAAAACCCTCAATACTTTTATTAATATTGAAGTCGACCAAATTGAATCTGACAGGAATCTTAATGACAGGGATAGAAGTAATGAGAGACGAAAGATATTTGAGCAGGCTGCAAGAAAACTGGAGCTAATAAAAGAAAAAAGAACCAAATCAGCTTTGATAGAACAATTGGAAACAAAGCTGGCAGATGAATCTGGCACTGAGGATGAGTCAGTACTGAAATTTCTGCGTGAGCGAGAAGTTCGCGACAGACTCTACGGTATGCCGACGGACCAAATTTTATCTCATTTTGGGAAGTCACTTTTCGACGGCAGCAACCGCCTATTATTGGATGCCATCCTCAACGCACCGTCTGGGTTCGAAATGCTTCCCGAAGACACAATTCAAAAACTAAAAGAAATTAGAACTCAAATATTGAAGCCGGAAATCGCAGCCGAACTCGCTACGACCCGCAAACTAAATCATTCGATAGAGCAAATTTTCTGGCTTGTCAAAAAAGAACTCGACAGCATGAGACGTAAAGAGCTCCCAATATCTTTTACCGTCAACAATAAGATTTGAGGCGAATGGTGAACTTAAATTCCGACCAGAGAGCGAAAAAACGCTATCAATATGAGGTGACAATCTGGCATGATAATTTGTTTCCCGATATTTTTTACGAAACAAAAATGTATAATTTAAGTAAGGGAGGCATATATTTTGAATCGGATCAAACGCTGTATACCGGTGAGAAAATCTACATCGCCATAAAAGATCCCTCTGCGTCTGACAATGATTATAAAAATTGCCTTAAAGTCGAAATTAAATGGCGTAAAATCATAAAAGATTCTGTTTTCCGTTATGGCTATGGTGCTCAATTTATTGATTCCCCCAATACCTTATTAGAGTCCATCGACATGGCCAAACTTAGCAAAGCCAGTCTACAGGAAACCGGCTATAAATATAAAAAAGACTCGCGGCAGGACCCACGGTCCCTGTACCGCAAAGTGACTTTTTTCAGCTCCAATAACCGAAACTACAAGGGATTTATTACCAATATCAGTCGCTCCGGTGCCTTTATCGTAACCAAACATAAATTTTTCCTGGGTCAGCGGATAATGCTGGTTATCCCCGGGGGCGGGAAACACAGCGATATGAAGTTAAAAGGCTCTGTGATCCGGCTGAGCCCCAAAGGGGTCGGCGTAAAATTTGACCGAAGAACCGGTATGGAGCGCAGAAAGGGTGGGGACCGGAGATCAAATAAAAGACGCACCCGAAAGATTGCGCCATAGTGTCGTATCAACGTCTATGTCCTTTTCAGTTTTCAGATAGATCACACCACTCAGCTCCGAGCGTTCTTTCCTGTAGATACATAGAAAATTATAATCCACTCACTTTGAAAGTATGAGGGAAGCTCCCTAATTTTTTATGGACTCCCCTCGTGCCCTTTATATCCGAGCAAAGCTTCTGATAGACTAAAACGACTATCCGGAGGCCACCGGTCGGGGAAATGGCTGATAAAGCCTTGGTTGACTGCTGCAAGGGCGCTGTTCAGGTGGGCCAGGTTAATGGCATCGTCTTCGGGGATGGGAGAAAGGTGCTGGAAGTTTTTCTCGCAAAAACCGATCGTGCGGTGGCCTCTGTACTCGGTGAGGATGGGCAGGCCATGGGTTCGGCAGATAACGGCGCGGGCATCATACATGAGGCAGGCGCCGTCTTCAATCAGGGGACAGGGGCCGAATGAATTGGTATGTCTGGCTTTATGCTGGATGCGGCGCCTTAAGTCCGGCGCCAGCTTTTGCAGTGCCATGGCAATTGATACAGCTTCAACGGGATAGACCGAAATGTGAATCCGGCAGCAGTTGCCGGCGCACCCCTTGGTACAAGCAATCTGGTCTTTGTGCCGACTGACAATCCGGCGACAGCACTGATCCAGGTCGGCAATCAATTTTCGATAGTCTCTGAGCGCTTGCATTGTGCCCTGGTTTAATTTATTGTAACATCAGATCTGAAACCATTTCCAGGCCATGTTTAAAGATTATGATCATCGTTACCGACGCCCACGTTAGCAAAAGTACAGGAAACCATGCAACCTTTTTTAAGATGCTTGAATTTCTTGAAGGCAGCCGGCAGGATCTGATCTTTCTGGGCGATATTTTTGATTTATGGGTGGCGCTGCCCGGCTACGAAAGTGATATTCATCATGGCTATATCGAGTGGTGCCGTGAGCAAAAAAAACATCGCACCATCGGCTTTATGGAAGGCAACCGTGAGTATTATTTGGCCACAGGAAGAGTGCCAGCCTTTTCATGGTGCTCTGCAGATGCCTGGTACCGGGATGACGCAGGAAATCTGTTTGTGCACGGTGACCAGATCAATCGCCGCGATAGAAGCTATTTAGCCTTCAGAAAACTGCTTAAAAACCAGACCGCAAAATTCATCATGAACCGCCTGCCTTTTGGACCGCGATATGCAGAATCATTCAAACAGCTTCTAAAGCAAACAAACACTAAATTCCGGTTGCATTTGCCCCGGGCGGAAATTAAAGTTTTTGCGGAATCCCGATTTGCCGAAGGTGTTGATTCTATTTTTGTGGGTCATTTTCACCAGGAATACATCTATCGCAATTCGGATTCAAAAACCCTTTATATTCTGCCGGACTGGTTCAGCACCCAGAAGGTAACCGTCTTTGATCAAGAATCGAAAAAAACAACTTTCCTTCACTGGAAGCAAATCAGCGGGTAGTGAAAATCAGAAATAACTCCCAGACGATGACGGTGGAAAAGGTAAAGATCACGCAGATAAACAGGGAATGGGTGTACATATTTATCTTGTTGAGAAACACATTTTTAAAAATCAGCAAAATGACCACGCCAATGCAGGTCAACAGGTACTTTGAAATTATAAATGGCAGGGGACCGTATTCAAGGAAATAGGCCATCACGGGGTTTAGCTCGGATGACCCCCGCGCTATCAGAATCAGGGTCAACAGCGCATCAAAGATACTAAGCATCAAGATCGCTGTGATGGCGGCAAATATTCTCTGATTGTAGCGGTCGAAAAAAAAATACCTGATTTTGTCTTCTTCGCGACGGGCCAATTCCCTGCGGCCGTTGACCAGAAAATATTTAAACTGGGCTTTAGCGTCTCGCCTGCGATCCTTTCCGGAGCGTCTCTCCTGGTGCGGCCACTCACAGGAATCCAAAGGCAGAGTGTACTTGCTTTTGTTTGTTGTTTCCATAGGTTAGATGGCGTAATCGCGAGTTGCGGCAGCATCCTGGTTGGATGCACCCGGAACTGGTGTAATATTAATGTCTTCCAAGCAGAAAAACCAGCGAAATTCAACAGCTTTCAAATCCCTGTAGGCTGACCACCAAAATTCATATCGGTATAATAGATTGTGACTTTAGGATTTATTGACATATCAAGGGTGATGCCCGCAGGTTCCAGAGCATGCAGGTTGACAATTCCGACCACATTCGGTAGGCACACAGACTTGGTCATTTTTTTCAAAAAGAAAAATTTACTGGTGGCTGCACCACCGACGACGCTTTGCCCGCTGGTTGGGTTTTGAAGGCCGGAGACGGCTATATCAGACAGAGGCTGACAAGTCCTCCGGAGGCAGGAGACAGGGAATTTGCTAGATGAATTTATTTAGCGGTATCAAATATAATTTGCAAGGTCTGGGGATGGGGTTAAAAACCCCTAAATTACTCATGTTGGGGCTCATTCGTTTTTTGATGGTGATCCTCATCACCATCTTTGTTGCCGGTCTTATTCTCGTTTATCATCAAGAAATATTGAGTATTATCTGGAGCAAGCCTGAAAGTCAGTGGGTGACATGGTTGTGGTATCTGCTTTCCTGGCTGCTTTCGGCTGTTTTGCTCGGTCTATCGGCGGTTATTTCCTTCCTGGTTTCACAAATTCTTTTCAGTGTATTAATTATGGACATGATGTCCCGTATTACCGAAAAAAAGGTGACAGGCCATATCCAGGAATCGAGCAAGGTCCCCTGGTGGCAGCAATTTTTATTCCTGGTAAAACAGGAAATCCCTCGCGCGACAGTTCCTGTATTATTGTCATTATTGCTGATGGTAATAGGCTGGCTGACGCCTTTGGGTCCGATTATAACCATATTCTCCTCGGCAGTTGCAGTCATTTTTCTGGCCTGGGATAACACGGACCTGACCCCGGCCAGGCAGCTGGCTCCGTTCAAGGCAAGATTTCGGAGTTTAATGCGGTCACTTCTCTTCCACCTGGGCTTCGGCCTTCTTTTCCTGATTCCGGTTCTTAATATTTTGTTTCTCTCATTTGCTCCCGTGGGGGCCACTCTCTACCATATCGACAAGAATAAAATCTGAACATAGAACCTTCAACGAAAAGGCATGTCCGTGGAAATTATAAATGCGAACAAACTGACGAATTTAAAATGGTTAAACATGTTTGAGGTCGACTATAAGGATAAAAACGGTCGCAACAATTCATGGCAAGTCGCCACCCGCGCCAGGCAGCCTAAATGTGTCAGCGGCCGGTATACAGAGCCTGATGCTGTGGTGATTGTGCCGTTTCACACCTCGGAAAATAAAATCGTCATTACCCGGGAATACAGGGTGCCGCTGGCCGGTTATGAGTACGGTTTCCCAGCTGGCCTGGTCGATGATGGGGAGAGGGTTGAGCAGGCTGTCCGCCGCGAGTTGAAAGAAGAAACGGGCCTAAACCTTACCCGTGTCATCAGCATCAGCCCGCCGGTCTACTCCTCTGCCGGCATGACAGATGAATCCGTGGCCATGGTCTACATTGAATGCAATGGCCGGCCCTCAACATCAGGTAACACCGCGTCTGAATCAATTGAAGTCGATTTTGTCTCCCCATCTCAAGCTGCCCGCCTCTGTGGCAACCCGGCGCTGAAATTTGATGCCAAAGCATGGCTGGTGCTCTACAACTATTCAAAAACCGGCCATCTATAACGTTGACTTGCAGCCGGTTATCCTTAATATATACAGAACAAACTGCCGGCGACAACGCAGGGCAATAGGAATTATACCATAATGGTACAAGAGGATTACTACCAGGTTCTTGGGGTGGATCAAAATGCCACTGATCAGCAGATCAAAGAGGCTTTTCGGAAACTGGCCTTCAAATACCACCCGGATCGCAATAAAGAAAACCCTGCTGCGGTCGAAAATATGAAAAAGGTCAACGAGGCCTATGCCGTGCTTTCGAATCCGGCAAAAAAGCGCGAATATGACACCCTGAAAACCCAGTTTGGTTCTTCGGCTTATACCCATTTCCGGAATAGTTATTCGGAGCAGGATATTTTCAGCGGTTCGGATGTCAACCACATTTTTGAGGAAATGGCGAAAGCCTTCGGCCTCAGGGGTTCCAACGAAATTTTTAAAGAATTTTACGGAAGGGGATTTCAACAGTTTGAATTCAAAAATCCCCGGGGGTTTGCCAGGGGTTATGTTTTTGGCAACCCCTCAAAGGCGGCAAACCAGCGCCAGGTACAATTCCCGTTTAGCGGGAATATGGGAAAATTATCGCGCTTTTTACTCCAGAAAATCAGCGGCGTCCAACTCCCCGAAAATGGCGCTGATGTTGATGAGCACCTGTATCTGGCTCCCGAGCAAGCCCTGCAGGGTGGGCCTTATGCGTACTACCTGCGCAGCAAGTCCAAAAAACTGGTGGTTAAAATACCGCCCGGAGTCCGTCCCGGGCAGCGTATTCGGCTGGCAGGCATGGGGCAGGAAGGCAGAGGCGGGGGCCAACCGGGCGACCTGTTTTTAAAGGTTCACGTCCGCAAACCCCTGATGAGGTCCATTAAAGATTTATTTTTTAAGTGGAAGGGGAAGTAATGAAAAAGATTGTATGTCACGGCGACAGTCTGACCGAAGGTGCCGATTTAAACCCTAATTATACCTGGCCGCTGCTGGTCGAAAACCAGGTTAAGGTCAAGATCATCAACAGCGGCATCGGCGGCGATACCAGCAGTGGCATGTTAGGGCGTTTCTACCAGGATGTGGTTCGACATAAACCGGAAATGGTCCTGGTTATGGGCGGCACCAATGATCTGTGGTGGGACCTTGACATCAATTTGATTCAAGCCAACCTATTCGCCATCACCTGTCAGGCTGAATATCACAACATCGCTCCGGTTGTGGGCCTTCCCCTACCCTTTTGCATGGAAAAAGTCCGGCAACAGAAAATGATGGCCCCGATCAGGGGCTGGGAAAATTGCATTGAAAAATTGGCCCGGTTGGTCGAGGCCCTGGCAACTTCGGCCGGGGAGAGCGATATCGCCTGCCTTGATTTTTACCACCTTTTTCTGGATGACAAGGGAGCAGTTCTGGAAAAATACTTTCTCGAAGACGGTCTCCACCCCAATAAAGACGGCCATTTATTAATGGCCGCAACGGCTGCCAAATTCCTGAAATCCACATTTTATCACGCCTGAACAAATCGCCTGGGATCCATTAATGCCGGAATCTAAAGAAGTCCTCCCCATCATCACCATTTCCCGGGATCCGGGATAAGAAGCCTGTACCTAGACTGCGTCGATTTCGCCTTTAAGGGTTTTTTTCAAACCCTCGAGGGTACCCCGCCAGCCGACATCTTCTCCGACCATGATACCGATGATGACATCTTTTTCTACACTGACTTCCAGGACAATCTCTTCTTCACCGACCCTAAATACCGCTTCCGCCCAATGCTCGGCCGGCAGACCATTGGTTTCGCAATCATAGTCTGTCCGGATCTCGCCCGTCATCCTGATCTCGGCCATGGATAGCTCCTTTCGTTAGATCAGCTTATGCAGTTTTTGTGTTAGGTCTTCAAATTCGTCACCGGAAAAACAGTATTGCATATCCAGAAAGCGTGCGCGCAGGGCACGCACGTCTTCTTTGACCTCACGGCCCCTGAGGATAACATCGGCCATGAGCTGGGCCAATTGCTGAAAATCGTCGACGGTCATTCCAAAGCGGGTCATTTCCTGCACACCGGTCCGCAAAGAACCGGAGGCCGTAAACCCTTCCTCATCGGGTGCGGCCTGATAGTTGAGAACGATATTGTTATCTTCCAGAAGCCGCGCAATTTCCGGCCCCTTGGCATAACCCACATTGATGATGACCTGGTGCGTCTCCGTATAAGAAATATCGGGATCACCCGCTATATCCAGCCCGCATTCCTTCAGGGCTGCCGCAAACGCCTTGGCATTGGTCAACACGGCTTTCTGGTAGTCATCTTTAAAATGATTCATCTCGTAGGCGGCAAGAAGCAGCCCCAGAAGCGTCCCCAGATGGTGATTGCTCAGGCTGCCGGGGAAGGATCGCCGCTGAATGGCTTCCCAGAATTCATAATGCATATCTTCTTCCGTATAATTGACGGCGATGATACCACGTTGGGTACCGTAAAAGGTTTTATGGGTGGATCCGGTTACGATATCGGCGCCTTCCTTGAAGGGTTGTTGGAAATAAGGTCCGATCAAGCCCAGGACATGGGCCATGTCGTACATCAGCAGGCAATCCAGTTCCAGTTCGTCAAGTGCTGCGCGGATTTCGCTGACCGGTTCACGGTGAATGATCATGCTCTTGCCCAGGATAATCAACTCCGGCCTATGCTCCTCAATCAATTTGCGCGTGGCAGCCACATCTATTTTGTAGGGGTTGTCCGCCAGTACCGGAAAATTTACTACCGCCGGTTTCTCCCATTTAGGATCCCGCCTAACAAAATCCCTTAATGCTCCCATGGGCTGGGCGCTTAAATGCCCACCTTTAATGATGTGGTTATTCATTATTTTTCGAATGCGGCGTTGCTCACTTTTGCGATCGGCCCGGTTTAAATAATCCACCATGGCGCTGAAGACGGCGACGTTGGCCATCTGACCGGAGATCACCCGCGTCTCTACTTCGGTGCATTCCAGGTACTTTTGGAGTTCGGATATGAGCAAAGATTCAACTTCCGATATGAATTCCGTACCCTGATAGTAAAAAATGTCCGCTTCTTTAAAGGCCTTGACCTGTTTGTGTTCGGCATAGCGCCCGACCGGGTCCATGATGGAAAGCAGCCGGGCCATTGCTGAATAGGACTGCTCCGACGGAATCAAATTGATACATTCCTTTTGACGCCAGATGGTATTGGCCGACGCTTTTTCAATCAGCGTTCGGACGTTGCGCGTCATCCGGTCATCGGGCTGCAATGATGTCTTCTGCTCACGAAGTTGATCATATCTTAGCGGCCAGGAATAAGGAGGGGCTTCATTTCTGAGAAAATAAGGGGAAATCACAGCAGCAACTTTTTTACCCCTGATCTCGATCTGGATTTCATCACCCTCAACCAGGTCGCTGTCCAGCAGCGCCAGCCCAATGGCTCTCATCTGCTTAGCTTCACTCTGAATAGAAGAAAGTCCGACACCTTCACTTTGCCAATAAGGCACCATGGTACCGCTGGTAACATATCCCACCGGTTTTTTTGCGCGCCATACCCTGGCCCCGGCTCGTGCAATGCCCTTTTCCATCAGCTCAATGGGTTGAATTATTCTGGGAAGATTCTTTATGGCGCTGAAATCACGGTCGATAATTCGCCTGAACGCCTGGAATTGCTTCCATAAAGGCTTCCTGCCCACAAAATCTCCTTTTAGCGGTGAAAAGCTTACGGCAACACGCGCCAGACTGCAGGCAAAGATCGGAATTTCTGTGTCTTCCGGATCAAGACCCAATTCATGTCCGTAAAGCGGCAGCCCGGCTTCCAACCGCAGCGTATCGCGAGCGCCCAGACCAATCGGAGCCGCCCCTTTTTCTAAGAGCCGATCCCATATTTTCAGGGCATCCTGGCGTTCGATAAAAAGCTCAAAGCAGATCGGCTCGCCGGTGTATCCGGTGCGCGCAACTAACACCTGCTGACCATTGATCGACACCGTACTCAAAGCGTTGCGGATGGGTTCCGGCAGCTGACCGGAATCCATGATATCCAATAATATCTGCTTGGTCCTCGACCCCTGCAAACTGAGCATCGTCAATTCCATGGTGCGGTCTTCGAGATTCACCCGGCCGAACTGGTCTTTGAATGTCATCAAGTGCTTCCAGTCCTTTTCCCGGTTGGCCGCGTTGACTACCAGCAGGTATTCGTCTTCGACAAAGCGGTAAAGATAAGCATCGTCGATGGCCCCTCCAGTTTGATTGGGAATCATGGTGTACTGGCCTTCTTCGACTTCGATGGCCGCCGCATTATTGGTCAATACATGCTGCAAAAAATCAAGGGCACCTTCACCGCTGACAATGAATCGACCCATATGGGATACATCAAACAGTCCGGCCTTTTTGCGCGTACTCAGATGTTCCTGCACGATACCGGATGGGTATTGGACCGGCATATCCCAGCCACCAAATTCCACCATCTGGGCACCCAGAGCGACATGCTTATCGTAGAATACCGTTTTGAGCAGCTCTTTCATTGGTTTATTCCTTTTTTAATGGTTAGATATTCCCATAAGATTCGGGGAACCGGAATTCCGGTTCAGTTCGGAGGCTTGCCCAACTTTTTTTGAAGAAAATCAAAATTCTGTTGCACTGCTATGGGAGAAAATAATAGATAAAAGTAACTTGAGTGTCAAATGGATATCCGGTGAATGGGTCTTATACCGCTTTTCAAAAATAAGTTCCGAAATACGGAAGGGTGGTATAAGTGGTTGTAGAAAAAACGTTCGTATAACGGAACGTTTTTTTGACAACCGCTATAGACCGTACTTAAACGAATCGGAATCTTTACTTAGAATATACCTATAGGAGCAATGATGAACGACGAAATCTCACGATCCGATGCCTCACTGCATGCCAAGTATGAGGCCAGCGGCCGCTGGCTGACATGGTGGCAGATAGGGGCCAACTTTATTGGAGCCAGTATCGTCACATCGTATTTTGTTTTTTTTGATCGAGTATTTCCGACCTCCCAGATCCAATATACCTTTTATGTGGTTGCCGTCATGTTTCCTGTCCTGGTCGTAATTGCCCACCGTTTTTTTAATTATTGGCAAAAGGATTTGAAAAGATATTTGCTTCTGGATATGCAGCACAGGGAAATAACGGTTAATCTGCGAAACAAAGCCCAGCGTAAAATACTCGATCTGCCCTTTATAGCTTCAATATCGAGCTTTTTCAACTGGTTTATTGCCTCCATTACCATGACGACCTATAGCATAATTTTGGAATCCGGTGGGACGGAATCATTGACTCTTTTGCTGATTGAGGGACTAAGGGTTTTTGTCGGCTGCATCATCGGCGGTCTTGTTGTGGCGGCCATTATTTTTTTCATAACCGAGGCCAACTGCCGCCGAATATGGCCTTATTTTTTCCCCGCAGGTGGGTTGGCTAAAACCTCGGGGGTATTTCGACTGAAACTACGCAGCCGCATGTTCGTTATTTTTATTCTGGCCAGCATTTTACCGCTGATATTAATGGCGGTGCTGTCCTATAACAAAGCCAGCCTTATGCTCACCATGGATCCGGCCGAAGTCATTCAGAGCCTGTTATACCTAACGGCCTTTTTATTGGCCGTCACCCTGGCAGTGGCCGTGATCTTATCTCATTTGTTTTCCATCGGCATCATCGAACCGGTCAGGCGGATGGAAGCCGCCATGTCCAGAGTTGAACGAGGAGATCTAAAGGCAACCGTAACGGTTAACAGCAATGATGAATTGGGGGTTCTGGCCGAAAATTTCAATCAGATGACCGACGGCCTCAAAGACCGCTACCGTTTACAGCGATCACTCGATCTGGCCAAGGAGGTTCAGCAAAATCTGCTGCCCAGAGAAGATCCTGTGGTCGAAGGCCTGGATGTTGCCGGCCAGAGCATTTACTGCGATGAGACCGGCGGAGATTATTTTGATTATCTAAGCAGCAGTGAATGGGGACAGGCAAAATTCGGAATCCTCATCGGTGACGTATCCGGGCACGGGATCCCATCGGCCCTGCTGATGGCTACCGCCCGCGCTTTTATGCGGCAACGCTCTTCTCTCTCCGGCAGCATGGCGGAAGTGGTATCTGATGTCAATCGCCAGCTTACCCGGGATGTAGAAGAAACGGGCCGATTTATGACCCTGTTTTATTTGATGATTGACACGACCGCCCAAAACATGTCCTGGGTTCGTGCCGGCCACGACCCTGCCATCTGGTATGACCCGGGGACCGATCAATTTGAGGAGCTTCACGGTGACGGGATAGCCCTCGGAGTCGATGAGACCCATCAGTTTGTGCAATACCAAAAATCCGGTTTGAAGGAGGGACAGATTCTACTGCTGAGCACTGATGGCCTGTGGGAGACACAAAATCCGGCCGGAAGCATGTTCGGCAAAGATAGAATTTGCGAAATTATCCGCCAGGAAGCAAATACGAGTGCCAGGGAAATCCTGGACGCCATCGTGCTGGAATTAGAGCATTTCCGGCAAGACCTGGAGCCGGAAGATGATATTACGCTGGTTGTCATCAAAGTGGCAGAGTAATGGAATGCCGGAAGCAATTGCTTCGGATTTGGGCGTTTGGGTCTCGGAATTTGTTTGAAATTTGATATCTGGAAACCGTTATTTTGTATTTCCACTATTTCAACTCGGTTTAGTAAATATGGCTCTAAAATTTTGAACATTGGGAGAATTAGATATGGTTACGACAACCGTCAGCTGGTTAAACGGCAGAAACTTTGTGGGAATCGACTCTAACAACCATTCGGTGGTCCTATCAGGACAAAAGGAGGGGATCGGAATCAGCCCTTCAGAGACACTTTTGATTGCGCTGGCCTCGTGCTCATCAGTAGATGTTGTTGAAATTCTTGAAAAAAAACGTAAAAAACTGACTTTATTGGAAGTGACGACCAATGGCGAACGGGATCCGGATCCACCCTGGGCTTATCGGAAAATTCATGTCAAATATCGTCTTGGCGGGAAAGGGCTGACCGACAAAGCGGTGGAACAGGCCATTCAACTTTCCCTGGATAAATACTGTTCAGTCGCTGCCACCGTTCGCGGAGTTGCCCGGATAACATTCGAATATGAAATTGTGCCGGAAGGATAGCCTGGCAGTGGGTGGACCTAAACCCGATTTATCCGTTTATTCCATTGAGTATAGATTCCAGAATTATATTGACATATTCAAGGTAAACTATTAAAATTTATTTAAAAACAGGAGTTTGCGAATGAGTACTGCAGACCCGATTATGGATAAATTCAGCATAACGACACAATTGTTTAAACTGATAAGCGACCTGCCTAAAGGCCAGCAGTTGATTCTCTTAAAACAGCTGTTGGGAAACAGGGTCAGCAACCACTTATATAAACTGATTGTCGAAATGACCGAAGAGCAGCAGATCATCCTTTTGGAACAGATGGCACAATTGCCGAAGGTGGACTTGCCGGAAAAAATGGTGAGTTTAGAAGAGACGGAAGCCTCCATGCGGGAAAATCCCCGCAAACCATGCCTGATAAATACGAATTACAGGATCCAGGATCGCGATTTTCAAAGCTATATTTTAGACGTCAGCATAGGCGGGGTTTTCATCGAAACCAACGATACGTTTCCCAAGGAAAAGGATTTATTATTAAAATTCTCACTACCGAATCAACCGCAACCTTTCACTTTCAGTGGAAAAATCGCCTGGAGCAGCCCGAAGGGATTTGGTGTTAAATTTGACAACGTCACCCCGAGCCAGGCAGATATACTTAAATCGTTTATTGAGCCAAATGAATAGAACCTGATCCGGTATCTTATAAGTGGTAACAGAGATTTATAGGACACAGCTGGAGGAAATATGAAAATATTTACGACCGCCCTGTTATTGGCGTTTATAATTACAACTGGGGGACTTGGCGCGTTGAAGGCCGAAGTTTATACATGGACCGATGAAAACGGTGTCAAACATTTCAGTGATCAACCACCTATGGATGCAAAAGGGGCCAAACCAGCATTTCCCACCTACCAATATGATGAAGCAGCCGATAAACAACGCACTGAAACCGATTCAAAAGAATTGAAAAAAATCGTCACCGATATTGATGATAATTACGAAAAAGAGCAACAGGAAAAAATGCGCCGTCAACAAGAAGCCGAAGCCAACCGGCCGCCCACCATGGAGGAGAGAGTCACGGCCGAAAGAGAAAAACTAAATCAGAAGATCGCTGAACTTGAAGCACAGCCCCTTGAATTCTTCGGATCCCAACGAAACAAAATCCAGACCATCGGATACTATAACTACAGACTGGAGGATTTGGCAAAAGATCCGGAGAAATATTTTAACGAGCCGACCCGATTTGAAGGCAATGTCAAACAGCCCTCCGATGAGTAAGAAATGCAGTAGCCGGAAGTTTTACTTGCATTCCGGACAAAATACGGAGTAAAATAATGACATATCGACAACTTGTTCGCCGGGTTGACGTCGACCCGGCCAAGAACAAAGGACAAAAATAAAATTTGTCCTTTTTTTGTGTGGACTATCAACCCAATTTCGGTCTCTTATCCAGGAGGAATTTTATGAAACGTTTATCCTTTTCATCTGGCGTATGTATGGCCATCATCGCACTGTGCCTTTTAATTCCATTCTCATCACATGCCCAGCAAGCCGGTGCACTCAGCGTTGAATCCGCATCCATCTGCACCGGTGTCGCCAATCGTGAAGCCGTTGATGTTGGCACCAGTTTTGCCGTATCTGTTGGCCGCCTCTTTTGTTTCAGCAAAATAGCTGATATCCCGGAGCCCACTGAAATCATTCATGTCTGGTATTACGGTGATACGGAACGCGCCCGGGTATCGCTGGGTGTCAATCCACCTGCCTGGCGTACGCATAGTTCGAAAATTATTCAAGCCCACGAAATTGGGTCGTGGCGGGTAGAAATTCTCGATGCCTCCGGTAATTTATTGGAAACACTAAAGTTTGAAACTACCCAGTAAAAATTAGTGCGACTGGGAAAATTCTAAAGCACATCATCTGAGATTTGACTTCCAGGCTTATAACCGAACTGACAGGAGAAGCCGTCTGTTGATACCAGCCAGGGTTGGTTTCTCCGTCAGATTTCGTCCTATCATTACCCTCTCCCCTATCTCCCCAATGGGTGGATATTCTGCCCGGCAGTGCCGCATCAGACTTTTTATACCGCTTGCCATAATGATGTTCAGAAATATTTATTTGTGGTATGTAGCGGTTATAGAAAAAGTGTTTAAATCCGGTACATTTTTTTTGACACCCTATATTTAGCTTGCCAAAACGGGGGCCGACAGGATGTCAAAAGACCTAAAGTTTTTCATTCATAAACCGATATACGATCTATGACCCGAGTATACCAACAGGTGGCTTCGGCTATCGGAATATTAATTATTTTCATTGTTATATCAGTCGCTTGAATGGGGGTTTCCATGCCACTCGCCAACATGTTGAGTATCACGTCTAACACATTCTTATCCATGGTGATATGGATTGTTTTGCTGCTGGCTGCGCTTTATTTTGCCCGCAAACCCTTTCATCGTGCGGTAAGCTCTCTCAGCCGGATTGTCTATAATGCCATGCGGTTTACAGCGGCATCCGTATTGTCAGCCGAGAAAAAATTGATACAGCGCAATCGGGAAGTGTTGATGGCCGCCGGCCGGGAAAGTGCAGAGCGATTGGTAGAAAGGGAGTTCGACCGCATCAATGCGGCCGTAGTCAGAGATTTGGAAGGTTACCCGAATCTTCAGCGGCAGCTGTCGGAACTGACCACCCGCCTGGATGAAGATTACAGCCGGAGCGCCGACGTTCCACCGGATTTGCCGAACTGGATACCGATCATCGAATCGATTGCAAACATAAAACACAGCGGAGATTCCATGGTCGCCAACATGCTCGGAGAAATCAACCGCACGCTGACCGAACAGCACAAGGCCTCTATTGACAATTACCGCGGCTCAAATGCCGCGCGGCATTCCATTTTGAATAAAATGCTGCCGGCTTGGCGCAAAGTCCAAAAAACACTCAACGATGTCGCTAAGTCGATAGGCAATTTAAATCAGCGAGCCAAAAGCATTGACCGCTATATGGATGAGTATGAGCAAATACGCCGACAGACCGATAAGGCCGCCCGCATGCTCTCATCATCTTCACTCACCCAGTTTTTTATTTCAGGCCTGGTACTGATGATCGCTTTTGGCGGCGCACTGATTAACTTTAACCTGATTGCACTGCCCATGTCGGAAATGGTAGGTGGCGCCAGCTATATCGGTCCTTACAAAACATCGGATGTTGCCGGACTGGTTATCATTCTGATCGAACTGACCATGGGACTGTTCCTGATGGAATCCCTGCGAATTACCCGCCTTTTTCCGGTCATCGGCAGCATGGACGATAAAATGCGCCTCCGGATGATCTGGATTACATTTACGCTGCTGGCCGTTCTGGCCGGCGTTGAGTCGGCCCTGGCATTTATGCGTGATCGGATTGCCCAGGATATGGAAGCGCTGCGGCAAACACTGGCAGGGGTTGAACAGGCCGCTGTCGCCACCAGCATGATCCCCACCGTCGGTCAGATGATAATGGGGTTTATCCTGCCCTTTGCGCTGGCTTTTGTGGCCATACCACTGGAATCCTTTGTCTCATCTTCCCGCACGGTGCTGGGAATTGTCACCGCCGGGGCGCTGAGGTTGTTGGCCTTCATTCTGCGCTTGATCGGCAACTTGGGATATTATACCGGCAGATTGGTAATCAATCTGTATGACTTGATTATCTTTCCAAGCATCTGGCTGGAAGGAGTGATCACCGGCTCCAAAAGCAAAAAACAGGAGCCGGCTGAAGAGCAGCTTTTTGAAGACGGCGGCATCACCAAAGAAGCCGTTGAAAAATTCAATGATACCATTGAATACAAGGAGCCGCAGGAATGAAGAAAACCCTCGTCATGGCGTTAAGTCTTATTTTAGTTCTATCAATATCAGGCTGTTCCGATTCCAAAAGCCGCTCTAAGGGTGTCTACATGCTTCTGGATACCTCCGGCACCTATGCTCGGGAACTGGAAAAAGCCCAATCAATTTTAAATTACCTGCTGGGAGTTCTTCAACCGGGGGATACCCTGGCTGTGGCAAGGATTGATACCGGCAGCTTCAGCGAAAAAGATATTATCGCCAAAATCACCTTTGACGAACGGCCCTCGTACGCCAATAACCAGAAACGCATGTTTCAGCGGAAAATCAATTCATTTATCTCAACCGTTAAAAGCAGCCAATACACCGACATATCCGGTGGGATTTTGCAGGCTATCGAATATCTCAATGAGCAAAGGTCCGGGCAAAATTATATTCTTATCTTCTCGGATCTCAAGCAGGAACTGGCCAAAGGGTACAAACGCGACATTCCCTTTCAGTTGCAGGCATTCAATGTAATTGCGCTCAATGTAACCAAGCTGCGAGCCGACAATATTGACCCCAAAAAATATCAAGGCCGGGTAACTAAATGGCGTGCCGAGGTCGAAAGTGGCGGCGGAACCTGGAGTATTATTAACGACCTGGAAAATCTGGACCAGATTTTTTTCAACTGATGATTTCAGCGGAGATTGAAATCATCAAGTCCTTAGTGTTCTCCTCTCCCGTGTTGGGCAAGAATCATTAAGACTGCCTTTGCGTCACGAAACACAAGACACCAAATACAAAACACTCCCTCAGAAGGCTTCTAAATCTGACTTCCCAATATTCCAACATTCCATTATCCCATGGCTTTCGATTAAGGCAACCCCACCGCTATTGGGACTGAACTGGCTCAGATGACCCGGTTGTCAATGTTAGAATTAAACCTCCCCGTTTTCATCCGGTTTGTAATTATTCAATTTTTATAGTAACTGATTAATTCCGCTTTCTTTTACCGCTATATAAAAAATAAGCTCCGAAAGACGGAAGGGTGGTAGAAATGGTTGTAAAAAAAACGTCTGAATAACGGAACATTTTTTTGACAACCGCTATAGATCCAATTGGAGGAAATCTCTTGAGCACCAGCGAATCCGCGAACACGCCCTCTGTAAAATCTCCTTTTTCAATTCGAAATGTTCGTTTGTTTATCGCCTTTCGCGTATTTTTTAACTCCCGTTTTTATTATCCTGTTTTCACCATCCTTTTTTTGGATTTCGGGTTGACCCTCGATCAATTTGCCCTGTTGAATGCCGCCTGGGCTGCAGCTATTGTCCTGCTGGAGGTTCCTTCAGGTGCCCTGGCTGATACCATCGGTCGACGAAAACTTCTGGTCCTAACCGGGGCCCTGATGGTGATCGAAATCGCGCTGTTGTGTTTTGTCCCCCTCGGAAACGCGAGCCTGCTTTTTGCGGTATTCATCGTCAACCGCGTTTTAAGCGGAGCCGCCGAGGCTGCCGCCAGCGGTGCTGATGAGGCGATTGCCTATGACAGCCTTAAAAAAGACGGTGATGTCCGGGATTGGCCCCGGGTGCTTGAAAAACAAATGCGGATGCAATCGATTGCCTATATCGGTGCCATGAGTCTGGGGGCAGCCGTTTATGATCCGGCCCTTATGCAGCGCTTAATGAATCTGCTGGGACTGGACGTAATTCTGACCCAGAATATCACCCTACGGTTTCCACTGTATCTGACCTTCATTATGGCGATCATGACATTGCTGACCACCCTGCGAATGGAGGAGGACCCACCGCCAACTGAACCCGAATGCCAGCCAGAGGATAATTGTAGACCCACCATATGGCAGGCCTTTAAATTAACCCTGCAGGCCGGTGGCTGGATATTGAAAACGCCCTTCGCCCTGGTCATAATTCTTGTGGGACTCATGTTTGATAACTGCCTTCGAATGGTCGTCACCCTGGGCAGCCAGTACTACCGGCTCATTAGCCTGCCCGAGGCCTCTTTTGGACTGATCGGATCCGGCCTGGCGATATTGGGACTGATCATTCCGCGGCTGGCATATAAAATGGCGAACCGGCACACGCCGACCTATAATCTGGGCGTTATGACGGCGGTTTGTATGCTCGGCTTGATCGGCATGACCTTTTTCTTTCCCATCATCGGGCTGTTACCGGTAGCCCTGATCGTCGTCGTGATGTACCTGGGGCGGTTTTTCCAGAGTCATTATTTGAACCGGATCACCGCTTCGCACCAGCGTGCAACCGTGCTGAGTTTTAAAGGCCTGTCCTTCAATCTGGCTTACGGGGTTATCGGTGTCCTGTACGCCCTGCTACTGGCGACACTACGACCTCAAATTGCTGTTTCCCAGCCGGATCTGGGCCGCATCGCTCTTGAAAACATGGTCTTCATAAAATCAATCAGCTGGTTTCCCTGGTATTTTCTATTGACGCTGGCGGGGCTGCTGGTGGTCGCCCGCCGACAATTGAAAAATACCGATGCACATAAAAAAGTGGGGTAAAATGGATTAGAATTTGGAACTTTTTATTTAGAGTTTCTATAGCTTAAAGCTACCTTACGCACCCAATTGCCATACATGATGAAAAACATCGGATACGTATGGCCGGATTTTTATGGTTGCCTTTCTGAGAAAATAGGAATATCAAAAACTTTGACGGCACCTCATGTGTTGATTGTGCGTGGCCGTTTGAACAACCGCAAGATACAGAAAATTAATCCCTATAAACAATCAAGGAAGGTTGAATTATGGTCGACTCTCCCAAAGATAATCACGAAGATTTTGTCATCAGTGAAGACTATGACACTGAAGGGGAAGAAGAATTAGGTCCGGAAGATTATTATGGCAATCAATCGGGCATATTGCAGAAAAAATCAAACCTTCTTTTTATCATAGGCGGCATCGGGTTACTTATCATCGTAATCCTATTCGTCATTGTGCTGTCCAGACCCTCGGATGTCGTTGACAGGGAGCAACTGCAGGTGCTGGAAGAAAAAATTCAAGGACTGGAGAAAAGGCTGGCGACCATTGGTTTACTAGATCAGGCCCTCGACCGAATTGACAACAATGAAAAAGAACTCAACCTGATCATGGAACGCGTCGATCGCTTCGAGGGTACCGTTACGACCCAGATCGATCAAATTATAAAAGAATTAGGAACGCTACACCAGAAAAAAGGGTTAGCCCCGGCGCCCAAAGCCAAATCACCCCAACCGGTTGCTAAATCAACTGAAGAAAAAAAGACGAAGGTTCACGAGGTCAGCGCAGGTGAAACGCTTTATTCTATCAGCCGCCGTTATGGTCTGACGGTGGATCAACTGCGAACATACAACAATATTGGACCGAAAACTGCCATTCGGCCCGGTCAAAAGCTCAGGTTAACCGCGAATACAGGCAACTGAGTAAACTACCATCCCGGCCTCCGATCCGGGGTGCCCGGTGGATTTTCGTGCTTCGCCCTAATAGCCTGCAGTCCCCTTTCGGCCCTTCTGGTAATTATCTCCGTATACGCTTTGATTTATCTCAACAGATTAAACGACCCTAATCACCGTGGCCTAGAAACCGATATTCCGGTCATGACCAATTCAAAGAAAATGATAGATGTCATATTGGCACAGAAGCTTTACGCTTAGCGTCAATAATTCCTTGTAGCCATAGCCTTGCCTGCCGCGCAAAGTCACTCAATCTTCACCGCAATATTTCCAAAAACTCGTAAAGCTTTTTTCATAAATGCCGATAACTTAAATAAGCATTTTGCCGACCGGAGCATCATTTGCAGTTATTTATCGCCAAAATAGTCGAATCATATAATCCTGCGTACGGGCAACCAAGAAAAACTGACCCTTCCGGTGATAGGGGCAAATCCCGATACATAGATTGGTTTTTGACACCTGTGCTGGCACCGTTGCTTTCAAATCGCAAGCTGATCGTCATATTCATAGGTGTCAGCGTCACCCAGTTGATACTGGTCGCCACCGGACTGAACGGGTGGCAATGCCCGATCAAATCCACTTTCGGGATAATCTGTCCCGGCTGTGGTTTGACGACCGCCATGACCCTCCTGGTCAGGGGCCAGTGGGCAGCCGCGGTCGGGATGCATGCATATGCACCACTTTTTATAGTAATTCTGACCTCGATGGTGGTCGCAATTTCGTTGCCGGTCGATTATCTTAAAAAGCTTTCCACTGCTGTGGCGATACTGGAACGCAAAACGGGAATAACAGCAATCATGATACTGGGCCTGGTGCTTTACTGGTTGCTGCGGATTTTTGTAGGATAAGGGACACAGATTTTCACAGATAAATTGAAAAATTAGGGTGCGGTAAAAAACATTTAACAAGGGGACAGATCATGATTATGCCAATCGCATTGGGAGCAGCATACCTCGTCGCAAGTATTGTAGGTTTCATTCTGTTTTTTGTTGTTCTAATCAAGTTGTTTAAAAACGAAGGGGCGTTAAAGGGAATCCTGGGGTTTTTCTGCGGGATTTACACATTCATCTGGGGCTGGATGAAGCACAAGCAACTGGCCATGACCAAGCTCATGACCGTGTGGAGTCTGATGATTTTGTTACCGTTTATTTTAATCCCCGTGATGGGCGTCAGCAGTGTGCTTGAAATGCAAAAGTACGTGGAGGCGTATACCGGCAACGGGGGCATTCAATTGTCGAAACCGACGTCAGGCAACGACCTGAAAAGAAAGTTAACCGCCAAAAAAACCCGGAAAAAGCAAGCTAAAAAAGCATTCCGCAAAAAACCGGCAGCCAAAGCTGCAAATAAAGACGTGGACTGGAGCCAGAAGGCCATGGCGTTGTGGGAAAACGGAAAATTTAAAAACCCCCAAAAAGCTGTGGATTACTGGGGTCGCGCCATCAGCAATAAGCAAAATACAGTAGAGGCCTACAATAACCGTGGACTTGCCTATCATGAATTAAAGCGGTACGACCGGGCCATTAAAGATTACAGCCAGGCCATCAGTCTGGATCCCGGTCATGTTGCCGCCTACAACAACCGCGGCAATTCCTACTACGAACGCAATGAATATCAGCTGGCACTTGCAGATTTAAATCAGAGCCTGCAACGCAAGCCGGACTACGCCAAAGCTCACCTGAATCGGGGGCTGGTTTATTATCAAATGGACCAAACCGACCAGGCCTGCAGGGATTTTCAAAATGCCTGTGACCATGGAGATTGCGATGGCACCAAATGGGCCATGAAAAACGCGATATGCAAATAAAGGATTTGGGGAAAGGTGGAAATTTTCCCGGGAGCGGCCTGCCGGCCCTATTCTGAAGGGTCGGCAGGCCGTATATTTTTTGTGGGCTTGAAATCGGCTGGCTGAGATTTTTTTTAGTCGTGTTAATGCAGCGGATGTTCTGCTGTGGAGGTCAGAATTGATATGGCACGGTTCGCTATAGCAGGAATAAAAATGCCACATTGTGTCATCTTGCTTAAGATGACACAATGTGGCAATAAAAGTCAAGAAAAAATAATTGTAAAATACAACAATATACGCTATGCAAGCGTCGTAAGACTCCCTTTCGGCTGACGAAAGCTTTTAACTGGTTGCCCAATGCCATTAAGTAACCGGGCTTGCGAATATTCCGCAAGGGAGTTTTACGCCCGCCTTAGAACCGCCAGGTCAAGCCCAAATCGATGGCGTTCTCTGCCAGTTCGGATTCGATTTTTACGTCATTACCGAAGGGGTCGGTACCTGTCTCACTGAGATCATTTTTAAAGGCGTGCATATAACCCAGATTGACGGAAAACGTCTGGGTGAATTCATAGCCGATACCCAATGTGATGTGGTGTTCGACCAGGGCCGGAAAGCCGATTAATCTGAACGTTTCATAATAGTACTCGCTCGGTATCACTTTGCCCTGAACTTTTTTCGTTGACATGCCGTTAAAACCGTCATTGTCTTCGACCGGGGTTTTGGCGTAATTATAACCGGCTCTCAGAAACAGTTTGGGGATCGGCTGATACTGGCCGCCGATGGCAAATACCCACTGGTCGTTCCAGTCAAAATCCTTATAGCCATCGGCATCAGACCAATTGATCCATTTGACATCCGCCTCGATTAGAAATTTGCTAAACATATAGGCCGCACCGGCGCCGATTTCCAGCGGCGCTTCCAGATCAAGATCGTCGAGACTGCCGTCGTTGTCAAAATCTGCGACTTTCTCGAATTCAAGCTTGCGCGGGGTAATGATGTTTAAACCCAGGCTGAGGTCATTGATCGGCCGGAAGATGGCACCTCCCTGTACACCGAATCCATAATCCCAATCCGAACCACTTCCCAGATCAAGATTGGAGTACTCGATAATACCGGCCAGACCAAAGGAAAGTTTGGCATTGGGCTGAAAGCCAAAGGCCGGCGCAAAGCGCATGCTCTGCAGCTGGGTATACCCCCCCGTGATTAAAGGGCCATCGGCCGGTGCACCTGCCATCGTAAAGGGGAAAAAACCCGGCTGGTCCAAATCGCTTTGCCGGTAATCCACCCCGAGTCCGGTGACCCCGAAAGCAGCCAGCCCGAATCTCCAGTCCGGGGGACTCAGGCCATCGGTGATGGGCACGGATACACCAAAGGCCGGAATGGCATATACCTCGTCATCGCTGTCGTCCTTGATTTTACCCTGACCCATCGCACCGGTTACGCTCGCGCTGACATCCGGCATAAACAATGTGCCGGCAAAATCAACCTGGCTCGAGGGGCAAAAGGGGCCAAAGCACATGGCCGCCGGGTTGGCGAAAACCGCACTGATGGCATCCTGGGGTGCGGCAATGCCGACCCCGCCCATGGCCCTTGAAATCGGACCGACGCCGATCAGATTATCACCATTGGTGGCCATTGCCGGGGCCGACAACAAGACAGTCAAAAATAAAACTAGGATAATTTTACAAAATGATTTCATCTTTTTCTCCTCCAAGAAAATTTGAAAATTTGATTACAATCTAGCTATAGTAAATTAGGTCACCTCCTCTCTGATTAAATTCGACGCCAAAATATCTCATCCGCATCTGCCCGCAGGCAGATCCGTAAAGGGAGCTTATCTGCTGTATTGAAACAGTTTATAGATAGCCCCGTGATCCACAGCCTTATCGCACCAGTGCATCGGCAACCAGGGAGCTTAAAAATTGTACCTGCATCTCCATTTTGTAATGGTCATTTAAGTTGCTCAACTGGGTATGACAGTTCTCACAGGCAGTCGCCAGAATGGTCGCACCGGTCTCTTTAACCTGGTCGGCCTTGATCCTGGACGATTTCATTCTAAAATCCAGGGTTTCCTCTCCCAGGGCCACCAGCCCTCCCCCGCCGCCGCAGCACCAGTTATATTTGGGTTCCGGCGTCATTTCGCGAAAATCATCGGTCAGATGCTTTAAAATATAGCGCGGCTCGTCCATCACGCCGGCGTTTCTGGCAATCTGGCAGGGGTCGTGATAGGTAACCGTGCCCTTCAATTTTGATTTGTCCAGCTTGATGCGGCCCTCACGCAGATACCGTGCGTGTACTTCGGTAATGGAGACCACTTCAAAAGGCTGCTTGCCGGTAAGCTGTTTCATCACCCGGTAAGCCGTTCCGCATTCGCAGATACACACCTCCTTGACTTTTAGGCGTCTGGCTTCATTGACGATGCGATCCAAAATTAGTTTGGTCTTGGAGGGGTCGCCGACAAAAGCGCCGAAATTGACCGCTTCAAAGAAACTCAGGGTCCAGTTTTCACCGGCGGCATTGAAAATGGCGGCCGCCGGAATGATGGAGTGAGCGCCGGCCAGGGCCACATACAGCAGATCGGCCCCTTCTTTATCCACCGGAATGGCCTTCTCCCCGGCTTCCAGTTTCCATTTGGCAACGACTTCCTCTTCGAGTCTCTTGATGCCCTCCAGAAATCCTTCTTTGAAAAGATCCATTGATTTGCCTTTTTCAACCGACGTGTCAGCCAGCATTGACAATATTTCCGGTTCGGCATTGGCGCCGATTAAAAGCAATTTGGCAATCGACATAATCATCTGGGTGTCGATGCCGAAGGGACAGTAAACCATGCAGCGCCGGCAGCCGGTGCAGGAATAGGCCGCATCAAACAGCTCTTCGACGGCCATCTCGGTCAATTCTTTGGCCTCTCCGACCGAGGGCCAGAATTTCCCCCGGCCCTTGAAATATTTTTTGTAAAGCCGGCGCACAATCTCAGCCCGGTAGGCGGCAATATACCTTACCTGCCCCATGGATGCGTACACATGACAGGCCTCGGTACAAACCCCGCAACGGGTGCAGGTTTCCAGGTAAAACCGCATCGCCTCATTTAACTTGCTCTGGAAAAGATCGAGCAGATCATCTCGTGTTTTCTGGTCCATCCTAAAATGCCTCTTTAATCCTTTATTTAATTCATGGTAAAAATGGAAAAATGGTTTTACAATTTATAGTAAAACTGATTTTAGAAGTTTAGATTATGTCCGCAGACAAGGCGCAAGTTGACTCAAAAGCGGAGCGTACACGTTAGTACGTGAGCATTTTGAGTCAGCTTGCAACGAAGTATGCGGACATAAGATGGACTTATAAAATCAGTTTTAGCCACGGCGAAGCTTGTTCATCGGCAGCGACAAAAACGAATGCATGCTCTGGCTGAACGGAAAAAACAGCAAAAACAGATTGGCGAAAAAAACGTGCAGCACCAGCATGAAAGAATGCCCGGATTCGGTCACTGCGTCCGGCAGATAAGGTTTTAGATACAAAAGACTCAACAAATATTCCTGATAATCACTGACGGCCATCTCCTCGTAACCATACCATCGCCGGGCCCAGTCCATCTCGCTGCCGAATATGACAATCAAAAACAGTAAAATCAGCAGATAATAGTCCTCGGGGACTGACAGGTCCCTGACCGGCGATGCAAAGCGGCGAAACAAAAAATAAAGCAGGGCGATGGCAAGCAAAAGCCCCAGATAGCCCTGGCCCAGAAAGATTTCGTGGGGGATGATTTGAAAAATCTTAAACTCGGCAAACAGTTCGATGTGCCCGATGATGAGAAGCAAAAGACCGATGTGAAAGACCATTAAAAAAACCCATAGCACCGGCTTGTGCCGCCGTACGGTTGGAAATAAAAATGTGTCGTGAAGGGCCCACAACCATTTCGGGCTTTTTTCAGGGTAAACCTGCAGCGGGGCGGGATGTTTGGGTTCTCGAAATATTTTTATTAGCCGCACCGCGGTGCCGATAAAAAAAACAGCAAATGCTATATAAACCATCGGCACCAGAATAAAGTAGATCACTGTGTCCACAATTGCCTCCCGGATAGATCGCATAGAGCATGGCGCAAAGCGCAGAGCGTTCGGGTTGTGTCGCCTTTTGCCCTATGCGCCATGCGCTGTGCCATTTGCGCACTACGCCAAACGTTTAATGTAAAACTTGATCAGCTTGTCTTCCTGTTCGGTCTTTACGATTTCGTTTCCGCTGGTCTTGGCCCAGGCGGGAAAATCGGTCAATGCGCCTGGATCAGTAGTGTGGGCCTCGATCACCTCGCCGACCTCGACATCTTTGATTCCTTTGCTGACTTTAACCACCGGCATGGGACATGCCAGACCCTTTAAATCCAATACTTTTGTTACTTGAACGTCGTCACTCATTTCAACCTCCTGATTTATATAAATAGCTGTACCTTACTGTTGGCGGCTTCTTGCAAAAAGGTAGCCACACCGGCAAACCCCATATGTTTATAATCTACAAATTCCTCGCGCTTAAAGCCCATCAGATCCATGGACATCTCACATACATAAATACGCACTTCGAGTTCTTCGGCCAGGGCCAGCATCTCTTCCAGGGAAGCCACGTTTTTCTTTTTCATCAAGGATTTCATCATGGCGGTTCCCATGCCGCCCATATTCATATTGGAAAGTTTCACATCCCCGGTGCCGCTGGGCAACATGGCACCGAACATCTTGCCCATCAGATCTTTACCGCCAACCCTTTTTTGCTTGTCCCTTAAGACCGGGGTCCCCCAGAAGGTAAAAAACATCACCGCCTCCATACCCATGGCAACTGCTCCGGTGGCGATGATGAATGCCGCCAGGGCTTTGTCCAGGTCACCGCTGAATACCACCATCGACAATTTGTTTTCGACGGTCTTCTTGCTTAAGGCATCTACCTGAGATTTTAATTCCTCAAACTGGGTTTCAAAATTTTGCATATCCATTGCGTCCTCCTTTGTTTCTTAGTGT
The DNA here is from genome assembly GCA_963821065.1 of uncultured delta proteobacterium. Lineage (GTDB taxonomy): Bacteria > Desulfobacterota > Desulfobacteria > Desulfobacterales > JAFDCJ01 > JAFDCJ01. The sequence goes on along the minus strand of CAWGCM010000034.1, from coordinate 602,373 downwards.
TAACCGTTATTTTATTATTATATTAAGTATTTATATTTTAAAATACTATTTTATAGTTTATGCTATGAACTTTTTAATGAAAAAATTTTTAGCTGCTGACAATCAAAGCCAACATACAAAAACCGGCGACAACCACAGGGGCGATCACACCATCATTTCTTTGACTGCCTCCATCGAGGCTTTGAGTATATCCAGATTGGTAAGCATTGCCTGACGCTGATCCGGTGCCATCCGGGACAAGACCTCAGCATAGACTTCTTCCAAAAAACCATTGATTTCATTTATCTTTTTCTGCCCTTCCGTAGTCAAGCTGAGCAGTTGAACCCTGGAATCTTCGGGGTCTTTAATCCGCTGAATCAAATTTTTTTTAATTAGACTATCAATAATTTTGGATACCCGGCTCTTGACCACATTCATTCTGTGGGCGATGCTTTTGGCGGTAAGGTAGCGCTCTTCGCCAAACAGTCCCAGGCACCTGAACTCCGCATCCGGAAGTTGAAACCGTTCACATTGATATTGCATACGTTCCTGGCAGCATTGAAACAGTCTCGTGATAAGTCCTTGAAATTTATCTAATTGATACTCAGTGACCTCGCCGTTATGATTATCTCTGAGATTGTTCATAGCAAGAACTATATCAAAAAAAAATTGTGTGTCAAGTGTTTTTTGATAAAGAAAGGTTCCAGGGTTCAGGGTTCAACGTTCAGGGTTATGATGTTTCATAGAATTGCACCTCTCTGCAACTATGCCCGCAGGAATAGGGTCGGCGGCCTCTGAACCTCAGAATTTCTAAACCCTGAACCTACTTATATTTTACTTTGACGGGATTTTATAATATAATTAAAATTTATAATTCCGAATACCTTTGGCAAACCTTGCTAGTTTATCAAGGAGAGAAAAATGCAAATTAATAGGCGTTACGGTTTCATTTTAGTGGCAATGATCATGGGTTTGTTAACCATGCCGTCTTGTTCCAAAGACCAGGTCCAGGCCGCTAAACCGGTTGCCCAGGAGCAAGAGCAGGAAATGACGGTCGAAAAAACCCAGGAAGAGCTGGAACAGGAAAGGCTGGAACACGAGGCCGCCGAGCGAAAGCTGAGGGCGGAAAAAATTAAATTCATGTATGAAGACGTCTATTTCACTGAAGGTCGTTACAGCCTGAGTCCCGAAGCGAAGGAAATCTTAAAACGCAAAGCCGCATGGCTTATGAAAAATCCGGAATTAACCGTGCTCGTTGAAGGCCATACGGATGAAAAAGGATCAAAGGAGCATAATTTTGCACTCGGAGATCTGCGGGCAGGTGCCGTAAAATCCTTTCTCATCAGGCAAGGTATTGAATCACCCCGTTTAATTGCTGTCAGCTTCGGCAATGAGCGCCTGATCGATAACAGCCATACTAAAATGGGGCAGGAAAAAAACAGGCGGGTACATTTTATGGTCGAGGAATAGATTGCGTGTTACAGTCTGCCGTGTGCTAAATCAAGCTATTGATTCAATGATCGCAGCCAGAGCCACTGCTTGATAGGGTTTGGTATTTAGTTTTTTGTGTTTTGCAATCTCCTGCTGAGCACCAGATACTAAATACCAAACACTAAACACCAATCAACTCATCTTCGATATCTCTCCAAATGTTTTAATCTCTGCCGGCAAATCATCCACGGCGATAGTCAAATCCACTCTCAGCGCAAACGCCCTTTCGATGACGTTTTCTAGCTGAATCACATTGCCCGGCCAATTGTACCGCAACAAAACGTCCAGAGCGTCAGGCGATACGTTCAAAACCTTATTGTCACGTTTTGCATTAAATTGATTCAGAAAATGGTTTATAAGAAGGCTTATATCTTCCCTGCGCTCTCTGAGCGGAGGCATATGAATCTTAACTTCACTGATACAGCTCAAAAATTCCGAGTTAAGACTCCCCCTCTGGGCCGATTCTTCCAGACTTTTGTTGGTAGCGGCCAACAACCTGACCCCGGATCCCGGATTGGCGTCATCAAAGCCGGAATTGGAATTGTTCTCCGCATATGCCCGGTTGACCTCAGCCTGATCAGCCGGCCCAATTTCAGTTAATTCGTCAAAAAAGATGGTGCCGGCTTCAGCGGACCGAAACAGCTCAAGGGCATGGGCATAGATCTGATCGCCGGCCATCCCTTTGCCGAAACTTTTACAGTTCACAGGAATAAACGAGTGATGGCTCCGGTTGCTGTTTCTATGGATTATATGAGCGGTCAGTTCTTTGCCGGTTCCGCTTTCTCCCTGCAATAATACATTGGGGCTGCCATTTTGCATGTGGTCAATTTGTTCATAAATTTCCTGCATCTTGAGGCTGATCCCAACCAGCTGGTCGTATTTATGCCTTTCTTTTACTCGGGTCCGCAGGACAATATTTTCCCGCTTAAGCCTTTTTTCCTCGTATAGTTTATTGATGACGATTCTTAACACATCCAGCTTAAACGGCTTTTGGATGTAATCGTAGCTTCCGAATTTCATCGCCTGAATGGCAGATTCCATCGATCCGTGGCCGGTGACAATAATCACTTCAGTTGCCGGACGATACTCTTTGATCATGGCAAGAAGCTCAATCCCGTCAATATCGGGCATCTTAAAGTCGGTAAAGACAACATCAAAATCTTTATCCTTGATAAGCTCAAGCGCTTTAAGGCCGCTGTCGACAATGCTGACCCTGTAATCAAAGGCGGCAAGATACTCTTCGACCATACTCAGGATTGTCTTGTCGTCATCAACAAATAAGATTTCAAAGTCGTCCATGTTTCCCTCCACCTTTGCTCGCTTTTTTTCAACCCCGACTGCAGGGCGTATAACAAGTTAGGGGCTTCGCCCCAACTGAAATGTTGGAATGCCGTGAAAATTCCGAGAGGCAAGTTACCATCAGTTAACTGTTTGACTCAAAGTCTTTTTCCAGATTATATCTTTTTATTTTTTCAACCAGGGTGGTTCGTTTAATTTTAAGAAGCTGGGCGGCCTGGTTTTTAACCCAGTTGGTTTTATTCAGAGCACTGATAATAAGGGCCTTCTCAAACTCACTAACGGCAGTATTAAACGATATTCCTTCACCACTCGAATACTTGCGCTGCGCGACCCCACTGCCTTCGACCCGAACCTTTTCCGGCAGGTCTTCGGGCAAGACTTGCTCGCCTTCGTGCAAAACCACCAGTCTTTCGATCAGGTTCTTCAACTCTCTCACGTTACCCGGCCAGGAATAATTCACCAGGATCTTCATGGCGTCATCGGAAAACTTCGCCGGGGACGCATCCTTCTTATCGGCAAACTGTTCGATGAAATAAGAAACAAAATAAGGGATGTCGGATTTCCGTTCTTTTAGGGTGGGCAGCATTATCGGTATCACATATAACCGGTAAAACAGATCTTCGCGAAAATTTCCTTTTTGAACTTCTTCTTCCAAATCTCTGTGCGTTGCAGCAATAATCCTGGCGTCGGATTTGATCGTCTCGTTGCCTCCGACGCGCTCAAATTCACCTTCTTCAAGGACGCGCAATACTTTCACCTGCAGATCCGCGCTCATGTCGCCAATCTCATCTAGAAAAATTGTACCGCCCTTGGCAATTTCAAATTTACCGGCTTTGTCCGCCGTGGCCCCGGTGAACGCCCCGCGCCGGTAACCGAAAAATTCACTTTCCAGCAAGCCTTCAGGCGTAGCGCCGCAGTTAATCTGGACAAACGGCTGGGCACTTCGACCGGAGGCATTATGGATGGCCCTGGCAATCAACCCTTTGCCCGTGCCCGTCTCCCCGTTCAACATGATGGTGGTATCGCTGTTTGCAACCTTTTCAACAATTTTGAATATTTTCCGCATGGCGGTGCCGTGGCCGATGATGTCCTTGAATATGACCCGGGACTGAGCTTTAATCGGAATAACTTTGTTGGTAAGCTGCAGATTTGAATCTGTCATATTTTTTTCTCCGGAAAATAAGACCTCGGTGAACCACGCATTCAGATTAAACTGGTATCCTGCAAAAGCATGAAATGGTGGAACGCCGCAAAGCTGGAATATTGGGGCAAAAAGCGGATTTTATCTTGATTTTTATCAGTCGGATAGGTCATATTCGAAATTGACTCGATTCCAATTAAGCCCATCATTCCAATATTCTGTTATTCCAACACCCCATGGCATTTAAATCGGTACAACCGACGTCTTGCACCGATTAAGGACAGGTAATTTTTCCATGGTAAAAAAGTTTAGACCTTTATACTAGTGTGTTGGGCAGGGGCAAAGTCAGAACCAGCATACTAAATATCCACAATTTTTCAATACTTTAAACTAAATTGCCCTATTTTTTACTTGATTTGAAAAAAACACTAAAAATAGCTGTTCGGGACCTGGTTTCCCACGTACTGCGCTCAGGGGATCTGTCATTTGAATTTTTATCCTCCGCCCGCACGGTGGATGCCATTCGAATCCATCAGAAAATCCAGCAATCGCGTCCCGAAACCTATAGTGCCGAGGTTGCAGTCTCCCATCAAATCGAGACCGAATTGTTCAAGTTAACCATCGGCGGCAGAGTTGACGGGATCTATCATGAGTCCGATGGTGTGTTAATGGAAGAAATAAAAACCACCACCCGCAGTCTGGATTATTTTGAAGAACATGAGAATCCCATCCACTGGGGCCAAGTAAAAGCCTATGCCTATATTTATGCCCTGGATCAAGATCTGAAGAAAATCGATGCGCAGTTGACCTATTTCCAGGTGGATACCGGCAAAATTCATAATTTCAAAAAGCACTTTACCCTGACGGAACTCGAGGTTTTTTTTCAGGACCTAATGGCCAACTATCTGCAATGGGCGGAAACAATTGTCCGTTGGGAGCTTTTGCGTGATGAATCCATTCGCAAGCTTCAATTTCCTTTTGGCGATTATCGCCCGGGCCAGCGTGAAATGGCCGTCGGTGTTTATCGGGCCATCAAAAACAATAGCCAGCAGCTGATCCAGGCCGCAACTGGCATCGGCAAAACCATGGCGGCAATTTTCCCGGCAGTAAAAGCCATGGGCGAGGGCTTGACCACAAAAATATTTTACCTGACGGCCCGCACCACCGGTCGCTTTGCAGCCGAATATGCCCTGGATGAGTTGCGCAATTCCCGGCTTCAGCTTAAGTCCTTGACCCTCACCGCCAAGGACAAAACCTGTTTTAAACCGGACACTGCCTGCAGCCCGGAGGAATGTGAATTTGCCCGCGGACATTTTGACCGGGTTAAGGGGGCCCTTAGTGATATCTTCGACCAGGCTGCTTTCACCCGTCTAGCCGTGGAGCAGGTGGCCCGGGACCACCGGGTCTGCCCGTTTGAGTTTGCCCTTGAACTGTCGCTGTGGGCCGATTGCATTATCTGCGACTATAATTATGCATTTGATCCACGAGTATATCTGCGTCGCTTTTTCCTGGAAGAAGCTGGTGAATACACATTTTTAATAGATGAGGCGCATAATCTGGTGGACCGCTCCCGGGAAATGTTTTCAGCCGAGATCTATAAACAGCCCTTTTTGAATCTAAGACGCTCCATACGCAAAGAACTCCCTCACATTTACAAGCGCCTTGGAAAAATGAATTCCTGGATGATCAAGGCCAGGAAAAAATGTGAAGAATCCGAACCGGCATACCACGAAAAAGAGGCCCCGGAGGACCTTCTCCCCTTGCTGCGCGGTTTTCTGAGAATCACGGAGCAGTGGCTTTCGCGCAATATAAAAACACCGTTTCGCGAGGAATTGCTTGATCTGTTTTTTGCGATATCCGGCTTTATAAGGGTGGCAGAACACTATGACGACAGCTATGTCACCTGTTTTGAAAAAATAAAAAAAGATGTAAAACTCAAATTGTTTTGCATCGATCCCTCCGTCCAGTTGAGCAACGCCCTGACTCGCTGCAAGACAGCCGTTTTTTTTTCAGCTACCATGACCCCCATGGATTATTTCAAAAAAATCCTGGGCTGTGATGCAAACGCCAGCGGTTTAATTTTGCCCTCACCATTTCCCAGCGAAAATCTTAAACTTTTCGTCTACGACAGAATATCAACCCTCTATCGAGATCGGGATAACACCAAGGAACAGGTATCACAGGCAATCAGCAACCTTGCCCGCCAAAAAACAGGCAACTACCTGGTTTTTTTTCCGTCATATGAATATTTGATGATGGTATTCGAAACCTTTCAATCCGATTGCCCGGGTTGCGAGGTTATCATTCAAGCCCCCGGCATGAGTGAAACCGAAAGAGAAGAATTTTTAAACCGCTTTGGCAAGGAAAACCACCAATCCCTGGTAGGCTTTGCAGTAATGGGTGGTATATTCGGTGAAGGCATTGACCTGGTCGGTGATCGGCTTTCCGGGGCAGTGGTGGTGGGTGTCGGGCTTCCCGGCATCTCCCTCGAAAAAGAACTGATCCGGGATTATTTTGCCGGCCACCATAATGCCGGTTTCGAATATGCCTACCAGTACCCGGGTATCAACCGGGTGCTCCAGGCCGCCGGCCGGGTGATTCGTACAGAAACCGATCGGGGCGTGGTCCTTTTGATTGACCGGCGCTATGGGACCCACCGCTATCGGTCTTTATTGCCGCTAGAATGGAAACCCATTAAAGTAAAGATTCCTTTTCAGTTTGCTAAGGATTTACAGGAGTTTTGGGGGCAATAAGTGTGAAGTTTTCGGGTTGCAGGTTGCGGATTTCGTATTGCGGGTTCCATGAGAACCTTGAAGTGTAAAAAGTGGATCCTGACAGTTTGACAGCAGCAAAATATAACAATATAATCAACAAAGTATCTACCTAAAAAACATAGACATTCGGTGATCCTCGGAGTCCCTGATGAAATATTTTTTTGTTACAGCCATTATGCTATTCAGCTTATTCGCGGCCTCCATACTTGGCGCTCAAAAACTTTACACCTGGACAGACGAAAAAGGCGTTTTACATATAACCGAACAGCCGCCTCCGCAAAGCGCTAAAGTTGAAGATGTCATGACTTACAAAGAAAAAACCCCCGATGAAATTAAAGCCATTCAGCGCGAAAAAGATAAAATACGCCGGGAATTTAAAAGGCAGGAACAACTTGACCAGGAACAGGAAGCCCAATTAAAGGCCAAGCAGGCTGAGAAGCAGGCTGAAAAAACAAAAGAAACAGCAGAAAAGGAATACGAATATAACAAGGAATACATCAAACGGCTTGGCTCTACCAGACAAAAAAGAAAGCAGTTCCGAAAAAAAATTGAGCGGCTGAAAAAAGAAACCGAAGAATCCTTCGCCAAGGCCAAATCCGCAGCGGAACGGGCTGAAGAGGCTAAACAACGCGCTGCCGAATTAACGGAAGAGGCGCAATAGGTCTTAAATAATCGAGGGTGGTATGAGTGGTTGTAGAAAAGTCGTTAGAACAACAAAACGTTTTTTGGACAACTGCTATAGAAATAGAATTCCAAGGAATTAAGATGAACATTTACCGCAATTGGTTTCTGGCCAGTCGGCCATGGTCCTTTAGCATGACCGCCATTTCCGTAAGCGTCGGTGGTACCCTGGCTGCCATATATGGCGATTTTTCCTGGTTTTTATATCTGGTAACCCTGGTCGGCACGGTATTTCTGCATGCCGCTACCAACCTGATCAATGATTACTATGATGTAAGAAGTGGCGTCGATACCCAGGAGGTCGCTACCGCCCAGTACAGACCGCATCCCTTGGTGGAGGGCAAACTGGAGGCCGGGCACGTGCGTACTGCGGCCTATATTCTTTACGGACTGTCCACCCTGATTGGAATCTATCTGGCGGCAACCCGGGGCTGGGAGCTTATGTGGATTGGATTAATCGGAGCATTTGCCAGTTTAACCTATACGGCACCGCCGTTAAAATACAAATACAGCGCTCTGGGAGAAATTTCAGTCTTTTTAATGTGGGGACCGTTGATGGTGGCAGGCTCCTTCTTTGTGCAGAACCAGGAATTCAACCTCAACGCTTTCTGGATTTCACTCCCCTTCGGCGTTCTGGTAGCCCTGGTATTGCTTGCCAACAATATTCGCGACATTGCCCATGACCGCGATAAAGGCATTTTGACCCTGGCCATTGTTCTCGGACAGCACAAGGGCATTCTGTTGTACGGGACCCTCGTGGCGGCAGCATACCTGGGGATTATATTAATGTCTATTTTCGGACCGCTTTACCTGTGGTCACTGATCGTTCTGGCTTCCCTTCCCCTGGCCTTGCGCCTGTTGAGACAAATGAAAGCGCATGTACCCGCGGATGCGGATGCCCGCACCGCTAAACTGGATACAGCCTTCGGTGTACTGTTGGTCATCTCCCTGGTTCTGGCAGGTGTGTTTTGAATCGCCTTGAGTTTAGACCGGTGCCGTTGATAGGAACGGTGTTACTTGCAGCGCTATTATGGTTTGTCACCTTTTATCTGACCTGGGCCAGCTTCTGGATAAAAATCTCCTTTTCTGCCGCAACCCTGGCGATATTGTCCCTTCTCCTGCAGCCCAACCGCAAAGAACGCATTAGAATTGATGCCAGGGCCGTTGCCCTTGGCCTTGTGTCGGCTGCCATCCTTTATTTTGTCTTTTGGACGGGCAAGACGATTTCGGCGGTAATATTGCCCTTTTCCGGCGGACAAATCGGCAGTATTTACGATAAAGGGGCCGGAACACCGATGTGGGTAATTACCCTGTTACTGTTTTTGGTGACCGGTCCGAGTGAAGAATTGTACTGGCGAGGCTACCTGCAAAAAAACCTGATGATGCGTTTCGGTCAATGGCAGGGTTGGCTGCTGGCAACTGCTATTTATGCAGCAGTTCACATCTGGTCGTTTAATTTTATGCTCGTTGGAGCGGCTGCTGTGGCCGGCGCATTCTGGGGGGCTATGTACTGGCGCCTGAAGGACCTCGCCCCGGTGATCATATCCCATTCAGTCTGGAGCGCGGTTATATTCGCTGTTTTTCCAATGAGTTGATTTAGTTAAAGGATTGCAGTCTATTTGACTAACTGCCACCTTACAATAAACTCAATCAACTATTTAGCCAATTCTCTAATTGACCATCTCTTTAATTACATCGAGCAATGGTGGCTTTAAGGTTCGCCATTTGGGTTCTATGGCCTTTTCTTTGAGCCATTTAAATTCAACCACATCGTATTTTTCTTCGATGACGTGCTCCCTTTTCTCACCGTATTCGGTCTGCGGATAATACTCGATAAACATCATCCGGTGCGCTTTGATATTGAATTCACTGGTGACACAGGTGGCGATATGGCCGCAGCAGCTTCGTACTGACATCCGGCTGTCGGGAACATCTGATACAATGACGATAATCGGCCTTAAATGGGCCAGGCCTGCCCTGCTTTGGTCTTTAAGATCAAAAATCCGCAGACGGCATTTGCCGCTTGCCAAGCGCAGCTCCCCCCCCAGCCTTCCCAACTATAAATGTCATCATAAATCAGCATTGTAATTCACCTTGCCTAACCTTGTTCTATGTAATATATTTTAAGACTTAAAAAATAAAGGGAAATTTTACCGAATGATGATCAATGACAACTCCAAAGCGGTGCATCATCTTGAAATTGACGATAAACAGGTGATTTTGGTAGGTACCGCTCATGTCTCCAGGGAAAGTGCGCAACAGGTCCGTCAGCTGATTCAGGAAGAATACCCGGATACGGTATGTGTTGAGCTGTGCCAATCCCGATATCAATCAATCCGCCAGAAGGAACGGTGGCAGGAAACAGACATCGTTAAAATCATTAAAGAAAAAAAATCCTTTCTCCTTCTTTCAAATCTGCTGCTGGCATCCTTTCAGAAAAGAATAGCCAGGAAATTAGATATAAAGCCCGGGCAAGAGATGATCACGGCCATTGAAACCGCAAAAGAGATGGGTGCTGAAATTCATCTGGCCGACCGCGACATTCGTACCACCCTGTCACGAACCTGGCGGGCTATGGGGTTGTGGAGTAAAATCAAGCTCCTTTTTCAATTGATGCTTTCAATGGGTGAAGTTGAGGAAATCAAAGAAGAAGACATTGAGAAAATGAAGAACGAGGATGTTCTCGAAACGCTGCTGGCCGAGGTGGGCAAATCTCTGCCGGTCTTAAGAAACATCCTGATCGATGAACGCGACCAGTACCTGGCCAAGAAAATTCGAACCGCTCCCGGCCAAAAAATTGTGGCGGTGGTTGGCGCCGGTCACGTTCCGGGCATCAAAAAATACTGGAATTCGGATGTCGATATCCGGGCACTTGAACAACTTCCACCCAAAAGCCATACCGCCGGCGTCTTAAAATGGCTTATTCCGGGGGCTATTATGGCCATGTTCATCGCCGGTTTTTTTTACGGCGGTGCCCAGGCCGGCAAAGACATGATTATCTGGTGGATCGCCGCCAATGGGATTTTAGCTGGCATCGGAGCAATGATTGCCCTGGCACATCCAATCACCATTGTCTCCTCCATGCTGGCAGCCCCCTTGACTTCATTGAACCCCATGATTGCCGCCGGCTGGGTGTCAGGCCTGGTGGAAGCCTTTTCCCGCAAACCGAAAGTAAAGGATTTAGAAAAACTGCCGGAGGATATCCTTTCAGTCAGGGGATTCTGGAGAAACAAAGTAACCCGGATTCTGCTGGTGGTCGTATTTACCAACCTGGGCAGTTCAATCGGTACGTTTGTCGCTTTTCCTGTTATCGTCAAGTTATTGCTGGGCGTATCACCATAAATTTTGAATCACTTCGTTCTGTCTATTTAATGATAAGAAATGGATACAACAACCAAACTTTGGAGTAAAAAGACAGCCTGGGGGGACAAGCCGGCCGCGGTTGTATTGTTGTTTCTGCTTTTTTTGATCGGGTGTGGCGGCAACGCCACCGTATCCCGGGATAAGACCGAATGGACCCCGCTCAAAAAGCTTCCTCCCATGCGCCATTCCGTCCAGGTCGGCGCTTTTTCAAATATGAACAACGCCGTGCGATTTACCGAAAACCTCCAAACAAAAGGGTTAGACGCCTATCATTTTCGGCATGACTCGGGGTTTTATAAAGTACGTTTCGGCAATTACCCTTCCAAAGATTTCGCCCGCAAAAAAGCAGAGAATTTAAAAGCCGCCGGAATGATCGAGGAATATTATCTCGTCGGTCCGAAAGACTATGCCGCACTGAACTATCCGGCGAGGAACAATGATTACCTGAGAAACCGGATTGTAAGATCTGCTAAACAGTATATCGGAGTGCCCTATCGATGGGGTGGAGAATCGCCTGATACTGGATTTGACTGCAGCGGGCTGACCATGGTGGTTTACCAGTTAAACGGACTGGATCTTCCGCGATCATCAAGGCAGCAATGGAAGGCCGGCAAGCCGGTCAAGCCAAGCCGTTTGGAAAAGGGCGATCTTGTGTTTTTCGCTACGTCGGGCGGCAACCGGGTCTCCCATGTGGGTATTTACACGGGTAACGGCAACTTCCTGCATGCCCCCCGCAGGGGCCGGAAGATAACCATATCCTCCCTTTCTAATACGTATTATAAAACCCGCTATCTGGGTGCCAGGTCATACTTATAGGTTATAGCGGTGACCCAAAAAAAACGTTCCGTTATTGAAACGCCTTTTTTTGACAACTGCTATTTAAGCAATATCCACCACCCTCCGGTTGATTTTCTTGCCTCCGCCCAGGTCAAAACTCCTATTGACCACCTTGACACGACCCTGGGCAAACAGTTGAATGCAGGCCGGATACAGCTCCCATTCCATTGTTAGTCCCTTTTTACGGATCGCGTCGAGGGTATCCCCAGGCTCTATTGGAAAAGCCCGCTGACCAATGATCGGTCCGGTATCTTCTCCGTAGTCGATAAAGTGCACCGTGCATCCGCCAACCTTGCAACCATAGCGGAAGGTATCGCCGTATCCGTCAACACCGCCAAAGGCCGGCAACAGCGCCGGGTGAATATTCATTATCCTTGGTTTCTGGCGATCGGTATTTACACGATCAATAAAATAAGGCGTTAAATTGCGCATAAAACCGGCTAAAACCAAAAGGTCGAATGGATGAGGTCCCATGGCCTCTATCAGCTTGGCTTCAGCAATTGCACGCGTTATTAAAAAGGATTGGGCCCTGGCCGGATCATCTCGATCGGAAAATAAGGTTTGCCGGGCAAGCAGTTCATCAAGTTTAAAATCATCGGGAAGCACTGCCTTTTGGGTATTTTCTTTAAACTCACGGATGATGGATTTATAGTCGACGACAAAAGTATCTATATTATTCTGGCGCGCCCGATCAAGGCCACCCGCACCAGGGGTATCAGATCCAACAAAAACCATCTGCCCATTTATTTTGCCCTTATTGCAGGCGTCGATAATTGCCTGTAAATTGGTCCCGCCACCAGAAATAAGCGCCCCGATCTGAATTTTTCTATCCAATTAGAATTCCCCCGGTGATACACCCTATAGAATAACGATTAATGCTGAATCCCGCTTCGCAAGAGAGAAATTGATTGATCTCAGCTCATAGCCCATAGGTATGGGGAAGTCAACTGCCATCGCATGCACAGCAACCTCGGCAATATCGATCATCAATTCCTTGAAGGTATTTTGGGCCCTATCCGGGAGAGCAAATCGCCACCAGGTTGATCGGTCAACGCTACCGTTGAAGTTACGCCGGCCTCAATTTGGTCGAGGTTGACAACACACTTCCCCATCACTATAATACGGCAACCGTGTACTTTGGGGTTTGGCTCAGAATATAAGATGGGACTGCTGCGAAAATGGAATATTGCGACGTTTAGAACAATCCAAGGAAAGGATGTAATGCTATGGCAGAAGGTATCATGGAAATAGATGACGGAAATTTCGAAGCCGAGGTGCTGCAATCGGATTTGCCGGTACTGGTTGATTTTTGGGCACCCTGGTGCGGTCCCTGCAAGGCCATCGGGCCGTTGGTCGAAGATCTCGCAAAAACATTCGGTGATAGGATCAAATTCGCAAAGTGTAACGTGGACAACAGCCCGTTGACGCCCGGAAAATTTGGAATTAAAGCCATACCGACACTTATTTTCTTTAAGGAAGGCGACGTTGTCGAGCAAATTACCGGTATGGTAGCCAAATCAAAACTGGAAACCGCCATAAACAAGCTGCTGTAAGAAATACTTCAAACAGGATTAGTTCCTGTAGACTACCGAAACTTCCCCGATCTGCGGTTGGTTGCCGGGCATAGGCCTGCAGGGTCAAAACATGAAACGTTTCATTGTAATCGGGATATTTATATTGCTGGTCTGTTCCGGATGCAACGCCCTTAAAAAGACCTGGAACGCCATCACCGGCAAAGAATTCAGTGGATCCGCCCAGCAGTTAGCCTGGGATGGCATGGATGCCTACGAAGATGGGGATTACAAAGAAGCCATTGAACAGTTTCAACAATTAAAAGATTGGTACCCTTTTTCGAAATATGCAATTTTGGCAGAATTGAAAATTGCCGATTCCCATTATCATTTAAAAAATTACGATGAGGCAATTTTCTCATACGAAGAATTTGAAAAGCTGCACCCGCGTAATGAGGCCATACCGTACGTTATCTATCAAATCGGGCGGTGCTATTTTGATCAGATCGACACCATCGATCGGGACCAGACACCTGCCAGCAAAGCCTATGAAACTTTTCAACGCTTGGACAAACAATTTCCCAATGACAAATATGCCCGCAGCGGGACCGAACATATCACCACCTGCGTGAGAAGTCTGGTAGGCAACGAATATTATATCGGTCTTTTTTACTACAAATCAAAGCACTACAAAGCCGCCCTTCGCCGTTTTATGACGGTGCTTTCCGATTACCCGGATGTGGGATACCACCAGAAGGCACTGGAGTATATTGCCAGATGTGAGGCCGAGTTATCAACGGAGGCGGAAGTAAATTAACATCGGTCTGATCAGGTATTCAGCCCATCCCAAATTTTCAGACCGAACGCGTCAATTCTTAACGAAATTCAAGGCAATACCTGCAAAAGCAGGTATTTTTTTTACGTCGATCCAACTTAAAATAAGTCTTTACACCCCCTTGGATTTGGTGTAGAAAGCCAGATTCAGCGCTCTATTTCTTATAAGGAGAACAGTTATGTCAAAGATATGTGAAATATGCGGTAAAAAACCCATGGTGGGCAGCAATGTGAGTCATGCTCACAATGTAACGAAACGTAGATTTAATCCAAATCTTCAACGTGTGCGGACGATTTCAAACGGGAGAGTCAAGAAATTGGTTGTCTGTACAAATTGCATCAAATCGGGAAATGTTGTCAAAGCACCCTAATGCTTCGACTCGCAACTTTGGTGGCGTATTTAATAGTCTTAGATCAACCTATGTGCTCGCTCAGCCCACCCTTTTGACATCCTGCACGCGTTTAACCTTTCTAACTGCCGACAAGATCTTGTCTAAATGGCTGATATCCTCAACACCGATGGTAAAGAAACTGTCGACCATCTTATTTTCGCGGGTTTCAGAAGTGGCATTTAGGATGTTGGCACCAAATTTACTGATATTGCTGACGACATCAGCCAGCAGACCCACCCGATCCTGTGAAATTATCCGGATATTCACCGGATAGACCTCGCTGACCTTGTGACTCCATTCGACTTCGATCTGACGCTCCGGATTCATTCGCAGGGCATTGACGCAACTGGTCCGGTGCACCGTAACGCCGAAGCCACGGGTGATATAACCCACAATCAGGTCGCCGGGAACCGGCTGGCAGCATTTGCCGAATTTTATCAGGATATCATCCACGCCTTTGACAAGCACGCCGGCTTTTAGTTTCTTTTTGCGGCCAACTCGTCCAATAAGCTTATTGAAAATTGACTCCTCGCTGTCTTCCGCATCACGTTGGGGAGCAATTTTCCTTACAACCTGCAGGGGGGTAATTTTCCCGTAGCCCACATTGGCTATTAAATCATCTACCGTTTTAAAGCCAAAATCAGCGCCGACCGCCTCCATTTGATCGGATTTCACCAGGGCATAAAAGTTGAGCCTCTCCTTGCGAAAAGCCTTATCAAGCATTTCCCGGCCCAGGGTCAGACTGCGCTCTTTTTCCTGGGTTTTAATCCAGTGGCGAATTTTTGAACGCGCCTTGACGGTTTTGACATATTTCAGCCAATCCTTGCTGGGGTGATGATTCTTGGAGGTCGTAATTTCAATAATATCGCCGGTCTCCAATTTATAAGTCAACGGAACCAACTGACCGTTAACTTTGGCTCCCGTACATTGATTTCCCACTTCGGTGTGGATCATGTAAGCAAAATCAACCGCCGTCGCACCCCGCGGCAGGCTTTTGATCTCCCCGCGGGGCGTGAACACATAGACTTCATCCTGGAACAGGTCGATGCGAACATTTTCCAAAAACTCACCGGGGTCAAGAAAATTTTCCTGATTTTCGACAAGGTCCTGGATCCAGGCAAATTTTTTGCTGATATTTTCATCAATCCGTTTGCCTTCTTTATAACTCCAGTGAGCGGCAATACCGGATTTGGCAACACGGTCCATATCCCAGGTTCGTATTTGAATTTCGATCCGCTCACCAAAGGGTCCCACGACCGTGGTGTGCAGCGATTGGTACATATTGGGCTTGGGCCGTGCGATATAATCTTTGAATTTATGATCAATCGGCTTCCACATGGAGTGAATCAACCCCAGGGCTTCATAACAATTGGAGATGGAGTCGAGAATGATCCGGAAGGCGATGATATCGTAGATTTCCTCAAACGGAAGATTTTGGAAAATCATTTTGTTGTAAATGCTGAAATAATTTTTATTTCTTCCCAGCACCTCGCACCTTAAATCCGATTCCTCCATTTTTTTCTGGATGTAGTTCTTGACGGTTTCCATGTATTTTTCGCGTTCGGCGCTGGACTTGGCAACAAGGGCCTGTATCCGACTGTATTCATCCGTCTGGAGATACTTAAAAGAGCTTTCCTCCAGCTCATTTTTGATCCAGTAAATACCGAGGCGTGCGGCAATGGGAGCATAAATATCCAGTGTTTCCCGGGCAATTTTTATTCTCTTGTTCGGCTTATGGAATTGCAGGGTTCGCATATTGTGCAGCCGATCGGCGAGTTTGATCAGAATAACCCGGATATCGTCTGCCATCGCCAGAAACATCTTGCGCAGGCTTTCAGCCTGGCGGGCCCGGGAGCTGTGAAATGAAAGACTGCTGAGCTTGGTGACGCCGGAAACGATGTGGAGAACTTCGGGGCCGAAAAGATTTTCTATTTCCTCCGGCACCGCATGGGTATCTTCGATCACATCGTGTAAAAGGCCGGCCGCAACACTGGTGACATCCAGTTTCATGTCGCTTAAAATCCCGGCCACCTCCAAAGGATGGGAAAGATAAGGCTCACCGGACAGGCGGACCTGACCGTCATGCACCCTGGCAGAGTAAATATAGGCGCGGTCAATAATATCTACCTCTGCTTGCGGATGATATTCAACAATCTTATCTATGATATCGTTTATTCGGATCAAATCTGGTTATTCGTTCCTCGATGCTGCCGCAGGTCGATAGATGCTGAATACTCGATTCTCGGTGATCTGCAAATACAGACTCTCGGCCTGATTGCCATCGAGGATCGAGCATCCTGTGTCGAGTATTATGTATTAACCGTAATTATAGCACCGGTGACAAGTGACCGGTGACGACAATCAGTAAGCTTTAGCAAATATGGCCCAACTGGTGCCCGGCTTACCGCAGCCGATACAGGGCCCTCTAACCGCATCCTGTTCAAAGGGTAGGCAGCGAATGGTCACCGCCTGATTCTCCTTGATCTTTAATTCGCATGTTTCCTCTCCGCACCACGGAGATCGGGCAAATCCCCCGTGAATTTCCGGTTTCTGTGAATTCTGAGGGGTAAAAAAATCAGTAAATACGTTGCCATCTTCGATGGTCTGGGTATGATCCTTGGCATAGGCTTGGGCCCGTGCATATAGATTTCCCTGAATTTCATCCAGGATATTGGGTATTTCCGCCACAAATTGATCTCTTTTCAGAGAAACTTTTTCCTTGTGCGGCTTATCCCGCCGCCCGACAAAAACAGAATCTTCGGCGATATCCCGGGGACCGATTTCAACCCGCAAGGGGATCCCTTTTTTGATCCAGTCCCAGCCTTTGGCACCCCCGATGTTGCGATCATCGATTTCCACCACAATTTTGCGATGGTGATAATATTTTTCTTTCAAAGTCCGCGCCAGGCTGTTCGCATAGCCCATTACGCTTTCTTTGTCTTCGGGTTTTCTGATAATCGGCATCAATACGACATGGGCCGATGCGACTTTGGGCGGCAAAATAATACCGTCATCGTCACCGTGGGTCATTATCAATCCCCCGATCAGACGTGTTGATGACCCCCAGGAGGTGGTCCAGACATAATCTTCGTTTTCTGTCGCCGTTTGAAATTTAATTTCAGATGCCCTCGCGAAATTCTGACCCAAAAAATGAGAAGTGCCGGCCTGCAGCGCCTTGCGATCCTGCATCATGGCTTCAATGCAAAGGGTATCAACGGCTCCGGGAAATCTCTCGGCCGCAGTTTTGCGGCCCCTGATTACCGGCATGGCCAGATAGTCCTCCGCCATGCGGGTATAAACATCTAGCATGAGCTTTGTTCGTTCAATGGCCTCATGGCTGGTTGCATGGGCGGTGTGCCCTTCCTGCCATAAAAATTCACTGGTCCTTAAAAACATCCGGGTCCGCATTTCCCAGCGGACAACGTTGGCCCACTGGTTAATTAAAATGGGCAGATCGCGATAACTGCTCACCCATTTGGCAAAAGAGTCGGCGATGATGGTCTCCGATGTTGGCCGTACCACTAACGGTTCAGTCAGTGCACCGGCCGGAACCAGGCCGCCGCCGGGCCCTTTCTCAAGCCGGTGGTGGGTGACCACCGCACACTCGGTGGCAAAGCCTTCGACATGCTCGGCTTCTTTTTCAAGAAAGCTTAGGGGGATAAACAGTGGAAAATATGCATTTTTAACTCCGGTCTCCTTGAACATATCATCCAGCACCCGGACGATATTTTCCCAGAGGGCATAGCCCCAGGGTTTGATCACCATGCATCCTCTGACCGGCGAACGCTCCGCCAGATCAGATGCATTAATCACCTGTTGGTACCATTCCGGATAATCTTCGGCTCTTGTCGGTGTTATGGCTGTCTGTACGTTACTTCCCATGTTGGTCCTTTCTATTGTTCTCGTATGCTTCGACTTCTTTCAGCAATACCTCAACCAGTTTTTCCTGGGGAAACTTTTTGACAACTTTTCCCCGCCGGAAAAGAATGCCGCTGCCGTCTGCTCCAGCTATGCCGATATCTGCCTCCCGCGCCTCTCCGGGACCGTTTACCACACAACCCATAATCGCTATTTTAATTGTCGAAGAGGTGGTCAATAAGGCTTTTTCGACCTCGTCGACAATAGTAAACAACTCGATGTTGCACCGCCCGCAGGTTGGACAGGAAATTATTTCCGGCCCCCGCTGCCGTATCCCCAGGGCTTTTAGAATTTCATATCCTACCCGGACTTCTTCAACCGGGTCACGGGTCAACGAAACCCGAATCGTATCTCCAATACCATCGGCCAGCAAGGTCCCGATCCCCAGAGCCGACTTAACGATTCCGGAGTAAAGGGATCCGGCCTCGGTCACTCCCACATGCAACGGTAGATCAGTTTGGGCAGATAAACGGCGATAGGCCTCAACCGTACGCGCAACGTCTGAGGCTTTTAAAGACACCTTTATCTGGTGAAAATCAAAAGATTTTACCAACTCCACGTTGCGCAGGGCACTTTCGACCATGGCAGCGGCAGTGACACCGCTATGTTTTTCAAGGATATCCTTTTCCAGGGAACCCGAGTTTACACCGATTCGAATTGAAATATCGAGATCTTTGGCACAGTCAACCACGGCTTTTACTTTACGGGGGCTTCCGATATTGCCGGGATTAATTCTCAACGCATCGGCACCCGCGCGGGCGGCAGCTATGGCCAAGCGGTGGTCGAAATGGATATCGGCGATAAGCGGAATACAGATTTTGGCTTTGATGGCGGAAATAGCATCCGCCGCCTGCATATCAGGCACAGCCACCCGTATGATTTCACAACCGGCATTCTGCAAACGTTCGATTTGCGAGACAGTGGCATTTACATCTGCCGTCGCTGTATTGGTCATGGACTGAACCGAAACGGGCGCCCCTCCCCCCACCGGAACATTGCCGACCATTATCTGACGTGTTTTATTTCGATTACGGATAAAGCGCATTTCACAACATTATTTGATAGCTTCTGGGTACCGGGGATTGGCCACTCGTCGATCTCCGCCGTTCTCAGGTTGTCGGTTACCATAAGCCGCTAGCCAGCGACAAGTAACCAGTTGCCAGGAGATTGCCAACAAAAGCGAATTCGTGATATACTTGAAAAAAATTTTCGGGCCCTGAAAATTTTGAGATTATCAAACAAGGTGGCTTTATTCAAGTCTGGATTTGCGGTGCAATAGAGTCGAATATGCCGTTACCACATCCAACCCTGACATTTTATTGAACATGCCAATGAATCCAAAACTCTGAGGATAAGGGGGATTTTTGATGACACCTGATAAGGAGCAAAAATTTTCACACAAACATGGAGCAAACGCCCAGGCAGACCCGATTGCAACAGACAAAATCAAAAAAAAGGCCAAAAATGGGGAAGTCGCCTGCGCCGTTGCCTTTCAGATTGCCCAAGAGTTGAAACTCTCCCCGGCTGAAATCGGGAAAGCAATCGATTTGCTGGAATTTAGAATTTCTAAATGCCAGTTGGGGTTGTTTGGCTATGGCCCTGATAAAAAGAAGGTTAAACCTCGGGCACCTGAAAATCAGCAGATGGAGGATGCCATCCGAGAGGCCCTGGTAGACAAAAAACTTGCCTGTCACCATGCCTGGAGCATCGCAAGCCGGTTCAAAGTCCCCAAAATGACCGTCAGTGCCGCCTGTGAAGCCCTGGAAATTAAAATCAAACCCTGTCAACTGGGGGCGTTTTAAACGATTAGATCGTTGAAATCGTTTAGATCATTCAGTTTGTTAGGGTCGTAAAAACGATCCAAGCCATCCAAACGATTCAACTAAAATCAAAATTGGCCGAAATATAGACTAAATGAGTTCATCAGCAATCCATAAGCTTTTTCATGAAGGACGCGTATTTGCGCTCATTATCCTGATTTTGTGGGTAATCGGCGTTCTTTACGCAATAAATCCCATCATCAGTGATTACAAATTTGTCACGCTTCACAAAATTCTCAAAGCCGGGGAAATAACGATAATAACCAAAAATACCCCCCATTGCTATTATCTTTATCGTGATCAGCCCATGGGATTTGAATATGATCTGGCACAGGAATTCGCTGATTATCTGGATGTCGAGGCAAAAGTTAAAATCACTGAAAACTGGAGCCAAATGGTTGCGGAGCTAAAAAACGGCAACGCGGCCTTAATTGCAGCGGGAATAACCGTTACTCCCAAAAGACAAAAACGGGTTGCTTTTTCAGATGGATACATGGATATCCAGCAGCACATTATTTCACATCGAAACGGTGCCAAAATAAAAAATGTTGCCGATCTTGCCGGAAAAACCATCCACGTCCAAATGGCAACAGCCTACCAGGAACGGCTTGAGGAACTCCGCAGGCAGGGTATCGGTTTTACCCTCGAACTGCATAAGGATTTAGCCACCGAGGAGCTGATCCAGCAGGTGGCCGAGGGTGAAATCGAATTGACAGTCGCCGACAGCAATATCGCCCGGCTCAATCAACGCCATTATCCCCGGGCGGTTATGGCAAGCGCGATCAGTGAATTGCAGCATCTCGGCTGGGCTGTGCATCCCGAGGCCCATCAGCTTCGGGAAAAAATCAATTCCTTTTTTGCATCCATCAATAAGAGCGGGCGGTTTGATGAAATTTACAATAAATACTACGGAGATATTGGAAATTTTGATTACGTCGACCTGAGGTCCTTTCATCGCCGGGTCAAAAACCGGCTGTCCCGCTACAGCCCGTTTATCAAGGCAGCCGCCAAAAAGCACGGTTTCGACTGGCGTTTGATTGCCGCCCAGGCCTACCAGGAATCTCATCTGGATCCGTGGGCCAAGAGCCATGCCGGCGCAAAGGGCTTGATGCAGCTACTTACCAGCACGGCCCGCAGCCTGAGGGTGGCTGATATCTATAATCCGGTAGACAACATCAATGGCGGGGTACAGCATTTAAAAAATTTATATGACCACTTTGACAGCGTAACAGGCGATGATCGGCTGTTGATCGCACTGGCAGCCTACAATGTCGGCCAGGGCCATATCCAGGATGCCCGCAAGCTGGCCGTCAAGAAGAATTTAGACCCCAATTTGTGGGAGTCGCTGAGCAAAACGCTGCCATTATTAAGATACCGGAAATATTATAAAAACGCTAAATATGGCTACTGCCGGGGCACTGAGCCCGTTATGTATGTCACCCAAATCATGATCTACTACGATATCTTAAAAAGGCAGGGAATCGAATATGGAGAAGCACAGGTGCGCCTGATTGAGTGAAACTCAACCAGGCGTTATTTGCTACTGAATTACAATTAACGAAAAACCCCTACTCTGTGGGTTATCCCATAAACGAGGCATTCTCTCCCACGAAGGGGTTATGGCGCTTTTCCTGTCCGATGGTGGTCGTCGGCCCATGTCCGGCATGGACCCTGACATCGTCGCCGAGTATAAACAGTTTCTGCTGGATACTCTCCTTGATGGTCTCAAAGCTGCCTCCCGGAAAGTCTGTCCGCCCGATGGAACCTGCAAACAAGGTATCGCCGACAAAAACATCGTCTTTAGCGTAAAGGGAAATCCCGCCCCGGGTGTGTCCCGGCGTATGAATGACAGTCAGGGTTATGGTACCGAAGGTGATCTCATCACCGTCCTGCAGTTCCCTGTCCGGGGCCGGCGAGTTTTCGGCCTTCAGACCCCACGCGGCAGCACTGTCGGCTACCTGATTGAGCATCGGTGCATCAAGGGAATGAATAAAAATTGGAGCGCCGGTAACGTCATGGATCCTTTTATTGGCACTGACATGATCCATATGACCATGGGTGTTGAGAATATATTTGACGGTCAGGTTAGATTCGGCCAGCGCATGAAAAATTCGATCGGCTTCTTCTCCGGGATCAATAACCACCGCCTCCAAAGTTTCCTCACAACCCAGAATAAAACAATTTGCCTGGATCGGCCCGACAGCTAATGTCTTTATAATCATGTTATCCTCCTTGTTTAGTTCAGATGACAGCCGCTTTGAAATTGGGATTTTGGATTGCAGATTTAAAAAAAGAAGAATGTCTTATCTAAAAACCTGGCCACTGAATCCTGACACCTGAAACTTAGTCCAGAAACCATTCCGTTATCTTTTTCCTTCAACCGTATCGCCTTTTTTTAGTTTTCCCTCTTTTTCCAGTTCCGCACGGATACCGTCCATGATTCCGTTAATGAAGGCTCCGGATTCTTCCGTCCCGAATTTTTTCCCGATATCGACGGCTTCGTTAATGGACACTTTGGGGGGGATATCGTCACAGTAAAGGAATTCAAAAACCGCAATGCGCATCACATTGCGGTCCACGCAGGACATGCGGTTGATATCCCAGTTTTTTGAAAATCGCACGATCAGGGCATCAAGTTCGCCTTTTACCTCCAGAACGCCGTTTACCAGTTTAAGAAAAAACGGTCGTGTCTTTTTTGAAGGGTTGAAATTTCCACAGAAGCGTTCCAGCATCTCTGCGGATGCTTTATCTCTCATATCCATGTAAAAGAGCGCCTGCATGGCGAGCTCTCGCGCCCGACGACGAGTTCCCATGATCTTATCTAATCAATCGCTTCAAACAGATTTGCCATCTCTATAGCCGCCACGGCGGCACTCCAACCTTTATTGCCGGCTTTTGTACCGGCACGTTCAATGGCCTGCTCGATGGTATCCGTGGTAATAACACCGAAGATGACCGGAGTCTCAGATTCCATGCTGGCCATGGCCACACCTTTGGATACTTCGGCGCTGACATAGTCGAAGTGGGGCGTGGAACCCCTTATGACGGCGCCCAGACAAATGACGGCATCGAAACGCTTGGTTTTTGCCATTTTCATGGCCACCAGGGGAATTTCGAAAGCCCCGGGGACTTTTACCACCTCAATATCTTTATCATGGGCACCACTGCGAACCAGCGCATCCAGGGCACCGCTTAAAAGCTTTTCGGTGATAAAATCATTAAAGCGGCTGACAACCAGCGCGAACCGCTTACCTTCAGCAATAAGTTTCGCCTCATGGATTTTCGGCATGTGCGCTCCTTTCGATTTTAGTTAAATAGAAAAATAGTTGATTGGTCAAACAGATGATTCTTTTTGAACCGATTTAGGGATTGGCATCCATGTTCAGCAAGTGCCCCATCTTCAGTTTTTTACATTCCAGATAACACTTATTGTGCTCATTGGCCTCGACTTCAATGGGCACCTGTTCTGTTATGCTGAGACCGTATCCATCCAGTCCCACCATTTTTTTAGGATTGTTGGTCAAAAGCCTCATTTTCCGGACACCCAGATCAACCAGAATTTGTGCCCCGATGCCGTAATTGCGCATATCCGGTTCAAAGCCCAGTTCTTCGTTGGCTTCAACCGTGTCAAAACCGTCTTCCTGGAGAGCGTAAGCTCTAATTTTATTGACCAGTCCGATGCCGCGGCCTTCCTGTCGGATATACAAAAGCACGCCGCTGCCTTCTGCTTCCATTTTAGCCATGGCCGTGTGAAGTTGCGGTCCGCAATCACAACGCAGGGACCCGAAAATATCGCCGGTTAAACACTCCGAATGGACGCGCACAAGAACAGGTTTCTCGGGGTCAATTTCGCCTTTGACCATGGCAATGTGCAAAAGGTTATCCACATCATTCTCATAGACGACCGCTTTAAAATCACCGGCAACGGATGTGGGGATGTGGGTTTCGGCGGCACGGTGCACGAAGGATTCCATCCGCATGCGGTATTCAATTAGATCAGCGATGGTACAGATGCCCACACCATGTTTTTCACTGAATTCTTCAAGGCTCGGCATTCGGGCCATTGTACCGTCTTCATCCATGATTTCGCAGATAACCCCGGCCGGTTTCATACCGGCCAGGCGCGCCAGGTCGACCGACCCCTCGGTCTGACCGGCCCTGACGATAACGCCTCCCTCCCGCGCCCTGAGGGGGAAAATGTGGCCGGGCCGCACTAGGTCTCGGGGTCCGGCATCATCTGCCACGGCGGTTAGGATCGTAGTGGCCCGATCGGCAGCTGAAATACCGGTGGAAACGCCGCATCGGGCTTCAATGGACACGGTAAAACCGGTCCCGTAAGGGGAGGTATTGTTGTCGACCATCGGAGGCAGTTCCAAGGCATCGATTTTATCCGGGGTCATCGGAAGACAGATCAGCCCGCGGCCGTATTTGGCCATAAAATTGATAGCATCGGGGGTCACGGCCTCAGCAGCCATACAAAGGTCACCCTCATTTTCCCGGTCCTCGTCATCCACCAGGATGACCATGCGCCCTTCGCGAATATCTCGAATCGTCTCTTCAATGGTAAGGTGTGGCATTTTTTTCTATATTCTCCAGAATCTTTTTCTAGTTTAATTAAGTTTTCTTTGAAGCCAGTCTTAATCGATGAACCCTGTCTTTAGCAGATACGCCTTATCAATAGCCGATGGTTTTTCAGCCGCCACTTTATTCCGGCCCGGCCGGGCGTTCATAAATCGTTCGACATACTTACCGAGCATGTCGGTTTCAATGTTGACGGGGTCGCCTTTATTTTTCCAGCCGATCGTTGTCAATTGGGCAGTGTGCGGTATGATGCTTACGGAAAAGCCGGTGGCATCACAGGTATTGATGGTCAGACTGATGCCGTCTACAGCAACCGAGCCCTTGTTAATCATATATTTTGCCAGTGATTCGGGAACGTCGACGGCTACAACGATCGCATTGGCCACGGTCTCCCGTTGTCGAATAGTTCCAACACCGTCGATATGCCCCGACACCAGGTGCCCGTCGATTCGATCGGAAAACCGCAGGGCCCGTTCGATATTCACCCGTTGGCCGACTTTGGCCTGGCCGAATGTTGTCGTTTGAAAGGTTTCGGGGGAAATGTCAACCTCAAAATGCCTGCCGGCGATTTTGACTGCCGTCAGGCAGGCACCGCTGACGCAAAGGCTGTCACCGATTTTCGTCTGATGCAAATCAAAATCAGCCTCAACTGTCAGCCGTCTTCCCCGGCCGGCTGTTCGAATGGCGGAGATTGCGCCAAAACCCTCAATGATTCCTGTGAACATGCCAACCGTCCGTTTTGTTTCGTTAAGTTTGATTTGATCGTTGGGCTCGTTGAACCAGATCTTCCAACCACAAAAACCACAGCCGCCATTCCTACGAACTAACCCCTTCTAACCGTCTAACGCAATAAGATAAGTACAAATCAGGTTTTTTCAACATATCCTTCTATGAGAACATCATCATCAAAACGATGAACCGAGATATCTTTCAACGCTACACTCTGGCTCATCAGTTCCGCACCCGGACCGCTGCAAATAGGGACACCGTCATCACCGCCTAAAATTTTAGGTGCATAGAAAAACTGCACTTTGTCCACAATGCCGGCGTTAAAAGCCGAGGCCATCACCCGGCTACCGCCCTCAATTAAAATGCTGGAAATCTCCATAGCGCCAAGTTGCACCATTAAAGCGGCCATATCAATTTGATTATCCTTGAGCGAAGCTTCGATCACTCGGGCGCCGGCTTTTTCTAAGGCTGTTCTTTTATTCCGTGCCACATCGTTGCCGGCCACCAGGATCGTATCGGCACCAGAAGGTTGCTTCAATACCCTTGCACCCCGAGCAATGGAAAGATGTGAGTCAAGAATGATTCTTACCGGGTCCTTGCCCTCCCGATCGTCGAGACGGGTGGTCAAACTCGGATTGTCGATTTTTACCGTATTGATACCTACCATGATAGCATCCACCGCATGGCGCAAGCGATGAACGAACCGGCGGGCCGCCTTCCCGGTTACCCATTTGGAATCACCGGTACGGGTGGCTATCCGCCCGTCAAGGGTCGCGGCACATTTGGCAATCACAAATGGCTGACCGCTGCTAACATATTTGATAAATGCCTCATTTTGTTTCCGGGCCTGCTCCTCACAAACACCGGTTGTCACTTGAAGCCCGTGTCTTTTCAAATATTCAGATCCACCGCCGACGACATTCTCATTCGGATCCGACATGGCAACCACCACCCGGCTGATACCGGCTTCCAGTATCTTTTGGGTGCAGGGAGGAGTACGCCCGGCATGGTTACAGGGCTCGAGGGTAACATAGAGGGTCGCGCTGGCGGCGAGTCTCCCGGCAGCGTCAAGGGCATTGACCTCCGCGTGGGGTCCGCCGACCACTTCGTGATACCCGTCACCCACTATCTCGCCGTCTTTTACTACAATGGCCCCAACCATGGGATTGGGCGAGGTATATCCCTCCCCCTTAATCGCAAGGTCCAGGGCCATTTGCATGAAATGCTGGTCATCCATTTTTAGTTGACTGGTTTATTAATTGAATAGCTGACTATTCGACTATTTTCAGTCCCCTTTCTGCTGCCTTCTGTCTTCTGCCTGCCGCGGCGAAGCCGTCAGGCGAAGACGGGTCCTCTGTTCCCTGTCATCTGTCATCTGGTTTCTCGTGATTGCTCAAAAGGCTTTTCAATTCCGAAACAAAATCATTCACATCTTTGAATTCCCGATAAACCGATGCAAATCGCACATAGGCCACGTCATCGAGTTCGTGCAATTTTGACATAATTTTCTCACCGACAACGGAGGCTGGCAACTCCTTTTCACCAATCTCTCGTAAATCCCGCTCCAGATCATCAATAAATTCTTCGATCACATTCATGCTGATGTCGCGTTTTTCACAAGCCTTTTTTACACCGCTGCGCACTTTTTCCCGGTTGAAAACTTCTCGCCGCCCATCCTTCTTAATAATCATAATGGGAACTTCTTCTATGTGTTCATAGGTTGTAAAGCGCCGGCTGCAATCGATGCACTCCCGGCGCCGTCGGATCACACTGGCATCCTTGCTCAACCTGGAATCGATTACTTTGTTGTCAGTTTCACCGCAATAGGGACATTTCATAAGCGTTCCCCCTCATTATCGGGTTCTATTTGTTTTAATTCGATATTGGCTTCGGCCAGCAATTCTTTGGCCAAGGGATCTGCATAGCCTGATTGGTAATAAATCTCCACAATTCCGGCATTGATGATCATCCTTGCGCAAATGGAACAGGGTTGGTTGGTGCAGTAAATGACGGCCCCTTTAACTGAAACGCCATGGTAAGCGGCCTGAATAATTGCATTTTGTTCAGCATGAATCCCCCGGCAGAGTTCATGCATTTTACCGGATTCAATGCCCATTTGCTCACGCAAACAGCCAACTTCGAGGCAGTGTTTGAGATTGGCCGGCGCGCCGTTATATCCGGTTGACAGAATGCGCTTATCCTTGACCAGAACGGCACCCACCGCCCGCCTGAGACAGGTTGAGCGCTCGGCGACGAGGTTGGTGATATTCATAAAATAAGTTTCCCACGAAGGGCGATTTTCCGTTTTTACCATGCGGGCTTTAAACCTCCACAATTATTCAGCATATTTCGACAAAATCAGTGAAGCGTTGGTACCGCCAAATCCAAAGGAATTGGTCATGGCATTTTGTACTTTGGCTTTCCGGACCACATTGGGCACATAATCCAAATCGCATTCCTCGGCCTGATTTTCGTAGTTGATGGTCGGCGGGATCGTGTCTTGATGAACGGTCAGTGCAGTGAAAACGGTCTCTATACCACCGGCGCCCCCGAGCAAATGCCCGGTCATCGATTTGGTCGAACTTACGGCCAAACCGTGGGCATGCTCCTTGAACACCGTCTTTATTGCCCGGGTCTCATATAGATCGTTTAACTGGGTGGAGGTACCATGGGCATTGATGTAGTCAATCCGGCTGTAGTCAAGCGCAGCATCCTCGAGGGCCGCTGTCATACACCGAACGGCACCGTCCCCGTCCGGGGACGGTGAGGTCATATGATAGCCGTCGCCACTCATGCCGTAACCGGTAATTTCGGCATAGATAGAGGCGCCGCGCTCAAGGGCATGATCAAGGGCTTCTATAATTAAAATACCACTGCCTTCCCCTACCACAAAACCGTCCCTGTCTCTGTCAAAAGGGCGCGATGCTTTTTCAGGTTCATCATTGCGAGTCGACAAGGCCTTCATAGAACCGAAGCCGGCTATACAGGTCGGACTGATAACCGCTTCACTGCCGCCGGTAATCATGGCATCCACGGTTCCGTCTTGGATCAGTCTGACTGAATTTCCCACTGCGTGGGCGCCGGCCGCGCAGGCCGTGGCAAGTGAAGAATTCGGTCCCTTGGCGCCAAAATGGATCGATATCATTCCGGGGACCATATTTCCAATCATCATGGGAATAAAAAAGGGGCTGACTCTCCGCGGCCCCTGCTCGGCAACCTTAAGGACGGTATCCTCCATGAATCTCAACCCGCCCAGCCCACATCCCGTTATGGCCCCGACTCTGGATTCGTTGGAGCTATCAATTACCAGGCCGGAGTCCTCAACGGCCATACGGCAGGCTGCCAGAGCAAACGCAATAAAGGGTTCAACCCGGTTGGCATCTTTTTTAGGCATGAAATGCTGCGGATTGAAATCCTTGACTTCAGCAGCAATCTTTGTCGGATAAGCGGATGCGTCAAAATGCGTAATTTCTGCTGCACCGGATTTTCCGGCGCACAGAGACTCCCACGCCTGCTCAACGCCAATACCCACCGGTGTGACAAGTCCCAACCCTGTGATAACAGCGCGTTTCTTCATATGTTTCGCTCGTTCATTTTTGGCTAATTGCAAAAGCCGGTGGGCTTCAGAGCCAGGCGTCAAGGGTAAAGTCCACCGCCTACCGTCCACCGGCGGCCGAACAGCATGGGATCTGAAGTCCTCGGCTTTCCCGACGGACCGCTATCGTCGGGCCCGAAGGGCGGACGACATGGCAAAATCGACCTCATCCTTTGAATTCATCAAAGTGGATATACAGAACCCGTCTGCCGTCTAGTGTGCCGCCACATAGTCCATGGCATCCTTGACGGTCGCGATCTTTTCGGCATCTTCATCAGAAATCTCAACATCAAACTCTTCTTCCATGGACATAATTAGTTCAACCAGATCAAGGGAGTCTGCTCCCAAATCGTCTACAAAAGACGCTTCGGGTACGACTTCGTCAAGATCAACACTCAGTTTTTCAGCAATAATCTTTTTTACTTTTTCCTCAACCGACATCAGAGTTACCTCCTTCCAGATAGCTGGGCCCAAACGGCCGCAGACAATGGTGAATAAAAAATGCTTGCAGAGCTCACAGACGAAAGCTCATAGTTGACATTTTGTAAACTGGCTTTAAAATGGTCAGCTTAATAAATTATGTTGAAGCGGTTTCATAATCGTAGATAATGTCCGAGAGCAAGGCGCAGCCCGATTGAAAAGCGGAGCGTACACGTAAGTACGTGAGCATTTTCAATCGGGCTGCAACGCGGCTATCGGACATTAGATGCGGTTAGGAAACCGCTTCACATGTACATACCTCCTGATACATGTATAACCTGTCCGGTTATATAAGCAGCCTGATCAGATGCCAAAAAAACAACCGCCGCCGCAATGTCTTCCGGAGTTCCGGCGCGACCTAAAGGAATCTGGTTTACCATGGCTTCCTTGGCCTTATCGGGAAGATCGGCCGTCATATCGGTTTCAATGTAACCCGGGGCCACCACATTGGCGGTGATACCCCGTGAGGCCAACTCTTTGGCAACTCCTTTGGTAAGGCCTATGATACCGGCCTTGGAGGCGACATAATTGGCCTGACCCGGATTTCCGCTTACCCCAACCACCGATGAAACGCTGATGATGCGACCGTAGCGTTGTTTCATCATCGGCTTGGTGACCGCCTTGATACAAAGAAACGTCCCTTTTAAATTGATGTTAAGGACATCCTCCCAATCGGATTCCTTCATGCGAACCAGAAGGCCGTCCCGGGTAATACCGGCATTGTTGACCAAGACATCAATTCGTCCGGTTTCATCCAGGGCATGTGCAACAAATTCTGAGACCTCTTTTTCAGAAGCGACATTTACCTGTATACCGGTGGCGGTGCCTCCGGCTTCGGCTACCAGTCGTTCGGTTTGAGCCGCAGCCTCACCAGCTGACGAATAGTTAAAAAAGATGTGGTTGTCGGCATGGGCAAATGCCAGACAAATGCCCCGGCCGATACCCCTGGAACCGCCGGTTACCAGAATCGTCCGTTTGACACTGTCGGTCATAACTACCTCTCAAATACGATGTCGGCCAGCTGATCCATGTCGTTAATGATGTTTTGACAGCTGGCCGTCAGCTCGGTGTAGGCAACTTCCTGCATGAAGTTATTGGTCATATCCAGATTACATGCGCCACAGCCCATCACGATTTTTAAGATGCCCTGGGATACCATCTGGGCGGCCTCATTGGCGAACAGCCGTGATATCAGCCGTATTTTCTCTGCTTCGGCATCTCCGCTTTGAATTTTTTTATGGGCCCTGCGGGCCAGGCTGGCCCCCACCTCGACGTGGGCCATCATGTCGGCCAGAGCAAACATGACATATTGTTGCCGCGTCAACCGCAGATCGTGGGCCTGGTCGATGGCCCGGTTGAGGGCGCTAGCAGCAAGTCCGTAAATCCGGGCGCCGATATCATCCACTTCTTCTTCCAGCCGCATCATCTCTTCGCTGATGGACTGGTAAAATTCGCCCTTGGTTTTACGGGTTTTCTTCCAGCGAAATGTGCTGATGATATTCTGCTGGATTTCGCTGGTTCCCTCATAGATACAGGTAATCCGAACGTCCCTTTTGATTTTTTCGACCTCGTACTCGGTGATATACCCGTACCCGCCCAGGGCCTGGATGGCATCTTCGGCAGCTTTATTGGCCGATTCTGTCGCAAACAGCTTGGCAATCGAGCCTTCCACTTCAAGATCCTTTTCGCCGGAATCCAGCCTGGTGGCGGCCTCTTCGATAAAGGCCTCGGCTGCGGCCAACCGGACAATGTGGGGTATGATCAATTTGTGGGTGTAGCCCTGCTTTTCCGATAGCGGCGCTTTAAACTGGACGCGTTCCTTGGCATACTTGATGGCAATTTCCATGGCCGCTTCACCGCCGCCCAGACCCATGGCAGCAACCATCAGTCGGGTATAACCGAAGACTTTGGCGGCCTGTTTGAATCCCTGGCCGGGAACGCCCCCGATCAAATTTTCAATCGGCACGAAGGCATCCGCAAACATCAGCGGTGAGGTATTGGAAGCTCTTATCCCGTGCTTTTCTTCTCCTTTTCCCGCAGTGTAGCCCTCGGTGCCCTTTTCCAGGATAAAAAAGGTGGCCCCTTCGGGTGTGTTGGCCAGCACGGTAATAAAATCGGCATACAACCCGGTGGAAATAAATTGCTTGCTGCCGTTTATCTTGTAGCCGATGATCTCACCGGCATCGTTGGTCACCGGATCAGCCTTGGTCTTGATGGCGACTACATTGCTCCCGGCATCGGGTTCGGTGACCGCATAGGCAACCAGCGCCTTGCCTTCCGCAATGGCTCCGAGCCATTTTTGCTTCTGTTCTTCGGTACCCCCGACCATAATCGGGTCGGCCCCCAGCTGAATGGCGAAAAATGCAGTGGTAACACCCAGGCAAATTTTGGCCATCTCCCGGGTAACCTCGCAGCTATCCCGGGCACCACCCCCGATTCCGCCGTAGGCTTCCGGCAACATTAGCAGCTGTAACCCAATCTCAGGCCCCAGCATTTCCCGGATCGTTTCTTCCGGAAATATTTCCTTGCGATCGAATTCAAGTATTTTTTCTTTGGTCAACAGTCGCTTTCTCAGCTGCGCTATGGTATCCAGTACCATTTGCCGTGACTCTTGATCCAATCCCTGGAGTTGGGTTTCCTCAGAGGCCATTGGTTCGTTCCTCAATGAAGTGTTGCGTAATAGTTTAGAGAGCTGAAGTTTTAAAACTTCGTCGCGGGATAAAAGTAACCCCCATCAATAGCAGGGGGTTGTTGCAAACCGGGTATACTTCACAAAACTGGGCGTTAATCCTTATCCGTTGAAATAACGGTACGACCTTTGTAAGAACCGCAGCTGGGACAGGCATGATGCGGCAAGGTTGCCTCACCGCAATCAGGACAGGTTGATAGATTCGGGGCCGCTGTTTTTTGGTGTGTTCGTCGCTTGTCGCGTTTCGACTTGGATGTTTTTCGCTTGGGTACTGCCATTAGTAATCTCCTAACTATTTAATATATTTATAAATAAATAAAATTAACTACTTAATTTTCAAGGTGCGGTTCTAGTAATTCAAAATAAGATGAATGTCAAGGATTTTCAAACAATGCGTCAATTTTGTTGTCTTGTAATGGGGCAGCTTCTGTGCTATTGAACTTACCCTGCAACTATAAGCCATATAATATAACCGATTAATATCATTTGTCAAATTTATTTATTCAGGCTGGTACGGTCAATTTAAAAAGGCCAATAAGTGTAAGGATTTTAAGGAAATATAAAGAAAATTGACCGGCAACCAATCAATTTTGCGGTAACTTCAATTTACTAATTATTTACCTAATATAAGACATATGCAGTCATTGAATAGATCATAAATATTAATATTATCTGTTAGTTACTGTCCTATTAATTAACACATTCAAAGATACAGCAATCCTTAGCCTAAAATCTGTCTATCAGGGTGAAAATATGGATGAGATAATTACACGGTTTCCGCCAAGTCCCAGCGGCTACCTTCATGTTGGAGGGGCCCGAACGGCTATCTTTAACTGGCTATATGCCCGGCATACAAAAGGCAAATTCGTCCTGCGAATTGAGGATACGGACGCCGAACGCTCCACCCGGGCTTCGGTGGACGCCATTTTTGACGCCCTGAATTGGCTTGGGATCGACTGGGACGATGGGCCCTATTTCCAAACCCAGCGTTTCGATATTTACCGGGAATATATTCAAAAGCTGATCGATTCGGGCCACGCCTATTACTGCACCTGCACCCCGGAGCAAATCGATGCCATGCGACAAAAGGCCATGGCAACCGGGGCCAAACCGCGTTACGACGGCACATGCCGTGAAAAAGGGCTGGACAAATCGGACCAGGCCGTTGTGCGTTTCAAGCTCCCGCTGACCGGCGCAACCGTGGTTGAAGATGTGATTAAAGGGAATATCGTATTCCAGAATGACGAGCTGGACGATTTTGTCATTTGCCGCAGCGATGGCACACCGACCTATAATTTCGTCGTGGTGGTGGATGACATTACCATGAATATCAATACCATTATTCGCGGTGACGACCACGTGATGAATACGCCCAAACAGATCCTGTTGTATAAAGCGCTGGGAAGTCCTTTGCCGACTTTTGGCCATGTGCCCATGGTGCTCGGCAATGACCGCGCCCGGTTAAGCAAACGCCACGGCGCGATGTCGGTCACCGCATACCGGGATATGGGGTTTTTACCCGATGCCCTGATGAACTATCTGGTTCGTCTCGGGTGGTCCCACGGAGACCAGGAATTTTTCACCCGCGACGAGTTGATCGAGGTGTTTGATCTTGAAAATATTGGCCGCTCGGCCGGCATATTTGACCTTGACAAATTGCTGGCGATCAACGCCGAACACATCATGGCGGCTTCACCACAGGATCTGGTCGATCCTTTGAAACCGTTTATCGAAAAGGCCGGCATTGAAATCGAGGCGGGCGATTACATTCTGGACGTCATTGAAACCCTTCAGCCCCGGAGCAAGACCCTTGTAGATATGGCTGAGGCGGCCCTTTTTTATTACCAGAGCGATATCGAGTACGATGAAAAAGCGGCTAAAAAAGTTCTCAAGGCTGCCGCCCTGGAACCCTTGAATATGGTGACCGCCAAACTCGAATCTTTGGAAAATTACACCCAATCCGATCTGGAAAACGTATTTAAGGCCGTCATGGATGAATCCGGCCTGAAACTTGGCAAAATCGCCCAGCCGGTGCGCGTCGCGCTGACCGGCAAAACCGCCAGCCCGGGTATTTTTGAAATCATCGCAATTCTCGGCAAAGAGAGAGTGATTCCGCGCCTGAAGAAGGCAATTCGGTTTATAGAAACCAAAGTATAATCAAACAGCTAATTGGTCGAATAGAAAATTAGTCAATTTGAAAATTAGTTGATTGGTCAGATAGCCTAACCGGTTGAAATCCAATTTCCATATCCAACCGGCCAACTATTTGGATAGTTCAACCAATCAACAATTTCCTTGACTCACTGAAAATTTTTTAATAGTAAATAGGGCCGCACAGCACTGGGGGATCGTCTAGCGGCAGGACGACGGGTTCTGGCCCCGTTAACCCAGGTTCGAATCCTGGTCCCCCAGCCATTTCGACGCGTTCAGGGGTACTCCACATACGTGGGTACCCCTTTTACTTGCTCAAGGCTTACAGCCGGGCTAAAATTCACCATAACTTATTATGAACGCGCAGAAATGGCCTTGAGCATGTCGGGAAGCATGTATTCAACCCAATATTAAGTATGAAATACTTAGTTGTTTAAAGTGATTGTGACTGCAAACCCATTGGGTTTGAGATTGGCAGCTGAGACAGTTCCTTTGCATGTTTCAACGCAGGTTTTCACGATAGCCAGTCCAAGGCCCACACCTCCGGAATCTCGATCCCGCGAAGCTTCAGGGCGGAAGAAAGGTTCGAAAAGCTGATCGAGGAGTTCTTCAGGAACACCGGGGCCGTTATCTCGAACCTCTATTTCGACCACATCTTTTCTTTTTTCGGCGGATACATCTATCGGGCCGGCGTCTCCGGCGTATTTGACGGCATTTCTTATCAAGATTGGCAAGTGCTCGGGTCAGAAGCTCCGGCGGATGCGACAACACGGATCTCCGGATCTATTTTGGTGATGATCTTTGCTGCCGGTGTGATCTCCCGCTTCACCGCCGCTTGAACCACAGGAAGCAGGTCAATTTTTTCCAGTTTAACCGTTTTGACTTCATATCGGCCCGCGAGAAGGCGAGCAGTTCGTTGACCAGTTTGGACAGGTGGTCAACATCTTCCATGACCTCGATTACCCGCTTCCGGTTTTCCCCTTCGACACGCTGTTCCAAGGCGCCAAGGCCGAACTGAATCCGGGCGATGGGGGATCCCAGTTCATGGGCCACATCTCCCAGGAATCGTTTTTGGCCCTTCACGAAAGCGGACAACCGTGAGGTCATGTGGTTTATCGCCCTCGCCAGGCGTCCGATCTCATCGGCCCTTGGTTCATGGATGGATACATCAAAGCGTCCCTTGGCAATCTCCTCGGTTGCACGGGTCATGCGGCCAAGCGGTCGCGTGATGTTTCTGACCATCGGTATCCAAAACAACACCGAAATCAGTATCATCGCCGCTGCGACGATCATCCAGGGAAGGGGATCGAAAAAAAAGCCGTTTCCCGTTACGGAATCCGACACCGCCAAAAACAGAGCGGGTGCGGGGGGGCTGTAACGGTTCAGAGGGCAATGGGATCCGAATTCCGGCCCAGTAGCGGGTCGGATGCCGCGTCGCATCATCAAATGCGGTTTTTTATCATGCGCATCGGCATGCATGGGCGGTATTCTTTCGACGGGCCCTTTTTTCGGGAAGTCACGGGCATCATCAATAGCGTGGTTTTCCGGTCGCCTTTGAGGATCGTCGAACACAGGGGGCGGCGGAACATGGCGCCTGGGGGAGGTTTGCGCCGCAAAGCGTCCCTCACCCTTTTTATTACCTCTTCAGGAAATTCCATATCCTTTGAAGAGAAGCGAGATCCGTCTTCAAGCACAAGTGCGAAATCCACCTGGTGGATCGCTGCATGTCTGGCAAGTACCTCGGACCAGTTCGTCCGTGACGTCTGATTCAGGTCATGGGAAATCAACATGCCGGCGGTTCGCAAGCGATTCGATCCCTTTGTCCGAAAATCGCATGCAGATTCACCTGCGGCTGAAAGGCAAAAAACACCGCCAGGGCCGCAGCCACCAGGACCAGATTCAGGAAGAACCAGCAGAGGATCTTGGCTAATAAAGACGAAGCCGGTTTCATCATTGCTGATCCTCCGGTTTCTTGAACATATACCCGGCGGTCCGAACCGTTTGAATAAATCCGGGATTGCGGGGATCTTCCCCGAGCTTGCGCCGCAGCGAGGAGATATGGACATCCACGGAGCGGTCGAAAACCTCATAATTCCGCCCGGCAACGGCATCCAAAAGTTGGTCCCGTGTCAGAACCCGCCCGGCAGACCGGGCCAGGCTTGTCAATAGATCGTATTCGATCGGGGTCAGGTTCAGCGTTTTTGCATCCAGACGAACCGTTCGGGAGCTTTGCTCAATTTCCAGATTCCCGAATATCAAGACCTTATCCTTAGCTGCAGATGCAGCCTGGCGTTCGGATACGATATGTCGGCGAGTAACGGCGCGAAGGCGTGCCAAAAGCTCACGCGAGGAGAAGGTCTTGGGTAGATAATCATCGGCCCCCATCTCAAGTCCCACAATTCTGTCGGTCTCTTCGCCCCGCGCAGTGAGCATTAAAACCGGTATGTCGGATTCCTTGCGCAACCGTTTCAACACTTCGAACCCGTCCATCCGCGGCATCATGACATCCAGAATCACCGCGTGGTAGTCACCCTCAAGGATCATTTGCAGCCCTTGAGCGCCGTTGTGGGCAGCCTCTACATCGTATCCCATGGGTTCCAGGTAGTCCGCCACAAGCTGGCACAGTTTTTTGTCATCATCGACAATCAGAATTTTCATTTTAGACGGCACAATCGTCTTGATGCGTCATTGGGATACCCACCCCTTCAAATCAATTTAATTACCTCTATTATTATACTCTCCGTAACACCAGGGCAATCAATTTTACAAAATCTTTACAATTTTGTCCCCGAACAACAAAAATTCTTTACATCCGTTGCCTATCATTAAACTCAAAACCGAGGAAAAAATCCCGGAAAAATCACAACCCTTAAATAGGAGGTACATCATGAATTCGAAACTTAGTAAAAAACTCGGCACAGGCGTAATGGTTCTTCTGATCACGGTATGCTTCATCCCTGCAATTGCAGGGGCGTTCGCACCCGGAGACGGAAGGCAAGACAAGGGGTTTGACAGGAAAGACCATCACCGGCCTGCCCTTGGCATCTGGCGGGACCCGCAAATGGTTCAGAAACTGGGACTCACAGCAGAGCAGGTCAAACAGGTCCGGGATGCGGATTTTACCTTCCGTGAAAAGCAGTCTGGCGTTGAAAGCACAGCTCGACAGCTTACGACTGCAAATGGATAAAGCCTTTTCCGATGATATCGTTGACGATACGGCAGTTCTCTCACTGGCGGAAAAGATTTCAGACGTAAAGGGCAAAACTGTTTGTCCAGAAAATTGAATCGCGCCTGGCGCTTGGAAAGATTCTGAATGCGGATCAAATCAAAAAGCTGAAACTGTATGACATGCATCAGAAAAAGCAAGATCGAAAGCATGGCAAAAAACAAATTTCAGCAAGTCGTTCGATTGAAAAGGCCGGCGATAAAAATGTTTCGAAAATTGAAAGGCATGACGTCAACCGGTAAATCGGCGATGGTGCCTCTTCGGCAAATCAGGAGGGGCACCAAGTAAATACAATAAAATAGGTAAAATTTAAAAACCGAATTAAGGAGATTTTTCAATGAACATCGCAAAAAAAACATCCATCGTTATCACTCTGCTGGTAATCCTCATCGCCGTCATTGCATTTGGAAATGATGCATCCTCTCAGGAAACTCGCAGAAGGCATCACGGTCCGCCCCCGGAGGCTTATACCGCCTGCGAAGGCAAAAACGCCGGGGATACGGCAGAATTTGTTAGCCCGCACGGGGATACGGTGACGGGCACCTGCGAGCAGGAAGGTGATCGGCTTGTCCTTCGTCCTGATAACCCCCCTGGCGGCAGAAGAAAAAACAACACCAGCGACTAATTCGATAAATGCACAGCTGAAAACCGATGAACACAATTCATCTGAGATGAGTTGTGTTTTCAAACCGGTGCATGCAAGCGGTTAAAAGGAAAAAAGCGATGAAAGCAATTGTAGGGATTTCGACAAGAATGATTTTGATTTTACTGACACTGATGAATATGGCCGGTTGCTTTGACGAATCATCAGATAGTAGCAATTTAAGTGCCGGTTACGTCAATAATAGCGATGCTTCAGGTTATGTTTTGGTCGATACGGGTCAGGTCGTATGCTTTGAGTATAGTGACGGACATGTCACCTGTACTTGCTCCAGGTGAACCATTTTATGGCCAGGATAATCAGCTACGCCCGCCTGGTGCACAACACTGATTTATAAACCTCAATTAAAGACATTTGTGAAATAGGTAAATAAATCCAAAGGATCCACTCATGTTGAAGGAAACTGGGAGTACAGAGCAAATTTCTTCTGAAATTAAGGTATTGCGCCGACAGGTTGTCGACACTTATGGCCACCTCAATGGCAGTCGGGCCATCCGGGAAGTGGGGCGCACCATCGACAATTGCCTGAAAGAGCCGGCTTATGCCGTGGCCTACGCGGGGGACGAATTTGTGGTGGTCCTGCCGGGGATGGATCAGACCCAGGCGCTGCAAAAAGCTTCTGAGATCCGATCCCGCATGAAAGATACTGTCTATGTGTTAGACCAGAACCTTGAGGTTCGACTGAAAGCCAGCTTTGGAGTAGCGACCTGGCCGCAACATGCTGCAGATTCGAAAGGTCTAATTGCCGCGGCCGACCAGGCCCTGTTTGCCATCAAGAAGACCGGCAAAGACGCCGTTGGTCAGTTTCAAAGCCAGTAACGGGTTCAGATTTACAAAATCTTTACAATATTTTCCCCGACTAACATAATTTCTTTACATCTTTCACTTATCTTAAGCACAAAACCGGCAAGGAAATATTCAAAAAAAATAAAAACTTCCAAGCCAAAACATAAGAATGATTGGGTTGTGAAGTTTAATCCAAATTATACAAAAAGGAGATCATTATGAGAACAGATCCTGAAATTATGACTGATTACAAGGTTAATGGCAGTTCTAATTTAAGTGTTTACGTCAGTGAAAAAAGAGAGGGCTTTTTCATCATTCATCCCATTGGTTCGATTAATACGATTACATCCCCGATCTTGCAAAATGAAGTAGAGCAGATTTATGAGTCAAAATCTGAAATTATCATGTTTGACATGAAACAGGTCAGTTACATCAACTCCAAGGGGCTGCACGTTATCCTTAAAGCCCATCAGGCGATGAAATCGCGAGGCGGCAGGATCGTTCTGATCAATCTTCAGCCCCACATTAAAAAAGTGTTTGATATCATCGACGCCTTACCGAGCGCAGCGGATCTTTGCGAGCCGGCATGAACTGGATAATTACCTGGATACGATGCAAAAAAGTTACTTTGATTATAGTTACATAAATGAATTTGAAGCGGGAACAGACAATTATAAATTATGGGCAAAAAGCAACTCTAATCAGGGTTTTGAGATGAGCAGCAGAATGTAATTCTGTTGAAAGAAGTGAGGAGAATAGAAAATTATGACCATAAAACTTATTAAAGGCTGTATCGGCTGCGGGACATGCGTCAAAACCTGTCCCACAGATGTTATCCGTCAGGACGCAAAGACTAAAAAAGCATTCATCGCATATCCGGCGGATTGCCAGATATGTCATTTGTGCCGGATGTACTGTCCTGTTGATGCAATCACCATCTCACCGGAGAAATCTATTCCGGTTGTGGTTTCATGGGGGTAAAAATGCGTGCGTATATCAAAAA
The DNA here is from genome assembly GCA_963821065.1 of uncultured delta proteobacterium. Classification (GTDB taxonomy): domain Bacteria; phylum Desulfobacterota; class Desulfobacteria; order Desulfobacterales; family JAFDCJ01; genus JAFDCJ01. Next base: position 562,432 of record CAWGCM010000034.1, on the reverse strand, counting down.
CAATTTTCTTAGACAGTCAGTACTGGCTTTTACAGGCATGCCCTTGCTTATCTGGGCAATGGGTAATTTTCCGGAGCGTTCGTTATTGAAAGAATCACTTTCCGTCATGACTATTCTGGCCTTTTGCCAGATGATTGGACAGTTTTTTTGGACACGCACGAATAGATCCGCTGTTGCAAATCTTAAGATGAGCAAAGTGATAAAATATCATAAAATCATCGGGTATACATTCGTAATCGTACTTCTCTTTCACCCTGTTCTTCTAGTTGTTCCACGGTTTTTTGAGTCGGGTGTTTCCCCTGTTGACGCTTTTATCACGATCATTACCACCTTTAAACCAGGGGGTTGTGCTTGGAATCATTGCATGGTGTTTGATGCTGGTATTGGGAATTACGTCTCTTGCACGTAAAAAGCTGCCCATGAAATACAAGACCTGGCGGGTTTTTCACGGCATTCTGGCAATGCTGTTTATTTCTATTGCCGCATGGCACGTCATCGATCTTGGCCGTCATTCTAGCCTTGCCATGTCAATCTTAATCAGCATGCTGACTGCAGGCGGGATTCTGCTCCTTCTGAAAACCTACACTTTTAAAAAATCCAAGAAAACCAGCGAGGTATAAATGACAACTTTTCAAAATCCAAAAGACATGTCCCGCCGCAAGTTCATGGCACTTGCAGGCGGTGCCGCAGGGCTTGCGGCAATGGCCGCCATGGGATTATCCGCAGAGCACGGAGAGTGCAGCGCCAATATCCCTGAAATTGATATTGACAAAATGACGTATGCCGAAAACGAAGCGGATGTGCTTGTTGTGGGCGGCGGAATGGCAGGATTATTTGCAGCCGTCAAGGCACATGATGCGGGCTCCAAAGTGATGCTTGTTTCTAAAGGCCGTCTGGGTTCATCGGGTCAAACTCCTTTTGCAAAAGGAATATTTGCATTCGATCCCAGTTCTACAAAAATAAGTCTTGATGAATTTGTGGATACAGTCTCTCGTTCTGCATTGGGCACCAATAATCCGGTTTATACCCGGCAAATGGCAGAGCATTCGCTTGCCCGTGTCAATGAACTGAGGGAATGGGGATTTTTTGAATCACCTCTTTATAACAATTGTTTTAACAAACCCATCAAAGAACGAAATATTCCAGTTTTGAGAGAATCGTCATCACTCATCTCATCAAAGAAAACGGCCGAATTGCCGGTGCGGCCGGTTTCAGCCTGGATGAAGAAAAGATCCATTTTTTCAGGTCGAAGAGTGTGATTCTCTGCACGGGGGCCGGCGGCTTTAAACCCAATGGATTTCCGATTTGTGACCTCACCCACGATGGTACGATCATGGCCTATAATATTGGCGCCAAAGTTACCGGTAAGGAATGGAACGACGGGCATCCCGGCCAGGCTAAAAATGCGGCAGCCTGCTTTGACGGCTGGCATGGTATGTTTGAAAGAAAACCCGGCATAACGGGTGTTGAAGTGCACCATGATTTGGGTGTGGATTTGAATTACAAGGCCTACATGACCGGAAATCCGATTAAGATGGGCCCTCCGGGAATAGAGGAGGCAAAGAGGCAGTGCAGGCGGACCGTATGTTCCTGATGAATTTAAACGAAATGGTCCTCCCCGAGCGAACGGAGCCGGGGACCATGGACCCGGTGAGCACCGGCCCTGAAAGAGAGGGGGAGCACCTCCCGGAATGGCGGGAACACTCGTGGGTGGTTCTTCTGCAGGCATGTCTATCCACAAGTCGGAAGGCTTGGTTCCCATCAACGAAAAGTGTGAATCAAACATCCCAGGATTATACGCTGCCGGTGATGCATTAGGTTCCTATATGGCTGGTGCAATCTATACCCAGATAGGATCCTCATTGGCCGGTTCTGCGGTACAGGGCGCTGTTGCTGCGGAGGCTGCTGCTGAATATTGCCAGGGTGTTGAAATGCCAAATATTTCAAAAGCCAAAATGAATAAAGTACAGGAAGAGATACTTGCACCTTTAAAGAGAGAAGCCGGTTATAGTCCTGCCTGGGTGACGCAAACCTTGCAAGGCATCATGATTCCCAATTTCATCATATACATAAAGAAAGAAAAACTCCTAAAAGCGGCACTGGCCTATGTTGAAGAGTTGAGAGATCATCACATGCCAATGCTTAGAGCTGCGGATTTGCATGAATTGCGGCTGGCTTTTGAAACCTCTAACATGATTATTAGCGCTGAAATGAAGCTCAAGGCATCACTCATGCGCAAAGAGAGCCGTTGCAGCCACTTTCGGCTGGATTATCCTGAAATGGACACTAAAAACTGGAATGCCTGGATCAACATCTATAAGGGCAGTGACGGATTAATGAAACTCGAAAAGCAGGCTTTCGGCAGCTGGCCGTCCTGACTTCCCGACGGATTAAGGAAAAAATCGGGTTTCTCGTCCGCCTACCATTTTGGACGGCCTTGATTTTCATATCTGGATGGGGTGGACAACCTGGCGTATGCAGACAGGGCGGATAAAACGCAGGCGTGAAATTAAATCGTATCGATAAATGAAAATTGAATCGGGTGGGCAGATTCCTTACAAGTTGTGATTAGGTAACAAAATCTACAATTAGCAACACTACAATTTTTTCTATATAATGGCAGATCCCGTCAATACCCTGATTTTTGTTTTCGGTAAATATTCTTTTGAGAATGACCTCCTTCGAGATTCAATTTCGAGTGATCTTGGATCGGAAAACACCAAGGCATGCTTTCTTTATTTTCTTGAATTCAATGATCTGAATTTTCTCGTCCTGAATGCTCGCGATCGGTCTGAGTCTTTTTTCGTTGAAAAAATGCAATAGCTCCTGATCATTTAATTTTTTTATGTATGATTTGATCTCCGGTGCGAGCTTCAGGAGGTTCATGATTTGGGTGAGTCTGGCTTTGGAAATTCCGAGCTTCCGGGCGAGTGCGGCCTGAGTGTTAATCCTGTTATCTCCCCGAAGCGTATTTTGATACCCTTCGGCTCGGTTGATGAGGTCAATAATAGTTGGCTGATTGTAAACTATTTTATTAAATAACAAAATGTTATATGGAATGGTAATTTTGGGGCCAGGGGTTAGAGTAGTGACTGTCTCGGCCAGCCAATTCGCCGTGTTCATCACTCCGGCTGGAGTGTCATTTATCATTAAAGATGAGCTGAGAAAGCGGATACATTTCATTTCACTCAGCCTTTTATTATTAAATCCGAATACAGTTTTTTAGCACAATCCGGGCAAATGCTGTGGCTGAATTCTGCATCGGAGCGGTCCCTGATGTAAGCCTCGATTTGGTTCCAATACCCTTTGTCATCCCGAATATCCTTGCAATTTGCACAGATCGGCAGCAACCCTTTCAGCGTTTTGATATTGTCGAAAGCCTCCTGCAGTTTGGCGTGCAGTTTTTCGCGTTCTTCTTCGGCCTTTTTATGCGCGGTTATATCCCTGGCGATGCCTTGGGTACCCAGAAAAGTACCCAGCCCAAACTTTTTAGGTGAATACAGTCCTTCGGCCGAGATTATGAATACCTCAAAAGTGACCGCAGTTTGATTTTTGGTTGTCAGTCTTGTCTCGAATGATTTTGTGCTTCTTGCCCCCGTGCGCCTCTCCTTGATTCTGTGAACTGTCTTGGCCTTGTCCTCGGGATAAACAAGCTTCATGACTTTTGTGCCGATAAGCTCTTCTGGTTGGTATCCGTATCGTTTTACGGAATCACTCACAAAAGTTAGGCGACCCTGCGGGTCTAGTCGATAGATGATGTCCGGCACTGTTTTGACGATGGAGTCCATCTCTTGCTTGGTTGCTATGAGTGCCAGATCGGCTTGCTTGCGCTCAGTGATGTCGCTTAGGGAAGTTCTTATAGCACCATAGTTTCCGGCCTCGTCTTTGACGGCGTAACTTTCTAATTGAGCATAAAATTCGGTCCCATCTTTTTTGGTTAATTTCAATTCACAAACTTGCTTTGTTTTCGTTTCAAAAAGTTTTTGTCTGTGCAGGTAAAAAACATCCTGATCATCTTTCGCAATGAACTGAGAAAAACGTCGGCCCGTCAGTTTGCCCCTTTCCATACCCAGCATCGTCGCACCCATAAGGTTCGCATCTAAAACCAACCCCTTATCTCCTATGTTAAAATAGCCAACAGGCGCAAAATCATATAAATCTATATATTTATCCCGTGCTGCTTCCAGGTCCAGCTGGGCTTGTCGCAACTCCTCGTTTTGCATTTCCAATTCAATCTGATGCACCTCCAGCTCATGGACCAGCTCATTGATATCCCCTAACGGCATATCTGTTAGATCAACATTTCTTTCAAGTAACCGCTTTTCTGCCTGCCTGCGCAATTTTTCAAAGCTGGCTGGCTTGCTATTTATTTTCATTTTGGCCACCGCTCTTTTGCAACGATCCAGCGGGACAAGGATTTGGCGGTACATAATTGCGTCCTCCTTTCTATATGAGCCTGATTATCCGAATACGACTCTGCGCTCTAACCCATTCCGGCTATTTTCCGCTTGCTTATGTCTGCGGTCAAGATCGCTCCTTCGAAATCGCAGTGTTCTTCTCTCCGGGAAATGATCAAAATCTGTGCATCTTCGTCGATCTATTATAACACGCCTTCCTCCATTGTCTTTCATTTTTTTAAAATCCCATACAAAAATTGCCGAAGATGATGCCCTTGGATCAATGCCAAGATTGCAATACGCTGTGAGCGAATCAAAAAAACTGCATCGTCAAAATATATCCGTTCTGTTATCTTGAGTCTTTTTCTTCTTAAAAACGGACAGGGTTTCATCCAATTTTTTCTCCATTTTATCTCTTTCAGCCCTGGTTAAATCGAAAAAAATTGATGGATCCTGGAGAAATTCGTGGACAAAAACGGTCAAATTATTGATGTCTTTGACCCCCTTGCTTTCAAGATATTCATAAAATCCATTCATGATAAATCCTTATGGTTCAGCGTTCTATAATTTCAATAAGCCCTTGATATATAGGTACGAAACCTTTAGTACTAATAATAAACTCCAAATATTGATTGGGTCAAGACGAGATTAATGTGGGCATAATATGGGGGAATAACCAATATTATAAAAGGGATGCAAGGTAGGTTGTGGGGTTTATCTGTTTGTTATTGATACCAATTTTTTTCGGATGTTGTTGCGATGAAAGTCAATGGTACTGGTTGCCGAATTCATTGTCTCGGCAATTTCCTTGGTGGTTTTGCCCCGCCGGATCAAATTGATCACCTGCATTGCTGCGGGCATCGTCGGTAGCTATCCCGGTTGCATCACTCTCTATCCCTTAGGGGGCTGTATTACCTGACGATCTGATCTACCTGGCTACCACAATCAGGACAGAGCCATTCAACCTCTCGGAAAGCGTCTTTAAGCTGGCGGAGTGAGTGGGCAATGATTTGATCATAGGTTCTTGCTGCGGCAACAGCAATAAAAGGTCTTTGATAAGATCAACCTTTAGCGCACAACTGGCATTCTTGAGTCTGTGAATGCTCCCGTTCTTCTCATCTTTGATGCCGATCATGGATCTTACCATTCCCACAACTTCACCCTTCATGTTTAACAGGGGTCCGCCGCTGTTACCCGGTTGGATAGGCACCGTTGTCTGGTAGCTTCCAGGATTGTCGCCAAGGCCAGTATTTCCGCTAATAACACCGTCTGAGACTGTGGGCAATTTTCCGATAATGTGTGGTCCGGGGAATCCTATCGTAAATACCCTGACGCCCGGCCGAATCTCAGTGTCGGACAGAGGTAAGGCCGAGGGAAGATATTGAGAATCATTTACTTCCAGTAGCGCAATATCGTTGACTTCATCCCGGACAACCGACCACGCACTTATTTCCTGACCATCCCTGTTAATCAGCACCACCTGGCTGCTTTCCGAAACCACGTGATTGTTTGTGACCACATACTGAGAAGAGATCGGCCAAGCCGTACCGATTGACACCTTCGCAGCAGGCTCCTTGAGAGTTTCCGTTTGGATCCTGCTTTTTGTGGCCCGAATCTTCTGACGCAATTGCTGCTCCAGGGGATGTTCGGGGATTAAATTATTGATGGCATCAACTGCTGCCCAGGCACCAACGAAACGTTTCTCCTCCAGGTAGCTCAGCCCTGAATTATAGAACCACTCGATGGCAATTTCTTGATTCTTGGCTGCGCCCACCCGGGAAGCATCTTTCACATTGTGATTGAATCCAGCGACATCGGTGCCCGGCTTGTCAGCCCCTTGGGAGCGATGATTGGCCGGCGAATCACTCAGGCCAAGGGTCGCAAATCGTGCACAAAGAAGACCAAGATTGAATTGGGCGTCAGCGAAGTTTTGTTTCGCGGCTTTACGATACCATTCCGTGGCCGCTGAAATATCGCGGGGAACGCCGCGGCCCTTAGCGTACATGAGACCGAGATAATATTGCGCCTGCCTGTTTCCTCGTAAGGCCGCCAAACGGTACCATTTCACAGCTGTTGCCGGGTCTTCCGGAACGCCCCTTCCGTTGTCGTAGAGGGCACCCAGATTAATCTGGGCATTTACGTCCCCTTGATCTGCGAGAGCCTGCCAAATTCGCAGGGCGTCATCGAACTGACCCGCATCGTAGGCGGACCAACCACGTGAAAACGCCTCAGAGCGATCAGGCGAGATCGCCAGAACCCCGGGGGGCATAATCAGCGCCAGGGTCCATGTTATTGACAGCACACAACCGCACAACCATATGATATATCTATACATATTTTATTCTCCGGCTGATTTAATACCTCCGTCATAAGCTGGTGGACCAGCCCCGTAACTAGAATCCGACGCCTTATGCTGGTTCGGGGTCTTAGGCTCAAAAGCAGTTCGGTGCTACCTTGGCCATGCTTCTGCGGAACAACTGTCAATTCGGTTACGACCATCGCGCAGAGGTTATAAATATTTCAATGCAAAAATTAATCCATACGGACGAATTAAAAAATAACGTATTTGTTTCAGGCAGTTATATTATCTACTAAATATTGTCAGCATAATAGATTTGGGCAAACCGTCAATTTATGTAACAAAAAATTTCAAGCTTAGTTTACAGTGCTCTGAATACAACGCCCGGCTCAAAAGATCTCATTTGAGGCGTTGCTTTCCATCTTTTTGAAATTACAGGGAAATTTATTTGAATACGCGGCAGGGGTCAATATTAAATGATTATCAGTGGATTATCAGTAAAAACCTACTAATCGCTTTTCGGGAGAGACTGAAGGTAGGATATTAGATTTATGTCCTTGTTTACCAAACCAAGTTTTTTTCTGATATTGTTTCTATGAAACGATATTGCATGTGGCGATAAATTCATTAATGTTCCGATTTCTTTGCTTGTTTTTTCCTTTTTGATAAGATCGGCTATTTGAATTTCTTTGGGGGTAAGGTTCAACAATTTTGAAGAAAGTCGATTTGCAAAAGGAGAAATGAGATCCAGGAGGTTTGATTTGATTATGATCAGGTATGCTCTGTGGCCGGCATCTATTCGACTGCCCTCGATTTTTTCAATGTAGGGCAAAATTAGCTTTCCCACGTTTGCAAGCACATTTTCTTCTATTTTTTTCTTTTCTTCATCCCGGTGTGCCAGGAGAACCTTTAAGGCGGTGTTTATCTTTTCAAGATGCTGAGTCTGATTCTCAAGCTCTTTCTCTTTTTCCAGCAAGGCTTCCTCTGCCTGTTTTCTCTCGGTAATATCGGTCAGTGCAGTTCGAAGTTGGCTGAATTTACCTTTTCTATCCTGAACGACAATGGTTTCCAACCGGGCATAGAATGGCGTTCCATTTTCTCTCACCAATTCCAAATCACAGAATTGGTTGCTCTTTGTTTCAATAACGCGCTTACGATGAAAATAGAAGATGTCCTGAAAATCCGGCGAAATCAAGCCGGAAAATTTGGTTTTGATCAAATTGCCTCGCTCTGCGCCGAGCAAACCGGCACCTGCAAGATTGACTTTGCGAATCAACCCCTTTGCATCTATGGTAAAATATCCAATCGGGGCATAATCAAAAAGATCTTGATACTTGTTGCGTGATTCTTCCAGCTCCGATTGTGCCTTGCGAAGCTCTTCATTCTGCATTTCCAATTCAACCTGATGAACATGCAGTTCATAAATCAACTCGCGGATATCGCCGATGGGAGTATTATCAATGCCTTCCACTCTTGCACGCAAGAATTTTTCTGCTCGCCCGCGCAATTTCTTAAAATTTGTTCGCGGGCCTTGATCTTTTTTCATTTTTTAACTCTTTGCGATTCTCAAACCAGGATTTTGCGCATTTTGCTGTTGCGCTCTCAATTGAATCATTCTGGAAAGGGCGAATGGTGAAATAAGTGAATAGGCTTCATTTGAAGTTAAGATCTCTGCGCAGATGGTTGAGTGTCATTTATAGTAAAGACCCCGGGTCCGTAATTGAAACCCGGGGTCTATAATCTAACATTCGATCCGCTGATCATCATCGTTTAGATGAAACTCAGATTCCTAAACTCTTGATGGTTTCATACGTCAATCCGCCGGTTGCCAACCCCTTGGAACGCTGATAGGACTTGATTGCAGCCCTGGGTCTGGCTGCCGAGAACGCCGTCAACCGGTCCGGGATCAAAGCCGGAATTGGCCAGGGCATTCTGAATCCTGGAAATTGTTGCAGGCGTTACATTGGTTTCACACAGAACTCTGCGCCACTCCATCGTACCCTCGGAAGCCTGCATCGTTTTGGTTATGGTCTGGTATTCAGCTGGAATCGGTATGCGTCGCTCCTGGGGCTCAGAAACCAATTTCCTGACTTTGACGGTTTGATAGGCGGCTGGAATTTCAACCTTCCGGGTTCTGGGCGGATTTGCCATGACCTGGCGCTTCACGGTTTTGTATTTAGCCGGAACCTCCACCAGACACATGATTTCACCGGTGGTGTTGTCGACCTTCTCAATAAGACCACGCCCCTTTTTCCAGCCGGTATGGGCCGGCTCAACCAGAATCTTTTCACTAACCCATTTGTATTCAGCCGGAACTTGTTCCACTCTGCTGGATGCCTCCTTGGTTAGAACCTTTTCTTCGACCCACTCGTACTTGGCCGGAATGACTTCAATTCTCTCGGCAGCCTCTTTTGCCAGAACCTGCTCCGTATTCGTTCTGAAAGTTGGCGGAATAAAAACCCTTGCATAGCATTCACCTGGATTCGCGCCGGACGGTAGCAATGCCGTCTCAGAAGAAAGATCGGATGATTGCATTGATTTTTCCTCTCCTAGCTTGGCTCGCATCTCAGCGTCAAGTTTTGCTTTTTCCTTTTCATTGAGTTGCCCCATATACTGCTCAATAGCTGCGTCCCTGTCTTTGACACTTGATTCGAGCGTCTTTATCTCCTGATTTTTTTGTGTCATTTGACTTTCTAATTGCTTCATTTTTGCAGCTTCCATGTTGGCGCAGCCAAAGAACGCAAAAATGACAACCAACAACATTAATCCAAATAATTTTTTTGAGCTGTTTTTCATTTCTATTTACCTCCTTAGTATATTCTGCTGGTTTAATTGATAAAAAAACCCTGTTCGAATTTAAAACTTTTCAGCCCTCCTTTCACTGTTTGCTTCCGCCAATTAGAATGTCGCATTGCACATTCTTATCTATCCTACATATCTCAGGTGTGCTTCACCTTTTCCTACAGCCTGATAAAGTAAACATCAGGATTTTCGTTAACAAGACGAGATTAATAGGGGCATAATATGGGGGAATAACCAATATTATAAAAGGGATGAAAGGTAGGTTGAAAGGTTTATCTGTTTGTTATTGATACCAATTTTTTTTCTGATGTTGTTGCGATGAAAATCAATGGTACTGGTTGCCAAATTCATTGTCTCGGCAATTTCCTTGGTGGTTTTGCCCCGCCGGATCAAATTGATCACCTGCATTTCAGTGGGGGTCAGCTTAAAAAACTTAGCGGATATGCTGCGCACAAACGGGGAGACGATTTCGTTTAAATTAGATTCGATAATGTCTAGGTAAGCCTTTTCTTTGTTTCCCAATTGTCTTCTATTTTTTAGTTTTTCCACATACGGCGAAACCATCAGTTTAGTGTTTAATAATACCTTTTCTTCAAGTTCAATTTTATCTGTCTCTCTCTGTTGCAGCAAAACCTTCAGGGCGGTGTTTGCCTCGGAAAGACTGGTGGTCCTAAATCTTAACTGTTTATTGGCTTCCGTTAGCTCACGGGTTCGTTCTTTAACACGTTTTTCCAAAATGTCATGGGCGTTTTGCAATGCTTTTTCAATGCGCATCCGATCGGTAATATCAACAAAAGTAACTGCAACTTGACCGTCTTTAGGCACAAATCCAGAAACATGGAAATATTTATCAAGCCCTTGATGATAGTTTTCAATCTCAATGGGATCGCCGGTTAGCGCAACATTTTCAAAATCCTTGAAGCCAGTACCGCTCTGTTTCGGGAAAAACTTCCAACAGCGTTTTCCCGATTACCTGTCCTTTTTTTTTGCCGGTATGATGTTCAAAGGCCGGATTAACCTCTATGTAGCGGTAATCCTCAGGTTTTCCCCTTTTGTTAAAAACTACTTCAAACAACGCGGAGGCGCTGACCATTTGATTGAACATTAATCTGAATTTTTCTTCACTATCTTTTAGCACCTGCTTGGCCTGCACCCGTTCCGAAATATCAGCGACGGCAGTTTGAAATTGGCGGGGCGCTGCAACTTTATCCATAGATGCTATGCTGTCCAGCCTGGCATCAAATAGCGTGCCGTCCGGTTTTACCAGTTTCAGATCACATGTTTGCTTGGTTGCCTTTTCAAGAATACGGTTGCAGTGAAAATAAAAATCATCCTGAAATTCCGGTGAAATAAAGCGGGAAAATTTCGTGTTGATTAGCTTACTTCTTTGTAGGCCCAATAAATCGGCGCCCGTTAGATTCACCTGCCGTATCCGTGCTTTTTCGTCTAAGGTAAAATAGCCGACCGGGGCAAAATCATAAAGCTCATGATATTGGTCCCGTGACTCGACAAGTTTCTCCTGTGAGTTACGAAGCTCTTCATTTTGCATTTCCAATTCAATTTGATGCACTTCCAATTCATGGAGCAGCTTTTTGACATCGTCGCCCGCTTTCCCGGGTACATCACCAGCTTTCCCGCGCAGTCTTTCTTCTGCCTGCTGGCGCAGTTTCTTAAAACTGGTCGATTTGCCTGTATTTTCTTTCATTTTAAGGTGATGAGAAGAATTAGCTTTTAGCAGAAGTTTCGCGTAGTTGCTTTAATTCACTGATGTCACGTTCAGTCGTAGCAATCTCAATCGGCCTGCCATTTCCATCTTTCAAGGCCGTGATCGTCAACCACACATTTACTATTTTGCCATTTTTGCACGTCCGTTGAGTTTCAAACGAATTGACGCTTTCACCGTTTTTTAGCATTTTGATAAATGCTTCCATTTCTTTAATTTTACCTTTTGGTACAAGCTGTCGAATGTCCATTTTCAAAGCCTCGGCTTCGCTCCAACCGTACATCTGCTGTGCCCCATTGTTCCAGGCAACGATGTTGTAATCTAAATCCTGTACTGTGACCGCATCGTTGGAGTCACGAACGACAGTCGCCAATCGGTTTAAGTCTTTTATCTGTTTAAGTTGACTTATGTCTACGAAAGTAAGGACAACACCATCTATCACGTTTTCCAGTGTTCGATAGGGCGCTATTCGCATGGAATACCAGTTGCCCTTTTTATCCTGCACCTCAACCTCCTGTCGAACCAGGGTGTCGAGCACTTCCTGGGTATGTCCATAGAGGTCATCTATTTTAATATTGGCGGTGATATCGCCGATTGGGTCGGCCGATATCAGTCTGAATCAAATTAAATAATTTGGTTATAGCCGGCGTAAACCGCTTAATGCATAAATTGATGTCCAAAAATATGGTCGCAATTTCCGTGCTGGCGAGCAGATTGTTTATGTCATTGTTGGTTTCTGACAGCTCTTCGACCTTTTTTTGCAGTCCTGCGTTTACGGTTAACAGTTCCTCATTGGTCGATTGCAACTCTTCTTTGGAAGTCTCCAGTTCTTCATTGGTGCTTTGTAATTCCTCGTTGACCGACTGCAACTCTTCATTGGTCGATTTGAGTTCTTCATTGGAAGTTTCCAGTTCTTCATTGGTCGTTTGAAGATATTCCTTGGTGGATTGCAGTTCCTTTTCAAGACTCAGAACGTATGGATCAACGTTATCTTTCTTGGCAGTTCTTTTCCTGGCTACGGGCTCAAGTATTCGTTTTATCCTCGAACATGACCAGTATAAAGCCTTGTGTGAAGCCGGATTCTGTCAGGGGCCGAACTACCAGATCAACCCTTCGAAAAATATTATTATGCTTAATTTTCAGCCCTTCGCTGATAATCGTCTTTTTCATGTTTGACCGCCTTATGAAGCGCGGTACTCAGCTTGTACTTCAGCCCCTCACGTGCCATCTTTAGGACGTTGAAGCTGGCTTTACCGGTGGGCGGGGCCAGGTATCTGTCAGTTTGCCCGATAAAATGCAGAATTTCATATTGCTCATTTATTAAAACACAGGGAGGCGCATAGTTATCCAGAATGATCCTTTCGGCCAGATTGTGGATGTCAGCCACGGTAGGCATCCGCTTCTCCTCGAAACCTTGTGGTGTGGGCAGCACATCATAAAGAGGTGTTCTGGGATAATCGATCATTGCGATCAATAACATATTCTTTGTATTTAAAGATCTTCCATTTCGAGCTTATAGGTGAAAAAAGGTGTGAAAATTCTCCGATACTCTCAGAGGTGCCCAGAAATAAGATTCCCTGATGCATTAACGTGTAATGGAAAAGCGGCAAAATCTTTTTTTGCAGCACAGGTTCCATATAAATCAGCAAGTTTCGGCAACTTACCAGGTCTAATCTTGAAAAAGGAGGATCCTTGATGATGTTTTGGTCGGCAAAAACGACCATGTCCCGAATCTGCTTCTTGATTCGGTAAGTATTGTCTTCTTTGATGAAAAAACGGTCTAATCGCTCCGGGGATACATCGGCGGCGACACTATCCGGATATACTAGCCATACGCGCAAAATCGAGTGCTTCATTGTCGATGTCGCTGGCAAAAATCTGAATATTGACCTGTTTTTTCAGTTTGGCCATCACTTCGGTAAATAGAATTGCGATGGAATAAGCCTCTTCACCCGTGGCACAACCGGCCACCCAGATACGCAGCGGTATTTTAGGGTTCTTATTTTTTATCAGCTCCGGAATTACCTTTGCTTTAAGGACCCCAAAGGCTTCAGCGTCTCTGAAAAAATTAGTTACACCGATAAGCAGGTCTTTAAAAAGGGTATCTATTTCGGCAGGGGTTCGGTTGAGATAAGTGTCATATTCCCTGATAGTATCTATCTGGTGCAAAGCCATACGCCGTTCAATTCTGCGGCGAATAGTCGTCTGTTTATAGTTTGAAAAATCATGTCCGGTGCGGGTTCGAATCAAAGCAAGTATTTTTTGGACATAACTCCTGAACTGTTGCTTGGCGGTTTCGATTCTCTCAGGTCTTTCAATGTAGGGGTGCTTTACATATTTAACCAGTTCTGCGGGAATCTTTTCCACCGGCAAAATAAAGTCGACCAGCCCGGTGGCAATGGCGCTGGTGGGCATCCCGGCGTATTTGGCCGATTCAGGATCCTGAACCATGGCCATGCCGCCTTCGCCCTTGATCGCCTTCAAACCCAGGGTGCCGTCGGTGGCGGTGCCGGACAAAATTATGCAGATTGCTTTTTCCCCCTGGTCTTCTGAGAGCGATCTGAAAAAGCAATCAATCGGCAAATTGACGCCATGTGTCTGTATCGGTTCGGTTAAATGAAGCCTGAGGTTGAGGATGACCACATTCTTGTCGGGCGGATTTAGATACACGTGATTGGGTTCGATCTCCTGGTTATCTTCTATCTGCAGAACCTTCATTCGTGTATATTTCATTAAGATATCCGCCATGATGCTTTTATGCTTGGGACTCAAATGCTGGATGATCACAAAGGCCATGTTGGTATCGGGCAGTAGATTGGCGAAGAATAATTCAAGCGCCTCCAAGCCCCCGGCGGATGAGCCGATACCGACGATGGGAAAGTTTTTGCCTGCTTTTAACACATCGGCAGATTTTTTAGCTTTCTCAGGTGCCGAAGCCTTTGGGGAAGGCTTGGTCTTGGTCGTCTTTTTTTTGGAAACAGTCCTTTGCGTTTTTTTCTGCTGTTTTTTGGGGGGTGTGGATTGTTTTTGGGCGGGCATGGTAGTTACCTTCATTCGAGTTTGTTAGAAGTGGTTTCAAAACCCCATCTAACGCCCAAATACGGCGTTGCGAGTTTCTTCGAAATGCTCACATACTATCGTGTATGCTGCGCTTTCTCATCAATTCGCGCCTTGTCTTTGGACGCGATCTGAGGTTTTGAAACCACTTCTAAGCAGCCTTTTAATAATTAATGGGCTAAGTCATAAAATCTATATCTAAATTTACTAAGAAAAATACCCAAACACTTGCAGTTGGTTACAGTGTATGAACTCTTGACATTCTTAAAATAATCTTATCCGTATTAGGATCAGATTCAAATAATGATAATCAGTACATTCATACACAATCGTTTCGAAATGGTCAATATATATAGCCTATGACAAGGCCTGGGAGCTTAGATTTTAGACGGTGACGTCCACATGCAGCGATCGAATGGCCAAAAAAAATTCATGTTTTAGTTAAAGCGGATACTTATGCAGATTAGGTTTCAAAAGATTCATAATCTGGGTCAGCCTGGCTTTAAAAATCTTGAGTTCCCAGGCAAGTTCGGATTGCGTTTTAACCCGACCCTGATTTAATCTTGCCTCTTTTAGCTCAGTTTGGTACCGTTTGCCCATAGAAAATTATATGGTAAAATGACGCTCCTAGCGCATGCCTTTTAACAGGGAAAACAACTATGAAACTTAGGGATAAAACCGATCAAAATTCGACGGAAGCGCCGTCATCGACAAATTTCATCAAACAGATCATCGAAGCCGACCTGAAGGCCGGTAAAAACGACGGCCGGGTTCACACGCGCTTTCCCCCCGAGCCCAATGGCTATCTGCACATCGGCCATGCCAAGTCCATTTGCCTGAATTTCGGACTGGCCGACGAGTTCAACGGGCTGTGCAATTTGCGTTACGATGACACCGACCCGAGCAAAGAGTCGATTGAATATGTCGATTCGATTAAAGCAGATGTGCGCTGGATGGGATTCGACTGGAATGATCGGGAGTATTACGCCTCCAACTACTTCGAGCAGCTTTTTGAATATGCCGTGCAGCTAATTAAAGCCGGCAAGGCATACGTGGACAGTTTAAATGCGGAGGAAATCCGGGAATACCGCGGGACCCTGACCGCGCCGGGTAAAAACAGCCCCTACCGGGAGCGCTCCCTCGAGGAGAATTTGGATCTATTCGAACGCATGCGGGCCGGCGAGTTCAAGGACGGAGAGCATGTGTTGCGGGCCAAAATCGACATGGCATCCCCCAACATCATTATGCGCGACCCGACCCTTTATCGCATCAAACATGTCTCCCATTATCGTACCGGTAACATGTGGTGCATCTATCCGATGTACGATTTCACCCACTGCCTGTCGGACTCCATCGAAGGGATTACCCACTCCAACTGCACCCTGGAATTTGAATCCAATCGCGAATTGTACGACTGGGTGCTGGACAACCTGGAGGTCTTCCATCCCCAGCAGATCGAGTTTGCCCGCCTGAACCTGAGTTTTGCCGTATTAAGCAAGCGCAAGCTCATCCGGCTGGTTGAAGAAGGCCATGTGGATGGCTGGGATGATCCGCGCCTGCCGACTATTTCCGGTGTGCGCCGCAGGGGTTATCCACCGGAAGCCATACGCAGCTTTTGCGATCGCATCGGCGTGGCCAAAGCCGACAGCATGGTCGACATGGCGTTTCTGGAATACTGCGTGCGCGAAAATTTGAATAAAACCGCCCCCCGGGTGATGGGGGTGCTAGATCCCTTAAAAGTCATCATCGACAATTATACCGCGGACGAAGAAGAGGAACTGGAAGCTATCAACAACCCGGAAGACCCGTCGGCCGGAACCCGCATGGTGCCCTTTTCCCGTGAGCTTTATATTGAGCGCGATGACTTTATGGAAGATCCGCCCAAAAAGTTCTTTCGCCTGGCCCCCGGACGGGAGGTGCGGCTGCGGTATGCCTATTTCATCACCTGTGTGGATGTTGTCAAAGACCCCGACACGGGCGAAGTGACAGAGCTTCACTGCACCTATGATCCGGCGACCCGCGGGGGGGATGCACCGGACGGCCGCAAAGTAAAGGGCACCCTGCACTGGGTATCTGCCAGACACGCCATTGACGCCCGGGTTCGCCTCTACGACCACCTGTTCACCAAAGAAAATCCCAACGAGGTCGAGGAAGGCAAAGACTTCACGGCCTACTTGAACCCCAACTCTCTTCAGGTCTTAAATAACTGCAAGCTTGAGCCCGGCCTTGCTAACGCAGCGCCCGCAAGCCGCTGCCAGTTCGAAAGGCTGGGGTATTTCTGTGTAGATTCCAAAGACTCCTCGCCTGAATCTCTGGTGTTTAATCGCACGGCGACTTTGCGGGATACCTGGGCGAAAATCCTCAAGGCCCAGAAGAAGGCAGGGAAATAGATGTTAGTTGAATAAAGGCCTCACGCCGGGTTTAGATTGTAATTGAGAAATAATCGATCGAAACCATCACCTCATCTAAAAACCGTGCCCGTCACATACCACCGATACACCTCCCGGATTCCATCCTCCAGGGTGATTTTAGGCTGCCAGCCTAAATTTGCCAGCCTGGAGACATCCAAAAGCTTCTGCGGGGTGCCGTCCGGCCTGGTGGCATCCCATTTTATGTTTCCCTTAAATCCCACAATATCGGAAACCATCTCCGCCAGATCAAGGATGGTCTGGTCCCGACCCCACCCGATATTGATGATTTCCGATTCATCGTAGTGATTCATCAAAAATACACAGGCATCGGCCAGGTCGTCGACATACAAAAATTCGCGCCGGGGGGCAGCCTGTACCCCAGAGGATTACCGATGGCTGATTCGTTGACCGGTCAAACGGCTGGCTGGTGGAAGGGTCGATGCCGATAGATTTCTTTATATCGTCGGGAATGGGGCCAACGACAGTTTCATCTTTTATAATCGCCTTCCAATCACCGGCCGCAGCCAGTTTCGCCAAATGAAATTTACGAATCAGGGCCGGGAGTACATGGGACGTTTCCAGGTCGAAGTTGTCGTTGGGCCCATATAGATTGTTGGGCATAACACTGATATAGCGGGTACCATATTGGCGGTTGTAGGACTGGCACATTTTTATCCCGGCAATTTTTGCAATGGCATAGGGTTCGTTTGTGGACTCCAGGTAATTAGAAAGTAGATATTCTTCTTTGATGGGCTGCGGGCAGTGTTTGGGATAAATGCAGGAACTGCCTAAAAAAAGCAGTTTTTTTACTTCACTTTGATAGGAGGCGTGAATAATATTGGACTGAATAGCCAAATTTTCGTAAATAAACTGGGCCGGATAAATATTGTTGCCCCAGATACCGCCCACCCTGGCTGCCGCCAGGAAGACATATTCCGGCTTTTCTTCTTTTAAAAATGCCTCCACCCGGTCCTGCCGAAGTAAATCAAGCTCGGCATGGGTTCGGGTAATAATATTTTTGTAGCCTCCGGTCTCAAGCTTGCGTAGAATGGCCGATCCGACAAGCCCCCGGTGCCCGGCAACATATATTTTAGAGGTTTTCTTCATCCTATCCTTTCAAGCTTTCAGGACGCCTTCTTTTACCTGATGTCTGATATCTGTCACCTGTTTTCGGTCTTCTGGCGATAGACTACAAACCACGGATTCAGCAGATTTTCCTTGTTGTATTCAAGTTGTTGGTCGGTATCATATTGGAAAACCTTGCCCCCGGCATTTTCAACGATGGCCTGGCCGGCGGCTGTATCCCACTCCATGGTCGGCCCTGTCCGCGGATAAATGTCAGCCCGGCCTTCGGCAACCAGGCAAAGCTTGAGCGAGCTTCCGGCCGAGATAAACTCAACCTCGCCGTACTCCCGGCGTTTCTCTTCCACGAACGCTTCCAGTTCAGGCGTGGAATGGGACCGGCTGCCGGCTATGGCAAACGGTCGATCGGTTGAACCGTCAACCGGCAATTTCACTGATTGATTGATGATGCCGGTTAACATCTCCTCTATTTGACTGTTTTCCGTTTCATCAAGCCTCTGACTGTTAACCAGGTTAGATATTAGAGAAAAATCGGCTCTGTAAGAGCCGATTTTATCCGATGCGAAATAGAGGATATCTCTGTCAGGTACAAAGATGACACCGGCAACTGGGCTTATGATCGCGAATCATGGCGATGTTGACGGTAAATTCACCGTTTTTCTTGATGAATTCCTTGGTTCCGTCCAGCGGGTCGATGAGCCAGAATCTATCCCAGTTTTTTCTTTTTTCGTAGGCAACGCTTTGGCCCTCTTCGCTTAAAATGGGAATATCGAAGACTGAAAGATGCTTCATGATAACATCGTGGGAACGCCTGTCTGCCAGGGTGAGAGGGGAGCTGTCGGCTTTTTCCTCAACTTGGAAATTGGCAGAATGATACACCTGCAAAATGGCGTCTCCCGCTTCTATAGCCGCATGGATCGATGTCAATAGGGCAAGCTTGTCGTTCATCGTTTTCCTATCTGATTTTAAATGAATCGCCTGGTTTAGCTAAAATAGCCTATATTCTTAACTAACTGAGATTTTATCAAATTATTCTATGGATAATCAAGTTGCGGATGGATTCAGTCTATTATGTACGGGCGATAAAGTCAATTTGAGATAGGATAATTTCGTTGCGAATAATTTCAGACAGTGCGCAATGGATGAGGAATATTTTTATATATTGCTTTTTCCATTTTTTTTTGTCATAGATTTTAGTAGCCTGGCAAATTCTTATGGGTTGATGGGACTGTCAAGACTGCAGCGAAGATCGTCATCGGGATCACCAGTCGTATCGGAGTGAATGGGGAGAAAGGATAGAGGAGGGCAAAAAAGACATATTTTACCGGTACGCCGGTTTATCTGGTCTCAATTGCAAGTCAGAGAATCCGAATTAAAAAAACACCTTGTTAAAATTAATTCGGGTTTAGTTCGAAATTTACCGGCTGCAGGTTGTTTCAATCATAGCGTGCGAAACGCCTGGAGCAGATGTATGGAGGAGAACAGTAGGGGTAATTTCGAATCTGATAAAAGCAAAATCTGATGCTGTGCCAAACACGAGAAGTTCCGGCACTTCGTGGGCTGAACGGGGGCATCGCTTTGAGATCCATTGCGATGATGTGCTAGTAGACAATCTTGAGTTCCAGAGGAGATTCACCATCTGTTCTGAGTAATCATCACGAAAATTGCGCTCTTCCCCAGAGCGGGAGGGCCGGTACGGCCCGCCCCATCATGTTGTCTGATGCAACTATGCAAATGCCGCATTCCGAAATCCCCGATCCGAAATCAGAAGACAATCCCCACATATCCCACAAAACTATCCCCCGGTGATTTATCGTAGCTGGTGGCATAGGCAATCTCATCAGCACGGTCCGCCCCGAGATGTTTGGCCGTTTCAATCGCAGTCGCGGCGGCACCGGCGCAGCAGGCATTTTGACTGGCCCGCGCCTCGGCGATGACCTTTTCAGGTTCCAACCCCAGCATGGTATCGATCACGCGTCGATCGTTTTCCTTGCGCACCCAGTCCACCGCCTGCATCCCGGAACCTTGGGACACAAATCCGTAATTGCTGCCATAATGGGTAAGGTCAGTGGAACCGATTACTTTTATCGTTAACCCCATTTGCCTGGAAATTGCAGCCACCGCCCGGCCGATGTCCAGTGAGCTTTTGTTCGGCGGAACTCCCATGGCCAATATTTTGGCATCTTTGAAAAAGTATTTGATAAACGGGAGCTGTAATTCGATGGTGTTGTCCTGGGTAAAATTTTGAGGCGTTTCAATGGTAAAGGAAAAATTTTGGGCAAGCTCAGCAGCCAGCTTCTCTTCCACCATCATCTCACCGAAAGGGGTCTCCCACGCCCCTTCAGCCATCATATAGCAGGGCGAATCAGGATGAAGGTGCATGCCAAACACCACGATGGCATCCGGGGGCGCATCACCCTTTAAGCAATGAATTACATTACAGGCGATGCTTCCCGAAAAATACCATCCGGCATGGGGTACGATGCCGGCCACCAAGTTTCTGTCCGGCGGCGCAAGGTTTTGGCCTTCTTCGAGAAAACCCTTTATCTCTCTCTCACAATCGGATGCTTTAGCCGGGTACCAGCTGCCTGCAAAAACCGACCGTCTGACTTTTGTGGACTTCATGATACACCTCCCCTTCCGGCGGGGCCGGATATAAGCTTTGACCGTTTGGGTCTTTTTTATATCTGGCGTCTTCTACAATATAAACAAAGAAGCGGAGGATGTCTATACTGATCTATGAATATACCAATGCGATGAATGCGACTTCGGTTTTGAGCTGCTGACAACCGGCAGTGAAGAAAAATATGTCACCTTGACAGCTTAACATTTATCATTATTGTTAAATTCAAGTTTCCTTTTAAAAATAGATGATTAATATATAAAAGGATGCGCTGAACATACAGCTTTGGACCCAATAAATTGCCTTAAAATACATCCATATTACCATGGGTTAATAATTTTGACTTTTACAGGAGGGTGTTATGTGGGAATACACGGACAAAGTAAAAGATCACTTTCTCAATCCGCGCAATGTCGGTGTCATCGATGACGCTGACGGGGTGGGGGAAGTCGGATCCCTTGCCTGCGGCGATGCACTGACCTTTTATTTCAAGCTCGATGAAAACGAAAAAATCGCAGACGCCACATTTCAAACCTTTGGATGTGCCAGTGCGATCGCATCATCCTCTGCGCTGACCGAAATGGTGAAAGGCCTCACACTCGAGGAGGCCAAGAAAATCACCAATGAGGACATCGCCGAGTATCTCGGAGGCCTGCCCAAAGAAAAAATGCATTGCTCGGTCATGGGCCGCGATGCCCTTGAAAAAGCCATCAGCTGTCATCTCGGTGAAGCCGAAAAAGAGGTCGAAGGGGAGATTGTTTGCGAATGTTTCGGTGTGACCGATGTTGAAATTGACCGGGTGGTGCGGGAAAACCACCTGAGCACCATTGACGATGTGACTGACTTTGTTAAAGCCGGCGGTGGCTGCGGCAATTGCCACGATCGCATCCAGGAAATTATCGACGGTATTCGGGGTACCGTGCACCCGAAAAGAAAAAAATCGCCGGCCCTGACCAACCTGCAAAAAATCAAGTTGATTGAAGAAAGTATTGAAAGGGAGATCAACCCCAATCTTAAGAAAGACGCGGGCCGGCTTGAGCTGGTTGACGTGGACGGAAACCGGGTTCTGGTGAGAATGGGCGGCAACTGCGCATCCTGTGTCAAATCCCCCGTAACGCTCAAACATTATGTTGAAAGCAAGCTGCGCGAGCTGGTAGCCCCTGAAATTGTTGTTGAGGAGGTGCAGTAATGGATGTCATTTACCTGGACAATAATGCAACCACTAAAGTTGCTCCGGAAGTGGTGGAAGCCATGCTGCCCTATTTGTCCGAATACTATGGCAACCCTTCGAGCATGCACTCTTTTGGCGGCAACGTCAGCGAAAAAATTAAAGCGGCCCGGCAGCACGTTGCCAACCTGATCGGCGCCACTCCGGAGGAAATTGTATTTACCAGCTGCGGCACCGAAAGTGACGGCACCGCCATTCGGGCGGCCATCGAATCAAATTCGGACCGCAAACGAATCATTACTTCCAGGGTCGAGCATCCCGCCATTAAAAACCTTTATGAGACCCTTTCTAAGAAAGGCTATCAGGTGACGTTTGTGCCGGTTGACAACGAAGGTCGTTTGGACCTGGATTATTTATACAAAAGCCTCAACGACGATACGGCCATCGTCAGCCTGATGTGGGCCAATAACGAAACCGGCGTCATATTTCCGGTGGAAGAAATTTCCCGGGAGGTCAAGGACCGGGGCATCATTTTCCACACCGATGCCGTACAGGCCGCCGGCAAATTCCCGATTGATTTAAATACCACGGGCGTGGATATGTTGTCACTTTCCGGTCACAAATTTCATGGCCCCAAGGGGATTGGTGTGCTCTATATCCGCAAGGGCACCAAGTTTTCCCCCTATATGATCGGCGGTCATCAGGAACAGGGGCGCCGGGGGGGTACCGAGAATGTGGCCTCTATTATCGGCCTGGGTAAAGCAGCCGAACTGGCCAAACAACATCTTGATGAAAACGGCTACGCGGGCGTCGGTGAGCTGCGTGACAAGCTGGAAACCAGCCTGCTGGAGCGCGTCACCAATTCGATGGTCAACGGCGACACTGAAAACCGCTTGCTGAATACCACCAGCATCGCCTTTGAATACGTGGAAGGCGAGGCCATCCTGCTGATGATGAATGAACACGGCATTTGCGCCTCATCAGGCTCAGCCTGCACTTCCGGCTCCCTTGAGCCTTCCCATGTGCTGCGCGCCATGGGTGTCCCCTTCACGGCGGCCCACGGCTCCATCCGTTTCAGTCTCAGCCGATATACGACGGCGGAGGAAATCGATTTTGTGATTGAAAAGATGCCGCCCATTATAAATCGCCTGCGCGAGCTGTCGCCGTTTTGGAAACAGAAAGATGAGCTCAAAGCTGAAAGCTCAAAGGATTTTAAAAAAAAGCTCAAAGCTCATAGCTGAAAGCTCAAAGGAAAAAGGAAAAAAAATGAAAGCTCCGCCAAATCTTTGGCGGGGCTTTTCTGTCCTCTGCCTTCTGATTCATACTTGACCTGACCAATGACCTGGTCTATATTACGGATATACGGATATAGAAATTTGGAGGTGTTAAATATGTCTGTTCAGGTGAACATATACGAAGCGAAATCCAAATTCTCGAAATTGATCAGCCAGGTCATCGCCGGAGAGGAGATCATCATTGCGAAATCAGGCAAACCGGTGGCCAAGCTGGTGCCATTCGAAAAGCCGCCTATTGATCGCAAACCCGGCTCAGCCAAAGGAAAAATTATCGTTGCCGATGATTTCGATGCCCCGCTACCCGACGAAATATTAAAGGAATTTTACAAATGAAATATTTGTTGGACACCCATGCGTTCCTGTGGTTTGTATCCGATGACAATAAATTATCTCCGAGGGCAAAGGCAATAATCAAAGACCACAATAACGAAATCTATTTCAGCGCGGCAAGTGCCTGGGAAATATCGATAAAGATAAGATTAGGCAGATTGACTATGGAAGAAGATCTGGAACCGTTTATTGTTGCGCAATTAGCTGAGAATAACTTCCAGACGCTAGCGATTACAATTTTCCATTCTATTTACACTTCAAAACTCCCTGAAATTCATAAAGATCCTTTCGACAGAATGATCATCGCGCAGTCAAAAGCAGAAAATATGTCTCTAATATCCAAAGACAAGAATATCAAAAAATATAAAGTCCCGGTTGTTTGGTAAGCGACGGGTTGCGTGTTACGGGGTGCGGAGTCTGTGTTACGAGTTGCGGGTTGGGTGTTACGGGGTGCGGGTTGCGCGTTGCGGGTACAAGTTGTTGATTGAGTTGATAAAGTTGATTGAGTTTTTTTTGAGGGGACTGATAGTCAAATAGATTGAAATCCTCTAAACCTAATCAACTAATTAACCAATCAACCATTTAACTGCCCTTTCTGCTTGACCTTACCGACCAGCCACTCAAGCCAGGGCTCGAAGCCCTCCTCGGTTTTGGCCGAAATCTCAAAAATCGGCATGTCCGGGTGAACCTGATGGATATAATCTATGGCTTTATCCTTGTCATAGTCGAGGTAGGGCAGCAGGTCGGTCTTATTTAACAGGGCCACTTCACACTCTCGGAACATTAAAGGATATTTGGCCGGTTTGTCCTCACCCTCGGTAACGCTTAACACCACGGCGCGTGCATCCTCACCGATATCAAATTCAGCCGGGCAGACCAGGTTACCGACATTTTCTACTATCAGCAAATCGATATCATCCAGGTCCAGGCCCCCCACCGCCTTTTCAATCACGTGGGCGGCCAGATGGCAGTCGCCCCCGAATTCATCCGTATTGATCTGCACCACGGGAACCCCGCTGACGGCGAGTCTGTCAGCGTCATTGGTGGTACAAATGTCGCCCACAATGACGGCACTTTTGATTTGAGGTGTGATACGGGCCAGCGTTTTCTCCAGGGTAGTGGTTTTCCCGGAACCCGGTGAACTCATCACATTGAGAACAAAAATGCCTTTTTCGGAAAACATTTTGCGGTTTTGTTCGGCCATTTTATCATTGACGTCAAGCACCCTGCGAACCACCTTTATTTCCCGGGTACCGCTTTTCTGGGTGGCGATGCCCATACCTTCACCCGGGGCATGGGGGTGGGAGTGGCCGGAACCGTCATGATGATAATATCTTTGCGTTTTAAATAGGATATCAAGAAACATGGTTGTCCTCTTCGGCAATCTCAATGGATTCGATATCCAGTTCCCGGCCGGAAATAATTTCCAGAGAGCCGCTGTCGCAGTTTTCGCACTTAAATGCCGGGCTGTTTATGGTCCATTGCGTTTGGCAATCATTGCACTTTGCCACCACGGGCAATTCCTCGATGGCAAGCTGGGCGCCATCGAGGGGGGTGTCCTTGGCGGCGACATCAAAACAAAACCGCAGGCTATCCGGCACCACAGCAGCCAGTTTGCCGATTTTTAAACGGATCTTTTCTACCCGCACCGGGCCGGCATCCGATGGAATGGAAGCGGTGGCGATTTCAATTATCTGCAGGGCAATGCCCATTTCGTGCATAACGGCAAATTTCCAATTTGCTGGATGTTTTGTATTTAGTGTTTGGTGTTTGGAACACCGCTATCAAAACGAAGGTCGGAAAACTAAATACTAAATACTAAAAACCAAACACCAATTAACTAAATACCCGGGCACACAGTTCGCCGAGTGCTCCCAGGTTTTCGCTGACATGGATTCCGGCGGCCTTCATGGCCTTAATTTTCGCATCGGCGGTGCCGCTGCCGCCGCTGATGATGGCACCGGCATGGCCCATCCGTCGACCCGGCGGTGCGGTAACACCGGAAATAAACCCGACAACCGGTTTGCTCATTTTTTCAGACACAAATCGGGAAGCATCCTCTTCGGCGGTGCCGCCGATTTCACCGACCATGACGACTCCTTTGGTGTCCGGATCTTCCTCGAAAGCGCTCAGACAATCGATAAAGTTGGACCCGATGATCGGATCGCCGCCGATCCCGATGCAGGTACTCTGCCCGATGCCCTGCAATGATAATTGATTGACCACCTCATAGGTCAGGGTCCCGGAACGCGAAACCACTCCGATAGGACCTCCGGGCCTGTGAATCGGACCCGGCATAATACCGATTTTGGCCTCACCGGGGGTAATGATTCCGGGGCAGTTGGGGCCGATTAAGCGGGAAGGTTTTCCTTCCAGATAATTCATGACCCTCATCATGTCCAGGGTCGGTATCCCTTCTGTTATGGTCACAATGACATCGATTTTGGTATCCGCCGCCTCCATTATGGCATCGGCTGCAAAGGGCGGGGGCACAAAAATCAGGCTGCAGTTGGCGCCGGTTTCAGCCACCGCTGCCCGGACCGTATTAAACACGGGGACATCGTCCATTTTCTGACCGGCTTTACCCGGGGTAACCCCGGCAACCACCTGGGTGCCGTAATCGATACAATGACGGGTGTGAAACTGGCCCTCTTTGCCGGTAATCCCCTGAACCACTACTTTCGTGTTCTTGTCGACAAATATACTCATTGTCTGTTCCTCTAATGACTTTGATGATTGGCAGCGTTGGAGATTTTCTTTAACCACCCGCTTCGGCTCGAGTACACAGAGTTTATATTTCCATTTGCTACCTAACCACAGTGAAAACTATACCGGCATGAATGCCAATAGAAAAGAAAATTTTCTCTCTCTGCGATCTGTGTGACCTCGAGCGCAGCGGGTGGTTAATAAACTCTGCCGTTCTCTCACGTCCCCGCAAACCGCTTAGCCTGCAACGATTTCCGCGACCTTGGCGGCGGCATCCTTCAGATCGGTGGCCGTGATCAAATCGAGACCCGATTCGGCCAGGATTCTGCGGCCCTCTTCGATGTTGGTTCCTTCCATGCGAACCACGACCGGAACATTGATCCCGGTCTTTTGGGCAGCCTGGACAACGCCTTCGGCCAGCACGTCGCAGCGCAGTATGCCGCCAAAAATATTTATCAGTATTCCTTTTACGTTCGGATCGCTTAATATGATTTTAAAGCCATTTTCGACCATTTCGGCACTGGCTCCGCCGCCAACATCAAGAAAATTGGCCGGTTCCGCTCCGGCCAGCTTGATCAGGTCCATGGTGGCCATGGCCAGACCGGCGCCGTTAACCATATTACCCACATTGCCATCCAGATTAATGTAATTGAGGTTGAACTTGGAGGCTTCCACTTCCAGCGGGTCTTCCTCGTCCAGATCGCGGTATTCCAGGATATCCTTGTGGCGGAAAAGGGCATTGTCATCGAAATTGATTTTGGCATCCAGTGCAATAACGGTTTCTTCGGCGGTGATCACCAGGGGGTTGATCTCCAACAGCGAACAATCATAATCAACGAACATCCGGTAAAGATTTTTTACCATGGCCACAAACGGTTTCATGACTGCCGGGACCAGATTAAGACCAAAGGCAACTTCCCGGCAGTGGTAGGCCTGAATGCCCTGCAACGGATTAATGGAGACTTTGATAATTTTTTCAGGTGCATTCGCCGCCACTTCCTCGATGTCCATCCCGCCGGCTTCACTGACCATCACCACAATCTTGGCCGTTTCCCGATCCGGGATAATGCTCAGGTAAAGCTCCTTTGCAATGTTCAGGCCCTGTTCCACCAGAACTTTTTTAACCGGCCTGCCCTGTGCGCCGGTTTGATGGGTCACCAGATTCATACCGATAATCTGTCCGGCAACGCTATCAACCTCCTGCTCGGATTGGGCCAGTTTTACCCCCCCGCCTTTGCCGCGACCACCGGCATGGATCTGGGCTTTTATCACCACGGGGTAACCACCCAGTGTTTTGGCGACCTGAACAGCCTCGTCGGAGGTAAAGGCCACACTTCCCTGGGGAACGGGCACATCATATTTTCTGAATAATTCTTTGGCCTGATATTCGTGAATCTTCATAATTGCAACTCTCCTTTGAAGGCAAAGGATAGAGGACAGATGACAGAGGATAAATGACAGATTACGGATGACGGATGTCAAAAAACAGAGAACAGAAGACAGTTTCAGATGTCATAAAACAGATGGTGAAGGCAGACAAATAAGATGTACTCTATTTCTGTCTTCTGTCCTCTGCTTTCTGTCCTCTGCTCTCTGTTCTCTGTCTTCTGGAAGTTAACCGATTACACAGAGTACAGCACCCTTGGCAACCGAATCCCCGCTGCTGAAATTGATGGCTTTGATGGTGCCGCTGACCGGAGCCGGCAGCGCGTTTTCCATCTTCATGGCTTCCAGAATGACCATCGTTTCTCCTTCGTTGATTGAATCACCGACATTCTTTTCAAAACTGATGATCATACCAGGCATCGGGGCGTTTAAAGGTGTGCCTTCGACAGCGGCCGCCGGAGCGGGGGCAGCTTCAGGCGCTTTTTTTTCTGCGGCCGGTACTTTGGCCGGTGCTGCAGGGGCAGGAGCGACAGGTGCTGCTGCCGGAGCTGCATAAGCCGGTGCCATCCCGGGCATCTGTTGGACATAGTTAATCATCGGGGCGCCGTCAACGGAGTCAACCCCGACTTCAAAATAATCATCATCCACAAATACATTAAAGGTTCGCAGGTTCTCACCTTTGGGCGGAGCTGCTTTATCCGGTTTTTCAAAAAGTTGCCCGGCTTTGGCTTTTTTGAGCAACTCCAGTTCGGCCTTGGCCTCTTCCAGTGTTCGGGGTCTCACCTCTGGCGGCGGCTGTTCTTTGCCGTATTTCCAGTTCAAAAACTTCTTGCCGGTAACCGGATAAAGCGCATAAATCAGCACATCATCCAGATCAACGGCCAAACCTTCAGTGTCTTTTTGGGCTTTTTCCAGTTCAGGCTCCAGAACCTCGGCCGGCCGGCAGGTAATCGGCTCCTCACCGCGATCATAACCTTTGAGGGCTTTCTTCTGGACTTCCGGGTTAATGGGAACAGCGGTTTTACCGTAAAGACCGTAGCAAAGGTCTTTAACCTGGCCGGTAATCATTTTGTAGCGTTCATTTTCATCATCGAAAAGAACGTTGTTGACCGTCTGGATGCCCACAATCTGGCTGGTAGGAGTTACCAGCGGAATCTGCCCCAGATCTTTTCTGACCCGCGGCAGTTCGGCAAAAACCTGGTCTATTTTATCCAGAGCATCCATTTCCCTTAACTGGTTGACCAGGTTGGACAGCATGCCGCCCGGGGTCTGATGCAGCAGCACGTTAATATCGATGATCGACATCTTGGTGTCATCCAGCAGATGTTTGTACTTCGGCATAATTTCTTTTTCAAAAATTTCATTGATGGCGGCCAGCTGCTTGATGTCAAATCCGGTGTCCCGGTTAGTACCCAGCAATGCCATCACTAATGGTTCGATGGCCGCATGGGAGGTCCGAAAGGCATAAGGAGACATGCAGGTGTCAATAATGTCCACCCCGGCCTCGATGGCCTTGAGGTGGCTCATCGACGACATCCCCGATGTGAAATGACTGTGCAGGTGGATCGGCGGCTTGACCGTCTCCTTCAGGGCCTTGACAATGGCATAGGCGTCATAGGGCGCTATCAGCCCGGCCATATCCTTGATACAGATGCTGTCGGCGCCCATGGCCTCGAGGTCTTTGGCCTTGTTGACATAGTAGTCGATGTTGTAAACCTCTCCGCCCATCCGCGGTTCGGTCATGGTATAACAGATGCAGCCCTGAAAGTGCTTGCCGCACTCTTTGATGACCGGAACCACCGTTTCAAAATTACGGTAATCATTGAGGGCATCGAAGGTCCTGAAAATATCCATCCCGTTGGCAGCCGTCCGGTCGACAAAGGCCTTGGCAACATCATCGGCGTAGTTGCGGTATCCCACCAGATTTTGCGCCCTGAGCAGCATTGAAAAAGGGGTCTTTTTAATGTAGCGCTTTAATGTCCGAATTCGTTCCCAGGGGTCTTCGTTTAAAAAGCGGTGCATGGTATCAAAGGTCGCCCCACCCCAGACTTCCATGGCCCAGAATCCGACTTCGTCCATCATTTCAGCCACCGGAATCATGTCCTCGGTTCGGCCGCGGGTGGCAAACAGAGATTGGTGGCCGTCGCGCAGGCTGAGGTCCTCAATTTTAACGGGGTTTTCCGCCGCCGGCCGGTCCTTGTCATAATTCATTGTGGTCGCTTTGACTTCAATTTGGTCACTCATTGTAATGTTCTCCTGTAAAATATTGGTGTTTGAACCAAAATCCTATTATTGCGATAGCTTCTATAAAATTCAATTGCGTTGAAAAGTTCGCATTTGCATCAGGTTGCGCATCTGCATCTGCGCCAGCCTGCCGCTCATTCCCCATGGTTTAATGATGTCCGCTGCAATAGCTGCAGATGCAGCCGGTGTCTGAGCAATGCCCGACATAGCAGCCTGCATGTTTATGGCTTCTTCTTCCTGGATATAACTCATTACGGCGGCAATGGCAGCGGTAACTTTTTTATCGTCAGTCATTTGATCACCCTTCCGGATTGAATAGTTTATATTGACGAATGAAAAATGAACGAGTGAAACGATTTCCACAATTCGTCATTCATCCATCGACATTCGTCATTCCTTACATCGGAATATTTCCATGCTTTTTCGGGGGTCGGGTTTCCCGTTTGGTGCACAGGGCCTCAAGCGCATCGATCAGACGCGGCCGGGTTTCACTCGGCAAAATGACGGCGTCAATGTACCCCCGGCTGGCGGCTATATACGGATTGGAAAAAAGGTGGTTGTAATCATCGATCTTTTCTTGACGCTTGGCACCCGAATCCGGCGCTTCTTTTATCTCTTTGCGATGGATGATGTTGGCCGCCCCGGCTGCCCCCATAACCGCAATTTCAGCCGTCGGCCAGGCAAATGCCATATCGGCTCCCAGATCCTTTGAGCACATGGCCAGATAAGAACCGCCATAATCTTTGCGGGGAACCAGCAGCAATTTTGGTACCGTTGCCTCAGAATAGCACCACAAAAGCTTGGCCCCGTGCCGGATGATGCCGCCCCACTCCTGCTGGCTGCCGGGCAGATAGCCGGGGACATCGGCAATCGTCAGCAGGGGAATATTAAACGAATCACAAAATCGGATAAATCGGGTGGCCTTGTCCGAAGCGTTGATGTCAAGGCAGCCGGCCAGCACATTGGGTTGATTGGCAATGATACCGATGGTTCTGCCGTTTAAGCGGGCCAGGCATACGATGATATTGCGGGCAAAATACTGATGGGGCTCAAAAAACTCGCTGTGGTCGACAATGGAACGAATAATGTCTTTCATGTTGTAAGATTTATTCGGATTGTCGGGAATGACCGTATTCAGCGATTCGTCCGTACGGTCGCGATCATCGCCGGTATCCACGTAAGGCGGATCTTCCATGTTATTGGAAGGTAAATAGGCCAGCAGACGTTTAATGCGATCGATGGCATCTTCATCGCTTTCGCAGGCAAAATGGGCAACCCCGCTCTTTTCGTTGTGGGTTTTGGCGCCGCCCAGGTCTTCGAAGCTGATTTCCTCACCAGTGACGGATTTGATCACGTCGGGTCCGGTAATGAACATATAACTGCTGTTTTTTACCATGAACACATAGTCGGTCATCGCCGGCGAGTAGACGGCGCCACCGGCGGTAGGCCCCATGATGGCTGAAATCTGCGGGATGACACCCGAGGCCGCCGAATTGCGGAAAAATATCTGACCGTATCCGGACAGTGCATCCACGCCTTCCTGTATCCTGGCACCACCGGAATCGTTGATTCCCACAAATGGCGTCCCCGCTTTCAGGGCCAGATCCATTACTTTACAAATCTTTTTGGAGTGCATTTCGCCGAGGCTGCCGGCCCGGGCGGTAAAATCCTGGGAAAAGGCAAACACCGGCCGCCCACCCACCAGACCATGGCCCGTAACAACGCCGTCAGCCGGTATGTCCACATTTTCCATTCCGAAATTAACACAGCGGTGGTTGACAAACATATCAATTTCGCGGAATGTACCTTTATCAAATAAAAGATCCAGGCGCTCGCGGGCGGTCAATTTACCCTTTTCGCGCTGGGCGGCAACCGCTTTTTGCCCGCCCATTTCGAGCACTTTGGCTTCCCGGGCTTTCAGGTCTTTAATCTTATCTTCCACGATTCCCATTATCCGATTCCTTTCTTCTGGTAAATCTTCCGGCAGGTTGGTCACACCTGAGCGGAAACAAAACATATGGATAATTCCCAGGCAGATCAGGACAACCCAGGAGGCGAATGAACAACCCCGCCGCAAGCAACGGGGTATCAAACGGAAAATTTTAAACGCCCCAAGGGGCGGGGAATTAAACCCTCGTCCGCCGCAGGCGGATTAAACTGTCAGAACAGCATAAAAGTCAAACTTGTAAGTTCCTATACAAGCTGATTTTTGTCAAGGGAAAAGGTGTATTTAGTTGATTAAGTTGATTAAGTTGATTTTGAGGGGTTGGTCAAGAAGACTGAAATCCTCTAAACCTGTTTAACCAATCAACCGCTTAGCCGAAGGCTAAGTCTTTTCCAGAGCATCCAACACCTGGTTAGCTGATTCGGTAACCGGCGTTCCGGGGCCAAATACCCCCGCGGCCCCGGCATCGTAAAGAAAATCGTAATCGGCCGGCGGAATGATGCCGCCGACGACCACTCGGATGTCCTCCCCACCTTCTGATTTCAGTGCCTTGACCAACTGGGGGACCAGGGTTTTATGGGCGGCAACCTGGCTGGATACACCAACGACATGCACATCGTTTTCCACCGCCATCTTGGCAACTTCTGCGGGCGTTTGAAACAAGGGACTGATATCGACATCAAACCCAAGGTCCGCAAAGCCGGTGGCAATGACCTTGATGCCACGATCATGACCGTCCTGTCCCATTTTTGTTACCAATATTCTGGGCCGCCGCCCCTCTTTTTCCTGAAACTGTTCGGTTCTCCTGTGCAAGGCGTCAATGACCTCATCTTTGCCGTACTCGGCGGCATACACCCCGGAAATACACTGGGTGGTGGCCACATAGCGCCCGAACTCCTTTTCGAGGGCATCGGAAATTTCGCCAACTGTTGCCCTCAGTCTGACGGCCTCGATACACAACCCCAGCAGGTTATCGTCGGATGTGGCCGCCCGGGTCAGGGCTTCTAATCGATTTCTGTACGGCTTGGTTATCGCGGGAAGCTTTTAACTCCTTAAGTCTGGCAATTTGCTCGTCGCGCACGCTGGCCGGAACTTCCAGTATATCCAGGTCAACATCTTCATCAATCTTATATTTATTTACCCCGACAATGACATCTTTGCCCTGGTCGATTCGCGCCTGCCGCCGTGCCGCCGATTCTTCGATGCGCAATTTGGGCATACCGGCTTCGATGGCCTTGGCCATACCGCCCATCTCTTCTACTTCAGCAATAATCTTGCCGGCCTCACTCACAATCCCATCGGTCAGCGCTTCCAAATAATAAGAGCCCCCCAGGGGATCAACGACATTACAGATCTGTGACTCCTCCTGAACAATGATCTGGGTGTTTCGGGCAATGCGGGCGGAAAAATCCGTCGGCAATCCCACCGCTTCGTCAAATGAGTTGGTGTGCAAGGACTGGGTTCCCCCCAGAGCGGCGGTCAGACACTCCAGAGTAGTCCGAATGATGTTGTTATAAGGATCCTGGGCGGTCAGGCTCCACCCGGATGTCTGGCAGTGAGTGCGTAAAATACTTGATCGCGGATTTTTGGGATTAAACTGACTCATCAATTTATGCCACAAGAACCGCGCTGCCCGTAACATGGCGATGTCCATGAAAAAGTTCATCCCGATTCCGAAAAAGAAAGACAACCGCGGTGCAAAGGCATCGATGTCCAGTCCGGCATCCAGGGCCGCACGAACATACTCTACGCCGTCGGCCATGGTAAAAGCGGTTTGAAGCACGGAATCAGCCCCGGCTTCCATCATGTGGTAGCCGCTGATGCTGATGGTGTTGTATTTGGGCATATTTTTCGAGCAGTAACCGATGATATCCGATACAATGCGCATGGAAGGTCCGGGGGGGTAAATATAGGTGTTACGGGTGAGAAATTCCTTTAAGATGTCATTCTGGATCGTGCCGCTTAATTTATCCTGGCTGACGCCCTGCTCCTCGGCCGCCACAATGTAACCGGCTAGAATAGGAAGCACGGCACCGTTCATGGTCATGGAAACCGTCATCTGATCCAGGGGGATCTGGTCGAATAGAATTTTCATATCTTCGACCGAATCCACCGCAACACCGGCCTTGCCGATATCGCCGACAACCCGGGGATGATCGGAGTCATAGCCCCGGTGAGTGGCAAGGTCAAACGCCACGGAAAGCCCCTTCTGGCCGGCTGCAAGACACCTTCGGTAAAACGCATTGGATTCCTTAGCGGTGGAAAAACCGGCATACTGGCGAATGGTCCAGGGCCTGCCGGCATACATGGTGGCCTTGGGGCCTCTCACGTAAGGCGCCAACCCCGGCAGGGTATTTACATGCGCCATGCCTTCAATGTCTTCGGCAGTGTACATCGGCTTTACCGGGATACCATCCGGTGTCAGCCAGTCTAAAGACTCCAGCGGCTTTCCTCTCAATTCCTTGGTCGCAAGATCAATCCATTTTTGCTTGTCGGGATGCTCGGACATAATCAAGTACTCCTTCTTAGGCTTTAAGGCGTTTTAACTCACAAAAGTTGGTAAAAAAGTAAAAATAATCATGCCATAATTATCTTTTAGAGGTTTCGGGTGTCAGGGAACGGATGTACAGAACATCAGTGCTAACTATAATCAACAAACCAGGCACGTAACCCGCGGCACGTAACTCGCAATAATTTTCCATATTCTGCCTTTCCACTTCCGCATTCCGCATTTTCCATTCCGAATTCGACTAGTCCCGCTCACACAGCTCGACCAGAACGCCACTGGTGGATTTAGGATGCAAAAAAGCGATTTTAGCACCGCCGGCCCCTTTGCGGGGTTTCTCATCAATCAACCGGATGCCCTTGTCTTTGAGCTCCTGTAAAGCAGACTCAATATTTTCCACCCGGAAGGCGACATGCTGAATCCCCTCACCCTTTTTTTCCAGATATCTGGCAATGGGTCCATCGGGTGCCGTGGACTCAAGCAGTTCCACTTCACTTTCACCGACCGGAAAAAAGGCCGTTGTGACCTTCTGCTCTTCAACGGTTTCGGACCCTTCGAATTCCAATCCCAGCACATCCGTCCAAAAATTTTTACCCTGATCAATACTATTAACAGCTATCCCGAGATGGTCGATTTTCAAGACCTTCATTGCACCTCCTTTGAGATGTAGTTGATTGGTTGATTAGGTTAACTGGTTGATTAAGTAGATAGGTCGATTTGCCTGGATAAATAAAGCTTAATCCAAATAATCCGAAAACCTACAAAACCATTCTGATACATCAACTCAATTACCTTAATTAACTCAATGATCTATTGGACTATCTGACTATTTTTCTGATTACTTATTTTCTATTTAACCAAAAGGCCGCAGGCCTGCACTAGGGTGCAGATTCTACGGATACAACTTCGGGCACTTCCTCTTTCAGAATTCTCTCGATACCATTCTTAAGGGTCATCTGGGACATGGGGCAACCGCCGCAAGCACCCTGCAGGCGAACTGTCACAATACCGTCCTTCACATCAACAAGCTCCACATCACCCCCATCGGCCTGGAGCATGGGTCTTACTTTTTGCAGTGCTGCTTCAACTTTTGCTTTCATGATATTTTCTCCTTTCTATACAGATTAATTGTCCAGTTGGCGATAAAAATCTTTTCTAAATGATTCAAAGTTATCGGCTAAAATTGCCTTTCGCAGGTCTTTGATAAAATTAATAAAATGATAGATATTATGGATCGTGTTTAAACGATACGCCAGCAGTTCGCGGGCCATATAAAGATGGCGCAGGTAGGCCCGGGAATAATGGCGGCAGGTATAGCACCGGCATTCGGATTCAATGGCCCCGGTATCGTCCTTAAATTGCGCGTTGCTGATGTTGATGGCACCGTTTTGCGTAAACAGCTGGCCGTTTCGGGCGTTGCGGGTCGGCAGCACACAATCAAACATATCGGCGCCAAGGGCTGCCAGTTCAATAAGGTTTTCAGGGGTACCAACCCCCATAATGTACCTGGGTCTGTCTGTCGGCAAAAGCGGCAGCGTAAAATCCGCCATCTCCAGCATCATCTCAGCCGGCTCTCCGACACTCAGTCCACCGATGGCGTAACCGTTAAAACCGATGTTCATCAATTCATCGGCGGATCTCCGGCGCAGATCTTTGAACATACTCCCCTGAACGATGCCGAAAAGTGTGTTGGAATTCGTTTTCGGTTTCCTGCCAGGCCAGCTTGCATCTTTGGGCCCATTGGGTGGTCGTCTCCAGGGCTGCCAGACTTTGCTCCCTGGTAGCCGGATATTGAATGCAGTGGTCCAGACACATCATGATGTCCGATCCCAGGCAGGTTTGAATCTCAACTGCTTTTTCCGGTGTCAGAAGATGTTTGGAACCGTCGATATGCGATTGGAAGGTGACACCTTCTTCAGATAGTTTGGCCAGCTTGGCCAGGGAGAACACCTGGAAACCGCCGCTGTCGGTCAAAATGGGCCGATCCCAGTGGACAAATTCATGCAGCCCTGCAAACTTATCAATAACATCACAGCCCGGTCTGAGATATAAATGGTAGGTGTTGCCGAGAATGATCTGGGCACCGGCTTCCACCAGTTCCTCAGGGGATAAAGACTTGACAGACCCCAGGGTCCCCACCGGCATAAAAACCGGGGTTTCGATCACACCATGATCGGTTTGAATTACCCCGGCCCGGGCACGGGAATCGCTGGATTGGGCTATTACACTAAATTTGAACATATTCTGGTCTCTGGTTGCTGGCAGCTGGTTGGCACGGAGGCCGACCTACTTCTGGTTGTTTGTAAAATGGTCGTCTGTAGGGCGGGTCTCCGCTTGGCGCAGCGAAGCTTTAGCGAAGACGGATGCCCACCTAAATGTTCCAAAGGCGCAAAAGCCATTGCCTCCTCGGATTACCAATATAGAGGACCCATAGGCCACAGGCCAGGGACCAGTAGCCAGTTGCCAGTGACAAGGATCCAGCTGCCGGTTACCGGCTGCTAGGCGATCAGCATCGCATCGCCATAACTGTAAAACCGGTATTTTCTGTCGATCGCCTCCTGATAGGCCTTCAAGACATTCTGTCGACCGGCAAAAGCCGCTACCAGCATTAAAAGGGTCGATTGCGGCAGATGGAAATTGGTAATCATCGCATCGACTGTCTTGAAGGTATAACCGGGATAAATGAAGAGGTCGCAGCAACCGCTTCCCGCCGCCACCTCGCCCTTGCCGTCCGAGGCATATTCCAGTGTCCGCACACAGGTGGTGCCCACCGCGATGATCCTTTTTCCACTATTTCGGGCCGAATTTATGGTTTCAGCCGATTCATCAGAAATCACATAGGTTTCCGAATGGATTGAATGGTTGCGAATATCATCGGATCTGACCGGCAAAAAGGTGCCGAAGCCCACATGCAGGGTCAAGGGTGCAATTTCAGTACCCTTGGCATTCAATTTACCAAGAAGCTTTTTGGTAAAATGCAAACCGGCAGTGGGCGCGGCAACTGCCCCTTTGTGGCTGGCATATACCGTCTGATATGAAGATCTGTCATCACAGGAATTAACATATCCGCCATTTCTTTTAATATAAGGCGGAAGCGGCACTTTTCCAATGCGCGCCAGCACTTTTTCAAAATCATCGCCGGTCGAAAATTTCAGGGTATGGGTCCCGTTGGATGAGCCTAAAACCTCGGCTGTTAGATCTTCTTCAAAATATAGCTGCATTCCGGGGGCCGGCCGCTTGGAAGCTCTTACCATACACTGGCAGACAAAATCGCCGTTTTCCTTGATGGATTTTAATCCGCCATTGTAATCGGCAATCAAAACCTCGACTTTGCCGCCGGTCTCTTTGCAGCCTTCAAGGCGGGCAGGAATCACAGCCGTATTGTTTATCACCAGGACATCGCCCGGTTGGAAAAAATCTCCAATTTCATTGAAGCGGTGATGCGACAGCTCTCCGGTTTGCCGATTCAAACACAATAAATTCGAGCGGTCCCGTTGATCGACCGGCTGCTGGGCAATCAAATCGGCGGGTAAATGGTAGTTGTAATCGTTTAGTGAATACATCGCATCAGGCCCGTCCAAAATACACCAGACTTAAGCCCAGCACCATGAGCACCAGTCCCAGTCGGCGCAATGCGCTGTCGGGAGTTGCAACCACTTTTTGGACCCAGTATTTCATTTTTTCCGGAGCTGCAAAATACGGCAACCCTTCAACTATCATAACCATGCCCACTACACACAAGAAAAACTTCATGCCAACATTCCAGTCGGGAACAGGTCCCTTACTTATTAAAAGATGTATATATAATCTTTTGTTGAAAGTTTTGTCAAAATAAAAGCTTTGATTTATGCTGCTTTCAGGATTTCGTCCGCTGCAGGCGGATTAAACCTTTTGCCGGTAAAAACTTGACTGTTGCGCTTATATGACTACCATAGACCCACGCACAAAGGCAAAGATTTAGTGATTTTTGCTGTTTTCTTAAATGCCAAATGATGCCGGTCCACAAGATTATCCTTGTCATCGAGCTACATTAATAGTAATAATACGACCTGAATCTTGCATAATTCTTTTTCAAATTTGTTTGTGTTTATTTTGGGTTATACCAATTTTGCGGGTGAGGGAGCTTCCTATGGAAAAAACTGAACCCTCTATTGTTAAGCGGTCCCTGTTTTCCTGGATATTCGCCGGTAATCTCAAACTTCAAATACTGCTTTTGCTAATCATCGTGGTAATGGTGTTTGCCAGGGTAATACCCCTGGAAATGCAAAAGCGTGTCGTCAATGAAGCCATCAAATTACAGCGCATTGACTTGCTGTTGAACTATTGCGGTATTTATCTGGGTGCGGTGGTTTTTTTCAGCCTGCTTAAATACCTGACCAACATCATTCAAACCCTCATCACCCAGCGCACCACGGCGCGCATGCGCAAAGCGCTTTACCACCATATCCTAACACTGCCATTGAATTTTTTCAGAAATACCCAGCCCGGAACGGTGGTCAATGCCCTGACCACAGAGCTGACGGTGCCCGGCAATTTTGTAGGCATGGCCGTGGCAAGTCCGGTAACCAATATCTTGACCCTGCTGGCTTTCGCCGTCTACCTTTTCTTTCTTAATCCCCTCCTGGCGGCCGTGTCGCTGAGTATTTACCCGATCGTCGTCTTCCTGATACCGCTGCTCCAAAGAGGGGTCAACAAAGCCAACAAAAAGCGGGTGACCGCCGCCCGCACCTTTTCCGCTCGAATTGCGGAATCTATTTCCGGTATACATGAGATTCACGGCAACGGCGCTTACCGGATAGAAAATCGCAAATATGACTC
The DNA here is from genome assembly GCA_963821065.1 of uncultured delta proteobacterium. GTDB lineage: Bacteria > Desulfobacterota > Desulfobacteria > Desulfobacterales > JAFDCJ01 > JAFDCJ01. Next base: position 523,639 of record CAWGCM010000034.1, on the reverse strand, counting down.
GCTGGTGGACAGGCTGTTGAAAATCAGGATCGTCTGGAGCCTTTACCGGTTCGCGGTTAAGACAGCCAATGGGTTTTTCACCGGCCTGGGCCCTTTTCTGGTGTTTATTTTAGGCGGCTATTTAACCATCAAAGGCCGGCTGGAGTTGGGTGCCCTGGTTGCGTTTTTATCCGCCCAGGAACGCTTATTTGATCCCTGGAAAGATCTGATCGAATTTTATCAGGTTTACCAGGACGGCAAGATCAACTACGAGCGAACCATGGAATATTTTGACCTTGAACCCGAACATGCGATGGAGCCTAAAGACCGCGATGCGATGGAGCTGGCGGGCAATGTTGAGATAAGGGATTTGTCCTTTGTTACCGACTCCGGCATCCGCCTGCTGGACGGTATCAACATGTCCCTGAAAGAAGGCGAGCATCTGGCCCTGGTGGGTTTTTCCGGTAGCGGCAAAAGCACACTGGCCTTGTGTATCGGCCAGCTTTACAAATACACCGGCGGGAGCGTAATGATCGGCGATAAGGAAGTATCCGGCCTTACCAAAAAAGACATGGTAAACAACATGGGCTTTGTTGCGCAGAGCCCGTTTATATTCGACGGCACCATCGAGGAAAACATTCTTTATTCCAGTCTGGCTAAAATAGATGGGAACGGCCGGGCAGAAGAGGAGCAACGACCCACCCTTGACGATATCATTGCGGTCTTGCATCAAACCGGTATTTTCGTTGACGTATTGCGCTTTGGTTTAAACGCGATTTTAACCCATGCTAAAAATGAAGAACTGGTCAACACCATCGTCAAGGTTCGCGAGAATTTCCAGCAAGAATACGGGGCAGAGCTGGCAGATTATGTCGAATTTTTTAACGAAGATAAATATTTGTATTACTCCAGTGTGGCTGAAAACCTGACGTTTGGGGCACCCAACCGGGATGATTTTGCCGATGAAAATCTGTCAAAAAATAACTATTTCCTGAAATTCCTGAAAACGGCGGATCTCACCCGGCCTCTGCTAAGTTTAGGTGTTACGCTCTGCCGTCAAACCGTAGACATTCTGGGCAATCTGCCGCCGGATGCCGTATTCTTTGAGCAAAGCCCGATCAGTGCAGATGAACTGGATGATTTTAGACTGCTGGTAGAGCACCTGAGAAAGAAGAAATTACACGAACTGGAGGATGACGATCACCGCAAACTGCTGGAGCTGGCGCTGCGGTTTACGCCCGGTGTTCACAAAATGGCGGCCTTGCCGGAAATCCTGGAAACACTGATCCTGGAGGGTCGTGCCCTGTTCCGGGAAAATATTGCCAGGGATGACCCTGACGCATTTAGGTTCATTCAAATATCGGAGTATATCTACTCCCAGACGATCTTAAACAATATTTTCTTTGGCAAAACAAAAACCGGCAACCCCCAGGCCCAGGAACGAATCGACCAGAGCATCATCCAGCTGTTAATAGAAGAAGACCTTCTGGAAACCATTATTGAAATCGGAATGCATTACCAGGTCGGCACGAAGGGCGATAAGTTGTCCGGAGGACAACAGCAAAAGCTGGCCATCGCCCGTGTGTTTCTCAAAGCGCCGAAAATTTTGATTATGGACGAAGCAACATCGGCGCTGGACAACAAGTCCCAGGCGCGTATCCAGAACCTGCTGGAAACCCGCTGGAAGAAAAAAAGTACGGTGGTTTCCGTGGTACACCGACTGGATACGATTAAAAACTTCGACAAGGTGGCAGTCATGAAAGCCGGCAAAATTCTTGAAATGGGCACGTATGATGAACTGATAGCCCGGAAAGGAATGCTGTATGAGCTTGTTGGAAAGAAATAATTCGACACCGTCTAGTGAGTTCCAGGAAAATCTGGAATTATTGCGGCAAATCTATTTTTTCTCCGGGCTACCACTTGAAACCCTCAAGGTTTTCGCTTATCTTTGTACCAGAGAAAAGTTCAAGCAGGACGAATACATATTCAGCCAGAACGAAGACGACGGTCAGGCTTTTTATATTATCAACGGCACTGCCCGGCTTGAGCGCCAAGACAACGGAAAGACAACCGCGGTTCGAGAATACAAAGCCGGGGAATTCATCGGCGGACTGACCCTGCTGGGTGAAACAAAGCGTCTGTTTTCGCTAAAATCAGTCACCGAAACAACCTGTCTGGTGTTGAGCCGTGATAAATTTTCAAAAACCATGAAGCAGTTTCCCGATTTGCTGGCCAAGATATGCAACGCCGTAGCCAAAAGCATCGATATCTGGGAAGAACGATTCCTTTCAGATCGTGCCGATCAATGCGGTGAATGTTTGAACAAATTAGGTGTGACCCTTATTTGAGTCTCAACTGCAGGACCGACAGACGCTGTAGCGTTTTAAATAAAGACCTGATCCGGTTAGGGCGAAAGTCTATAAATTGAATATTGAATAAGGTGGGCGTTAATGGCGAAAAAAATGTACTCATTTGAACTCAAAAGCAGCCTGTCCGAATTGGATCAATTATGCCAGAATCTGGAAACGTTTGGTAAAAAATTCGGATTTTCCAAAAAGCTTATATTTGAGATCAATCTGGCCTTAGACGAATTGTTCACCAATATTATTTCCTATGGCTTTAAAGATGATAAAGAACATGTCATCAAAGTGACGCTCACACCCCGCAAAAATGAGCTTTGCCTGTGTATCGAGGATGACGGCACGACCATTTAATCCCATTGATTTTGAAACACCTGATGTCTCCTGCTCTGTTGAGGAATGCAAAATCGGCGGATTGGGAATTCACATCATGAAAAAGTTGATGGATGAAGTATGCTATGAACGCTGTGGCGATAAAAACGTTTTAAATTTGAAGAAAAAAATAGGAAAAGACGAATCTAAAAATTAAAACCTATAACGGTTATACATTTGGATTACGGGTAAAACCCACCAACGGGGGAGGACGGTAAATGGAAATCATCGAGGAAAAACAAAGCGGCATCAATATCTTTAGGCTCAACGGTCGCCTGGATTCCAATACTTCGCAGGGATTTGAGCAAAAACTTTTTCAGGCGATATCCGACGGGTCAAAAAGCATGGTCGTTGACTTCAAGGATCTTGATTACATATCTAGTGCCGGTTTACGCGTGATTTTAAAAGCCACCAAAGCCATCAAGCGCGAAGATGGCAGCATCATGCTATGCGCCATGCAGGACTATGTCAAAGAAGTCTTCGAAATAGCAGGTTTTGACACGTTCCTGCCGATTGTTGCTACCATGGATGACGCCCTCAAGTCATTTTAGGCATTCTGCTAAACTCAACGCAGGCCGAGCAGACCGCGCTTTCCCAGTTCACGGATGAATTGGGTGACGGAAACCTCGGCCTCCCTGTTTTCTAGACGATGGGTTTCTGCAAAAGTTTGTATCATACTGCCCACTGAACGCTTACCGTCGATAAGGTCCCAAACAGAAGTGCCCAGGGCATCGAGTTGAAGTTTCTTGGTTTGCTGTACCAGGTCCTGTGATCTTCCCAGCCGCGCGGCCACGGCGGCAATCAGCGGCCGTACGGTCAACGGATATTCAAGGACAACCTTACCAGTTTCCAACCGGGTTTCGGAGATGTCCCGACTTTTGACCGGTTTATAGGCCAGCGCCTTCGCCCGGGACATATGGCCTGCCACGGGCTTTTTTCTAAAGACTTTCATATTTTTCGCAAATCTGATTCAACAGGTGAATATCAAGAGGACCTTTGCCTTCGGCCCGGACACCAAGTATACGGTTTTGCTTTTCAAGACACCACATGCGAAACCAATAAAATGATGGTTTTAATTTAAATCGACATATCTTTCGCCGCCAAGCGCTGCCGGGCGATATGCTCCACTCAACTGCTTCGCAATCGTTAAGGGCCATCGACTGCGGGTGCCCTTTGGCAAATTCAGGAATCGTTCGGGAAAAGGCATGCAGATCCCGTCCGCCCAAAAGAGCGGCTGCCGGTGCCCAGCGGTGCAAGTGGATGTTGTGCCTGCCGGCTATAAACTCAAGCTCAAATTTGCCGGCTTCAAACCGGAAATGCACCAGCTGTAGGGATTGGGGCAGGGTTGCCCTGATATCAAAAATTGACCATAAAAGCCAACCATCTTGACTATGATCGCAAAATGTCTTTAGGACCTCCAGGAATACCTTTTCACGTTTTAACGAGCTGTCCCCAAAAAATTGTATCAGGGTTGCGGTACGGCAGGCAGCGCAGAACAAGATGGCCCCCCGTCCGCTGGCCGCCGGGCTCTGCCACAAAAACCCGCCGGCCTTAAAACCCGCTAAGGCCTTTTCCCAGTGCGGCGGCAAAATCCATTCAGCAACACTAATTTTATTTCGTCTGGATTGCAGCGCGGCAAGTCGCTTCAGGTGGTTCCGGTGGGAAAAAACCCCTTTCACAGCTCCCCATTTTATTTCCATGACCGGCACGGCTTCATCTTCGAGTATCAGATGGCGGGCGCCGATCTGCCCCACTTCCCATTCGGCGGGAAGTTTAAAACGGATACCGTTCCAGGCGAGTTGTTTCCAGCGGATAGTCAAGTTGTTAACTTTAGCAAATACCCGATGCTCGATGTTCGATTCTCGATACGCAATGACTTCAAAAAGTGTTCGTTGCCAGTATCCGGTATCCAGTAGCGAGCATCAAATATCTATCATAATATTCAAGCAAGCGGCCGGAAATCCCGTCAGCAAAAATCGCTTTAATCTGGTTGGGAGACTATTGGGGAACATACAGGTCCCAACCGGACAATCCCGGTGTCATGACCTGCCAGTCACGATGCCGCAGTTTTTGCCGTTGGTCGAGTGCTTTGACTTTATAGCACTTTAGATCTTCTTCTATCAGGCTTCGATTGGTAAGCTTGATGGAATTGCCTATTTTTTCTTCTGTATCCATGGAGTTGTGCTGCAGGGTCATGGAAATGCGCTGATTATCTTTATCGACAAACGACCATTTCCAACTGATAACAATGTGGAATGGGTCTCCCCGGTATTCATCGGGTTTGCCGTATTTCTTTTTAATCTGTTTGAGCAGCTCTTCAAAAAATTTTTTGCTGGGATCCTTGTACTTCAGCTTAATCCTGGCGATCTTTCCCGGGGCCGAACAGGTGACATAGGCAATCAATCCGCTTTTAATTCCTTTCATCGGCTTTATTTCCACTTCTTCGATGTTTTCCATGTGCCGAATCGGCAAGGCCGTTTCTATGATAACATATTCTTTTAACTCGGAAATATTCTGGTTTAGGACGAAAATGCCAATCTGGTGGGGAGCTTCACCGGCCAGGCCAATTCCGGCGATCCATAGAAATACCAGGTTTGTAAGATACGAATAGTTTCTTTTCATGTGCAACCCCCCATTTTGGAATGACGAATGACGATTGACGAATGAAGAATGAGAATTCCATACAAAGTTCTTGACCACTCAGGATATTGTGATGATTCGAACGACTCAGATCCAACAAACACTTCAAACAGATATATCAGAAGGAAGCAAGCTTTGATTGAAGTGACGAATGAAGAATTTAGATTGGATAATATATATGTGAATAGATTTTCATTCCATTTCAAACTATTAACTATTCGCCATCAAAATATATAAAATCGAAATAATTCCTTCATTCGACTTATGCATTCGTCAATCGTCATTCCTCAATACGCCATCCGCCCGAGAGATTTCAATATCAGGGTGACACCCATGGCAAACATACCGGTCAGCCCCATACCGCAGGAAAAACCGGCCAACAGCACCGGTGCATACTGCCGCCACATGGCGCCGTATCTTTTCAGAAAAAAATAACGCCCCAGCAGGGCCCCCACGATTTCCAGGATAAGCCCATGCGGAGTACTCTGGCCCAGTCCGCGCACCATTCCATAGACCAGCATAATGGGCAGGCCAAAAAGGGTTAAAATCCCATAGGTAACGACCCCCAGACCAATGCCCGCGAGCACATAAATCCAATTTAGCGCCTGGTAGAACAGGGAATTACCCTCCAGGGTAGATGTTTGCATCAACAGTGTATTCAAAGCCTGCAAATGCCATAGTTCCTGGGCATAGGGATACGCACTCGAGGGAATCGGCGCCAGGCGCCAGATGAACTGAGAAAAAAGCAGACTGGCGACCATCACAACCGGAAAGACCACAATTTCAGATTTTATGATTCCGCGAATGCTGGTACCGGTCAATTCGATTTCGCGGAACTTTACCGTTGCCTCACCGTAATTATGAATCGGGATGGGCGCATACCAGATCTCTATCCCCTGATAGCCGAAATACTTGGCTCCGGCAATAAAGCTGGCTTCCCTGACCAGCGGCAGGCTGACAAACTGACCGGCAATGCCTTCCATGCGGGCGGTAATATAGGATACAATCGGCGTATAAATAAAACCATAAGCCAGAAAAAACGCCACCGGGAAATTGGGAACCAGCCATACGCAAAGCAACACATATGAAACCGTGGAAAAAACATATATTCCGACGGCAATCCAAAAATTAAAGTCCCCCCGTCCCGGCGGGGGACGAAACAGATCTTTAAGGCTGCCCCGCTGGGCCGGCACCTGGCTTGCTGAAAGACCGGATCACATGCCAGACACCGATCAACGCAATGGCCAGGCCCAGTCCGATACCAAAACTCAAGTAAAAGTCAAAATTGTTGGCAAAAATGGTATCGACGGTCCTCATGCCCGGATGCCATCGATTTAAAATGCCCTGATGGTACAAAATCGGGATTGGCCACAATGGTGATAACCAGTCCCACCAGGCCGCCGATAACAGCCCAGAATGGCAGGACCATTCCTATGAAGACAAGTCCCAGATCAAACTGAATTCCGGTTGCCACAGCAGGCAGTATTTCTTCGGTATGACCCGTCAGATCCACCCAGGGAATGGGTATCAGTCGAATCGGCTCCATCAGGAACAGGCCGGAAACCGTGGGCAATAAAACATATATACCGCCAAAGACAAGACCGATGACGCCTCCGATGGAAAAAATGCGCCATTTCCAGCTTTTGACGTTATCTTCGGTTGATTCAGCCAGTGCCATAGTTCCCAGGGCCGCCACCGGCGCCATCGGAAAGGGGAGTTTTTCGACGTCGGAAGTAATACGAAAAAATACATAGCCCAGGCCGAACTGGTCAATACGCTGAATAATCTGCGTTCCTACCAATAGCAGAATGGGTATTAACCAATCCCGGTGAAAAAAAGTTCGCTCCACCAAAGATGCTGAATCCGGTGGCGGAGCAACCCAGGTGGGGATGAATTCGGTAAACCCCAGCATCTGGGCGGCATCAGATTGGACCAGGTACTGGCTCCACAAAAGCCCCTGAAAAGGAGTTGCCAGGGCGGCTCCGGCCATATAGTACAGCAGAAAAATTTCCTGCTGCTTTAATTCACTGTAAGAACGCTTGGCCAACTCAGCAAAAAGAATGATGGTCACCCAGCGTGCAGCCGGTCCGATCCCGGAGCCAATAACCAGCTGCAGATACATACTCCCGGGCATCATGAGGAAACCGATAAAAATCGCCCCCACAAATGTCTTCCAGTCAAATCCTTCCTCGAAATGATCCGGTGTCTTGAGAAGATCTCTATATTCCTGGAGTTCTTTATCTTCGTACATAATTTGTGTTCCGGGTTGCGCGTTACAATTTGCGTGGTTCGGGTTACGGGTTACGGATTGCGCGTTACGAGCTATTGGTCCGTGTACGAATTACGTTTTGCGTCTCGCATTACGGGTTACGGGTATCGTGGTTCGGGTTGCGTCTCGCCACCTCGCTCCCCGCAACCCGCAACGCTAGCTGGGCAGCACCAAATAACTAGAATAACTAAACAACCCGTAAATGGCCCAGGACCCGGCCATGAGAAAATCTCCGATGATTAAGCCAATAAAAAAATTGCGCAGCTTTTTAAACAACACCACCCCGCCATAGCGCATGCACAGCGCATTGAAAAGCCAGCCGATAAAAAAGCTGAACCAAAGAATTCTCATAGCGGAGCTGTAGGCGGTCAGATATCCGATGGGATGAATCGGCCACCAATAAAACCGGTGGTAACAGATCACCAGCCCCAGCATCACAAATGCACCGGCCAGCGTAAAAATCATAACCCACTGACTGGGTTCAGCCGGGGATTCCACCAGGCTGTTAATGTCGTCGTAAACGGCCACAGTTGTCCGGGTCGCCCAATCCAGGCCGAGCTCACGCACACCGAATTTGTAGCTAAGCACCAGCATGGCCAGAAAGGACACAACTATTCCCGCCGTCAGTGTCAACATGATCACTGTGAATATCCGGCGACTATTCGTCGCCTTGTCGGTAACTTTACGGGTATGCAACAGGGAAGGCATCAGCGATTCCCTTAAATCAACAAAAAGCAATTTTTGAACAACACCGGCGACAACAAGGCCCACGCCGGAAAAAAACTTGGTGCCAAAAAAGGCAATAACGCCGTCAAGAGGGGCTGCAGTTAACGTGAAATAAGCAATCCCACCCTGGCAGATCACCCGGGTGGCGACCAGGGTAAACAGAAAAAAAGCACCCACCACCAGAAAAGAAAATAAAAAAGGCAGACCAAAATAATGACACCAGAGGACAATGGCCAGTCCCCCGCCGACAGCGCCCCAGAAAGCCAGCCGGGTCGACAGCCATTCCTGCTCTATATTTGTATCTTTCTTAAAACCGAAGCCTTTTTGCAGTATGTCCAGAAAATGAAACCGGGCCAGCCAGGCCAGAAATACAAAAAAAACCAGGTAGGCGCCGACCATCTGCATTTCTTCGGGTCGGGAGATAGTTGGGCCGAAGGTGATACCCAAGGCGGCCGCCGGTATATTCATTCCCAAAAAGTACAACAGCCCGATGAGCAACGCTCCGGCGATATAAAACAACCAGAAAGAAAATGATATCTGCTTGGAAGTTAAAAAGGCAAAGCCGATGAAAGCCGGATAAATATAGATTTTTAGTTTGTAAAAGCCTGCAAAAAGACCGTGTTTCGGAAAATATTTGCCGGCCAGAATCAAAGTGGGAATCGACGGAACGGATGGATTGTAAAAATTAAGCCCGTTTATCAAATGCAGGCATACCGGGATAAGAAGTCCGGCCAACAGGAAACGATTGGCAAAAAAACGGCCCAGTTCGTTATTATCAATGGCTTCCTGCATTAACAAGGGAACCCGCAATAACGGAAAATTCATGCGTTCATTGTACAGCCCCTGTTTGCTTAAAAGGCTGACCACGCAGGCAATCACGATATAACAAAGCAATACAAAGCCCGCCCAGCCGAGCAGGGGCACCAGCCACGCGTCCCAGGGGATATTGCCTAAAACCTCCAGCCAACCCATCTGCCTGCCGCCGGTTATTCCATTATAAAATTCGACAATGGCTTCCTGGCTCTGAGGATACCAGCTTTCCGGAAGGAGGGGATGCAGCACTTCCTGCCAGCGATTTTCAACCGTAGCGAAGTGATAGGGGGCCGTTATATTAATAAAAAAAGTTCGTGCCAGGCCGGTCCAGGCGATCCCGGACAGCAGCACCATCAGGGACCAGGACACCAGCAACTCCTTGCCGGTCAGCAGATGGCGGCCTTTGAATATCCACCGAATAACTACGGTAAATATCGTCAGCCACATAAAAAAATAGAAGGGTGCCAGGGGGAAATGTCCCCCGCCCAGAGGCGTTCCCTGCCGGTAGGCATTGTTAAAGGGCGTAATTAGACATATCGCCAGGGCCAGACCGGAACCCAGCAAAACGGCGCGCATACGGATCCGGCTGCCGGGAGCTGTGGCTTTGGCTTTTGGTTTTGATTCTTCGTCCATAGAGTTCTGTTGATCTTCAGTTTCCATAGAATTTGAGGTTTCAGGTTTCAGGTGTTAGAGTACAGAAGACAGATGACAGAGGTCAGATAAGCGGTCTTAGCTCTTTGAGCTATGGCACGACAAGCTACCACCTTCGTCGTCTTTCTTCTTCTCGTTCTCGTCGTCGTACTTGTTCTCGTACTCGAATGCGTATCGAAGAACCTCCTCACGGACTTGCGTTTCTCGAGGACGAGCCCGAACACGAGGACGAAAAGGATCAGATTAGATCGCATGCTTATGCCCTGCACCTTTTCTTTTTTCCCGCATTCCGAATTCCTGACACCTAATTACTCCCAAAAATTGCCCCCTAAGAGCAGTGTAAAATTCAAGTCCTCATCCCCAATTCTTTTTCCGCTTTGTCAATCAACTCCTTATAGCTCAATTTTGTCGCGTCATCAAAGGAGCGCCATATGAGCAATTGCTTGCGAATCTGATGCAAAAAGGTCTTGTTGATCCGGCGCCAGGCATTGGCTTCTCCGGATTCACGATTCAATCTAATCAATATCTCTAGAAAACCGGGCTCGGTGGCAGCGGGCCTAAATTGAATCTCGACCTGCTGCATGATCCCGAAATCAAATGGGGCCAACCAGACACGCGACCCGATCTGAAGACACTCGTTATCTTCACACGCGCCTTCAGGGCAATCGTCTGCGGTTTGGGTCAAGCCGGGTGGGTTCTCGCAGGCAAAACCGAACTCAATATTGGCGGTGGAGAACATGCCATGGGTGATATCCCGGTGCCCATCAAAGTATTCAAATAAAAAGCCGCCAATGCTGCGATGCTCTTTATAAGTCATCAGGAAGGGCAGTGTTATTGAAAGTTCATTGCCTCTGGCCGGCGGAAGGGTCCAGGATCGATTCACATCCGGCATCGCAATTTCACCGGCCACCTTTGACGGGTAGATCACCGATATCAGCACGACCGCAATTACCAGGATCATGGCCGCAACACCTGACATGGATGAATAATTTACGGTTATCCCTGACCAGAGGGCTGTTTCGGCAAAGAGTTTGGCAGTGATCTGGGCCAGCAGATAGCCGAATACCACGCTAAGTACGGCAAAGGCCATGGCCTCGGCGATGAAAAGAAAAGATACATGGGAGGGCGCCAGTCCTACCGAAGTATAAATCCCAATCTCACGCTTGCGTTCATAAACACTGCCGATCATGGTGTTCAAGACAATGAAAATCGAAATAATCAGCGGAATAATAATATTGGGGACGCCACTGTAACTCATGCTGTCACTTGCATGGTAGAGGTAGGTGCCGTCAGGCTCTCCACTGAACAGGGACAACCCAAAGCGGTCATTCAAATCCCGGGCGATGGCTTGAACGTCGTCCGGATTGCGGGGATGTATGGCCGCCCCCTTTAAATGCCCCCCGGCCGCCAACAAAAAACGGTACGGTACGATGACGGTCAAATCTCCGGCAATGTGTTGATAACGGCTTTGGAATTCCCTGACATCATCACCCGATTCCAGGGCTTCTTCTTCTACTTCGGTCAGCTCGGAGGACATCTCCCGCGGAAAGATTACCGGGGTCAATGGTTCTCCGTCTAAATCGTTGCGTTCCTGCAATTTTTTACCGGAAAAGATACCGATGACCTTAAACGGCATCCCCCAAAGCAATAGGGTCGGATCTGGCTGCCGGGTAAAATCAATGTCTAGCTGCTCTGCCATGCGCTGGGGTAAAAGCACCACTTGCCGTTCGTCGGCCCTCAGCCAGCGCCCAGCTATAAGAATTTGATCGAGTCCCGATACCTTTGGTTCATCGGCTGAAAGCCCCACCATCCCCTGGGCTTCAAAGACCCGGTCATTAAAATAAATCGGAATTCGGGTAGAACGCGTTCGGTCCTCATCTTCCAGCCACACCCGGGGAGCGGCTATTGCTTGACCACCAAAGGAATTTTCTATACTGCCGAAGGCTGCCGGCGGCAAACTTCTCCAGTTGACGTTTTTTAACAAAAAACCCTGGTAGGGTGCTTTGCTGTCATACAAAACCCGCGCGTGCCGTCGCATGGATTTGGCCGAGGTAAAGCTCATAATGGTAAACGTCAATATAATCAGGGTAGCACAGGTTAAGGCCGTACGCAGACGGCGGCGCCTCAGATTGCTGACGCCCAGCAAAAAAGCGGCCACAAACGCTTTCCAGCGCCCAATTTCACCGGATTGGATCAGCTGGGCATGGGTCTGGAGACTGGCCATTTCTTCTTCAAAACGCAAAAAAATGATCAGCGTTACAACTAAAGAAAGGCCCATTATAAAAAAGGCCAGGATGACAACCATGGGACTATAGGCCAACTGAAAAGCGGGATGGACGTTATAAATGATAACGATCAGCAACATCAGAATACCGATGAAGGCAATGATACGTTTGTATATATTGGAGTAGGAAAACAGTAGGCGCTCCAGGCAGAAGGCAAAGGGCACAAACAGGGCGATGTAAAACAGTACACCGTAGAGCACATCTTTCTGGGTTGTCTCCACATCGTCGTAAACCCGGCTGGCAAGCGCCCACGACCGAGCCGTAGCTTCGAAAAATTGGTCATACTGCTGGCTGCCCAAAGCGGTTTTCGCCAGGTTCAACTGCTTCAGACCGGCCTGCTGAAGATTGCGAATGCGTTCGTTGAAAATTCCCCGTTTCTCCAGATTGGTGATGCGAGGCGTCAGCAGGGTCCACATGTCCCGGGCAACTTTATAGCCGGTTCGAAAGAGTACCGGCCAGTTATCCACCCGATAACCATCACCCTGAGGATTGTCCTTGCTGGCATTTAACAAAATCATCTTTTTGCGTAAAACACTGTCGGACAGGGTCAATTTCAGCGGGGTGCCGTCTTCTAAAAATATGGTCGTGATGGTGGAAGCGTCGCGGTAATAGGAAATCCAGGTGTCAAGGCGGCTGTAAAAATAGCGCAGGGGATCGGCCTCGCGCCGGCCGTCGATGACATTGCCTTTGTGAAGATAGCGAAAGGTACGCGGCTCAAGGAGATTGAACAGGGTAATCCCCTTGCTGGCGAACATAATCAGATCGGTCTCCATGTGACGCCGAAACATTTTCACACGATAGGCTTCTTTGCCGGTTTGCTTTTTATCAATTGTCCATTTGACGGCACCGCTGGTTTCGTCAAATTTATATCCTTCGAAAATCACTTTGTGATAACTGTGCTTTTTATCGGCAAGTCCCCGAAGATAAAATTTGCCCATGTGGTCCACAATCGCATAATGTCGGGCCGGTCCCTGATAACTAAGCAGTACGGACCCCGGCGCCGGCTTATCGGCAAACAGCTCTCCGTGACGAAGGAATTTGGCATTCCCGTTGATTTCACCGATCCCGTTGCGGGGGAATATACCTTCATGGATTTTGGAAACGCCGGCAAGATGTTGAACCAACCTCGCCACCACTGCACTTTGCCTGAGAGCGAATTCAAAATTGACATCTTCAGGTATGTCGCCGGGCGTACCCCAGGCGAACCTGGCATCGTGGGTGGTGACAAATGTTAATCCATGGATCCCTGCCAGGGCGGTAACCTCGCCACCTAAAGCGGGGCGGTCCAGAAAATAACTCTGCCAGGAACGACGCCGGCTGGGTCGCAAGGTGTCTTGGTACATTCCTTGAATGCCGAGTTTATTCTCGGCTTCCAGGGCACCTTGACGCAAGACCTCATCCAACAGTGAATAGGCCGCCGTGCGATTAATCCTGGGTCGAAACGGATACTGCCAGCCATAATTGAAGGCACCGAACCCGTCGCCGTGACTGGAAAGGTGAAGGGATACCGCAGCCGTCAAATCGTAGATCTTGGCCTGACCGCGAAACGCTCTGGCACTGTCCAGCAGGTCCAACTGACTTTTGGCATCGGCAAGAATGGCATTCTGCTCATTAATCGTCTGGGGGATTAAGCGGTCCAGCATTCGCTGCTCATCAGGTAACAACTCCGTATAGGCTGTTTTCCACATCAGCCGCCTCAGAAGCAGCCTCTCAGCGGCCAATTCGTTGATGATGTCTTGGTTCTCGCCAGTGTTCTCCTGCATCCGCAGTCGCATCAAACGGCGGGAAACACCATCGGATACCGTTTTTATCCGTTCTTCAAGGGCCTCCCTGACCAGGGCCTGACGTTCTTCGGCAGCCGGATCATCAGGGTCGGCAACATCAAACGTTACATTTTTCAATGCTTTTGTTGTGTTGCCAGATTTTTTAATCAGGTTCTTCAGGTCGCGCTTCATTTGGCGCTGGATTTTTGACCGCGTCGTGAGGCTCCACATCAACTCGCGCATTCCGGCCAGTGTCTGGGCATGACCGCTGGTGGCAACCAGGATGACCGTTCGCTGGGGAGGATTATCCTTCAAATACCGGGCCAAATATAAAAGTGTGGCCGCGCTGCAGGCTTCATCCGCCCCGGGCGACAGCCCGGCGACCCAGACGGTGCTGTCGTAAAATGCTTCCACCATCACCGATTGTTCCTGGAGCTTGGGATCGGTGCCGGGGACAATACCGTAAACATTTTGGGCGATAACCTTTTTCCAGTTTATTTTCGATGCCAGTTGGGCATCTTCGGCCACACGCCCGGCAGGTTTGGTCTCAAAGCCGGGAAACAAATCCTGAAGTTGGTCAAGCGATATCCAGAACCGCGGAAATTGAATGGGCGAAAGTTCAAACTTATCTTCGAATAGAACCCTGGAGGATTTTCCTCGGTCAACGTAAATCAAGGCCTGTGCACCCAGATCGGCAACAGAAAGCCAATTTTTGCCGGATTCAAGCTCCATCAGGATAATGGAACCCTCGATGGCTTTACCGTTCAGATTATACAAGTCACCATTGCCGACATAGACCAGGGGGGCTTGAATTCCGGAGGGCGGGATGGTTTGAGGCGTAACGGCATTACCCCGAAACGATCGAATGGGAATCGATAAATTCTGAGCCGGTATGCTTAAGGTGCTCTTTTCATCCTGGATGACGGGTACCGCAAACTTCTGGGTCCCAATGGTTTCAAAACCGAGTTGTTCAAACCTTTCTTGGATATAGGCTGCGGCGGCCTGGTTGCCGTCAGTCCCCGTACTGCGGTCGGCCAAACCAGACAGTCGGTGCACCGTTTCCCTGAAGGCGGCCTGCTCCTGTTCTGAAATTGCTGCATAGGTGGCGGGTATCGTAATAAAAAGTATTAGAAAAATGAGTGCGAAGCTGAGAAACATTAAGTTGCGGGGTGCGGGTCCTTCGATTGTGGATTTGGGATTTCGGATTTGGGATTGGAAAAAGATGGACTGCAAGTTGCGGGAGGCGGAATGCGGATCGCTGGCGGCTGGTCTATGGAACTTAGGCCCCGGTTCCAGCATGCCTTCAGTTAATTCAGCATTCATTAATATTTTATATGATTGCAGTTCTTTCATTTGCTTATAATTGTATTGAACAGGCAAGTAGTATACAACCATAGCCAGGTGGCCAGTCACCAGGGATCAGATATCAGAAACCAGTCACCAGTAACCCGCAGGGAATTCGTACTCGTCCTTGTACTCGTCCTCGTTCTCGACAACCCATCTCATCGCACTTCCTATATTCAGCTTTTTCGATTACGAGGACGAGAACGACGACGAGGACGATTGGAACAACCCCGTACACCATATTCGGACCATCGGGTCATTTCAACCCGTAACCCGCAACGCGTAACCTGCGCCTATTCCCGCGATCCAATCTGACCGATAGAAATTGACAGTTCTTCACGATCCTCGATTTTGTCGACCCGGCCATCCCGTATCCAGATCACCCGGTCTGAAACATTGAGCATTTTAAAATCGTGGGTGGCCGAAATCACTGTTACGCCTCGATCCTGACTCAATCGTTTTAACAGCGCAATGATCTCTTCTCCGGTGGTCAAATCAAGGTTGCCGGTGGGCTCATCGGCCAGGATAATAGCCGGATCATTGGCCAGCGCTCTGGCAACCGCAACCCTTTGCTGCTGACCGCCGGATAGTTCAAACGGTTTGTGGCTGAAACGATCACCCAGACCAACCAGATCAAGGAGTTCCATGCCTTTTTCAACAGCTGCATCATTATTCAAGCCGGCAAAGATCATCGGCAGGGTTACATTTTCCAGGGCCGTCATGACCTGGATAATGTTAAAGGTCTGAAAAATATAGCCTATTTTGCGGCAACGCAGCCAGGCCAATTCGTAAGCATCCAGTTGGGCGATGTCCACCTCATCGATGAACACTTTGCCGGCGGTCGGTTTGTCCAATCCTCCGATCATGTTAAAAAGCGTACTTTTGCCGGATCCGGATGGCCCCATGATGGAAATGTAATCACCTTTAACTATCTCAAGATCTACACCTTTGAGAGCCTGGACATCGATCTTTCCGAGTTTAAATACTTTGGTAACACCCGTAACTCGAACGATACTGCCAGCTTCTGCCATGGCATCTCCTTTGTCGTTTCACTCAAGGCACTTTCAGTGCCAGCTCATAGCCGATAGTTCATAGCTGATAGTTAACCTATTTCCGGATTCCAACTTCTATTTTACTTCTCCACCTTCCGCATTCCGACTTCCACCTTCCCTATTACTACTCCACCCGCATCGCTTCCACCGGTTGCATTCTGGCCGCGATGAGGGCCGGATAAAACACCCCCAGCAGGCTCAGCAGACAACCGACACCGGTGGCAATTAGGATGGAAACGGCCAGGCTGCCCAATGAAATCAGAGTCAGGGACCCGAAACCAAAGCGCAGCCAACCGCTGAGCAATGAAAAAGCAGCACCTATCAGTGCGCCCATGCCGGCTCCTGCCAAACCCTGCATCCCCGCTTCGAGAACAAAAAGGCGCAGGATGAATCGATCCAGGGCGCCCAGGCATTTCATGGTACCGATTTCCCGAAAACGCTCTGTCACAGCCATCAGTTGGGCATTTACAATCCCTACGACACAGACCAGAAGTGATAGAATGACCAGCCACCGTTGCTTGGGGCTGCTGCCCACTGTGGTATCACCCGGCCCGAGATCATAGCCCGAACGAACCAGCAGTCGCCGCAATTCGGGGTCCTGCTTGGCCAGCATACCGTTGGCGATGTCGTTGCTGACACCCACAAAACTTAAAAATGAAACGGCCAGCACCAGGCTCATGGTCGTAATGAGGGACCTGAAAAACCTGACTTTAATGCTTTTGATGGAGATCTCCACCGATTTTAAAAAAGGAAGTTTGACCTGTCGCTGCACATGCCCGGTTTCCTTTTCCGATTCGGATAGATTTTTTTTTGCGGGCATAATCAGATCCTTATGTTGATACCTGACAACCAATGACAAAGAGGCTGATTAACAGCTCTTAATAGTGAAAGTAATAAAAAGGATTCAACTTTTATTTGGGGATGACGATAGCCTAACGTTTATCTGTAGCCTGTTACCGTAAAATTGGCAATGTCTTTTTTTCCGGTTTTTAGAAATTCCTGCAATAAATTCAATATTTTCCGGTTTAAATTCAAAGCCGGGAACTATCCAAGATTATATCGATATTTAAACGTCTCAATTGAAACATATTCCCAAATTTTTTAAACAATAACAATGCCTTAGAATCCTTCAAAGCTTTTAACACATTCACCTTGAATTGTAAATGAGAATGGTTCCTAATTAGACTATAATTTTCTAATTAGATAGACGCCGTCGCGCACACTCAGCATCACCTTTTCAACCCGGCCCTCTTGCCTTACCTTTTCATTGAAGGCTGCGATGGCCCTGGCATTTTCATTGGTAATTTTCTTTTTGAATATTTTATAGCGCCAGAACACATTATCCACCAAAATGAGGCCGCCGGAACGCAGGATCCGTAAGGCTTCGTCAAAGTAAAGGCCATAAGAAGGTTTATCCGCATCAATAAAAACAAAGTCTGAGCTGTTATCGGATATCGCTTTGAGAGATTGGAGGGCGGGGCCCAATTTTAGCTGAATTTTCCGGCCATAGGGACTCTTTTCAAAATATCGCAACGCAATTCCGGCAAACTCCGGGCTGTTTTCTAAGGTGGTCAGCGTACCGTCTGCCGGCAACGCCTCAGCCATTGCCAGGGCCGAATATCCGGTGAATGTCCCGACCTCGACGGCACGCTTGGTGTTTGAAATTTTAAGCAGCATCTGGAGCAGCTTGCCCTCGACTTTGCCAATGCTCCAGCGAGAACGCCCGGTGATTTTCTCAGTTTCCGCTATCAGTTCTTCCAGCAGAAGGGAAACGTTGTCTGTGTGGGCATCCACATAGTCCTCAACGATTTTAGCCATTTCAGCTTCCATGATCAGCTCCTGGTTCGGTTAATACAACTTGCATCGGCAATTGGATCAATAGAACATTACCCCAATCCCTCAGATCCCATTATTCCATCATTCCAATATTCCATTATTCCAACTGGGAGGGCGAAGCCCTTCTCTTTTGTTGAATGTAGGCAACTGTAGATTTTGTGTCAAGCATCAAATAAGCAGGCTGAGCTTGACACATCTGATGGTTTTTGAAATAGGGTTAACCTATTATGAGACCCAACACGAATGGAAAACGCGATTCCAATCCGGTCACGGCTGCTCCTGATCATATTCAAATCCAGACCATCACCGGATGCAACGCCGACTGCATCTTCTGTCCTAATGGAAAGACCCGGCGAAATATCCCCAGAGGGCGCCGAATGGATCGGGACCTGTATCACTCAATTGTAGATCAGAGTATCGAGATGGGGATCCGGAGATACTCGGTTTATTTGATGAATGAACCCATGCTGGATCGTGAACTTCCCGAGCGGGTAGCCTACATCACCGCCCGAATTAAAAAACCCCAATACGTTAAGGTCACCAGCCACGGTGGTCTTCTGACAGAGCGTATGGCCAAAGGGTTGCTCGACTCAGGACTCAGCAAACTGAAAATATCCGTTCAAAGCCTTAGGGCCGACACCTACCGCCGGATTATGGGCCTGTCCCTTGAAAAAACTCTGAAGAATATCGATCGTTTCTTGGCGCTCAAAAAGAAAGGCGGCTATAAACGACCGAAACTTGAAATCGTTATGGTCGACTCCGTCCAGACCCATAACGAAATTCCCCGCATCCGGCAATACTGGCTGGATCGGAATATTAAACTCTACATCGAACCCGTAGAAAATCGTGCCGATCAGCACAACATCCGCGACACTGCAGTTGGCGCCCAAAAATTAACGGCATTTTCCTGGTGCCGTCGTCTGATGGAACAAATTTACATTCTCTACGACGGCCGGATGCTGCAATGCTGTGCCGACTGGGAACAGCAAAGCGTGATGGGGGACCTCACCAAAGACAGATTGTCGGATATCTGGCATGGCAAGCTTTATTCCGATTACCGGCGCCGGTTTGCCGGCGGCGATGTCAGCGGGATGATATGTGCATGCTGCCGAAAACAGGCAAAAGAAGCTCAAAGCTCAAAGCTCAAAGTTAAATAATGATTTAATCTATTTGACTATCAGCTATGAGCTCATCAGTTGGTCAAGGAAGCGGGCGGCATTGGCCGCCCCGTCTACATCTATCGGTACCGCGCCGGGGGACCTGGTTTGTTGAAGCATTTGAGCTATGTGGCGACTTAAGCTGGCCGGCTCTATATCCGTCTCCTTCAATACCTTCATCGGCAGATATTTTTTAATTTTATCAGCGCGCATGGGTTGTTCCTGCTGCCGCGCATAGGGGAACACCAGCGCGGGTACTTTGGTAACCAGCAAATTCATACAGGTGTTGTATCCGGCCAGACTGACCGATAGATCTGCGGCCGACAGGTAGTCCAGAAAATGTTTCGTGTAACGCCGGACATGACAGCCGGGTGCCGAGCGCACCGCAAGCTTTTCATATTCTTCCGGGTCCATAAAAGGTCCGCAAAATACTTCAAGCCGGAAAGACAAATGATCGCGAAGTAACTCCCAGGCATCAAGAACCGATGTCAATAGCTTAAAGCCCGAACGCCCGCCGCCGGCACTGGCCACAACAAGCTTTTCCCCGCAAGCCATCTTGAGTTTCCGCCGCAACCTTCGGCCGGCAGCCGGAGGGGCCTGCTGGGTGATAAACCCCGTGTATACCAGTGGAATCTTGATGTCTCCCGCCCTGCTAAACGTTTCATCCAGCCGCTGCAGCCCGGCATCGGAGTGGATCAGCAAGGCATCAAAGTAGCGGTTTAAATTTTGCAAGACCCTTTTTTCGTATGCCGGCGGGTCCTTTTTTTCCACCAGAATATCCCGCAGACTGCAGACGGACCTGACGTAACCGAATTTGCCGTCACGGATATCTCCCAGCAGCGGCTCCAGCTCAAAGCCGAAAATGGAGCGGCCAAAAGGATAGAGCTCGACAATAAAAAGGTCCGGCTTTTTCTTTTTAAACAGCGAATAAAGCGTTGTTTTGCGTTTTCGCTGAACGTGCTCTACGCTTTGGTCAGGGTCGCCGGGAATCAACCGGGTAAATTTTTCATCCATGTACAGCACCGGCAGTCTGACAAGCTGGACATGGTCCGGCAGATCGACCTCAACTTCCTGTCCACCGACAATCAGCGTCACGTCATGGCTTGAAAGCGCCCGCGCAAACTCCAGGCTGCGAACCAGATGGCCCATGCCCCAGACATACTGACAGTAAAAAAAAATATTCATAGCCATCATTTCATAAAGTCTTTGGACACCCAAGTCAAGCACCGGGGGTGTTCCCCCGATCTTGCAATTGCACTATAGCTGTGTCATGTTGGTTTTGTGGTTGATCATCTCTGCCGGTCAATTTGATGCTTTGCAGCGAAAATGATCAGTGATAAACTTGAATTAAGCGACAAGCCCTATCGATCTAAAATGGCCCTCACCTCAAAAGTTAAAACCAGCGCCCAAAAACACAGCCGAATTCTAATCTGTCTATTTTTAGCAATCGCCGTCGTCAGCGTCTACGGGCAGATGCTGGGCCATGATTTTGTTTACTATGACGACCATCAATATGCGGCCGACAATGCCCATGTGAAGGCCGGTTTGACCGTCGAGGGTCTGAAATGGGCCTTTACCACCCTCTATGTTGAATTCTGGCATCCGCTGACCTGGCTGTCGTTGATGCTGGACACGCAACTGTTTGGGGTCGCTGCGGGCGGTTATTTATTTTCAAACCTGCTGCTGCACATCCTCAACGCCCTGTTGCTATTTATTTTTTTTAACCGCAGCACCGGGTCGGTCTGGCAAAGCGGCCTGGTGGCGGCCCTGTTCGCCCTGCATCCGATCCACGTTGAATCGGTGGCCTGGATTGCCCAGCGCAAAGATGTGTTGAGTACATTCTTCTGGATGCTCACCCTGCTGTGTTATGGCTTCTATGTTGAGAGGCCGGGGCCCAAGCGTTATCTTGGGGTAATTTTAGCGCTCATTCTGGGCCTGATGGCCAAACCGATGCTGATTACCCTGCCCCTCGTACTGCTCTTGCTGGATTACTGGCCGCTGGGGCGCTTTCGAACCGCAACCTCGCTGAATTCATTTTTAAATTCAGCTCTTATTTTTCTACGCGAAAAGATACCGTTGCTCGCCGTGTCCGGCGCTGCCGGTGTCATCACTTATCTGGCCCAGCAAAGCGGCGGCGGAATTAAATCTGTTGCCTCGGTTTCACTAGCCGAACGGATCTCCAATGCCCTGATTTCATATGTCGGTTATATCGTCAACATGCTGTGGCCTTTTAAGCTTGCCTGCTACTACCCCTTTCCCGATTCGTTTTCGTTGTGGCGGGTTGGCGGGTCCTTTTTGCTCCTCCTATTGATCACCTGGTTTGCCGTTCGATCCGCCCGGCGACATCCCTTTTTTATCGTCGGCTGGCTGTGGTACCTGGGTACCCTGGTTCCGGTCATAGGACTGGTAAAGATCGGAGCCTTTGCTATGGCGGACCGCTACGGTTATGGGCCCTTGATCGGGATATACGTCCTGGTGGCCTGGGGGCTTCCCGAACTGACTGCCCGCCTACCCCACCGCCGGGCAATAATAAATAGCCTTGCAGCCCTCGCCCTGATTATTTGCATGGTGACGACGTGGCATCAGGTACGATTCTGGCAGAACAAATTCACCCTTTTTACCCGCGCCCTGAATGTCACTTCTAATAACTGGTTTGCGCATAATGCTCTGGGCCTGGATTTTTTAAAACGGGAGAAATTCGACGAGGCGCTTAATCAGTTCTCTAAGGCTATGCAAATCGTACCAAACTATATAACGACATACATTAATATAGGCATTATGTATGCCAGACAAAATAATCTGAGCGAGGCCATCCGCTACATGTCCACCGCCGAAAGAATGAACCCTGACTTGGCTGAGGTTCAGCAAAGTCTGGGGATCCTCTATGAACAGCACGGTAATCCAGGAAAAGCTCTTGCGCATTTCAGGCGCGCCCTTGTGCTGGACCCTGAAAACGCCATCGCGCATAAACACATGGGCAATCTGATGGTTGCCGGCGGGAAAATCGATGAAGCGATCGATCATTACGCCCGGTCACTGACGCTTCAACCCGGAGATGCCGGGGTGCACTACAACCTGGGCCTCGCCTTTGAAAAGCAAGGCAACGACCAAAAAGCCGGCGAGCAGTATTTGGCAGCCTTGAAGATAACCCCCGACGAGGCCAACACCCACTATAATCTGGCCAATGTGATGACGCGGCAAAAAAAATTCGATGCGGCCATCGAGCATTATCAAAAAGCACTTGCCATCCAGCCTGATTATATTCCGGCCCTGAGCAACCTGGCCTATGTCCATGCAAGCAAAAAAGAATATGACCGCTCGATAGCAATCCTGTTTCAAATGGCAGATTTGCAGCCGGATAATCCCGGTATTTATTACAATCTGGCAGGACTGTTTGCTCTTCAGAACAAAACCACCGAATCCATCCAATGGCTGGCGGCCGCCTTTAAAAAGGGATATCAGAACTGCCAGGGTGCCAGAACCGATGAGGACCTGCGTAGTATCAGGACCTCGCCGGGCTACCGTGATCTGATGAAACGCTATTGCCGTTAGTAATAATTTTCCTACCTGCCAGGCCTTTGAAATGGGTCAGCTGTAATTCTGGATTCTTTTTCAGGGCCTTTAGAAGAACTTCAAGGAATTCAAAGGCGGCGGCGGTCATCATCTGGTGATGAATCATAATCCCACAATAATTGGATGCGAGCGCCTGATGAAGCTCTGCCAAAAGATTTTTCCAACCCGCAGCAGGGTCCTTTTCCTTGCGCGTGTGCAGGTCAACATTGACGCAATAATCAGGCAAGCCCGGTAGGGGCGGCGGCTTGCTCCCGCGGCTGCGGGACACCGCTGCATACCCCAGCCCTTTTAACAGTTGAAGGGTGCCGCTGCTGCAGCGATTCCACGGGGGCGTGAACACCGGATAAAACCTGTCTTCCATGAGTTGTTTGAGGCGATGTTTACCCCGCTGGAGGTCCTGCCTAATTTCTGAAACCGCGCGCGCGGCGCCGAACTCCTGTTTTTTACCCTCGGCTTCGTGATTTGCATGCCGCCAGCCATGCTGATGCCAGCACCAGCCGGATGGATTCTTTTCTTCAAAGCCCTTAAGGTACTGCCAGCGCTGGCGGGTCAACCAGGCGGGTACAACGGCCAGAGACAGGGGAACGCCATGGGTTGAAAAAAGACCCATCATCCGGGAAAATTGTTTCCCGGGAACAGCCACATCGTCGGCACGGAAAAAGAGGTAAACAACACCGCGGTCTTCAGCTTTTTCGCAGCCGGTACGGATACATTCCTCGATACGCGAATCCAGGTCCGGCGGGAGGCGGCGCCATATGGCCGGGACGTTAGGTTGCATCAATGTCCACCCCGTGTTTGGTCACCCAGTCCTCGATCCAGGCGGCGGTTGTCGCGGCACCATCCAGATTTATAGTTACAGTCGGCCGGGTCGATTGAGACAACATATGGTCCATCATCGCGGCCAGACGATCCGGTTGAAGGTCGCTGTCCTGCAAAACTGTCAGTAACCCACGTTCGGCCAGGCGCTGCGCCCGCAGTCGTTGTTCACGGTTCTGGGAAAACGGCCACAACAGGGCCGGCACCCGGGCTGCCAAAAGGTTCATGGTGGTGTTGTAGCCTCCCATGCTGACGGACAAATCAGCCGCCGCCAGCCAGGACCCAAAGTCGGCCGTGAATCTGTCTACCTGCACATTTTCCCCGGCCAATTTCTTCAAACGGTCGAATTCGTTAGGGCTCAGAAATGGCCCGGAAAAAACCTGCAGGCGGCAGTTTTTATTTGCCAGGTGAGAAAAGGCCTGAATCACGGACGACAGCAGCGGGGCACCGACATTGCCGCCGCCCGCACTGGCGAGAATTAATTTATCCCGGTCTGTAACACCCAGGTTTTGACGAAGCCTGTTGCCGGTATCCGGCAACGTCCTGGGTGCGATATACCCGGTGTATTCCACCGGAATTTCAATTTCATCGAAAGGTGCGAAAGTTTCGCGAATTTCGACCAGGTCGGGGTCTCCATGAACCAGCACCCCGTCAAAATAGCGGTTGAGGGTCTTGACGACCCGGGCTTCGTGCTTGCCATGATCGTCCTTTTCCACCAGGATGTCCCGCACGCTGCTGATGACGCGGCAGGGCCCCAATCTCTTCTCCCGCAAAGCCTTTAAAACCGGCTCGAGTTCAAACCGAAAGGCCTTGCGGCCGAAAGGATATAGCTCAACCAGGAAAAGGTCCGGCTTTTCCCTCTCAAAAAGGGCCAACAGTTGTTTTTGCCGCTCTTCCTTGACCTGCTCGATGGTAAGATCTTTGGCGGTGCTGAACAGCCCTTTAAACTCTTGGTCCATCTGGAGGTCGGGAAGTCGAAATTCGCGGACATGCTCCGGCAGGCCGGTCTCAACAGGGGGACCACCGGTGACCAGAATCACCTCGTGAGCAGACAACGCCCGGGCGATCTCCAGACTGCGGAAAAGATGGCCGATACCCAGAACATGCTGGCAATATTGGATGATTTTCATTGTTATAGGTTCAGAGTTCAGGGTTCAAGGTTCAGGGTTTCGATGTTCAGAGATTCAGAGGATAAAGTTTACTGCTAAAAGTTGCCGGGCGGATATCCCCTTAGATTTCCATTTCCTTAAAAAACCGGTTGAGAAGCATGAGCAGCGACCGCCCCAATTGGCTTTAACCTTTGAACGTTGAACCCTGAACGGTTAATCAACCAGACTATCCACATCAATCCGGCCATTGACCTCCACGCTCTTTCCGGGCCGGGCGGAAAAAAACTGCTTAAATCCAAAGGTTTTAAGAATTGATATGAGTTTTTCATTGTGCTCGTTGAACGGAAAGCAATACAATTCGGGTGTAAACCCCAGATTATCCTCCATCCACTTCACACACAGCTCTGTATCATATTTAATATAGTCTTCCCATTGGGCTACCGATCGCCTGGTCAGCAGATCATCTTTAAAAAAATAGCCCTGGAAAGCAAGTCTGGAGCGAATGCTCAAATCCTCGGTAACTATTTCGGGCCGGTTTTCAAAACGCTCCATTTTCCATGGGCTGAGAGGTTTTTTATTGCTTGCATGGCTTCGTGTTAAAATCACGTCATGAAAATGGCTGTGGACGCCGATGCGCACATTTGATTGGGCTGATAACGCCTGAATTTCTTCCAGGGTCATAAAATGGTCAAACCTGATTTTCGATAAATGTGCGGTAGGCATACTTTTTGGCTTTTAAATAAGCAAGGTGGTCACCGGCATATTGGCCCCTGGCCTGGCCGGGTTTGATAAAGGACGTTGTAATAAAAAAGGTCAACTTAGCGGGGTGGTTTTTAAAAAACGGGAAATAATAATACTGAGAAAAAAGGCCATCGTCAAAGGTCAGCCGGTACTGATCCAGATTCAGATCAAAATATTCCCTGCGGATGTCATGGATCATCAGGTAGGGCATCTTCTCAGTCGGGTTTGTTTGTTGAATTGACTCCATTAAACACAATCCTAACCCTGATCCGCTGAAGGCGGAGAACCAAAAGGATAAATCAATCACGAAAACACGAAATTTTCTTTTCTTTTTCGTGTTTTCGCCTGCCCCGTAAGCAGGCACTATCGTACTGGGGTACTTTCGTGCTTTCGTGATAAGGGATTTTGCCTATAATTAAGAGTTAACACCCAGCCTCAATAGATAGCGCATTCAACTCTTCCACCCTCAGCCCGTTTTGGTCATGGGCAAGGCGGTGAAGTTGATGCTTTTTAATTATGGCAGGTTCGGTCGCCATAAATTTCCGGTCGCACAAATGATAAATCAGGCTTTTAATCACCCCCTCATGGGTCACCACCAGGATATTGCTTCCCGGCCATTGGGCGGCGGCTTCCAGCAGGGCTTTTTGGCTTCTTTTTTGTACAGTCTTGCGATCTTCACCCCCCGGCGGGCAAAAAGCCCAGCCGGCTTTTTCCTGATCCTTCAATTCTTGCGGTATCTCTGTTTTTAACTGCACGATGGTTTTGCCCGCCCACTGTCCCCAGTCCTGCTCTCTAAGACGGCCATCGGTGGTCAATGAAATATTTAAACATCCATTGATTAATCTAGCCGTTTCGTGGGCACGTCCGGTATCGCTAGCAATTATACGATCCCACCCGAATGGCTTTAAAAGCTTGCCCCAGCGGGTGGCCTGGCATACTCCGTCGGCTGTCAACGATGAGTCACTCTGACCCTGAATCTTTTTTTCCAGGTTCCACCGGGTTTGAACGTGGCGGATAAGTCCAAAGCGAGTGATATTATATTGAACTTGCATTTTGGGTACTCCACTCGGAGTTTATTCCGGAATGGTAAGAGAACCAAATAAAAATTATAGTCGATTTTTAACAATTGCGTTCAGCGATAGCTCAAGCGCCTGGTAATTTTTATTTAAATCATGAAATTCCCGCACATAAGATTTCGCAGCAAGTCCCATCTGCTCTCTCAGATTTTTATCGACCATTAGGCGCTTAACAGCCTCCACAAACGGCTCCATTTCATACATAGGAAGCAAAAAGCCGGTTTTTTGATCTTGAACGGCTTCCGGGACCCCGGCGTTGTCAAAAGCAACCACCGGTAGACCGCAGGCCTGGGCCTCAAGGAAAACCAATCCAAGGGATTCTCCGATACCGGGAAACACAAACACATCTGCGGCACTATAGAACCGGTAAAGTTCACGTCTGGAGATTTGGCCCACGAACCGGACCCGTCCAGGAATCTGGTCTGTGGCCAGATTCTGGAGGGTTTTCTTTTCTTTGCCGTCACCGGCGATGACCAGCTGGAACTGATGGCCTTTTCGCCAAAGTTCACCGCAGACACGAATCACCCATTCCAGCCCTCTGGTTTTGACATCCGGTCGGAACATGGCAGCTGAAAAAATCACGGGTTCGCTGTCTGCACACCATTGTCGGCGCAGCTCATCCCGCGCTCCCCCATCAAAGGTGAATTCATCCGGCTTTATTCCGGGAGCCACATAGGTAACGCGGTCATCGGGCAGCAGACGTTTGAGATTGAGCAGGTCTACTTTTTTGTTTGTAAATACATGGTCGGCGGCCAGCAGGGAAGCTTTATTTAAATAAAAGCCGGGCCATGTTTTATATTTGCGTCTTCGCTTGGTGGCGTAAATCCCCTGGAAAATAACATAGGGCATGTTTAATCTTTTAGATACAAACGGTCCCAATAAATCCGGTGCCTTATAATAGCTGTGATAGGTAAACCACAGATCGGCCGGGTTGGTGGAAAATTTTCGTGCCACTTGCTTTCGTTCCCAGAACAGCCGGGACCAGAGCCAGGGTTTCCAGTATATCCAGCGGCACCGCAACGTGCTGGTCGTCAGGACCTGATGACCGGTATTAAAAAGGTAGTCGCAAATACCTGCAGCGGTAACCAGATCACCGGAAGGATTGGCATGGCCCAAGGGCTTGAAGGGTGCATAAAAGCAAATTTTCATTGTCCAGGTGTCCGGATAAATAACCAAAAGGTTCTGGTTCAAAGTTTAGTGCGGTACACTTCGGCAAGATCCTGAACAAGCCGACGATTGTCAAAACCGTTGGCCACCGTTTGCCTGGCGGCCGGTATGACCCGGTTTCTCAACTCCTGGTCGCTCAACATCCTCTGCATGGCCTCTGCCAGTCTGTCAGGTTGACGCGGCGGCACCAACAGACCCGTTATGCCGTTTTCCACAAGCTCCGGAATGGCCGAGATATCGGTGGCCACCACCGGCACCCCCATGGCCATACTTTCCAGCAAAACATTGGGGATGCCGTCGCGGTCGCCATTCGGCGCCACTTCACAGCCCAGGACGAACAGATCGGCATTGCGATAATGCTCAAGGACCTCATGGTGCGGTTGGGTGCCAATCCATCGGGATACCGAAGCCAATTCCAGTTCCTTAACCAGCGCCAGGATCCTGTCGCGATCATCCCCGTCGCCGATCAGCACATGATTGATTGACAGGCCCTTATTGGTTAGCAACTTAAGCGCCCTGAGAATGGTGGGCAGACCTTTTTTAGCCGTTAAACGGGCAACGGTCAAAATCCGGTAGGGTTGACCGGGGGGTTGCTGTTCCGCACAATTGCCCGAAAACAGATCGACATCGATACCATGGTAAATACGATGAATGGGAGTTTTATGGCCATCGGAAATTTCCAATAAATGTCGACGATTATATTCGGTACAGGTGACCACAAAGCGGGACAGCCCAATTTTTTCACGAAGCTGCCGGGGATCAGATGTATAGATGTCTTTGGCATGAGCGGTAAAGCTAAACGGCAGCCCCGTCAACTGACCGGTAAACATGGCAACCGAAGTGGGGGAATGGGCGAAGTGGGCATGCAGATGGGTCACGCCGCTTGCCGGCAAGAAACGATGGGCCAGATAGCCGGCCTGCAATAGGTGTTTTAAGGTGGCGGATTTGTGGGTCCTTAAAAATCGGCGCATGGCCGTTTTAAGGGCGGTGGCATAAACCCCTGGCCTCTTGGCAGCCAGAATCAAATTGTGGTACAACAATCGGGGCAAAGGCTTTATCAGAGTTTCCGGCAGATAGTCTACCCGGGCCCGGATCTTTTTAACATTTGCATGGGTAAAGTTTTCCCGGGGTTGTCGCATGGAAAACAGATGGAGGTTGAATCCGAGCCTTTCAAGCAACAGGATTTCATTGGAGATGAAGGTTTCGGAGATACGGGGGTAGCCTTTCAGGATCATCCCCAGGACCGGTCCGCCGGATGTGTTCATGATTTTAGGCACCTGAATTCGCGGAGGCGCTTTTGCATGGTTTCGATGCCTGTCAGCTGAAACCGGGAGATGGCTTCATGATAGGGTTCGGGGTTTTCCATGAGGGCGAGCAGTTTTTGGCGTAAAAGATCCGATGTGAATTCGCCCCAGGGAATGTAATCAACCAGGTTTTGACGGGCAAAGGCCCGGGCCCTGATGATTTGTTCTTTGCGGGGGGTCTCCCTTGGAATAACCAGGCTGAGGGTTCCCTGGCCCAGAATTTCACACAGGGTGTTGTAGCCCCCCATACTGACAACAATGTCAGCCGCTGCGAAAATTTTCTCCATTTGCCGGTAAAAATGGTAGGTTCGGACCCCCAGCCGCCGGGCCCGTTTGAAAACATCCCTTCTTTCCTGCTTCGGCATAAACGGCCCGGTGATCAAAACGCTTTTAAACGGCGGGGTGCCTGAAAAGGATTCAAGGGTGGCTAAATAGGTATCCATAACCCGGTACCCGTCGCCGCCGCCGCCGGTGGTGACGACCACCAGTCTCTCAGGATGTTTCAGCCCGATTTCTTTTTTCATTTTATTAACCGCATCTTTGCCCGGAATTTTACGTGGAATATAACCGGTAAAATGAATTTTGCGGCTGATGTCCTCTGAAATATCGTATTCTTTAATGGGGTCATAAAAATCCTGTATCCCGTAAATCCAGATTTCGCTGTAAAGTTTTTGAAGGTGATCGTAGACCTTTTTTTCCCGCCAGTCTTTTTTAACCGTTTCAGCATCATCCATTATATCGCGCAATCCGAGAATAGACCGGGTGTCCGGTCGGCAGCGCCGCAACCATTGCAATGTGGGCAATACCTCTCTTTTCAACCCGAGGGGCTCCTTGTCCACAATAAAAAGATGGGGTTGAAAGGTTTTAGCCGTGGCGGTGATGATATTTTTACGGATATCAAGGGCATGCCGGGCATTGATCTTGATGGACAGCGGCAAATATTCATCGTTGGTTTTTTTAATCATTCCCGGGATCCGCACAAAATCGATCCGCTCTGCAAAGGAAAACCGACCGGCGATCGGCGAACCGGTCAGGATCAAAATATTGATACGGGGTCCAAGCAGATGGGATGCAATCGCCATGGTCCGGCGGATATGACCCAGACCATAGGTGTCGTGGGAATACATCAGGATATTGTAGGTTGAATTGCGTGCCATTTGCTTATCGATTAATTTTAGCAGTCAAGAATCCTGGCCAGAGCGCCAGGCGTTGCGTTCACCCCGGAGGGTGGTGGTTGCCGTTTGATAACCAATGGAATGCTGGAATTTTCCAAATCCGAGACAAATTTTTTGAACGAAATCCCTATATCACATTCAATGCATTGCATCAAACAATCCCGCAAAATTTTCAACCAGCAACCTCAAAATTGAAGTATTCATCATCTGGGGATAAATATCAATCCACAAAAAGGCCTCAACAATCTATTGGGCCGCAATTCAGTTTCATATTTGACAATTAAATTATAAATAGATAATATCCTTACTAATATCCGATATTCCATCATTTTACCATTCCATTTTGGGGGAAAATTCCAAGGCACCGCTAAGATACATAGGCTCCGTAATTTGTCGAAAGACCAGAAGGCCTCATTGACAACCCAGCTCTGAAAGTCAGATAATGAAAGTCGAAACCCAACGCCTGATCGATCGCACTGTCGGCACGTTTATTTGTCGCATATTTTCAATATATTACCAATTTTTCAAAAAAAAGCCCCGCACGAACGAAGCCCAAAATATTCTCATCATCCTGCTATCCGAAATGGGTGCCCTGGTGCTGGGATATCCCATGTTTCAGCAGTTAAAGAAAAAATTTCCCGCTGCTTCGCTGCATATCATGTTGTTTGAAAAAAACCGGGAAGTGGTGGAATTGCTGGGGAGCATCCCGCCTGAAAATATTATTACCATAAACGACAGCTCTATGCCGGTTTTCGTCAAATCCGCCCTGGGTGCCCTGGCCGATATGCGCAAGCTGAAAATAGATACGGTGATCGACTGTGAGCTGTTTTCAAGAATCAGCAGTATCTTTTCCTTTCTCAGCGGCGCCGCCATCCGGGTCGGGTTTCATCCCCACACCCAGGAAGGGTTGTATCGTGGAAATTTTATGAA
This sequence comes from uncultured delta proteobacterium, assembly GCA_963821065.1. Lineage (GTDB taxonomy): Bacteria > Desulfobacterota > Desulfobacteria > Desulfobacterales > JAFDCJ01 > JAFDCJ01. The sequence continues at coordinate 492,501 of CAWGCM010000034.1, read as the reverse complement.
CCGCCCCGTACTTTATAACCCATACCACCATATCTCCCGGCAGTTTCTCACCCTGGTAGATGCCATCGATTCCACCACCGACCCCAAAGCCAAGCGCATGCTTACAGAAGCAAAGTTGGAAATACCGGCCATAAAATTTGCACCGGACGAAATCGAAGATGCCAAAAAGCGACTGTTGGATAAAGCGCCGGGTATCAATGGCCACAAAATAGTTCTCATTTATCCCGGCGGCGGTCTGCTGCCCATTCGCGCCTGGCCGTTGGCTCATTATTGCGGCCTGGCTGAAGAATTGCTCAAGCACGGGTATGCCGTGTGTATAATCGGACTGGCCGAGGATAAAAATGTGGCCCGAACGATCCTATCTCACACACAAAGTGAAAATTGCGTGGATCTGACCGGATATACCAAAACCATTCGGGAATTGATGCTGATATTCCATTTTTCATCACTGCTGGTCACCAATGACGGCGGCCCCGGGCATTTTGCTGCCATGACGCCTATTCCGACCATCATTTTTTATGGCCCGGAAACACCGCTGCTGTATGGCCCCATTGATGAAAAGGCGCTGAATCTTTACCTGGACCTTTCCTGCTCACCTTGCGTAACCGCTTATAATCACCGCAATTCTCCCTGTGACGGTGACAATTTGTGTCTGAAAAAGATTGCACCGGAGGATGTGTTGTCCAAGGCTCTGAAAATTTTAAAAGGATGAACATCGAACCATAAAAAGACGAACATCGATCGTCGAAAGGGAAAAGATAAACAAACAGACATATGATTTGGAAGAAAGGCTTTCGTATCAAAACGGCCGCTCGACAGGCTCACATGGCCCTGAGCGAATATCGAAGGGCCGAAAGAAACAGAAATAGTAAACAGATGAAATTAAATCGCGGAGCGCAGCGACATCACTATTCGATGTTCGACGTTGGACGTTCGATGTTCGATGTCAACTCCTCGATGCTGGACGTTCATTTTTCAGACCAATCCCGTATGGCAAAATGCAGCCTGATAATCAAAAAATATCCCAGGCAACCTATCGAACGCTGTTCTGGTGTCTGATCATCGCATTTACAATTTTTCGCCTCTTGTTAATCAATAAATTCGGCTTGGGGATGGATGAATCCCATTATTTGCTTTATTCACGGAAACTGGCCTGGGGGTACTTCGATCATCCCCCCATGGTCGCCTTTCTGGCGGCCCTGACGACCTTGCCGGGGAACGGTGTTTTTTTTGTCCGCCTGGGCCCGGTGATCTGCACGGCTTTCAGCCTGATAGTGTTGCGCTATCTGGCGCTGTCCCTTTACCGGGATGAACGTGTTGCCTTCTGGGCAGCGCTGACGCTGCATCTGATGCCCTACCAGCAGGTATTGATGGTGGGGTTGCTGCCCGACGCCACCTTGAATCTGTTCTGGTGCGGTACCCTGCTGGCCGTTTGGCAGGCAATTAAAACCGGCCGGTGGACGCTGTGGATATTAGCCGGCCTGCTGTTCGGTGGTGCCCTGCTTAGTAAATATCATGCCGTATTGCTGGCACTGTGCCTGCTGGGTTATTTCATCACATCTTCCGAACACCGTTACTGGTTGGGAAAGATTCAGCCCTGGGCAGCGGTGATGATCGGCTTTGCCGTCTTTATTCCAAATATCATCTGGAATGCCCGCCACGAATGGATATCCTATTCTTATCAATTAGGCCAGGGCTCCGGCGAGGGCTTGAGTTGGGGTGATTTTTTTGCGGCGATCGGAGGGCAGTTGGCCGCCTGGTCGCCGCTTATTTTCGGTCTGTTGATCGCGGTCGGCATAGTTCTCACGCGGCAAAAAAAAATGGGCAGCGGTGATCGATTTGTATTCTGGACCAGTATCCCCATTTTTGCCTTTTTTTGCCTGGCAGGATTGACGACCAAAATTCTACCGCACTGGACAACAGTGGGGTGGTGGACAGGCTCAATTGCGGTAGCCTCAGTGGTATTAAAAAAAGTTTCGATACCGGGCCCATCCGCCATCCGGTGGCACCGATGGGCCACTAGCTTCCGGTGCTACCGGGTTTTTGATGTGCGCCCTGCTTTACCTGGCTCTTTTTCTGCCGATGACCGAACCCGTCTACTCCTGGGCCCGTGATGTTTCCTTAAAACTAAACAGTCGATTTCCAGCCGTCAAAGCCTTAAAACCCTATGAGCCCCGCAACGATATTTCCAATGACCTTTTCGGCTGGCAGGAAATCGCCAACCGGGTCGAAGCCATCCGTGCCCAAATGCCTCATCCTGAAAAAACATTTATTTTCTCCCATCGATTTTTCAAGGCCAGTCAAATAGGGGTTTATCTGCAACCCGAGACCGTGGCCACCTCCCTGCACCGCAAATTCGATCAATACCATTTGTGGTTCACGGCACCGGAGCATACCGGCTGGGACGCTCTGTTCATCGTGGATCACCGGCGTCATCTCAAACGCGCCCGGCGCTACCAGCCCCTTTTTGAAAAAATGGATCCGCAATCCGAACCCATTCAGATATTTCGCGACGGTCGGCCGGCACAATATATAGAAGTCTATAAGTACTATGGTTTTAAAGGAATGTTTGAAGAGTGAGTAATTGAGGGGTATCAGGGATTTTTCCGATCGAAGCTCTGCCCGCCAGGGGGATAGCTGATGATCAGAAAAAACGCGAACGCTTCACTCAAAATGCATTTGGGGAAAAACTCCCCGATCCCTCGAGTAATTCAGTTGTCATTTATCCGACCGTCGGCATCCATCATCCGCTTTGCTTTTTCCAGGTTATTTCTTGCACCGGTGTGACCCGGATCGAGCTGCAGGACTTTCTCCCACTCTGAAATTGCACGTTTCAGTTTGTGCTGCATCGCGTATACCATCCCCAGATTATAGCGGGCCTCAACATCTTCAGGGTCTAATTCGATCACTTTGCTAAAGTGCCGAATCGCCATGTCTAATAAACCCCGCTTGGCGTAAAGGGAACCAAGGTTGTAATGGCCCCGGATAGACTCAGGATTTAAGGTTACGGAGCGATTAAAATATTCCATGGACCGCTTCAGATCACCTTTCTGATGATAAACGACACCCAGGTTGTAATAGCTCTTAGAGTGACCGGGATAAAGCCTAATCGCTATTTCGAATTGCTCCTGCGCTTCATCCAGCATCCTGCGCTCCTGATAAGCCAGGCCAAGGCCTCCGCGCGCGACAAGACTGTTTGGTGAAGTCTGAACTGTTTTTGACCACAGGCTGAAATTGCTCTTCCAATCAGGATTGCGTAATATGGTGGCGGTCGAATAAAAGCTGAGAATGACGAGTATCAGAATCAATGATACCTTTTTTGCCGCGGGCGGTTGGCTGATGAATCGCCCAGCCAGGCCAAAAATAATGACAGGGACCACCAGGCAAAATCCGATTAGCGGTAGATAAAGGTATCGTTCGGCAAGGGGATGGTAAATACCGATCAAATTTGAAACCGGAAACAGGGTGATAAAACACCACCATATGCCGAAAAAGATCTCTTTCGAATATCGATAGATGAAAAAACTGATGCCGGCCAGCCCCATAACAACGGCAAAGCCAATTAAGTTCATACTGTCAAAAAAACGATCCGGGTAAGAAAAAACATAATCGGCGTTTAAATTTGTCGGAAATACGATCAGCCGGATGAAGTTGAAAATGTGGCCGGGCAGGTAAATAATCCTTTCAAACAAACTGCCGTAAGAAGATTTCAAGGATTCGCCGGGATTATGAAAAAGGAAAAATCGCAGGAACAAATAAAACAGCGTGACGGTCATATATCCGGAATAAAAGTAGGCTCTTTTTTTTAATATACTTAGCAGCTGCTGGAAAGTTGGCGGGTCCCGGTCGGCATCTCTCAAAATCAGGTCGTAAAGCAACATAATGGCCGGCAGTGTTATCGCCATTTCTTTGGACAACAATCCGAGAAGATAAAAAAACAAGCTTAAACCATAGGCGCCGATATTAAATTTAACATGTTCGGCTTTGATGCGGATATAGAATATGAGCGCCAGCAGATAGAAAAAGCCTGTCAGAAGATCATCATTAAAATCGATGCAATTAACCGCCTCGGAAAGCACCGGATGACAGGCGAACAAACATCCTGATATCATGGCGCTCAAGCGATTTTGAAGGATAAAATTAGCCAGGCAGTAAACCAAAATGGCATTCAGGGCATGCAATAACAAGCTTGTCAGATGATAATAGAATGGATTTAACTCGGCGATGGAATAAATCAACAAATAGGAAAGACTGGCAACCGGCCGGTAACTTGCCTCCAGACCGGCCATTTTAAAATAAGACTGATTAAACAGGGCGGCGAAAAACTTGCCCGGTTGCTTGATGTACCTGTTTTCAACGATTGAACCAAAATCGTCATAGACAAACCCGTTGGACAGGGAATTATAATAAACAACCAGGCAAAGAAGCATCAGCACCAAAACCGGCAGCCAATGCCCGGGGGCCGTCTTCATATTGCCCCCGCCTGATTTTTGATGGGCGGCAGCAGCCTTTCTGGATCTTTTAGATTTCATTTTGACCCGCCTTGGTATTCCCCGGACCGATAGAGTGGCAGCAAAGCGATGGCAATGAACTACCCCGCAGCAAGCAACGGGGTATCAACCGGAATATTTTTATCGCCCCAAGGGGCGGTGAATTAAAACTTTATCCGCCTCAGGAGGACTCGTCTCCGGCGGAGTAAAAAATTGACGACTCGCAATCCCCGGGCTGACAAGGATTAGTTAGATGGGTCCTGATACCTGGATATAGAAAACCACGCGCCCAGTATCCCGATAGCCATTCCGGCCGCAACATCCGAAGGATAATGCGAGCTCACAAACACCCGCGAGATGGCAATCAAAAAAGCATAGATTAGCGGCAAAAAGCGATACCCGGCATATTTTGACTGATTCAAAAGATAGAAAAGAAAAACCCCGGACACAAACGCATCGGCCGAGTGCCCCGAAGGAAAGGCATTGTATTTAAACCGCGTCGCAAAAAAAGTAAAGTCTGTGCCCCAACCGGGCCGGGCACGGCCAAAAACAATTTTTAACAACCTGACCACCATTAGTGAAAAGACAAGCTGGGTTATGATATAGGCCAGGCACAAATAAATCAGGTCGCGTTTTTTCTTGACGAGGGCAAAAATCCCGATGCCGCCAAAAATCATGTAGAAAAGGTAGAGGCCATAGTGGGTAACGAATTCGGGAATATACAAATAATCCGGCTCTACCAGATCGCGGGCAGCCTGCCAGAGAGGGACGTCGAAAAAATAAAGGAGTGGAATGATCAGCGCTCCGCTTGCTATTAATATCAAATGCTTCTTTTTCATTGAACCACTATTTCCCGTCTGTCCTTGACTCACAGACCCAACTGACTCTTAAAATATCCGATGCTAAAATTCTATCAATTATTTTAAACGTAAATAGATAGCACACCGGTTCCTGATTGTACAGGAAACATGCTGGTGTATGCGAATAATGAAAGGAAGTAGTCTCAAAGGCCATTCGTTGAATTAGTCTTGACTAAATGTTGCCAATTGTTCATTATTTGGGTTTTAGACGGCAACATTAACGACCATCGGATGCCAGTTGGAAGGATCATTAATGGAATTTGAACCGGTCATCGGGCTGGAAGTTCATGCCCAGTTAAAAACCAACACCAAAATATTCTGCGCCTGTTCAACCTCTTTCGGCGCACCGCCCAATACCCACACCTGCCCGGTGTGTCTCGGGATGCCGGGAGTGCTGCCGGTACTCAATAAAAAAGTAGTGGATTTCACCTTGCGAATGGCCCTCGCCACCCACTGCGAAATCACCCGGGAGAGCCGTTTTGCGCGCAAGAACTATTTTTATCCGGACCTGCCCAAAGGCTACCAGATATCACAGTATGAATTGCCCATCGCCCTGAACGGCTCTGTCGACATCGAAGTCAACGGCGGCCTTCGCCGCATCGGAATTACCCGCATCCACATGGAAGAAGATGCCGGCAAGCTGGGCCATGATCCCGCTAGACCCGTCAGCATGGTGGATTTCAACCGCACCGGCGTTCCCCTGATTGAAATCGTCAGCGAACCTGACCTCCGTCAACCGGAAGAAGCCGGGACCTATCTGAAACAGCTCAGGTCCATCGTGCGCTACCTGGGAATATGCGACGGTAACCTGGAAGAGGGAAGTTTCAGGTGCGATGCCAATGTTTCCATCCGCCCCAAAAATACCCGGTCCCTTGGTACCCGCACGGAGCTTAAAAACCTGAATTCTTTTAAACACGTCGAAAAAGCCCTGCAATATGAAATCAGCCGCCAGAAGGAGGTCCTTATGGACGGCGGGCAAATTGTTCAGGAAACCCGGCTGTGGGACCCGGACAAGAATAAAACAACATCGATGCGTGGCAAGGAAGAGGCCCATGACTATCGGTATTTCCCGGACCCCGATCTGCTTCCGCTGGCGATAGACGACACCTGGATCAAAACAGTTAAAAAAAGCCTGCCCGAGCTTCCGGATGCCAAAAAGAAGCGTTTCCTGGATCAATATGAACTGCCCGCCTACGATGCCGGACTGCTGACATCGGACAAAGAGCTGGCGGATTATTTTGAAAATTGCACCCGATTGTTTCCCCATCCCAAGCAAGTCAGCAACTGGGTCATGGGCTCGCTGCTGGGATTGTTAAACGCTCAGCAAAAAAACATCGAAGATTCACCGGTTGCAGCGGGTGACCTCGCCCGGCTGCTCTCTTTGATCGAAGACGGGGTGATCAGCGGCAAGATAGCCAAAACCGTCTTTGATGAAATGGCCCGGACCGGCAAGCCGGCCAAACAGATAGTGGAAGAAAAGGGCCTGGTTCAAATTACAGATACAGCGGCCCTGGAAGATGTTATATTAAAAATTATTTCCAGTCATCCCAAGGAAGTCGAGGCCTATAAAAACGGCAAAACCAAACTTATGGGTTTTTTTGTCGGACAGATAATGAAGGAAACCCGGGGCCAGGCCAATCCGAAGATGGTGAATGCGCTTTTAAAACGGAAATTGGAGCCTTGAGACGGGTTGCGGGTCCTTCGATTGCGGATTTGAGATTTCGGATTTTGGATTGGAAAACGATGGTTGGAACTTCTGATGAATAGGACAAAAGACAACGGACATACGGGCGAAACGGACAAAAATTGAAGGAGGATATACTTTGAAATATTTGAGAATCAATATGAGGTGCATAGTTTCTATAGGTTTGATCCTTATAGCCACTATTGCCTTCAATTTTTCCTCGACGGCCGCCACCCCCAAACGCATCGCCCTGCTGCCCTTTAAGATCAATTCGGAAAAAGACCTGTCGTTTTTAAAAGACGGTATTTTCGACATGCTCTCCACCCGTCTTGCCAAGGAAGGCCGGGTGGAGGTGATCGGGCGGACCGAGGCGGAGGCGGCCATGCAATCTACGGCAGGCTCCGAACGGATCAATGAGGCCGTTGCCCGGGACATCGGCACCCGTCTGAATGCCGATTTCGTGCTTTTCGGCAGCCTGACGGTTCTGGGGAGCAATGTGAGCATCGATTCCAAAATGGTGGACATCACCGGTGCAAAACCCACCATGACCTTTTATGACCAGAGCCAGGATTTAGGGGCCGTAATAACCAAAATCAACCTGATCGCAGCCGATATCAATAACAAGATGTTCGGCCAAACCCCGGTCGCTGCGGCCAAGGCACCGGCACCCACGGCCAAGCCTCCCGAATCCCCCAAAAGTGATATTCATGCCCATCCCGAAAAAGTACTGCAGGATGATGGTTTCATTGCTGCGGGCGGGGAAGGCGCTGAAGGTATGAAAATGCTCCAGGGCGCCGGCCAGGAAACCCAGGCCAGTTTTTGGAAAAGCGCCAGCTTCAAGTATCGGATCAACGGCATTGCCGTTGGTGATGTGGACGGCGACGGCCTCAACGAAACGGTGGTCGCCGCCCCTCAGATGGTGACCATTTTTCGATCCGAGGGCGGCCAGTTGCGCAAAACTGCTGAATTTGATGAAAGCAACAATATCAATATATTCGGTGTGGATATTGCCGATATCGATGGCAACGGCTACGGGGAAATTTTTTTCACCAGCTTTAACGCCTTAAAAACGGTGGTAAACTCATACGTTCTTGAGTATGACGGAAGCAATTTTGTTAAAAAAATCGACGACAGCCGCTGGATTTACCGGGTGGCCGACACGCCTGCCCGCGGCCGCATCCTTCTCGGGCAGCGACCCCGCAAAGGTAGTTCCGATTCGGGCCCGATTTTCGAAATGATCTGGCAGGCCGGGGAATATGTCCCCACCGATGAAATCAAAACCCCCCGGCGCACCAGCCTGCTGGGGTTGACCATCGGCGATGTTTTAAACAACGGCCAGGAAAGCGTTCTTGCCTATAAGAGCAACGATCACATGATGGTAATTGCTTCATCCGGGGAAGACACCTGGGAAAGCCCGGAGCGTTCCGGCGGAAGCATGCTGTTCTGGAACGCTCCCAAGGATGACGTGGGACAGGTCGAAAACAAACAATATTTCCCCTTAAGGCTGGTTGTGTGGCAAAACAACGCCAAAAAAGAAAACGAGGTCATCGCCATTACCAACCACGAATTCACCAACCGTAAACTTGATCTTCGCGTGTTCACCAAAACTCACATCGAAGCCTTCACCTGGGACGGTATCGGCCTGAGACCCATCTGGAAAACCCGCACCATGAAAGGCTACATCCAGGATTATACCGTTGGCGATTTTGACAACGACGGCCAGGATGAACTCGTGGCGGCCCTGGTGATCAAGGGTGGGCGGGTGGTTTTATTAACCGAAGCAAAAAGCACCCTTATTGCCTATGACCTGGTCAGACCGGCACAGCCGGAAGCCGAGGAATGACGAATGTCAAATGACAAATTAAAGATAGTTGCCGGATTGATTGAATACGACTATCTGAGTGACAACTATCCGGCAGCTTTGGCGAGAGTATCATGTACCCAGGAATTCAGGCTCGTACCGTCTTGGCGGGCTTTTAGGTGGAAAGTCGCTCCCACGGGTAACACTAAAATGTTTAACAGTAGTCTTGGTAGCCGGCTTTCCAGCCGCGATGTCTTAAGTAGGTCAGATGTCATGCCCGATGTTTCGATCCAAGTCATGCTGTGAACGTCTTTCTCTTTTGCGCTTTATCGCGCAAACCATTCTTTTGATAGATGCAATAATTTTTAAATAGCTAAATAAAAAAACCCGGGGCAAAATGCCCCGGGTTTTATTTGTTGCTGTGCGACTAAGCTGTTACAAAAAGCTTAGAAGTCAATTTGCCATTTGGCACCCAACCAGAACGCATCGCCTTCGTCCAAATCGGCAGCGTCTTTCATATAGTCGGTGTAGCCAACTTCGGGAACCACATAGACGCCGGGAGCCAGGACAATCACTGACTGGACATAGGCTTCCCAGGCTTTATCCTTATCGCTACCACTGACATCGGAATCATCCTGGCGGTAACCGAAACCACCCTCGAAGCTCAGCATGTCGCTGACTTTGATACCACCGACAAGGGCGCCCATGAGGACGTCATTATCCTTGATATCATCCGTGCCGTCCCATACTGCTGAGCCACCGGCAGTTCTCAGGCCGGGAAGATGCCAGGCCGCCTGCGCAGGATTTCGGGACCAGCTCAAAGCAGCTTTTACGTAACCCGGTCCGAAGTTGACGCCGGCATCAGCGCCGATCGCATAGGAGGTGACATCAAGATCGTCTGTTTTCGAGCCATCGGCGTAGAGAACATCTTCGATACTGTAGTACTGCCACCCACCCCTGATATTGAAGTTCCAGGTATCAAAGGCCATGCCCCATTTGGCTTCAATTTTGGGGATGTAGGAGTCGACATCGCCGTTGTCTGAGGTTGAGTCGTCTAACGTCAGAAGATAGGTGCTTCCAGCGATAACGCTTGTTACCGTAGTGCCAGCTGAAGCCGACAGGCCGGGGATAAGTCTGGTATAGGGCTCAATCAAGGCAATTTGGAATCCGCCGAAGGTCAGGGCGATCTGGGCGGTCCGGTTGCCGTACATCGTACCAATACCGAGCAGACCGAGGTCCTCGTCGAATACCTGACCGGAGATGAACTGGGAGATCGGCGTATAGTCTTTTCCGACCTTCAGTTTGCCGGCGCCGAAATTCCATTCGCCATAAATCAGTCTGGTTTCAGTGGTGATGGATGAGCTCGGGTCGCCCCCGTCGTCTCCTCTCAGCTGAATTTCAACGCGCCCGCTGACATTCTCATGTTTTACTCTGGCACCGAGACGGCTGTTATCCTGGCCGTTCATACCCCAGCGCACTTCTGAATCTTTGGTATCGTTGCCGGCGCCATTAAGGCCATCGCCAAAATCCCGGCTGACATACCAGGTGTTGACACGGGCACTGCCGTAAAAATTCCAGTCCACTGCCATGGCCGGTACGGCAAAGCATACCAGGATGATTGCTGCAAAAAGTATTGTAAATTTCTTCATCTTAGATTTTCCTCCTTAACGTGGAAAGATAGTTAATAGTTTGCCTAATAAGTTTGTTTTGCCTGTGTGGCGGTTGTCAAAAGACGGTCTCCTATTCCGTTTTTTTTACAACCACATTATACCGCAATTCCTTGTTTCGAAAATTAATTCGGAAAGCGGTATAATTACGGTACCCTTCACCTCCTTTCCAGGCGGAAATTTACCCCACATCAGCGGTTTGGGGCCCATGCCCCGTCGAGCCTAATAGCCTAATATTAGTCATCTTTTCTCATGCTGATGCGGATAATTCTTTGAATGATAAAATGGAAACCACCTAAAGTCAAGATTTTTTTACTATTTTTTTATCCACAATCATTTTGTATAATTGCAATGCAATTTTACAAAATGATTGATTTCGTCGGCAGGATTCCAGCGGATCATGGGATCACCTCTTTTGGCAATGAGTATGTTCTCAATCTTTCTGAAATTCAGAAGTTGGCTAATAATCACTGCCGGTAGAAATTGGTTGTGAGATTGGGAATGAAATACGCATCAATGTTTTTTCTATCGCATGCGGAAAATTTACGAAAATAAAATAGTTGGCAGGATATAAATAATCTTCTCCCTCGTTATCTATTACACGAAGGTAATTAGATTTAATGGCACTCTCATCCGGCAAAACTTCATATATCATGCGTGGCGTCAATAAATCGCTCGTAGATCATCAGTGTTTATGCAACCTATAGCAAATTGTGGTTTCTGACTTCTGATTCAGCTGAATTCATAATTCGAATCCAGCCGCGAACGTCTGATCTCCGATAATCATCTTATCATACACACAACAACCAACGTTATCAACCGGAAAAACCTGAATTGCAATGATCGATTTTCGGAAACACAGACAATTCATCCACTTGAACAATTTTTCCAGGTTCCGGATCTCCCAGTGAATCCAGGTGGGACGCCCGTGGGGGCAGTGGGAGGGATTGCGGCAGCCATCGAGCCCGGTGAGCAGGCCTTGGATTTGAGTTTGAGACAGGGCCTGGTTGGCACGGATGGCAGCGTGGCAGGCCAGTACCATGCGGGATTGGTCCAGCGCCTCGGCCAAACCGGGAGCCGCACCGACCTCCGCCATTTTTTCTACAATTTCGATCAGAACCGGTTTGATCTCACGGCCGGCCAGCAAAACCGGCACGGCCTTGACCACAAAGGTGTTCCCGCCAAAGGGTTCGATATCCAGACCAAGTTCAGCTAAATCCGGTATTATTTTTTCAAGAACACCGGCTTCCCGATAGCCCAGTTCGATGGTTTCGGGCACCAGCAGTCTCTGAGCGGAGTTCTGGGCACCGGTTGAACGGGCGCTGAATTGCTCAAACAGCACGCGCTCGTGGGCCGCATGCTGGTCGATTAAGATCAGCCCTGCCTCAGACTCACACACAATATAGGTGTTGTGAAACTGGCCGATGACGCGCATGTCGCCGAACGGTTTCTTTTGCCAGATGGCAGTCTGCGCGTCCCTCGATATCGGATTTGGGATTTCGGATTTTGGATTGGAAAAAGATGGGGTGCGGGTGTCGAGTTGCGGGTTACGGGGTGCGGGGTGAGAATTTCCGAATTCCAGTTCCTTTTTTCCGCCTTCCGCATCTTTAGCCGCGGCATAGTCCCGCCCTATCGGACGACGACGGGTCCGAAATCCGAAATCCTTGGTTGCTGCCTCTGAAACCCGTCCCCAATTCCCGGAAGATCGGGCATTACCCCATCCCGGTCTGTCAACTTCATACAGCGTCTGGGCGACTGACCGTCGGACGGCCTCATGAACCTCTCTCTGGCGGGCGAAGCGGACCTCGTTTTTAGTGGGATGCACGTTGACGTCCACCGCATCAAAGGGCAGGGTGATAAAAATTACTGCCACCGGGAACTGGCCTTTGACGAGCCTCTGGGAATAGCCTTCAAACAACGCATGCTGGACGATCCGGTCGCGCACAAACCGGCCGTTGACATAAATAAATATTGCCCTGGACGTACGACGGGTCACCCGGGGTGAGGAGATCCAGCCGGCAATGGATATACCGTTGTTTAGAAACTCAATGGCATGCATGCTGTTTTTCAGATCGTTTCCGAGGACATCAACCATCCGATCAAAGGGTTGGGAGGCCGCGGACCAGTTTTTAACGATTTTATCGTTGTGAGTCAGCCGAAACTGGACGGCAGGATTTCCCAGGGCGATTCTGGCGATCATGTCGGCTATGTGGCCCATTTCGGTGCCGATGGTTTTTAGGAACTTACGCCTGGCCGGCGTGTTAAAAAAAAGCTGCCTCACCGTAACCATGGTGCCCTTGGGGACGCCGACTTCGGAAACGTCTTTTATTTTGCCGCCCTCAACCACGATCTCGGTTCCGCTGTCGGCAGATGCGAGCCCGGGTTGTCAGGTTAAACCGTGAAACCGCGGCAATACTCGGCAGGGCCTCGCCCCTGAAACCCAGGGTGTTAATGGAAAAAAGGTCCTGATCCTTAAATATTTTGCTGGTTGCATAACGCTCCAGGGCCAGCAAGGCATCATCATGCCCCATGCCGGCACCGTTGTCCGATACCCGGATCAGGGATCGCCCGCCTTTTTCAACCTCAACAACAACCCGGGTGCTGCCCGCATCAAGGGCATTTTCCACCAGCTCCTTGACCACCGCCGCAGGCCGCTCCACCACCTCACCGGCAGCTATTTTGTTGGAAAGGATTTCAGGTAAAATTTTTATTTGTGACATTTGCTGCAACCTCGTGGGAGCGGCTTTCCAGCCGCGATTAAATGGGTTTGAATAGCCTTCTATCCTTCACAGATCCCACCGACAATACCAGAAAGGATAATTTTGGAAATCTTTCACCAAACCGGCCCGAACCGGATTACTCAGGGTGTAAAGAACAACCTGATTGAGATCCTCATCCTGCCTAAGGGCATGATCATGGTATTGAGGTTGCCAGATGGGTCCCTTTTTCTTTTTAGTTTATTGATCTTATAAGCGGTGTAACCTTTAAAGCTGCGCATCACTTCAGCGAGGGATCCTTTGCGCAAGCCCATAACGATATGTAAATGATCGGCATTAAAACAGCGGCATCAAGAATTATTTTCCCCTGCTCTTCAAGCCAGCGCAGACTCTCAAGTACTATATTTGCGGCCCCCTCCTGATTTAATAGAGGCTTTCTTTCATACACTTTAGTTGTAATCAGATAGTGCTGATTTTTGATGGACGCTCGACCTTTGCGTAATGAATTCGATCCTTTTGGCGGTTTCATATTAAGTAAGGATAGAGTTCGATTTTAATCGCGGCTGGAAAGCCGCTCCCACATCTCGCCTGAGACATTGGTTGCAACCTCGTGGGAGCGGCTTTCCAGCCGCGATTATTTAACTATCGCTTTTTCGAAAAAAATTAATCAAATACTCCGTATCCATCGGTGAAAGATCAAATTTCAGGCTGGCTTCCTCGATCAGCTTTAATAGAGGTTTTTCGGCTCCGTAGGTCCGCTCATCTGAGATCCACTTAACGGCTTTTCTTAAATTTTCGCCTTCCGGCTGAACGGTGGTCATGGCATTTTCCTTTGCTTAAAGTTTCCACTTGTTTTCCACCACGGAAGGACACGGAAAGTCACGGGAAAAGAAATTTAGTTAGAAGTATTTTTTAGTTTTCCGCTGCAGGCGGTTTAATAATTCTGTGTAACTCTGTGAAAAATCCGTGGTTAAAATTTCTTTAAAATTTTGGCTTCTTCTTATGAAACTCGGTGGCCTGCTCAAACCCATAAGCCACTTTGAGGATCATCTCTTCATTAAAATGATTTCCCATGATCTGCATCCCGATGGGAAGGCCGTCTGCCGAGAACCCGCAGGGCACCGACATGCCGGGAATGCCAGCAAGATTGGCCGAAAGGGTGAAGATGTCCGATAGATACATGGTCAGCGGATCGTCTATTTTTTCCCCGATCTTAAAGGCAGCTGTTGGCGCTACCGGGCACACAATCACATCGCATGTATCAAAGGCTTTTTTAAAATCATCCATGATAAGGGTGCGCACCTGGGAGGCTTTACCGTAATAGGCATCATAATATCCGGCGGATAGACAATAGGTGCCGATAATGATGCGACGCTGGACCTCGGGGCCAAAACCCCGGGAGCGGGTGCTGCGATACATATCCATCAGGTCGGTGGTGTCCCGGTCGCGAAAACCGTATTTGACACCGTCATAGCGGGCGAGATTTGAACTGGCCTCTGAAGGTGCGATGACATAGTAGACGGCCACCGCATATTCGGTGTGGGGCAGGGAAACCCTTACCCGTTTGGCACCCAGCTTTTCGAGGACGGCAACCGCGTTATCAACAGCTAACAGTACCTCAGGATCAAGCCCCTCAGTGGCACTGTATTCTTCAGGGATTCCGATTGTAAGCCCCTTCAAATCTCCGTCCAGGGCCGCCGCATAATCCGGGACATCCCGGGGTACGGAAGTAGAATCGCGGGGGTCATACCCGGAAACGGTGTTGAGCAAATGGGCACAGTCGGTCACATTTTTTGCCAGGGGTCCGATCTGATCCAATGATGAGGCAAAGGCCACCAGACCAAAACGCGAGACTCTGCCGTAAGTCGGCTTGAGCCCCGTGACGCCACAGTGGGAAGCCGGCTGGCGGATGGAGCCACCGGTATCTGATCCCAATGCGCCCAGACACATATCTGCCGCCACTGCAGCTGCAGATCCGCCGCTGGACCCACCGGGAATCCGGGAGGCGTCCCAGGGATTGTGGGTCACTTTAATTCCGGAGTTTTCCGTAGATGACCCCATGGCAAACTCATCCATGTTGAGTTTACCGACAATCACGGCACCGGCCTCTTTTAATTTGCGAATGACGGTGGCGTCATAGGGCGGGATAAAATCTTTCAAGAATTTTCGAACCGCAGGTGGTCGGAATATTGCGGGTACAGATGAGATCTTTTATTCCCAGGGGAATCCCCGTAAGGGGCGAGCATTCGCCGTTTGCAATCGCTTTATCCGCCTGTGCAGCCTGCTGCAGGGCAAACTCCTCGCAAAGGGTAATATAAGCGTCGATTTTGCTTTCAACCGCATCGATTCGGTCAAAAACCGCCCGGGTCAATTCCCGGGAAGAGATCTCTTTCTTTTTTAAAAGTTTGTGAGCGGCATCTATTGTCAGTTCGTGCAATTTCATATGGTGATACCTTTGATTTGTTTAGGTTGATAGAGTACTAAAGAGTGCTCACAGGTTCAGGGTTCAGCGTTCAGGGTTCAGCGTTTCACCTTCGTTGACCTTTCTTGTAGGATACCAGGTACTTGATGAAACCTCTGATGGCAGCACGGGTACGTCCGGCATGATCATATACATCCTGAACCTCTGAACCCTGAACCGCGAGGAAACCCTAAACTCATTTTACGTAATAATCTTGGGAACCACAAAACTCCCATCTTCCTTTTCAGGTGCATTGGCCAGGGCCTTTTCACGATCCAGGTGCTCTGCTGGCTCATCTTCGCGAAACGCATTGGTTAGAGATATGGCATGGGAGGTCGGCCGGATTCCCTCGGTGTCAACCTCATTTAGTTTATCAACGTAATCTAAAATGGTATCGATCTGACCGGCAAACCTATCTATCGATGCCTCATCCAAATCCAGCCGTGCCAGATCCGCCACATACAATACTTCGTCCTTGGTGATTTTCATTTCGATTCCTCCGTACCTCTGTCCCTAACTTTGAATACATCATTTTTCAATCACGAAAACACGAAAGTACGAAAACACGAAATTTAGTTAACGATCCTTTTGATTTCCAATGTAGGCTTTGCAAAATTAAGCAGCAATCCTACTTTCAAACCTGTAGCTCTTAAATAGGATCGAAGCTGGGCAAAATGTATATCAGCAAATTCCTTTACAGCTTTTAATTCTACAATAATCTTTTTTTCAACGAGGAGATCCAGCCGGTGAATCCCGATTTCAATCCCAAGGTATTTTATTTTGATCTCTTTCTGGGAATCGAAATTAAGATTGTGCTCAGAAAATTCAATTTTTAAAGCTTCCTCGTATATATTCTCCAAGAATCCAGGTCCAAGTTCCCGATGGACTTCAATTGCCGCACCTATTATTTTGCGGCTTAGTTCCTCAAACGGATACTTACCAGTCCAGTTTTTGTGCTCTTCGTATCTGAATTGGTGAAAACGATCATATACCATAATTATTTTCGTGTTTTCGTACTTTCGTGCTTTCGTGATTTTTTTATTTTTCAACCAGAACTAAGATCGGTTTCATGCCTGCTTTTTCCAGTTTCTGCTTCGTCGCCCGGGCATCCGCCTTGCTTTTGTATTTCCCAACCCTTACCCGAAACCAGATGCCTTTGCCCTGAACTTTGCTGATGATGCGGTAGGCGGGGTAACCTTTTTTCTTGAGTTGCCCCACCAGACGATCGGCATCTTTAGCAACTTTTACGGCAGCCACCTGAATGGTGTAAACTTTTCCGGATGGTTTGGCCTCGCTTTTCGAAGCAATCGGCTGTTTTGGTGGCGGTTTGGGCGGCTCCTTTTTGACGGCTCCGGATTTCACAGCGGTCTCTTTTTTAGATGTGCTCTTTTTGGTGGCCTTTTTCTCGGTGGTTTTCGGAAGTTTTTTATCGGGTAACGGTTCAACTTTTTTACTGATTACCCGGGTCGGCTTTTTTTCATCAATTTTGGTGTCTTTGCGATCTTCCGGCAGTGCTTCATAAAAATCAAGCTTGGTTTTATCTTTTACAATAGAAGATTCGCCCCGGGGTTGTCCCCCTGCCCTTTTTTTTGATCCTGTTCGGAAATCTCCAGCTTAGTTTGAAGACCGTCAATATCAAATTTGACCGGAGCGGTACCTCTACCCACCAGAACACCGATGATAAACATCCAGGCGCATAATATAAAAATGACCCCCAGCCAGCCGGCAATGGCCCTGCGGCTCAAAACCAGAAACGGCTTTTTGGATAAAGATACTTTTTTATTCTTTTTCATTCCAAAGGGCCCGCATATTGCGAAAAATACTTTTCCCAATAAAAATTGATAAGCAAAAAATAGAAAATCGGATCCGTTCCTTTTATAGCGGTTGTCAAAAAAACGATCCGTTATTCGAACGTTTTTTTTCTACAACCACTTATACCACCCTTCCGTATTTCGGAACTTATTTTTGAATAGCGGTATAACAAATCCGAAATCCGCAATTCGCAATCCAAAATCGGATAACCCCAATCCATAGAGGCTTTTAATTGCCAAGTCAAGCAGCTTTGCCCGGGCGGGGCTGGAAGGCTCGAAGGCTGGGAAGCTGGAAAGCATGACGGGCAAAAGATCTGATCATTCACGAGAGGTTAACTTCCGATCAAGTTAACCAGAATTATGGGGATTTCACTCGACAATTATTGATGCGAACAGATGATCAACTGAATCCTCCTGAGCTTTCAAGCTTCTGTGCCTTCAAGCTTCGCTTCTGCCTCCAAGCTTCCCAGCTTCCTTGCCATTTAAGAACTTTTTTGTTTAATTAAAAATGGTTGTGTGATATTTCTCGTCGATAAACGCTCTGACAGACTGGCAATTTTAATGATTACAATCCGGATGAAGCTGGGGAGTCTTATATTACCTAATCCGGATCCCACTTAGGCGGGGAACCAAACAAGAAAACTTAATCACGAAAACACGAAATAGCCCCAGTACGATAGTGCCTACCTGCGGGGCAGGCGAAAACACGAAAAAAAGATGACCTAAATTTCGTGCTTTCTCAGCCTTAGGCGTGATTTTCGTGATGAATCCAAACCAGCTTTAGCCTTAAAAAGAATAAAAATTACACCTAATATACTAATTCGAGCGTTTCAAATTTTTAATAATGAGGGAGCAAAGTGAAGTTAACTAATAAGCGTATCCTGGTCACCGGAGCATGCGGAACCGTCGGCAGGGAATTGATCCGCCAGCTTTTGGAAGAATACAAGGTGAAAGAGCTTGTCGGTCTTGACAACAATGAAAGCGAGCTGTTTTTCATCGAGCAGGATTTTGCCAAGCACGAGCAGGCATCTTTTTTTCTGGCCGACATACGCGACAGGGACCGGCTCTGTGACAAAATGAACGGCATTGATGTGGTTTTCCATACCGCCGCCTTCAAGCATGTCCTTTTATGCGAACAGTCCCCTTTTGAGGCCGTCCAAACCAATATTCACGGTGTTCAAAACGTCATCTACGCCGCCATTGAAAATAATGTGGAACGCGTCATATTCACCAGCTCGGACAAAGCGGTTAATCCAACCAATGTTATGGGCACTTCCAAACTGATGGGGGAGCGTTTGATAACGGCGGCCAATAGCAACCTGCGAACTGCCGGTCCCGTCTTTACATCAGCACGATTTGGAAACGTGTTGGGATCCCGTGGGTCTGTAATCCCTATATTTTCCGACCAGATCCGCCGGGGTGGGCCCGTCACGGTGACGGACCCGGAGATGACCCGCTTTATCATGAGCATTGAAGAAGCGGTCCAATTGATTATCAATGCCGGCGAACTGTCACGCGGTGGAGAAGTGTTTGTCACCAAGATGCCGGCCATTCGGATCAAAGACCTGGCCGAAGTGATGATCCAGGAGTTGGCACCTGGCTGTGGTTGGAAACCGGAAGATATAAAAATTCAAATCATTGGTCACAAACCGGGCGAGAAGATGTATGAGGAGTTGATGAATATCGAGGAAACGAGAAGATCATGGGAACTTGAGCGCTATTTCGTCATTTTACCGGCCTTTACGGACCTATATCGTGAAATCGATTATGAATTCCCGGATATTAAATCCAGGGAAGTGACCAATTCCTATCAGTCGGATAATGAAGTTTCGCTTTCAAAAGATCAATTAGCGGCTTTTCTCAAGGAAAATAATATCCTTACGTATCCAGAATAAAGTCTTATGCGAATACTCGTTTTAGGCGCAGATGGCTATCTCGGTTGGCCGACTGTCATGCATCTTACCGCTAAAGGGCATGACGTGGTGGCGGTGGATAATTATTTGCGCCGCAAGCTATTTCACGAAGTAGGGGTGGAACCGCTATTTAAAGTGCCCCGACTTGATGAAAGGTGTGCTGTCTGGGAGGGTATCAGCGGTTGCAGGGTCCCATTTTTGATTGGAGATCTGGCAGAATGGGAGTTTGTTGAAAAAATATTCAGCGAATTTAAGCCGGATGCCATTGTGCATTATGCCGAACAGCCGGCCGCCCCCTATTCCATGCTCAACCGCCAGGCCGCCACCCTGACGCTGCGCAATAATCTACTGGTAACGGCCAATGTGATTTTTGCCGTCCGAGAATTTTGTCCGGATGCCCACATTGTCAAACTCGGAACAATGGGGGAATACGGCACCCCGGATATTGATATTGAAGAAGGCTGGCTGGAAGTCGAACACAAAGGACGGCGGCATAAATTCCTCTACCCCCGCCAGGCCGGCAGCCTGTACCATACCACCAAAATCATGGACACGGATCTTTTGTGGTTCTATGTGCGCACCTGGGGATTGCGGGTTACCGACCTGATGCAGGGTCCCGTTTACGGGATATTTACCGATGAATCAGAAAATGATGACCGCCTGCTGCCCTTTTTGAATTATGATGAAATCTTCGGGACCGTGCTGAACAGATTTGTTGTTCAGGCAGTCGCCGGATATCCCCTGACGGTGTTCGGCAAGGGCGGACAAACCAGGGGCTATCTGAACATAAAGGATACGTTAAACTGTGTTCGCCTGTCTTTGGAGAGCCCTGCCGATGAGGGCGAGTTGCGTATTTTCAATCAGTTCACCGAGACGTTCAGTGTCAATGACCTGGCCGAGAAGGTAAAAGCCGCAGGAAGCAAGCTGGGCTTAGATGTCGCAATTCAGCACGTGGAAAACCCGCGAATAGAAGCAGAAGATCACTACTACAATCCCCGGCATACCGGACTGCTCGAATTGGGACTAAACCCCCATTATCTCGATGACGAAACCTTGATCAGGATGATGCAGTTTGCAGCCAAACATAAGGGATTTGTCAGGCAGGAACAGTTTTATCAAAAGGTCAAATGGGGTTAGCAGAATAACAAGAAAGTATTTCAAACTTAATTTTTGAGAATATAACCGATGTCAACTTTAAGAATACTGGGATTTATTATCGGTGTACTGGGTTTGCTGGCAACCTTTTTCGTCTATCGTGGCGTACGGTGGAACCGGTCCAACTTTATTTTTCTGGCCTTTTTAAACATCAGCCTGATGACCGTCACCATCAATCCTAATATTCTGAATGTAATACGTGACGCCATGTCCCTGCAAAACGCCTACCGGGGCCGCATCATCGCCCTGCTGATCATCTCCAACATTTTTTTGCTGTTTTACATTTTCTTTACCAAATTAAAAATTGACAATATTCATCTTCAATTCGACAGGCTTGTTCGTTCGTTGGGCAGCCAGGATATTGAACAAAATGTAGAACTCATCAATTGTATCAAGCCCGCGATGGTCCTCATCCCGGCCTATAACGAGAGCGAAAACCTGAAGGAGCTTCTGCCCTTTGTACCCAAACAAATAGACGGCATCGAGCTGGGCGTCCTTGTGGTGGACGATGGCAGCGATGATCAAACCTTTTTGGCGGCGGCGGAAACGAACGGCATTTGTGTGGTAAAAAATTTAATAAACCGTGGCGGCGGCGCGGCATTGAGGCTGGGCTATGATATCCTGCAAAAAGCGGGGGTTCAATATTGCGTGACCATGGACGCGGATGGGCAACACCGAATTGAAGACATCAAAAATGTGTTGGTGCCGATCATTGAAGACCGCTACGATTGCGTGATCGGGTCCCGGATTTTGGGAGACCGCGAAAAAGCGAACTGGCTCAGAATAACAGGGGTATACTTTTTCGGCCGAATCATATCGGTATTGCTGGGCAAGAAAATCACCGACCCCTCGAGCGGGTTCCGGGCATTTCGCATGGAGGCCATGGCATCTATCCGTCTGCATGAAGATCAATATCATACCAGTGAATTGATTATTGAGGCGGTTAAAAACGGTTTGCGCATCGGAGAGGTGCCGATAACCATTTTGAAACGAAAATACGGCAAAAGCAAAAAAGGCAAGGACCTGGCTTATGGATTCCATTTCGCCAGGATAATCATTAAGACCTGGTGGCGGTGAACAAAAAACAAGCCTATTTAGCAGGTTATGGACGACCCTTATAAAAATGGTTCCTATGTGTTTATTGTCGGCTCTCCCAGGTCAGGCACCACAATATTTGGAGAACTGTTAGATAAACATCCGCAACTTAGCCAATGGTACGAACCCTACTTCGTCTGGGATCGTTTTTTCCGCAAGGCACCCCATGATGAAAGATCCGCTAAGGATGCAACTAACAGGGTTAAAGAACAAATTTTCAGAGATTTTGAAAGATACAAAAAAATTAAAAAGTGTGTAGTCCTGATCGACAAATCACCGCGCAATAGCCTCAAGATACCTTTTATTTTAAAAATATTTCCTCGTGCCAGGTTTGTGCATCTTTTGCGGGACGGTCGGGATGTGACACTCTCCATCCACAAAGAATGGCACAACCGAAGAAGCATCGTAAATGATCCGGAACAAAAGGGGCAGTTTAATTATTTTAAGGCACTGAGTGTCCTGAAAAATTTTTTAGAGCGCCAAACATTTTTGCATGGCAAGCTAAGGGCTCTGTGGTTTGAAACCCATGGTCATTTTCTAAATAAATCCAAACAGCTAAACCGGATACGCTGGGAAGGTAAAATCGGCTGGGGGCCGCGTTTCAAAAACTGGCAGGAAGTTTACGCTAAAAATTCTCTACTGCAATTTAATGCCCACCAATGGAGTGCCTGCGTAAAATGTATTCAGCAAGATTGGAACTTAATTCAGCAACAAAATCGACTAACGTTACGATATGAAGAACTCATTACCAACCCTGTCATGAAATTAACCGAGATATTGGATTTTATTGGTGTTAAAAGCAGCAAGGAATTCATTAAGTCCTTACCGGAATTAAAAGCGAGCAACTACAATAAATGGAAAAATGAATTCAGCCCAGGTCAATTAAAGGATATACATTCAATATTAACCCCCCAACTCCTGACATTGGGTTATGCCGGGTCCGAAGAATGGTTAAACGAAATTTGAAAATTGCCCTTAAAATTGGGGTATCCTGTCTATGCATCGGTTATCTGTGTGTTAAGGTAGACTTATCAGAAATTGGAACGGCTTTGAGGCATGCTAATTTATTTTTTTATTTGTTGTCGACGCTGATTGCAGTTCTTTCCAACTTTTTCATCGCTGGCAAATACTACCTCCTGATAAAGGAAAGCCCCATCAATCACTCGATGTTTTCTCTAGTGAAGATTAACTTTATTTCCAGATTCTATGCGCTATTTTTGCCCTCTGCCGTGGGACGGGAATTTGTCCGTTGGATGAAGGTCACTGGTAATCAAGAAGGTCGATCCTCGTTTGTGGCTTCAATTATTTTTGAACGTGTGACATTTTTACTCGTGTTGATTTTATGCGGTTCAATACCACTTCTCATGTATGAATCGATATCCGCAATTGGCGTCTTAAGGTTGCGATTGCAACCATGGGTAATTCTGGCACTTGTCATCATCACCGCTTTATCGTCTTTTTATGTGTCGGCTACATTCAGGTCCCTGGCCAAATCGATAGCCGACCGCATCTTCAACCGATTTTCCGACAAATTTAAAATTGTACCTTTTATCGAAACTTTTGCGCTGAATAATATGAAAGCGACCTATTATGTCGGTATCATCGGATTGAGTCTCGTATGGCAGATTTTCTATATCGGCCGTTTGTTTATACTCATAGAGGCTGCCTCCCTGCCTTTGAACCTGATCGACATCGTCTGGATGGGCTCGCTGGTGCTTTTGTTACAGACGCTTCCAATTTCATTTGCCGGTATTGGCCTGCGGGAAGGAGTATATGCTTATCTATTTACCCTCTGCAACTTGCCAGCCGAAAAGGGCGTCCTGATTGGGATTTTATTCTTCTCCCAAATGCTTATAATGGCATTAGTGGGCGCTGTTTTTGAACTGATGGACAAATAAATTGATTCAGTCTCAAAAGCTGTATTATTTACTACTAAAGATATGAAAAAAGCAGATCAAAATATGTATGGAGCATTCGGTAGTACAAAGAAGCAGTGGTTGGAAAAAGATTTTATCAAATCTACCTACTTCAAGGTCACACTAATAGTCCTGATTTTTTTATCGTTAGGCTTTTTAATTTATTCCAATACATTGGAAAATCCATTTGTTTTTGACGACACTGTAAGAATTTTAGGTAACCCAGATATCCGCTTGGATGAACTTAACGCGAAGAGCCTTTGGGATGCTGCTTTTGGGAAATTTTCAGCCCGATCCAGACCCATTGGCAACATTAGCTTTGCTTTGAATTATTACTTCCATCAATATGAGCTATCCGGTTACCACATGGTCAATATAATTGTCCATATTTTAAACGGTATTTTGCTGTGGATTTTTTTAGAAAAAACGTTAAGTCTAATATCCGTCCTATCTGAAAAAAAACATGGTCAATGGATCGCTCTATTAGCGGCATTGCTCTGGTTGGTAAACCCGGTGCAGACCCAATCTGTTACATATATTGTACAGCGACTCAACAGCATGGCAGCTATGTTTTTTCTGCTTTCCTTTATTTTTTATCTGAACGGTCGGCTGGCAACGAAAAAGGGGTTGATGTGGTTTTGGTTTCTGGGTTCTGCTTTGGGATGGTTTATGGCCTTGGGTTGTAAGCAAAATACAGCAACGCTGCCGGTTTTTATATTTCTATTATGAATGGTACTTCTTTCAGGATCTCAGCAAGGACTGGCTTAAGCGCAGTTTGAAGTGGGTACTGGGCATTACGGTTTTAATTGGTATCGTAGCGTTTAATTTATACGGATTTTAACCCATTCGAAAAATTAAGTCGCTTCAATGATTTTTCTAAAAATGAATTTACAATAGCACAAAGAGCATTAACTCAGCTGCGGGTAGTGATTTATTATATCAGCTTATTATTTTATCCCCACCCCTCGCGACTAAATCTGGATTATGATTTTCCGCTGTCCTATTCTCTGATCGACCCGTTTACGACATCACTATCGTTGATCATCATTCTTAGCCTGGTGCTGCTGAGTGTGTACCTGGCCAAAAGGCAGCGTTTAATATCCTTCTGTATTTTATGGTTCTTTGGCAATCTGGTTATCGAATCATCCGTCATTCCATTGGCCCTCATTTTTGAACACCGCCTTTATCTGCCTTCGATGCTTGTGAGCCTGTCGACTGTGATCCTTTTCCATCGGTACATCAAATCTAGATGGCTTGCCTGTCGGTTGTTATCTGTGTATTGGTTATACTTTTCTCCTACTGGACATTTGAAAGAAATAAAGTATGGCAGGACGAAATTACACTGTGGGCGGATGTCATTAAAAAATCTCCCAATAAAGCAAGGCCATACTCGAACCTGGCGACAGCCCAGATAAAGCATAATATGCCGGATGCAGCAATCCAAAACTCGCTTAAAGCCCTGCAGGTTGATCCGAATTATGTCGACGCCCACTATAACCTCGGGGTAATATTTGCAAAGCAAGATAAAGCCGGTGAAGCGATGGAACACTACCGGAAAGCCCTGCAGATTAAACCGGATTATGCTAAAGCTTTCAATAATCTGGCACTCCTGCTGGCAGAACAGGGCAGGATCAATGAAGCGGCCGAACATTATCGTAAGGCCCTGCAGGTAAAACCGGATTTTGCTGAAGCGCACAACAATTTGGGCGTCACGCTCGTCGAGCAGGGCAGAGCGGATGAAGCCGAAAAGCATTACCGTAAAGCGCTGCAGTACAAACCGGATTATGCCGAGCCGCACTATAATTTAGGCATTCTGTACACCAAGCAGGGTAAAATTGATGCGGCGGTTGAACACTATATTGAATCTGTGCAGTTAAAACCGGATTATGCCGAAGCATACAATAATTTGGGACTCCTGCTCACCAAGCAGGGTAGAATCACTGAGGCTGTCGAACAATACAACAGGGCCTTGCAGATAGATCCTGACCTGGAAGAAACGCAATTAAATCTGGGAAACGCCCTGATAGAGCAGGGCAAAACCGAACAGGGCATCAACCATATAAAAAAAGCATTACAACTGAAACCGGATTATGTCGAAGCACACAACAATCTGGGTGGACACCTTCTTGGGCGGGGTGAAATCGACGAAGCCCTGACGCATTTTAATGCGGTGCTAAAAATAAATCCTGATATGCCGCAAGCTCATAACAACATTGGAATCATCATGATACACAGGGGCAATATTAATGAGGCCGTTTTTCATTTTCAAAAAGCTGTGCGCATAAATCCTGAATTCGAACTGGCGCAAGACAATCTTCAAAGAGCATTGGCTATCCAGCGAAATCAGATGGATACGGAAATGGAAAAGATCCGGGCCGCATTAAAAAGCAACCCCGACGATCCACAATTGAACTATGAATTGGGCAATTTGTATCTGGGTGAAGGCGAATTGAACCAGGCCATTTCTCAGTTCCAGAAGACACTCGCCCTTCAGCCGAATTTTCCCGAGGCCTTGAACAATCTGGCCATGGCGCATACCTTCGGCAGGCAATACGATCAGGCCCTGGAAGTATTTCAAAAATTGATCGCACTTCAGCCCGATAATCCGGCTAACTACTACAATGTCGCGGTCCTGTATGCATCGCTAAACAACGTGACCGAATCCCTGGCATGGCTGAATAAAGCCGTCTCCATGGGCTATGATAACTGGGACCTTATCAAAACGGATAGGGATTTGGAAAATATCAGAAACTCTGAAGGATACCGGGAACTGGTTAAGGGGCGGTAAGGGTTCTGAGTTCAGGGTTCAAAGGTTTGCCCGCCTCCGATCGGTTCAGGAGTAAAAAGTATTGGAGCATCTGTCAATGCGACATCTTGATTTGTGAGCTCTGAGTGGAAATCGTTTGTGGAAATGGTATTAAGACAACCTTGAACGATGGGAGGTAATTGGGGACAAAAATCAGCATACCTGGTAGCTTCATCAATGTTCATGATAACCTCCTTTTAGCTTTGTATTTATTTTTATCCAACTCTTTGCTATCAGGAGGTTATTTTTTTGTCTACGTGATATTTACTTTTCTTTTTGCTACTCTCAATTGCTTTTGTTCATCATTTCTCTGGCTTTGATTATATTTTCCCGAGCGCCTCGATTCTGGGGATCTATCTCCAGAACCTTTTCCCATTCCGCCAGGGCGCTATCCAAATTTCCCTGCATGGCATAGGCGACACCGAGGTTGTTGCGGGCTTCGTAATCTAAAAGGTCCAGTTCTGTCACTTTCCTGAAATGACCGATGGCTTTATCCATTATCCCCTGCTTTTGATAGATGATGCCGAGGTTAAAGTGCGAATTGGGATAGGTCGGGTTTGCCTGAATGGACCGCTGATAGCTTTGGACGGCTGGGTCAAGAAGGCCCTGCTGACCATAAACAACACCAAGGTTGTAATGGGCCTTGTAGTCATCCTGATAGATCGCGATGGCTCTTTTGTATTCTTCGATGGCCTCATCCAGGCGCCCCAGTTCCTGATAGGCGCTGCCGAGGCCCCCGTGGGCGATACTGCTGCCGGGTGAACTTTTGACTGTTTTGGACCACAGGGTAAGCCCGTCTTTCCAGTCACGATTGCGCGCAATGGTCACCGTTGAATACAGGCCGACGATGAAAATGACGATGACGGGCGTTATCATTGTAAAGGCCCTTGGCCGGGACAACCGCGGTTTTAAGAAGTCACTTAAAAGGACGGCGACTGCCACACAAAAGCCAACCAGCGGGATATACAGGTAGCGGTCGGCAAAGGGATTGAACAGGGGGATCAGGTTATAAACCGGAGACAGGGTCAGCAAAAACCACCAGATGCCGAAAAAGATAGCTTTTGACTTTTTATAGATTACAAAGCCGGCACCGACCAGCCCGGAAACGGCAGCAAGACCGATAAGATTATTCATCTCGAAAAAGCCGCCGGGATAGGAAAACACATAGTCGGCATTAAGATCGGCCGGAAAAACCGCCAGTTTAATGAAGCTGTAGATATGAGCCGGCAGATAAATAATTCTTTCAATCAGGCTGCCGTAGAAGGGTTTGATGGATTCTGCGGGGTGGTAAAAGACCACAAAACGCAGGTACAGATAAAACAGGCCGACGGCAAGATATCCCGCATAAAAATATATTCTGTCTTTAATTGTTCGCAGAAGCGCCTTTAGAGAAAAGGACCGCCCGTCGGCATCTCTCATTACCAGGTCATACAAAAAAATTACGGCCGGTAACGTAATGGCCATCTCTTTTGACAGCAATGCCAGCAGAAAAGAAAACAAAGACAGAATATAAGCTTTGATACGGGGTTTCACATCTGCACTGGTTATATCGGCGTAAATGATAAG
The DNA here is from genome assembly GCA_963821065.1 of uncultured delta proteobacterium. Lineage (GTDB taxonomy): Bacteria > Desulfobacterota > Desulfobacteria > Desulfobacterales > JAFDCJ01 > JAFDCJ01. The sequence continues at coordinate 464,559 of CAWGCM010000034.1, read as the reverse complement.
GGCCAGGAAAAAAAAGAAGGCCGTCAGCAGATCCTCATTGTAAGAGATGGCATCAACCGCCTCGGTAAGTGCCGGATGACAGGCAAATAGCAATCCGGCAATCAATGCGGAATAACGATTCTTGATAATTTTATTGGCAATCAGGTAGACCAAAATGACATTGAGCGCATGCAGTAAAACGCTGAACAGATGATAATATGTGGCGTTGAGTTCACCGATGGCATAAATCAGGTAATAAGACAGCGTGGCGACCGGCCGATAGCTGGCTTCTCCGGAGGCGATATTAAAGTAGGAACGACTAAACAGGGAAGGCAGACTTTTGCCCGGATGCCGGATGTATTTATTTTCAATGATGGTGGCATAATCATCATAAACAAAACCGTTGGTCAAAGAATTAAAATAAACGACCAGACTCACCAGCACCAGGATGGCGACGGGAAGTAGATGCCTCGCGGAAATCCCGAAATTGCCGTTGCCTGGCTGCGGTATTTGATTTTTTTCTGCGGAGCTTCTTTTCTGATTCATATTTTCGCAATCGATCTATGGGTCGTGGGAACGGCTTGCCAGCCGCGAAGTGGATCATAGCGGTAGGGCAATCGCGGCTGGAAAGCCGCTCCCACGAGTTGATACCTAAATCTTGCAGAAAATAAATGAGAAGGTTAATTAATAAATAACAATATGATGAAAGAATTAGAACAGTAAAGTCAGCTACTTAATCAGCAAAAAGGATGATGGTCGATCTTAATCTCATTAATTTTCACCCTGCGGGCGAGCCGGAGGCTTTCATCTGCTGCGTTATTAAGGGCTCGGCATAGTCCACTATAGCTTCGCCCTTAAGTGCCTTGCATATGAAAGCCTCCAACTCGTGCAAAATCCAGGCGATACCTCTTATGTGAACATATATGAGTACTTACGGTGAGGGATTTTTCTCTTATATCATATCGCTCAAGATTGAGTTATGATGAAAATAGCAGGAAAATGACCAGGGGTAAAGATCTAAAACCCCATGGGTCATCAAGTGCTAACTTGACGCCTAACACATTTGCATCATATTATGGGGAAAATATTTACGAGTGCGGCATGATCGCTGAGCATGAAATGCAAGGAGAAAGAACCCCATGAAAGATGAATGGATCCAGGCTTTGGGAACGATGACCTACGGGATATACGTTCTAACCTCATTTTACAAAGAAGAGATCAATGGAATGATTGCCTCCTGGGTTTCCCAGGTCTCCTACGATCCGTTGTTGATTATGGCAGCGGTGCACACCAATCGCTATTCTCATCACCTCATTGAAAAGAGCGGATGCTTTGCCCTGCATGTATTGGCCCGAAGGCAGGCGGATTTTTTAAAAGGCTTCAAAGGACCCGATCCGGTAGCAAAATTTTCATCCCTTCGCTGGAACCGCGGAAAAACAGGGAGTCCGGTCTTGGAAGATTGCATCGCCTATTTTGAAGGCAAGGTCGTTGATAAAGTCAGTCCCGGCAACCACACGCTCTTCTTCGCCGAGGTTGTGGATGCCAGGGTTATTGCCAAAGATCAACGGTTAAGCAGCCAGGACTATGACGGGGTCTATCTGGGCAGATCATAATAAATCAAGTATCAAATCAAATTTTTGAACAAAGCAGTCATACAGTCCGGGACCCTTCAACTACCGGAAAGCCAGACGGACCGGTTTTTAATGCGCATCGACCCTGCCGTGAGATGGCCTATGTCAACCACCGCTTGCGTCGCTTATAGTGCTTTACATCGCGGTAGCTCTTTTTTTTGCCCACTTCGGTCAGGCCCAGGTAGAATTCTTTGATGTCAGCATTTTCCTTGATCTTTTCCACCGAATCATCCAACACAATCCGGCCGTTCTCCATGACATATCCATGATCGGCAATACTAAGTGCCAGCCGGGCGTTTTGTTCAACCAGTAAGATACTGACCCCCTCTTCCTTATTGATGCGCCGGATAATATCAAATATTTCGCCGACCAGCATCGGTGACAGGCCCATCGAGGGTTCATCCATCAGCATGAGCTTCGGAGATGCCATCAATCCGCGACCGATGACCAGCATCTGCTGCTCGCCGCCGCTAATATAGCCGGCAAGGATTTTGCGGCGTTGGTGCAATCGCGGGAAATACTCATATACGATCTGCAGATCCTGCTTCAAGCGGGCCTTATTTTTTACGGTATGGCCTCCGGCGATCAGATTTTCTTCAACTGTCAGGTCCTCAAAGACACGCCGGCCTTCCATGACTTGAAAAATGCCCATACGAACTAGCTCTTCCGGATAAAGCCTGTCAATTCGCTTGCCCATGAAGCGAATCTGACCATCGGTGACTTCCCCGTTTTCTGATTTTAAAAGCCCGGAGATGGCCTTCAGGGTGGTGGTTTTGCCGGCCCCGTTGTTCCCCAGAATGGTAACGATCCGGCCTTCCTCGACCTTGAGCGACATCCCCTTTAAAACCAGGATGACATTGTGATAGATCACTTCGATGTTGTTGACTTCGAGTAGGGGGTTCCATTTGTACTCATTTAAAAATTTATTTACTCTAGCTAAATTTCAAGATGGTTGAGATGTCAGTTTCATCAAAGATTTCCGAGATTCTAAGACTGCAATAGGATGCAGATCCTTATAGATCTTCGGATTTCCGGACTGATTGAAACTGAACAGCAGAATTCACTTGTTGATTACCCGCAACTCACCCGTATGGATTCTACTCGCCTTGTATCGTGATCTCGCACCATCTCATCGCACTTCCTATTTCAGCTTTTCGATACTCGAGACGAGGTCTGCACATTGAACACCCCGTACACCTAGCTCAGACCTCGGGTATTTCAACCCGTAACTCGTAACGCGCAACCCGCAACTCGTATCAGGCATCCAGCCGCGAATACGTCTTATCCTCCTCACCCAGATAGGCCTTGATGACATGCTCGTTGTGCCTGATTTTGGCGGGATCGCCTTCGGCAATTTTAATGCCGAAGTCAAGGACGCATACCCGGTCCGAGATATCCATGACCACCCCCATGTCATGTTCGATTAAAATAATGGTCACATCCCACTCATCGTTTATATCCAGCACAAACCGGGCAATGTCCTCGGTTTCCTCCAGATTCATGCCGGCGCAAGGTTCATCCAGAAGAAGTATCCTAGGGCGCATGGCCAGGGCCCGGGCCATTTCCACCCGCTTTTGAAGACCATAAGGCAGGGTGTGAACGGGCTGTTTGCGAATATGTTCGATTTCGAGAAGATCAATAATCTTCTCTTCGATGTGTTTGCGAAACGCCATTTCTTCCCGACGGGCCTTGCCGAAATAAACGCCCCCTGAAAAGACACCGGATTTTAAATGGACATGCCCACCGAGCTTGATATTGTCCAAAACCGTCATGTGGGCGAACAGTTCAACATTTTGAAAAGTTCGCGCAATGCCCAGGGTCGCTATCCGGTGGGCTTTGAGATCGGTAATGTCCCGGCCTTCAAAGATGACCTTGCCCCGGTCGGGTTGATAAAAGCTGTTAATGCAATTCAGCAGGCAGGTCTTGCCGGCGCCGTTAGGTCCGATAATTGAAAAGATCTCCCCTCTTTTCACACCGGTGGTAACCCCTGAGAGCGCATTTAACCCTCCGAAGCTCAGATGGATGTCTTCAATTTTTAACTGATATTCTTCTGCTTCAGCCATGATTCAAACTCAATGAACCCCATCAACTCAGTCAACACCAATCTCTTTAATCATCACTCGGGTTTTCATGCGATAGCCGGTCCCATCCGTGTAACGGATATCCGCTTCTATATCCAGCGCCGCTTGATCGCCGTAAAGACCATCGACCAGTTCTTTGTAACGCTGCAGGACGAAGTTGCGCCGTACTTTGCGGGTGCGGGTTAATTCCTCATCATCGGCATCGAGTTCTTTGTACAAAAGAACAATTTTTTTTACTTTGGCAACTTTGGGCAGCGTTTTATTGGCTTTAGCCACCTCTCCGGCGATTAAATCGTAGACTTCCGTTTTCTGGGACAAATCGGTAAAGGTGGTATAAGCAATCTGATTGTTTTCCGCCCATTTGCCGACATTGCCGGAATCAACCGAGATCATAGCGGCAATGTAGGGCTTTTCCTGGCCAATGACCACCGCGTCCGTGATAAACGGTGAAAATTTTAATTTATTTTCGATCAATTGAGGTGAAAATCGGCTGCCGTCTGAAAGTTTCATGACATCTGCCAGGCGATCGATGATGACCACATGTCCATCCTCATCGATCAGGGCCGCATCTCCCGAGTAAAACCAGCCGTCTATGATAGCTTGGGCGGTTGCCTCCGGATTTTTGTAGTAGCCTTTAAAAACCATATCGCCTTTGGTCAACAACTCTCCGGTATCCGTGGTCTTGACTTCGACTTCCGGCAAGGGCACGCCAACTGTTTCCAGACGGATGTCATCGGTCCGGTGTGCAATAGTTCCCGCTGTGGTTTCAGTGGCGCCGTAGACCTGTCTGATTTTAACACCGAGGGCCAGGAACATCTTGAAAATTTCAGGGCCCAGCGGTGCACCGCCAGTGTAAGCGTGGCGTAATCGTGTCAGCCCGAAATAATTGTTGAGCGACCGGAAAAGCAGCAAATACCCTACCCAGCTTAAAAACCGCCATCCTATTGGCGGATCCTTTTTGGCCAGGATGAAATCAGCCATACGGTATCCCACCGGTAAAAATTTTTGATAGATAAATCTTTTGATCCAGACCGCCTCCTGGATTTTGACCTGAATATCCGAACAAATTTTTTCCCAGATTCTGGGCGGAGCCAGGAGAATATGCGGGCCGATTTCCCGAATATTTTCTTGAACGGTTTCCACTTTTTCCGGAAAGTTTACCGCAAAGGCTTTATATAACGGCCAGTACACGCCGAATTCCTGTTCCCCGATCCAGGCAAACGGCAGAAAAGAAACATATTCAAAATCGTCCCGGGCGACATCAACGGCATCCTGCAGCCTGGCCACCGCAACCATGTTCTTCTGGGTGATCATACTGCCCTTGGGAAGCCCCGTGGTGCCGGAAGTGTAATTGATCATGCCGACATCATCCGGCGTCAACCCGGCGATCATTTCGTTGAACAGGCGGGGCTCTTCGAGGGCTAACTCCCGACCCAGTTTTTGAATGTCTTTAAAATAGGCGAGGATCGGATCGTCATAACGGCGCAAGCCCTTGGGATCGTCCACGATCACTTTTTTTACCTTGGGACAGCTGGATTTAAGCTCCAGCACCTTATCGGCCTGCTCCTGATCGCCGGCCACCACAAAAATCGCGTCCGAGTGGTTGATGATATATTCCACCTGATCCAGGTGGCTGTCCGGATATATGCCCACAATAGCGCCGCCAATAGCCTGGGCGGCCAGCTCGGCATACAATCCCTGGGGACGATTGTCCCCGGCATAGGCCATCTTGTCGCCGCGCTTGAAGCCCAGTTTGTGCAGTCCCAGGGCAAAATCCCGCACGTGTTCAAAATAGCCTTGCCAGGTGGTGGATTGCCAGATGCCGAATTCCTTTTCACGGATGGCCACCCGGCTGTCCCCGTAACGCTCGGCGTTGCGTTTGAGCAGTGCTGGAAGTGTTAAAGATTCCGTCATGGGTTCTTCGATCGAAATGTTAACTTTAATCTGTCCGGATCCAATCCGATATCGGCTCAAAAACTTTTTTGCTAACATTGGCCTTGTAGACCCGTCCCATGGGTATCTTGTTGTTGACCACCGTAATCGGTGCCATCAGACCGCCGACATCGAAATTCTTGATGGACTGCAGGGCTTTGACCAGACCATCCCCGGTCAGGTCGCCTGCTTTGTCGGCCCGCTTGAGACATTCCACAAAAACCAGACCGGTGAAAAAACCCTGCATGTAGGAGGTCGGCCGGTATTTGACCTCCGGGTGGTGCTTTTGATTCCAGGCCCGGATCTTTTTGATCATGGGAATATCGTCCTGATAATAAAACGCATAGGGCATAACACCCAGGTAACCCTCGGCCAGGGGACCCATTTTATCCAACAGCATCTTGTGCGTTCCCCAGTGGGTGCCCATAAATTTTACCTTCAACCCGTAATCTCGGGCCTGTTTGATCACAGCTGGAAACCGGTGAAAGAACAAACCCCTGGAAAATAACATATTCCGCTTTTTTCCGTTTCAAATCCAGCACCTGGGATGCCACGTCCACACCACCGACCTTGGCCACTTCTTCGGCCACCAGATTGAGTCCGAGTTTCTTACACATCTCTCGGCCGTAGGGAACCGGATCACGCCCGAATTCGGTATCACTGTAGAAAAATGCCACGTTGGCACCCGGTTTTTCTTTGGCAATGTATTTCAGCAAAATGCCGAACATATCGCTGTAGGTGGGCCCGGGCACGAAGACATAGGGATTGGCGGCGGCATTGGCCAGTTCACTCGAGAAAGATGTGGAGCTGTATAAACACCTTGTAACGGTCTTTAATCTCCGGGGCGACAGCCTTGCCCATGCCGGTGCTCTCGCCATACATGATCTGCGGGTTGTCCCGGGCCATAATACGTTTAAACGCTGCAACTGCTTTATCCACACTGTAAGTGCCGTCTTCCATGATGTACTTGATCTGTTTGCCGTTGATGCCCCCTTCTTCGTTGGCCATCATCAGCGCATCTTCAAGGCCGGCATTGATATGGACACCGGCAAAGGCGAATCGACCGGTGATGGGCTGTACCGCCCCGACTTTAATCTCATCGGCCGCAAAACATTGGACACCAACAGATAAACACATCGCTACTGCCAGAACCATCATAAGAATTAAATTTTTTCTCATAGCGTCTCCCTCCTTTTTTTCTGAATACACCTGGTTTACGAATGGGATTGCCGACCGGGTATTCCGATCGCCAACCAATACCAATTTTTCCGTCTCAAGTTAATCCGAAAATTATGAACCTCAGAACTCTTGTGTGAAACTCCATCTCCCAAAATCAAAGGTGTTCCCATCGTCCTCGTCGTCGTACTCGTCCTCGAAATCGAGGAAAGGACAACGGCGTCGAGGACGAGGACGAGAACAAGGACGAGTACGAACCCAAGGACAAGCTTATTCCGCTCCCTGCAACTCTCAAATGCAACTAAAAAGTTTCTTTTTCGATCAAACTGGACGCTCCGCGGCCAGCGGCTGCGCTAAACCCTGAACGGTTATGAAACCTTAATACGAAAAAGGCCACAACAGAAAAAACGCTTTTATGCGGCGCCAAATTTCCGCCAGCCCACGCGGCTCAAATATCAGAAAAAGTACGATTAAAGCGCCAAAAACCACCTCTTTCATGGGAATAAACAGCTGTCCCACGGCCGGAACCATCTTGCTGAGAGCCGCCGACAACACATTCAGCACTTCCGGCGTCAATATCATGAAGACGGCGCCGAAGATCGACCCGAGAACGCTGCCCATCCCCCCCACAATCACCATGGCCAGATATTGGATCGACAGGTGAAAAGGAAAGTGCTCCGGGGTGACGATCCGCATGAAGCTTACCCACAGGGCACCGGCCACGCCGGCATAAAATGATGAAATCGCAAAGGCCGTCAGTTTGTAACGAAACAAACTGATCCCCATGATTTCAGCCGCCAGATCCCGGTCACGAATAGCCACAAAAGCTCTCCCCACACGGCTTCGGACAAGATTGCGGGCAAAAATCACCGCTAATAACAACCAAAACCAGGGTCAGGAAATAAAACCGTTTTTCCGTATTCAGGGCGAAATTTCCCAGAACCGGTGCCGGAACATTGATGCCCCGGATGCCGTGGGTCATTGATTCCCAGTGAATAAAGATAAATTCAAAAATAAACTGCGCGGCAAGGGTGGCCATACAAAGGTACAGGCCCTTGACCCGCAAGGAAGGGATGCCGATGACCAGGCCGGCCCCGGCAGCCACAAACCCCGCGCAGGGTAGTGCCAGCCAGAAGGAAAAATTTAACTTGGTCATCAAAATCGCCGCCGTATACCCGCCGACACCCACAAAAGCCGCATGCCCCAGAGAGATCTGACCGGTAAACCCGGTCAAAATATTAAGACCCACCGCTCCAATAATGGCGAATCCAATCAAATTGGCCACGTAAAGAACATAGGCATCGGCCACCAAAGGAAGAATCAGCAGAAAAAGGAAAAGCAGGCCCAGCCAGAATTTTACGAAAATGGACTGGAAAATTTCTTCGTCTTTAATGTAAGACTCTTTAAAATCACCGCAGCGCATGGGTTTTTATCACTAAAAGCGCAAAATAGAAAGTTCTCATGGTCTCACAAATCAATTGCTATATGCTCGATACTGTTCGCTGGTCTCTGGTCGCTGGTCGCTGGCTGACACTTCCGAGTTCGCAGTTACCAGGAGCCAGTGACAAGAAACCGGTGACCACAGTATCGAGCATCAAGTGTTCAGTCTCGAAAATAAATTAACCAGCATGAAACATCGAGTAACAGGCACGATCAGACGCGCTCAATAATCTTCTTTCCAAACAAGCCATAAGGCCGGATCATGATAATCAAGACCAAAATAAAAAACGGAGCGACATCTTTGACCCCACCACCGAAAACAGGATCTAGATAAAGACCGGTCAGGTTTTCCAGAATTCCGATAATCAATCCCCCCAGGATGGCGCCGCCAATGCTGTCCAAACCGCCCAGAATGATCACCGCCAGCACTTTAAGACCGATGTCCCCCAGATAAATACTGATGCCGCTGATGTTGCCGATCACGATACCTCCGATCACTGCAGCCACCGCACCATAACTCCACGAAAGTGCGAATATCCAGCGGACGCTGATGCCCATTGAAAGTGCGGCCTGCTGATCACTGGCGGTGGCCCGCATGGCAACGCCGGTGCGGGTAAGTTTAAAAATAAGGATAAAAATAATCGTACCGATGGCGGCAAACACAAAGCCCCAGAGTAGACCGGATGGAACAATGGCAAAACCCAGGTCCAGGGGTTCCGGCGGAAAGATTTCAGGAAACGAACGATATTCCGGGGACCAGATGATGTGCGTCAGTCCTTGCAGTATGCTGGACAGCCCGATGGTAACCATTACCACCGAAATAATGGGCTCGCCGATCAGCGGTCGCAGGATGATTCTTTCAAGGACAATTCCCATTAGGATGGCAAAACCCAGGGTGCACAAAAAGGCCACCCAGAACGGCGCGCCGAATTGGCCAAGAACCGTCAGGCAGATATAGGCCCCCAGGGTCATAAAGGCGCCCGTGGCAAGGTTTAAAATCCCGGTGGCTTTAAATATAAGTACAAATCCCAGGGCAATTAATCCGTAAACCCCGCCAGTGGCAATACCGGTGACTATTACTTGCAGAAAAATATCCACTAAATCCAACTCCCGGGCTTCATCACTCCTACAGGATGCCGGTGAAATGAGGAGACCATCACCCTGCCCAAAATCGGCAGGATTTTCTATATTTGAAAAATTATAGGAAACAGATACCATCTATAAAAAATGAATTCAAGTCAATTTCTTTGATACTCTTCAGTGAATTTATATGGATTGATCGCAAAAGATGAAAAATCAACAATTTAATGGATAAAAGTTTTGATTTTAATTAAAAATAATAATAATTTCAAATTGTTGAGAAGATAGTGGTGTATCTGGAATATTTTTTTTAAAAAAGGAAAAAAAATGCTTGACATGCCACATGGTGGTAGTATATATTGTGCTTACCCCTGTAAGAATGCTTCTTAAAATACCTCAATGCCCCTCCCCATAGAGCGGCTCATATCCCCGTGAGCCGCTCTTTTCTTTGCCTAAATCCGGAATCATCAGGTTATGTAATGTTCGTCGCTTTTAGGCTCTGTTGGCAATGATTCGACGACCGCATCCCGCCTCTCCTTTAATGAACACCGCCCCGAAAAACAATTTGGCAGATTCTCTTTTGGATTGACAAACAAACATCAATTTTTTAATGTAACTTAATTTAAAATCTGAATGTATTTTATTTTAACGAAAGGAGATCATAATGAGAAAGACATTGTTTTTGATCGGAATCCTGGCTGCCCTCATTTTAGCCATCCCCGCTAGCGGCAGTGCCGCAGAGGTGCGCGGTGTAACAGACACTGAAATCGTCGTCGGCTGGACGACGCCGCTTTCAGGCCCGGCAGCCCTCTGGGGCGTCACCGGCCTCGGCGGCAAAGCCTGGGCCGACCACATCAACGCCCAGGGAGGCATCCACGGCCGTAAAATCAAGGTAATCTTAAAAGACGACGGATACAACCCCGCCCGGGCCCTGGCCAATCTGCAGCAAATGAAGAACAACGTTTTTGTCGATTGCCGGACTGCTGGGAACGGCGGTCTGTAATGCCGCCAAAGATTTTCCGGCGGATAACAATATCCCGCTGATTACGGCTTACGGCGACATCCGCATCTTTGCCCGACAGCCGCAAGCGAAAACAAGAAACGTATTTGTGACCTACCCGGATTACGAAGACGAAGGACAATATCTCACCGTCTGGGCCATAAAAAATCGCGGGGCCCAGAAAGTGGTCGTATTCTATCAAAATGACGACTACGGCAAAATGGGGCTGGCAGGGGTTAAAAAAGGAATCGCGGCCACCGGCGGCAAAGCCAAGCTGGTCGGCGCGGTTCCCTATGAAGTCACCGAACGCGCGCTGAGCACCCACGCCCTCAAACTCAAAGAATCCGGGGCCGACACCCTGGTCATGTATGCCGACCCCACCCATGCGGCCATCATCACCAAAACAATGGCCAAGGTCGGGTATCAACCCATGGTTCTGGCTTCTTTTCCATTGGCGGACGCCATTATGTACAAAATTGCCGGGCCCACCTGGGAAGGAACCTACGTCGGACTCCCCGGCAATACAGGCCTGCCGGGCACGGATCCGGATGCCGACCGGGTGGCGGACATCCTGAAAAAGTATGAACCCTAAAATCAAAGGCAAAGAGTTTCTGGCCCTTTTCGGTGCCACTTCGATGATGCATCTGGCCGAGGGTCTTAAAAACGCCGGCCGCAACCTGACCCCCGAGACATTGGTGGCGGGTATGGAAAAAATCTCCGAATGGAAAGCCGAAAATCTCGGTGCCCGGGTCACCTACGCACCGGGATCGCCATCACGGCAACAATGCTTCGCGTGTCGCTCAGGCCAAAGATGGGAAAATTGTCGGCCTGACACCGTGGACCGTTTTCCAGCCCCGTTTCTAAGGCGATGGACCTATTGCGCATTCAAGGGTTGTCGATCAGTTTCGGGGGCATCCATGCCCTGCAGAACGTAAATCTCGAAATCGTTCCGGAAGAAATCCTGACCGTGATCGGGCCGAACGGGTCCGGCAAGACGACCCTTTTTAACTGTATATCCGGGGTCTATCATCCCGGACGGCGGAGAGGTATCTTTTGAAGGGGAGAGCCTTCTGGGGCTCTCCCCGGATGCCGTCGCTAAAAGGGGGATTGCCCGCACCTTTCAAAATCTGCGCCTTTTCCTTCACATGACGGTTCTCGATAATCTACTGCTGGGAAGACATATTAAATTCAAAAAGAATCCCTTTAACGCCTATTTGCGGAGGCGGGCCGAGGAATTGCGCCATCGCGAGGTGGTGGAGGAAATCATCGAATTTCTGGATCTGCAGGCCTACCGGCAGTCCCGCATCTCCGACTGTCCTTACGGCGTCCAGAAACGGTGTGAAATCGGCCGGGCCATCGCCATGGAACCGCGCCTGCTCCTTCTGGATGAACCCATTGCCGGATTAACAGCCGAGGAAAAAGAGGAGTCCGCCTATCACATTACCGAAATCCGCGGGCGCTATAAAACCGCCATCCTTTTGGTGGAACACGACCTTAAAATCGCCTCCCGCCTGGCGGATCGCATGGTTGCCTTTGATCATGGGGAACTGATTGCCCAGGGCACCGCCGAAGAAGTCCAGCGATCCCCGGCTGTTATCCAGGCCTATCTCGGAGACGAGTAAATGGAATGCGGAATGTGGAATAGAACATTCGGAACGGCTGATGTTCCATTGTCCGCATTCCGACTTTCGCATTTATTACAAGATTGCACTTTATTCGTATGGTTAAATAAACAAATCGGTTTAATGCACTAGACGGAGAATCCCAACCGTGTCGCCCTTGCTGAAAATCGCCACCATCGAAACCCTTTACTATGACCGCATCTACGCGCTGCATGGGCTCTCGCTGGAAGTAAAAGAGAAAGAAATATTTACGGTCCTGGGACCCAACGGCGCCGGCAAAACGACGTTGCTGAAAACCATCGCCGGTCTGCTGAAGGATCAGCCCAAAAAAGGCACCATTGAATTTATGGGCAAACGTATTCATCGCCTGGCACCGGAACGGGTGGCACGCCTGGGGATCGTCTATGTCCCCGAAGACCGGGGGCTATTCCGGGAACTGACGGTGCAGGAGAACCTGGAGTTGGGCTGCTGGGGCAGGAAAGATTCTCAACTGCAGGATGACTTCGATTTTATCTACGATCTTTTCCCGATTCTTAAAGAACGTGCCGGCCAGGAGTCGGAAACCCTTTCCGGCGGTGAGCAGCAGATGCTGGCCATGGCCCGGGCCATGCTGCGCCGGCCCAAACTCCTCATGCTCGATGAACCTTCCCTCGGTTTGGCTCCCCAGGTGGCGCGCCAGGTCTATGACGCCCTGCTGAAAATCAGCCAGGCCGGCACAACGATTCTGCTGGTGGAGCAAAATGCCAAACTGGCTCTGGGTATCGCCACCTTCGGCTATATCATGGAATCCGGCCGCATCGTACTCGAGGGAACACCCGCCGAACTTCAAGCAAACGAGGATGTGCAGGAGCTTTACCTCGGTGTTGGCAAGGAGACCGGCTCTCCCGAAAGGATGGCGGCTTTATAAGAAAAGGAGGACATGGTAATGGGGATCGATACGGCCACCTTCCCCCACCTGTTTTTTCAACAGGTCAACACCCAAGGCGATCGAATTGCCCTGCGGCGCAAAGAATTCGGTATCTGGAACCGCATCACCTGGGATGAGTACGGCAAAATGGTGAAGAAAATCGCTGCCGGGTTGATTGGTGCCGGACTTCAAGCCGGCGATCGGGTGGCGATTCTCGGAGATAATCGACCCGAATGGCTCGTGTGTCATCTGGCAACCATGGCTATCGGTTGTGTGACCTGCGGGGTGTACTCCACAAATGCGCCGGAACAGGTCGCCTATGTGGTGGGGCACTCGGAATCCAAACTCCTTTTTGTGGAAAATGAAGAGCAGGTGGATAAAGTTCTACAGATTTATAAAGATCTGGATCAGCTAAAAAGTGTGGTTGTCTGGGATCCCAAAGGTCTCTGGGGCTTTACCCATGAAGGAATCATGTTTTACGACGAGTTTCTCAAACAGGGCGACACCTACCTCAAGGATTACCCCACCTGTGTCACCGAACGCATGGATGCCATTGATCCCCGGGACACCGCCATGATGATCTACACCTCGGGGACCACCGGTCGGCCCAAAGGGGCGATGATCAGCCACAACAATATTCTGGGCCTTACGGACTCCTTTACCCAGACAGTTGCCTTCCGGGCCGATGATGAATTGTTGTCTTATCTGCCGCTGGCCCATATTTATGAAAATCTTCTTTCCGTATTCCAGGCGATCCACAGCGGCGGAACCGTCAATTTTGTTGAAAGTATGGACACGCTACCGATGAATCTGCGGGAAGTGGCGCCCACCATCTTTGCCAGTGTTCCCCGGATCTGGGAAAAATTCATGTCCATGATCGAAATCCGGATGTCGGATTCGACCATTGTCAAACGGGCTTTTTATCGGCTGGCGGTTAGGGTCGGTCTGCGATACGTGCGCGCGGACAAAAATTCCAGCCGGCGGATTCTCTGGAGTCTGGCCTATTGGCCGCTTTACTTTCTGGTACTTTACCATCTAAAACGGCAACTGGGACTTGAACGGGTACGCTATGGTGTCTGCGGTGCGGCCCCCGCCTCGCCCGAACTTTTTGAATTCTACAATGCCCTGGGGGTCCCACTGCGGGAAGGATACGGCCAAACGGAATCCACCGGCGTCATCGCAATTCAGGGGATTGACAACCCGCGCTTGGGATATGTGGGAGAACCCCTTCCGGATATAGAGGTCAAAATTGCCGAGGATGGTGAAATTCTGGCCAAAGGTCAAAATGTATTTCTTGGCTATTATAAAAATCCGGAACTGACCGCAGAAACCATTAAAGACGGCTGGCTGCACACCGGAGATGTCGGGGTGCTGGAGGACGGTCATCTTAAAATTTTGGACCGCAAAAAGGATATCATCATTACGGCCGGAGGAAAAAACATTACCCCGGCGTTTATCGAAAACAAATTGAAATTCAGCACCTATATCCAGGATGCCGTCGTCATCGGCGATCGTCGCAAATTTTTGACGGCACTCATATTAATCGACGAAGACAATGTCACCAAGTACGCCCAGGACAACCGGATTCCGTTTACCACTTTTGCCGACCTGACCCAAAATGAAGAAATACAGAAGCTGATTAACCAAGAAGTAATTGAAATGAATAAAAACCTGTCTAAAGTCGAGACAATCAAAAAGTTCGCCTTGCTGCCCAGACAATTTTATGAAGAAGACGGCGATGTGACGCCCACCAAAAAGGTCAAGCGTGCATCTCTGGAAAAACGCTATGCGGAGATGATCGACAATCTGTATAAGCGATAGTCGTGCTGTAATCAGCTACTGCTGATAGAAGCGATACATAATGCGTACGATGCTTTAAAAAGGTTCCGGGTTCAGAGTTCAGAGGTTCAAAGGTTTCTGACAATGCGGAAATTTCAGAATAACCCTGAACCCTGAACCAATGAATTGAGTAAACAACGACCGATTCACGATTGAAAATGAGATAGTCTTGCACTGTTGACAGCACCCGAAGGTAAAACGTATGGATCTGATTGAAAGTTACAGGGAAGAACTCCAGCTCATCCGCAAACCATGGACCCGGTTCTGGGTGGGGGCTTTTGTGCTCTGTCTGCTCCTGCTGCCATGGTTTGCACCGGAACACATTACCTATATTGTCACCATCATATTTATTTACAGCATCGGAGTTCAGGGCCAGAATCTTCTCATCGGATATACCGGTCAGATATCATTTGGCCAGGCCGGCTTTCTGGCCATCGGTGCCTTTACCTTCGGTCACCTGAATCAATGGGGTGTTCCCTGGCCCCTGGGTGTTCTCGCCGCAGGTCTGGCAGCCGGGGTTTTCGGCCTTCTGGTTGGATTTCCGTCCCTGCGCCTTAAAGGCCCCTACCTGGCCATTGTTACCATGGGGTTCGGGATCGCCGTCTATCAGGTTTTCGTCAACTCCGAAGTACTTTCCGGCGGCCGCATGGGGCTGATGGTCAACAAATTAACGCCCCCTTTTGATATGGCGGACGTCACGTTTAATTATTTTTTTAACCTACTAATTGCCGTGGTGTTAACCCTGCTGTCCTATAATATTATCTCTTCCTATATGGGCCGCGCCTTCATCGCCATTCGCGACAATGACATTGCGGCTGAGGTTCTCGGCGTCAATTTAACCCGCTATAAACTGCTTTCCTTTGCCATCAGCTCGTTTTATACCGGAATTCAGGGAGCGCTGTATGGTCTATTCGTGGGATATCTCGAACCCAATATGTTTACTTTCATGGAATCCATTACCCTGTTTGTAGCGGTTATCATCGGCGGCTTGGCGTCCATCGAAGGATCTATCATGGGCGCGGCGTTTGTGATCCTGGTGCCCCAGCTATTCAGCGAATTCAAAGAAATGGTGCCGGTTGTCTTCGGTACCACCATTCTTCTGGTGTTGATATTCGAACCGCTGGGATTAAATGGTCGCTGGCTGAAAATGAGGCTGTACTTTCGCAATTGGCCGTTTCGGTAATGGCTATTGCATAAGTAGTATCGTCGTCGTACTCGTACTCGAGCTCGTCCTCGAATGCGTATAAGATCGCGAAGAATATGACTGTATAGACCCTCGAGTACGAGAACGAGTACGACGACGAGGACGATGAAATGAATCAGGAGAAGAGAGCCCAATGTCAAATTTCATGCAATACCTGGTATCGGGACTTTCAACCGGCAGTATCTATGCCCTGGTAGCCCTGGGGCTTGCGTTGATATATCGTTCGACCCGAATTTTGAACTTTGCCCACGGCGATATCACCACGGCGGGTACTTTTTTTGCGTTCATGTTGATCGGTTTCGAGCTTCCCTTCATCGTCACCTTTGTGCTGGCCCTTCTGTTTGGTGCCGGCCTGGCAATGGCTTTTTATTTCTGTGTCCTGATTCCGGCCCAGCGTCGTGAAGCCAACCAGCTGAGCCAGATCATTCTGACCCTGGGACTCGGCTTGATCATTCAAGGACTGGTCTCCTATTTCGGGGGGACCGAACCGCAATCTTTTCCCTTTCCATTGTCGGATATAAAAACCTACACTTTCGGCACCGTGATCATCAGCCAGCTGAGTCTTGGCACCATCGGCGTTGGTCTGTTGGTTTGTGTGTTGCTGTATCTGCTGGTTCAAAAAACACGCCTCGGGCTGGCCATGCGCGGCACTTCTGAAAATCTTCCAGCCGCCCAAACCCTGGGAATCCCCACCCGGCAGATCCTGGCCTTGAGCTGGGGCCTGGCCGCAATGCTGGGTGTTCTCGCCGGTTTATTCCTGGCGCCATCCTTTTTGCTGGATCCCTTTTTTATGCTGGAACCCTTCCTGAAGGGATTTGCGGCCGCCATTCTCGGGGGGCTGAACAGCCTGCCCGGTGCCATCGTCGGCGGTGTTATTATCGGTGTGTCCGAGAGCCTGGCGGGCGGATATATTTCCGTGGCCTTTAAAAACACCCTGGCGTTTCTGATTATCATCCTGGTATTGCTGGTTCGCCCGGAGGGGCTGTTGGGCAAGGAGTTCAAGGAACGCGTCTAAAACCCATCGCTAAAATGCGTCTAAGGGCCCAGGGCGGCGTTGCGGACCAGCCCAAAATGCTCACATACTACCGTGTATGCTCCGCTTTTGAACTGCCCCGCGCCTTGCTCTGAACCCTTAGACGCATTTTAGCGATGGGTTTTAACGTTAAGATCGATTCGAAATTATTTATTGTGTGTTGGCTCATCCCTCAACTAATATCACTAAAGTTATCTTTGCGATGACAGATCCACTTGAAGAAAAACCTTGATTAATTTCTGATGCCTGCCCTCTATTTTTTGACAATTGTCCTTCCATGATATATAAATTAGTCAATACAAAATGGTCATTTAGAATTGGTTTCTAAGATACAATCTTTGGATGTCTCGCTTTTGCTTCACTCTCACTTTTTAAAAGGAGAACCTTACAATGCGAAAACATTGGACGATCTTAGCCTTTGTCTTTATCGTGCTGGCCCTCTTTTCCTTCTCGGCCTGTACCAAGTCAAAAATAAGTTCCGGACCCTCTACCACGACGAGCGCTGAAGAGGAGGCACGCAAAAGGGCTGAGGAAGAAGCCCGGCAAAAAGCCCTCAGGGAAGAAACCCTCAGGGAGGAGGGCCTGAGCGAACAGCAGGCCCAAGAGCGGATGGAATCTGAAAGATCCATGTTTGAAAACGATGACATCTATTTTGAATTTGACAGTATCCGCTTAACCCCCGAAGCTCAGGAAAAATTATCCCAGAAAGCAGCCTGGCTGCGCGAAAATCTCGGGGCCAGGGTGACCATAGAAGGCCATTGTGATGACCGGGGAACCAACGAATATAACCTCGCGCTGGGAGAAGGCCGCGCCCGGAGTGCCGGCGCTTTCCTGATGGATCTGGGCATTA
Source organism: uncultured delta proteobacterium (assembly GCA_963821065.1). Lineage (GTDB taxonomy): Bacteria > Desulfobacterota > Desulfobacteria > Desulfobacterales > JAFDCJ01 > JAFDCJ01. The sequence goes on along the minus strand of CAWGCM010000034.1, from coordinate 446,785 downwards.
AAGAGTCACGGCTGAATTCCATCAGCTATGGCGAGGAGCGCCCCATTGACAGAGGCCAAACCGAAGAAGCCTGGGCCCGAAACAGACGCGCACACTTTGTGATTGAAGAGTAGATGTGACAACCGTTCAGGGTTCAGAGGTTCAGGGTTCAAAGGTTAGGGCTTTGAATAGATTCTTAATCTCTGACCCTCAAGTTAACTGCCATCTTGTAGAAAGCACCCGGTTTGTTCGGCAAAATTCAAGAACCCACCGAAGTCGGGCAAGCCACGCCAGAAGCAGGTAAACCTTTGAACCTCTGAACCCTGAACCTATATTGCTACATGCCCGTAAAATCCATTGCTTATTTCATATCATCTCACGGTTTTGGTCACGCCGCCCGGGCAGCGGCAGTGATGCAGGCCATTGCGGATTATGATCCTTCAGTACAATTTGAGATCTTCACTGCCACGCCTTCCTGGTTTTTTCAGGATTCATTGTCCACACATTTCAACTATCATCACCTGTTAACCGATTTCGGTCTGGCACAAAAAACGCCATTTCAATCAGACCTCGGCGATACACTGCGCAATTTAGACGGGTTCTACCCGATTGCCCCAAAGCGCCTGGCGGATATATCAAAAACGATCCGGCGGCTTGAATCCAGGATCATCATCTGTGATATCGCGCCAATGGGTATCTTGGTCGCCCAAGACGTCGGAATACCCTCCGTTTTGGTGGAAAATTTCACCTGGGATTGGATCTATCAGCAGTATGCAGCGGCTGATAAAAAAATCAACAAATATATCGATTACTTAAATCCTATTTTTACATCGTCTGACTATCATATTCAAACCGAACCGATATGCAGCCGCCAATCGCCGGACCTGGTCACTGCGCCTGTCAGCCGCAAGCCGAAAACGCCCCGGGATCAAATCCGTCAACGATTGGGTTTGCTCACAGACAGAAATGTGGTATTAATTACCACCGGCGGCATACCCCAAAGTTACGATTTTCTCCAGAAGCTGAAAAAACTGCAGGAGATCAAGTTTGTGATGCCGGGAGCCGGCCCGGAAATAAAAATCCGCGATAATCTGATCATTTTGCCCCATCAGTCTGATTTTTATCATCCGGACCTGGTCAACGCCTGCGATGCCGTCGTCGGTAAAGTGGGATACAGCACCCTGGCCGAAGTATACCATGCCGGGGTGCCCTTCGGATACGTTGCCCGCTCGAACTACAATGAATCCGGATCCATGGTGAATTTTATCAAGCAGCAGATGCCCTGCATTGCGCTGGAAGAATCGGAATTTCAGGACGGCGAATGGGTCTCTGAGATAAGGGAACTGCTGGCACTTCCCCGTGTGCATCGCAAGGGTGTCAATGGCGCTGCACAAATAGGCGAATTTATTCTTGCATTGATATGATTAAAAAAATTATTTCAGGCGGACAAACAGGTGTTGATCAGGCAGCCCTGGATGTGGCTATTAAACTGGCTGTTGCCCACGGGGGCTGGATCCCGCAAGGCAGGATCACTGAAAGCGGCCCGCTGCCGGCCAAATATAATTTGAAGGAAACCGGCAGTTCCAGCTATGCCGACCGCACCGAAAAAAACGTGCAGGATTCCGACGGGACGCTGATCATCTCTCGCGGCCTGCTGACCGGTGGTTCCGAATACACCCGTGAGATGGCTATCAAGCATGCCCGCCCCTGGCTTCACATCGATCTCAGCCGAATGGCTGCTTTCCAGGCGGCTGTTGCTATCAACCAGTGGGTTTTGCAAAATAAAATCGAAATTTTAAATGTTGCCGGTCCGCGGGCCAGCAAAGACCCGACCGTATATAAAGAGGCATCAAATATTTTAGAAAGTGCTTACTATATCGGCCTGGCCGAGACCAGCATGTCTGGAGCAGGAGACTTAAAGGACCTGCTGCGGTCCCCGGCTGAGCAGTCGCCACCAGCACCACGGACCATCGATGAGGCCGTTGATCGTTTATTGTCAAATATGCCTTTAAAGGATAAAACCACCGTCGCCAACATGTCCCATGTCGAGTTGCCCAATCTCCATTTAACCCTGGGCGGGTATATTCTTAATAATTTCGGTCTTCTGTCGGGAAATAAAGAATTGATGATATCCTGCCGGACGAAGGCCCAAACTATTCTACAACATGATGAAGATGCCGTTGGCATCATTATAGACGCCCTTTGGGAAAGGCTGCAGCAGACGCATAAGTTGAGAGTGGTAAAATGATTTGGGATTTGGAATTGCGGATTTCGGGACGAATTAAAAATCGGGGCTTTTTCTCTTCACCTGATAACCAATAACTATCAAAGAATAATTGAATTATGCTTTCAGAAACCATTATACCGCTGTTCCCTCTGGGTTTGGTTTTGCTTCCGCAAATGCCACTGCCGCTGCATATCTTTGAGGAACGCTACAAATTGATGATCGGTGAGTGCCTTGAAAATAAGACGGTCTTCGGCATTGTTTTTTTTGACGGAAGCAATATTCAGACAATCGGCTGCACAGCCAGTATTTTGAGGGTCCTCAAACGCTATCATGACGGCCGTTTAGATATCCTGAGCCATGGGGAAGACCGTTTCGAAATCAAAGACATATACGACCGCAAACCGTATCTGGAAGGACGGGTAACTTTTTTCGATGATGACCCCGAAGAGAACACGGACGCCTGTCAAAAATTGGGCCGCAGTGGGATGGCGCTTTTGAAGCAATTTGCCACGATCGCTGAATTTCAGGATGGCTTCGACTTTGCTGAAGCGCTGGATGCCAAATCTTTGTCGTTCGTGATTGCAGGATGCGAAGGATTCAGCAAAGAAGAAAAACAACGGTTTCTGGAAATGACCTCGACCTATAAACGCCTTAAAAAAAGCGTTGCCTCCCTTGAAAAAATCATCGAGCGAACAAAAATCACCTCGGAAATCCGCAAAATTATCGGCGGCAATGGTGATATGGCAAAATTTTCTTCGAAATCAAATCTGATCCGATAATTCCGAGGGGAGAACACCGCTCCACTGAATCCAGACTGCAAATTGAATTAGCTGTCTGCATATTTTTCTTTAAATATTTGGCGCCGTTCGAGCTTTTTTCTGATCTTTTGGTTTTGCAACCGCCTGCGATCAGTGCCGCTGCGACGATGCCGCAAGTTTCTTCTCTCCGGAAAATGGTCTGATGAGGAAAATTGGCGGCGGTCCGCCAGCCGACGGCGGCCGCCTCGGTCTGATGAATTATCTGTATCTGCAGTTTCGATTCCGGTATCACTCGGCTTCTTTTTTTCAGTCATACATCCTACATGCAAAAAGGTTAATGCGAAAAATTAAGTATTTCAAGTATTTTAGCGCTTTTTTAAAGATTTTGTCAATGAGGAACTTCTCTGAGGGCCTTTTTAATTCGCTCACGGGTTGCATTAGAAAGGGAAACTGTCCGGGCGCGGTCGTCTTCGGGAAGTTTTTCAAGCCGGAAGGCATTTCTTATAATCATCAACTGTTTCCTGAATCTATTGCAGTATTTGCACATCAGCAGGTGCATGGCAATCATCATCCGGTGATGAACCGGAAGGGAAGCATCCATGGACAGGGATACTTTCTCTGATACTTCTTTGCAATTAAACATCCAGTGTATCATAAGCAAATCTCTAATTCTCAGCATCGAGCCATTTAATTTCAAGACATTGACGCAACAGCACGCGCGCCCGGTAAAGAATAACCCAACTGTTGGTCGCCGAGATACCCAACGCCTTACAAATTTCATCGGTACTTGACTCGTCAATTTCGCGCATCATAAATACTTTGGCCTGACGCTCCGGCAACTCACCCAGGCAGTGATATAAAATATCGATAAATTCTTTCTGCTCATACAAGTTGGTTGGATTGGCCGCCCATTTTGCCGGAGGGTTCTTCCAGCCGCCGCGGCCGTTGAAACGGGCGTCACCGCTATCATTTGCCGTGGCATCAATGAGGGACTCGACTTTATCCGATGTCTGCTCTCGTATTTTTCTGCGGATATGATCTACGATTTTGTGTTTTAGGATGCCAATCAACCAAGTCCTGACTGTCGAGCGACCCTGAAAGTTCTGGCGGGCCTTTAAAGCGGCAAGAAACGTCTCCTGTACCAGATCTTCGGCAATGGAGGGATCTTTTACCTTTGAAAGCGCATAACGGTAGAGAAAATCACCATATTCATCCACCCAGTTTTCGGGATTATCTATTTGGGACTTGATCTCCGATGAATTTTTGTTCATGGTAAGCCATACGCTTGCGATGGACCAAAAGACATTTTTGAGATAGCTTCATAAGTATTTTGCGCGGACGGACGATAAAAACAGAAAGCGCCTGCAGTGATTATACGCAGCATCGTCAGCTTCCCTGGATCGGGGGCGGCTCAGAAGCGGCCGCCCGCAGCCTCTCGATACCCGCCCTTTCTTATACTAATTTTTTAACCGCTTCAAGCGCATCATCATAATTTGGTTCTTCGCCGATTTCTTTAACTAGTTGGAAATATCGAACGGTACCGTCCTGGTCGACAACAAAAATTGCCCTGGCCAGCAGCCGCAATTCTTTAATCAAAACCCCATAGGCCTCGCCAAAGGCCGCATCCCGGTGATCGGAGAGGGTGACAACCTTATCTACACCGGCCGCACCGCACCAGCGCGCCTGGGCAAAAGGCAGGTCCATGCTGATCGTAAGGATGGCTACATTTTCACCAAGATTGCCGGCCGCTTCATTGAATTTGCGGGTTTGTATATCGCAAACCGGGGTATCAAGGGACGGCACAACCGATACGACGCATACCTTTCCTTTATATGAAGAAAGTTTTACAGGGCCTAAATCATTTCCAAGTACTTCAACATCCGGGGCAGAATCGCCTACTTTGATCTCGGTTCCGGTTAAGGTTACCGGATTCCCCCCCATGGTAATAACTCCGCTACGTTCTTGCATTTTCGATCTCCTTTCGAATAATAAATTAACCTCAAAGTAAGAACTCTACTACCGCAAGTCAATGATCTTCCCACACTCCACAGCGGGATAAAATTTGTCCGACCTTGCTCGCGTGGCTTGCCCGCCACCGGAGGGTTAGCTGCTTCGGATAAGAAAACCAAAGGGCGCTATTACTTTTCTTATTCCCTTGCAACCGGTCGCCTGCAGTTTTTTGTATGGCAAAAACCACGGCCGGGCTTGAGTCTCGAAGAAAAAACCCACAGCCTATTGCCAAGGCCGAAGAAATGGCTAAGTTGTTTATGTAAGTTTCATAAAAAACCCACGACAGAGATTTATATTCAGTGTAAATTTTTTGGTTTATGACTGGTCGCTGAAGTGAAAAAAGAAGCTATCTCAAAAATGTATTTTGGCCCAAATTGAAAAAGGAGGCGCTCATGGCAGACTATGATTACGATATCGGTGTCATTGGTGGTGGTGCCGGCGGTCTGACGGTAACATCCGGGGCCGCCCAGCTGGGCGCCAAAGCTCTACTGGTGGAAAAAGAAAAGGAACTCGGTGGTGATTGTCTGCACTTCGGTTGTGTGCCCAGCAAAACCCTTATTAAAACAGCCCATGTTTATCATTGGATGAAACATCCCGAAAAATTCGGTTTGCCCGCCGTAGATGTCCCACCGGTGGACTTCCGTGAAATATCAAGAAGAATTAAATCCGTTATCGGCACCATTCAGCACCATGATTCCAAAGAAAGATTTTGCAATCTCGGCGCCCGGGTGGAGTTTGGCGAACCTGCCTTTATAGACGAACACAGCATTCGGCTAAACGGACATATCTATTCAGCCAAAAACTGGGTTATTGCCACCGGATCTTCTCCAGTGACCCCGCCAATCAAGGGCCTTGATAAAACTCACTATATTACCAACAAAGAAATTTTTTACCTGGACCACCTGCCGAAATCCATGGTCGTGCTCGGGGGCGGTCCCATCGGCACCGAAATGGCCCAGGCTTTCTGTCGGCTGGGCACCAATGTTTCGGTGGTGAATAGGGGGCCTCAAATCCTGGCAAAAGAAGATGCCGATATGGCCGATGCGGTTAAAGAAGTTCTCAGCGCAGAAGGCGTTGATTTTTATCTCAACAGCTCAATCGAAGAAGTCAACGATCTGGGCCGTGAGAAAGAGGTCAAGATTAAAACCAGTGAAGGCAGCACCATCAGCCTGAAAGCCGAAACCGTCCTGGTGGCTCTGGGAAGAGCCGCCAACACCAATGATCTCGGGCTTGAAAAAATCGGGGTGGAATATACGCCCCGGGGCATAAAGGTTGATAATCGTCTGAGAACCAGCCTCAAACACATATATGCCGCCGGAGATGTCAATGGCGGCTTTCAGTTTACCCATGCCGCCGGATATGAAGGCGGTATTGTTATAAGCAATGCCATATTCCGGCTTCCGCGCAAGGTCGACTATACATTTCTACCCTGGTGCACCTACACCGATCCTCCCCTTGGCAGCATCGGCATGAATGAAAAAAGTGCTGAGGCCGCCGGAATCAAATACAATGTATGGACAGAAGAATTTAAAGACAACGATCGGAGTCTGGCCGAAGGAGAGACCGTCGGAAAAATAAAAATGCTCCTTGATGAAAAAGAAAAGCCCATCGGTGTCCAGATATTGGGGCCCCATGCGGGTGATCTGCTCGGTGAATGGGTGGCAATTCTAAACGGAAAAGTAAAACTCTCTACCCTGGCGGCAGCCATACATCCCTATCCGACTATTGGAGAAATCAACAAAAAGGTAGCCGGCACCTACTTTTCACCGAAAATATTTTCGGAAAAAGTACAAAAGGGATTAAAGTTTTTCTTTCATCTGAAGGGAAGAGCCTGCGCCGAAGACGCCTGTGTTGAATAGTGATTAGGAGACCATCATCATGGAGGCCGATGGAACAAAATCCTCAAAGAAACGTAGCAAAGCGCTCGTCAAGGCACTAATACTACTGGCATTTATTGTGACGGCCATTTTTGTCATCCGCTTCACGCCCGTTATCGATTTTCTCACCGCCGATGCACTGAGAAAATTTCTTGATGCAGCCGGTTTATGGGCTCCGCTGGTTTTTATGGTAGTTTACGCTGCGGGGGTATGCCTGTTTTTGCCGGGGACACTCCTGACCGGTCTGGGGGCCGCAATTTTCGGTGCTTACTGGGGATTTGTTTACGTGTGGTTTGGTGCCATGATTGGTGCCGCGATGGCCTTCTGGATCGGTCGAACCCTTGGCAGGGAATTTGCCGCTTCATTAATCGGCAACAAACTAAAAAAATATGACGATGCATTAGAACGCAACGGTTTTGCCACCGTACTGTATCTGCGCCTGGTGTATTTCCCGTTCACGCCGATGAACTTCGGTATGGGATTAACCAAAGTTCATTTCCGGGACTATTTTTTCGGGACCGGACTCGGGATCATCGTGGGGACATTTATATTCACTTTTTTTATCGGGACACTCAAAGCGGTCTGGATCTCCGGCAACTGGGCCGAACTGATATCATTCAAGGTTTTTTTCTCAATCGGACTTTTTATCTTCTCCTTTTTTATCCCCAAAATCATTAAAAAAGTGAAAGGGGATGACCCGCCGCCTGAGCCTGAAGAAAATCTCCGATGACGGTTGCTCACTTCAGCTGTGACTGATAATGGCCTGCCAATGGCGACCGGAGCACCGAATTTGCAGTAGACCATTTTCAACAATGGTGTTATAGCACTTAAAACTGGAGGAGGAAAAAGCATGTCTAAGCTTGCAGAGCTCGAAAAATTAGGCCAGTCTGTGTGGTTTGATTTTATTCGGCGTTCACTGATTACATCCGGGGAGCTGAAGGGACTGATTGATAAAGGCGTACGGGGTATCACCTCAAATCCGGCCATTTTTGAAAAGGCCATTGCGGGCAGTAATGATTATGATGACAGTATTCAAAAACTGGCCCTGGAGGACAAAAGTGTAGAGGAAATCTATGAAGCGCTTGCCTATGAAGATATCGGCATGGCCGCCGATCTGCTCAGGCAGACGTATGATAGTTCCGGCGGCATCGATGGTTACGTAAGCCTGGAAGTTAACCCCCATCTGGCCAACGAAACGGAGAGAACCATCCAGGAGGCCATCCGCCTGTATGAGACATTGGCTCGCCCGAATGTAATGATTAAGGTTCCGGCCACCGCCGCCGGCATTCCGGCCATCACGGAATTGATAGCCACCGGTGTGAATGTTAACGTGACCCTGATTTTCGGACTTGAAAACTATAAGGCCGTGGCTGAGGCTTATATTTGCGGCCTGGAAAAATTGGCGACCGCCGGCCCGACAGCGACCGCGGGACACCCCGTCAACGCAGTGGCTTCGGTGGCATCGTTTTTTGTCAGCCGGGTCGATTCTGCCATCGATAAAGAACTGGAAAAACTGAATCAAACGCAAATGCAGGGCAAATCGGCGATTGCGAATTCAAAATTGGCCTATGCCGAATTTAAACAAATATTCAGTGGTTCCCGCTGGCAGGCGCTCAAGGATCAGGGTGCCCGGGTCCAGCGGGTCCTGTGGGCCAGTACCAGCACTAAAAACCCGGACTTTGTGGACACCCTATACGTGGACGAACTCATCGGTCCGGATACCGTCAACACCATTCCGCCGGCCACATTGGAAAGTTTTATGGATCATGGCCGCGTTGCTGAAACCCTCGCACAGGACTGGGAAGCAGCCCGGGAGCACATTGCTAATCTCGCCGATTTAGGCATTGATCTGCAGGCCATAACCCACCAGCTGCAGGAAGATGGTGTGATAGCATTTGCCAAACCCTTTGACGCTTTGATGCAAAGCATTGCTGAAAAACGCGAGCGACTGCTTGGCGCTTAGCAACCCAGCTATGGGCCAGGGCAATTTCAAGCGTTTCAATATCTATTTGACAATATCATCACTGCAGATTCGCAAAGGACGCAGAGTGAATTTTGCGCCTCTAATGAGCGCAGCGATTGGTCGGTGAAACTGACCCTGAGAATAAATGCGAAGGGGTCAATTGAACCAGAAATTGGGGGTGAAAACCTGTGGACATCCAGGATGAATTGAAAAGAAAGGCGGCCGTTCGAGCAGTAGATTTTATTGAATCCGACATGGTGATCGGGCTTGGTACGGGCAGCACGGCCAATTATGCTATCAAAGAAATTGGTGATAAAATACAATCCGGCAAGCTGCAAAATGTCGTGGGAATACCCAGCTCAGAGCGAACCGCAATCCTGGCCCGTGAACTCAACATCCCGCTGACTGATCTGGACGTACACCCCACCATCGACCTGACCATCGATGGTGCCGACGAAGTCGACCCCGATCTGAATGTAATCAAGGGAGGCGGCGGGGCCCTTTTGCGTGAAAAAATAGTTGCCCAGGCCAGTCGACGCATCATCATCGTCGTCGACGAAAGCAAACTCTCCCCTCAATTAGGTACAAAGTGGGCCTTGCCGATTGAGGTGGTTCCATTCGCCCGCAGAACCGAACAGATCTATCTCGAATCCATTGGCGGATCGGTTACCCTGCGCGTTGACGAAAACAAATCTCCCTTCCTCACAAACCAGCAAAATTTAATATTAGACACTCATTTTGGCCAAATCTCCGATCCCGGCGGTCTGGTGTCCCGTTTAAACATACGGGCGGGAATCGTTGAACATGGACTCTTCTTGGGACTGGTAACCGACGTTATCGTTGCTGCCCAAGAAGACATCCGCCATTTAAGACGCAACAAAGGGAGCATCTAGATATTCACCAACCACCACCAAAGCTGTGGTCTTGAGGAAGACCCCCGGAAGGGGTCGCGGTGATGGCTTAGTATCATATACTATTTTAAATTAATTGCCTCAACTCCTGCGGCTGAACAGCAGAACCTCTTAGGTTCGCACCCGCAGGGCCGGTGGTTTAAAAAAAATTAAGGTCAGGTTTCAGATGAGTCCACGCAGGTCTTTTTTTGGTATCATTTTCCGCCTAACAGCCGGATTTATGCTTGGGTTAAATCCGACCATCTCTCTTATTCGCAGGGCATACGCCCAATCAAAGCGAATTATCCTGCCCAAAGGCACCAAAATGACCAGCCTGGTCGATAGGAACCCCGCCGATCTGGATACACGTGATCTGGAAATAATCCCCCTGACGCAATTTGAAACCATGGGGTTGACGGATCACAAGACAGACTTGGATACCTGGCGGTTGACGGTAGCCGGTGGGGTCAAAAAACCGTTGAAGTTAACCTATGGCCAGGTTCTTGAACTGCCGTCCATAGAAAGGAATGTCCTCTTGATTTGTCCGGGATTTTTTACTAATCACGGAAAGTGGGAAGGCATCTCTGTTTTAGAGTTGTTTAAGCTGGCAGGACCTGAATCCGGAATAACCCATGTCACCTTTCGGGGACCTCCGGGGCGCTATCAAAAGACGGAAAGATTTCCGATAGCAGAAGTAGCGGCCAACAAAATATTTTTGGCCTATCGGGTCAACGGACAGGCGCTGCCTCGCAAACACGGATTTCCCTTGCGCGTGGTGGCCGAAGATCATTATGGTTCGGAATGGGTAAAATACGTCCATGAAGTTGAAGCATTCAAAGTAGAAAGCTGAACAGAAAGTCAACGATAATCCAGGTATAATTATCATTTAAGCGTTAACAAAAAGGAAGCAATCATGGAAAGAACGGACTTCAGGAAAAAAATTTCGGTTGGAGGTCAAGACTATCATTTCTATGATATTAACGGTCTCGAAGAAAAGGGGATCGCAGCCATCGCGAAACTGCCGTATACAATTAAAATCCTGGTTGAAAACCTTTTACGCAAGATGGATGGCCATGCTGTCAGAGAAGAAGATCTACTCCATATAGCAAAATGGGAAAAACGCTATGACGCACCCCAGGAAATCCCCTACCACCCCGCCCGGGTCCTGATGCAGGATTTTACAGGCGTCCCGGCGGTGGTGGATCTTGCGGCCATGCGCGATGCGGTCAAAGATCTGGGCGGAGACCCTGCTAAAATCAATCCCCTGGTACCGGTTGATTTGATCGTCGATCATTCCGTGCAGGTGGATTATTTTGGTTCTCCGGACGCGCTATCCAAAAACGTTGCCAAAGAATATGAACGCAACTCCGAACGCTACGAGCTGCTTAAATGGGCTCAGAAAAGTTTTAATAAGTTCCGTGTGGTGCCTCCCAATTCCGGGATTTGCCACCAGGTCAACCTCGAATATCTGGGGCGGGTCATCATCACTGAAAATGATACCGGCCTCTTGACGGCTTATCCGGATACGCTGGTCGGCACCGATTCACATACCACCATGATCAACGGTATCGGTGTCATGGGGTGGGGCGTCGGCGGGATTGAAGCCGAAGCGGTGATGCTCGGGCAACCTTATTATATGTCGATTCCCGAGGTCATCGGCGTGAAAATGGTGGGTGAATTACAGGAAGGTGTCACGGCCACCGACCTGGTGCTGGCTGTTACCGAAATGCTCAGAAGCCACGGGGTGGTTGAAAAATTCGTCGAATACTTCGGACCCGGTATGAAAAATCTGACCCTCCCCGACCGGGCCACCATCTCCAACATGACACCCGAATACGGTGCCACCCTGGGGTTTTTCCCGATCGATGAAAAAACCATTGATTATCTGGTGATGACCAACCGGGAACAGCAGGCTGAAATAGTCGAGCGCTGTTCCAAAGCAATGGGTCTCTTTTATTCCGGTAGCGAAGACCCCGAATATACCGAAGTGCTTGAAATGGACTTAGCCCAGGTGGTCCCGGCAGTGGCCGGGCCGTCCAGGCCCCAGGACCGCATCCGCCTCACGGATTTAAAAAGCAGCTTTGCCGCCATCCTCGGATGCGAATATGAACGCGATACCGATGTAAATCATATTTCCAGGTATCACGACGAATCCGGAAGCCGTACCACCAGACAGGAGGACTGTTCCCCCAAAAAAAAGGTTTGCGAAATTCTTTACAATGGAGAGAATATCAGACTCTGCGACGGTAGCATCGTGATCGCCGCCATCACTTCATGTACCAACACATCGAATCCGTTTGTCCTGCTGGGGGCGGCGCTGGTCGCCAAAAATGCCGTTGCAAAAGGCCTGGAGGTGCCGGCCTTTGTAAAGACATCCCTGGCCCCCGGTTCAAAAGTCGTCATCGATTACCTTAACGATGCCAAGCTGTTGCCCTACCTCGAAAAATTGGGATTTCATCTGGCGGCCTTCGGCTGCACCACCTGTATCGGCAACAGCGGACCGCTGCCGCCGGAAATCGACAAGGCCGTCACGAAAAATGACCTGACCGTCGCAGCAGTGCTTTCAGGAAACCGCAATTTCGAAGCTCGCATCCATCAACGCATCAAAGCCAATTTTCTGGCCTCCCCCATGCTGGTGGTCGCTTTCGCCCTGGCCGGTAGAATGGATATCGACCTGACAACCGAACCCATTGGAAAGGGTCCGGACGACGAACCGGTTTATCTAAAAGATATCTGGCCGAGCGACAAAGAAATCGAAGACCTTGTCCGCCGGCACGTAAAACCGCAATTTTTTAAGTCAGAATATGGGCAAATATTTGACGGCGACGAATTCTGGCAAAAACTTAAAGTTTCGGAAAGCACCACTTTTGATTGGGATGAAAAATCCACCTACATCAAAAAACCGCCCTATTTTGATGGGTTTTCCTTACAGGTGACCAAACCGGTAAATGTCAACGACGCAAAAGTACTGCTGCTTCTGGGCGATTCGGTCACCACCGACCATATATCACCGGCCGGCGCCATCCCGGAAGCCTATCCGGCAGGAAAATATTTAATTGCTAAAAAGGTTGCCCCCCAGGACTTTAACTCTTACGGCTCCCGCAGAGGCAACCATGATGTTATGATGCGGGGAACCTTCGGCAACATCAGGATAAAAAACAGGATGGTGGGGCAAAAGGAAGGCAGCTATACCGTCAAATATCCCGCAGGCAACGAAATGTTCGTATATGATGCTGCGGTTGAATATCAGGCGCAAAACATACCGCTGATCGTCCTGGGCGGCAAGGAATACGGCACAGGGTCCTCCAGAGATTGGGCAGCTAAAGGAACCAGTCTGCTTGGCATCAAGGCCGTTATCACCCAATCCTACGAAAGGATTCACCGCAGCAACCTGGTGGGCATGGGTGCGCTGCCGTTGGTGTTCAAAGAGGGTCAAAGCTGGGAAAGTCTTGGACTGGATGGCTCCGAAACATTTTTTATCAGCGGCGTAGAAGATATGACGCCACGCAAAGTTCTGCAGGTTAAGGCCCTCAAAGAGGACGGCCGGGAGATAAAATTTGAGACCATCGCCCGCCTGGACACCGATATCGATGTCGACTATTTCGAAAATGGTGGCATACTACCATACGTGTTACGGAAAATGTTAAAGGAAGGACATAATGGGAAGCAACAATAAGATTCGAAAAAATAAAGACGGAACACTGGTAGTGCCCGATCATCCGACTATCCCTTTCATCGAAGGCGATGGTATCGGTCCGGATATATGGCGAGCTGCCCGCCTGGTAATGGACAATGCCGTTGCAAAAGCATTCAGCGGCAAACGACAGATCGACTGGCTTGAAGTGTTGGCCGGGGAAAAAAGTTTTCGAACAACAGGCACCTGGCTTCCCGACGAAACTCTGGCAAAAATAGAAACCCATGTAGTCGCCATCAAGGGTCCCATGACCACACCGGTCGGCAAGGGAATCAGAAGCCTTAATGTCGCAATTCGGCAAAAATTGGACCTTTACACATGTGTGCGTCCGGTAAAATACATTGACCCGGTGCCAAGCCCCATGAGGCATCCCGAAAAAATTGACATGGTGGTGTTCCGGGAAAACATGGAAGATCTGTATGCCGGTATCGAATATCAGGCCGGCAGCGTTGACGCTACCAGACTCCGAAATTTTTTGAACGAACAGATGGGTACCCAGCTTCCGGACGATGCGGGTCTGGGGATCAAATCCATCAGCGAAAAAAATTCCAAACGCCTGGTAACCAAGGCCATTGCCTATGCCGTTGAAAACAACTGTGCCAGCGTCACGTTGATGCACAAGGGCAACATCATGAAATTCACCGAAGGCGCTTTTGCAAAGTGGGGCTACGAAGTCGCCCGGGAAAAATTCCGTAACCAGACCTTCACGGAAAAAGAACTCTATGACGACTATCGCGGCCACTTCCCCGCTGGAAAAGTCTTAATCAAGGACCGCATTGCGGATATGCTGTTTCAACAGGTTTTGCTCCGCCCTGCTGAATATCAGGTGATCGCAACACCTAACTTGAACGGTGACTATATTTCGGATGCACTGGCCGCCCAGGTGGGCGGGCTGGGAATGGCGCCGGGTGCAAACATCGGTGACCGCTGCGCTGTTTTCGAAGCTACCCATGGGACCGCACCTAAATATGCAGGACAGGACAAAGTCAACCCGAGTTCCTTAATCCTTTCGGGGGCAATGATGCTTGATTACATGGGATGGCGCGAAGCATCCGATTTAATCCGAACTGCGCTGCAGGCCGCCATTAAAGCCGGCATCGTAACCTATGACCTTGCGCGCCAGATGGACGGGACGACTGAAGTGAAGTGCTCCGAGTTCGCTCAGGCGATTGTAGATCATATGAACTGAGAAAAGGGTTCGAAGGGTAGATTCGCTTTGTTCAGTCTTTTTCAAGATTGACAGAATACATTATTCGATGTTGGACGTTCAATGTTCGGTGTTCGATGTTCAGTCTGTTCCATATTAGGCGTTCATCTTTCAAACCAGCTGTAAGGGATGCCGTCTAGAATCGACTGACCCATTAAAGTCATGGAGGTTCCGATAATGGAAACCTATTACAAGCCGGAGGATCTGCCGAAGTTCGAGGAAATCGGAAAAGAGGCGCCCGAATTAGCTAAAAAGTTTTTTGAATATTATGCGGCTGTTTTTGCTGAGGGGGAACTCACCGAAAGAGAAAAAGCGCTGATTGCTTTGGCCGTTGCGCACACCGTCCAGTGTCCGTATTGCATCGACGCCTATACCCAGGCCTGCCTGGAAAAAGGCTCTAACCTGGCGGAAATGACGGAAGCGGTTCATGTTGTTACCGCTATTCGTGGTGGGGCTTCCCTGATCCACGGAATTCAGATGCGCAATATTGCACAAAAATTGTCCATGTAAAATAAGACCTTAACTAAGCGATAAACGCTCAATTAGGCCGTGGAGATTTAATGTTCGCTAGTAAATTATCCTCTGAATCTATAGATGAAAACAAAGATGCGGCCATCAATGTCCTGCCGTTCAATGCGACCCTGGCGCAGCATAATATCAAGTTAGTCCGCGCTAACACCCATACCCTGCAGGTTAACCTGGGTTTTCTTTGCAATCAGGTGTGCCGGCACTGCCACCTTAACGCCGGACCCGGCCGTAAAGAAAACATGGATGCCAAAACAGTTGATGCGGTTATCGCCTATGCCGCCCGAAGTAATTTTGAGACCATCGACATAACCGGCGGGGCACCGGAGCTCAATTTGCATTTGCCCCGTTTAATAGAAGATATCTCGCCCCACGCCGCCAGGATTATGTTAAGATCCAACCTCTCGGCAATGCGAGACAAACTACCTGATCTGGTGGATTTGCTGCAGCATCACCGCGTCGCAATTGTGGCCTCCTTTCCTTCGGTCAACATTGCCCAAACCGATTCCCAGCGGGGTGAAGGAATATTTCAAGAGAGTGTGGCGGTGCTGAAACAGTTGAATAAAATAGGGTATGGCTCCCGTAAATCGGACCTGGTCCTCAATCTTGTATCCAACCCCACCGGTGCCTATCTTCCACCAACCCAGGAACAGGCTGAAAAAAGGTTTCATCAGGTCCTGGAGAGCAGATGGGGGGTGGTATTCAATAATCTTTATAACTTTGCCAATGTACCCCTGGGTAGATTCCGTGATTGGCTGATAAAATCCAACAATTTGGAACAATACCTGTCGAAACTCTCATCCAGTTTCAACGCCTGTGCCGTTGAAGGGGTCATGTGCCGGTCACTGGTATCGGTTGGGTGGGATGGGTATCTGTACGATTGCGACTTTAATCTTGCCAGGGGACTTTTTATGGGCGGCAGTAAAATCCATGTAACTGAGATGGATGGCACCCCTAACCGGGGCAGCCTGATTGCAACTGCCGACCACTGTTACACCTGCACAGCCGGCTCCGGCTTTACCTGAGGCGGAGCCATTGAAGCCTGAGTTCAGGTTTCAGCCCGCCCTGGTGCGATATGACGGATTATTACTGTTCACTGTAGGAGATCCCAATAATGTCTTATCTTCCAGATTCATACAAAGTTAGGTCTGGGCCAGGGGTGTCGGGTGTTCCTCCGGAGGCGGATCAGCCCAGCCGCCGGCCAAAAAAACTGCCGGTCTGATCGAACAGGAAACATAATAGTTCACCGCAGAGAACGCCGAGAAAAAAAATCTTAAATAATCTCTGCGATCTCCGCGTGCTCTGCGGTGAAATACTTCTTGAAATTTGAATAAAGGACACAATCTTAAGGGACGGTTTACTACAGTCTCTATTTTAGAGTTGACACCCGTTTGCTGCTTGCATAGTATGGCAGGGTCCTGAACGAGTGTGTGGCGAGAGCCCTGAATCCTTCAAAGATCTAATTTTGTCTTTTGCAGCAAGCAGTGACGCCGGACTGAAAACTGGATAAAAAACTGCTTCACGGGTAACAGAAAAAATATGGCCACTAATTTGAACGAGCGAATGGTTAAGATAATCCTACCCAATATTCTGGGTTATGAACGTATTGCCATGGCTTCCTCGGCCTCTTTGGCTAAAATGTTCGGTTTTTCTTCTGAGCGAATCGAAGATTTGAAGACGGTTGTAGCCGAAGCCGCCATCAATGCAATGCAGCATGGCAACAAGGGCCGTATGGACTCAGAAGTAGCTGTAACAATACATTTCAAAGACAATGCCATCCATGTTGCGGTAACAGATCAGGGGAACGGAATCGCAGAGGTTCTTCCCAAACCCGATATACACCGGATTATGAATAAGCAGGACCCTCCGGTCGGGTTTGGTGTTTTTTTAATTCAGGAACTGGCTGACGGGGTTGAATTCAACATAGACACCGACAACGGTCATTGTGTCAACATTGTTGTCAAAAAAGATTCCAATCAGGTAGAAAATGCAGCACGAAAATGAAATAACGCTTGAAAAACAGGGGGATGTAACGATCATGGATATCAAAGGTGATATCACTGCATTTTCCGATCCCTTTTTAAACAACGCCTATCAGGAAGCCAACGATCAGGGCACCCGCAAAATTATATTGAAAAGCAATCAAGAGGCTTACATCAACAGCGGCGGCATTGCATTGCTCATTCAGCTTCTGGCCCAGATTAAAAGGAACAACCAACGGGTTGTGATAGCCGGCGTCTCTGACCATTTTAAGAAAATCTTTAATATGGTGGGTATCACCAAATTTGCTCCCATCTACGATACCGAAGAAGCGGCACTGCAGAATTTGGCCGCCGAAACGGATTAGAACCGGGTACCTTCCCGGAAAATTAAGAACAAAGCCGTCCCCGATTTATAGCGGAATCAAAACGCTGCCACCAGAAACATTCAGAAGCGCCCCTAGTTCTTTTTCACCTTTGTGACGCGCCCGGAATATCTCTTCTGGGCGGAGAGAACGGCCTTACGCATGCGCACGGAGCGCGGCGTTACCTCCACCAGCTCGTCATCACGGATAAAGCTGATGGTCTGCTCCAGGGTAATCGGTTTGATGGGTGAGAGCATGACGTTGTCGTCTTTTCCAGACGCCCGCATGTTGGTCAGTTTCTTTTCTTTACAGGGGTTCACATTGATATCCTGCCCCCGGTTGTGCTCGCCGATGATCATTCCTTCATAAACCGGATCACCGGGCACCACGAAAAGCCGTCCCCGGGGCTCCAGGTTGAATAAGGCATAAGCGACGGCATTGCCGGAACGATCGGCCACAATGGAGCCGGTAAACCGGCTGGGGCAATCTCCCCGGTACTGCCCGTAACCGTCAAACAGTGAATGCATGATACCGGTTCCCCGGGTATCGGTCAGAAATTCGTCCCGGTAGCCGATCAAGGTTCGGGCGGGCACTGAAAATTCGATCCGCACCCGGCCTTTACCGTTATTGACCAGATTGGTCATTTTGCCCTTGCGCAGTGACAGTTTTTCGGTCACCACGCCCAGAAAGCTCTCCTCACAATCAACCATCAGCCGTTCGATGGGCTCGAGCTTTTCACCATTTTCGTAGCGGTAGATAACCTTTGGTCTACCGACACAGAATTCAAAGCCTTCCCGACGCATGGTCTCGATAAGGATGGCCAGCTGAAACTCCCCCCGCCCCATGACCAGGATGCTGTCCCGCTCTTCGGTTCTCTCCACTCCGATGGCAACATTAATCAGGGTTTCTTTTAAAAGACGTTCCCGGATGCGGCTGAACTGAATGTACTTGCCCTCCCGACCGCCTAACGGTGAGTTGTTGAAATAAAAGGTCATGGATACCGTGGGTTCATCCACGTTAATCCGGGCCAGGGCCTGGGGATTCAGCTGGTTTCCTATGGTATCGCCGATCTTGACATCCTCAATGCCCGCCAGTACCACGATATCTCCTGTCTGGACTTCACGGACGTCCTTTAGTTGCATGCCCCGATAAACCTGGAGCTTGGTCACTTTAAGCGGTAAATTGCGCCCGTTTTCGCCAACGCAGACCAGACTATCGTTGGAATGCGCCGTCCCGTTAAAAATTTTACCGACGGCCAGCCGTCCCAGGTAGTCTGAATAACCCAGATCAGATACAAGCATCTGGAAGGGTGCTCCCGGATCGTATGTAGGGCCGGGGATCATTTCGAGGATCGTATCGAAAAGCAGGTTGAGGTTTATTCCTTCTTCCTCCGGGGTTTGCATGGCGATACCATCCCGTCCGACAGCGTAAAGCAACGGAAATTCAAGCTGCTCATCGGTGGCGTCCATATCGATCAAGAGGTCGTAAATCTCATCCAGTACTTCTTCCGGCCGGGCGTCCCGCCGGTCAATCTTGTTGATCACCACAATTATTTTAAGGCCTGCTTCCAGAGCTTTTTTTAAAACAAACCGGGTTTGGGGCAGCGGGCCTTCGGAGGCGTCCACCAGCAAAATTGCCCCGTCGGCCATGGACAGGGCCCGCTCAACCTCGCCGCCGAAGTCTGCATGCCCGGGCGTATCGATGATATTAATCCGCACGCCTTTCCAAACCACCGAACAGTTTTTGGCAGCAATAGTGATACCGCGTTCTTTTTCCAGTTCCATGGTATCCATTAGCCGTTCGTCAATCTCCTGGCCAGCCCGAATCAATCCGCTTTGCCGAAACATGGCATCCACCAGAGTGGTTTTGCCGTGATCAACATGGGCGATAATGGCAATGTTGCGTAAGCTCTCGTTGGTTTGCAGTTTTGGCATGGTTTAAATTTATCCTTTAGAGTGAACGAGCAATATAACCATCCGGACCAGGATTACAAGTTTTGCCAAGTCTGTTTCGTTTCGAAGGATACGGCAATTTAATTCGAATAAATCCGGGATGCTATATTCAAACAGCTTGATCAATAGCATAATTTCGCTTAAATCTGCTCAATGAACAAAAATCATATTGACAAACATATAATATCGGATATACATAACCATATCTGTTAATATCTACCAAATAGTCTCTATTCGATTTTAATATATATACAATTTATTAATAACTGAATCGTATTCATTTAGGCCGTCCCAACCGGCGCTTCTTTGCTAAAAGTTAGACGTCTCTTTGTTTTCTATTTTCTTATTGCAAACCATAAACCGAGAGGGGGTATTTATGGCAGAAAAAGAGGTTATCGAAACATCAGAAGCTGAAATTGCGGTACATTGGGGGGAAGAGGAATATTATCATCCCAGCACAGAATTTATTGCCCAGGCTAATATGGCCGATCCTGCTGTCTTTGAACGGTTCAGCCTGGATAAATTCCCGAACTGTTTCAAGGAATACGCCGATTTGCTCGATTGGTATGAATACTGGCATACAATCCTGGACACCAGTGATGCGCCCTGCTGGAAATGGTTTGCCGGCGGGAAGATCAATGCCAGCTACAATTGTGTAGATCGTCATCTGGCCAAAAATAAAAACAAGACCGCCATCCATTTTGTCCCCGAACTTGAAGAAGAAAAAATCGAACACATCACCTATCAAGAACTCTATGTGAAGGTAAACGAGTTCGCCGCCTTGCTGCGGGATTTTGCCGGATTAAAAGCCGGCGATCGGGTGACCCTGCATATGCCCATGTCAGTCGAACTGCCGATTACCATGCTGGCCTGTGCCCGCCTGGGCGTTATTCATTCCCAAGTGTTTGGTGGTTTCAGCGGAAGGGCCAGTGCCGACCGCATAGTTGACTCCCAGAGCCGGGTGCTCATCATCATGGATTCTTATTATCGGGCCGGCAATCTGCTGAATCACAAAGAAAACGCCGACATCGCATGTGAACTGGCCGAAAAGGACGGCCAGAAAGTCGACAAGGTGCTCGTCTGGCAGCGCTATCCGGGCAAAGCATCGAGCCCCACGCCCATGGCTGAGGGGCGTGATTATTTTGTCAACGATGTGCTCAAGGACTATTACGGACAGCGGGTTGACCCGGTGCCCGTGCCGGCCGAAGACCCGCTTTTTTTAATGTACACCAGCGGAACCACCGGCAAGCCCAAAGGCTGCCAGCACAGCACCGGCGGGTATCTGGCCTATGCTGCCGGTACGTGCAAATACGTTCAGGACATCCATCCGGAAGACGTCTACTGGTGCATGGCCGATATCGGCTGGATCACCGGGCATTCCTACATTGTCTACGGACCGCTGGCGCTTTGCGCCTCAACGGTTATCTACGAGGGCATTCCCAACTATCCGGATCCGGGACGACCCTGGCGGATCGCCCAGGAGTTGGACGTCAACATTTTCCACACCGCCCCCACCGCCATCCGGGCCCTGCGAAAAATCGGTCCGGACGAGCCCGCCAAATACAATTACAAATTCAAACACATGACCACAGTGGGTGAGCCCATCGAGCCCGAAGTCTGGAAATGGTACTACAACGTTGTCGGCAAGGGCCAGGCAGCCATCGTGGACACCTGGTGGCAGACGGAGACCGGCGGCTTCCTGTGCAGCACGCTGCCGGCTCTCGCACCCATGAAGCCGGGCAGTGCCGGCAAAGGCGTGCCGGGCATCCACCCCATTATCTACGATGATGAGGGCAAGGTCATTCCGTCAGGGGCCGGCAAAGCAGGTAACATCTGCATCCAAAATCCCTGGCCGGGGGGGTTTCAGACGATCTGGGGGGATCGTGACCGCTTTGTGGACACCTACTATGCCCGCTACTGCAAGGACCCCAAGAGCAAAGACTGGCGGGACTGGCCCTACATGACCGGGGATGCCGCCGTGGAGGCCGAAGACGGCTATTATCGTATTCTGGGCCGCATCGACGATGTCATCAATGTTTCCGGCCACCGCCTGGGGACCAAGGAAATCGAATCGGCGGCCCTGGTTTGTGAAGAAGTGGCCGAAGCGGCCGTGGTGCCGGTAGCCCATGAAATCAAGGGACGCGAACCGGACCTGTTTGTATCCCTTAAACCCGGTTATGCCGCCTCGCCGGAACTGGAGAAAAAAATATCAGACACCATTAGTAGGGAAATCGGTAAAATCGCCAAGCCGCGACATGTCTGGATCGTGGCGGATATGCCCAAAACCCGCTCGGGCAAGATCATGCGCCGGGTGCTGGGGGCGATTTCCAATAAAAAGGATGTCGGCGATGTCACCACCCTCGCCAACCCCGAAATTGTCGAAGAAATTAAGAAGATGGCTGAAAAAAGCTAGCCAGAATCAAAACGCGTGTTGCACCACCGGTCGGGGTGCGCTAATGCTTTTACTCATTATGCTTTTAACATAATGTCTGTGCGCAGAACCGCCAATGTAATTTGGACTGCCGTTCGGATTTAGGGCTGGAGCTGATTTGAAATGGAATACTGCGGTTGAAAGTGCTCAATGTCTGGATGATCGCGAAAATGGCAGTCCTAAGATTTGTTAAATGCTCCAATTCATGTTCATTAAATGAGGAGGTGATGCCGTCCCGCATGTAACCACAAATGAGGAAATAGATGAAGGCTTTGTTACCAAACCCATAACGATAAACGAAAGGAGACTAGCATGGGATCTCATGTATACTGGCTATTCTTTTTCGTCCTGTGTTACTGGGGATACTGCATCACCATCGGTGTCACCGGTTACCTGAAGGCCAAGAAAGGGACCGACTACTTTATTGCCGGACGCCAGCTTAACATCTGGGTATTCGTACTGGCGGCCACCGCAACATCGTTTAGCGGCTGGACATTTGTCGGGCATCCCGCCTTGATCTGGCGTGACGGAATTCCATACGGATATGCGTCGTTTTATGTCCTCACCATTCCATTTACCGGCGTTCTTTTCTTAAAACGCCAGTGGTTGATGGGCAAACGCTACGGCTTTGTTACCCCGGGAGAAATGTACTCGACCTATTTCGGGTCCGAGGCTATGCGTATTCTAACTGTCATCGTGGCCCTTTTCTTCAGTATCCCCTATTTGGGCATTCAGCTGCGGGCGTCAGGCGTTTTGTTTAACATCTTAACCGACGGGTTGTTTTCGGTCAACGTCGGCATGTGGATGCTGGCCATCATCGTGACGCTGTATGTCGGCCTGGGCGGCCTGCGCTCGGTGGCCTACGTGGACACGGCCCAGTGCGTCCTGCTGTGGTCGGGAATTGTGGCCCTGGGAATCATCGGGCTCAATTTTGCCGGGGGCTGGGACGGCATGACCTCCAAGTATGGCGACATCGTCGCCTGGATTAACAGCGGAGGTGCCAATATACCCACCTGGGCCGATCCGGAGGCGGCTAAGGTCTTTCTTGCCAACAAGAAGGCCATTTTTAAAATTACACCCGCCGGCTACAGTCATTTCGTGGCCGTGCCCGGTGTGATTCAGTTTGTGCCGGTTGGTCCCCAAGCCGTCGGCGGCACCTGGACCGGTATCATGGTCCTGACCTACATGTTTGCCCTGATGGGGATTCATGCCTCGCCGGCATTTTCCATGTGGGCGTTTGCCAACAAGAACCCCAAACCGTTTCCGCTGCAGCAGGTGTGGGCTTCCACCCTGGGAATCGGCTTTGCCCTGTTTTTTTTCACCACCATGCAAGCCATGGGCGGTTGGGTCATGGGCCTGTTAAAACCGGCCGGTGCAGCTGAGACTATCCTGCCCCTTGCCAATCTGGTGGGCGGGAAACAGGCCAACCTGGTACCCTATCTGATTCACCTGATGAAGGATACGGCCCCGTTCGCCGTTGGTCTTCTGGCCATCTGCGCCCTGGCGGCCATGCAGTCCACCGGTGCGGCCTATATGTCCACGGCCAGCGGTATGCTGACCCGCGACATTGTCAAAAAATACATCAAAAAGGATATGAGCGAAACCCAGCAAACCCAATGGGGGCGTATCACCGTTCTCATCGTGGTCGGCTCGGCCCTGATCTTCGCCACCATTGTGCCGGGGGCCATCGTTATGCTCGGTGGTCTGGCCGTGTCCTACGGTTTTATGATGTATGTGCCCCTGATCGCCACCCTTTACTGGCCGTGGCTGACGCGCCAGGGTGTCGTTGCCGGTCTTTTCTGCGGCATCATCGCCGTCACCTTGACGTTTACCTTTAAGCTCGGTCTGCCCTGGGGTGCCTATCCCTGGACGATTCACTGTGCTGGTTGGGGCATCATCTTCAACCTGCCGATTGCGATCCTGGTCAGCTCCTTTACTCAGCCGAAGAAAGAGGAATACGAACGCCGTCTGAGTTACCACACCTTTATCCGGTCGCATGCCAGTTTATCACCGGAAAAACAGCACCTGGTTAAATGGGGCTGGATCTTCACCCTGACCTGGTTCTTTTTCGCCATCGGTCCGGGCTGTGTGATCGGCAATACGATATTCGGTAGCCCCTTGAAGCCGGCTGAATGGATCAACGGGATGCCGTCGATCTGGATCTGGCAGATTATCTGGTGGATTCTGGGTATCGTTATGATGTGGTTTTTGGCCTACAAGCTCGAGATGTCCACCAATATCAAGACGGAATTCGACGCCTTGAAGCACGATATTTATGAAGACGAGCCGGTGGTGGAAGAAGGCGCTTCTCGAGGACAGTCAGGGATATAGTGTTTAGGTAAATAACCCCGATAAATTCAACATAAACAGGAAGAGGAGGTGCAAACGCCTCCTCTTCCAACCCCAAATGAAAAGAAAACGGCCCTGAGATATAATGAAACCATATCTTTTTGCTCTATGCATGCTTGTCCTTGCAATCACCGGCTGTGGTGTCACACTTTCGGATTATGAAAATGCGGTTCTGGATGGTGTTTCCAATCTCAATTTAAACAAACCGGAAAAAGCGTTTGAAGACTTCAGCCGTGCCATTGATATTGATCCATCGCGGGCCGATGCTTACCTGGGACGCGCCAATACGCTGAGCACCCTGGGACGTTATGGGCAAGCTCTGCCGGACTACAACCGGGCTCTTGAAATCGACCCGGAACTGGCCAACGCTTACGCCAACCGGGGATCGGCCCACAGTCAAACGGGCCAGTACAAAAAGGCCATCGCGGATTATGAAAAGGCCCTGGAACTGGACCCCGAAATCGACGATGCGCCGGGTTTTATGGGCCGACTTTTCAGCGACGAACCCAATGTTGAAAAGGGTATCCGCAAACACCTGGAGTATTTGAGAGCCAAGATTAAGGATTCATGATAGCAAATTCTAACCCGGATAAACCAGGCTAAAATATGAATTGAAGGCAGGGCACTCAGGTGTCAGGTGTCAGGTGTCAGGAGGGAACGAGCAGAAGCAGCCCTGAAACCCGAAACCTGATACCTGAAACCTTACGTCTAAAAAAATGAAAAAAGGAGGGTAGACATGACCACCCCTTATGAAACCGCCTATCAACAGTCCATTCAAGATCCGGATGGCTTCTGGGGCGCCGCTGCCGAAGACTGCCACTGGTATAAAAAATGGGACAAGGTTCTTGATGACAGTAATAAACCCTTCTACCGCTGGTTTACCGGCGGCGAAATGAATACCTGCTACAATGCCGTGGATTACCACATCGACAACGGCCGTGGGGAGCAGAATGCCATTATCTACGACAGCCCGGTGACCGATACCATTAAAAAGTATACCTATAATCAACTGCGCGACGAGGTTGCCCGGTTCGCCGGGGCCCTGGCCGTCCAGGGGGTGGCCAAAGGCGATCGGGTGCTGATTTACATGCCGATGATTCCGGAGGCCGTAATCGCCATGCTGGCCTGCGCGCGCCTCGGGGCCGTGCATTCGGTGGTGTTCGGCGGGTTTGCCGCCAAGGAATTGGCCGTGCGTATCAATGATGCCAAACCCAAGGTCATCGTGTCGGCCTCCTGCGGTATTGAAGTGGCTCGGGTGATCGCCTACAAACCGCTGCTGGACGAAGCGATTAATTTTGCAGATTTCAAACCGGATCACTGCATTATCAAGCAACGACCGATGGAAGTGGCCGCCATGCAGGCCGGCCGGGATCTGGACTGGGATGCGGTAATAGACGCAGCTCAACCCCATGACTGCGTGCCGGTGGCCGCCACCGACCCGTTGTATATTCTGTATACGTCCGGAACAACCGGGATACCGAAGGGGGTTGTGCGTGACAACGGCGGCCATCTGGTGGCCCTTAAATGGTCCATGGGCAACATTTACAATGTCAATACCGGAGATGTCTACTGGGCGGCATCGGATGTCGGCTGGGTGGTCGGACATTCCTATATCGTCTACGCGCCTTTGTTCAAGGGGTGCACCACCATTGTTTTTGAGGGCAAACCGGTGGGTACGCCGGATGCGGGTGCATTCTGGCGGGTGATATCCGATCACAAGGTCAAGGTTATGTTCACCGCCCCCACCGCCTTCCGGGCGATCAAGCGCGAGGACCCCCAGGCACAATTAATGCAAAACTATGACCTGTCTGAATTTAAGGCCCTGTTTCTGGCCGGCGAACGGACGGACCCGGACACCCTCAAATGGGCGGAAAACAGCCTGAAGGTTCCGGTGATCGATCACTGGTGGCAAACAGAGACCGGATGGGCTATTGCCGCTAACTGCCTCGGCTTGCATCACTACCCTGTCAAGGAAGGCTCACCCACCAAAGCGGCACCGGGATGGAACCTTCAGGTGGTGGATGAAAATACCACCCCGGTGAAACCAGGCGAAATCGGGGCCCTGGTGGCCAAACTGCCCCTGCCTCCGGGAACGCTGCCGACCCTGTGGAACAACGATCAGGGTTTTCTGGCCGCTTATATGGAGGAATTTCCCGGATACTACAAAACAGCCGACGCCGGTTTCATTGATGAAGACGGCTACGTCTTTGTCATGAGCCGCACAGATGACATTATCAATGTAGCGGGTCATCGTCTTTCCACCGGCGGGATGGAGGAAGTTTTGGCGGATCATCCGGAAGTGGCCGAATGTGCCGTCCTGGGAGTTGACGACCAGTTGAAAGGCCAGGTCCCCATCGGTTTTCTGGTGCTCAATGCCGGGGTTGAACGCGATCCGGCCGACATCGTAAAAGAAGTCATCCAGATGGTCCGGGATCGAATCGGGCCGGTGGCATCATTTAAGACGGCCACGGTGGTCAAACGATTGCCCAAAACCCGCTCCGGTAAAATTTTAAGGGGAACTATCCAGAAGATTGCGGATAATGTGCCGTACAAAGCGCCGGCAACCATCGACGATCCGGTTATTCTGGATGAGATGGAAGAGGCTTTAAACAAAATCGGGTATGCCAAATCCAAGAAATAGAAAGTTGGTTTCAGGTGTCCCCTTCGCCCACAGGCTACGGGGGGCAAGCAGGTATTAGAAATCGGAAGTTAGGGAGGAAGCAGTCAATAAGAACTATATTGATTGAATAAGGCTACGGATAGGATTTTTCTACAGTGAGAGCGGTTCTGGAAAGAAGTGGATAAAGATTCTGTACAGACTATTTGTGACCTGCTTGCCCGCCGTAGCCCGTAGGGCGAAGGAGGGACACCTGAAACCCCTTTAAATTTATGTGAACCACTAGCAAGGAAATATGTTCACCACCACCGAATGAAAGAAACTGCTCATGCCCAAAGAAATCCTGATAGTGGATGATGAACCGAGCATTGTCGTCCCCATCCAGTTTCTGATGGAACAGCAGGGTTACAGCGTCCTGGTGGCCGAAAATGGTGAAGATGCCCTGGACGTGATCTATAAATACAAGCCGGACCTGATCCTGCTTGACATCATGCTTCCCAGAATTGACGGATATGAGGTTTGCGAAATCGTCCGCCTGAATCCGGAATACCGTGGTATCAAAATAATTTTTTTGACTGCCAAGGGCCGTGAGGTGGAAATCGCCAAAGGTCTATCCCTGGGGGCAGACGCCTATATTACCAAACCCTTCTCGAACACCGAACTTGTCGCCAAAGTCCAAGAGCTTTTAAATAATACCAATGAAATTAACGGGTAGCAAATTCTGGGGGATTATTGCTCTTGCCTTTGCATCCCTGCTGATTATCACCGCAGGTTCTGCCATTTGGATAAAATTTCAGCTGACATCCGAAGAGCTGGAATTTTTGATTCGCCTGCTGGGACGATTTATCGGGCCGGCCCTCGTTGTCGTTTTACTGTCCGTGGTGGTTTGCATCTGGTCGCTGGAGTCCGTTTATCGCAACTATATCCGGCCGGTCCCCAAATTGGCGGAAAAGGTTTCCCTGATCAACGCCGCAAATCCGTCCTACCGCCTTCCCGGTAAAGGTGGCACGGATATTCGCCGGCTTTGCGATCGCATCAATGAAATTGCGCAACGCTATGAATCCCTCTCAGAGCAGGTGGAGGAAAGGGTTCAACGGGCCAGGGCTGATTCGGAACAGGAAAAAAATACCCTGGCGGCCATCGTAACCGAATTGCCGGAAGGTGTGCTGATCTGCAATCCGGAAGGCCGGATTCTGCTGTATAACAACCGCGCCAGATTACTCTTAACCGGCAACCCGGCGGACAAGGATCAACGCCGCAATTCGGATCCGGATCGATCCGGGCCCTATATCGGCCTGGGTCGTTCGGTCTTGGCAATCATCGACGAAAATCTGCTCGGTCATGTTCTTGATCAAATCACCGAAAAATTGCAGAATAATGATCCGGAGGTGGCTTCCTACTTCGTGGTGCCCGGTGCCGATGACCGGCTGTTGCGGGTTGAGGCTGTTCCTGTTTTAGACCCCGGACGGCAAATGACCGGATTGATCCTGATCCTTTATGATATCACCCGCCAGCTGGAAACAGATAGTGATTTAAACCTGGCCCTGCAAGCGGTCACCCGGGGATTCCGGGCATCGCTGGCCGGCATTCGATCAGC
Organism: uncultured delta proteobacterium; assembly: GCA_963821065.1. Taxonomy (GTDB): domain Bacteria; phylum Desulfobacterota; class Desulfobacteria; order Desulfobacterales; family JAFDCJ01; genus JAFDCJ01. The sequence goes on along the minus strand of CAWGCM010000034.1, from coordinate 418,365 downwards.
CATCGAAACCATCATAGACTACCCGCAAATGGAGATAACGCAGCTTGAAAAGCTTAAAGGCATCATCCATCGCGAGTCCCTGAGGATGGGGGAGCTTTTGGAGAGCAACTTAAGTTTTGATGGCCAGATAGGCATCAGCCAGTGGCCCCTGACAACCATGTCGTCTCAAAACCTGACGGACCTGCTTCAGACCAAAACACGCGAAAAACTCAACATTCAGCTAAAGGTGGAAAGTCCGGATCAAACACTCTGGATCAAGGTCGACAGCTATTCCTTTCTGCTGTTGCTGCTCTTTGTTGCCGACAAATTAAAGTCCCTGATGGGCATCCAGGAATTTATCTGTCGCTTAACTGATCTGGATTGGTATATCGGGCTTGATTTGGTGTGGCCGGGCACACCGATAAAAATCGAAACGCTTCGAGAGTGGGAACAGACGCCGGTGGTGTTTGAAACCGAGGGCTGGTCACTGACCCTGCGTGAAATACTCGAACACCTTGGCTCCGACATTGGGTCCTATGCCTCCAAACGACTGCCGGGTGCATCCTATGTACGCTTTTTTTTGCCGATTGCTGAAATCTTTGAACCGCAGGAGAGCCGATCCCTGGCCATTTTACCGGAAAGCCGACCGGAATTTTATGACTTTGACTTATTCGGCCGTGCCGGGCAAATCGCCGAACTTGAGAGCCGGCTTTTGACGGAACTGACCTATACCGTATTCGATATGGAAACCACCGGGTTGAATCCTTCCGAAGGAGATGAAATTTTGTCCATCGGGGCCATTCGAATTGTCAACTGCCGTCTGTTGCGCGAAGAACATTTTGAACAACTGGTTGATCCTTTGCGGTCTATTCCCTGGGAATCGGTACAAATTCACGGCATTCATCCGGAGATGGTCATCGGGCAGCCGACAGTCGACAAGGTCCTTCCCCGGTTTGAGCAGTTTGCGGAGGATACCCTCCTGGTGGCCCACAACGCCGCCTTTGACATGCGCTTTTTGCAGATGAAAGAAGAGCAAACCGGCGTTCGATTCGTCAATCCGGTACTGGATACCCTCCTGCTGTCGGCGGTGGTGCATCCGGCCCATGAGGATCACAACCTGGAAGCCATCGCCCAACGTCTCGGTGTCCGGATTCTGGGCCGCCACACGGCCATGGGGGATGCCCTTGTTACCGGTGAGCTGTTTTTAAAATTTCTGCCGCTACTGGCAGGAAAAGGCATTTATACCCTGAAGGATGCGCTGGAAGCTTCCAAGCAGACCTATTATGCGAGGAAGAAATTCTGAACCTTGAACGCTGAACCATGAGTCCTGAACCTTTCAATGCCCTGAGGCGGCCGGATTTGCCGGGAGCTCAAAGGCAAATATCGTTCCCTGGCCCGGTTCACTGTCGACCCAGATCCGGCCGTGGTGAAAATCGATAATGCGTTTGGTAATTGTTAAACCGATTCCGGTACCGACCGGGCGACCCTGGGTCGGGTTTTTGATTTGACGAAAGGGTTCGAAAACTTTGGCTTGATCTTCGACCTTGATTCCAATGCCGTTGTCCTGGACCTCAACCCGCAAATGATGGTCGACCGCCCGCAATCGCACCACAATCATTCCGCGGTCAGGATCGCAAAATTTGACCGCATTGGAAATAAGGTTGACCATTACCTGGACCAGGCGGTCGCGGTCACCGGAAACTGCGGGAACATCTTCGGCAAGATCCAGGTCAAGGGCGATATTTTTATCAAGGGTCAACTGCTGGGTGCTGATAACGGCATCATTGACAACCTCTTTGAGATCCAGGGATGTAATCACCCAGTCCAACTTGGCCGATTCAATCTTCTCGTAATCCAGTATCTGGCTGACGAGACGGATGAGCCTCTCACTTTCTTTGATGATGATGCCGGTAAAATTTTCAAGCCGTTCGGCATCGATTTTCGGGTTGGTATGCAGGATGTCGGCCAGGGACCTTACAGCGGTTAAGGGGGTTCGCAACTCGTGGGTAACGGTCGATATAAAATCATCCTTGAGCCGATCCAGTTCCTGCAACCGAATATTGGCCTCTTTCAATTCGGCCGTCGCTTTTTCCAATTCGCGGCTGTAAGCAATTACCTGGCGGGTTTCATCGAGGATGTTCAACACCTCTTCGATGCCCAGAGGCTCTTCTTTGACAACCGAAGATACCATGATCCGGGCCGAAGCCGATCCAACGGCACCGGTCAATAGCTTTTCAGCATGGCCGACCAGATCGGCATCGGCGGTTGTATGATTATCCCAATTAATATTGTGTTTTTTAGCGTAACCGGAAAGTTCCTGATCCGCTTTCGTTTTACCGAGAAATCGTGACAACAGGGATCGCAAATCCGGCAGATTAACTGTCCCCCGACGGAAGAGTGAATCCCCGGTTTCGCCGGAATATTTGAAGACATCGACGAACAGGGCGGCCTGGGTATGCTCGATCGCCCGGGGACGGCCTAAAGTGGAAACCGCAATATAAACGCTCATATTAACCAGTATGCTCCAGAAGGCCGCGTGAGAAATAGGATTGAAATGCTGCAGTCCGAACAGTTGATACGGTTTCAACAGCTGGATGCCGAAGGGTCCCGCTGTCAAAAAGTCCTGGTGAATCAGGCCGATTTGGACCAGTGACGGCAGGAAAATCGTATAGGTCAAGACCGCAAATCCTGCGATTAAACCGCTGATTGCCCCTGAGCGGGTGCCGCCTTTCCAGAAAATCCCGCCGATCAGGGCCGGTGCAAATTGGGCCACCGCTGTAAACGACATCAGGCCAATTGAAACCAGGGCATAGAACCCGCCGAGGTAATGGAAATAGGCATAGCCCAGCATCAAAACCAGGATGATGCTTCCGCGGCGGATGAACAGCAGTAAACCGGTCAGTTCGCTGCTGCGGGAAATGGCCCGGATCGGTAAGCGCAACAACACCGGCATTACAAGATCATTGCAGATCATCGTGCTCAGGGCAATGGTCTCGACGACCACCATGCCGGTGGCGGCGGAAACACCTCCGAGATAAACGAATAACGTCAGAAATTGGTGCTCGGCGGCCATCGGCAAGGCCAAACCGAAAAAATCGGCATCGACACTACCGGCGGCGAACTGCAGCATACCGGCGAAAGCAACCGGCAGCACAAAAATATTGATCGCCAGAAGATAGAGGGGAAAGAGCCAGATGGCCTTTTTTAAATGCTCCTCGTTGACGTTTTCGACCACGATCACCTGAAACTGACGGGGCAGCAAAAGGATGGCCATCATCGACAGAAAAATATGCATACCCCAATCGATATAAGTAAAGCCGCCGGCGTTAATGGTTAAAAGTTCTTCAAATAAGGGATAGGACTGTGTGGGTGATTCGGTGGTTAAAACACTTTTGAGATCGGAAAAACGGTGGGCCTTTTCAAACAGATCGGCAAAACCATTATAAAGCCCGTAGGTTACGAACAAGCCCAACGCCAGAAAGGCCACCAGCTTGATGATCGACTCAAAGGCAATGGCCGCCACCAGTCCCTCGTGCCGTTCGGCGGCATCCAGATGACGGGTGCCGAAAAAAATAGCAAAAACAGCCAGCGTCAGGGCGACATAAAAGGCGGTATCGCCCAACACCGGTATATCGGCGAAAGTTGACGTTACCGAGATTTCAGGGTACTGATTGATCAGAAAAAAGGTGGTCGATATGGCTTTGATCTGCACGGCAATATAGGGAATGACACCCACGACGGCAATGATCGTAACGACGCCACCCAGGGTCGAACTTTTCCCATAGCGGGAGGCAATAAAATCAGCGATGGAGGTAATGCGATGGACCTTGCTGATGCGAATGATTTTGCGCATGACCAGCCAGCCAAGGGTAACCATCAGGGTCGGTCCCAGGTAAATGGTAAGAAAGCTCAAACCGCTGCGGGAAGCCAGGCCCACACTGCCGTAAAAGGTCCAGGCCGTACAGTATACTGCCAGAGAAAGGGCATAGATATAAGGATTGCTGATGATGCTCCGCCCGGCATCGGCCCGTTTATCGCCATAATAGGCAATCACAAAAAGAAGACCGATATAGCAGAAGGAAACAAATATAATGATTCCGGTCTGTAACAATTAGCGACCTCCCGTATCACCGGAATCATCTGCACGTTTCCTGGAATGGAACAACGTCGCCAGGGCCGTGAGGCTGATGAGCAGGCACCAGATACCAAAAATGTAGACATACATCAGCGGTAAGCCGAAGATCAGGATTTCCAGGTTAACCAGAGACAGGATCGGGAAGTTTAACAAAACACAACCTAGCAGAAATAAGGCGACCAGGCGTTTATTTATTTTGCTGTCACGCGTCATGGATCGTATTTCTCCAGGGAGTTGACTACCTGACGGGCACCGTCGTTACCATAAACCAATCAGACCCAAGTGTCAATTTGGATTGGCACGCCAGGGGGGATGTGGTATTCTGTATACGATTTGTTTTCTTGTCTTAAGCAACAGGAATAGCTGCAACCCTTTAAATTCGGTGATATCATGACAGATGAAATATTACAGTTTTTGTCGAATCTACAGCCTTTTTCCAAGTTGCCGGAAAAAGAACTATCACAGGTGGTTAACAAAGTTTCAATAAAAACCTACCCAAAAAAAACAATCCTGTCCGTCCAGGGTCGAACAACGCTGGAGTGCGTATATATTGTAAAAAAAGGATCGCTGGAGTTATTCTACGAAACCGAGAGTGAAAGAACGCTCAGTGGGGTTTTGCAGCCGGGTGAAATCTTTGGCGGAATTTATATTCTCATGAATGCCAGTCTTTCGGTACGCACGGTGCAAACCGTCGACGATGCCACGCTGTACACTCTGCCTCAAAATGTTTTTTTAGACCTGTGTACCCGCTATAATTTTTTCTATGACTATTTTGCCGAAAAGTTTCGCGACCGAATGTCTAATGAAGCCTATGCTTCGGTTGCCACTTCCGGACAGATCGGGCATCTTCTCTCCCGACTGGTCCCTTTTTCCTTTCTCCCGGAAGAAGAAATCGACCGAATTGCAGCGGCCATATCCGTGGTCTACTATTCGGAAAATACCGTTTTATTTCACCAGGGTCAGGGCAAAATTGAGCATCTGCATATCATCAGCAAAGGTGCGGCCGAGCGTTATTTTGAAGAAAATGATGAAAAAAGGTTGCGCGGCTTACTGGGTGAAGGCGACATGTACGGCGGGATCTCCCTGTTATTAAACAAGGGAATTCCCATCCGCACCCTGAAGACAACGGAAGAATCGCAATTTTATTTGTTACCTCAAGAAATCTTTTTCGATATTTGCAAAAACCACGACTCTTTTTCCGACTATTTTACGGACACCTTTGGCAAGCGAATGCTGGATCGATCCTATGCCGAGATTATCAGCAGTAATTTCCGACCCCAGGAAGATGCCACCCAATTTTTCAACCTGCCTGTGGACAATGTCTATAATAAGGAGCTGGTTGCCTGCGACCAGAACCTGCCGATACAGGCGGCGGCGGCCATCATGACCGAATACAATTCAAGCTCCATTTTCATACGCGAACCGGGTGCTGATCTGGTGGGGGTTGTCACCGACAATGACCTGAGAAAAAAGGTTACCGCCACGGGTTTGGATATATTAAAACCCGTTTCCGAAATTATGTCTTCCCCGCTGCGTATCATTTCGTCTAATGCCCTTGTATTTGAAGCTCTGATGGAAATGATGCAACATAATATTAAGCACCTTGGCGTCCGGGATGCGAACAACCAGATCACCGGTGTTATTACCAATCGCGACCTGTTGAAAGTCCAGGGACAATCCCCTGTTTTTATTGTGCGCGAAATTTCAGGGGCCAAATTGATTAACCAGGTCGTACAGATTCGTCGCCAGGTTCCCCGACTGATTCAAACGTTGATCAACACAGGGGCCAAGGCCCAGAATATTACCCGCTTTTTGACCACCGTCTCTGAAAGTATTTTAAAAAAAATCATCGGTTTCGCACTGGATGAAATGGGACCCCCACCGGCAAAATTTGTTTTCATGGTGCTGGGCAGCGAAGGCCGCAAAGAGCAAACTCTGAAAACCGATCAGGACAATGCGATTATCATTGAGGATGTCCCCGGCAGCTCCCGTGATGAGGTCATGACGTATTTTCTGTCCTTTGGAGAAAAAGTCTGTAACTGGCTGAACGAAGCCGGCTATGATTTCTGCAAAGGCGGCGTGATGGCCCAAAATCCCCAATGGTGTCAACCGCTGGCCAGATGGAAAAAATATTTCTCTGAATGGATACACACGGCCGCGCCCGAAGCCCTGCTTCAGGCCAGCATCTTTTTTGACTTCCGCGGCGCTTATGGCGATATGGATCTCATCAGCGAATTGCGTCAGCATCTGTTTGCCTCACTGGACGGGTGGCCGGGCTTTTTCCGCCACCTGACCGAAAATGCCTTATACTTTACGCCGCCAATAGGGTTTTTCCGAAATTTTCTGGTTGAATCTAAAGGCGAACATCGCGATACGTTTAATATCAAGGCCGCCATGCAACCGGTGGTGGACTATGCCCGCATCTATGCATTGCAGCATAAAATTGAGGAGACCAACACCTTTGAAAGGATCAACCAGCTTCTCAGCCGCAAAAAGATCTCATTGCAGGAACACAATGAGTTGGAAGCAGCCTACAGCTACTTGATGCAACAGCGCTTTGCCACCCAGGTAAAAACGGCGATGGATCAAAACGGGCAACCCGATAACTATATAAATCCCAAACACCTCTCCCGCATTGAACAAACCATGCTCAAAGAAATTTTTAAAAGAATTGAAAAATTCCAGGGTAAACTCGGCTTCGATTTCACGGGTCAGGTGTAACGGGCAGATTATAGGTTCTATTTTCCCCTTTGCCCTTCAGGCTCCAGGCTCCGATGAACTGCCCCGCCGCAAGCAACGGGGTATCGATCGGAATATTTTTATGGCCCCAAGGGGCGGGGGATTAAAACTTCGACTGGCAAAATGATATCACAACTTTTAATACCCTTGTAGTTAGAGCCTAAAAATTCTGAATACCTTTCATTCTGTCCGCTTTGAATCGATGATACCTTGCCATTTCCAGCCACCATTCTCTTTAACTATATGTAGGTCATCAGGCAAACGGAGTTCACCCAGTGCGCTGCCCTCGATATAACCTTGCACCCGGTAGGCGGCACCATTTCGTTGCACGCCGGTTAGATGCAGCCGTACCCCGGAGCGTCCTTGCAGAAAAGTTTGCAGGCGTTCGGCAAACAGCTCTCTCCCTTCTCCGGCCAATTGGAAAGTCTCAGCAAAACAATCGTTTCCGAATAAGGAAAATTCCCCAACCAGGGGACCGGAACAGTCATCCACGAACCGTTGCTGCTCCTCGCTCAGCTCAGCATCAAAATAGTCATCACGGTCCAGCACGGCGGTCTTTTCCGGCAACCCGAGCCATCTCCATCGACCTTTCAGTTTAATTAAATTCTCCAGCGGGAACACGCCTTGCGAGCCTGCGTAAGTCTTGTAATGAAATTTCAAACTGCCTCGCAGATAGGCTCTGTTATTTTCGATACGTATCCTGGTAATGTGAACATACTCCAGGTGGGGCGCAATACCGCCAAACATCAAACGGGATGGGGAGGAAAAGACATCCCTGCTGTGATCGTATGCGCGCGCATAGTTTTCAGCAATACGGCGGGTATCCTTGGTGACGACATCCTGTGCAAATTGGTGGAAGAAATCCAATATGTCCTGCCGCACCGGTGTGGAAAAAACATAATTAGGCGCAAATCTGTCGGTATATAGCCCTGACGCCGTTTCTGGCTTCAGCTCCGGCCTGGCCACCATCTCCACTGTGTCAGACGTTTTCAGAACAGCTTCGATAATAAGCTGCAGCAGTCGGTCATGCCCGTTATCTTGCGGCAGCGCAAAACGGCTCGTCGATGTCGTTACCACCACCGCATGCAATGCCGGAACCAGGACAAGATATTGCCCCCCATCACCTCGTACCACCAAACTCTCATGCCCCCTGATCGTTGCTTTAACCCAGCTGCCCCCCGGAGTGTCATCAAGTTCAACGTGAGGCACCTTGAAAAATAGCCAGCGAACCCATTCCTTGGAGACGATCCGCTGACCATCCCACGCCCCTTCCTGGGTCAGCAGATAGCCTATTTTGGCAAGATCCAGTGCTTTGAGTTGAAATCCGACCATTGGATCTTGCGGCAGGTCGTCATCGTCGGGTGCGTAAGTCGTAATTCCCAGAGGTTGGAACAGATAACGGTAAGCAAAATTGAAGACGCTCTGGCCGGAAACCTGTTCTATCACCCGGCTCAACAAATACGCTGCGGCAAAATTTATCGCCGGTTGGTTCCTTGTCTGTTGCCGGGAAATTACTCGCAGACTGGCCTCAATTCGGTCTGCGGCGTAAAACAAATCCCAATAGTCCGGGTTCCCGGCACCCCAAAGTAGCGGTGCCTGTGCCCTTAGCAGGTGGCTTAGCGTCAGCGAGGCCGTACCATCGGATAGGGTTGGCGTCAGATGTTTTGGGAAAAAAGCAGACAGGGGTTGCTCCGGCCCCTGGATCAATTGATGATCGATTGCGATACCGATCAACACCTGGAGGAGCGGGAGATTCAGGGAATGCAGGTAATCCGTCTCCTGGGGACCACCCATCCAGTAGTATTTTTCGACTACCGTCTTACCGTTGCGAAGCATCAACAGGCTTCGAGCGGTGGGTAGCCGCGTGTCAACGTAATCGAGCGCTTTGTTCAAAAGGGCCCGGTCGATGTGCTGCGTTTCCGGTTCTGCCGGATGCCATTGTTTCTGATCAAGATATAATGTCTTTTGAGCATAAAAAGCAACGCAAAAGTACACCCCTCCTGCTATGGCTGCAACACAGCCCAGGTAAACTGCACCAATCTTTAGAATGCGTTTCATAGATATCATACGTTCTGCGTCCTCGGAACATCTAATCGTTTCAGGGGATTCATCTGCCCGGTCCCATAAAACATCCGCAACAGGGCCGGCGCGAGCAATACATCGGCCAGAAAGGCCACGAGTAACGCAATACCCATTATTAAGCCGAAATCAGCTATCACTTTCAGGTCGCTGTATAGTCGCATCCAGAAACTGAAAACCAGAATCAGCGTTGTTGCCAGCAAGGCGCGGCCTGCCGATCCTAAAGTCTCGCTCACTGCAAAGTTGACATCACCAGATGTCAGGTAGTACCTGCGGAAGTTATGGAAAAAATGGATGGTGTCGTCCACGGCCAATCCAATGGCGATGCTGCCGCCAATCAGGTTGTAAGTATTAAGCGGGATGCCCAGATATCCCATAACGCCCAGAGCAATGATAATCGGAAACAGATTGGGAATCATGGCTAATAGCCCCATGCGCACATCTCCAACGGCCAGGATCATTAATGCCGTAATCAGCAAGAATCCCGTGCTATAACCGATGGCCAGGCTGATCATCATCGCATGAATGATGCCGGAATTGATGGCGGCAACACCGGTTACCGCCACCCTGACACCGGAGTCGAACAACGTTGCAGCATATTCCCGCACCCGTGCAATGAAATCAACATCATGGGCAGCATCCCTCCAGTACATCATGGCGGTCAAACGACCTATGCGTAATTCAGCATCGGTGTATTTTCGTAACGTCTCAGGGGCAATGCGACCGATGTGATCGAATTGCTCAACCAGGGTCGGTTCGTCTTCAGGAACCGGGCGTGGGCTCTGATCCCGTCCTGTTGCTGCAAAAGAGATTTCCTTGATGAGATCAACTATTGATCGGGTTCTGCCAATATAGGCGCGCCCCTGGACATCAGTCTCCGATCTCAGGAGGGTATCCAACTGTCCGATAGCCTGAAGCCGGTCATGGTCGATGATTCCGCGTTCCCGTTGTGTATCGATCATGACTTCAAGTGCCCGAAATCCACCGGTCTGTGCTTCAATTAGCCGGACCTGCCGCATGAAATCGGAATCTTCGGTGAAATAGTGCAGCTGGTTGTGGGAAAAATGAAGCCGGGAGATGCCGAACCCCACCACAAGGGTGCTCACCAGGAACAGAATCAAAACGAGGTAAGGCCGGCTAACCCCGAGGCGACCCAACGCCAGCAGGGTTCGGTTGAAAATGGAAGCCTCATATTTCGCTTCCCCCTGTTCCGCACCCTCAACAACCTCCAGGATGGAGAGAAATGCCGGCATGGTGAAGAGCGTAAACACCAGGATGGCAAGAATTCCAATAATTGTGAAATTCACCAAATTCGCGATCGGCGCGATATCCGAGAAGGAAAATGACAGCAATCCCGCCACGGTTGTGAAACTGGTCATGGTGATCGGAAAACCGGAGTGCTTCATGGTAGCAATAATGCCCCGGAATTTCCCGACCTGCTTTTGGTGCTTGTAATAGACCACCAGGAAATGAATCGGTGCGGTCAGGCCGATGGACAACAGGATGGAGGGCAACATAGACGAGGTCAGGCTGAGGCGAACCGACACCAACGCCATCAATCCTAAAGATACCATCAGGCCCAAAATTGCCGTCACCTGGGGCAGGAAAGCGCCCGTGCCCCGACCAAACATAAACGGCATGAGCAGGACCGGAACGAGGAGGATCGCGATACACATCTTCTTAATGTTAGAGCGGACCATAGGTTCGACATGATACTGATAGACCGGCGTTCCACTGAAGGCAATGCTGAAGTCCCGAGCCTGGTATTCCTTGATTACTGCCTCAACGATGCCGATGACGGCAATATTCTCTACCTGTGATATCGACTGTTGCTCTGCAGGGGGAGGCTGCGCTTCTGCCCCATGGAAACCCCGGGCATAACCCCGCAAACGCAGGCCATCGGCCGACAACGCCGAGACCGCCTGCGTTTTGATAACAACCAGGGCATGCTTGCCATCCGGGGTAAAATACCGATTCTGGTATCCTGGATAGGAATAGCCGCGTTGTCTGTACTGCTGTGCATCTTCCTCTGTCCGCGGCAGGTTATCGAGAAAGCCCCCGACACGCACACCGCTATCACCGAGCTCGATATAGGGTGCATTGGCCAGCGAACTGACCTCTTTCAACAGCGGTAGTGAATTCTCCAGATCCTCATGAAATTGTTTGAGCGTGGTGAGGGATTCAAGGCTGAAGATATCGGAGGAGGCGATCAGCAGCACAATTTCTTCGTCATGTCCGAATTGACTGCGAAACCGCTGGTAATCGGTAAGTATCTGATCGTGCCGCGTGAACATGCTTTCAACAGAAGTGGCGATACTGAGTTTGGGGAGCTGAGTAACAGCCAATCCGGCCACCACAACCGTCATCAGCAGAATAGCCCAACGGTAGCGAATGACACTGATGCCCAAATAATGAAACCCTTTTTCTATCTTGTTCTTAGAATCATACATCGGAGCTACTCATTATGGATTATGTGCCCTAATCCAGTTCTGTTTAAAGAGGGGGTAACCTCACTTTTTTTTCCGGAGTTGTTCCTTTTTCTCCAGCTGCGAAAGAACCGATCGGTAGGCGATGTAATATTTATAGATATTGCTGACGTATTGAACCGTTTCGCGGCCGATTTCTTTGGCGGCCACGACTTCCACGTTATAAAACCATAGATTGGGATCCAATCCCATGGCAGCCGCTTTTTTGCGAAGCCCTCTGACCCGGGCAGGCCCCGCGTTGTAAGAAGCAAACCCGAACAGCATCTTGTTTATATCATCCATCGGTTCGTTTTGGTAGTACTGTTCGATGATAAACCGCAGATATTTCGTTCCAGCGTGGATATTTTTTCCCAGTTTTTCGATGCCGGCAATGCTAACGTTGGGATCCGCCGCCGTAGAGGGCAGGATTTGCATCACACCGACAGCCCCCACATGGCTGCGCTTGCTATGGTCGAGACCTGACTCCTGGTAGGCCAGGGCCGCGATCATAAGATAATCGAAATTGTATTTTCCGGAGTATTCTTTGAAATATTCAACCATTGCGTTAAATTTTTGCAATTCTTTCTCGTTAAGGGCGTTTTTAACATACTTGGTACTCTTTAATTAGCGCTTGAGTAGTATATTACCGAGCATGGTCCCTTTTTTATGGCCCTTGACGAATTCATTTACGATGGCCTTGAGTTGGGGGCTGTTCTTGCGAAAGGTCCAGGCAATTTCCCCGCCTTCTCTGACGGCAATGTCATCGTGCACCCGGACCTTATCGAAAATTTAAGCCCAGAAATGTGCTTTGTGGCTGTCCATGACGACCATTGGAATAAGACCTCCGTTGACCATCTCCAACAGATCTTCATCCTCAAAATTTTCTTCCGCCGCAATCAATTTCATCTGCGGGTTACCGTTTTTTTTAAAAGAAGCATTTAAATCGACCAGGCTTTCGTAGTAACTGCTGGACTTGCGCACATGGATTTTCTGGCCGGCAAGATCATCAAGGCTGTTCACGGTTGGTGCCGCCGGACCGGTAACCAGCAGCTATTTGACACCGCTCAGTATAGGAGCTGAAAAATCAACATGTTTTTTACGCTCGGCGGTGATGGTCAGGTTGGCAACGGCGATATCGCCAAAACCATCAACCAGGCCGGCTATGAGTTTGTCGCGCCGGACAGGGTAGAAGACGACATGCACCTTCAGCGTTTTGGTTTTATATTTTTTATTGACAAATTTTTCAAACTCCTTGAGCAAATCATAGGAGAGGCCCCGCTGACGGCCCTGGTCCAGGAAGTAAAAGGTTTTACTGTAAACCACCAGGACGCGAATCACACGATCCTTTGCCATACCATCAAAATCGCCAATCCATTTCTTATTGAGATTCAGGCTTGACGCCTGTTGAGCCATTTTTTCAGATGCTTCAACAACAGACGCGGCAATAAGCAACACTGCAATCAGAAAGATGACCACTAGATGGCCATGAACCAATCGTGCGTTGTGCCTCCATCGTTCCCCGGAACCTCCAAAGTTTAAATGTAACATTCTTCTACTTCCTTGGGTAAATTGAAGCATCTTGCAATTGGAATTACCATTAATAAGAATTGCTGTCAATTCAACCGCTTGTGGTAAATTCCGATATTTATTGTCTGTCTCCGCTTTCCCTGATATGTTTTAAGCTATGTCGGAAAGTTTTCGTAAACGCTTGGTCATCTTCACCCGTTATCCGGAGCCCGGCTCCACTAAAACCCGAATGATACCGGAGTTGGGTGCCGAAGGTGCGGCCGATCTCCAGCGTCGCATGACCAACCATTTGGTTTCAAAAGTAAAGACATTGATTAAGCAGCGGTCTTTGCCTGTTGAAATTCGCTTCGAAGGCGGCAATGAAAGACTCATGCGGCAATGGCTGGGCGCTTCGTTTACCTATCGTCACCAGGGCCAGGGAGATATCGGCCGGCGAATGGAACGCGCCCTGGCGGACGGTTTTCAAGACGGCTATACATCGATCGTAATCATCGGCTCCGATATACCGGATATTTCAAGCGCTATCATCCATCAAGCCTTTGAAGAACTAGAAAAAAACAACCTGGTCCTGGGTCCGGCCGGTGATGGTGGTTACTATCTCATCGGGATGCAAAAAGCTGAGGAAGTTAAAGCTTATCCTGAGTTATTTAGAGCTATTAGCTGGGGAACCAACAAGGTTTTGTCACAAACCATGGCAGCCGCCGATCAGCTGGGAATTGGTTATGCTCTCCTTAATACCCTGAAAGACGTCGACCGTCCCGAAGATCTTAAGGTCTGGAATCGCGCTTTACGATCCGAACCGAATTCAACCGCCAAAAAGCCCATATCAATCATCATACCGACCCTGAACGAAGCCAATGCTATTGGGGAAGCAATTACCAGACTCCCGAAATCCGAACAGGTGGAAATCGTGGTGGTTGATGGCGGCAGCAGTGACGGCACCGCTGGGTTGGCCCGGGAACTTGGCGTCCGTGTGCTATCGACAGCACCTTCAAAGGCTGAGCAGATGAACGCCGGTGCTACCGAAGCGCGGGGCGAGGTACTGCTGTTCCTCCATGCAGATACCCGCCTGCCGGAAAAATTCGAAGAAAAGGTCCTGACGGCTGCAGCCCGCCAAGGATTTTGCGCCGGCGCCTTCACCCTGGGAATCGATTCCGAGGACTGGGGGCTGCGCTTCATCGAGCGGGTCGCCAACTGGCGAGCCCGCTTTTTTAAGATGCCCTATGGTGATCAGGCTCTGTTTGTTTCCCGGCAATTGTTTCACGAAATCGGAGGATTTGCGGATTATCCGATCATGGAAGACTTCGACTTAATCCGCCGTTTGAAAAAAAAAGGCACAATAACCATTTTGCCGGAGTCGGTTAGGACCTCGCCCCGGCGATGGCAAAATTTAGGTGTTTTTAAAACCTGGCTTTTAAATCAAATAATTATAGGGGCCTACTTTATCGGGATCCCGCCTCAACGACTCGCCTTATGGTACCGCCGGGAAAAAGGAAGAGGCGTGCCCTAAAGTAAGGATTAGGCGGTTTACTCCGCCTCTGGCGGATTAAAAGCATCTTAGAGATGATACCTGAATTCCTATTCAAGTTTTCCTGATTCTTCCCGATAACCTCTGTTAGTCGGAAAAGCCGATATCGGAAAAGAGATTGATATTATTCGAAAAGAAATACAGGATCGTATAGAAAGACTGCCCTATTTTTAGATATTCTTTTCGATTTATTGAGTGGGCTTTTGAAAGTGCATCATATAATTGACATGGGTATTGCCACCCATGGAATATTTTCTCGTAAACGGATTATAATTCAGTCCGGTCAAATCCCGCAACCTCATACCGCAAGCTTTGCCCCAGTTTTCAAGTTCCGCCGGCTTGACGAACCTGCGATAGGTGTGGGTACCCTTGCGAACCAGTTTCAGGATATATTCGGCGCCTAAGATGGCAAATAAGAAGGATTTCGGATTGCGGTTAAGGGTCGCAAAAAAAACATCCCCTCCGGGTTTAGCCAATTTTTTACAGGCTGAAACAACGGATGACGGCTGCGGAACATGCTCCAGCAATTCAAGACAGGTAACCACATCAAAACTATCTGCATGGGCAGCGGCATATTCTTCAGCCGTCGCCTGCCGGTAGTCTATCCGTAAACCGGATTCCTTCAGGTGCAGCCTGGCCACTGCCAGCGGGGCTTTGCCGGCATCGATTCCGGTTACATCAGCTCCCAGAGCCGCCATGGATTCCGACAGGATCCCGCCGCCACAAGCCACATCCAAAACTTTTTTTCCGGATAAAGGTGCATGTTTATTAATATAGTCGACCCGCAAGACATTGATATCGTGCAAAGCCTTCTGGACGCCTTTTTTATCCCACCAGATCGGTGCCATGGCCTCGAACTTGGCCACCTCGTCGGCATCGATATTTGAATTAAATTTTTCGGACACTTTTTCAATCATTTATAGTGGGTATCTGCAAATCTATTCTTTATTCAAATATCCCAGATCATCTCAATTTGCCCCAAAGCTGGGAAAACAGCATCCCGCCGAGCATGAGCCCGCATCCCAGCAACCCTCTCATACTCAATATTTCGTTTAAGATCAGCCATCCGCCGATTGCTGCGAACACTGCTTCCATGCTCATGATAATGGAGGCGTGGGCCGGATGGGTGTGGCGCTGTGCCATGATCTGAAAGGTGAAGGCGACACCGCTTGAAAAAATACCGCCGTATAAAATCGGCCAGGTTGCCAGTACCAGAGCATCCCAGGATATATCTTCAACCACCACCGCTACCAAAAGGCTGAGAACCGTGCAAACCACAAACTGGGTGAAGGCCAGTTTAACTGATTGTATCTTGGGTGACAACCACCCGATGATGAGGACCTGTCCAGCCCAGAAAAAGGCACAGAAAAATTCAAGCAAATCACCAAATTCAACGGAAAAACTCTCCGTGACACTGAGAAAGTAAAGCCCAATGGCCGCCAGTACGGCTCCGATCCAGGTTCCAGTGTTTGTTGATTGTTTCCAGAAAAGCGCCAGAATCGGCACGATTACAACGTACAGGCTCGTAATAAAGCCCGCTTTTCCGGCGGTGGTGTAAACCAGCCCGACCTGCTGCAGGGACATGCCCATAAACAGCATGAATCCGGCTGCAAAGCCGCCACATACAACCAATTTCAGACTGGGGCGGGGTAAAATATTTTCAGATGCCGGGCGTTCGTCCCGACTGATAAACAAAAGCGGCAGCAAGGATAGGGTGCCCAGGGCGAACCGTGCAGCGTTAAACGTAAAGGGCCCTAAATATTCCATGCCCACCCGTTGGGCCACAAAGGCAAACCCCCAGATGGCAGCTGTAATCAATAACAATGCATTGGATTTAACTGTCTGAATATTCATGCGTGCCCGGCGTGTTGGCGGTAAGAAGTGACGATCTGGGACCATACAATTCCGGGCTGTCAGAGTCAAGTTGCGAATGCACGCTTTCTCCTGCACATGGCCAAGATTTGTAGGACTAAAGAAAATATTGACAGCCTATCTTTTTTTTGAAACCTTTCGATGATCAGATAAGCATAGCCACCCATTCGTTCTTTCTTAGTCCATCGATTCGTAAATACGATCACGTATTTACTCACTCAGGACTAAGTGCTGAGTGAGCAATAGCAATGAAATGGATGACGCTGCGCTTTATCTATTTTAAAAAGCGAACCCCGCAATACTGATCAGAAAAATTTCGAAGGGCAGATTCGCTTTGTTAAGTCTTTTTTTAGGATTGGCAGAATACCTTATTCGATGTTGGAGGTTCAATGTTCGATGTTCGATGTTCATTTTTTAGCAAATCCGTCATATGAAACTAATCAAGGACAAAGTTTCTTTTAAGATTAGGCTGGCCGCTTTTCAGGCCGGCGGCAGCGCTGAATCCTGAACCCCCTATTAGGAGCATAAAAATGAATTTAGCCAAGTTTCCCCGACGGCGCTATACCGCCGGACCAACACCGATTGAGAAACTGGGCCGCTTGTCTGAAACCCTGGGCGGACCTACCATTTACATGAAACGCGACGATTTGCTGGGTCTTGCCGGCGGCGGCAACAAAACAAGAAAGCTGGAGTTTCTGGTCGCCGAGGCCCTGGCACAGGGGGCCGATACGCTGGTCACCTGCGGTGCCGTCCAGTCCAATCATTGTCGCCTGACCCTGGCCGCCGCTGTCAAAGAAGGATTGAAGTGCCGTTTGGTCCTGGAAGAACGGGTGTCCGGCAGCTACAACCCGGAAGCCGGTGGTAATAATTTTTTATTTCGACTACTGGGGGTTGAAAAAATAAAAGTGGTCCCGGGCGGATCGGACATGCGGCAAGCCATGCAAGCGGTAGCTGAAGAAGTAGCTGCTGAGGGCCGCAAGGCATATGTCATTCCCGGAGGCGGATCGAATCCAATCGGCGCCACCGGTTATGTGGCCTGCGCCGAAGAGATTCTGGCGCAATTGTTTGAACAAAACCTTCGCATTGACCGTGTGGTCTGCGCCAGCGGCAGCACCGGCACCCATGCCGGTTTGGTTACCGGATTTTACGGCACCAACAGCAATCTGCCCGTTATCGGTATTAACGTCAGCCGACCCAAAGCAGAACAGGAAGCACTGGTTTATGATCTCGTCAAGCAGACCGGAACCCATGTTGGTATTGCATCTGAAATTCCCAGAGAGGCGATTTTGTGTTTTGGCGATTATGTGGGCCCGGGTTACTCCCTTCCCACCGGCCAGATGGCCGAAGCCGTTCGGATGCTCGCCCGGCTCGAGGGCATTCTGATGGATCCGGTTTACACCGGCAAAGCAATGGCCGGATTAATTGACCTTGTGCGCCAGGGATATTTTAACAGGGAAGAAAATGTGCTCTTCGTTCACACCGGTGGCTCACCGGCGCTGCAGGTATATATGTCTGAAATACTGGAATAATGATGATTGCAAATTGCGGAATTCGGATTGCGGATTGAGAATGGAATGACCATGAATATTACCAATTTAATGACACCGGCTTTTATAGTAGATCTACCCAAATTAAAAACCAATATTCGAAATATGAATGAGCGGGCCCAGAGGCATGGCGTTGGCCTGCGCCCCCATGTCAAAACCCACAAGACTGCTGAAATTGCACGCATGCAAATCCAAGACGAGACGTCCGGCATCACGGTATCCACCCTGGCCGAAGCTCGGTTTTATCAAAAAAACGGATTTGATGACATCACCTATGCCTTTCCCATCACTCCCGGTAAACTGGCTGAAGCCGCTGAGTTAACTGCCCTTATAAAGCACTTTCATATTTTAGTCGATCAGCTGGAAACGCTGACGACCGTTGCGGCATACGGCCGTGAAAACCGTTTACATTTCTCGGTTTTCTTAAAGATAGATTGCGGCTATCACCGTGCCGGCGTGGACCCCTGCGCTCCCGAAAGTATCCAACTTGCCAAACAAATGCATGCCTCACAACACATCGTCTTCAGGGGAATATTGACCCATGCCGGACATTCATACCACTGTCGCAATCCGGAAGAAATCATCATGATTGCAAGGCAGGAAAAAGATGTCATGGTGGACTTTGCCGATCGCTTGAAACAACACGGGCTGGCCTGCGAAACCATCAGTGTCGGGTCTACTCCGACGGCGATTCATGCACCCGACTGGCAGGGGATATCTGAAATACGACCGGGGAATTACGCCTTTTTTGACAAGTTTCAAACTGATATTGGTTCATGCCGTCTTGAGGAGGCAGCCGCAACGGTGTTGGCCACGGTGGTGGCCCATTACCCCCAGCGCAATCAGATGCTGATCGACGCCGGTGCCCTGGCGCTCTCCAAGGACCCGGGAGCCTTGCACCTGGATGAAGAGATTGTCTATGGGGCGGTACCGGGAAATCCCCTTTTGAAAATTTTCAATATTTCCCAGGAGCACGGCCTGATAACAAGCCAGGCGCCCATCGCCTTCAATAATTTTCCCCTGGGCAGTCTTTTGCAAATTATCCCCAACCACTCCTGCCTGACCGCGGCCTTATTTCCCAAATACCATGTGGTTGAAGGAAATCGGGTGGTGGACGAATGGCGGCCATGCGAGGATGGTAGATTTTAAAAATGAAAAAAGTGATCGGCATATTGGGCGGCATGGGACCGGAAGCAACCCTGGACTGCTTTGGTAAAATTATCAAAAACACCCCGGCCAAAACGGACCGGGAACACATCCGGGTAGTCATCGATTCCAATCCCGGGATACCCGATCGAATTGCCGCCATCCTGGGTGACGGGGAGTCGCCGGTTCCGGCTCTGGTTGCCGGATGCCGTGGCCTGGAAAAGGCCGGCGCCGATTTTATTATCATACCCTGTGTAACCGTGCATTTCTTCCTGCCGGAAATCCAGGCCGGGTCCCCTTTGCCGGTCGTATCTATTATTGATGCAGTGGCTGAGGCGATTAAGCGGGATTTTCATGAAACCAAAACCGTCGGCCTGCTGGGAACCGTCGCTACGGTGGAGAGCGGATTGTTTCAAAAGCGCCTGGCCAGGGAAGCAATTGACACCCTCGTTCCGGACAGTGCCCAACAGTCAAAAATAGTAGCGGCCATCAAGTGTATCAAAGATATCCAGCCGCAGCGCACCCAATCTGAAATCACAAACGATCTGATCGAAGCCGCCCGCAGTCTGATCGACAGAGAGCCGGATGGAGCCGACGCCATCATTGCCGGCTGCACGGAAATTCCGCTGGCCCTCGGTCAGGAACATCTGCCGGTGCCCTACTTCGATTCTTTAACGATTCTGGCCCGTGCCGCCATCCGCCACGCCGGCCAAACGCCTATAGTGTTAAAGGGCACATAGCTATTCGTACCCCAATTGAGCTATACCGCTTTTAAAAACTAAGTACCAAAATACGGAAGGGTGGTATAACTGGTTGTAGAAAAAACCTTCGAACAACGGAACGTTTTTAACAACCGCTATAGAAACCAATTCGGAGTTATCTGTTACTCGTCAATAGCCAATAGGAGAAAACTATGTCAGCAGGAATTATAGATGAATTTCAAAAGCAAAGAGAGGCGTTGAACAAACTGGTGATGAAATATGCCGGTCAGGGCACTAAGCGGTTTTACAGCCTGGATTCACAGGCCTACCGCGAAGGAGCCCTGCCGACCAAAGTTAAGGAATTGTTGGGACTGGTGGCTTCCTTTGTATTAAGGTGCGATGACTGCATCAAATACCATATTATTCGCTGTTTTGAAGAGGGTGTCAGCGACCAAGAGCTGGAGGAGGCACTTTTTATCGGTCTTATCGTTGGTGGAACCATCACCATCCCGCATCAGCGAAGAGCCATGCAGGCCTGGGAGGAATTAAAAAAATGAAATGCCCTTCTGGAATTTTAAAATCAGCAATTGTCTGATATCTGGTTTTCTTGCAAGATTTCCTGAGTTTTGGTTCGGTAAAATTTTAATCCGATTTAATCCTAATCTGCAAAATAATAAGCGGGTGAAAATTCGGATGGACGATATGATATCACAGCTCTATTGAGGGATGAAAAATCTTTGCTACGTTTACAATATCTGCAAAATGTGAGGGCTAAAGATATTTGGATTTTATTTTTAATATCTGCAAATTTTGGAATAATAGTCTGAATAAGCCCTTTCTGGCAACAGAGCATATTTCGAGCCGTATGCCTTTTGTAAGTAACCCTTTCAACTATGAAAGCTCTGCAACGCCATCGGAAAATTTAGGCGGCCACCCCTTCCTTAATGGGTACACAAAAGTTTCCCTTCCCTTCTTAAAGCGAAAGTCACACTTTTCATCACCTTCTGCTATTGTCTTGTAGCGTACCAGCCCTCTATTGAAAGCCTTGCTAACAACGTAATCACTCAAACACATATACCTCGACAATCTTTCTGCACCTTGAGCGCCATATAGTTTACAGATGCCACATTCTGTTATATCCAATCCATAATCAAAATTTTCTTTGTCTCCTTCTACGAATGACGATACAAAGTCTCCAGGGTATTTCCGCTTTTGTGATACTGCTGCGGCTCGTCTTAATTTCTCTTCATATTTCTTGCCATATTTAAAGCGCCCCACAATGCGAAGAAACCACCTTGGATAATCAGCCATCACTTCATAAGTTTCGAAGATAAGCTTACCCACACTGTCTACGTTATGGCCGCGAGCCGATAAAGCCCGATACATTGCCAAATAAAAAGCACCATAATTGAGCCATTCGGTAAAAATATTACCTTTGCCACCGACGAAAGGAATTTCGGGGACAAGGGCTTCATAGGCTTGCTTAGTTTCCATTATGAGTGTAGCCGAAAGATCACCACCGAAACGAGCTGTAAAAACCTTTTGGGTGGCTTCAAAGAAGGGCCTAAGCGGGTCTGAATTTTTGAGCATGATGTAAATTGTACCTCCCCCTATCATCGAAACTCCCGCAGTTGCTGCGGATATTTTTAAAAATGTTCTTCGTTTCATTTTATATTGTGACCCTCTTCACTCAAATTCCGTCTTTGTAAAAAAAGTAGTTCTGCTATTTTATGAAAACGACACTTCCGAAAACCTGTGGTACCATAAAATATCACAAAGAGCCCCTAACTACTGATTAAAAGATGGTATTACCACACTGGTACAATTACAGATATCACCAAAACCGTCCGCCAAGTCAAGAAAATCCTAAATTTAATTTTTTGGAAAACTTTCTGATCTGATCGGAACTTTTATTGAAGGATAGATTTTGGGGTCCAGGACATCCGTATCGGCCTTTAACAAACCATCTTATAAAACCACTTGTGATATCGATTTGAAACATGTATTTTTAGCCAAGTTTGGTTTATGGCGAACCCAGGCTCTGAAATCGCACCCAATCTCGTTCCGATTCATTGGATATCACGAAGTTTCCCGAATCGTTGTTATTCTCAATATCGGTATCTGCGTGATATTTGGTTTTTTGGCAAGTTAGGTCAGTTATTTTGTTATCCCAAAAAAACATAATTTAAGAGAGATAAAATATGGAGAAGCCCAGTTCGGACATTCAAATAGCAGTTAGCTCGTTAGCAGGACTGATAATACTTAAAAGCGTATTGTTGGGTTCTCTTTGGGCCCAAGTTCAGCCACATCCCCCAGCAAGAGTGGGCCCCTTTATAGCTACAAGTCTTAGCTTAGCTGTTGTATCTATACCACTCTTTTGGTGGCGCAATAAAATAGGATACATCACCTCAATAATAGTAGGACTTCTTGGCCTAGTATCATTTGGTCCACATAAATTTTTTTCCGAATCGGTAGACCAGATATTTCCAGCTGTTGTAATCGGCACAGTTCTATCGGTGGTTTTGATAATCACATCTATTACAAGCTGGAGAAAGAAGAACTAAAATGGTGCTATTTTTCTCTTTCCCGATAACCTATAAGCAAATGCCTAACAATCGCCTGCACTGTATTAGACACCCAAAGCCTGTGTCTCAAAGAATTTCTTGAGATTTTACTAAGACTATATCGGTTCTGAAAGTTTTGTGAAAGCTTTAGGCGCTGATCCATGAATTTATTTACCACGCACAAATTCATATGTTTATTCCTGGAAATTTGATCTATTCGATCCCATAAAAGGAGATGTGGCATGTTTTCTCTTAAAACGAATAGCAACCGATCATCAGAACCCTCCGATCTTGTTACAACCGTTGTGCCTACAGCTGATCAGAGAACAGCAAATGAGGGTTTTGAGAGGACCCATATCAATTTGTGGTGGCTGAAGAATGGCTCGCTTCTTGCCTATTTCATTCCGCAGCCATTGGGATTATAGTTATGACCACTCTCATTTTCAGCCCTATCGACCAATGATAATTTTACGAACGTCCTATTCGTCGTTATCAATTTAAGGTCTAAGGACGATATTCCGATGGATTGCTAACAATGGCTCGACGCCGGACTCTCAATGAGCCTTATTTTGTAGCTCTTTTGAGCGTAATCTGTGGGCTGGTGGGTGCTGTGGTCGTTGTTGTTGCCAATTATAGATTAGGGCTACCTAGTCCGATCACCCGTATGGGCGCGCCGGATGCCTTGCTGCTGTCCATCATTACTGCTACAATTTCGTTTTTAGCACTAGAATTTTTTCTCCATCGATGGTTGGCGTTGCCTCTTTTTCCCGAAGGGGGATTTCAACGTATTTCAGGTGTATGGAAAATAAGCCTCCGCATCAGATTGATTTCACTTTTTGCCGCTATTAACTTGATTCCATTGGCAGCCTCTCTTCTAACTGCATATCGGACAGCCGATTCTTTGGAGGTCCTTCTGGTTAGCTTGTTTGTGACGGTTCCAATTTATGTTGCCGCTGGATTTATTCTCACGATACTTATGGCTGGAAATCTATCAGGATCTTTAAAAAACCTAACAACGGTTTTGCGAGGTGTAAGCCAGGGAAATTTATCTTCCCGTGTAAATGTTACGTCCAACGATGAAATAGGATATGCCGGGGACGTTATCAACGAAATGACCGATGGTCTAATTGAACGCGAAAAAATGCAACAATCATTGAATTTGGCAAGAGAAGTCCAACAGAATCTTCTTCCAAAAAGAAATCTGAAAGTCAATGGATTTGATATTGCCGGTAAAAGCATCTACTGCGATGAAACCGGCGGAGATTATTATGATTTTATTTCTATTAAGTATAATGATAAACAGAAAATTGGGGTGGCTATTGGCGATGTATCGGGGCATGGTATTTCTTCTGCGCTACTCATGGCTACTGTTCGATCATCGCTGCGGCAGCGTGCATCTATACCGGGCAGCATTGCCAACATCATATCAGATGTGAACCGCCAGCTTGTCGAAGATGTTGAAGATTCCGGGCAATTTATGACAATGTTTTTTTTGGCTCTGAACACTGAATCAAAACAACTCGAATGGGTACGTGCAGGTCATGATCCCGCCATAATTTATGATCCTGGTACGGACTCATTCAATGAACTGGGCGGATCAGGAATAGCACTTGGGGTGGATAGTGGATGGATTTATGAGGGTAATAAGAAAACTGATCTTTCAAAAGGCCAAATCATTTTTCTCAGTACAGATGGAGTCTGGGAGGTACGAAACAAAAAAGGAGAAATGTTAGGCAAAGAGACCATCCTAAATACAATTCGACAAAACTCTTCTTCAGACGCAACGCAGATTACTGATGCAATTTTTGACATCTTGGATAAATTTATAGGTGGGGTGAAAATAGAGGATGACATAACATCGGTGATCATAAAAATGCAAAATTGACGTGAGCTTTTTCACCCGGCGTGCCCCCGCGGGGGAAACGGGTAGTGGCGAAGCAACCATTTGGATAAGGTTGCTTCAGTTGTGGCGACATCTGGAAATTTAATCTCCTTTTTGTTCGGGTCGATACTTTGCTAAAAATTGTTCCAATTTTTCGAACTCGCCTGCGTAAAATAAGTACAGCGGCTCGATAAGCTCGTCGATATCGTCTAAAAGGCCATAGGTTGCCCCGACATAGGGCAGCGGCAGTTTAAACCGTGACGCCTTATCGGAAAACCCCACCTCAAACTTTTTTTGCGACGCCAGGTAATTTACAATAAAGCTGAATTTGGTATTTTGCTTCCATAATTGAGCATGGGATCGCGGACTGGCGCTCCAGGTGTAGTCCCGGATGATCCTTTCGGCTGCACGGGCAGTGATGGATCTTTCTTCCTGAATAATCTTTCTCTCTCGATTTGTTATAAATAAGTCGTAGATGTTTTCGGCTGGCATCATAAATTTCCTCTGCCTCAGTGAATACTGACTTTCTGTATATCGGGCAGCACCAGGAAAGCGCCTATAAAAGATTCCGGATCGAAAGCCCTGTTGGTTGAGATGATATACTCGTAACGACTCAGGCCGGCGACGGTATCTTTCTCTATCAATTGTGTTTTCCCTCTATTAAAAACCCAACTCACTAGCGGGTCATCAGGCTGTAATTTTTTTGGTCTTGGTTTTCCCCTTGCCTGGCTTGATGGCGACTGTCACCGCATCTTCCATTGGATCTTTGAAAGGCACCTCAATTCGGAGCAATCCGTGCTCGTAAGTCGCTTCAGCTTTTTCAGGTTTCACCGGCCAACCCAAAGCCAGTGCCGAAACGTACTCAAGGTCCCTTGCGGGCGCCAATAAATGGACACTATCTTTGAGGATCTTTACATCGATGGTCTCCGTTGGTGCTCCTGGGATTGCGAACTCCACTATTAGCTTGCGCTGCTCCCCGTCTGCATACGCTGTTGTAACGGGCGCAACCTTCATTCGTTCTACCTGCATGTTGACACACTCCTTTCTGTCTCGTTCCCGATTAGTCGGGCTTATTGCCAATTGATCATCAACTTTTTCGTTATGTCGATTTTAGTCTTGACTCTTAATACAGAACTCCTAATGCTTGTCGCTGAAAGAAGATTATCCGCAAAAAAGGCGACCCACATAAAATAAATTATGAATCACCTTTAACAGCTATTTCATCTATCTCATTCTTTGATAAGAAGTTCAAGCCCATCAGCGCATGCTCGGGCTACAGAATAGCCAGCCTTTTCTTGCCCGGGCATTTTATCCCAGCCTTCTTTTTCAATGAATTCAGGTCTTTTCCATGTACTTAATTCCGCTAATTCTTTAAGTTTCTCCTCATGATTCGGTTGCTTCATAAATTGGGCAACGCAGATCGCCGCCTGACTCGCCAAGACCGCCTCTTCGGACATCTTTTCGGTAGTGCTGGAGGTTGTCCAACCCCCCCACGCAAAACCGATGATCATTGCGATGACTGCCCCGCAAATAAGGCCCCAAACTCCATACTTAACCTTGCCTGCATTTTCTGGTTTCATTTGATACCCTCCATTTTATTTTAGTATGTATATGAACCCAATAGCATTTGATGCTCACGACAGATCACATTCATTCTATCAGAAGCAACGCCTGCACCATTTGAGTATTCTCCTGAAGGAAATATCCTCCTACGTAGAAGGAATCGAGTTGACTTTGTCTTGGTGAACGGCTCAAATTAGTTTAGGTTAAAAGATGCGGTAAGATGATCTTGGTGGTATCCAATAGGGAAATGAAGGGTCGCTACCTCCCGACCGAACATCCCCATCATTTTTGGGAGCATAGTTAAGGAGCTTTGAGTAGTTTCTTCACAGGAGGCCCTTATTGGGGGTTAAAAGAAAGGTGGAATCAAGGATGCCGCTAAAATCCACTAGAAAGGATCCACGCACATCCGAGAAACCTGTTAAGTGCCACGTTCAAACTCCCTTATTTAAAGTATAACCTTTGGAGGCTCTAAGAGTCATCCCATGGTTTTTTTATAGGTGTCGAAGTTGGTGTGACACTTAACATATATGACTAACATACGCATGAATTGCGCAAAGTCAATGAAGTAAAATTATTTTATAAAGAAACCTTTACTTTTAAAGACATCTTTTTTAGGCTCACCTTTGCATGCTGGGGCGAGAGATCCGGTTCTATTTCTATCAGCTTTTGACAGCACTGAAAACCTCGTGATATAAGTATCTGCGATAATCCCTGTAAAACTGCAAACTGCGATTTTGGCAAGTATTGCAGGTATTAAAAGGCATCAAAGATTTAGGTTTTTAAAAAGGGGGATTAAAATGAACATTTTCATTGGCAACCTCTCATACAATGTCACCGAAGAAGATTTGCACCAGGCTTTTGAGGCCTTCGGGCAGGTCGCGTCCGCAACTGTTATCAAGGATAAACAAAGTGGTCGCTCAAAAGGCTTTGGATTCGTGGAAATGCCCGTTCAAACTGAGGCTCAGTCTGCAATCGAAGCTTTAAATGGGACGGCCCTGAAAGGGAGAACGATTACCGTCAATGAGGCTCGGTCTCACACTGACAACCGTCGCGGTAGAGATAGAGGCGGCGAGGGAGATGGACGCGGAGGGGGAGATAGACGCGGCAGAGGGCGTTACTAATAAGGCAATCAGGCTATGCTGATTGGCCTTTACACCTTACATCAGCACATCTACCAAATTACCCAGCACTAAGCCCCGAATGAGTAAATACGTTATCGTATTTACGGATCGATGGGCTTACCAACCAGGGGTGAGTAAAACCTCAGGCGTGGTTTTGAAACCACTTCTAGTCAACTCGCGACGATTCTTCGGCCGTTTCTCCCCAATCGTTTTGCCGCTCTTCTTCCCGCTCTTTGACAGCGTGAGCCTTGTTAATGGGAGACCGGATGTGGTGTACGATATCCTTGGCAACTTGATCGGTCATTTCTTTTATGGCGCCTTTTTCTGATTCGCCCTCGGTATTACTGGAACACGCCCACAAAGAAATGCTGATAAAAAGCAACACAATCACAAGATGTAACATCATTTTTTTCAAAATTATTCCTCCTTTAAATTCTGCATGAAGGCCAGGTCCTGCTTGCTCTGATCGGTCATGCGGGCTTCGACCGCTTCTATATCCAACCCCATCAGAATCTTGTAAACATTATATTTGGTTTTGCAGAAATAAATATCAAAAGGATCCTTTTGACCGTTGTGTCGAAAAATCCGGATGCCGGGGATTCCATCTTTTTGAATATACTCATTATCCGCGTTGATCAGCAGCGGCTCGACATCGTATTTGTTCAGCCAGGGTATGCAGGCGCCTTCCATGCCGAGGGAGGGATCCATGATCGATCTAATCTTTTCGGTCACCCCGCCGACGGCCAGGATAATGTCACCCGTCAGGGAACCGGTCACCCCGTAACGCTGATTGACCGGCTGCTTGATGTAATCCGACACCAGGGCGATATCCATCGCCACCGAGGCGCTGTCGCCTTCCACACCGCCGTGGGCCTGGATATATTCTACATACATTTCATGCCCGACATAGGGCGCTCCTATTTTATTCAACACTTTCTTTATGGAAGCCCTGACATTTTGGGCGGCCGCTTTGGCAATATCGCCGATCTTGCCGGGAGCCACCACCGTATCGGCGGTCCCGACATTGATCTGACAGTGAATCGGCAACGGCTGTCCGTACATCTGCCCGCTTGATTTTGAGTGAATGACTGCAAGGCCGACGACATAACCAATGGAATCCGTCATTGAACTGATATATTTTTTTAAGTTATTTTTGTGCTCACCGACTTCTTTTGAAATTCCACCTTCCAGGCTCAGGTGCTCCTGCAGCGCCTGGCGAATATGTTTTGGTTCCACCAGCAGCGCACCTTCCAGGACCGCTTCAAATTCCGCTGCTTTAATGATTCCGTTGATCGGCCGCAATATGCTGCTAAATTTTCTGTCCGAAGCCCGGCAGCGCAATTCTTTGGCAATTTCCAAAACAGCGCCTCTGCTAAATTCCCGCACGGTCGGCTTAAAATCCTGCGGAAGATGCCTGCCGTATATGTGCTCACTTCTTATTCTCACACTTTCGTAGCCTTCCTTTTCGATGACCTCACCCCAGGCCGCTTCGAATTCTTGTGCCAGATTGATGATTTCCTGCTTGACATACTGGGCTATCTGCCTGACGGTTTCTTCATTCTCAGGGACAGCGCTCTCCATATGAATGATTTCCCCTTTGTCTTCAATTCGGCTGAGGAAAGCGCCGTCCCCTTCTTCCTGCAGGTAGGCCAGGGTATCATGGTTGCAGCAGGCCACAATGATATTGTCGGCCTTTAAGTAATTCTCCGATCGATCGGCCGCACCGCTGCCAGTGCTGCGGCCGCCTTCAAGAAGGTACTTTTTGTTCTGCATAATCTCCAGCAAATCCGCCATGTAACCGACTTTGACCAGCGTTTTCAACTCGTCGATATAAATAATCGAGTATTTTGCGTGCGCGCCTAAATAGGCCCGCAGGTGGCAGGGTGTCTGGAGATTTCCTGATTGGTAAGGGTCATGCCGGAATCCGCCTTTCATATTGCGGGCACTGGGTTCGGAAACCCTGGCCATCAAATCTTCGTCCTTGCGCGGATCGTAGAGAACTTCCGGGACCATATCCTGTAAATGTTTGACTTCGTTTTTGGTCCCGACATTGGTTTCGCGCTGGATTTTTTCCTGGGCCAGGTGATTATTTTCCTGCATATACATAAAAATAGACCCCATACCGGTGAGCGCCGCCGCAATAAAGGCCGGTGGGAAGTAGAAACCGCCAACCACTCCCAGACAGGTGGCAAGGAACAGGGCGATTTTTACCTTGCGGACTGATTGAATTTGATCGGAAAGACTGAATTGGTCCAGACTGTTGCGCGCAACTTCGATGGCAGTGTTTAAATCCGATATGATTAAATCCATCTTGGCCGGGTGTTCATAGGCAAAACGGATGTGGTTGCGGTCCTTGCCCGGATAGGCCACAATCGTTTCCGATGGCCTGAGATAATCTCCGATGGACTTTTCCAGGACCTCCTTGAACATGTTGGCCAGCATTGATTTTCCGGTACCCGGCCTGCCCACCATGAGAATGTGGCCTTTATTCTGGGCAATTTTTCTGATAGCCCTTTTGGCGCGATCCTGGAAGATAACACAATCAATAGGATCATCCGGAAGCTTAATTTGCGAGGTATCATCGAAATGGCCCAGACGCTGTTGCAGGTTCGCAGGATAATCCAGCAGTTCTTTTATCCACAAATAATCATTTTCGTTGTAATCACTAGGCATTGCTATAACCGTTGATGGAATCCAATAGATAAAATCTGCCGGCCTCTGATATCATCGCGCGCTTAACCACCGCAGAATAGACATGGGGTAAATTTTTGCGCAGCGGTTCCAACGCTCTTAAATCATGCAGAACAGAAATGTCTGTATGCATTCTATCCCGATGACAATCAGAAAGCATAATATAGCTGAGCGATATGCCGATCTGCAGGTAATTTAGTATCGGTTTGACGAGGTTTTTTTTATTCAACTCCACGTTGAGTGTTTTAAATACATCCTGATAAATTCCCGGCAGCGCCGCCTTGGAGTAATCAATTTCAAGCTTTTGATTAAAAAACAGTTTAATCGGTGTGGCCTGCCCTTCGCTGCACAGGTTAAAAGCGTGGCTTAAACTAGGATTTGAATTCAATGACTGCTCAAGCAAATGCATATATTTTAAAAGACGATCGTCCTTTAAATAAAAATCGACCCTATTATTTTCGGTCATTACACAGGCTTTTTGATCGCCGCCAGAATTGTAGGTGACAAGTTTGAATGCTTTGGCGGGGTCGTATGAAAAAAAATCATACCCGCGCAGTTCAAATAAACCGTCGGCCATATAGGCTTTATTCAGAATTACACCGACGTCTTTGGAAATGAAGTTGCCTATATATTTAATTTTTTCCTCG
This sequence comes from uncultured delta proteobacterium, assembly GCA_963821065.1. Lineage (GTDB taxonomy): Bacteria > Desulfobacterota > Desulfobacteria > Desulfobacterales > JAFDCJ01 > JAFDCJ01. The sequence goes on along the minus strand of CAWGCM010000034.1, from coordinate 388,179 downwards.
ATGCTACCCTGCAACTTCAGGTAGGAGTAATTGCCGCCTACATCTTCGCAGATTCCGACAATTTGAGATATTTTACGGGGATCCAGATGAACTAATTTTTGGGCAACCGAATCATAAGCCCTCAGCTGGTCTACAATTTTATTTAAATGGGACTCAAGATGAAGGTCTTTCAGAGGGGGGATCTGTAATTTATAGCGGGAGACAATCACTTCCGGGAGGAACATGGGGTTTTTTTTCAGACGCTTCGAAGAGCCCGGCATGATTTTGTGAAACGCTTTTCGTATTTGCTTAATAGGGCCCTGCTTGTAATGGATTTCACCGCCGACCAGCTTTTTCTTGATCTCTATGGAATCCGGATTCAGCAGGTAACGCCCGATGTCCGAAATTTTATACTCCTTGTAGGGTCCGGTGACATTGCCCTCAACCATCAGGTCCAAGTCGATATCGGAAAACCGTCCTTCTGAAATAATCCACACCTTACTGTTATTACGAGACATATTGCATTTACCGCCGGTTGATAATATCGAATAGAAGTGGTTTCAAAGCCCCATTTTATCGGCCTCAGGCGGATCTTTGAACGTGATCTAATACTTGTCCGCTACGGGCGTGGCTTTGGAATCATTTCAAACCATTATGAAAGATTTGAATTGTATACCCTGTCTATCTGGACCATTATCTCCTATATCGGTAATTTTTTAGGTAAGTTGAGCAATTTTTAAGCGAAAAAGGCGACCTGTGATTTAAAATTGAAAATCAGGCCCAAAATGTGATACTAATTTTCCGATCGGACGAGTCGAAAGTGACCATTCAATATTCAATCTAAAATATTCAATAAATTTAAAACATGGCGGAAATCAAACCTTTTAGGGCCTGGAGATACAATAACGAACTGGTCAAAAACATCGGTGAGTTAACATCTCCGCTTTTTGATGTGGCCTCTGAGAAAGAAAAAGCAGCCCTTTACGGCAATCCCCAAAATAGCATCCACCTTTCGATCCCCTGCGGGGAGTGCCCATCGGAAAAGGCCTCTATAATATTGCGTCAGTGGAAAGATAACGGCTGTCTCCAGAGGGACCCCGATGCCGCGATCTATCTTTATTATCAGTACTTCAGGCTTCCCGGCGATCCATCCCGCTATTGCCGCAAGGGATTCATTTGCAAGATCCGGCTCTATGATTGGGAACAAAATGTTATCCTGAGGCATGAAAACACCATGCCCGGATCAGTTGATGAGCAAGTGGAGTTGCTCGCGGCAACCCGGTTGAATGCAAGCCCGACCCATGGTCTTTATTCCGATGAAACCTTTGAGCTGGAAAAATTCATGGATGCGGACATGCAATGCCCGATCTGCGAGACCGAAGACTATCAGGGCATCCGGAATGTAATGGGCATCATTCGCGACCCCAAAACCATCAAACGCTTTGTGGATATTATGAAAGATAAACAGGTGATTTTGGCAGATGGGCACCATCGCTACACCGGGTCGCTGGCCTACATGAAGCAGCAAATGTCCGCCAATCAGAATCATACCGGCAACGAAAGCTATAACTATCACTTAATGTGGCTGACAAATACGGAGGCCGATGACCTCAAAATATTGCCCACCCATCGCCTGCTCAAGGAACTGGAATGTTTTGATACAAATTCCATTATGAAAAGGTTTGAAAAATATTTCACCGTCAAGCCGGTACCCAATCCGGACATTATGCCTGAAGTCATCGCCGGCAAATCGTGGACTTTTGGGCTGATTTTTCCGGAAAAAGCCTATCAGATCACTCTAAAGCCGGATGTTCATGCCACAATGAAGTGGAATTTTCCCGATGACATAAAGAAGCTGGATCTGACAGTATTGCATTATTTTATCATTCAGGAAATTCTGGGACTGAAAGGCAAAGACCAAAGCGCTTCGACTTGTATCGAATATGAGAGAAGTTTCGCCTCCTGCCTGACCAAAGTATTGCAAAGAGAGGTCCAGTTAGCTTTAATTACCAATGAGATATCGATTTCGGAAGTAAAAACCGTCTGCAGCAGCGGACATACCCTGCCTCAAAAATCCACCTATTTTTGGCCGAAGGCGATATGCGGGTTTGTTTTCAGTTCCATCTAGAACCAGCTCTGCAGGCCCTTTCAAATGTTTGAGGACAAGGCGTCGATTCGGTTTAAAAGCGGTGCGTTAGCGAAGTACCTGAGCATTTTAAACTTAATCGCAACGCAGTCATCGGACATTTGAAGGGTCTCAGGACCGGTTCATGTGGAAAGAAATGTTAATTATTTTCGAGTATTACTAACTTTTTATTTTGACTTCCAAGTGGCTGTTTTCTATACTTTCTTTATAAAGAATGATAATCTTCGGTATCTTATTAAGAAATGCCGGGAATTTTTTCCGATATTTAGACGAGGTTATTAATGAAACATAAAATATGGTTGGTGGTAATCATTTTTTGTTTGATGGGTCACCCGGTTGCGGCGCTCACCCCGGAAGCCGCGCGCACGCAACTGGCACAGGAGAACATTCCCTATACAGTGGCAGCGCTGGTGAGTTATGTCGAAAATGGGAACATGGAGGTGGTTGGCTGGTTTTTGGCCATCGGAATGGAAGTTGACGCTGCCAATGAATTTGGCGAAACCGGATTGATGCTGGCCTCCGAACAAGGTCATCTTGAGATGGTCCAACTGCTATTGGTCAACAAAGCCAATGTCAAGGCCCGGGACCTTGCCAAACGTACGGCCCTGATGAATGCCGCTCAAAACGGTCATGTCGAGATTGTCAAACTGCTGCTGGAATGGGGAACGGATGTTAATGCCGCCTCTCAATGGAAGTCAACTGCATTGCATGAAGCCTGCATGAACGGACACTTCGATGTGGTCCAGATTTTATTGAACGCCGGTGCAGATATAAAAATGATTAACAATGCCGGACATACGGCCCTGGTGGAGGCTATCATCGAAGGACGGCAGTCCATTATCCGGCTGTTAATTTCAAGGGGGGCCGATGTCAATGCCAAGGATACGAGCGGGAATTCAGCCGGAGAGACGCCTTTGATTGTGGCTGCCATGACAGGTAAAACCGATATTGCCGCCGTGCTGATCGCCAAAGGGGCTAACGTGAATACGAAAACCAAAGATGGTCAAACCGCTTTAATTTACGCAGCCCGGGCTCCCGGAGATCGCAACGATATTGTCAAATTATTAATTCAAAGCGGTGCCGATGTGAATGCCGAAGATAACGCCGGAATGACCGCCTTGGCTTATGCCTTGAAAAAACGCGATGTTCTGCTGTTTAAGATCCTGATGGAATCCGGCGCCAAGGAATAAACGCATTGTCAGGTAATGATTGACTTTTACCCATCGACTGGATATAAATGTGCATAATCTATTGCTGATCCTCATATTCCATCTGACCTGAAACGGTTTACCACCAATTGAATCGATTCCGATTGCCTATCTGGTTCTTGAGTTCCTTCGAATAGTCCACATACTGAGTTTCTGTGTTTGAAGCCTTAAAAAGGGGTTCCATTATGGCTGAAGAGGGTTTTAAGCTTAAACCCACTGAAATCTTCAACGCGGACGACGAAGTTTGCAGTCGCCTGATGCAGGATCCCGAGGAACCAATCTCCCACAAGCTGACGCCTTACTCTACCTTTAGGACAGGAATAGGAAACAACAATGGCTCCCCTAGTTTTATTGGGCAACTGGATGTGATGAAAGGAGATACCTGATTAACTTCATTTTCAAATCCATAACAAATAAAGGAGAAAAATCATGCAAAAACAAGTCATCAATTATGAGACCATGCTTAAGGTTGCAATGGCAATTTCTCACTCCAAAGATCCGGAAGAGGTTGCTTTAATGACGGTAGAAAGCATTAAAACAGCTTTGAATGTCAAGGGTTGTTCTCTGTTTCTGTTTAATAAAAAAACAAATGAACTGGAGCTGGCCACTTCATTTGGGTTGAGCGATGAGTACCTTAATAAAGGCCCTGTGAGTGCATTGCACTCGATTGCCGAATCTTTGGAAGATGGACCAGTGGCGATATATGATGTTATGGATGATCCTAGAATCCAATATCCTAAAGAAGCTCAGAAAGAAGGAATCTCCTCCATACTCTCGATACCCATCGTTTTCGGAGGCAACGTATTGGGGGTTGTGCGCGTTTATACATCCGAGCCCTGGGAATTCACGCTGGATGATGTGAATTTTGTTCAAGCGCTGGCCCAAATAGCTGGTGGTGCTATAAGTATGGCGAGATATGCTAAAGGATTAAAAAGCAGCATTGAAGTCTTGAAAACGATGAGGGAAGTTCAGGCCCATCGCTCAACAAGAAGGACTCCTTATGAGGGAGTTCCCACAAGTGTTGCTTCGAGTCAACTTGCTGAGCACGAATAACCAGGAAAAATATATCTGTCCAAAGTCTAATGCTAAAAAATTAAAACAGCAACTCTCGTCTTTTTTCAGACGGTAACTTCCAAAAAAAGCTAAATATTATTGGGATCTCCAATTTCAGTTTTGAAAGAAATACCTATTAGCCTGAATATGCTATTTTTCAGGGCCGATTAATTACGGGGGATTTTTACCCGGCAGATTCAAATACCTGGGAATCTTCCAGCATAATTTCCATCCTGGCAAGATCCACTTCCGGTATATGAAGGGTCTCGGCTTCCGAAGTGGCAGCCAGCACCATGGTTGGATCCTCGTCCAGCCCGATACCTAATTTACAGCAAGCCTTGTCTGCCAGCCGCACCAGCACCAGCAGCAAATTATTGGCGTCAAATTCCTCCTGGTGATGGTCACGTGCAATTTTGCTATATTTTGGGGGTAGATTCCATTGTGACATCAATGAATAACCATGATTGGTGTGCAGGGTATTCATGGTTTCAACGAGCAAAGCATTTGATGATTGAGCCTTTAATTCCTTGGAGTGTTTGAGGTCATCAATCCCGGTTAAAATAAACAGCATCCCCACATCGTGAAGTAACCCTGCAAAAAAGGCTTCATGCGCCAAGGTATGCAGTCCGCATTGTTTGGCAAGCCAGTTGGAGCCCATCGCACAGCCAACCGAGTGCCGCCAGAGTGCGCGCATAATGCCGTGCACCAGAGGATCTTTGGAGCGAAAGTTATTCTCATGGGTAATGAGCATAACGATATTAGAAACTTCCTTAATGCCCAGTCGAACAATGGCATTGCGCACCGTAGATACCTGCTGAAGCCCCTTGTAAAAAGCCGAATTTGAGACACTTAACACTTTGGCTGTCAGGGACTGATCACTGATAATCAGCTTTTCGATCAAACTTAATTCCGGCTCCTCGTTGGCCATTTCCTGCTGGAGGCGCATGGCGGTCGTGTTAAACACAGGAAGCCGGGCATCGCTTGAGGTCAGGTGTTGGTCAACGATCTCTATAAATGATTTGTCCTGGGGCATGCTTACCCTTCCAAAAGACGCTGTAATTCCGGCAACGGTCGTGGTTTTTGCAATCGAGGGAGACTGCGAAGCACTTCATCTATTGAGGTAAGTCCTGCCGCAGCTTTAACCAAACCATCTTCCAACAAAGTGACAAGACCGGTGGATTCAGTGCTGATTTTGCGAAGGTCCTGAGTGGTTTTTTGCTGATTGATGGCACTGCGGACCTGTTCGTCGAGAATGAGCAATTCAAAAATACCGACACGGCCTTTGTAACCTGTGTACTGGCAATGGCCACATCCCGTTCCTTTTCGAAACTCCGCATTTCTGATATCATCGGAGGCAAATCCAATGCGTTGAAGGTCAGCCGGTGTGGGTTTGTAGGTTGTAAGGCAATGGGGGCATATTCTTCTCAAAAGCCTTTGGGCCAGCACGCTCACCACCGTCGATGAGATTAGAAAGGCTTCAATGTTCATGTTTAATAGCCGGACAAGGCCTCCAATACTATCCTCGGTATGAAATGTCGTCAGCACCTTATGGCCTGTGAGGGCCGCCTGGACGGCAACTTCTGCTGAAAAGCTGTCCCTGATTTCACCGATCACGATAACGTCCGGATCCTGGCGGACAATGTGCCTCAAGGTCTCCTCGAAGGTCAGATTTATTTTAGGATTGATGGAGCACTGGGCGATGCCATCAATAACATATTCAACCGGCTCCTCAGCTGTAATTATACTCGTTTGCGGATCGTTGATGTGGTTAATACAGCCGTATACCGTTGTTGTCTTGCCCGAACCTGTGGGACCGGTAATAATGATAACGCCACTGGGAAAATAAAGCGCATCTTGCTTAAAACGCGTTAAAATCCGCTGGGACAATCCGATATCCTCAATATCAAGCAGCACGCTCTTGCGATTTAAAACCCGCATGACAACCTTTTCACCGTGCACCGTGACATAAAATGATACCCGCAGATCAATTTGACCGCCGGGATAATCAAAATGAAATCGCCCTCCCTGGTGTCTGCGCTTTTCAGTGATGTCAACTTCGCACAGAACCTTGATCCGGTTGGTGAGAGCCGGCATGATTTGGGCCGGGAAGTCCTGAAAGTGAATTAACACCCCATCCTGACGGAACCTCACGCGCATCTGATCTTTTAACGGTTCGAGATGAATATCACTGGCATCCCTTTCCACAGCGGCAAGGAGGAGTTCATCGGCCAGACGGATAATGGCGTTTTCGTCCGAAGCGGAAAGCTCTTTCTTGAGGTCACCGCTCTGGCACCTGTTGACGGCGCGCTTGATCGCACTTTTACGCGCAATGGCCGGTATAAATTTATCGCCGAAAACTTGTTTGACGGCTTCAAGGTCCTGGCCGTCCAATGGATCAGCAAATGCAATCAGCACCCCGTCGGCCTGTTTTTGAACCGGAATGACATCATGGCTTTCATACCATTTGGCCGGCGCCCTGGCGAACAGCTTGGGGTCAATCTCGGTGAATTCAGGTTCGATTTGGGGAAAGCCCATCTGCGACGACAAAGCATCAAACAGCACCTGCTCGTCGATCAGACGTTGCTCCAGGAGAATTTCCCCCAGCTTGCGGCGGTGTTCTTCATCTGCCTGTATTTTCAAAGCATGCTGAAGGTCATCGGACTTGATGTAACCCAACTCGACCAGGATGTTGCCGATACACATGGGAACGCGGCTGTCTTTAACCGCCTTTTTAATTTCATCATCGGCGATCAATTTAAGTTCTTTTAATACCTCCAGCAACGATCGCGGTGTTTCAAGCTTGGTCTGGACCCGGGTGGCATATTCAACCTGCTTGGGGGCCAGAAGCTTTTCCTGCAGAAGCAGATCCACAATTGGATGCATGCCGCATCCAGGGCCGCAAAACAAATCTTCGTTTGAAGGCGGAGTTAAAGTGTGCATGCGCTTTTAAAACCTTAGTTGGTATTGATCAATGACTGGTGCTGCGAATAGTAGTCGATAGGAATTATATCGACCGTTTAGGAAAAATCTTTAGAAGTTGTTTAAAAAATAGCAGGTTAGACCCAAAAGGCAGGAACAGGGTATAGACCCGGGTCCAATGGACCAGGCTTTGGTCAACCTCAACGGGGTAATATGGTCAATTATGTTTACCAGCTGTGGTTTAAGTTTCAGGTTGCGGGTTGCAAGGTTCGCGGAGCCGGTTCCTGGGTTTCCCGATGTCATAGATTGGGTATTTTCAATGCCATTGTTTTCAATGCTTGCCTTTCATTTTCATGCGGAAAATAAATACGTTAATTTCTTCACTGTCGGATCGCAACGTTTTTTTGAGCACCCGGATGTCAAACATGAGTTCAAAGGCCTTATAAACATCTTTGCTTAATTTTCTCATTTCCCCTGCTAAAATCACCTCTCCGCCGGTTTTAAGGAGGTTTTTAAAAAGCGTCAGCAGTGGCTGGATATCTTCTTCTCTATATGAAACCTCGGAAGCCACGATAGTGTCGAATTGACCCATCGGGCGGGGATGATTCCAATCCAGTTCCTGGATGCTCAGTTGAGAACACTTATTTATCAGCGCATTGGCGCGGGCAAACTGGAGGGCATCAGGGTTATATTCGGTCATGGTAATGCGATGGCCGAATGAGGCAGCCACGATACTGACCAATCCGGCCCCACCACCGATTTCTAAAAAGTTCTTTTCTGCTGCCACCGGCATCTCGGCCAGATAGGCTGCCAGAACCCAGGAAGCCTGCCATATTTTAGCCCACAGCGGAAAACCATTCATGACATCATGGGCATTGATAAATCTATCCAGATATTTCGGCAGCAAGATATCAAATTTGCGCCTGTTGATCACCATCTCTTTGGTTTCGGTTTCGTACGCTTTATAAAAAGATTCCAGGGAAAACGTCTGATCCATCTGATTACCTCATGAAAAATTTCTTGCAACATTTTGTTGATATCGCAGCTGCCAGATAATATCAAAATTATTTTTCAATAAATACTTGTCTCTGATAAATTCGGTCGTTATACTATTCCATTTAACAGGGTTGTACAAACCCATAGTGGGCTAACCTCATTTAACGTAAAACATATAACAATTAATTCCTAATTGAGCGGTGTGCTCTCAATTAGGGTAGGAGGAAAAGGATGCCGGATTCTGAGCTGTACGATTTAATTATAATAGGGGGAGGCCCGGGCGGACTGTCAGCAGCCATTTATGCCATGCGGGCGGCACTAAAAACGGTACTGGTTGAAATGGGAGCTCCCGGCGGCCAGGTGAATAACTCCGATTCAGTCGAAAACTGGCCCGGTGATGAGCACATCGGCGGCGCTGAACTGGCAATGAAATTTTCATTGCATGCCCAGTCTTACGGTTTGGAAATTCGCTCGGACGAAGTGGTGGGTTTAGAACCAGGATTGGACTTTCATACGGTTAAATTAGCCAACGGCGATTCGCTGCAATCCCATGCCGTGATTCTGGCTACCGGCGGCAATCCCCGCAAACTTGAGATTCCGGGGGAAGACGACCTTTACGGCCAGGGCGTTTCTTATTGCGCCGTATGTGACGGGTTTTTCTTTCGAGATAAAACCGTGGTGGTTGTCGGCGGCGGGGACACAGCTGCTGAGGAATCGCTTTATCTGGCAAAACTGGCCAAGCAGGTTTATATCGTCCACCGGCGGGATGCCCTGAGAGCAGGTGCCCTCCTGCAACAACGGGTGCAAGCCGATTGTAAAATAGAGGTCCTCTGGAACTCGGTGGTCACCGAAATCAAGTCGGGTATCGAGGGTGTCAGGGCTGTGAATTTAAAAGATACCCAGACCGGTGAACAGCGCGAACTTGCCACCGACGGTGTTTTTATCTTTATCGGGTTTAACCCGAACAATGCCCTCGTTCCGGCCGGTACCAGAATGAATGCCGATGGTAATGTCGTTACCGACGAGAAATGCGAAACCAATACCCCCGGCATCTACGTCATTGGCGATTTGCGGGAAAAATATGCCCGGCAAATAGTACTGTCCGCTGCTGACGGTTGCACAGCCGCACTGGCGGCCGCCCATTACGTGGAGACCCGTAAGGCCGCAGAAGCCTGTGAGTTACCCGCAGAATTGCTGGACACTTGATAAGAATGACAATTGACGAATGTCAAATATGTCCGCTATCAACCGTTTTTTGATAAAATTCCTGATCCTGGCAGTCATGCTGCTGGGTTTGCCGCTGCTCGGTGTTTTGGCGGCAGGCTATCCAATTGGCAGATATCTGGAATTCCCCCCCCAAACCCGCTACGTCGCGTATGCCCCGTTTTCCTGGCCTGCCTTTGTCGTTTTTGCCCTCAGTATCCTGGCGGTGGTGCTGCCCCTGGCTGTCATGGGCTTCCAATCCTATAAAAAACCACCCGCCCCAACAACCCGATCGATATCACGCCCTTTTCCATGGTGGGGATGGCTCGGCGTAATCAACGGACTTGTTTCCTGGACCCTGGCTTGGACAAGATTTTCCTGGTTCACCTCCTATCAGCCGCACACCTTCAGCCTGTTGTGGTTTTCTTATATCATTGTGGTTAACGCCATATGCCAGGCTCGAATTGGACACTGTCTGATGACAAATCGCACAGGATTTTTTCTGCTACTTTTCCCGGTCAGCGCCGCCTTCTGGTGGTTTTTTGAATATTTGAATCGTTTTGCTCAAAACTGGTTTTATGTCGGTGTCGACTTCGGTCCCTGGGCCTATTTCTGGTATGCTACCCTGCCCTTTTCGACGGTGCTGCCGGCGGTATTGAGCACCCGGCAATGGTTTCTTTCCCTGAACTGGATCCGACAGGCTTACGGAAGCGTTAAGCCGTTAGCGTTCCCCCGCCCCTATCAGGCTGCGGTATTGGTCCTGGCCCTGTCTGCCGCAGGGCTGACCGGAATCGGTATCTGGCCCAATTATTTCTTCCCCGTTCTGTGGATTTCACCGCTTTTGATCATTACCTGCCTGCAGACCTTAATGCGGGAATCCCACATTTTCTCGCAAATTGCTGAAGGTGATTGGAGTGGTGTGGTTTCAGCGGCGTTAGCCGCCACGGTATGCGGCGGATTCTGGGAAATGTGGAACTTTTGCAGCCTGGCAAAGTGGGAATACAGTATTCCCCTGGTTCATCGCTTCCAAATATTTGAAATGCCACTGCTGGGCTATGCCGGTTACCTTCCCTTTGGCTTGGAATGTGCGGTAATCGGCGGCATGCTCGGACAACTTCTCCATACCCCCGGCCCCAAAAACACTCCCTAATCTGAAATCAGAAATCCCTGTCCGAGGCCTGATATGGTGGTTGCATAAAAATGGTCAAGTACAAAAACAAAATTACCCGCATTTTATTAAGAATAGGGGTTGTTTCGGTTCAAAAGTAGGCTTAGATTATAATTTAGTCTTTTAAATCTTGAGGGGAGCAATAAACGCGGCCGCAACAGGTTCTGCAGTGCATAAATTTGCCATCCAGAAGAGGCATCGTTCATCAGGCTTTAACAATCCGGATAAAGGCCTGAGAGTGTGATGCCAAGGAGCCAACATGCCATTTAAATCAGTACCCGGATTAAAGGGCAAAGTATATGTCCCCGAAAAATCCGGAAAAGGCTCTAATAAGTATTCGTGCCAAGATTGCTTTTCCTGCCAGCATTGCAGTGACGACCGCTGCGGCGTGTGTCTCAATTTGAGACGATGTTCCTGCGGCAAGCAAGTTCGAAAAAAAGCCAGGTGTATGTCAAAGTAAATCATGAGCCATATAAATTAGGAGAAAGAGGTTATACAATATGGACGATTCAGACCGGGAGAACAAAGCGTGCTGCACCGGAGACAGCTGCAGCGGTTTGTCCAGTATCCAGACCGGGCTTCAATCGTTTGAGGAAACCATTCAAAGTGAGGTCTGCTGCGGATCTCTACCGGGGCCCCGGAGCAACCCGCTGGAAAAACCAGGCTATAAATTACTCAGTTTTGTAATGGACTTTAAAGATACAGCATGCGGACCGGTTCCGCGGGTTAAGACCAAACTTGCGGGCTCCGATCATCTGGGTACGCTGGTCGCCCGCCTCGGGATAAAAAGAGATCAATATATAATCGCTCCAGGGCTATACTGTGTGGGTAATCCCGATCAGAATTCGCCGGTTCTGGTCACCGCCAACTACAAGCTCACTTTTGACAGCCTGCGCCAGGAATTAACTGGTTTAGATGCCTGGCTGCTGGTGCTGGATACCCGGGGCATCAATGTCTGGTGTGCTGCCGGCAAAGCGCTTTTTTCAACCCGGGAAGTGGTGGATCGGGTAAAGCAGACCATGCTGAACAAGGTCGTCAGCCATAGTCAGCTTATTTTGCCCCAGCTTGGTGCCACCGGCGTTTCCGCTCATCAGGTCAAAAAAGCCAGTGGCTTTAAAGTAATCTGGGGGCCGGTTCGGGCCAATGATATTCGACGTTTTATCGCGGCGGACAACCGTACTGAGAAATCGATGCGACAGGTGACCTTTTCAATTCGGGAGCGAACCGTGCTGATACCGGTAGAGCTCTCTCATCTGCCCAAGCCGTCATTCTGGGTATTGCTGGCTGTATTTTTCCTGTCGGGAATCGGGACGAGCGTTTTCTCTTTGAATGATGCCTGGTACCGGGGCCTGATGGCACTGGCCGCCTATGCCGGCGGTATTCTGGCCGGCGCGGTGGCCGCACCGATTTTACTGCCCTGGATTCCGGGACGGTCATTCGCGCTGAAGGGTGCCCTGACCGGAGTGGTTGTCGGACTAGCCGTGGTGCTGCTTTTCAAAAGCGGCCTCATCTGGTTGGAAACCATGGCGCTGCTGCTCATAACCGTGGCGATAAGCTCCTATCTGGCAATGAATTTTACCGGTTCCACACCGTTTACGTCACCGTCGGGGGTCGAAAAAGAAATGCGGCGAGCCATCCCCCTGCAGACAGGTGCGGTTTTAATTGCGCTGGTGGCGTGGGTAAGTGCTACATTTCTAAGATAGGTTGCACAATACCAAACTGAAATAAAATCTGAACCAGCCCCAGAAGACAGAAAAAGGCAACAATATGGAAAACTTTAGATATTTAGAAGGGGTTACAACGTTGCAACTTGATTCGGAAGCGTGTGTTGGCTGTGGTGTGTGTGAAAGCGTCTGCCCCCATTCTGTATTTCGGATGAATGGTAAAAAAGCTGAAATCGATGATCTTGATGGATGCATGGAATGTGGCGCATGCGCCCAGAATTGTGCGGCCGGCGCCATCCGCGTCACCCCCGGAGTCGGCTGCGCTTCTTATATCATCCAAACCTGGATTAAAGGCAAGGAGGCCGCCAGCTGCAGCAGCTCCGAATGCTGCTAAAACTTGTTTTAAAACCTACTCTTGTCCGATGGCTGAGTTGCTGCAAGGAATTCCAAATCTCTTCCTCTATCTTCTCCTTTCTGCCTTCTTTTCTCTGTCTTCTGTCACCTGTTATCTGTCATGATCTGTCTTCTGTTCTCTATCTTCTGTTCTCTGCCATCTGCCTTCTGCTTGCCGCGGCGAAGCCGTCAGGCGGAAGACGGGTCCTCGGCAATCAGTCATCCGACAACCGGTCCCAGGCCGCTTTAGCCTTGGCGGTCCTTGTATCCCCTCCGGATTGAACTTTTCCAGGCGAAGATGGCGGTACACCACGCAAACGCGCAATTCTTTCTTCCAGGGGTGGATGGGTAGAAAATAAGCTCATCAATCTGCGTCCGGATAACGGGTTGACAATAAACATGTGCGCCGTAGAAGGATTGGCATCCATGGGCAATTTCTGGGAATAAGCACCCAGCTTTTCCAGCGCACCTGCCAGCCCTTCAGGATTTCCCGCGAAACTTGCCCCGGTGGCATCTGCCAGATATTCCCGGGAACGAGATATGGCCATTTGAATGATCACGGCGGCCATGGGAGCAATGATGGACATCGCGATCAAACCGATCACACCGGCACCGCCGCCTTCATCATCATGGCTGCTGCCGCCACCGAAAATCGCCGACCACCGTGCCATCGTCGCCAGAATCATTATAGCCCCGGCCATGGTTGCCGCAATGCTGCCGATCAGTATGTCCCTGTTTTTTACGTGAGCCAGTTCATGCGCCAGAACCCCCGTGACTTCTTCGTGACTCAAAAGCTTCAACAGACCTTCTGTAACTGCAACGACAGCATGTTCCGGATTTCGACCGGTGGCAAAGGCATTCGGGGTCTGCTGGGGAATGATGTATAATTTCGGCATGGGAAGCCCGGCCCGCTGAGTCAAGCGTTGAACGCTTTCATAGAGCTCGGGGGCCTGCCCGGGTGATACTTCGCTGGCGCGATACATTTTCAACACCAGCTTATCCGAATACCAGTAGCTAAAAAAGTTCATGCCGGCAGCAAAAATCAGCGCGATTATCATTCCCTGGCGGCCGCCCAGAAGCTGACCAACCCAGATGATAAGGGCTGTCATCACTGCCAGGAGTAAAGTGGTCCTGATCTGATTGCCCATGAACCAAACTCCTTTCGCTGTCTATTAGAATCAAGTTGGTCTTTTTGAAGCAAATATAAATCCGATCTTATGAAAAGGCAACAATTGGCGGTAAAATCACTTCCGGTTTTGGGATGACAAATACCTGCCGCAAAGCACAAAATGCATCACCGTATCATTTATATGAAAAATTGATTTCACAAAATAATAGGGTCTATCCCACAGGGAAAATCATTTGATAAATAGAATTTAGTAAATTATTACAGTTTTTTAGCAAATACTTGTTGACTATGTCTATACGATATTCTACAGCCATACAGACATAAAAATAGTTGTATTGTCATCGGAATCGGTATGAAATCAGATTGACATCCTCAACCTGACTGAAATCTCAGATCCACACCTTTTGTTCAAAGATGCTATCGATCAAAACTAATGGACACGGCGCCGGTTACGGTTAACTGCGACGGCAAGGTTGAAACATGAAGAGCGCTAAAAAAAATCTTAAGTTAATTGAGATGCGTACCGCCGCAGATTCCACCAACCAGGGAGCACTTTCGCGAAAAACAGCCGATCAATACTCCGCTGCCAGCCGGCAAACCCCATTCGAAAAATCGGATAGCGCAAAACAGATTGGCAAAACCCAGCTGATCAACAAGTTGAACTATATAAATTTCCAGGACGGTGCTGTCCTCGTCAACCTCAACCACCTCAAATACAACAAGGCCATAACCCTCAAGGCCCGACCACAACCATGTATGGGCGGCCTCGTTGACTGCCGGTGGCTGGAAGATGAAAACATTGCCCATATCATTCAAAATTACCGGTTTAACAACATCCTCATCACCACCGGACAAAAACTACTGAAAGTAGAACCTGAAGTAATCAGGATCGATGCCGAAGGTATCAGTTTTCTGCTTCCGGAATCATGCAGGGAAATCAGTTCTCGCAGGGCACGACGCTATTCTTGCGAAGGAATATCCGTGCAGCTTATCCAGAACAGCACCGTTTTTTCAGGTCCGCTGGTGGATTTCAACGGTATTTCATTTCGAGTTAAGCTCAGGGCGACACCTCCGCAAACTTTTGACTGGATCAACCATGAACACCCGGTTAACGTTATTATATCGGACGCAGCGGTCACCATCTATAGCGGCGAATGCAAAATCATCAGACAAACCCGGGGCCAAAAGACCAGAAACTATATTCTTGAGCCGCTCAAGCAGGAAATCCAGCGATTCAAGCAGAAAGAGTTTCGCAGCGAGCGCTATGTGCTTACGCCAACCCCCAATATGGTTTCCCGCCATCCACTTACTGCAATGAGGGTTGATCTGAAAGTGGTGGATCTGTCCGGTTCCGGATTTTCGGTAGAAGAAGACAAGTATAACACGACACTGTTACCGGGCATGATTTTGCATGAAATCGAACTAAGTTTTGCGGACCGCTACAAACTTAAAGGCAGCGCCCAGGTAGTTTTTCGCAAGGAGATGGTCGACCCCAACGGGGAAAAATGGATTAAATGCGGTTTAGCGCTGCTCGACATGGATATCCGCGATCACCTCAAACTTATCTCGATGCTGCACCAGACCAAAAATAAAAATTCGTATATTTGCAACGATGTGGATCCAGATGCCCTTTGGAATTTCTTCTTTGAAACTGGATTCATTTATCCTGACAAATACGCGGCGATACAGAAAAACAAAAAGCAGATTAAAGAAACCTACGCCAAAATTTATACCCACAACCCCCACATTGCCAGGCATTTTATCTATCAGGAAAAGGGAGCCATATTCGGCCATATGGCCATGATACGCTTTTATGAAAGCGCCTGGATGATTCATCACCATGCGGCAAAAAAATCAGCCCTGAACAAAGCCGGTCTGATAGTCCTGGATCAAATTGGACGCATGATCAATGATTCTCACCGCCTGTATTCCCTTCACATGGATTATATGATCTGCTACTACCAGCCCGAAAACAAATTTCCCAGCCGGGTGTTCGGAGGGGCCGCCAGAAACATAGGCGATCCAAAGGGATGCTCACTTGACGGCTTTGCCTATCAGTATTTCCACAATCCGCCTCCCTCAACATCGGATATGCCGACAGGTTGGCAGGTAGCTCAAACCCAGTCTGAGGATCTTCAAGAACTATCAGGATTTTATGAACAAACGTCAGGCGGGCTGATGCTGGAGGCCTTAGATCTGAAACCGGAAAAAATTGACTGCATGGAGCTAAGCCGGGAATACGACAAACTGGGCTTAACCAGGCTGCGCCATCTGTATTCATTGAAAAACAACGACCAACTCAAAGCTGTCTTTCTGGTAAATCAATCAGACCTGGGCTTGAATCTTTCAGACATCACCAATTGTGTCAAAGTATTTGTAACGGACTCCCAGGAGTTCAGCTCAGATATTTTACAGGGCTGCTATCTCAAAGATAGCTAAAATAACAGGGAAAAAAGACTTCCCCGCCCTGATTTATCCGGCCGCCTTTGCAGACGAGATGAATATCGGCTATGATAAAAACTATAACCTCTGGATTTGCAGTCTGCAATATTCGGATGCTTATTTCAGGTATTTAAAGCGCCTGGTCAGATTTATCTAGTGGTGTGTTCCAAAAGCTACCGACAGCTTTACAGGATCCAACAATAAAAGCTATCTCAAAAAGCGTAGTTTACGTTCAAGGGTCCGCCTCAGGCGGATCGATTCGTTTTAAAAGCGGAGCGTACACGCAGTACGTGAGCATTTTAAATCGAATCGCAACGCAGCCATTGGACGTAAAATGCATTTTTGAGATAGCTTTTAGGGTTTGCGCCCCCGGCAGGCAATGAGCGGCGTATAGTAAAATACGCGCGAATCGTTGGAAAAAATTTTAACTTCTTCAAGAAACTCATCAAAATTCCCATCGTATTCATCAAATGGATAACCCGAATTTCTTCCGCCAATTGAGGCCTTTTGCATGGAGATAAACTTTTCATTCTCTTTTAACGCTCCAAAAAACATATTGTGAGCGCTGAGATCCACCTCGACTTCATCGAAACCCAGGTCATAAAGAAAAGAATACAGTTTTACGCCCACATAGGGATCAAAATTGCATTTTTTTTCCAGCCAATCCATAACGCCGCCAGTGGCTCGACAGAGCCGATCGGGCAACCCGAAATGACGCAGGCAATTACAATCCAGGTCGATCAGGCAAATGATGCCGCCAGGTTTTAGATTTTTGGTAATATTTTTTACAATTTCGAAGCTGCCCTGGAGATAGTATTCGAGGACAAACCGAACCCAGATAAAATCAAATTGCCCGATATTTTCGAGCGGCTTGCGGATGTCAGCGACTAGATACTCGATGCTTTCATCGCTGTAATGGGTTTTGGCATATTCAACCCGCTGTTCAGCGATATCGAGGCCGACGGCCTGACCCTCCGGTTGCACCAGCCTGTTGAGATGAAAAGTCGTCTTGCCCGCCCCGCAACCCAAATCAGCCACGCGCATACCGGGTCTAATGCCGGCCCACAGGGCCTGTTTTTCAACCGTCGCGCCGTCCGTCTTCCTATCCAGCCGCACTGCTTCCTGGTCATCTTCCATCAGATATTTTCGATGGTTTTTCATTCGATCCTTTTGTATTTCGGAACTTAATCTTTAAAAGCGGTATAAGAACAAAATAAATGATAACTGTTCGAATTATTTTGATAATTTATTATAAGACCGGATTTTTGTCAATCGATTTTCGGCAGATTAGTGAAATCTCGAGGCGCTGAATTATATCCTTGATAATAATATATGCCCCTGATAGTTCAGAACCTGTCACAAAATAGCACTCATCACGAAGCTGTCTCAAGAATAGCAGATTGCTTCGCAATGACGACCAAAGGAGCAGGAACTATGACCAATCATTTCAATGATGAAAATGGTGACGAAAAAGAACAAAGTTTTGCTGCGCTGCTGGAGGCCTATAGTCCTGGCGCGGATGCCGATTTTGGTGTCGGCGACAAAATCAGCGGGAAGATTGTATCCATTGGAAGGGATTCTGTTTTTGTCGACACCGGTACAAAAATTGACGGGGTGGTAGACAAGGCTGAATTACTCGATAAAAACGGCGAATTAACACTCACCGAAGGTGACATGCTCGAACTTTATATTGTCGCCCTGTCGGATGAGGAGATCAAGCTGTCCAAGGCGCTGTCAGGCATCGGCGGTTTAAATATGTTAGAAGAGGCCTACAAAAAAGCCGCTCCGGTCGAGGGTAAAATCAGTGAAACATGCAAAGGCGGTGTACGCGTAGATGTCCTGCAGCGCAAGGCTTTTTGTCCCATCAGCCAGATAGATATCGACTTTGTCGAGAACCCCTCCGATTATGTCGGTCAAACTTTTAATTTTTTAATTACCACTTTAGAAGAAAACGGCAGAAATATCGTCCTTTCCAGACGCGCCCTTCTGGCCCGCGAACAGGAAGCGGACCGGAAAGAATTTTATCAAACCTTAAGTGTGGACACCATCATGGACGGCACCGTTACCAGAATAATGCCCTATGGCGCCTTTGTGCAGCTCTCGTCCGGGGTGGAAGGGATGGTGCATGTATCGGAAATGAGCTGGTCTAAAACGGCCAAACCCGAATCCCAGGTCAAAGTCGCCGATACCGTCCGGGTGAAAGTTATCGGCATTGAACCGGGTCAAAAACCCGGACTGCTAAAAATCAGCCTGTCGATGAAACAACTCACCGAAGACCCCTGGAACAGCGCCGGCGAACAGTTTCACGAGGGGGATAAAATCCAGGGCACCGTCACCCGCTGTGCAAATTTTGGCGCCTTCGTGGAACTGGCCCCTGGAATTGAAGGTTTGGTTCACATCAGTGAAATGAGCTATAAGAATCGGGTATTAAAACCCGAGGACGTTGTCACCGCCGGTGAGACCGTGTCGGTCATGATCAAAGAAGTGGACCTGGACAGACAGCGCATATCGTTAAGCATCAGGGACGCCGAGGGCGATCCATGGGTCGGTATTACCGAAAAATATACAATTGGCCAGACCGTTGAAGGCATTTTGGAAAAAAAGGAAAAATTTGGCTATTTTATAAATCTGGAACCCGGTATCACCGGGCTGCTTCCGAAATCGAACCTCAACAAAGCCGCCAAGCCGGCCGAATTTGAAAAGCTCAAAGAAGGCGAGACCATTGCGATTATGATCGAAGTTATCAACCCGGGTGAAAGGAAAATCACCCTGACGCCGGCCGACACGGCCGACGAACAAAACTGGCAATCCTTTTCAGAGGCTTCTGCCACCTCCCTGGGGGCCCTGGGCGAAAAATTGCAGCTGGCTCTTGATAAAAAAAAGAGCACCAAATAGGCTTAAAGTTGATTCACTCGTGTTACGTGCTTACATTGCGGTATTAATTTTACTCGGGCAGGGTCCGATTAACTCTGCCTTTTTTATAAGGATAAATTTATGCCCGTTGTCGAGGCCCAAAACATAACCAAAACCTATACCATCGCTGACCGGGAGATCCGCGTATTGGACAATGTGTCCCTTTCGGTGGCCGCAGGGGAATTTTTAGTTGTCGAGGGCAGCAGTGGCAGCGGCAAGACTACTTTGCTGAGTTTGTTATCGGGGCTGGACAAACCATCGTCGGGCAGAGTGTGGCTGGAAGAAAAGGATATCACCGATAACAGCGAGGATGATCTGGCGCCGCTGCGCAATGGCATCATCGGTTTCGTCTTCCAGTCCTTTCATCTGGTGCCGTCTTTAACCGCGCTGGAAAATGTCATGTTCCCGGCCGAGATCAAGCGTGATCCCCGGGCCCATGATAAGGCTCTAGACTTGTTGAAACGTGTCGGTATGCAAAAGCGCTGCTCCAATTATCCGCACCAGCTGTCAGGGGGCGAAATGCAGCGGGTGGCCATGTGTCGGGCTGTTATTAACAATCCTAAAATTATTTTTGCCGATGAGCCCACCGGGAATCTGGATTCTGAAAACGGCAAGGCGGTTCTGGAGCTACTGCTGGAGTTTCAAAAAGAGAGCCGGACCACGCTGGTACTGGTGACCCACAGCGCCGAAATCGCCGGTATCGCCGATCGAATGATTGTTCTTAAAGACGGGCGAATCATTTAGAACATGATTACATAGCTAGCATGCTAAGCGGCAATGATCTGATTATCAGAGATCCATAGACGTTTCGCCTTTTTTGGTTTCAGGTGTCAGTGTTCAGGTGTCAGGTACTGAACAGAGCTATGAACTCAGTAGGGCGGGCCTCTGTAACTGCCGGTTTTAGATCATCGGTTGGACAGAATATGGTTGGCGCAGAGGCCGACCCTACTTCGGTATTACACAGTCCGGACACCTGACACCTATAAAATGTATAGACCGTCATAAGGTCTCAAACCGCCGACATGAAAACCGGAATCCTGCATCCACAATTCATCTTCCGCCAGATCGCCCGCTCCCGACGGCAGGCGATTGTGTTGGTGCTGTGTGTGGCGCTTTCCATTGTCACCCTGATCTCCCTAAACGGTTTTTCCGCCAGTGTTAATACTTCCCTGCTCAAGGACGCTAAAAGCCTGCAGGCCGCCGACATCATTATTCAATCATATCAAGAAATAAGCCCGGGGACGCTTAACATAATCCGACAGCTTGAGGATCAAAATCAAATTATCAGTAATCGCATATGGGAATTTTATTCAGTGGTCCGCAGTCAGAAAAGCCAGGACTCGTTGCTGGCCAATCTGAAAATTGTGCAACCTGGATATCCATTTTACGGCCAGGTGGTGCTGAAGTCCGACCGTAAATTTGAAAGCGTTCTTACCCCGGGCGGTATTATCGTAGCCCAGCGCCTCCTTGACCGACTCGGTCTGATGGTAGGAGATTCACTAAGCGTTGGTAGCACCACTTTGACAATTAAAGATGTTGTTCTACAGGAACCGGACCAGCCGCTTAATTTATTCTTTCTGGGCCCCCGGATTTTTATAGCAGCCGCTGATATCGACCGTTTGGATCTAGTTAAAAAAGGCAGCCGGATCCGCCACCGCTATCTGCTCAAGGTGCTGGATGAAGCCAAGATCCGATCGATTGCCGAGCGAATTAGAACGGTAGCCGATGCAGATCAAGAAAGTGTTGATACCTACCGAACGGCACGATCAAGGATCAAGCGCTTTTTTGATAATCTCTTTTTCGACCTGAGTCTTATCTGTATTTTCACGCTCATGCTGGCCGGTATCGGTATCCAAAGTGCCCTGACCGCCTTTTTAAGGGAGAAGGAAAGCACCATCGCCATCATGAAAACAGTGGGAGCAAAAAGTAATTTTGTTACCCGCCATTATATTGTTATTCTCACTATCATGGGCCTGGCGGGAACCCTGCTCGGCCTCCTGTCCGGGCTTATTCTGCAAAATGTATTAGATGTTCTTTTCGATGATTTCGTACCTGAAAACGTAACCCTGCAGATCTCCTGGCGCGCCGTCCTGGAGGGACTTTGCCTGGGGGTCTTTGTCGTCGGCCTGTTTTCCTTTATTCCGCTGCATCGACTAAAAGAGATCAAGCCGGTCATTATCTTTCGCAAAGAGCGGATGAAATCCAAAGTGGGATTGCCCGTTTATTTGAGTGTCGTATTAATTTTGGCTTTTTTTCTGTTACTTGTGTTCTGGCAGGTAAACGAACTCAAGGCAGCGCTTTATTTTGTCGGCGGCGTCATATTGTTAATTTTTATTGCGGCTGTTTTGACCTGGGCGACCCTGATCATTCTCAGGCGTGTCCGGGCGCGTTCCCTTTTGATCCGGCAGGCAATCAAAGGTTTGTTTCGACCCAAAAACGCCACCCGACCGATTATAATAACCCTGACAGCGTCGCTGGCGGTTATATTTGCTATTTTTTTAATCGAACAAAACCTGGATGCCAATTTTATTCAGTCATACCCTGAGGAAACCCCGAATGTCTTCTTTCTCGATATTCAGCCGTCACAGCTGAAGGAGTTTTCTGAGGCGTTGGGAATAAACACAAAATATTATCCCATTATCAGGGCCAGGATATTGTCCCTGAACGGCAAGCAAATTGACCGCAAACTGGAACGACGGCGACGTGGTGACAATCTGGCCCGGACGTTTAACCTCACCTATCGCAATTATCTGTTGGAAGATGAAGAAATCATAAAGGGAGATGCCTTGTTTCGCGCAGACTGGGGTGACCTCCAGGTTTCTGTTTTGGATACGGTGGTCGAGATCAAGGAGATGAAAATCGGGGATCGCATCACTTTTAAAATTCAGGGCCTGCCCCTGCAAGCCCGAATTTCAAGTATCCGTACCCGAACAAAGGAGTCTTTGCGCCCTTTCTTCTATTTTGTATTTCCTGAAAATACACTGCGGGATGCACCCCAAACCATATTTACGGCTGTCTGGGTGGCCAAAACGGAAATTTCAGCCTTGCAAACCAAAATAGTTGAAAAATTCCCAAGCATCAGCGTGATTGATACGACGGAACTGCTGGCCATTTTCACTGCTGTTGTCAAAAAACTCTCTCTAATCATTCGATTCTTCGCCGGCTTCAGTATAGTGGCTGGCATTCTAATAATTCTCAGTTCGATCCTGGCCACCCGGTACGCCAGAATTCAGGAAGCCGTTTACTATAAAATTCTGGGAGCCAGGAGGAATTTCGTGCTAAGAGTGTTTGCCCTTGAAAATCTTATTCTGGGCCTGACCAGTGCTGTCCTGGCGTTGCTGATCTCCCAGGCAGGCAGCTGGCTGATCTGCTCGAAAGTGATGAATATTTCCTATACCCCTTTTGTCTTTGAAAGTATCATTTTGATTGTCGTAACCATATTGCTGGTCGTAACGGTGGGCTTGTTGCCTTCAATCTCAATTCTGCGCAAAAAACCGGTTGTATTTTTAAGAGAACAAACCCAGGAATAGTGGGATTGCAGATTTGGGATTCGGGATTTCGGATTGAACTGCATTAATTTATTTCGGTCATTAAAAATGAAAAGACTTATAACCATTGCTACGTTTAGTTTGTTTATAACTCTAGCGTTTCACGGATGTGGCGAGGACTCTGCGCCAGCGCCGCCTGAACCGCAAACGCTTGATTACGAGGGCACGATTGTGGCTGTAGGCGACAGCCTTACCGAGGGTTTGGGCGTTGAGGAAGAATTGGCCTACCCGGCAGTGCTTGAGAAAAAACTGCAAAGCCTCGGATATCCATATCAGGTAGTGAATGCCGGCATCAGTGGTGAAACTTCCAGCGGGACCCTGGCGAGAATAAAATGGATCTTAAAATTAAATCCGGACATCGTTATCCTCGTAATCGGTGCCAACGACGGGTTTCGGGGTCTCGATCCGGATTTGATCAAGACCAACATTCACCGAATCGTCAAAGAACTCAACGACAACAATGTAATCGTCGTATTGGGATCCATGCAAATCGTCCAAAATCTTGGAAAAGACTATACCACCGCCTTTGCAAAAATCTATCCGGAGATTGCCCGGTCGGAAAATATCATCTTAACACCATTTTTCTTAAACGGTGTGGCCGCAAACCAGAAACTGAATCAAACGGATGGCATTCACCCCACCGCCGAAGGATATCAAGTCATTGCCGACAACATCACGCCATCTGTGATAGAAGCCATCAATGCTCACCGGAAAAAATGAATTCAGTATTTACTTCTCCCGCTTGACACCAAGCGCCTTGGTATTTAGCTTATACGAGTTTAGGTGAAAGGAGGTTATGATGAAAAGCTTTTTTAAATGGGGTGCAATTATTGTCGGATGCCTTGCAGTGGTCATTATCGCCGCCCTGCTCATCATTCCGATGTTTGTAGATGTTCAAAAATACAAACCCGTTCTTGAAAACAAGGTGGTGGAGGCAACCGGGCGCCCATTTTCAGTGGGAAATGATCTTAAGCTTTCGCTTTTCCCATGGGCCGGCGTTTCTTTTTCTGACCTGCAGCTGGGCAACCCGCCCGGATTCGCTGAAAAAGAATTTGTCAAAGTCAAATCCTTTGAGGTCAGAGTAAAACTTCTTCCGCTCATTAGCAAAGAGATAGAAGTTAAGCGATTTGTTATGAACGGACCGCAGATCGTGCTGGTAAAAAATAAAAACGGCCGCGGAAACTGGGAGCAGCCCAAGCAGCAGCAAAAGGAATCGACTGACAAAAAGCCGGCACCGGCTGATTCCCCTGCCGGCTTGGGAGGGCTGCCCATCAGCGCCCTGACCGTGGGCAATTTTTCCATCCAAAACGGGTCGGCCCTGTGGATTGATCACACGACCAATACCCGCAAAGAAGTCAAGGATATCAGCCTGATTTTAAAAGATGTTTCACTGGATCGACCGGTGCAGCTCAAGTTTACAGCCGAGCTTGATAAAAACCCCCTGTCCCTTGAGGGAACAGTCGGACCGGTGGGCAGCGGTATGGGAAAAGGTGTCATACCGTTGGATTTGTCGCTCAAAGCCCTCAAGCATCTCGCCATGACGTTGAAGGGAAACCTTGAAAATCCGGCTACCACACCCGGCGTAGACCTCGACATAACCGTGGATACGTTTTCCCCGCGGGAGCTGGTTGCCGCGCTGGGGCAATCCTTTCCGGTTCAAACCACAGATCCCAAGGCCCTGAGCAGTTTAGATTTTAAAGCCCACATAAAGGCAGATGCCAACCAAGCAACCGTGTCTAAGGGTGTTATGAATCTGGATCAATCCCAATTAAGCTTTTCGGCAACAGCTACCCAATTTTCTCTACCAAACCTGAAATTTGACTTGAGCCTGGATAAGATTAACCTGGATCGCTACATGCCCCCTAAAAGCGACCAGCCGTCAGCTGAAAAAGTCCCGGCCAAAGGCCAGAAGAAAAAGACCGATTACACACCGCTGCGCCGACTGATTCTGGATGGTCTCCTAAAAATCGGAAAACTGACGATCAGCAAAGCCAATATTCAGGATGTCTATCTGCAGGTCAAAGCCAGAAACGGCATCTTCAACCTGGATCCGATAAAGCTGAATATGTATCAGGGCAATGCCAACGGCAAGGCCTTGCTGAATGTTGCCCAGGATACTCCCACAAGCAGTCTGAATCTGAAAATAAATAATGTCCAGGCGCAACCGCTGCTCAAGGATGTACTTGAAAAAGACATCCTGCAGGGCAGCACCCAGGCTGACATCAACCTGTCGATGATCGGAGACGAGCCCGCGCAGATTAAAAAAACCTTAAACGGTGAAGGCTTTTTAAAATTCAACGACGGTGCCATCGTCGGAATCGACCTGGCGGCCATGGTGCGCAATGTCGGATCGGCATTCGGTCTGGCTGGAAAAGGGGGTGAGCGACCAAAAACTGATTTCACCGAACTGGATTTTCCTTATGTTATCAAAAACGGCGCAGTAAACACCCCCCAGAGCAGCCTCAAGTCCCCATTTATAAGGGTTATCGCGAGTGGAACAGCGGACCTGGTAAAGGAAACCCTTGATTTTCGTGTGGAACCAAAGGCGGTCGCCTCCATCAAAGGCCAGGGCGACGAGGCCCAGCTTAAAGGGGTCATGGTGCCGGTGGTGGTGTCCGGCACCTTTGCCTCCCCCAAATTTCGGCCTGATTTAAGTGCGGCCGCCAAGCAGGAAATTGAAAAGCAGGTTCTCGAATCAAAAGAAGCTAAAAAGCTATTGGAAAATGAGAAAATTAAGCCGTATGAAAAAACAGCGAAAGACGCTCTCAAAGGTATTTTAGGAAACTAAAATGCCGTTATGTGTAATATGTTATTGGTTAATAGTGCTCGTGGAATAAAAGTCTTTTAAGCCAAATGACAATGACATAGAATAACGATGCGATCCATTCGAATAACTAATAACCAATAACTATTAACTCTAAATTGAGGCGCTATAAATGAATCG
The DNA here is from genome assembly GCA_963821065.1 of uncultured delta proteobacterium. Classification (GTDB taxonomy): domain Bacteria; phylum Desulfobacterota; class Desulfobacteria; order Desulfobacterales; family JAFDCJ01; genus JAFDCJ01. Next base: position 362,474 of record CAWGCM010000034.1, on the reverse strand, counting down.
ATCAATCCTGCCGATTACATTTTTTGCATTAATTATAGCCTATCTGGCCTTAGCCGGTTGTGCCGGAGTTGGGCAACAGCTGGACCCACCCCGGATTTCGCTGGCCAATATTCAGGTTCAGGAAGTAACCGGACTTGAAGCGGCTTTCCAAATCCAGCTGCGGGTGTTCAATGCCAATGATGTCGATTTAAAGGTCAAGGGAATCAAGGCCGAACTTGAGGTCAACGATCAGGCCTTTGCCACCGGCGTGTCCAACACCCCGGTTGATATACCATCTTATGGGACTGAACTTGTGACCATTACGGTTTATTCCTCGGTTATTAAAATGTTTAGAAGCGTTTATGGTTTGAAGGATTCTGAAGAGCTGAAGTATCGCTTAAACGGCAAACTCCGGGTGTCCGGTAACAATATGCTGCCGACCACGCTCCCGTTTGAATCCGAGGGCCAGGTAACCCTGAAACCCTCCAAGGATCAACCATGACGGACCCGGCGCCGGACAAAATCTCCTGGATAACCAACCCCGACGCCCGACCATCAGTGCAAAAAAAAGCGGACACCTCTCATTTTTCTTCCACTGCAACAAGTCATGTTCGAAATTTTCACCGAAGCCTGCCCAATTTTCAACCCACGCCCCTGGCCAAACTCGACAATCTGGCCCGGCAATTAGGTGTCGCCAGTATCCGGGTAAAGGATGAATCCCACCGCTGCGGCCTCAACGCATTCAAGATCTTAGGGGCGTCCTTCGCCCTGTCCGCCCATCTGGCACAGAAATTGAATCTGTCTCCTAAAAATTTGTCATTTGCCAAATTTCAGTCTCCGGAACTAAAACAACGCGTCAAGGATATTACCTGTATCACTGCCACCGACGGCAACCATGGCAAGGCCGTGGCCTGGGCCGCCAAACAGCTGGAATGCCGTGCGATAATTTTCATGCCCCGGGGCACAACATCCGCGCGTCTGGATAGTATTAGAGATTTGGGAGCCGATGCCAGTATCATTGATGGGAACTTTGACGACGCGGTTCAATTGGCCGCCGACCGCGCCCGGCGTAACCGCTGGCTGCTGATCCAGGATACCGCCTGGGTCGGTTATGAAGATATCCCCCTGCAGGTGATGCAGGGTTATCTTACCATGTTTGATGAAGCTGTTGAGCAACTGAGCCCGCAAAGGCCTACCCATGTATTTATCCAGTGCGGAGTAGGGTCTTTAGCCGGCAGTCTGCAGGGTTATCTCGTGGAAAAATACGGCGACCAGCGACCCCTTTTAGCCGTTGTCGAGCCAACCCGGGCGGCCTGTTACTACCAATCCATCAAAGCCATGGATGGCAGGCCCCATAAAGTAGGAGGAGATTTAAACACCATCATGGCAGGGCTGGCCTGCGGGGATCCCAGTATTATCTCCTGGGAAATTCTGCGGGATTATGCAGATGTTTTTGCGGCCTGTCCCGATGATGTTACCACCATTGGTATGCGGGTACTCGGAAATCCGCTGGCAGGTGATGACCGGGTAATCTCCGGTGAATCCGGAGCGGTGACCCTGGGGCTGCTGATTGATCTGTTAAAGCAGCCGGAACTCGAACCCTTAAAAAAAGACTTGAATATTAATTCTGACGCCCGCATTCTTCTTTTTTCCACCGAAGGGGACACCGATCCGGAGATGTACAGACAGATTGTATGGGGAAGTGGGGATTTCGGGTTTTAGATTTAAGAAAAAGAAAAAATCTAATTTTGCTTTTATTTGCGAAGTCGAAACATAAGTTAACGAACGCAACAGGATTTATCCATGAAACTTGGTATCATCGGTCTGCCGCAATCGGGCAAAACGACAATTTTTGAAGCCTTGACCCAAAACATTTCAGGATCAGTCCACACGGGTGAAGATCGCATCAGTATGATTCGCGTGCCGGATGGTCGCATTGATATTTTAAGTGAGATGTATGAACCCCAAAAAACCACCTATGCCCAGGTGGAATATTTTCTGCCGGGCACCGTCGCAGCTAAAAAAGATCAGAGTATCTGGACAGCCGCAAGAGACTGTGATGCCTTGATCCATGTAATACGTAATCACACGGCCTTGGGACCTGAAAAAAAATCACCCTCTGAAGACTATGTGAAAATGGAGCAGGAACTGATCCTGGCGGATCTGGTTGTGGTCGAAAAACGTTTAGAACGCCTTGAACTTGATCAAAAACGCGGTAAAAAAATGGATCCACAGGAACACACCCTGTTGGTTGAGTGCCGGGAAAACCTGGAGAATGAGACACCGTTGCGAAGGGTTGCCGATCTTGCATCCGCCCATAGCCTGAAGGGCTTCGCCTTCCTATCCGCCAAGCCGATGCTGGTCCTTTTCAACAACGATGATGAGGACGACCAATTATCGGATGTTGGTAAAATCACCACCGTGGAGGATTGCCTGGTGATAAGGGGCAAGCTGGAACAGGAACTGGCCCAGATGTCCGCCGAAGATGCGGCCGACTTTCTAAATGAATTTAATATCAGTGAATCAGCCATGGACAAAGTCATTCGTAAATCATACAGCCTTCTGGGACTAATCTCTTTTTTTACCGTCGGCAGTGACGAGGTCAGGGCTTGGAGTATAAAAGGCGGCACCGAGGCAGTCGATGCCGCCGAAGCTGTTCACACTGATCTTAAAAAAGGCTTTATTCGGGCAGAAGTACTTGCCTATGACGATTTGATGGATGCCGGGACCTATGCGGCGGCCAGAAAAAAAGGAACCGTCCGGTTGGAGGGTAAAAATTATACGGTTAGGGACGGAGATATTATTAATATCCGATTCAACGTTTAGAACCCGCCTCAAATCCGCATCTAAAGGCCTCTGGTCCGCCCTTGGCGGAATGAATGAAGGTATCACTTTCATTTTTTTAGAGGGGCACCGGGAAGACAGTGCGAAGCGATTCCACGGCTTTGATGAACAACCCCGTCGCAAGCAATGGGGTATCAAACGGAAAATTTTAAACGCCCCAAGGGGCGGGAATTAAGCCCTCGTCCGCCGTAGGCGGATTAAGGCGAGTTGACATTTTTTACCGATGTTCTTATATCATAGACACATCAGCAGCGAAGGGAGTTGTTATTAGTGGAAAATTCTGTATTGGAAATTATTGCTTACGGCGCCTGGAACGGCGGCACGGTCGTAGACAACTCAATTTATGAAAAAGAAGGCCTGTCTTTTAAGGGCGGTGTACCGGTTAACAACAAAACCATTGAAGAAAGAATGGGGGTGCGAACCAGAAGGACCGCCGGAACGGATGAACGCATCGGCGTAACGGCGCTACAGGACCTGTTGGACACCTCTGACATAGATCCTTCGCGAATCAAACTGGTCATCGGGGCCACCAATGTCGGGGATGATAAATATGATCCCGGCCCATTGGTCAGATACCCGTATAAAATAATTCAAGAGCATTGCCCCCACGCGCATGTGTTTGACCTGTATGCGGGATGCCCCGGTTTTAATGTCGCCGTTGAGCTCGCTTTTATGCTCTCGCTCAAAGGTTATCTGAAGCCGGACGATGTATCGGTTATCATCGGTGCGGAAAACCTCCACCGCGCGAAAGCATTCAAACCGGATGATACGTCCAACATTCTATTCGGTGATGATTCCCTGGCGACAGCACTTAAAACAATGAGCAACGCCAAACCGCCCGGGCAGTATTCTATCCGCAACAGTAGTGAGTTTACCCTGAAAAAAGACCCTGTTTCAGAAACAGCACATGAAATAAGGAAGCTAAACGGAAATAACAAGATTGACGGTATCATAATCGACAATCAGCTGGGCAGACTGGTTTACAGGGTTCCGGCCACGGCAGCACGGGTACAGCACGCGCTTGCAGAACTGATGTATCCGGAGCAGACCGCCGGCGGAACATTTAAACGCTTCCGAGAAGCCCTCGAGTTCTACGATCAACACATAAATTCTTTTGCTTACGACATAATGACCCTGGGCGCAAAAAAAGAGCGGGTGGAAGAAATCGCCCGGGCCTATGTGGAATCCGGCAAGTATGATAATGTTATCTCCGTTTATCTCTCCCCGGATTCAGGCACCATCACTCTGCATAGTGGCGTCGACTATACTTTCCAAAGGCCCCAAAAAGGAATCGTCGACACCCTCACACGCACCCATGGTTGCTTTGCCGGTTACATCCAGGCCCTTCCTGATGGCGATGATATCTTCGGAGACATGGATGGCAAGGGCGTGTTCTTATATGCCACCCGCGGAGCGAAAACCCTATTAGGCGAGCTGTTTTCTTCCAATGGCATCGAAGTTGAGAATATTGATCTTATTATCGAGCACCAGGCAAATTTCGCCATGATTCCGTTGACCCTGGATCAGGTCCTTGCAGGCGATCCGCTGGAGAAAAAAAAGATAGTAGCCGACTTAATTGCCAACAAATTAATCACCAACGTTCATGAACGGGGCAACTGTTCGGTTGTCTGCATGCAACGATTACCTTACGACTTAGAACGAGGCGCATTGCAGGAAGATAGCCTGCAAGGCTTTAGGATAAACGCCAATATTGATCAGTTGAAAAAGGCCCGGCTTATATTAAACGATTCGGTGGGCGCCGGCATGACGCGAAGCTCGTTTTTGCAAAAGTTGTAAAAGAATCCTTTCGGTAACGCCAGAAAGGCTTAGTCCATCGATTCGTAAATACGATCACGTATTTACTTACTCGGGACTAAGTGCTGAGTGAGCAATAGCGTTTAACCGGTTGCGCAAAATACGTCGTACTAATTGCGAATCGAAGCACCTAGTGAGAAAATGTCGTCGAAACGAAAAATAACTTTTTCTCTCAGCATTTTATTTTTGCTGGCCGTACTGTTCTTCGGGCTGGTCGCCGGCATTTATCTTTTCCTTCCTCATTATTTAGAGTCCAGGCTCCTTCCTCTATTGGTCGCCGAAACCGGAATTTCAGACGTTGCCTTTGAAGTTCGCCGTGTCGGGTTCTTTGGAGCAGATCTGGGTGAGGTCCGTATCGGACCGCAACCGAACCCGGCGCTTTTAATCCGCTCCGTACAGCTCGATTACTCGCCGGGCGAACTGTATCGCAAAAAAATTAGCCGGGTGGTGCTCAGCGGCATCGAAGTTAACGGCCGCCTGGAAAATGGAAAATTTGCCTTAACCGAATTCGACCTGCAAAAGGTGCTATCAAACCTGCAATCCCGCCAAAAAGCACAACCGACATCCGGGCAAACTTCACCGCCTGTCGTGGCAAACCGGTTGGAGATACGCAACGCTGACCTCACTATAAAAATAAAAGATCAGCTATACAGAGTCCCATTTGAAATCGAAATTGCCCCTGACAATTCGGAATATACCCTTTTTGAAGTCGCGGCTTGGCTGTATCCCCGGGGGCAAAAAGTAAGCTGCGAGGGTAAAATCGATTTAACCCGGCGCCGAATTCGTTTAAAAACTGAGATTTTCAGCCTTAAACCTTGGCCGATTCTCAGATATTGTCCGGCTTGCCGGCGATTTTTCAGCATCCGGGAAAGTGAACATGACGGCCACCGCCGACCTGCAATTTGCTCCCTTTCAAATTTCCTCCCTGAACGCCGCACTGGAATTGCAGGCCGGCAAATTTAAAATGGGCAATTTCCAATTTCAAACCATAGATTCAATATCGCTGCACACCACGTTGGCAGCGCGTTACGATCCAGACGGCAACTGGCAGCTTACAGTGAACAGCCAAGATGGCCAAAAGGCACCAGCCAAAACGGCCGGATTCCGCTTTAACCAGTATGAAGTGGCATCGAGACTTCCGCTGATAGAGGTATCCGGCCGGGCAGGGAAAGACCGGCTGACCGCCGCCTATAACGTCCTCCTGGACGATACCCGGATGGACGCCGGCTCAGAGACAATCCAGTTGCCGAAAGCGGTTTTAAAGGGCACCGCGGATCTTGCCATCGGGGATATTGGGTCTTCGACGTGGGAATTTGAAATACAGGCACCGGGGACCTCCCTGGCATCAGCCGCCGGCAAAATAGCCATTAAGGAGATCTCTCTGGCCGGTAAAATTAAAAAATCCATCCGGGACAACATGAGCTTTAACGGTCTGTTCCGGTTTGATGGCGGCCGACTGTCGCCGGCCGATATGGACGGTCAAATCGGCAAGGTCAGCGGCGCAATCCCATTCGTCTGGCCGCCTGCAAGACATCGGAAAAAGGGGCGTGTTTCGATCGCCTCCCTTAATTACAGGCATTTGAACCTTGGACGCATTCAGTGTGAAATCCAGCAAACTGAATCCGGATTTGATATTGAAGGCCAGCATATCAGTGAACTTCTGCCGCACACGTCACTAAAATTTGTGGGGAGTTCCCGCATTTTTAACACCCGTCGTCCGACAGCCGATATTCGTTTGAACCTATCGCGCCCGGTCGGTGCCGCTGATATCGATCTATCCGGTTTTCATCCCGCCGCCAAAGGTATAAAAGTTAATGGAAAATTTATTTTATCCGCCAAGTTTTTCATGGAAGATGCGCAAATTTTCAGTTCGATTGAATCACAACTGATAAATGGAAGAGTGGTGGCGGCGGAGAGCAAATTTGCGATTGACGGCATACAAATGTCTCTTGCAATGCCGGAGTTGCCGGAGGTTCGCAGCGCCCCCGGCCAACAGCTGCGGTTTTCAAAGTTATCATTTGGTGATCTGACGGCCGAAAATGGAAGTATAGATTTTCAAATCGAGTCTCTTCGATCTTTTTTGATTGAAAAGGCTCATTTTGAATGGAGCGGCGGCAAGGTAGACACCCAGGCGATGCGAATATCCCAGGGCATCGAAGATTATCGCATCATTTTGTATTGCGACCGTCTCAATCTTGCAAGGGTCCTGGGACAGTTTGGAGCGGCCGCGGCCGAAGGCAGCGGCACCGTCAGCGGAAGAATTCCGATTCGATACGCAAAGGGCGAGTTAAGTTTTGACGACGGGTTTCTTTTCTCCACCCCGGGGGCGGGCGGCAAGATCCACCTCACGGGAACCGAACTCCTGACCGCCGGTATCCCGCCGGAAACACCCCAATTCGCCCAGATGGACCTTGCCAGGGAAGCATTAAAGGATTATGATTATTCATGGGCCAAACTGAGCCTGACTTCCGAAAAAGAAGATTTATTATTACAAATGCAGATGGATGGAAAGCCTGCCAGAACGCTTCCGTTTGTCTACAGGAAAGATATCGGGGGGTTTATCAGAGTGGAAGCTGACAGTGAAGGGTCACACTTTCAGGGCATCCGCCTTGATGTCAATTTCAGGCTCCCCCTGAACAAATTGCTGCAATACAAAGATCTCATTAAAATGATTCAATAACCAAGGAGCACCGTCATGGCGAAATCAATTTACCTTTTGGTGGCAGCTTTAATATTTCCGCTAATTCAGAGCTGCACAACGCACAAAGTCGAAGTTGCACCGGTGGAAATAAAACCGATACACATAACAATTGACGTCAACGTAAAAGTTGATAAGGCGCTGGATGATTTTTTTGGAAAAATTGATAACGCTGAAAAAAAAATTGATACACCCTCTTCTACAACTCAATAAATAATAACTTGAGGCCGGTATAAGACAGGGAGATTTAAAATGAAGAAAAAAGTATATTTTGCGGTTTTAGCCATTCTTCTTTTCACAGTTTTTGCTGCCGGGGCGTTTCCTTCTGCCAAAGAGATCCAGGCCAGAATGCTTGCCCGGTTGCCTGAAATAAAGGCGCTTAAAGATAAAGGCCTCGTTGGAGAAAACAATAAAGGCCTTCTGGAATTTGTCGGCCAGCAAAAAGAAAAACAAGACGTGGTCGCAGCTGAAAACAAGGATCGGGAAATGGTATATGAGGCCATTGCCAAACAACAGGGGACCACGCTTGAACTGGTCGGCAAGCACCGTGCGATCCAAATCGCCGAAAAAGCCCGACCCGGCGAATGGCTGCAGGACGCTATCGGCAAATGGTACCGGAAGAAATGACGATTGACAAATGTCGAAGGTCGAAGGTCTATATCCGGAAATTTGCTTAGAAGTGGTCTGGAGCTTTATTTTAAGTATCGGATTTCTCGATTAACACAAGATCGAATAAATAAATGACAGAATTCGTCAATCGACATTCGTCATTCTATAAATATTAAAGGACGGGCTTTTCAGATGTGATTTTTTGCAGTGCGGACAACGGCCCGGTCGCGTCAGACGTTGGCGGTCTTTGAACACATAACCGCACGACAAACATTGGGCGGGTTGAATTCCCAGCTTATTTCCTTTTACCGCCAATGACCTGGCGATGTGCGCAAGATGATCATAGACCTCTTTTTCCCGAATACCTGCCTCCCGGGATAATTCCCGGGCATCCATCTCACCTTCACTCAACAGTTCAGTAATTTTCTGGCGGACGGTTTTCACTGCATACCCTCGGATTGCGGATTTTGGAAAGATTCGATTTGGGATTTGGGATTTAGGATTGTTGAAAAAAATAGAATCGATTTTATTTCCTTTGACTATCAGCTGCCAGCTATGAGCTATCAACTGGCACTGCAGGTGCCATAACACGCAACACGACTTTACGCGGGCTTAATTTCTTCCTTTAACAAGCAACACGCAATCTTATATTCCGGCGTACCATCTTCCCGGTAATACAAATTTTGAGGTTGGATGAGTTTGTTCATGACGCAGCCTTCGGGTATATTGAGCTGAAAAAAATCGCTCTCATTAAGTCTGGTGGCGGGGAGGATTTGGTTTTCCCTAAATACCATACTGTGGATGGGGAAATCCTCACAGAGCGGACATCGATACACCCTGCCGTTGGGAAAAATAAAATAATTATCGGCGACCAGGCCGGCACATTCGAACTTTTCTTCCGGGTTTAAAAATACCTTGGGGTAGGTTACGGTGATGCCGGATGCGGCAATCATTTGAGCAACCTTCGGGATCGTATCTATCCATTGACGCCGTTCAACCTGAAGTGTCCCCTCGGGAGAATTTTCCGAATCCCTGTTAGCGGATCTTCCCCGTAAGCCAATGACTTGAATGAAAAACCTTCCGACACCAAGATCTTTTATCAACGGTGCCAGCAGTTCCAGCTCAGCTATGTTATCCTTGCTGACAGTGTAGATAAGGCTAGTGTTAAAACCCCTCAAAACAGCCTTGCGGATACCAGCCAGACAAGTGTCAAACGAGCCTTCACCCCTTATCCGATCGTTGGTTTGCCGCGTGGCACCGTCCAGGCTGAAACTGAAAGTGTCCACCTCGCCGGAATCTACTTTTCCCAAAATATCGTGAAAAAGATACCCGTTGGTATCTACGGTTATGGAGCCGAAACCCAGTTTGCGCGCATATTTGATGGCTGCCGGTAAATCAGGATGGAGTGTGGGTTCACCACCCAAGAAAATGATGTTTTTGGCGCTGCTGTTTTCGGCAAATGGCTCCAGCCAGGCCTGAATGGTTGATAGGGGCAAGCTGTTTTGCCCGTGCTGCACTGGATTGATATAACAATGGCGACACTTGAGATTGCACTGGGTGAGGATGTGGAAGAATACGTTGGTGGAGTTTCTCGAGAACGCAACGGTATGGGGAAAGGTCATATTTTGGCAAGTAAGCGTTTGATTTTCTTTTTGGCGGTTATCAATTCTTCATTGGTGAGGCGCAGGCGGATTGACATATATTCTGCAAATATCCGGTATAGCAACAATAAAAAGTCCAGCTTTTCATCCGTGGGATCCTGATCGGAAATCCTGTTTTTGGCGGAGGTATCGACCGCCAGGCAGATGGTTTTACCGAGGGCATAAACCGAGGCAGATCGTTTCATACTGTCGACGATTCGCATTTCACCGAAAATCTCGCCCTTTTTATCAATCGTATTAATTGCCAATCCTTCTTTGGTGATTCGTATTTTGCCGGAAAGCAGAAAATAAAGCCACGGATCCAGATCCCCTTCCTCGATAATCAATTCGCCATCCTCGTATTCTCTTATTTTGCTTAACCGGAGCAACTTTTGAAGGCTTTTGGTTTCAAAATTCCTGAGGGCAGGAATTCCCAAAAGTTTTTGAATGTTTTCAATATTGTCTTTTAAATATTTCGACTCGAGCATATCGTCCTCCAACCGTCAGGTTTCACCAGTAGGTCAATTTAATATTTTATACCGCAATTTAGAAAAGGGCAAGGAGTAAATATGCCGGCCACCTAAAATATGTATAAATTTAAGGAGGCTACCCTAACTTGTCTCAAGACATGCTTTGGTCAGGTTCTCATCAAAGGCCACCGGATAACAGCCATCAAAACAGGCTTTGCAAAAATTTCTTTCCGGGGTTTCAATACCGGTGGACTTTAAAAGTCCATCAATGCTGAGATAATGCAGGGAATCGAGCCCCAGATAGCCCCTGAGTTCCTCAACCGTTTTTTTGGCGGCAATCAATTCCCCCCGGGTTGAAAAATCGATCCCGTAATGGCAGGGATAACGATGGGGCGGGCCGGCCACACGCATATGAACTTTTCCGATCACCCAATTCCCGCAACGCTTTTACCCTGGTTTTAATGGTCGTACCCCGGATGATAGAATCTTCTATGATGATAATATCTTTGCCCTTCAACAGTTGTTGAACGGGATTGAGCTTTAATGCGCACACCGAAATCGCGCATACTCTGGGTCGGTTGAATAAAGGTTCGCCCCACATAATGGTTGCGGATCATTCCCATCTCAAAGGGGATTCCCGAAGCCTCAGAGTAACCGATGGCTGCATAAGTTCCCGAATCGGGAAACGGCATCACAAAGTCCGCCTCAACAGGCGCTTCTTCTGCCAGCCGTCTGCCGTGGGCCTTGCGGGTAAGATAGACATTTTGCCCGTAAAAGGTACTGTCCGGCCTGGCAAAATAAATAAATTCAAAAATGCAAAAGGCCCTCTGGCCGGCATGCGGCGTTTTTATGCTTTTAATTCCATCCTGGCTGATAATGACGATTTCCCCGGGATCAAGCTCACGCACAAATTCAGCTTCGACAAGATCAAAAGCACAGGTTTCAGATGCCAGCACATAATTACCGTTCAATTTGCCAAGGCACAACGGCCTGAAGCCATAGGGATCTTTAATTCCGATAACTTCTCCCCGGCTTGTCAGCATGACAAATGAAAAGGCGCCCTGCAGACTTGATACGGTTTCAACCAGGGCCTGTTCGAACCCGAGCTGGAGATTCTTCACAAAGAGGTGCAGAAAGATTTCGCTGTCCATCGTCGTTTGGAAAATGGAGCCGGCTTCTTCAAGTTCATTTTTTAAGGCATGGGCATTGACAATATTGCCATTGTGGGCCACGGCATAGGATTTGTTTCTGTGACGCACCATAAAGGGCTGGGCGTTGGTCAGTATCGAGCTGCCCGTAGTGGAATAGCGCACATGTCCGACGGCGCAGCCACCGGCCAATTGCTGCAAGCGCTCCATGTCAAAAACATCTGATACCAGTCCCATTCCCTTGTGTTCAACAATGGTCTCATCCCTGACAACCGAAATCCCGGCACTTTCCTGTCCCCGGTGCTGCAGGGCATACAGACCAAAATAGGTAATTGGGGCAGCTTCGGGATGACCACAGATACCGAAAATGCCACAGGCTTCACGGGGTTTGTCATAGTCTGTCATATACGATGGGCTCCTTTGATCTTAAATCAATAAAATATTTTGGGTTTACTATTTTTAATACGATTTATATGTTCAAAGAGGTTCAAGGCTTCATGTTTAGAGTTAATTCTGGAACCACTTATATGAAACTTCATGAATTCGATGTCATTTGTTTATGAGGTTGCTTCACACCAAACCAGACCCTTTAGCCAATCGGCATATTCTCCACCAGGTCCCATACCCCGCATGGGCAGGCCGCGGCGCAAAATCCGCACCCGATGCACAGGTTTTCATCGACCACATATTCATAGGGGGAATCTTCGGGTTCCTTTTTACTGATGGCCTGCTGCGGGCAAACCGCTATGCAAATCCCACAGTCCCGGCAGGCCCCGCAGGAAGAGCACTGCGAACCGCAATGATCCAGACTGGCGAATTCGGTCACCCGGGGATCAAAATATTCAAGGGTCACGCGGTCCCGGCTGATCATTTCGCGTTTGAAAGGCAGCGGTACGTTGCCTTCCAGAATATCGCAAATCGCCTGGGCAACTATTCGCCCGGAGCCGATGGCATCTGTTAAAAGCCCCGGCCGAACCACATCGCCGATGGCAAAAACCTTGGGGTCATTGGTCTGATAGCGCTCGTCAACTTTGACAAACCCATTTTCCTCAACAATGGTCTCGGGCAAAAAATCAAGATCCGGTACATCCCCGATGGAAATAATGACGGTATCTGCCGGAATTTCCTCACCGTCCTTTAAAATTACACTGTTGGATGTAATTTCTTTGGTGAAAACCGGCCACTTAAACGTGGCCCCGATGGCCTCGGCGGCCTGTCTTTCCTTGCCGAAAGAAGCTGGTTCCTGGACGTCCAGCAAGGTAATCACCTTACCACCGAAGCGGTGAGCCTCAGCCGCCGCATCACAACCCACATTTCCGGCACCGATGACGACGACATGCCTGCCGACCTTGGCCTGGTTGGATTTGGCCTGCATGAGAAAATCCAGCGCCGTGACGGTCCGCTCGTTTCCCGGTATGGGAAGCGTTCTGGGTTTCTGGGCACCGGTGGCGATTACGACAAAGTCGAAATCTTCTCGAAGCTGCTGAACTTCCTCGCGTTTAAGGGGTTGCTGGAGATGTACATGGGGCAGGACCTCTTTAACCCGTTTCAATTCTTGGGTCATCACGTCTGAGGGAAGTCGGCTATCAGGAATTACACGGGAAATTTTTCCGCCGATTTCTTTAGCCATTTCATAAATTACGGTTTGATGCCCCTTCTGGCGAAGTTGCCAGGCAACGGAGATACCCGCAGGCCCCCCGCCAATGATAGCGATTTTTTTATCACTCTCCGGCGGCAAATCCGGTAATTTGGCATTGATGCTTGCCTGGCCGAGTTGGGTCACATCCACCGGTGCCATGGCAGAGGATTGCCGTGTACAAGATTGCATGCATAAATTGGGACACAGATATCCGCAAATGGAAGCGGGAAACGGTGTATAGGCCAGGGCCAGATCTACCGCTTCATCAACGCGGCCCTCGCGAACCAGCTGCCACCGTTCCTGCACAGGAATCCCGGTGGGACAAGTCGCCTCGCAGGGGGCGGCATATTTGCGATTTTCCCAAACCGGGACAAACCGCCGCAAATCGCCGGTGGTGATCAATGCTATGGGACTGCGGTCGAGATCGGTCAGGTCGCCAATAAGACCGCCCTGGCCAAGCTCTTTCTCCCAGACCGACTCGTAAAACGACTGCATGGCTCGCATCGGCTGCGATACTTTTTCATGGGGTGTACGTGCAACAAGCAACTGCCACTGACTGCGATCGGCAAGGGTTTCCATCAGCTCGTTGCGCCCGATTCGATTTAAGAAACTCCGAATATTTTCGCGCAGCCAATTCCAATTCTCATCTCCTATGGAAATCAGCTTGGCATCGGATTGGCTGTAGCCGGCATGCGATCCCCGGAAAAAAACCTTACCGCCGACCATGCCGACCAACGGTCGATAACCGAGAATATTGTCGGGGTTTTGGGCGTCATAACCGCATATCACGGCAATACCACCGGCCATGAATTCACCAAAATAATCTCCGGCCGCCCCCAATACCCATAGCTCGGGTGGATCAAACCGGGGATTGTGTTTGGTCATGGTCATTCCCCGGGCACCGATGTTGCCGGAAATAAAAATTTTGCCCTGGGCCATGGCGTTGGCGCATCCGTTGCCGGCATTACCGTGGACCACAATCTCTGATCCGGCATTGAGCCAGCCCACATCATCGGATGCCGGTCCCAGAACTTCAATAGACGTATTGGGAAATCCCATGGATCCAAGGCGCTGACCGGGTTGTCCAACCACCTGAATGTAAATCGTTTCAACGCCGGCCCGCCAGAGCCGCCCACCGATACCGTGCTGGCCGTAAGCATCAATTTGTAAAGCCCGATGCCCCTGGGCCACGGCTTCCTGGATCTGTTCTTCAAGAATCCGGGTGGCGACCCGCTCTCCGGAAAACCTGCCGGCAATGACATGGTACTTAGTTTTGCCGCTTATACCCTGGTCTGACATTTTCTAACTCCGAGTTATTTATTCAGGCTACACCACATATTTAATCTGCAATCTCTCAGCGACATCATAATCATCGATGCCCAGCGCATCCGACATACCAATGGGCAAAGAAGTAGATCGTCCCAGGGGGGCGACAATTTTTTTCAGCTCGGTGTCAAAACTCAAATATACATCCACCACCCGCTGGGCCACATCTTCAACATCAAGGCGCCGGTAGAGTCGGGGATCCTGGGAGGTTATTCCCTTGGGACACAGCCCGATGTTGCAGATATTACAGCGATCTGATTCAGAGCCCAGGCAGCCGGCTGCTGCCTGCATGATGTATTTGCCGATCTGAACCCCACTGGCACCCAGCATGATGAGAGCGGCGGCATTGGCGGCCAGGTTGCCGGTCTTACCGACCCCTCCGCCGGCAAACAGCGGGACCTGGTTCTGCATTCCCAGATTAACCAGATTCAAATAGCTGTCGCGAATATTGGTCGCTATCGGGTGCCCCATGTGGTTCATGGATACGTTATAGGCCGCCCCGGTTCCGCCGTCTTCTCCATCAATGACAAGCCCGGCGGCATAAGGATTGCGGGTGAGATTGTTCAAGACCGCCAGAGCGGTTGAAGTGCCCGAAATCTTAGGATAGACCGGAACCCTGAACCCCCAGGCCATGTACATGGACTGAATCATTTTGGCCACTGACTCTTCGATGGAATACTTGGTCTGATGGGTCGGTGGGCTCGGCAGATTGATGCCGGTCGGCACGCCTCGAATAGCCGCAATCAACTTGTTGACCTTGTACCACATCAACAGACCGCCGTCGCCGGGTTTGGCGCCCTGGCCGTATTTGATCTCAATGGCACAGGGATCTTCCTTCATCTCCGGGATAGCATGAATGATTTCATCCCAGCCGAAATACCCGCTGGCAATCTGCAGGATTACATACTTTAAAAATCGGGAACGCAACAGGCGCGGCGGGCAGCCGCCCTCACCGGTGCATATCCGGACGGGCATACCGAGTTCTTCGTTGAGGTAGGCCACCCCCATTTGCAGCCCTTCCCACATGGTAGGCGACAGGGCCCCAAAAGACATACTGCCGATGATTAACGGATAGATTTCTCTCACCGGTGGAATCCAGCCGTTGGTTTGCAGAAATTTAAGGTTCTCTTCCGGAGGCAGAATGCGCCCTAAAAGGGTTCGCATTTCAAATTCGTGCCGCCCGGCATCCAGGGCCGGATCGGTCAGCATCGAAATACGAATGAATTTCAGCCGATCCAGAATACCCCCGGCTACATTACGCCGCCCGCCGCGCCTGCGGGGTTGCCCGCCCCGGTCAAGATGATAGCGAAGCTTGTCGGCTTCATCCCCCTTTATGGGCATAATGGCATTGTTGGGGCAGACCATATTACACATGGCGCAGCCCACGCATTTATAGGCCGGATCGGTTTTCTGGCGGATGCCGTAATAGGCCCGGTACACACTGGTGGGGGCATCTATGAATCCCACAGGAGGCTTCAGATCCCGCTTGCGAAAAACCCCGAGTTCAATGGCATTAACCGGGCAGACCGCCGTGCATTTGCCGCAAAGCGTACATGTGTCTTTATCCCAGATAATCTGCCAGGGCAGGTCTTTGACGCTTAGTGTAGAAGCGGTAATGGGTCGTTCTGGTTCCATATCTTAACCTCCTGTCGCTCCGGACCGACGGCGACAGTATCCAAATGCATGGGTTGGATGTCCTGGTTCTTATCACGATTCGGGATCGCGGCGTCCAGACCACATATTTCTGACGCAAATGCATACATCCCGGGCCTTCCACCAACGACACCCGGTCGAAGTTTCTTGCGGTCCTGAACCATAAACACGCTGTGATCCGGCATACAGCCGATGACACAGTTGGGGCCATCGATGATCAATTGCCGGCAGGTTTGTTTCAGGTTCTTTAAAAATATAGCGTCGGGATGATCCTGAATCGCCCCATCCTGCAAAGGCGTAATGATGTGCTTGTAAGCTTCGATTCCGAGTCCCAGCTTTTTGATCGTGTAATGCAGGATATGGGTAAACACCTCTGAATCCGATTGATATCCCATATAGCCTGGAAAATTCCTTGATTCCAAAAAGGCCTTGATGGGAACAAAGGCGGTGTTTTCACCGTTGGTCATGGTAGAATAGCCCTGGATGAAGAACGGATGACAGGCATACAGTGTGATGGCGTAGTTGGTGTTCTGCCTGCCCTGGGCCATTATCACCCGGGCGTGAAGCTCCTTGCGGTCAAGATTTAAATGCTCGGCCACCAGCAGGGGGTCGCCGATTTCCTTAATCATGATCACATCCGGCCAGAAGGAAAAAACCATCATGTCGTTTTTTTCCTCACCCATCAGTCTCAGCTGGAGTCTAATCTCCAGCAAGTGGTCATAGAGTTCTTCCTGACTCAAATCATCCCATTCCTCCGGATACTCATAGGCCCGTATCAGGTATATATCCCGTTTGGGAACCCCCGGTGGGGGGTGTTTCGGTACTTTGATGGTAATCTTGTATTTGGTCATAAAACCAATGTCCATCATAAAAGAATCCAGGCGCCTCAGACCCTTTTCGCTGAAGATACCGGATAAAATGGGCGCATCTTTCATCTCTTCAAAGGGTCCGCTCAAATCGCGAAGAAAAATGCCGACTCCGGAGCAATCATGTCCTTCGCGCATGACATCGAGCGCCTCCAGAGCAACCATGGGGGATAACGGATCTTTGCTGGTTATTGAAAACAGGCGGCACATTTTTCTCTCTCCTTTTAAACCGGTGCTTTTTACGCGCGGATTATTTGCGTAATAGCGGTACCGGAATCAAACCGATTCCCCTCACCACGTATTCAGCGGCAAGCAGACGGGATGGCCCGACACCCTTGAAAGATCAATTTGAATTTTTGGGCATGTCTAATGAAACGCGGGGCATTAAGTGGGCTGGATACCAATGGGAAAAACGATGATTAATAAAATGATGACCAACACCTTTTGTAATACCCTTGCAGGCATAGTTAACTCTGAATTTTTAAAACTTAATGGACGCCCAATTAAAATCATACAAACAATTCGGTTTTGGGTTCTTATAGCATTTTTCCCGAATTTGGGAAATATTTAATTTGGTCCGTATCCACCTCCTCCGCGTTTAAGGCAATATCGCTGATAAGCCCCCCCCATATGGTATGAGCAAAAGATATGCCAGATCAACCCTGACTGAAAAATATATTATAAAATTAGATAGATATGGCCATAATATCAATTTTATTTGGGGGTGAGGATAAAAGTTGGCCGATAATTATTACAAAAATGTAACGCCGCCGTTCAAAGGTTCAGCCTGCGACGAGCTCAGCCGAGTCGGGTTCACGGTTCAGAGATTATCAATTCAGCGGTTCAAGTTAATTTTCATTCCATCAACCTTTTAACCCTTGAACCCAGAACCCTTTTATTTTGACATGTATGGCGCTTTATTTTATATTCTTCCGTAGCTGTTCGGGGTCCGAGGGTTCAAAAATGAACAACCCCGCCGCAAGCAACGGGGTATTAAACGGAAAATTTTAAACGCCCCAAGGGGCGGGGAATTAAACCCTCGTCCGCCGTAGGCGGATTAAAAATCGTCATCGGTCATTTAGGTCCCAGTTGATGTGAGACCTTTCGGTTAGGAGAAACCATGCATATCAAGCAATCAGAGCTTCTGCTGGGAACCAGCATGGATTTCGTAAAAAAGTTTATGGATAATTCTGAAATGGTATCCTACGATAAAGGCGATGTCCTTTTCCATGAAAACGACCCGGCGCTATTCTTTTACACCCTGCTCAATGGGCGGGTTAAGTTGAGCATCTGTCAAGGCGGACACATGGTTCACGATACCAGACAAATTGGCGAAGCCTTTGGCTGGTCCAGCTTAATCGGACGGGAAGTCTATTCTGCCTCGGCTGAATGTATCGAACCGACCAAGCTGCTGAAAACAGACAGCAAAAAACTGGCGCACGTAATGGAAAAAGATCCAGCCAACGGGATCATTTTTATCAAGCACCTTGCGGCCACATTGGGAAACCGCCTTCTTGAAAGTTATCGAGCGATATCTCAAAAGCCGGAATAGACAATAGACCAACCACGAACTGACACGAATATCCACGAACTATGACCATAGCCAAAAGCAGGGGGCTTTATAGTGAAAAATTTAATCCGCCTGCGGCGGATAAAGTTTTAATTCCCCGCCCCTTGGGGCGATAAAAATATTTCGGTTGATACCCCGTTGCTTGAGGCGGGGTAGTTCATTTCCGTGAAAATTTGTGTTAATTTGTGTTAATTCGTGGCTTCTTTTAAAAGTATATATTGTTTGAAAGACTCAGCAGTTTCCAACCTTGATAACCCGGAGGACATATGGACAACAGCTCTCTGTCACCTTCAAAAAACTATCCGATGACGCGTCGCCGGTTTTTATGGCTCTCGTCCATGGCTGCAGCCGGATTCGCTGCCGGGTGTGCCACGAATCCGGTGACCGGTAAAAGCCAGCTGATGCTGGTGTCGGAAGACCAGGAAATCCAGATTGATCAACAGTACTCACCCTACCAATTTTCGGCAGACTACGGAACCGCTCAGGATAGCGCATTAAACAGCTACATTGACCGCACCGGTAAAAATATGGCCGGACGGACCCACCGCACACAGATGCCCTATAATTTTCATGTGGTCAATGCAACCTATGTCAATGCCTACGCATTCCCCGGCGGAACCATTGCCTGCACCCGGGGCATTTTGCTGTCACTGGAAAATGAGGCTGAGCTGGCGGCGTTGCTGGGGCACGAATTGGGTCATGTGAATGCCCGGCACACCGCAGAACAGATGTCAAAGGGTATGCTCACCCAGGCGGTTGTCGGCGGCCTTTCCGCAGTGGCGGGTGCTGCGGGTGCCGGCTACGGCAACATTGCCTCCCAGCTCGGGCAGATCGGAGCCGGCGCACTGCTGGCAAGCTACAGCCGTGACAACGAACGGCAGGCCGATGCACTGGGAATGGAGTACATCGTTAAATCAGGATACAGTCCTGAAGGCATGGTGGGTCTCATGGAAATGCTCAACAGCTTGGGCAAGCATAAACCCAGTGCGACTGAACTCATGTTTGCCACCCACCCCATGAGCGCAGAGCGCTATCAAACCGTTGTCCAGAACGCCGAAACTAAATACAAATCCGCCAAGGGCCAGCCGCTCTACCGAGAGCGGTATATGGACAACACGGCCAGGCTTGCGAGCCCAAAAAGGCGCCATCGAGGAAATGCAAAAAGGCGATAAAGTACTGGCCCAAAAAAATTATTCAGCGGCTGAAGGACATTACCGCCGGGCGTTAAAAGTGGCGCCCAGAGATTATACGGCCCTGGTCCTGATGTCAAAAACCCAGCTCATGCAAAAAAAATGGGCGGTGGGGCGCCAATATGCGGAGATGGCTCAAAAAGTTTATCCCCAGGAAGCCCAGGCCTATCATCTGAGCGGCTTTGCCAAAATCCAGTTAAAAGATTATGAAGGGGCCCTGGCGGAATTTAACAGCTACGACCAGGTGCTGGCCGGCAACCCCAACACGCTCTTCTTTAAAGGCTATGCCTATGAGGGCATGAAAAAATATCGGGAAGCCGGTGGGGAATACCATCGCTATTTGCAGGTAACACAGCAGGGCGACTATGCCCGGCATGCCTATCAAAGTTTGAGAGAATGGCAGGCGAAAGGCCTGATTTAAATTCTCTCAGGATAGCTAATCTAAAAAATGAAGCCTTATTAACAGCCGAGTCGAAAGCCGTTCCCACAATCTTCTCATAAACAATTCGCGAAATATCAAACTAAATCATGTCCACAGTCCGAACCCGACCAATCAAATTACCCGACGAACTCCCGCAACCACTCATCAATGATTACCAGAGCCGGTGGCAGGCTTTCCAGCGGGCGGCCACAGCTGCCGGCCTTGCGCCTGTCACCGATTCCGCAATCCTGGAAAGTTCAAAATATGTTTTTGCCTTCAGCGACTTTGTCGCCGCAAGTTGCACGCATGATCCGGCCATGCTGATAGATCTCATTGACAGTGGTGATCTCATCAGGCACCGGCAATCCAATGACTTATGAACAAAAGCTTAAAGCGATTCTGGCTGATGTCAGCGATGAGGATTCCCTGATGCGTCTGCTGCGTCGCTGTCGCCGGCGGGAGTTGGTCCGAATTGCCTGGCGGGATCTGACCGGCTGGGCCGATCTGGCTGAAACCATGACGGAGCTGTCCGCATTTGCAGATGCCTGTCTCCACCGCAGCCTTAAAATTCTCCATCGATGGCAGTGTACCCTAGCGGGCATTCCAACTGCCGAAGATGGCTCGGAACAACACCTGGTTGTATTGGGGCTCGGCAAGTTGGGGGCCCGGGAATTGAATTTCTCTTCGGATGTTGACCTGATTTTCGCATACCCGCAAGCTGGAAATACCCGCGCAATCAAGCAATCCACAGGCAATGAAGACTTTTTCACCCGCTTGAGCCGCCGCTTGATCAAAGTCATTGGGCATCCGACGGCCGATGGGTTTGTATTTCGGGTTGATGCCCGCCTGCGCCCTTTTGGCGAAAGCGGTCCCCTGACCATGGATTTCGATACCATGGAACAATATTATCAGCAGCAGGGACGGGAGTGGGAACGCTACGCTTTGATCAAAGCCCGGGCGGTAGCCGGAGACATTGAGGCCGGCTCCCGTTTGCTTGAAAGACTTCATCCCTTTATTTATCGCCGCTATTTGGATTACAGTGCCTTTGAATCGTTGAGGGAAATGAAGCAGATGATCGCCCGGGACGTTAAACGCAGGGGCATGGCAAACAATATTAAGCTCGGACCGGGCGGCATCCGCGAAATAGAATTTTTTGGACAGATTTTTCAATTGATAAGGGGCGGGGTGACACCTGCCCTTCAAGACACTGGGATAATAAAGGTTTTAAAGGCCCTATCCTCAGAGCGCCATATTTCGCCAAAGGTCTGCAGCGAACTGGTGGATGCCTATGAGTTTTTAAGAAATGCCGAAAACCGGCTCCAGTCTTTTTCCGATCAACAAACCCATCAGCTGCCGTCTGATGAAATCGGCCATTTACGGCTGGCGGCATCCATGGGTGTGGCCGACATACAATCCTTTATGGCCATATTGAATAGACACCGCCAGATCGTTCACGGCCACTTCCAGATGCTTCTGGAAACCGGTGACACCGAAGCACACCCAGAAAATAATGAAGATCCGCTGGAAGCCATCTGGCAGGACTTTAAGGGCGCCCGACCGGCAGACAAGACGCTGCTGCAGATGGGTTATGAGCAGCCGCAAGAGGTACTGCACCTGCTGAAATATTTGAGAAATGCAACGGAAACAAAATCGTTGAGTCCCCGCGGCCGCCGGCGCCTGGACAAACTGGTACCGCGCTTTTTAAAAGAAATCGGTTTACAAAAAAACGCGTTGGAAACCCTTCGCCGGGTAGTTGACCTGATAAAAACCATTGAAACACGCACCAGCTACCTGGCATTATTGGTTGAAAACCCGACAGCCATTACCCACCTGGTCAAGCTTTCCAACGCCAGTCCCTGGATTGCAACCTTCCTGGCACGGCATCCAGTATTGCTGGATGAATTGCTGGATCCCCGAACACTTTATCTGCCTCCGCCAAAAAAGGAAATGAAGAACAGTTTGCGCCTGCGCCTGGCCCAGGTTCCGTTGGGGGACCTGGAGTATCAGATCGAGCAGTTGTGCATATTCAAACAGGTCAATGTCCTGCGAGTAGCAACTGCCGACGTTACCGGCACTCTGCCGCTGATGCGGGTGAGCGACTATCTTTCAGAAATCGCAGAGTGTATTCTCGGTGAGGTGGTGGACCTGGCCTGGAATCATCTGGTCGCCAAACACGGCACTCCCGTCTGCCGCCTGGACAATCAGGCTTGCGGTCAGGGATTTGCCGTCATCGCCTACGGCAAACTGGGTGGACTGGAGCTTGGATACGGTTCGGATCTCGATCTTGTTTTTTTACATGCCGGAACCCGTGAACAAACCCGGGGGGGTGAAAAAGCTATCGATAGTGCCCAATTTTTCAACCGCCTCGGACAACGGGTCATTCACATCCTTACCTCCCACACGCGCGCCGGGAAAGCCTATGAAATCGACATGCGTCTGCGGCCCAGCGGCAGCTCAGGAATTCTGGTCAGTCACATTGATGCTTTCGGCAATTACCAGCTTGAAGAAGCCTGGACCTGGGAACATCAAGCTTTGATCAAAGCACGGCCGGTTTGCGGCGATGACATCCTGGCCAACCGTTTTGAAACCATTCGCCGCAAAGTTCTGGCACGCCGGCGTTCCAAAAAAAAGCTAACCGCTGAAGTGGCTGAGATGCGCGAAAGGATGCGCAAAGAACTGTTAAAACCGGAAAAAGGCATCCTGGATCTTAAACAGGATCACCGGGGGCCATGGTGGATATCGAGTTTTTAGTGCAGTACCTGGTTCTGTTGCATTCTCACAAATACAGCGGTCTTTTAAAATGGACCGACAATGTCCGTCTGATCCAGGCCTTAATCGAAACCGGTGCGATGGACGAATACACCGCCCACGTGCTCAAGCATGCTTACCTGATCTACCGCGCGGCCGCCCATCAGCTCAGTCTCCAGGAAAAACCGGCCAAAGTCCCCCGCAAAGACTTCAACCACCTCCAGAAAAGAGTGCAGGAAATTTGGCAGTCTTATATTAGACCCTAAGAAACCAATACTACATATTTGTAACTTTTTTTCCCAAATTTCAGCAAATTTGTAACTTTCTGGGCACCCTCCGTAACGCGCTTTAAAAATAATATGAATTGATATCAACGGGTTATGTATCATCACCGCCGGTGGCACACATTATGCTCATAGAGAGGCATGCGCAAAGCATCAACTATACACGAACAAACTGCCGATCAGCTGCAAAAGAAAATCGGACGGTTAACTGCCCGTCTAATGCAAGGCAAAGAACCTGATTTCTTAAAACAGCATGCCCGGATTATAGATGATTATTTCCGACAGGCATTTGAGTCCAGCATGGTCGGTCCGCGCATGGATATCAGCAAAAATCCATACGCCATCATTGCCCTGGGAGGTTATGGTCGTGAGGAGCAATGCATCCATTCGGATGTGGACCTTCTGTTTCTTTTTAAGAAAAAAGTTCCGGCCGAAGCAGAAGGTCTGATCCAGGAGATGGTTTATCCCCTGTGGGACATCGGCCTTGATGTCGGGTACGCCACCCGCTCACTGAAGGAATGCTTATCCCTTGCATCCAGGGATTTTGAAATCCTGACCCCGATCCTGGACGCACGATTTATCTGCGGCTGGTCCCTGATGTATTCCGATCTCATGGACCAGGTGCGCCAAAAGATCATTGGCAAAAGGTCCCGCACCATCATCAACTGGCTGATCGAAAAAAATAATGCACGGCATGCTCAATTCGGAGACTCCGCTTATCTTCTTGAACCCAACCTCAAAGAGGGACAGGGCGGTTTGCGAGATTATCATACCATGCTGTGGATCGGACAAATAGAGATGAGCATAAAGCAGCCCAGAGATTTAGAATATTTTGGACTGCTCTCTCACGAAGAGTATCAAACGTTAAGCAGTTCACTATCCTTTATCTGGAATGTGCGCAACCGCATCCATCACCTCTGTGGTCGCAAATGTGATCGGCTGAACTTTGAAAACCAGATCAAGCTGGCCGATGCAATGAACTATAAACAAATTAACGGCCAGCAGCCGGTGGAAAGATTCCTGGGCGATCTTCATGGACGGATGGGACTTTTAAAACAGCAGCACCTGATGTTTCTTCATGAATTGGGTCTTGAAAAAAAACGCCGCCGCAAAAAAAGAAAATCACAGAAACAGACCCGGGTAAACGGCCTGGAGGTTATCAAGTGGGGCATGTTGAATTTTGAGGCACCGGAGAAGATAGTTGAATCCCCGGATCTGTTGATGAAGATATTTGAAGAAAGCGCGCGCCTGAAAATTCCTTTAAGCGCCGAGGCCAAAAGATTGGTGAAGGACTTTCTTACACAGGTGAATGCAAAATTCAGAAGATCCCGGCCGATAGTCAAATCCTTTGAAAGAATTTTGGCCGCTCCGGCTCCCAAATTCAATGTTTTAAATGAAATGCTGAACACCGGTTTTCTGGTGCGATTTATTCCGGAGATGCGCAGCATCATTAACCGCATCCAGTATGACGAATATCACCTTTACCCTGTAGACAAACATCTGCTGCGGACCGTAAAAGCCGCTAAAAATTTCGGCACCGCCAAGGACAGCAGCCTGGAGCCTTTATGTGGACAGATCTACGGCGAACTTAAGGATAAAATGCCGTTGCTCTGGGCAGCCTTGCTGCACGATATCGGCAAAGGCCAATCCGAAGATGGCCATGCCGGATCGGGTGCTGAAATGATTAGAAAACTCCTCACCAGAAAAGGGCTGGATTCGGATGTTGTGAACAACGTTGCTTTCCTGGTTCGGGAACACCTCCTACTAATTAAAACTGCCACCAGAAGAGATATCTATGACGAGGAAACATCAATTTTTGCCGCCAGAAGAATAAAGGATGTTGAGCGGCTGAAAATGCTATATCTGCTGACAGTCGCCGACTCCATCTCAACGGGTCCCATGGCCTGGAACCAATGGACGGCGGCGCTGCTGAGGGATTTTTTTCTCAAGGTCTTAAACGTGCTTGAAAAAGGCGAATTGGCCACCGCCGAGGCAATCAAAATTGTTGAACAGAAAAAAGCTGAAATCATCGAAGCGGCCGGATCTAAAAAAGAAAAAGAACACATTACCGAACTGATTGAGGTTATGTCGCCGCGGTATCTCCTGTATATGCCGGCCGATGATATGAAAGCGCATATCAAACTTTACGACCGGCTCGGCGACAATGAATTTATATGGGACATTAAGCGTTCGGCCGACGCCGACACCCGAACGGTTACCATCTGTGCCAAAGACCGCCCCGGTCTTATTTCCAAAATTGCCGGGGTGTTTACCTTGCACAACATTGACATTCTTGATGTCCAGGTCTTTACCTGGCGCAACAACATCGCCCTGGATATCTTCAAGGTTAAACCGCCGCCGGACCAAATCATGGAAGATGAGAAATGGAAGCGGGCCGAAAATAAACTTATGCGCGCCCTGGCCGATAAAATAAATCTGGCATCTGCGCTGAAAAAGAAAGTTCCTGTTTTCGGAAAATTCGGTCAGCGCGTGTCCCGCAGGCCCCATCGCATTCAGGTGGACAATAAAAGTTCCAGCTTTTTTACCATCATCGAGGTCTTCACATATGATTTCACCGGCCTGCTTTTCAACATCAGCGATGCGCTGTTTCGTTGCGGCTTTAACATCTGGGTCGCCAAAATTGCCACCAAAGCGGACCAGGTTGTCGATGTATTTTATGTCCGGGATTTAAATGGACAAAAAATTGATGAACCGGATCAGGTGGCCGAAATCAAGGCCGCCATCCTGGAGAGGCTGCCGCCTGTGGGATGACGAGTGTCGAATGAAGAAATTAGGAATGCTATCCGGCGAGAGCCTCTGAGTCGAACAAACATTTTAATTATGGAGGACAGATTTTACCAATGAAATTAAAACGTCTGTTTACAGCTGGAATCTTAACCCTGATTCCGTTTTCATCGGCGTTTGCTGCGGAAGGTATAAATTCCGGTGATACCGCCTGGATAATCGTATCAACTGCTCTGGTTATGATGATGACCCCGGCTGGTCTGGCTTTGTTTTATGGGTCACTTTTATCTATGCTCCGATTGCCCACTGGGTATGGGGCGGCGGCTGGATGGGCAAGCTCGGTGCCCTTGATTTTGCCGGCGGCAATGTGGTTCACATCAATGCCGGGGTGGCCGGGCTGGTGTTGTCAACGCTGGTCGGCAAAAGAATCGGATACGGCAAAGAAGCCATTTTCACCGCCAGCGGCACCCTGATTGTGGGATATATCACCAAATTAGTGACCGGCGGCCTGCGTGTGGAAGAAGACAGTGAAGTCACGGGCCTGGACAACACCGTTCACGGAGAGAGGGCTTTTGAGATTCAACTATCGTAAACGACAGGAATGAATAATGCCAATTGACGAATGTCGAATGAGATGCAAACTAAAATGATAGTAGTCCTTAATTCGTCATTCTTCATTCGTCACTCGTCATTCCAAACAAAGGGGAGGTAACATTATGAAAAAAATAGAAGCGGTCATTAAGCCATTCAAGCTGGATGATGTCAAAGAAGCGCTGAATGAAATCGGGGTCCAGGGAATGACTATATCTGAAGTCAAAGGCTACGGACGCCAGAAGGGCCACAAGGAAATCTATCGCGGGGCGGAATATGTGGTGGATTTTATCCCCAAAATCAAAATCGAAATTGTGGTGGAAGCCGATAGCGTTCAACAGGTGGTCAATTGTATCCGAGAATCAGCCAATACCGGCAAAATCGGGGACGGCAAAATTTTCGTGATTCCCGTAGAGGAAGCGCTGCGCGTTAGAACCGGCGAAACCGGTGCCGATGCAATATAATGAACTTGGAATGATAAATGGGGAATGCGGAGTTAAAAGAAGAAAACTCTGACAAAAATGAAAGTTAGATTTCATCCAATATCAACGAATCAATTTACCCAGTTAAATATTTTCGTAGAAAATCAGCGAAGCGGATTTAACCGGGGCTATTTAACTTATCAACTAAGAATGAGGAGGAAACAAAAATGACACCCAAAGAAGTATTAGACATGGCCAAAGAAAGCGGCGCTAAAGTGGTCGATTTGCGCTTTATGGATTTTCCGGGATTGTGGCAGCACTTCAGCGTGCCCATCCGGGAACTGGAAGAATCAAGTTTTGAAGACGGCTTCGGCTTTGACGGATCGAGTATTCGCGGCTGGCAGCCGATTCATGCCAGCGATATGCTGGTCATACCGGACGCTGCAACTGCGAAGATGGATCCGTTTTACGAAGCCCCGACCCTGGTATTGATCTGCGACATCGTTGACCCGGTAACCCGGGAGCCCTACTCCCGCGATCCTCGAAATATCGCTAAAAAAGCGGATGCCTACCTGAAAAGCAGTGGAATTGGCGATGTGGCCTATATCGGCCCTGAAGCCGAATTTTTTATCTTTGATGATATCCGTTTTGAATCCACCCGTTTCGGGGCTTTCTATGAAATTGATTCCATCGAAGGTACCTGGAACACCGGTCGCGATGAAGGGCCCAACCTGGGCTACAAACCTCGCCACAAAGAAGGATACTTTCCGGTGCCACCCATGGACAAATTTCAGGATTTGCGGACTGAAATGGTTTTAACCCTTGAGGAGTTGGGAATCGAGACCGAAGCCCAGCACCATGAAGTTGCCACGGCCGGACAGTCGGAAATCGATATGCGCTTTAAACCCCTGCTTCAGATGTCAGACCAGTTGATGTGGTTTAAGTATGTTCTTAAAAACGTGGCCTATCGCAACAACCACACGGTGACGTTCATGCCCAAACCCCTTTTTGAGGACAACGGCACCGGCATGCACACCCACATCAGCATCTGGAACGGGGATCGGCCGCTGTTTGCCGGCGACAAATATGCCGGGGTCTCCCAGGAAGCACTGTATGCCATCGGCGGCATCCTGAAACACGCCCGGGCCCTGTGCGCCTTTACCAACCCCACCACCAACTCCTACAAACGCCTGGTGCCGGGCTTTGAGGCGCCGGTCAACCTGGCTTACTCCAGCCGTAATCGCAGCGCGGCCGTACGACTTCCGATGTACTCCACCTCACCCAAGGCCAAGCGAATCGAGTTTCGCACACCGGATCCGTCCTGCAACGGCTACCTGGCATTTTCAGCCATGCTGATGGCAGTCATCGACGGTATCCAGAACAAAATCGATCCAGGCGATCCCCTGGACAAAGACATCTACAACCTGCCGCCAGAAGAGCTGGCCGAAATACCATCGGCCCCGGGTTCACTGGATGAGGCCCTGGAAGCTTTGAAAGCCGATCAGGAATTTCTCTTAAAAGGCGATGTCTTCACCCGGGATGCCATCGATATGTGGATTGACTATAAAATCGCCAACGAGGTCAATGACGTTAAACTGCGTCCCCATCCGCATGAATTTTACCTCTACTACGATATATAGTCTCTCTAAAAACAACAGCCCGTTATTGCGGGCTGTTGTTTTTTTTGAGATAGTTCTTAGGTTTTTGGTAAACTTCCATCACTCTTGATATCCTTCAACGCTATCCGAATATTGCAAATGATCAAAAAAAATTTAACGACGCAGATCGCAGTCTATTCCCAGGGCTGGAAGCGGTCGATAATTCTGATAAAAATTGCCTATGGATGCGGCAAGGCCGCGCTTCCAGATTTGTTTAGACCCGGAGGATTTAAACGATGATATTATCAAGAGCATATATTTGCAGAGCCTTTACTTTAATTACTTTATTCTTTGTGACCCTGCTGACCCTTGGCGGGTGTTCCACGTCAAATTACGGGCAGCTAAAGTCCAACCCGGATGTTACCCGGTCCTTTCAAGGCTATCAGATTTTACCTGGTCATAAATATTATTACAGGGGGGTGTACACCAGGCCTACGGTCATCGTCGGTATCAGGCAAAACTATATACTGAATTTAAAGCTGTGGGTCGCAATTGATCCTGAATCGGATGATTTCCGCATTTTGATCGACAGGGTGTCTCTCCAGGGAATGGGTAGAACGGTCGAGCCATGGGGATTCACCATTTTAGATAAGGCCGGTAATGATGTGGGCGTATGGTATTCCGCCCTTCGTGCAGCGGCCGTAGAAATTGGCGCCAATGGTCAGATAACCATGCTAGCCCCCATGGGCCAGGTTGCGATCGGAAATCAGCCGCAGTAAACATGTTTCAGAAGATTTAGATTTTGGTCGCTCTCCCCGCTAAAGGTCAGCGGGACTTCGCAACCTGATTTTTATATCTTAGTGCTCAGCAAGGCTATTCAAAGCCCGCAGGGAAATTGAATTTGTAAAAAGGGTCAAAGTAATCCTTGACAACTATTTCGTCATTTGGCATGCTATATGACAATGAATATGTCAAATAATGAAATTAATGGTATCCCCCCTTACATTCAAAGAATATTGGATCTGAATGATCTTTTGGGGAAAAAATCTTATTTTCTGTTTGGACCGCGTCAGACAGGCAAAACATTTTTAATTCGCCATACGCTGAAAAATGCCCGGATCTACGATCTCCTCGATACTTCGCTTTATCTGGCCTTAAGTCAAAACCCCGGGCGCATCGCAGAAGAGATCCTACCGCAAGATGAAATTGTCGTAATCGACGAAATACAGCGCCTGCCGGACCTTCTGAACGAAGTGCATCGTCTTATTGAAGAACGCGGCATACGCTTTTTGTTAACCGGATCCAGTGCCCGTAAACTTCGCAGGGGAGGAGTTAATTTGCTGGGAGGACGGGCACGTACAAAATACTTGGCCCCGCTCACATATAAGGAATTGGGCGGCCACTTTGATTTGTATCGTGCGGTGAAGCGTGGTCTGCTGGCCTCTATCTATTTTTCTGATGATCACCATGCTGATCTGCAGGCATATACCGGTTCATATCTCCAGCAAGAAATAGTTTACGAAGGCTTAACACGCAATATACCCGCCTTCAGCCGTTTTTTACGGGTTGCAGCGCTGTGCAACGGAACGATAGTAAATTTTACGAATGTGGCCAACGACGCTCAAGTGGCGCGGACCACAGTGTATGAATATTTCGAAATTTTAAAAGATACCCTTGTTCTTCATGAACTCCCCGCCTGGCGAAAAACAAAAAAGAGAAAACCCTTGGCTTCGTCCAAATATTACTTTTTTGATACAGGCGTTGTTGCAACTTTGCAGGGCCGGGAGTTTCGTCGCGGTACCCCCGAATTCGGTGAGGCCTTCGAAACATACCTCATGCATGAATTAAGAAGTTACCGTGATTACATATCAGGTGAGTCACTTAGTTACTGGCGTTCCAAGTCCGGGTACGAAATAGATTTTATAATCGGTGATCACACCGCCATTGAAGTTAAGGCCAAGGAGAACCTCTCATCTAACGATCTAAAATCGCTTAAAGCCATTGCGGAAGAAAAGAGATTGAAGCGCTATTTAGCCGTCTGTTTGGAAACGCGTAAACGAAAAATCGGAGAAATTTTAATTCTACCATACAAACAATTCTTGAAAAATCTCTGGTCTGGTGAGTATTCTTAGAAAAACACGCCTAAGTCCGGTATAATTATTTCAATCTATCGAGTTTATAGAAATTAAGGTGTTCAACAAGGCTCGGGAGGAGATCCATCTGGATATCAATTGACAAGAAGGCATATTAAAAGCAGCACAAACTGGCTTCAAAACCTTTAGGTTTTGTTCGATGGCAAGGCGCGATTGATGTGAAATAGCGGAGCGTACTCGTAGTACGTGAGCATTTTGAAATTGAATCGTTGATGCACCTTAATATAATAAAATCGATGCTGAATCAGGCTCCGCGTGCAACGCAGCCAACGGACAAGATATGAAGGTTTTGAAACAAGTTTTAGCGGTAGTGCTTGTAGTTGACGCTATACTTTTGCGCCTTATAAGCAAACTTTCGCACCGTGGTCTGCAAGATTTTAGATGCCATGTTGATATTGCCCCGGGTGTTTTTGAGGGCATCGATGATCATCTCTTTTTCCAGGTTGGCAACAGCATCTTCCAGGGACAGGACCGGAACGGTATCAGACTCCTTGCCGGTCTGTAAGGTGGGCGGCAAATGGTAGGAATGAATTACGCCCTCCTCGCATAACAGCACGGCCCGCTCGATGCAATTTTCCAGCTCCCTCACATTACCCGGCCAGTGGTATTCCATGAGCATGTCAATGGCCGGGGTGGAAAATCGTTTAATCTCCTTATTGTTTTCGGTGGCATATTTTTCCAGAAAATAATCGGCTAAAAGCAAAATATCGGTCTTGCGCTCTCTTAGCGGCGGCAGGTAAATGGGAAACACATTCAACCGGTAGTAGAGATCCCCTCTGAAGGTTTCTTCCTCCACGGCGCGCTCCAGGTTTTTGTTGGTGGCGGCAATAATCCGCACATCCGTTTTCAAGGTCCGGTGGCCGCCCACCCGCTCAAATTCTTTTTCCTGGAGGATGCGCAGCAGGTTGGCCTGGACATCCAGGCCGATGTTTCCGATTTCATCCAAGAATATGGTTCCATTATGGGCCAGTTCAAATTTTCCTATTTTTTGTTTGATGGCACCGGTAAAAGCGCCTTTTTCATGTCCGAAAAGCTCGCTTTCAATCAGGGTCGCCGGCAAGGCCGCACAGTTTACCTTAACAAACGGGTTTTTTTCACGCAGGCTGCCGTAGTGGATGGAGTTTGCCACCAGTTCCTTGCCGGTGCCGCTTTCCCCCCGTATCAATACGGTGGCGTTACTTTTGGATACCTGGGAGACCATCTGAAAGACCTCCCGCATTTTGTTGCTGTTACCGACAATGTTTCCAATGCTGTATTTGTCTTTCAGCACGCTTTTCAGACGCCGGTTCTCCTCCCGCAGCCGTTCTTTTTCCATTTGAATGGTTTCAAGCTTGATCACATGACTGGCGATCATGGTGGCGATAACCGCAAGAAGTTTCTGGCCGCTCTTTAAGGCATAGGCTTGGTCAAAGGGCCTGTCTACGCTCAGGGCGCCGATAACCTGTTTGCCTTTCTTTACCGGTACGCAGATAAAGGAGTGATCCTGGTCCCTTTTCTTTTTGCGGGCGCCCGTGCGATCGAGGAAGAGCGGCTCCTCGCTGATCTTGGGTATGGACACCGCCTTGCCGGTTTCAATCACCCGCCCGGTAATACCCTCCCCCAGTTTGTATTTGACCCTTTCCATGGCATTGCGGGTCATACCGTGGGCCACCTCGATGTTAATCTCGTTGCGCAGGGGATTTAAAATTGTTATAGTTCCCCGCACCATATTCATGGAATTGGACAGAATATCCAGGACCTTGTAAAGCGACTTTTTCAGCACCAGATGCTCATTGAGCGCCTTGGTGATCTCATACAAAAGCGTGACTTCTTCAATGGGTTTCATAATAAAATTTTGTCCCAAAATTTTATGTTATTTATTACGAATCTGTCGAATTCAAATAATAACAATACAATTTTGTAATGTAGCAAATTTATGGACTATTGCAAGAAATAGTTTCGTCACTGGTTACTGGCTCCTGGTCTCCGGTGGCTGGTTGTTTGCGACTGATGTTAAAAAGTGTATGCTGTTAATTTATCATCAAATGCTCATGGTATCAGCAATTCATTAAATCCGAAATCCGAATTCGTAACCCGAATCGATGAACCCGCATATCGCGAAATGATTTTACACATCGACATGGATGCTTTTTATGCCTCGGTAGAGCAGCTGGACAATCCCTGGCTCAAAGGCAAGTGCGTCATTGTGGGGGGCACTTCCAATCGCGGGGTGGTTTCGGCGTCAAGCTATGAAGCGCGAAAATTCGGTGTTCGCTCGGCCATGCCGATTTTTCAAGCCCGCCAAAATTGTCCGGACGGCGTGTTCGTTCCGCCCCGGATGGAACGCTACAAAGAAATGTCCAAAAAAATTATGGCCATTCTCCGGGAATTCTCCCCCCAGGTGGAGGTGGTTTCCATTGACGAAGCTTATATGGATATTTCTGGGGGCCAAAGGATGTTCGGTAACCCTGAAATGGTGGCCATGGACATCAAAAATGAAATCAAAAAAAACCTCAGTTTGACGTGCTCCGTGGGGGTGGCACCCGGTAAATTTCTAGCCAAAGTGGCCTCGGACATGGACAAGCCGGACGGACTGACCATCATCCGGCCGCAGCAAGTCCACCAGTTCGTTGAAAGACTACCGGTTCAGAAGGTGCCGGGTGTGGGCAAGAAAACCTTTTTGCAATTAGAGTCCATGGGGATCAGAACCCTGGGTGATGTTAAAAAGTTTTCTGATAAAATGCTGCTGGATCGGCTGGGTAAATTCGGTCAACGTCTGATCGAGCTTGCATCCGGCCAGGACCATTCCACCGTAACACCCTGGTCGCCCCATAAATCCATCAGCAGTGAACGCACCCTGGGAGAGGACACCCTGGACAAAAAATTGCTGCACAAACACCTTTTAAAACAGTCGGAAGAGGTCGCCCGACAACTCAGAAAGGCAAGCGTTAAAGCCAAAACCATCACCTTGAAATTAAAACATGCGGATTTTAAGCAGTTCACCCGCAGCAAAACCATCGATGCTCCGACCCGGTCTTCAGAGACCATCTTCCGGCATGCCGCCGGGCTGCTGGACAAATACCCGCTGACCCAGAAAATAAGGTTGATCGGTGTCGGCACATCAGGATTTAAATCGGCAGGCCAGCCGGTACAATTGGATCTTTTCGACCGGGTCAAAGAAAGCGATCAAACCTGGGAGAAGGTTGACCGTACGGTGGAAACCATCACCAAAAAATTCGGTCGGGATGCTATTAAGAGAGGCACTCTGAGTGAGCGGTAAGTCTGCTACTGATCAGGCCGTTGTTTGAGGAGCCATTTCCATGCCGGTACTATTTCCAAATCCTCACCGACGCTATATTCATCCAGCCAGGTTATAATCTTACCGCGCTTTATATTTAGTTCCTTCATCGCATCCTTAAGGGCTGTCTCTTCGCGTCTTCTGGTTTCAAAATTATCCATGCTCCAGCAGACTTGAATCAGTTCGGATTCCGCATTTCGGAGCTCACGCACAACAAAATCGACCTCCGCACCGCTCTTTGTCATATAATATTCAGCCACCCTCCCTTGTCTTTGCAAATGCATATAGACCAGATTCTCAAGTAACGCACCGCGATCCTCCGTCATGCGATATGAAACAGAGGTCAGGAGTCCCGTATCGACAACATAAATCTTTCGAGGATTTACCTGACGGGCCTTATGTGACCTGGAATGTATCATAACAGGATAAACCAGGAAAGCATCCGTCAAATAATCTAAGAAATGGTAGAGATCGTTTTTGGAACAACCAATTCCCAGGCTTTTAAGCGTGTTGTGAAAGCGATTGATACTAAATTTTGTAGACGGTGCAGCCAAAATATGACGTATGAGGGATCTCAATGCAACCGTATTGCTGACCGCATGTCGTTCAACCACATCTCGCAGTATGACGACATCAATATAATTCCGATGAATTTGATGTCTAGTTTCATCATCAAGTAATTGGATTTCTGGAAAACCACCAATAAACAAGTATTTTTCTACCATGTTCTGCAAGGTCGCTCGAGTTTGAGCTCCGAACCGTGAGACTCGATTTTATATTTACTGCATGATATTTCAGAAATTCCACGAAACTGAACGGAAATACTTCTGTGGTCCGAGATCGACCCCGCAGGCTGGTCGCGATTTCAGCACCGAGCATTTTAGAAGATGAGCCTGTAACCCATATCTCTATTTTCTCGGAATCTAATACTCGACGGACAAACTTGTCCCATCCTTCAATATTTTGGATTTCATCGAGGAATAGGTAACACTGTTTGTTTTTAAAAGAGGGAAATTTTCTGAAATAAGTATCGAGGATTTCCTGAAAGTTGCCGCTCGAGAAAGGAAGCAAACGTTCGTCCTCGAAATTTATATAGAAAAGCCGCTCTTTATCTATTCCCTTTGCCAAAAGCTCACTCATATACTGATAGCAGTACCAGGTTTTTCCAGCACGCCTCATTCCGGCTATTACATGAGCTTTTCCCGGTGTTGGTTTAGCAGAATGGTCGCGGCTCATCAGTTCAGGAAGCTCGCGTTCATGGAAGTCATCTATCAATCGGTATAAAATATCTTGCATGAACAATAATTTATCCTAAATTTAGAGGCAAATCAACCAAATTCTTTCCTTTATTTTAGGATAAAAAAATAGAAGCTGTTTCAACGGAATTTAACAGGGCGAGTATTTTCTTCACTACCTGATCCGGTGTCAAGGTGTCGGTTTCCACCGTCTGGTCTGCATATTTTAAATACAGCGGATGCCTTTCGGCGTAAAGATCCGACAGGTCTCGACCGGGCGCTATCGCCACCCCCCGGGCATCCAAATCATCCAACCGCTTCTGGAGTCTGTCAAGAGACAAATCCAGATGTATGACGACGGCGTCGGTTTTCAAATGCCTCATCGCTGCCTTTCCGTAAACCACACTGCCCCCGGTGGCAATCACATGGGCGTTGACCGTAACCGATCGAATGTATTCTTCTTCAAGGTCACAAAACCCGGCAATCCCGTGTTTTTGAATCAGCTGCTGCAAAGTTTTACCTTCGGCGACCTGAATAAGAAGATCGGTATCCAGAAAGGAATAACCCAGCTGTTTGGCTATCAAAACGCCGATGGTGCTTTTGCCGACCCCCGGCATCCCGATCAGTACAATATTTTTTTTGTCATCCGGTAACATTGCATCCCTTCAAAAGTTCATTCGAGCAAATACGAAAATATTATAAAGAAAGACAAACCGGCAGTCAATGCATCCAAGCCGGTTTGTGGTTGCTGGTGGTTGAAAATTTTACCGCTTTCCCTTATTATGTGCCGAAATACGCAATTTATTACCTGAGTTTTGCACGTAGTTGGAGGTTGACATGAAGAAAGACCAGATTCCAACCGAAAGGCAAGGTCGGAAATCAAATCAAAAAGAGAACGTGTTGCGCCGCCAGCGGGACAGTCTGATGAATATTCTCGAATCGATGGCCGATGGCATTTACATCATTAACCAGGACTATGATATCGAGTATGCCAATCAAAGCCTGATCAAAGAATTCGGACCGGTTGATGGGCGAAAATGCTACGAATATCTTCCCGGGCGCAAGGATGTTTGCCCCTATTGCAAAAATAAGGAGATCCTCAATGGCAAGAGCGTGCGCTGGCAGTGGTATTCCCCTAAAAACCAAAAAACCTATGACCTCATCGACACCCCTTTGAAAAACCCTGACGGCAGTATCTCGAAGCTGGAAATATTCAGGGATATCACCGATTACAAAAAAGCGGAGGAAGCCCTGCGCAAAGCCCGCGACAAGCTGGAGC
The DNA here is from genome assembly GCA_963821065.1 of uncultured delta proteobacterium. Taxonomy (GTDB): domain Bacteria; phylum Desulfobacterota; class Desulfobacteria; order Desulfobacterales; family JAFDCJ01; genus JAFDCJ01. The sequence continues at coordinate 326,274 of CAWGCM010000034.1, read as the reverse complement.
AACGGGTGGTCGAACGGACAGCCGAGCTTGAAACAGCCAATGATAATCTGCGCCGCCAGGTGTTTGAATGCGAAATGGCCGAAGAGGCCCTGCGGGAATCCGAGCAAAAATACGGCACCCTGGTCGAAGACGCCCTGATCGGGGTTTATGTAATTCAAGACGGAATAATACAATTTGCCAATGAAAAGTTTGCTGAGATATACGGATATGAAAAAAATGAATTGATCGGCATGCAATCTTTGGACCTGGTCCATCCTGAAGATAGGCCCATGATAGAAGCAATGAGGGAAAATCGGCTGAAGGGGAAAAAAGTACCCTCCGAGTATGAGATCCGGGGTCTGAAAAAAAACGGGGATACGATCTGGGTGATGCGCAGTTTTTCTCTGATTAACTACAAAGACGGACCCGCCATTTCCGGAATCGTTTCGGATTTGACGAAACGGCGCAAGGCCGAAGATGCCCTGCGGGAGTCGGGCAAAGAGCTGCGAATCCTTTCCAATCAGCTGCTGTCGGCGGAAGAAAAAGAAAGAAAACGAATTGCCCGAGAATTACATGATGGCATCGGCCAGGCCTTAAGCGCCATTAAGTTCAGCGTCGAAAACTCACTCGGGCAGCTGCGCAAAGTCTCCGATCCATCTCGAATTGGAATCGCTGGAAGCGCTCATTCCGCTGACTCAAAAAACCATTGAAGAGGTTCGCAGAATAGTAAAGGACCTGCGCCCTTCCATCCTTGATGATCTGGGAATTTTAGCCACTATCAACTGGTTTTGCCGTGAATTTCAAAAAGTTTATACCGGAGTTCGAATCGAGGCCGAAATCGATGTTCAGGAAAATATTATTCCATCTTCCCATAAAACAGTAATATACCGGATCCTGCAGGAGGCTTTGAATAACGTTGCCAAGCACAGCCGGGCCGACCTGATACACTTGTCCCTGATAAAGCAGGGCAAAAGGATCATAATGAGCATTCAGGACAACGGCGTGGGCTTTGATGTATCCAAAACCATTTCCATGAAGCCCTCCCGGCGGGGCTTCGGATTGGCCAGCATGCGTGAGCGGGCCGGGCTGTCAGGGGCCGATTTCGACATTAAATCCGAGGATGGCAAAGGCACGGTGATTCGGGTGGAGTGGGACGTGTGAAGGTTCGTGATTAATTCATTATGCTTGCCGCAGACTATCCAGGATACGCGGTAATTCTTCTACCATTTAAAGTGGGAGGGATATCAGAGTATATTCAACTTCAGGATTGCATCTTTAGTACGAATGACATTTTCACATTTTGAACAGATGGCGGGTTGAGGTCAAAACGAACCGCTGTCCCAACTCGTTTGCGATACACAAATTGTTGCAGTGATTTCAGTGCTCCGCTTTTGCCGGCCTTAACTTAATCGGTACGATCAGATTTCCGCGTGAGATCACATAGTCCACCTCGGCATTGGAAGACTTTCCTTCGCGAAGCCAGTAAGAAAGCTGCGGCGTCTGGTGGGGATGCAGTAAGTGCTGTCCGATAAACTGCTCGGCCAGCCCACCTTCATTGACCAGACCGCTTTATCGACCGATTCTAGGAAAAGCCAGTCATTGCCACAAATATGGTTGGCCATACCAACATCCATAAACAGTAATTTAAAGGAACTGGGATTGATGTCAGCGTAAAGAGGAATACCCGTGCAATGGCTGTGAAAAACTGATGACAAATACGGGCACTGGCCAATAGTTCGATTACATTTTTCACCCTTATAGACGGTTCCTCACGTACCATATTACTATATTTCACTTTTTTACCCAGGCCTCTCGGAATATAACGAAATACCTGCTGTAAAAGGACCAGATCTTTTTGTTTGGCGTATTTGGCAAAATCATCCTGGTAAGTATCGGCAATGGATCGTTGAACGGCCGTGACCTCAGTCAGAGAGCCTTCATCGATAAATAACTGCACCGCCTCAGGCATCCCTCCCACAAAGAGGTATTCGCGCTGGCGATTGAGCAGTTTTTTATGGGCCGCCAACGGAATTTCCTCACCTATTCTAAATTCAGTAAGATATTTTTCAAGGTCGGGTGAAGCTGCAGACAGAAACTCTTTAAAAGTCAAAGGACCGAGGTGATAATATGTGATACGGCCTACCGGCATTGAAAAATGGTGGTCCGCGAGGGTAAACTCAAGTAAAGATCCGGCGCCGACCACCGGAAGGTCCGGTCTTTCTTCATAAAAGTAGCGTAGCGCCTGAATGGCATGCGGCGTGCCCTGGATTTCATCTAAAAATAAAATAGTATCTTCGGGATTTATTTTTTGTCCTGCCACCGCCTCCAACTCATGTATAATTCGGTTCAGATCAAGGGTTTTGAAAACAGCATCCAGATATAAATGTCTTTCAAGGTTTATCTCCGCTAAGGCCATCTGATTGTTGGCCGCAAACTGTCGGATAACCGTGGACTTGCCTACTTGCCTCGCACCTCTCAAAACCAGCGGTTTGCGTCGCCGCGATCGATACCACTCTTGTAAGTGATTTTCTGCATAGCGAAATATCATTAGAAAATACCTTTTTTTTAATGAATAATTAACAAAAAAGGGGTGTCTTTGTCAATCTTTATTATGTTAATTGGGGTGTTCTAAAGGGGTGCAAGTAGGTTTCGCTTTTTTATGGCACTGACAATTCCGCTTGCAGCGAGAACCTTAGACGCAGAACATAGCATAGTTAATCGATAAAATTTCCAATTTTATCGATTAACTAAGCCTTTCTGAACTGCATAGACGGTCAGGGACGCGGCATTGTGAAGATCGAGTTTTTTCATCAGGTTGGCCCGGTGTTTTTCTACGGTTTTCAGACTGATACAGAGATCCTCGGCGATCTCTTTATTCTTGTAACCTTCAGCAATGAGTTTCAGGACCTCACGCTCACGTTGCGACAGGGTTTCCCAGGAAGATAGGGACCGGTTGCTATCCTTGCCCTCCAGATAGCCTTCGATAACCTTCTCTGAAACGCCGGGACTCAGATAGGGACTTTCCGCCCATCACGTTTTTTATTGCCATGACAAGTTCTGCATGGGTAGCGTCCTTGAGGACATAGCCATCGGCGCCGGCCTGAAGTGTATTCAGCAGATATTCTTCTGTTTTGTGGACCGTCAGAGCAATAATTTTAATTTGCGGATAGCGTTTTTTTATTTCCCTTATCGCGTCCATTCCGCTCATGCGCGGCATGGATAGATCCATCAGTAGAAGATCCGGTTCCAACTTTTCGACACAGCGCACAGCCTCGCGACCGTCGCGGGCCTCACCGATGATCTCAAAGTCCGGATCAGCCGAAAGAAGCGCGCGCAAGCCTTCCCGCAGGATGGTGTGGTCTTCAGTCAGAACAATTCTTATATTTTCCACTCTCGTTCCTCCCTTCAACCGGTGCTTCAAAAAGGAAAATACTGTCAATTTGCGGCAAATATAAGGTGTTCACTTTATTTATCATGGGTCAAATTTTTAGTAAACAACGTTATCGAAACATGGCTGTTTCCTTCAGCGCGTTCATTTCTGAAAAGCTTGATAATTTGAAGAACTGGATTCCCGCCTTCGCGCATCGGTATCAATTTCGGAGCGATCTCTATGAACAGCATCATAGATGCTAATTCAAATAGACCAGGGAACAATCCCAAATGTTTAAAATATTAATTGTCGATCCTAACGAACCTTTCCGGCACTCTCTAAAAAAAGTTCTGGCTAACCGGTTTCCGATTGTGGACATCCAGGAAGCATCTGACGGCAGCGAAGGTTTAGAAATGGTGCAAAGCTTCAGCCCGAATTTAATCTTCCTTGATATCCACCTGCCATCGGAAAGCGGCCTTGATCTTGCCCGTCAAATAAAAATTGAACATCCTGAAATTATTATTGCTATTTTAACAAGTTATGATTTGCCGGAATATAAGGCGGCAGCAGAAAAATCAGGGGTTGAGCACCTGGTTCCGAAGGATGACTGGACCGGCGAAGACATGATTGCCCTTGTTCATGCTATCCTTATAGACCTTAATGTTAACGAACAGAATTTTCAGGACCGCCATCAACCCGAAGGGCATTCCTCTTAATTTCCATATAAACTGATTGCAGACCCGTTGAATAAGGTGTTTTTTTTCAGTAAATACGAACCATAAAATGATAACAATTTATTGCAAATTTGGCTCCCACATAGTAGTGTTTCCCTGCATCCCGCATCGCAACTAGAAAAGATTGAGAATTTATTACCGGTGACGAGTTTATACCGCTTTTCAAAAATTCGTTCCAAAATACGGAAGGGTAAATAAGAGGTTGTAGAATAAACGATCCAATAACGGAGCGTTTTTTGACAACCGCTATATCACTCGTAAAACCGGGAGGGAGGTGGTGGAAATGAACTAGGCAGTTGCCCATGTAAGGTGATCAAAAAAACAAGGCTTTGTATTCGTAAACAATTGATTAGAATAAACATCACAGGAGGAAAACATGATGCAGAAAAACGTTCAAAAAGGCTTTGTGATACTCGCATTAATCGCAGCGGCAATGTTTACTGTCTCTCCGGCCAATGCGGTAGATTTTAAAATCTCCGGCCAGATCAACCGGGCGGCCATGTATGTCGATGACGGCAGCACGGCCAAATGGTTTTTTGTGGATAACGAAAACTCTTCAACCCGTTTCCGGTTTACCGGGGACAATGAATTCGATCAAGGTTGGAAGGTTGGACTAGTCTGGGAAGTTGAAATGCAGTCCAACTCATCCGACGAGGTTAGCATGGATGAAACGGATATCGGGGACATCACCTTCAGAGAGCGAAAGATTGAGTTCTGGGTCGAAAAATGGGGTCGACTCTGGCTGGGCCAGGGCGACATGGCCTCTAACAGCACCTCTGAGGTCGACCTTTCCGGCACCACCGTGGCTCACTATTCATCCCAGGCAGACATCGGTGGTAGTTTCGAGTTTCAGGATAAAGGTGAGGGTATCGGTATAACGGTTAGTAATTCCCGGAGCAACTTTGACGGTCTCAGCCGCCGAGACCGGGTGCGCTATGACACGCCCAAATTTGCGGGGTTTTATGCCTCCGGCAGCGTTGCAGGTAGCAGCCGCTGGGATGCGGCCCTGCGCTATGCCGGAGATTTCGGCTGGGCCAAATTCGCCGCTGCGGCGGCCTATGCCGACTTCGGTAATTCAAGCGCAACCGACGATGCACGGGTCAGTTCATCGGCCTCGATGCTTTTCGACTTCGGGTTGAGCCTAACCGCCTCCTACGCCTATCAGGATCAAGATAACAAAAATGCGTGGAATATTTTCGGCAAAGTAGGCTATCAATTCCTGGAAAAGCATGCGGCATCCGTTGGGTGGGGCCGAACCGAGAACTTATCGGCCAAAGATGACAAAGGCGACAGCTTTTCTCTGGCTTATGTATTTTCGCCCTGGAAAAGTGTTGAGTTCTATGGTACCTACATGCTCCATATGCTGGACCGCGATGAGGGCAGTGACCCTGACGACATCAATATCGGATTTGTGGGCGGTCGGGTGAAATTCTAATGAGGATGAAGGGTATGCTTAAAACCAGATTTATAACTTGGTTGTTTCTTCTGATGGGGATAATTTTTATCCTGCTGACCGGCTGTAACGCCAAACCGTATGACTATCAGCCGACGGCCGGGGAAATGAAAGAGGGCCCTGGCGTTTTCACTGGCGAAGATGGGGAACTTACCGTCTATGACTCCAAGAAAGGCGGTGCTTTCCCTAAAGATTCTGATGCCAAAGATACCGAAACCTCAAGTGAGAAAACCGCGCAAACGACTGAAACGGCAGGTACAACGGCCGCAGCGACAGCTGGTTCTCAGGGAAAAGCCGGAGAATTTCAGGAATTCCAGGAGTTCCAGCAGTGGCAGCAAGAAAAAGCGCAGTTCCACGAATATCAGCAGTGGAAGAAGTCGTCTGAGGGATCGGCTGATTTAAAGGAATTCCAAGAGTATCAACAATGGCAGAAATCCGCTAAGAGCTCATCGGATTTCAAAGAGTTCCAGGAATATCAGGATTGGAAAAAATCCGGCCGGAGTTCGGCTGAATATAAGGAATTCCAGGAATGGCGGGAGTTCAAGGCCTACCAGGAGTGGAAGAAAAGCCAGAAATAATAAACTCCTTTCATCGAAACCGGATACCTGCTGATTTTTATGGCCGGCCATCGGATGTAAGCTGATGGAGGTAAACTTATTACGGCAGGACCCTTACAGGTCCTGCCGTTCTTTTTTGTTTACCCGAAACATAATGGTTTTGTAGGAAAAAATACAGATATTGGGGTATTTTTTCTGTTGACACACAATATGTTGTATGTAATATTTAAATGGTTCGAATGAATGGGGTTGATTGAGAAGCGCAGCGAGTTCTATCGGCACCGATTTCCCCTAATACGAGACGATATTTAATCCAAATCAGATATCGATCATATTGCCCGCTATAATGGGGCTTTTTTTAATCGGTGCCCTTTTCATCTGAGTCACATTCCTTGGTTGAAAATTCTTAAAAATGTTGTACTTTGCTCTTGGCCGAACTGTTTTTTCGTTTTACTGGAATACTTTCAGGATAAAAGCACAAAATGGGTGTCTGACGGGCATAATCAAATAATGTAGTTTCAACATTATTTAAAAAAGATTTTGTTTTCCGCTTTTTACCCCCCAGTATTCCAATTTTCCACTATTCCATCATTCCACGGGGTTTCCCAGCGTGGATAATCAAAAAAAATATACTGTTTATAACTAGTTGTAGAAATTTCGAAACATTTATTAATTTGGACTGTTCGAACAGGAGATCTTCAATGGGGCAGAAAGGCAAATTTTTAGTTACGAAAGAAGGACGCGTTGATTTGGGCACCCACATGTGGGACGATCAGTTGTTTACCGATATCCTGATCAGGGACAATCACATTGACTCGGAAAAGGCCATGGGCATCAGCCGCTCGGTAAGGGAAGAAATTCTGCGCATGGAGTTTCAGACCATCACCATGCCCTTTATCGAGAAGATGATCGAAGCCAAATTGATGGAATACGGTTTTACCAAGCTTTCCCCGATCCGGCTGGACCAGTCCATATTTGTTAAAAATCGGGTGAATCTCTCCGACAATGCCAGAAGGGTTTTGCGAAGGAGATACCTGAAAAAGGACAGCCACGGTAAAATCACCGAAACGCCGGAACAAATGTTTCGCCGGGTGGCCCGCCATATTGCCAAAGCCGAAAAAAATTACGGCGGCGACGAAAAGCGCATCAAAGAAGTGCAAGAAATCTTTTACAAGATTATGACCGAGTTTAAATTTTTGCCCAACTCCCCGACCCTGATGAATGCCGGACGCAGACTGGGTCAGCTGGCTGCCTGTTTCGTTTTGCCGGTTGAAGACAGCATGGAGGGCATCTTTGGTGCCCTGAGAAATGCCGCCCTGATTCACAAATCCGGCGGCGGCACCGGCTTTGGTTTCTCCCGCCTGCGCCCCAAGAACAGCACGGTGGGCACCACCGGCGGCGTGGCCTCGGGTCCGGTTTCCTTTATGAAAATATTCAATACCGCCACCGAACAGGTGAAACAGGGCGGCACCCGCCGGGGCGCCAACATGGCTATATTGAAGGTCGACCACCCGGATATCATGGAATTTATCCACAGCAAAAGAGAAAACAAGGACCTGAACAATTTCAATATTTCAGTCGGGGTCACCGATGAATTCATGAAAGCGGCAGCCAAAAATGAGGAATATGATCTGGTTGAGCCCCGTGATCATACCCTGATCAGCAAATTAAATGCCTCCCAGGTCTACCAGACCCTGGTGGAACAGGCCTGGAAAAACGGTGACCCCGGAATTATCTTTTTGGATCGGATTAATCGCGATAACCCGACACCTGAACTCGGGGAAATCGAAAGCACCAATCCCTGTGGCGAACAGCCGTTGCTTCCCCTGGAGGCTTGCAATCTGGGTTCCATCAACCTGGCCAAATTCGTGACCGCAAACGGAGAGGGGCCGCAAATCGATTTCGAAGAACTCAAAGACCTTGTCACCCTGTCCGTTCGATTTCTGGACAACACCATTGATATGTCCAAGTATCCCTTACCGGAGATCACCGCCATGGTGCGCGGCAACCGTAAAATCGGACTGGGTGTGATGGGTTTTGCCGATATGCTCTACCAGTTGAAGATACCGTACAACTCCGAACAAGCGCTTGAAACCGCCGAAACCGTAATGGGCTTCATCCAGGAAGCGGCTCATAATGCTTCCAGTGACCTGGCCGAGGAACGGGGGGTATTTGAAAACTACGGTCAAAGCATCTTTAAAGACACCGGTGTCAAGTATCGTAATGCCACGACCACGACCATAGCGCCCACCGGTACGCTGAGCATTCTGGCCGGATGTTCAAGCGGTATTGAACCCCTGTTCGCACTGAGTTTTGTGCGCACTGTCATGGATAACGACAAGCTGCTGGAAGTAAATCCCTATTTTGAAAAGGTGGCCCGTAAAAGCGGTTTTTACGGCAATGAAATGATGGATGATGTTGCCAAAAAAGGCAGTATCCAGGATATGGTGGAAATACCCGAAGAGATTCGCACCGTGTTCGTAACCGCCCACGATGTATCGCCCGAATGGCACATTCGCATGCAGGCTGCTTTTCAAAAACACACGGACAATGCCGTGTCCAAAACCGTCAACCTGCCCCACGACGCCACCGCGGGAGATGTCAAAAAGGTATATGACCTGGCCTATAAACTGGGTTGCAAAGGCGTCACGATCTATCGCGACGGCAGCAAGGAAAACCAGGTTCTTTCGTTTTCCCAAAAAGATAAAAAGGAAGACGGGTTCATGACGGCTGTCAAGGAACGGCCGGAAACCCTGAATGGCTATACCACCAAAATCAAAACCGGTTATGGCTACCTTTACGTGACCGTCACCGAATATGACGGACAGCCGTTTGAAGTTTTTGCCACCATCGGCAAATCCGGACGTTCGACCACCGCCAAGACTGAAGCCATCGGGCGCCTGGTTTCCCTTGCTCTGCGCTCCGGCGTAAAAGTAGATAAAATCATAGACCAGCTCAAAGGTATCGGCGGCGAGTATCCTATTTTTCAGGACGGCGGTCTGGTGCTGTCCATTCCGGATGCCATCTCGCGAGTGCTGGAAAAAGCTTACATCACCGGTGAAAATGCCCCCAAGACCCACAAGACCGAATACAGCCTGATGGGTGAAAAATGCCCCGAGTGCGGGCAGACTATCAGCTTTGAAGAGGGCTGTATGATGTGTCACTTCTGCGGCTTTAACAAATGCGGCTAAAAATGGTTTCAGAGCCCTCATCTCTTGCCCGAATGCTGCGTTGTAAGCCGACGAAAAATGCTCACGTACTAATGTACGCTCCGCTTTCCCGTCGGCTTACGCCTTGCCTTCGAACAAGATCTAAGGGCTCTGAAACCATTTTGCCTGCATAAATTCCTGCCTCATTCATGAATTGAATATCCAGGTAGTTTCTTAATTCAGCTTGTTGAACACCTTAATATTGATAAGATTAGATGTGAAATCCCGCCGTTTTATAGCGAGGCCCTCAACCAAAACCTAACGATATTAAACCAGTTTACCTTATAAAGCGAAAAAGCAGAATCGATGCTGATTCTGCTTTTTTTATGCTTCAAATATGATAAGTTGTTGCGTATGAACCGCCCTGCTTTCGATAGTGCTATTTCCGGACACGGACATGATTACCGCCACGACAGCAGAAGCTCCCGTTACGCTCAATTGCTGTTCGTATTTATGGCACTGAGCCTCGTCTTTTTTTTTCGTGATGCCCCGCAGTTTCATACCCTGGGAATCATCTTTGTTTCCATTGTTTTGGAGGCCCTGCCGTTTATGCTGCTGGGCACCCTCGTTGGCGGATTTATCGAAGTGTTTATTCCCCGGGAGAAGGTAACGCGATGGTTGCCCGAAGGCCGCTGGTGGACTGTTTTCATTGGGGCCGGAATTGGCGTGATGTTTCCGGTTTGCGAATGTGCGATCGTTCCCGTGGTCAGAAAACTGCTTCAGAAAGGGGTTCCTTTCAGCGCGGCGATTGCGTTTTTGCTGGGCGGACCGATTGTCAATCCATTGGTTGCCGCCTCAACCGCCGTGGCGTATTTCGCCGACTGGTCCATCGTGCTGCAACGGATGGTGTTCGGGTATTGCATCGCTGTTGGGGTCGGTCTTTTAATGGGCCTGCTTTTTACCAAAGCAAAAGCTGTTCGCAATAATGTTTCTTCCGAGCCGGGCCGCACCCATGCCCCGGAAATTCGCGAGACCGGCAGGCCTGCCGACTGGGCTGAAAAAATCGGCCTGGCCGTCAACCATGCCGCCGGCGATTTCCTCGATATCGGTCGCTTTCTGGTCATCGGCGCATTTTGCGCTGCGGTGGTACAAACCCTGGTGCCGCGCCAGGCATTTGTTGCTGTTATGGGCACCCCCGGCTTTTCCATATTGATCATGATGCTTTTAGCAGTGCTGTTGAACCTTTGCAGTGAGGCCGATGCTTTTGTGGCGGCTTCTTTTCGTTCAAGCCTGGTGCCGCTTTCCGCCCAAATGGCATTTATGGTACTGGGCCCCATGCTGGACATCAAGCTGATTTTGATGTACCTCAAAGTCTTCCGGGCACCGGCTATTGCAGTACTGGCATCCCTGACCTTCATTACCGTATTTTTCAGTATGGTCGTCATATATCAATGATTGATGGTGGGAATCACTCATAAAATGAGGAAAAGCGTCAAAAACCGTATCGCCCTTTTAACCCTGATCCTTCCCGCGATTATTTATATCACCTGGCTCGCTGCCTACTACTGGCTGCTCGGGGCCGGGCGTTACAAGGCCTTTATTCAACCCAAGCTCTGGCCGCTTTTGATCCTGGCGCTCATTTTACTGCTGTTGTACATTGCCGCCTTTATTTCTCATTTTCCCCGGGAATCCGGGGGTGTTTTGAAGTTCGAAAGATGGCTCCAGGCAGCTATTTTATTCGTGCCGGTCGTATTCCTGTGGGCCATCTACGGGCAAAGTTTAGGAACCCATGCCCTGGCAAAAAGAGCCCTGGACACAAACCAGCCATTTTCCATTTACGGGATCAGCCCGCAAAGAGCTTCTCCGACGGCTGACGGAAAAACATCGTCCCTGCTGGAACTGATGAAAAATGCGGAGCACTTCAATGGCCAACGTGTTGCGGCAGAAGGCATGGTTTACCGGGGTGGGTATAGTGACCGAAGTAGGTTCAGGTTATTCCGTTTTGTCGTTGTCTGCTGTGCGGCCGATGCCTTGCCGCTGGTAATATTGGTGAAAAGTAAGATCGCAGAAAAATTTAACAACGATGACTGGGTTCGGGTAGAAGGGGTTTTCAGCTTTGAATCAGTTAACGGCCGACAGGTATCGAGCATTGCGGCCGATTCAGTCCGGCCTATTGCGGCACCGCCGCCGGAAAAGCGATATCTATTCTTCTAATTAATTGAGGAGTCGGGGAGTTTTTCAATCGCGGTTCTGTCCGCCGGGGGAATAGCTAACGGTTTACCACAAAAAAAATTGGGGTAAAACTCCCCGACTCCTCAATTATCTTCTCAGGCAATTTTTGCACACCCCGTCGACACGAACTTCCACGTTTTCGATCACACCCGGGAAGTTGCGCTGCATGGCTTGCAGGTTTAGATCCAGGCTTTGGGGGTTTAAGCATTCCAAACTTCCGCAATTTTTGCAGTAAAAATGGGGATGGGCCGGATGATTTTCACTGGGCGCCAGACCATAGACAAAGGACCGTCCACCCCCACTGATGCGGTCAACCACCCCCTTGGCCACCAGAAGGTCCAGGATGCGGTAGACGGTTACCCGGTTAATGTTATCGGTACGGCTGAGTGTATCAAATATCTGTTGGGCACTCAGCGGACCGCTGCTGTTGCCGACCACCTCCAACACTCGTTCGCGATTCGGTGTGTACCCCAGGCCTGAGCCTGCCAGTAAAACGGAATAATCACAGAGTTGACACATAATTCTCCCCAATCCGGATCCGCCGAAGGCGGAGAACCAAAAAGATCAATCACGAAAGCACGAAATGACGAAAACACGAAACAAAGCTAAGAAACTTTTCGTGTTTTCCAACTTTCGTGTTTTCGTGATTATAAAATCTTTTCATAAAATGCAAAGAATTCATAATTAAGACTCTAATAGCCCGGTTGCCTGAATGCACAGCTTTTTATGACGCCGATCTTACGAAACCGCCCGGCAGCAGGCGCTCAACCCCAAGGGAGATCAGAAAGCCGATTCCGGCCACCAGGATAATGGATGCACCTGAGGTCAGGTTAAATTCATATGAAAACCAGAGACCGCCGACGGTAAAAAAGGCGCTCAGTATGCTGGATATAACCATCATTTGAAACAGGGACTTTGAAAATTTCTCCGCTATGTATGGGGGAATCGTCAATAGGGCGATAACCAGAATTAAACCCACCACCTGGATAACCATGACAATACCCAGGGCCAGCATAACGGTCATCAATATATACAGGGCTTTGACGTTTACCCCCCGAATTTGGGCAAATTCCTCATCGTAGGATAATGCCAGGTAGTCATTGTAAAAATAGATGACCACCGCGAGGATAACAGCACCCACACCGACCATCATCCAGATATCGGTATCGGGAACAGTTAAAATACTACCAAATAGATAACTCATTAAATCAACGTTATAGCCCGGCGTTAAATCCAACAATAAAATTCCAATGGCCATCCCTATGGCCCAGATCACGCCGATAATCGTATCGGCCCGATGTTTGGCTTTTAAGGTAATGATCGCCATGATTAAGGCTGCCACTATCGAAAAACTGATGGTTCCCACCAGGTAATGCCATCCGAAAAAAAAGGCCAGCCCGATGCCGCCAAAGGCGGCATGGGCAATGCCTCCGGAGAGAAACACAATTCGATTAACGACCACCATCGTCCCCATGACACCACAGATAATGCTGGCCAATAACCCCGCCAATAAAGCATTTTGCATAAACTCAAATTGGAAGTGCTTCAATCATGATTATTTGCCTATATTTCATTAGTCTCGATAAACTTTGTCATGAGTCATGATGTTATTCTCTGCGAAAGTGATCATCTGTTAAATCCCAAATTACAAAATCCAAGTTCCAAATGAATCCAAAACACAATGACCCAAATTCAAACAGTTTCGATCATTGGAATTTGGAATTTGAAAATTGTTTGTGATTTGTTATTTGGTGCTTGTAATTTATGAAACCTATAGAATTAACTGTTGGCAGATAAAATACGAGATAATTTGATAACTACGAGACTATTTGTTCATGCTTATGCAACACCCGTGCGGCACACCATGGGCTATCAACTCAACCGGGCAGGTCTCGTCGGCCGTACAGTGATACATCATTTCGACCATCTCTCCGGTAAGCTCGGCATGCCCGTGATAGTGAAAGCGCTGGTTAACGCAGGCCACCGATTTAACATAGCCGGAAATCACCATTAAATCATGACTGACAATGATGATTGTGATGGTTTTATTTAACTCTTTTAACAGCGAATAAAATTCACCCTGGCCTTTGGTATCGATGCTGGCGGTCGGCTCATCCAGAAACAGGAGATTAGGATCCGTCACCAGCGCCCGGGCCACAAATACCCGCTGCTTTTGCCCACCGGAGAGCTCACCGATGCGGTGATCGCAAAATTTCTCCATCTCAACCAGTTCTAATGCCTCCAGAGCGGCCATACGATCTTCGCGCGAAGGCCGCGACCATCCCCTGCCGGGCCTTAATCTGCCCATCAGAACCACATCCAGAGCGGAAACCGGAAAATTCTTGTTGATGTGAACGTCCTGGGGAACATAGCCGATTCGATGGGATACGCCTTTGGGCGGTTTGCCGAATATACGGATGGTCCCGGAGTCGGCTTCAAGCAGGCCCAACATCAGTTTAATCAGGGTTGTCTTACCGCCCCCGTTGGGACCGATCATTACGATGAAATCACCGATTGGACACTTAAATTGACGTCTACAAGCACCGGCTGGCGTTGTAGGAAAAATTTAGATTTTGTATATCGATAATAGTATTGCTCATAGTTTTGTGTCCCATTTAAAACATACAACGGTATTTTTTTTATACTCAAAGAAAAAGCAGGTATGTTTTATTGCAGCTAGCTTTGCACCTTGGCGTCTTTGGGTGCAATCTTTTTCCGGGATGTCTGGCCTGAGTCTACCTCAAAGCATTTCAAATTTACGGGCCACGGCCCGCAAATTACCGGCCCAGTCTTCGGCCAATGGATCGGCAAAAACGACCTGCCCACCGATCTCCCTGGCAATTAATTTCGCACTTCTGGCCGAGAACTGGGGCTGGACGAAAACAAACTTAATACCGTCCTCTTTGGCGTGCTCGATCAATTCCCTGAGTTGAGCCGGTTTCGGTTCTTTGCCTTCGATTTCAATGGGGACCTGTTTTATGCCATAGGCATGCGCGAAATACCCCCAGGAAGGGTGAAAAACCATAAACTGCTGTCCGAACCTGCCGGAAAAAATTGTTCTGAGCTCGGCATCCAGATCTGAAAGCTGTGAAATAAACGCCCTGTAATTGTTCTCGTATACGGACCGATGGGCGGGGTCAGCTTCCTGTAAGGCTTTTAAAATCGTGCGGGCCTGTATCATCACCAGGGGCGGTGACAGCCAGATATGGGGATCGAGAATACCGTGTTCAGGGTGTTTTATCCCCGTGGTGGGGATGAACCGCATGGGAATCTTTTTAATGCCCCGGTCTGTGGGCACAACCGCCATATCCGGATTCGCAGCCGCAATTTTATTCAGCCAGGCCTTCTCAAAGGGCACCCCGATGGAAAAATATATACGGGTCTTTGAAATCGCTGCCATTTGCCTGGGTTTGGGTTCATATGTGGCCGGGCTGGCCCCGGGCGGCACCATCACCTGAACATCCGCTAATTCTCTGCAAATTTGTTGCACAAAATATTTTTGGGGTACGATACTGACAAAAACGGCCATTTTCCCGAAGACCGGCGTAGAAAACATTAAGACCAATGACAAAGCAGCTAAACCGATATATACACGCTTGATGATCATCGATATTGTTACTCCTTGAGGCAGCCCATATAATAATCGATATGCAAAAATGTTGCATTGGATTGGATTTGTCAAGAGACTCGGTATTGTTATTCCTTGAATTGTTTTATTCTCAACCGGTTTCCGATAAGAGGGGCTCATTTTCCAGCAAATCCATCAGTTTTTCCGGATTGCATGATTTGTATTTACTCAGCAGTTTGCGGTAGGTTTCCAGATCGAATGGTTTTTGGTGCTCCAATATTTCAAAAATCAGGCACGTCAGAATCTGGCCCGCCAGGTGGATGGAATCATGACGGGAGTATTTCTTCTGACGCATGGCATTGAAAAATTCAACGACCTCGAGGGGATCATTGTCTTCCAACTGAGCTTCGACGATGGAATGAATGGAAATGTGCAGGAACGGGTCATATACGGTATCCGGATTTAACTCGGGGTCATAGGTTAAATCGGCGTGTTCAAACTGCTTGTAAAGCTCATCTTCATGTTCCACCATTATCCTGGCAATTCGCTGCGCTTCATCATCAAGGCCTTCAAAATCATTCTCTTAGCCTTTTCCCAGATTGCGGACATCTGAATACGGGACCCATCATTGAATAGTTTACGAATTGTATCATCCATAAATTTTACCTTACTATTTGAGGGGAGTTTTTCCCCAAACCCATTTTGAGTGAATCCATAACGATTCACTGATTGTCAGAGCTCTGCCCGGGGAATAGCCCGTGCGAGCCGTAACAAATCAGTATCATACTTCGTAAACGCCCCCTATCCATTGGGTTTAGTCCCTATTGCAGAGACGACCAGCGTCGCCGTGGAATTAGGTCTTTTGGGGCTGGTTCAGATCTATTCGCAGCGGGCCAGCTAATCTTCTAAAATTCCCCGATAGTATGGTTACGGCTCGCACGGGCTATTCCCCTGGCGGGCTGGGCAGAGATCGGAAAACTCCACGACCACTTCATTTAATTGGCAGCTGAAACCTGATCCGCCTCGGCTAAGTCTTGATAATCTTCATGCCCTCCGGCGTATCCTGAACCATATAGCCCAGGGCTTGAATCTCATCACGCAGGCGGTCAGATGCCTCCCATTCTTTGGCATCCCGGGCCTTTTGCCGGCATCGACCAGTTTTTGAACCTCTGACGGCAAATCCTCGGGTTGATCCAGCTCTGTCCAGGTCCAGTCCGAGCACCCGGTCAAAATCCAGGATGGTGGCATACTTTTGACCATCACTGATATTGCTTTTGAGTAGCTCCTGCACGGCGGCCAGGGCCCGGGGTATATTCAAATCATCATTGACAGCTTCCATAAATTTGATTTTATTCACACTGTCGAGTTGTCCGGGTCACCGCCGGCCCCGGCAATCTGGCGCACCTGATTTTGCAGGTGCGCAGACCGTTGCGGGCCGCCTGGACACTTTCGTCACTGTATTCCATGGGCTTGCGGTAATGGGTCTGAAAGGCGGCAAAGCGATAGACCAGCGGATTGATACCGCTTTGATAAAAGCATTTTCCAGGGTAAGAAAATTGCCATCACTCTTGGCCATTTTTTTGCCGCCGGGATAATCAAAAAGGCACCATGCATCCAGCAGTTAAAAAATTTGCCGGTGGCCGCCTCCGATTGGGCGATTTCATTGGTGTGGTGCACATCGATATGGTCCGTGCCGCCGCAATGAATATCCAGTTGATCACCTAAAAATTTCATGCTCATGGCCGAGCATTCGATATGCCAGCCCGGAAACCCGACCCCCAGGGAGAATCCCATTCCATCTGACGCTGAACGCCTTGCGGTGAATATTTCCATAGGGCGAAATCGGTCGGATTGCGCTTTTCCGGGTTTTTCTCCACCCGGGCGCCTTCCTGCAAAGACTCGATATCCTGATGGGAAAGCTTGGTGTAATCTTTAAATTTTGCGGTGTCGAAATAAACACCGTCACCGGTTCGATAGGTGTAATCTTTTTCCTCCAGGGTATTTATGAATGCAATCTGCTCGTCAATCGTATCGGTTGCCTTTACCCAGATATCCGGTGGGAGAATATTTAGATTTTCGATGTCATTTTTAAATGCCTGGGTATAAAACTCCGCAATTTCCCAGGCGGTCCGGCCCTCACGCAGAGCGCCTTTTTCCATTTTGTCTTCGCCCATGTCCCGGTCGCCGGTCAGGTGGCCGACATCGGTGATATTCATCACATGTTTTACCCGGTACCGTTGTAGTGTAGGACCCGCTTTAAAATATCCTCGAAAATATAGGTCCGCAGGTTGCCGATATGGGCAAAATTATAAACCGTCGGGCCGCAGGTATATAGCCCGACTTTCCCCGTTGAACCGGTTTAAATTCTGCTTTCTTCGAGTCAGCGAATTGTATAAATATAGTTTCATTATTGATCCATATTACAGATCAAATATTGGATTGTAATGCTAATAGCGCGAATAATTATTACCTTCGATAACCTTAAATACAAAAAATGTCAATGATGAAATCTTCAAATCCGAAATTCAATTCATTAATCTCAAGCAATGTTTTGAATAATCTGGGCTATTGTTTTATTTCAATCCAGCCGTCAGAAAAGCATTATACATTATCTGAAAATCTAACTTGTCAAATAATAGTTGACCCATGAACTCTAAAGGGTGATATAATTCTTACCTTAAACATTAAACACTGACATTTTTCGAAAACCAGCTATATGCCATTAACTATTCAATTAGATTGACCCTCATGGGAAAGAGTGAAAGGAAAGACAATGATGGTTGACTGGTTCACCGGACTAAACCCGGTTCTACAGGCTCTGATCGCCACATTGTTTACCTGGTTTGTAACTGCTTTGGGCGCCGCGCTGGTCTTCTTTTTCAAAACCATTAACCGAAAAGTACTGGACGGCATGCTGGGTTTTGCAGCCGGCGTGATGATCGCGGCCAGTTACTGGTCGCTGCTGGCCCCGGCCATAGAAATGGCGGAAGAATCGAGCCTGCCTGCCTGGGTTCCCGCCACCACCGGCTTTCTGCTGGGAGGTTGTTCCTCTATATTGCAGATAAGATCATGCCCCACCTGCATCTGGGCTTCCCCATGGATGAAGCCGAAGGCCCAAAACAAGCTGGCAGCGCAGCATTCTGCTTGTGCTTGCCATCACCCTGCACAATATACCTGAGGGCCTGGCCGTCGGTGTTGCCTTTGGTGCCCTCGCATCAGATATGCCCTCAGCTACTCTGGCCGGTGCCATGGCCCTGGCCCTGGGCATCGGTATCCAGAATTTCCCGGAAGGCGCCGCGGTTTCGGTGCCGTTGCGGCGGGAGGGCTTGTCCCGCCTGAAAAGTTTCTGGTATGGGCAGGTATCCGGCATTGTTGAGCCCATTGCCGGGGTGCTGGGAGCGGCGGCGGTTATCTTGATAAAACCGATATTGCCCTATGCCCTGGCCTTTGCCGCCGGCGCAATGATATATGTCGTTGTGGAAGAACTTATCCCTGAATCCCAGTTGGAAAAAAATACCGACATTGCAACCATGGGCGCCATGGGTGGATTTGCGGTCATGATGACCCTGGATGTGGCGTTGGGATAAACAAAGTTAGTCGGTTCAAGGTGTCAGGGTTCAGAATGCAGAAGAGGAAAAGTTCTCGCTGAAGTCATTTTATGACTGTTAAGTCTCAACGCAGTCCAGAACTGCCGCCTTTTAAATACCGAAACCACTACATAAAGCCAAATGCAGAATAAATTCCCACTGCTGTAGGACCTACAGCTTTCCCTTTTTAAGGATGGCCACCAGCAGCCAGATCCCCATAATCGCTGCGGCCGAAAAGAGCAGGATTCCGATAAGGGAAATCCCGTAAATAAGCGGCGGGGTTTCGGATATCACAATCAAGGCCGATCCGATGATCAGGGCCGCGATCAGGATGGAAAAAGAAATCCGGTTGGAGATTCGATCATGGGTCGCCAGCATGGTTTCAAGACCCCGGTGTTCAATTTGCAAACTGAGTTTTTGCTGCCGGATTAAACTGGCAAGATCGAGCAAATCTTTGGGAAATTGCTGAAAAAAATGAAGCAACCGGGAGGCCAGATCATACACATCATCGGCGATTCGCTGGGGTTTATACCTGGCCAGTTTTACCTCGGTGATAAAGGGCGTCGCCTGGGCAATCATGTCAAAATCCGGATCAAGCATACGGCCCACGCCTTCCACGGTGCTCAAGGCTTTCATCATCAAAAAGATATCCGGCGGAATTCGCAGCCTTAAGCTGGTGGCCAGTTCCAGCAATTGCTGCAGCAGCTTGCCAAGCTCGATATCCTTCAGGGGCTTGTAAAGATGCCGGCCCATGAAATCCGCCACCTCCCTTTCAAACTGCCGTCTTTCCGGTTCGTGCTCCCAGTAGGTTAACTTAAGAAGTACCTGGGCCGCGCGAACTTCATTCTGATGGACAATACTGTCGAGCAAATCGACAAAATCCTCCCGGGTCTGGCGATCAACGATACCGGTCATGCCAAAATCCAGCAGGCAGATCACATTGTCGGGCAGCACAAAAATATTGCCCGGATGCGGATCGGCATGAAAAAACCCGTGGACAAAGATCTGTTTGAGCACCAGATCGGCCCCCCGGGCGGTAATAATCGTCCGGTCAAGCCCGGCGGCTTCAAGCTCATCAATATCCGAAATTTTAATGCCTTCAATAAACTCCGTGGTCAGCACCCGGGTGGTGGTGGTCTCTCGTGAAAACCTTGGGAATATAAACATGGGGGTCGTCCAAAAAATGGCGGGCAATCCGTTCCATATTGGTGGCTTCGTTTTTGTAATCAATTTCTTTTTCCAGGGTTCGGGCAAATTCCTCTACAATTTTCACCGGACGATGGAAGGAAAGTTCTTCGATATGGCGTTCGGCCAGGGTTGCCAGATGCAGCATGATTTCAAGGTCAACTTCAATGATTTTTTGAATGCCGGGCCGCTGAAATTTGACGGCCACCGCTTCACCGTCTTTTAATACCGCCCGGTGCACCTGGCCGATGGAAGCTGATGCAAACGGCTCTTCTTCAAGACTGTCAAACAGATCTTCAGGGGGCATGCCGAACTCAGCGCTGACAACCTTGCGGACCTGTTCAAAGGGAAAGGCCGGGACCTTATCCTGCAGCTTTGACAGCTCCTGGATATATTCCATCGGGATAAGATCCGGACGGGTGGAAAGTATCTGACCGAGCTTGATATAAGTGGGCCCGAGTTCTTCAAAAGCCATTCTCAGTCTCTGGGGCCGGTTCAGGCGTTCTACCCGGATGGCCCGCTTTCTGGAAATCATCTGAAGACCGACTTCAATATACTGGTCGATCTTCAACATCTCCAGCAGATCCCCGAAACCATATTTAAACAATATGGTCAGGATCTGCCGGTAGCGGTTGAGGTGCCGATAGGTCCGGCCGATAACACCTATTTTTCTGATGCTCAGCATAGGTTCTGTTGATGTAGGTTCTATATAGATCTGGATAAGTCGATTTATCGAGATCGCTGCGTGGCTATTATTTCGCTGATGAAACAATGGAGATGACCAAAGCCCTAAGCCTGGCGTCAGGACTTCTCCTTTTCGCTGCTGATCATTTTCTTCAATTCTCTGACTTCTTTTTTTAAGGCCTTTAATTCATCACCGGTCACCACATTGGCCTTTTTTAAGAATTCCCTCACGGTTTTTTCAACCCGGGCTTCCAGCTTTTTCTGGGTATCTTCATAGCGGTTTTGTAAATCTTTTAAAAATTTTTGCCTTCCTTTTCGCTCATCTTGCCCTTTTCAACCAGTTCTTTGGCCAGATCTTCCACTTCATCCCAGGTTTTCAGCGCCAGGCCGACACCTGTCAGCATGGTTTTTTTAATCAGGTCAGGCATTTTACCCCCCTTTCGATCCTAAAAAGGAAGCATAATCATTTTAAAGGTATTGGTGGTTTATACCCGCATCATTGGCGCATCAATTAAACTATCTTAATTGATCTATTTCTCAAAAAATAGCAAACCTTATCAACTATTTAGTGTCAATCCTCAAATAGTGGATTAGACCATGAAGTTTCCAATTCATAAATTTATGCGATAGCTTCTATTTGATTTTCCGATCACCGCACTGGCAATCGTATTTTTTTGAATTTCCTTGGTGCCCTCATATATTTCGGTGATCTTGGCATCCCGGTAAAAGCGCTCGACTTCATATTCCGTCATGTAACCGTATCCGCCCAGCAGCTGTATGGCTTCGTCGGCCACTTCAACGGCCGTTCGGGCAGCATACATTTTGGCCATGGATGTCAGTTTCGGATCAATGCGGCCCTGGTCATAATTCCAGGCGGCCTTGTAGGTTATCAGCCGGGCCAGCTCAATTTTGGTCGCCATATCAGCCAGTTTATGCTGGGTAACCTGAAACTGGGCGATCTTGCGGCCGAACTGTTCCCGTTGTTTGACATAAGCCAGCGCACGGTTGTAAGCGCCCTGGGCGGTTCCCAGTGCCTGGGCAGCAACCAAAATCCGGCTTTCATCGAAAAATTCCAGCACCTGGTAAAAGCCTTTGCCTTCTTCACCGATCAATATTTGTAGCCGGCACCCGCACGTCCTTAAAATTCACTTCGGCGGTGGCCATCATATGAATGCCCATCTTATCACCCACATCGGCGGCTGTAAGGCCTTCGCGATCCGCTTCCACCAGAATCAAGCTGATGCCCCGGTATGAGGGCTGGACTTCAGCATCGGTCTGGCACATCGTGAATAAAACCCGGCCATGCCGCCGTTGGTGATAAATGTTTTGGTACCGTTGATTACCCATTCATCCCCCTCTCGAACGGCTGTCGTGTCCAGCGAGGTGATATCCGAACCATGATCCGGTTCGGTAAATGCACCGGCGGAAAGCATTTTTCCCTCGGCAACCGCCGGCAGAAATTTTTGCTTTAATTCCTCGCTGCCAAAACGCAAGACACATTCGCTGGCAAACTGGAAAGAATGACCGCGCTGCCGATGGTGGAATCCTGGCGCAAAATTCATCGGCAATGATAATGTTTTCCAACACACCAAGCCCCTGGCCGGAATATTCTTCCGGAAAATGGATACCGATAAAACCCAAATCACCCGCTTTTTTCCAGATTTTGGTCGGAAATTCGTGCTTTCGGTCCAGCTCAAGGGCAAGTTCTTTGTCAAATTCACCTTTGGCAAATTCCCTGGCCGCTTTTTGAATTTCTTTTTGCGATTTGGTGAGTTCAAAATCCATGCTAATTCCTCCAGAAATGAGTTAAGACGAATAATT
Organism: uncultured delta proteobacterium; assembly: GCA_963821065.1. GTDB lineage: Bacteria > Desulfobacterota > Desulfobacteria > Desulfobacterales > JAFDCJ01 > JAFDCJ01. The sequence goes on along the minus strand of CAWGCM010000034.1, from coordinate 303,955 downwards.
AAACGTTTGGGAATTTCTATAACTTATTAAAATACAGACTAATATTGTAGGCCTAAGTTCCTAGCCCCTATTGCATGGATAATTTTGCTATTGGGATTAACACATGCCATCGGCCTTTGCAAGGGTTTAAGCGTCCCGCAAGCTTCAGAAGGACTTGACTGTTAGCTGAAACTGACCTAATTGTTAAGATTAATCCGGACTGGACATAGCGGTCCAGGAAATACATTTAATATTCGTTCTGGTTCGGATCAAGTTCAGAGTTATGGTTTGACGTTAATCGTAACCGTCCTAATCGTTTGACAGTTCGGTCAACAGTCCATTTTCCGCCTCCGGCGTCAATGCCGGAGTTGATCACCATTTGAAGGCAACTGGACTTCGGATTGACCGGAATGACGTTACCATCAACCTTGAACGCTGAACCCTGAACCTTTGAACCTTCACTAATAGAAAGGAATTTTTCTAAAATGCAATATACCATCGCCCTGGCCGGCAAAGGCGGTACGGGCAAAACCACCATGGCCGGTCTGTTGTCAAATACCTGGTTAAAAAAAACAAGACGCCGATTCTGGCAGTTGACGCCGACTGCAATGCTAATTTGAATGAGGTCCTCGGCCTGGAGATCAAAGACACCCTCGGCAACGCCCGGGAAGAAATGAAGAAAGGGTGTTGTTCCCGGCGGCATGACCAAAGATATTTTTATGGAGATGAAACTGGAAGAATCTTTGGTGGAAGCGCCTGGTTTTGACCTGATTGTCATGGGGCAACCTGAAGGCGCCGGTTGCTATTGTGCCGCCAATACCCTGCTGGCAGGATTTATGGAGCGGTTGGCCGGCAATTATCCGTTTGTTGTGATGGACAATGAAGCCGGCATGGAACATATCAGCCGGTTGACCACTAAAAATGTGGATATTCTGTTGATCGTCACCGATCCTTCCCGGCGCGGCCTTCAGGCTGCGATAAGGATTGACGATCTTGCCAGAAAGTTGAACATCGGCGTCGGTAAAAGTTATGTGGTGATCAACCAGGTAAAAGAATCACCTTCCGAAAAGCGCTGGAAATGATCAAAGAGGGCGGTCTTGAATTGGCCGGCACCGTGCCGGAAGATCGCACGATATATGATTTTGATTTTAATGGACATCCAACCATTGAAATGCCTGAAGACAGTGTGTCTGTCCAGGCCGCCTTCGGAATCTTTGATAAGATCGTGGCCTAAATATGAGCAAAGCTGCCCAGGACATAGCGCCGAAAGTATCACTGAGATATGAACAAAACCGGCTTTTTATATGATGAAAGGTATCAATTGCACCTCACCGGCGACTATCACCCGGAGGTCCCGGAAAGACTTACCTGCGTTTACCGGGGTATCCAGGAAGCCGGGTTGTTATCGAGCCTCATTCGCATAGAAGCCAGCCGCGCGGATATGAAATGGATCGAACTGGTTCATGATGGACGCTATATCCAGCGCTTTGAAGCCGCCTGCCTTTCGGGCAAGAGCATGTTCGACAGCCCGGATAACCAGATGTGCTATGATACTTATGAGACCGCCCTGCTGGCTGCCGGCGGGATCCTGGATGTCGCCGGCCGGGTGATGGAAGGGGAACTGGACAATGCCTTCTGTGCCGTCAGACCTCCGGGACACCATGCCGAAGTCGCCAAAGCCATGGGGTTCTGCTACTTCAACAACGTGGCCATCGCCGCCCGCTATCTTCAGAATCAATGGGGCATCCAGCGGGTTGGAATCGTCGACTTCGATGTCCATCATGGCAACGGAACCCAGCACATTTTCGAGCAGACCCGACCGTATTTTACTACTCCATCCATGAGCATCCTTCTTTTGCTTATCCCGGTACCGGCCGCGAATTCGAATATGGTAAAAACTCCGGGTACGGGTATACCAAAAACTCACCGGTATTACCCGGCCAGGGCGATGAGGAATACAAACGCCTGATAGAAAAAGATCTGATTCCCGCCTTTGAAGAATTTAAGCCCGAAATCATCCTGGTCTCAGTCGGCTTTGATGCCCACATGGATGATGATATGTCCGATATTAAATTGTCGACCGAAGGCTTCTCGTGGATCATGCAAAGGATCGTTGAGTTAGGCCGACAGCATTCCAAAGGCAGGATCATATCCGTTCTGGAAGGAGGCTATTCGCTAAAACGCCTGCCGGAGCTCGCGGCCAATCATGTTAAAATATTGTTAAATGGCAAGATCTAGTTAACAAATACAGGAGGTAATATGTTTGTTAGCAGATCCATGACCCGCAAAGTCATCACCGTGGATCAAGAAAAAACTATCTTTGATGCTCAGGAATTGATGGCGGACAACCATATCCGCCACCTTCCGGTAATCGACGAAAACCGGCAACTCATCGGCATTGTTACCGACAGGGATATCAGCAGTGCGTTGCCCTACAATTTTATCAAGGACTCCTGCAGTGAAGAACAGAGGAAGCAAATATGCGCACTTAACGTTAAAGACATCATGACCAGGGATCCCATATCGATTTCTCCGACCTACACCATTCAGGATGCACTTTTGATGATCCAGAATTCTAAAGTCGGTGCCCTGCCGGTGGTTGGCGATGACGGAAAACTTTCCGGCATTCTTTCCGTGCGAGATCTCTTGCGGGCCTTTATCAATGTGCTGGGAATCGGCGAACCCGGCACCCTGCTGTGTATTCTGGTGGAAGAAAAAGTCGGCCAGCTGAAGAAAATCGTCGACGCCATCACCGAAGAAAATATCTCTTTTGGCAGTGTTTTGGTCGCCCGGTACTGGGATGAAAACAAACGGGCCGTCTTTACCTATCTGTTGACCCAAAACGTCGCCCAGGTTAAAAAGAAATTGCAAAATCTGGGATTCAACCTGCTGGATCCCATGGAATGGTATCTTGACCAGTTGCCGAAAAATGAACCGTCCCCAAATTCCACCGAATAATCAGGAAAAAATCTGTGCCGGTCCCTATGAGGAATTGTTTATCTACTACCTCAAGGGCCGTTTGAAGGCGGACGACAAAATGCTTCCCGACAACTGTATCGGAAACTGGGAAGAAGAAGAAGATTCTTTTCTGTTTTTCTCAAGACCGGCTTTCGAACAGGTCGAAAATCTTCTGAATCGCCAGCCCCATTTAAGCTATATCGACAGCTATCACATGCCTTACGACCAGTGGCTGGGAGAAACCTTCAGCACCTTTGAACACGGATATTTTCGAGTCATGCCCCCGTGGGAGGTCGCATGAAAGGAATAATACCAACGGCGAAAAGCTTTCTATACTGCTGGATCCCGGCCTGGTTTTCGGCACGGGAACGCACCCGACAACCCGTGACTGCCTCGATGCCCTGGAATTAGCGGCCGGCTCAAAAAAATTCAACACCGTGCTGGACCTTGGAACCGGCACCGGCCTGCTGGCCCTGGCCGCCGCAAAATTGGGAAGTAAAGGCGTTGTTGCCGTGGATCTGAATCTTCTGGCGGCAAAAACTGCCGAACGCAATGTGAGACTCAATCATCTGCAAAACCGCGTCGTGACTGTGCAGGGCCGGGCTGAAGACATAATTGCCTATCCGGCGGACCTTGTAATTGCCAACATCCATTATGATGTCATGCACCAGATCGTTAATGAGAGAAGTTTTTTTACCAAGAAAAGGTTTATTCTCTCCGGTCTATTGCGCAGCGAAGCACGAAATATTGCCAATATCCTTGCAAAACATCCGGTCACGATTTTAAAACAATGGACCCATGAAGGTATATGGCATACGTTTTATGGTAGAAATGCCGAAGCACGCAAGTAATTCCGTCCTTGGCGATAAAAGGGAAAATATGAAAGTAAAAGTGTGGGGTTCTAGAGGATCCATTCCGGTATCAGGCAAAGAGTATTTGAAGTACGGCGGTGACACGACCTGTGTTGAAATCCAAAGCAAAAGCGGCGACGTTATTGTTGTGGATGCCGGAACCGGAATTCGCAGGCTGGGAACCTACCTGGACGACAAAAAATGCTACAACCTTAATTTTATCTTTACCCATGCCCACTGGGATCATTTGATGGGATTTCCTTTCTTTAAGCCGCTGTTTTTCAAAAAATCCAAGATTCGAATGCACCGCTGCCCATATCACAGCAAATTTGTAGAGACCATTCTCTCCAAAGTCATGGCTCCACCTTATTTTCCAGTCAAATATAAAGATGTTACCGCCCGGATGACCTATCCGGATGCATGCCCTATGGAATTTGATATCGGCTCGGTCACGGTGGTTCCCATCGCGCTTAGTCATCCAAACGGCGGCAGCGGATATAAATTCATAGAAGACGGCAAGAGTTTTGTTTTTCTGACGGATAACGAGCTGGGCTATATCCATCCCGGTGGGTTTGGGTTCGACGATTATCTTGAATTTTGCAGCGAGGCAGATCTTCTCATCCATGACGCCGAATATACACCCCAGGAATATAAGGCCTTTGTGGATTGGGGGCACTCCGTGTACACCGATGCCCTTGATCTGGCCCTCAAGGCCGGCGTCAAAAAATTAGGCCTGTTTCATTTGAACCAGGAGCGCACGGACCGACAAATGGATGACATCGTCCAAGATTGCCGAACCCGCATTGCCGACCAGGGATCCAGCCTGGCATGTGTGGGCGTGACATGGAATATGGAGTTTGAAGTATAAAGGTAAAAGGTGTCAGGGGGCCGATTCTGTAAATTTTCGGTTATAAACACAGAGCGCCGAGGGCCTACGCGAAGCGTTGAATTTTTCCTAAACGAGGTAAACATGGATGATCTGATCAAGCAGGCGGCTGAAGATCTGGCCGCCGCCAGCAATGTGACGGCGCTGACCGGTGCCGGTATTTCTATCGAAAGCGGAATTCCGCCTTTTCGGGGCAAAGGGGGACTCTGGGAACGCTTTGATCCCATGGAAATCGCCCATATCGATGCCTTGATGCAGGATCCGGCCAAGGTCTGGAACATCCTGGTCAAAGAAATGAAGGAAATCGTCGACACGGCCAGCCCCAATGACGGCCACAAGGGGTTGGCAAAGCTTGAAGAAATGGGGAAATTAAAAACCGTTATTACTCAAAATATCGACGGTCTTCATCAGGCTGCCGGCAATACCGATGTGATCGAATTTCATGGTACTTTTGCCTGGCAGCGCTGCATGGACTGCAGCCGGAAATACGAAACCCGCAATGTTGACATTTCCGAAATTCCGCCCCGTTGTAGCTGTGGCGGAATTTTAAGGCCGGATGCTGTTTTTTTCGGCGAAATGATTCCCCAGGATGCCCTGTGGCGCTCCAGGCAAATTGCGTCTGATTGCGATTTGATGCTGGTGGTCGGCACTTCCGCCGTGGTTCAGCCGGCAGCGCTTATGCCGGTCGTCGCCAAAGAAAGTGGTGCCAAAGTTGTTGAAATCAATCCGGAGAAAACGCCGTTAACGGATGAAATCAGTGACTATCTGATCATGGGCGCAGCAGGTGATGTCATGAATCGGATCATTGAGAAGCTGGAGCAAATTTCATAGCTCCGCCGCCTTTCCCCGGTCTCAAACCGGCCACAATTGTTGAGCGGACTATGCCTGTCTTGACAAGATAGTTTCAGCCCGAGTAGGGTCGGCCTCAAATCGACTGAGCTCATCGCAGGCCGCGCCAACCTCGCTTAAACCAGGCAGCCGCCTGGCTGCCCTATGTTTTTCTGAGGAAATCTGTCGGACAGCCTATCTGGTGCGGTTAGGCACTTATTTTTTGGTCATTGGATATTATTTGTATTGGGATTTGTTATTTTATTTCCAGGTTAGCTAATAGGTTAAAAATGATCGAAATAAACACTCCCTGGGTTCAAACAGTCGCCCTAAATCCCCGACCCTTCAGGATAACACCGCTGATGCCGACCGCCTGATCTCTGCGTTAAAAGCCACTATTCAAAGCGATGCGATCGATGTTGATCTTGCCTTGTTAAAGAAGCTGCCGGCCCTTTTGCGAAAATGGGAGTATCAGGTTCGCTGTATTGTGTTTAAAGACCGTCACCGGTGGCTGCTGACCGGCATCATGGATGCAGCGGATGCCACCCCATCGCCGGTCTTGCGATTGACCTTGGTACCACCCGGGTTGTTTTGCGGTTGATTGATCTCATCACCGGCCGCACCCTGGCAGAATCTGCCTTTGACAATCCCCAGGAGGCTGTCGGGCCGGATATTCTGGCCCGTATCCATTACGCTGAACAGGATGGTGGTCTTGACAGGCTCCATGAGCTGATCATCACGGGGCTGAACCATGCAATTACCAGCCTTTGTGCAACCATAAAAATTAATCCACAACGTATTTATGCCCTGGCTGTGGCCGGCAATACAACCATGACCCACCTTTTCATGGGGCTTAATCCGCGCTGGATCATCCGCGAGCCCTATATCCCGGCTGTCAACAAACCGCCGGTAGTAAAAGCTGCGGACTCTGGGCTTCCAGGTGAACCCCGCTGGCCCGGGTCCTTATTTTCCCCAATATCGGCAGCTATTTCGGCGGCGATCTGATCGCCGGAATTCTGTACTCGGGAATGTATAAACATGAGGAAACCGCCATTCTGGTGGATGTGGGAACCAATGCCGAAGTGGTGCTCGGCAACGAAAACTGGCTGATCGCCTGTGCCGGTGCCGCCGGTCCGGCCCTGGAAGGCGGCGTCACCCGCATGGGCATGATGGCGGGCCCGGGGGTCATCGACAAAATCTGCGATCGACCCGGAGACCCGCGAATTTAAAGTTCACACCATTGATGAAAAGCCGCCCCTGGGCATTTGCGGTTCCGGGGTGATCGATCTGGCGGCCCAACTGTTTCTTGCCGGCATGATCGACATCCGCGGCAAATTTCGTGCCGGCCGATTGCGGCAGACCGGCTTAAGGAAATTGACGGATCTGATGCATCTGATGGTGGTGCCGGCCGATCAATCCGCCACCGGTTCGGATCTCACCATCAGCCAGGCGGATCTGGACAGCCTGATCCGATCCAAAGCCGCCATGTACACGATCCTGGAAACCATCACCGCATCGGTGGGCATGACGCTAAAAGAATTAAAGCGTTTTATGTGGCCGGAACCTTCGGTTCCTTCATCGATCCGCGTTCGGCCATCACCATCGGCATGCTGCCGGATCTGCCCCTGGAAAGCTACCAACCCTGGGCAACAGTTCCCTGGGCGGCGCCACCCTGGCCCTCACCTCGGCGATGGCCTGGAGGAAATCGACCGCATCCGGGACCGCATCACCTACCTGGAGCTCAACGTCAACCAGGAATTCATGAACCGCTTCAGCGCCGCCAAATTTCTGCCCCACACGAACCCTTCCCTGTTTCCATCTGTGAAAGTATGAAAAAGGGATAAAATTCCAGTAGGTTGACAAGTCTTTTAAAAAGTAGTATTAAGGTAGTATGAAGATTAAGACATCTATAACATTATCAGAAGAAGTACTGCTTGAAATAGATCAAATAAGTGGGGAGTCGAGAAATCGATCAGCCTTCATTGAGATTGCCATACGTGATTTCCTGAAAAAAAGAGCAAAAAAAATTAGAGATGATAGGGACCTGGAGATTCTGAATAGAAATTCAAAACGTCTCAATCGTGAAGCAGAAGATGTTCTCTCTTACCAAGTGGAATTATGAAACGGGCAGAATTCTATCGCGTCCAGAAACCATCATCCCGTGATCCTAAAAAATATCGGGTCTTTATTGTCGTAAGCCGTCAGATTCTGATCGACTCTCGTCTTTCCACCGTTATTGTGCGCTCCTGTTTACAGCAAATATGACGGCCTGCTCACTCAGGTTCAAGTAAATGTTGAAGATGGCTTGAAACATGATAGCAGTATACATTGCGATGAACTTATCAGCCTGCCTAAATCGGTCCTCACTAACTATGTCGGCACGCTTTCTGAACAAAAAATATCCGAACTAGATACTGCCTTAAAAGCAGCCCTCGATCTCGACGATTCGATTGGCGACTATTAAAATTGCCAATAGAAACCTCATTCCTTAAATTTATTGCTCTCAATTGCGCGACCGCCTTTATGAAGGCATTAAAATAGAACTGTCGGTCAGGCCCGATTAACGGCCACCCGCAAAAACGGTTGCCGAACACCCTCAACCTGTCATTTCGGGATCTGGAAGCCAATCGCATCTTGGACAAGATTTCCCACCGGGTGGCCGCTTCAGCCGGCGCGGCCTGCCATTCGGATATGGTGGTGGTCTCACAGGTTCTCAAGGCCATGGGTGTACCGTTAAACTGGGCCAAAGGGACCTTAAGACTGACAACGGGGCGAAGGACCACTGAAGAAGATATTGATACGGCTGTTCAGGTGATTTGTGAGGTCGTAAACTCGTTGAAAAATTGATTTCAGGCTAACAAAAACATCTGTACATATCTGGAATCAAGATCCCGGGCGGACACGGCGCCCAATTCGCCTTCAATTTCTGCAAAAAGATTTTCAAAAGTCTTTCCGAGACCCTCGGTGATCTCCAAATCTGTTAGACCCGTGTCTGCGCTAAGCCAGTTTAGAAAGTGATTTTTCATAGCCTGGGGGATGGTGCGTTGTTTTTCGGCCCCGGAATCCGGTTGTCCGGGAAGCAGATCGTTAAAAAACAGTTTAAAGTCTTTCAAGGCGATGGATTGCAGTGGTTTGGCCGGTAATTTAAGATAATGCCGGGCCCATTGCGTAAGCATCAGATTTTTATAGGTCAGAAATCCGTATGATGCCGGATGGGCAAGCGCAATGGTCATCATGGACAGCAGTTCGTCCACGGCCTTGATTTGATTGAAAATATCTTCAGTCACCCGGATATCTTCAAGGCGGTTAAACTCCCGGTAAAGAACACCGGTCTGATAGTAATCATAAAACAGCGGTTTTTTGAGCAGCAGACCGCCAAGCACCCCCAACCATTGCTCCCCCCAGAAAGTCAATCGCAACCCGGCAGCGGCAAACCAGCACTGGTCAATCCATTTTTCAGCCTGCCACTTCAGCTCCAGCACTCCGCCGAATCCCACCCTGAAAATTTGTGTCAGCGGATATTTTATAAATAACTCAGCGGCCTGGCGGGGATCAACGTCTGCATGATCTTTGACCAGACGTTCCAGCCCAAGGCTGATAATTCCGCAGGCCTTTTTTACAATTTCCCGCAACTCTTCCCTGCCGCGCACAGTTTTATGATCGGCAACAATGATGCGGTTACACAGGTTGGCAAACTCGGCCTGAATATCCGGCAGCGCCGGCGAACCTGCAATGGTCGCCAAAGCGCGGGTAAAATGATTGTCTTCCCGCAGCAGCCGGAACGGGTATTGTGGAACCGGAAGCAGAGAAAGTTTGTCGCTATCTGAAACCCTATCAATTCTGTATTTGCCGATATCCTGCGGCTTGATCGGCTGATAGATACCCACCGCATCATCGAACGGCAGAAATCCCTTTTCGGCCAGGCGCACGTTGCGCCAGTGATAGCAGTTTTCTTCCGATTCAGCCGGCAGCACATGGGTCGCTTCCAGCATGACATTTTGATAGGTCCGGTGGTCGAAATCGGCCAGGTGCTTGATCAATTTTGTTAAAAACTCTTTGCGCTGGTCATCGACGATTTGCTCAGCTTCGCCCTTAACCGGCGGATCAATAATGCGTATAAAATAGGTATTATCGAGAGAAAAAAAATCATCGCCGAGCTCAGAAGGATCCTGATCGTGCTCGATCACCCTGACCTCAATATTTTTAAACAGATAAAATTCGATAAATTCCAGCTTCTGCTCGAGAAACCAGCGGATAAAGCGTTGAGGGTCTGCATCAAGGAGTAGACCAAGCCAGCGCGAAAAAGATTTAATATCGATCCGATCTTTTTGCCAGGCTTCCAGATCGACGATGTGGTCCCACTGCTTTTCTGATGCCAGGGCCAGCAGCGGCAAGGCATCCTCAGGCCCAATGTCGTGCATTAAAAAATAAAAATCCTGCTCGGGCAATGAATGTACCAGGGGCAACTGCTGGGGGTCCTGCAAAATGCGGTCGAGGGCCTCCGGGGGAGACAGTGCCAGGATTTGCCGCCGTTTCTCCTGCAGCTGTGTGCGAATCTCTAAAGCCTTTTTGTCTACTTTATCGTCGGTCATTGATATTCTATATATTGTATTTTCTTTTTTAAAGGGACACGGATTTGCACGGATTACACGGATCTATTAATAATTTTATTGCAATTTTGAGCTCCATCAACCTTTAGAACAAATAAAATCCATATAGTATTTTTTCTTAAGATAGAAATCTCACAATCCGTGTTCATCTGTGTAAATCCGTGTCCCAAAATTTAAATAGCTTCGACCTCAACCCCTGGGTTGGAATTCCAGGGTGCAAATTTCAACAACAACAGCATTCCAGGGATAGCGATCAAAGTGCAAAAGATGAAGAAACTCGTCCAACCAAAATTTTTGGCTAAAAATCCTGTACCGGCTGATGCGACGACACGGGGAACTCCCATCAGGCTGGTTAAAAGCGCATATTGGGTGGCCGTGAACTTTTTGTTGGTAATACTTGCCATAAAACCCGCATAGGCAGCAGTTCCCATTCCGGCACTCAGGTTTTCAAACGCGATGACTGCGGCTAATGCAGCTACGTGGTGCCCGATCAAGGACAAAAAGGCAAAGCCGGCCGTCGAAACGGCTTGTAAGACACCAAAGATCCACAAACTCCGGCTGATTCCTATCCTGAGCATAATGATGCCGCCTAAAAAGCTGCCCCCTATGATCGCCCAAAATCCAAATAGCTTCACCACCGTGCCGACCTCGGTTTTGGTGTAATTCAGATCGACGTAAAAAGGTGCGGTCATCGAACCGGCCATCGTGTCCCCGATTTTATAAAGCAGGATAAAAGCCAACACCCATAGAGCATTCGGCCGCTGAAAATATTCGACAAATGGTTCCACGACGGCCGCGCTCAAGCTTCGGGGGGTACCGAAAGGGTTCGCCGGTTCAGGTGTCATCAGGGTGGTAATCAATCCCGGTAGCAAACAAACGGCCATCAGGGCGTAGACCGTCTCAAACGGCAGATGATCGGCCAGGATCAGACCACCCCCGGTCGCTATCAGCATGCCAATCCGGTAACCACTCACATAAAGGGAGGACCCAAAACCAAGTTCTTCATCTGCCAGGTCTTCACGGCGATAGGCATCAATGACAGTGTCTTGGGAAGCGCTGAAAAAGGCGACCAATAAAGCGGCAAAGGCAACCATCGTCGGAGTCTGGCCTGGATTGGTTGTGCCCAAGCCAAAAACTGAGATCATGAGCCCGGTCTGAAAGATAAGCAGCCAACCACGACGACGACCAAAGATCGGTATGGTAAAACGATCAAGTATCGGTGCGGTAATAAATTTAAGCGTGTAGGGCAAGCCCACAAGGGCAAAAAGGCCAATTACTGTCAGGTCGACACCTTCTTCGCGCATCCATGTCTTCAAAACAAAGCCGGTCAGCTCCAGCGGCAAACCCGCCACATAGCCCATGATCAGAGCGACCAGCATCCGGCGGCTTAAAATCACTTTAAGAATGGATTTATGAGTATCTGACTGCAAAGGTCCTCACGGGGCTGATAGGGAAATGACGAATGAAGATTGTCGAATGACGAATTAAGGTATTCTTTCAATTTTATGCAAAACCGCATAAACCAATAGCGCGAAACGACACCTTAAAGTGTACCATACTATTGGCAATCACCAAATAAGGCAGTTATTGACCAATGCGGATCAGGAAATTTTTACAGAAAACAAAGACCACCAATCAAACTAAAAATGACAAAATTCCTTCATTAGACATTTGTTCCGCCGCAGGCGGATCAATCGTCATTCCATTAGTCATTCATCATTTGTTTGGGTGTCACAATCGGGCCGAATTTTTCTTTCAGGGCCGTCAGCTCCTGGCGCTGTTCTTTCAAGATATCAAACAGTTTGGGCGGAATGTTCTTTTCTTTTCCGTAGGCTTCAATCTGCAGATCCACCCGGGCCACAATATTTTCGATGTAGAGAGAAAATTGCTTCACATAAAGGTCTTCCGGGTACTCTTTATCGATTTTGGATGTAAACAAATCCTTCAGATCTTCATACTTCGGTAAATACCCAACAGGGGTATCTATGGCATCAACTTCTCTGCGGGCGCGTCTTTCCAGCCAGGCCATCCAGGCCTTAACATCTTTTTTCTCCCCGAGCAGCTTTTTGGAGGTCCCCCCCCTGGCCTCTTCAGTCAGGAAGTAATTCAATCCGGCCAGAATCGGCCGCTTATCCGTAGCAATTTTACGGCTACCGAAAAACTGGAACTGCGCTTCCATGTAGTCGCCCAATGAACCGGGGATAAACGGGGCATTAGCCCAGGGCTGGCGCCGGACACCGGTGGCGCCGACTTCGGTGGCTGTCGCCGCCGAGACGATGCAGGCACCGATGACAACGCCGCGATCCGAATCCTTGGCGACCCATACCGGGGGCATGGTGTCACTGTCGCGGCCGCTGTAGGTAACGATGCGCGTCTCAACGCCGGCGGGGTTCTCGTTCCATATCGGAATAATTGCCCAGGGCTGCGTTTTTCAAAGTACATCTGGAATTGGGATGCGACATGGGAATTTCTTTGCCGTTTGCGTCAACCATGCCCTTTTCCCACGGACCTTGAAAATTTACCCCTTTGGTCGGTGGCGGGTCCTCATTGTTGCCGACCCACTGGGGTATACGGTTGTCATCGATCAATACATTGGACCAGATGACTTCGGTTCCGGGTTTCCGCAGGCATTCCATCAGCATGGGATCGCCTTCCCAGTTGACATCCTCCACAATTCCGAAAATACCGGCTTCCGGATTGATGGACCGAACCGAACCGTCTTCGGCAATCCACAACTGGGCCAGGTCGTCGCCCACAAAATGGTCACCCGCCATGGCCGAGGTCGTCTTACCGCATCCGCTGGGCGCGGCGCCGATCATCCAGGTAATCCGCCCTGCGGGGCCTTCGATCCCGGTGATAAACATGTGTTCGGCCAGCTGCTCTTCTCTTTTTTCATATACCGAGCGGTCGACGGAAAAGCGATGATTGCCCTTTTTCATCAACAGTGTATTGCCGGCATAGGTACAGTTAAAGCTGTAAGTGGTCAGGTGGCTGCGGTCCATAAATACCCGGGCATTGGGTAAATCCTCGGAGCGGTTCAGACCTTCACTGTGGATATTGGTATAAAAATGCCCTAATTTTTCGACTTCCGCGTCAATGGCTGCAAATACATTGCGATAGAGAATGTCGGCACTGTGCATGACGTATGTGGAACTGGATATTTCAACCGCCGGGTTAGCTGCCGGAGCACCCACCGGTCCCCGCATGTAAAACCCGACCATCATTAACTTGCCTTTCATGATTCCGGCCATTTTGTCCCGGATATCATCGAGGGCTTCGGCCCGATCCTTTTTTTGGGCCAGGGAGTTTACCTCTTCACCCTCATTGTGAATATAAAAAGTGCGGTCAATGATGCGGCCCTGTTCTTCTTTGAGGTCATAATGAATGGTGTGTCCTTCCATGGAAAGCGTGGACTCTTCACCCTTTTCCAGCGATAAGTCCCGGACGAATTGCCTGTCTTCCTCTGATCCGGTGGCGATAAAGACGGCATCCGGTTCACACATGACAACGGCATTGGCCATTTTCTTCAAAATTTCCGGATTTTTGATTTGCCTTAATTTGTCCTGATTGGCCGCATCCATTTTGGCTTTCAAGATTTCCTGAGCTGCCTCCGGGGTCTTGATTCCGCCTAATTCAGATACAATGTCAATGACGTCTTTCTTGGGTCCCATGATGATTCTCCCTCTTCGAGTTTGCAAAAAATAAAGGCATTAATGTTTGGTTTTACTACTGGCTCCTGCGGATGAAAAACTGTTGAACATAGAGTGGTCCTACCTTATCACTTAAAAAGTCCCGGGTCAAAAGGTAATCTGTCCCTGATTGAGTGGAAATCGCTTGCCCAGGAGTTAACGGTTATGTGTTGTCATGTTCGCACCCGAATTTTTCCTGGATGGGCATGTTTTGCCGGATCCAGATCAACACCTTGTCAAATTCGTCTTTAAGTTCCCCCAGAGCCTTTCCCCGGTGGCTGATCCGGCTTTTTTCTTCCCGCGACAACTCGCCAAAGGTCTTTTTTAAGGGTGGGTAGTAAAATACCGGATCATATCCAAACCCGCCATCTCCTGCCGGTTTTTCGGCAATCAGCCCTTCGCAACGCGCTTCATATGTCAGGGCCGCTCCGGTGGGAACCGCCAGTGATATGACACATTCAAAGGCCGCTTGGCGATTGGTATGTCCCTTCATCTCCTGGAGCAGTTTGGTGTAGCGTTTCTGATCACTGGCATTCTCACCGGCATAGCGGGCCGAATAAACGCCGGGGGCACCCCCAAGGGCCTCCACCACCAGACCGGAATCATCCGCCAAGGCCGGATAACCCAGTATCTTTGAAATGAAACTGGCCTTTTTGTAAGCATTTTCATCAAAGGTGTCCCCGTCCTCCACCACGGGCGGCAGGGGACCAAATTCGTCAAGATTTTTGATGTTGACGGGAAACCCCTTTAACTGGTCTCTAATCTCGGCTGTCTTTCCCGGGTTGCCGGTGGCAATTACCAGAGTCAAAGTTTCTTGCATAAACACCCCATTTTGGATTAACCTCAGTCTATACAAAAATTTAAATGCCTCTAATACGAAATCTGAGTTAAGATATTAGGGTAAAACCTAATCACACATCCTTCGTTGTAAAGATTTTAAACTCCATCCAATAGCAATGGAGAAAAATATTTTCCGGAACATATTTTTGACAATCACGATAAGGCCATAGGAGGTAACGCCACCATGCAGCGCTGGAACGGCTGGGGGGATGAATCAATAAATATGGCTGTCGCGCCGGGAGGACTAAAAATATTAAGAGACCTTATCGGCAAAGGACGGCCGGCACCCGATTTTTCCCTGGAAAATATGCTAAACCGGATCCCGTCTTCGCGGATACCTCAGCATCCTTTAATATCGACCGACCCGAAGCTACGACTTGACCACGCCCACGGGCAGAGCCTGCCGGATTGGATTGGTCTGCGTTACGGTATTTTGGAGTGCTTCCCGGACGGCGTCGCCATGCCTGCCAATGTTGAGGAGGTTCGGGAGCTGTTGAGGTTTGCTGCCGATCATGATTTGGTGGTCATCCCTTTCGGAGGCGGCACCAGTGTGGTCGGTCATTTGGACATCCCTTCGGGTGAAAAAATGGTTCTCAGCTTATCCCTTGAGCACCTCGACCGTTTAATCCGTATTGATTCGGACAACATGTTGGCCACTTTCGAAGCCGGTGTTCGCGGACCGCAGCTTGAAATGCAATTAAGCGCCCGGGGCTTCACCCTCGGCCATTACCCGCAATCCTTTGAGTATTCAACTCTGGGCGGATGGGTGGTCACCCGCTCCAGCGGTCAGCAGTCGCGACATTTCGGTAGAATCGAACAGCTGTTTGCCGGGGGAGAAATTGTCACCCCCCGGGGGGTTCTGAATTTCCCACCCTTTCCGGCGTCAGCCGCCGGACCTGACCTGCGCCAGATTTTGCTCGGCTCGGAGGGCCGCATGGGCGTGCTGACCAAGGTAACCGTCAAACTTTCTCACCTTCCGGAAAAAGACGATGTTTATGGAATTTTTTTCCCCACCTGGGAACAGGGAAAAGATGCCGTCAAGGCCATCGCAGGAGCCGACATTCCATTTTCGATGATCCGGTTGAGCAACCGCACCGAAACACTCACAAATCTGGCTTTAGCCGGCCATAAAGGGCAAATTAGCCTGCTCCGGCATTATCTCCGACTGCGCGGGCTGTCTGATCAAAAAGCCTGTATGTGTCTGATTGGATTTACCGGTTCCCGGCGCATAACGACTGCCGCAAAGGGCGATGCATTTTCGATCGTGCGTCAACATAAAGGCGTTGCGGTTGGAAAAGCCATGGGCCATGCCTGGAAAAAGAACCGTTTCAGGTCCGCTTACCTGAGAAACACGCTCTGGGATTTGGGGTATGCTGTGGATACCCTGGAAACGGCGATCACCTGGGACAAAGTGACGGCTACCATGCAGGCCGTCGAAAAATCCATCACAAACGCCCTGGCTGTCGCCGACGAGAGGGCCCATGTTTTTACCCATCTTTCACACGTCTATCCGACCGGATCCAGTATTTATACCACCTTTCTTTTCCGTCTCTTTGAAAGGCCCCAGGCAATGTTGGAAGCCTGGAAATCCATAAAACAATCGGCCAGCCAAACCATTGTCGAGGCCGGCGGCACCATCAGTCATCAGCATGGGATCGGTAAAGACCACCGTCAATATCTTAGTGCTGAAAAAGGTGCTATCGGAATCAGTACCTTGAAAACGGTTTTTGAACATCTGGATCCCGGCCAGCAGATGAATCCGGATAAACTGCTGCCATAGTTAGAGGACAGAGACAATGAACCTAAAGGACATACCTGCTAAATGGGATTTAATCATCATCGGTGGCGGCATCACCGGTGCCGGTATATTCCGGGAAGCGGCCCGTATGGGTATAAGGGTCATTCTCATCGAGCAGCGGGATTTTGCCTGGGGCACTTCCAGTCGCTCATCAAAACTGGTCCATGGCGGCTTGCGCTACCTCAAAGAAGGGCATTTTAGAATGACCAAAATCGCCGTTGAGGAGCGGGAACGACTTCTCAAGGAAGCACCCGGGCTGGTAGAATCGCTGGGATTTTTGTTGCCGATCTATGAAGATCAGCGGCCGGGCAGGCGAACCATGCAGGTCGGGTTATCGCTGTATGATATTATGGCCCGGGAACGTCAACATCATTATTATAACGGCGGAACCTTTAAGCAGATGGTCCCCCATATCAATTCCAACGGTCTTAAGGGCGGCTTCGAATTTCTGGATGCCCAGGTCGATGATTCCAGGCTGGTTCTGCGTCTCATCAACGAGGCGGTGGCATCCGGAGGAGCCAGTGCGCTAAATTATACGGCCGTAAAGCATATCAACCGCAACGATGAAGGCCAGGTTGTGGGGGTCAACGTGGAAGATGTGGAAACCCATGAGACAAAAAAACTTACATCTCCGGCGGTGATCAACGCCACCGGGTCCTGGGCTGAAAAATTGCACCCTTCGCCGGAGCCCCGGCGTCATCTGAGGCCCCTACGCGGCAGCCATCTGGTATTTCCCGCCGCCGCGCTGCCCCTCACCAAAGGCTTCAGCTTCATGCACCCGGCAGATAATCGCGCGGTTTTTGTGGTCCCCTGGGAAGGCGCCATGCTGGTGGGCACCACCGATCTGGACCATGCGGAAAACTTATCGGTGGAGCCAAAGATAACCGAGGAAGAAATTGTCTACCTGATACAGGGGGTTCAGGCAATGTTTCCCTCCCTCGACATTTCGCTGACGGACTGCCTGTGCGCTTTTGCCGGTATCCGGCCGGTACTTAGCGAGGGAAAGCTAAAGCCTTCCGAAGAATCTCGCGAACACGTCGTATGGATTAACGACGGCCTGATAACTGTTACCGGCGGTAAACTGACAACCTTTCGGCGGTTGGCCATGGATGCGCTCAAGGCGGCCAAACCCTATTTGCCGCAAAATACGAATATAAACCGCAAGGCACCGGCCTTTGATGAAGTGCCGGAAAAACCGCCTCTGGGCTATGGGTTGACACCCCAAATCTGGCGACGACTTTACGGTCGCTACGGCATGGCCGCCGAAACCCTCGTCCGGATGGCCAAACCCAAGGACCTTAAAAGCATTCCAGGAACACATACCATCTGGGCCGAGCTGCCCCATGTGGCTCAAAATGAACAGATCAGACATCTGGGCGATTTATTATTGCGGCGTGTTCGTATTGGGTTGTTGACACCAGATGGCGGAAAAGCATATTTAAAACGCATCCGGAAACTGTGCCAAACTGTCCTGCCCTGGGATCGGCGGCGCTGGAAAAAAGAAATCAACAGATACCGGGATGATTGGCTTTACGCCCACGCCCTTCCGGTCCGACGCGCTGAAGCTCTTGAAAAAAGAAAGATTTTTTCGCTGCGATTCCTGGGATCGGCACTGAGCTCGATTTACTATAAAATTGCAGCCAAAAGGCAGCGCAGCCAAATTTTGTAAAGGTAATCAATGAGCGAAAAAGACCTGCTGTTGGCTATTGACAACGGAACCCAGAGTCTGAAAGCGTTGATTTTTGATCTTCAAGGCCGGCTTTTGGCAAAGGAGCTCGTGCCGTTTACGCCTTATTTCTCCGAACAACCCGCCTGGGCTGAACAGGATCCGGATGTTTTCTGGGATGCGCTGTGCCGGGCCTGCCAGGGACTCTGGCACCAAAACCACGAATATAAAGAACGTGTCGCCGGGGTGGCGCTAACCACCCAGCGCGCTACCGTGGTCAATATCGATAAAAACGGCAAGCCCCTGCGGCCGGCCATGCTGTGGCTGGATCAACGTAAAACCCATGGTTTGGCGCCGGTGGCCGGGTGGTGGGGGGTTATCTTCGGTTTGGGCGGCCTCAGAAAAACGGTGGCCTATCTACAGTCGGAAGCTGAAGCCAACTGGATTGCCACCTATCAGCCGGAAATTTGGCAAAACACATACAAATACCTCCTGCTTTCCGGCTATCTGACGTATCGGTTGGTTGGCAAATTTGTCGATTCCGTCGGGTGTCAGGTAGGCTACATACCTTTCGACTACAAACGGCAACGCTGGTCGGCCGGCTGGGACTGGAAATGGCGGGTTTTATCTACGATTAATGTCGCCATGATGCCGGAATTGATTCCTCCGGGCCAGATTCTGGGTACCATCACAACCCCGGCAGCGCAGGAAACCGGTATACCTGAAGGACTACCCCTGGTGGCTGCCGCCGCCGACAAGGCCTGTGAGGTCATCGGTTCCGGCAGCCTGGAACCCAACATCGGCTGTCTCAGCTACGGTACAACTGCAACCATCAACGTGACCCACAAAAAATATGTCGAACCCATACCGCTCATTCCGCCCTATCCTTCCGCGGTACCCGGGTATTACACCGTTGAGGTCCAGGTGTTCCGGGGTTACTGGATGGTCAATTGGTTCAAGCAGCAGTTCGGCTATCCGGAGCGCAGAGAAGCCGCCAAATCAGGGCTTTCCCCGGAAGAACTGTTTGATAAACTGGTGGAAGAAATTGAGCCGGGATCCATGGGCTTGATGCTGCAGCCTTACTGGACACCGGGGTTGAAAATGCCCGGGCCGGAAGCCAAGGGGGCTGTTATCGGTTTCGGGGATGTCCATACCCGGGCGCACCTGTATCGCTCCATTTTGGAAGGATTGGCCTATGCCCTGCGGGAGGGCAAAGAACGCATCGAGAAACGCAGCCGCTCATCGGTTAACAGCCTGCGGGTTTCCGGCGGGGGCAGCCAGAGCCGCAATGCCATGCAATTGACGGCCGACATTTTCGGACTGCCGACGGCCAAACCCCACCTGTATGAAACCTCGGGCCTGGGAGCCGCCATTGATGCGGCCGTCGGCCTGGGGCTGCATCCGGATTTTAAGACGGCGGTCAGGGAGATGACCCATGTCGGCGAAGTTTACGAACCGGATCGCAGAAATCATAATATGTACAATTTACTTTACCACGACGTTTACAAGAAGATGTACAAGCGCCTGAAACCCTTATATGAGCGCATAAGAGAGATCACCGGGTACCCGAAATAGCATAGCGCTGTGCACAGAGCAAACTTAACTGGAGGTTCCCATATGAAGCGGTTGCAAATCATTATTATTTTTTGGTTCGCGTTCACCTTTGCACCACAGGGCCTGGCCGCTGAAAAAGCCATAACCATCATCCACTCCAACGACATGCATTCTCATTTTTTAGGTGCCCCGCCCAATATTGACTATACCCCTTCTGTTACCGGTGATGACCGGACCATTGGCGGCTGGGCCCGCATTGCGGCGGTTATCAAAAATGTGAAGCAGGACCGCTCCAATCCTGTGCTGGTAGTGGACGCCGGTGATTTTTTAATGGGTTCTCTTTTTCACATGCTCAGCCGGGAACAGGCCTATGAGCTTCGCCTGTTAAGTATGATGGGCTATGACGCTGTTTGCCTCGGCAATCATGAGTTTGATCTTAAACCCGAGGGACTGGCAAAAATATTGGTAAGTGCCCGGAGCTCGGGGAAAATTCCGGCCCTGGTTGCCTCCAACGTAATTTTCAGCACTGAGAGCAACAAAGATGATGCCCTGGAAACGATCTTTAACCAGGGAGTTGTCAGGCCATTTAGGGTGCTCGAAAAAGGTGGACTTCGGATCGGCATATTCGGTTTGATGGGCAAAGACGCCGCCGAGGTGGCCCCATTCGCCTCTCCGGTATCCTTCGCTGATCCGATTGCAGCCGCCCAAAAGATGGTCAAAGTCCTGCGGGAAACCCAAAGCGTCGATCTCGTGATATGCCTGTCCCACAGCGGTCTGTCTGAAAACAAAAAAAAATCGGAAGATGAAATCCTGGCCCGGGAAGTTGACGGTATCGACATCATCATCAGCGGCCATACCCACACCAAAGTCAATGATGCCCTGTTAATCAACAATACCATCATCGTTCAGTCCTGGGAGTACGGCAAACAGCTGGGCGTCCTCGATATCTCCTATGATGATGGTCATGTGTCCCTTAAAAATTACCGCTCGGTGGAAATAAATGATACCATTAGCGGCGATGCCGATATTTCAGAGCAGATTAAAGCCTTTGAAGGGGAAATCACCCGCCGGGTGCTGGCAGCAGAGGGGCTTGCCTTCAGGGAGATTATTGCCGAAACGGATTTTGATCTTGTCTTGCAAACAGATGAATCCAACCTGGGAAATCTGATTGCCGATTCCATGCGGTGGTATATAAATAAATATGATAACAATCCGTCAATTCCTCCGGCCAGTCCTTTGGTTTCCGTCATTTCCAATGGGGTCATCCGGGACCCGATCGTTAAGGGCGCAAGCGGTCAAATAGCGGTGTGTGATGCTTTCAGGGCCATACCGCTTGGTGTCGGCTTTGATGAAGCGCAAACCATGGGATATCCGCTGATTTCTATTTATGTCTATCCGTCCGAGTTAAAAAAAACTATTGAGGTCTTGACCAGCATTTATCCGATGAAAGGCAGTGACTATTTCATCCAGGTGTCAGGCGCTAAATTCACATACAATCCTCACCGTATGATTTTTGACCGGGTTACGGAAATCAGGCTCGGTGATGAAGAAAACGGCTATCTACAACTGGACTACTCGAAATCTAATCGGACATTGATAAGAATTGCCGCCGACATCTATAATGCAACATTTTTAAAGGTCATCGGCGACTTTACCTGGCAGATATTAAAGATTGTACCCAAAGACAGCAACGGCAACCCCATTGATGACCTGAAGCGCATGCGTGTCGACGCCGACATACAGAAACCGGGGATCCAGGAACTCAAAGAGTGGCAAGCGGTCATAGCGTATATTCAAAGTTTTACCGATACCAACGCGAACGGCCTGCCGAATGTTCCGGATAAATACCGCGACAAACTGGGCCGCAATATGGTCGAAGCCAGCTGGAATCCCTACCAACTGCTCAAGGGCGGAAATTACATCACCTGGCTGACATTTGCCGCAGTGTTGATGGGGGTTTTTATTTTACTGGGAATTGTTCGTTTCATTGCCAGAAAGATTGGTTAACCTATTGCAACCGGAGTGATGAATGGAAATTGAAATAAATAAAATAGTCGGGGCCAGCAATCGCATCCTGGAAATTGATCTCAAGTCAGAGCAGGTCAAAGAGCTTCAAGTAACGGACGACGACCGCAAGCTGTATCTCGGCGCCAAGGGTCTGGGACTGAAACTTCTTTTCGAACGACTGCAACCGGGAATTGATCCTCTGGGCGAAGACAATTACCTGGCCTTTATGATGGGGGTTTTAATGGGAACCGGAGCGCCCTGCTCCGGTCGCTTTGCAGCATTAACCAAATCGCCGCTAACCGGAATCATGCTGACCTCATCTTGCGGCGGTCCTTTCGGTATGGCCTATAAAACGGCAGGATATGATGGATTGCTGATTAACGGTAAATCCGCAAAACCGATTTATCTGGAAATTGACAACCACAGCGTAAAATTTCAGGATGCCGCCCACTTGTGGGGCATGGACACAGTTGAGACCCAGCAGGCGTTGAGCCGCGACCCAAAAACCGGCGTGCTGGCCATCGGCCCGGCGGGTGAAAACCGGGTGCCATACGCCAATATCGCCAGCGGTCATCGATTTCTGGGCCGGGGCGGCATGGGGGCCGTCATGGGCGCCAAGAACCTGAAAGCCATTGTCGCCCATGGAGGGACATACAGGATCCTGCCGAATGATCCGAATAAATTCAAGGCTGTCTGCAAAAAAGCGACCCAATACATCAAAGCCAATAAATATACCGGTGACCTTTACCGCAACTACGGCACCAATGCCAACACCCGGCCCTGCAACGAAGCCGGGCTGATACCGGTAAACAATTTTCGCCGCGGCAGCGACAAAAGAGCCGAGGATATCTCCGGTCAGGCGATGCAAAAAAAATACAACACCAGCTTTGACACCTGCAAACCCTGCACCATCCTTTGCGGGCATAAGGGCACCTACCCGGACGGCAGTGAGCAGCACATACCGGAGTACGAATCGGTTAATCTCCTGGGGCCGAACCTGGGAATTTTCGACACGGACCGGATCTCTGAGTTCAACGATATCTGCGGCCGGATGGGTATGGATACCATCTCCGCCGGCGGCACCCTTGCGTGGGTAATGGAAGCGGGCGGCAAAGGACTGATCAAAACCGATCTTAGATTCGGCTCATCCGAGGGGATTGCCGACACGCTGCTTAGCATTGCCCGGCGCAAAGGCCAGGGCGATGAATTTGCCAACGGCACCCGCTGGTTGTCGCAAAAATATGGTGGTCAAGAATTTGCCATTCATGTGAAAGGCCTTGAAATGGCAGCCTATGATCCGCGCGGATCCTGGGGGCAGGGCCTGGCCTATGCGGTGGCCAATCGCGGCGCCTGCCACCTGTCAGCTTATTTGATTTCCCTGGAAATCTATTTTAAATACCTGAATCCATTTAAGACCTATGCCAAAGCAGAATTTACCAAACTATTCGAAAATGCCTTTTGCGGCGTAAACTCACTGCAAACCTGCGAGTTCACCGCCTATGCCTATACCGGCGAATCACCGCTTACCAAGTACACCCCGGACCCGGTTCTGGCCGTTATGATGCAATATTTACCCCAGGTAGCAGCTAAACTGGTTGATTTCAGCATATATTCCGATCTTTTTGAAGCGGTGTCCGGAATTCCGATGTCAACCACAGAGTTTCTTAAGGCCGGTGACCGCATCCATGTGTTAGAGCGGCACATGAACTGCCGGGAGGGGATTTCCCGCAGGGATGATACCCTGCCCGACCGCCTTCTGAATGAAGGCCGTGAAGACGACCTTCAAAAAAGGACCGTGCCCCTGGAAAAGATGCTCGATACGTATTACCACCTGAGAGGCTATGATGCCGACGGAATCCCGACTGTTGATACCCTGAAGCGTCTGGGTATCCAGGTTTAGTTGACTAAAACCGAGAGGAGAGATCGCCGATGAAAATTCCGAAAAACGGATTGCCGAAAGAAGAAATATTCAAAATTTTGCAAGACTATAAAGGCCGTGATCTGGACTGGCAATCGGGCAAAGTGCTCGGATTCATCTATGATGCCGGCAAAAAAGTCCATGAGGTGACCCATGAGGCTTACACCCTGTACCTGACTGAAAACGCGCTCGATCCTTTGTCCTTTCCAAGTCTGTTGCGGCTGGAAAATGAAGTGGTGCGAATGACTGCAAACCTGCTCGACTGCAGCAGCGACGTCGTCGGCAATTTTACTTCAGGCGGCACGGAAAGCCTGATTCTGGCCGTCAAAACTGCACGCGACTATTCACGGGCGTTAAAGCCCCATATCAAAGAGCCGGAACTGGTAATGCCGATCACCGCCCACTCCTCTCTTTATAAGGCCTGCCACTACCTGGGAATAAAGCCGGTGATAACCCGGGTCCATGATGATACCTTTAAAGCGGATGTGGATGCCATGCGTGCAGCCATTACCGATAACTCTATTTTGCTGGTGGGCTCGGCCCCCGGTTATGCCCACGGAGTCGTCGACCCCATTGCAGAAATCGCTGCCCTGGCCCGGGAAAATGATCTATTGTGTCATGTGGATGCCTGTGTGGGCGGCATCCACCTTTCTTATATGCGCAAACTTGGTTACGATGTTCCGGACTTTAATCTGAACGTTGCCGGTGTGACCTCTTTGTCGGTCGATCTTCATAAATACGGCTACGCCCCCAAAGGCGCTTCCATTGTTTTACACAAAAACAAAGAGCTCAGAAAATATCAGATCTGGGGCTGCTCGCGCTGGACCGGTTATCCGGTGATAAACTCGGCAATAACCAGTGCCAAAAGCGGGGGACCTATGGCAGCAGCCTGGGCGGTTTTAAATTACATGGGTGACCACGGCTATATGGAGATTGTCCGGGAAGTCATGGAGGCCACCCAATTGATGATTGACGGCGTCAGTCGAATAGACGGTCTGCAGGTCCTGGGCAAACCGGAAATGTGCATGTTTGCCCTGGCATCGACCACGGATAAGGTAAATGTCTACCATTTGGCCGAAGAGATGAAGAAAACGGGTTGGTATCTTCAGCCCCAGTTTGCCAGGGAAAATTCACCCGCCAACCTGCACATTTCCTTAAACAGATCAACCGTGCCCCGGGCCAAGGCGTTTCTAAAAGACTTTGAGAATACCGTTGCAAAAATTAAAAACCAGGAAATCGACCCACAAACCCGGGACCTGCAGGAAGAACTGAAAAAACTCCCGCTCAAGTTTGATGACGAAACGTTTATTAAGCTGGCCGAGATGGCCGGTGTAACCGGCACCGAACCACCGGAGAGCATGGAAAAAGTCAATATGCTGCTGGAAGCACTGCCTTACGATATATCTGAATACATAATGGTCGAATTTATAAACAATATGATGGACTCAGGAAATCATTAGTGAATTTGATAATTTTAATGCCGCAGACAACCGGGAAATTCTCGACCGGATAAAGTAAAATGATGCCCGGCGTTTCGATCATGATTATTATAATAGGACCTCGACTATGCCAGAATCAAACAACAGCTTGATACCCTGCTGAATATTGTTCACGAAGTATATGAAAATCTTCCCTTCAACCGCCTTCTGGGTTTGAAGGTTGCGAACTTGAAATTGGATGAGGCGGGATTTGTTTTTTCCATGCGCAACGAGCTGATCGGCAACGAAGTGCACGGCATCCTTCATGGAGGCGTTATTTCCGCTGTCCTGGATACCACCGGCGGCCTGACCGCCACAGCCTCGGCCATCAAACGGAAGCAAGGCCTTTCACGCGACGAAATCACCGATTGGATCGCCAGAATTGGAACCATTGACATGCGGGTGGACTACCTGAGACCCGGTCGCGGCAACCGCTTCCAATCCACCGGAACCGTCATGCGCACCGGCAATAAAGTGGCCGTGACACGAATGGAACTCTGGAACGAAGAAAATATATTGATCGCCGTCGGGACCGGTGGGTATATCGTCGGGTAAGTATAACCCATAAGGCAGCAATATATGATCCTGTGAAAGCCGTCAATTTGGTAATTTTTCTATATTTATCAAAATTTCGAGTGCTGGAGTCATTCGATTTCGGATTTGGCCCGCCCGCCTCGCCTGAGCGGCTCGCGATGGCGGGCAGGGATTGTTGATTTCGGATTTTTTAAATGAATTAGATCTGAATAACACTTTCTATATCCACGATCTGCAATCCGATATTCGAAATCTTCTGACTCCATGGTCGAAGAACTTAAGAAATAGCGCAAATTTAAATTAACTCTATTTTTGAAACACGATAACATCACATTTCGAACACATGCTTACACTCGAGTCATCACAACTAATCGGTAGAGGCTTGCGTCGCGAATGCTATTTTCATCCCGAAGATGAATGCAAATGCATCAAGATCGTTGTGGCCGGAGATCATAAAGAGACGGCGCGGGAGCAGTCTTATTACCGCTTGCTTGAAAAGCGCAAAATCTCCTGGAATTTGCTGGCCAGGTTTTATGGAAACATTGAGACCAATAGGGGCGAGGGGGCTGTGTTTGAGCTCATTCGAGATTACACCGGTAAGGTTTCTAAAACGCTGGAGCATTATTTTTCAGTAAACAGTGGAGCGGGTCTCAACTATCAGACGCTGACCCGGTCATTGCCATTATTGAAGGAATATCTACTGCAATGGAAAATCATGACCATGTCCATCAAGCCGCAAAATATTGTTTATCAAAAGACCAATTCCAATACAGCGCAACTGGTGGTCATTGACAATATCGGCAATTCCGATTTCATCCCCATCTGCAACTATGTCCATCGAATGGCCATACGAAAAATAAAACGAAAATGGCAGCGTTTTGAGGTTTCATTGGCCAAGGAGTATGCGGGTAATAAAGCCCTGCAGCATGTACTCGAAAAATTGAATTCCAGATGATTTCGAATAGCGTACTAAAAAAGGAAGGCAATGAAATTTAATTCGACTAAACTGATTTATTTTTCTCCAACCGGCACGACCCGCAACATAATCGAAGCCATCGCCCAGGGGATTGAACCGGACACTATTTCCGCATTTGATCTGACTCTCCCGGAAACGAACAAGCCGCAGGTGGATATTTCAGGCAGGGACCTGGCGATAATCGGCGCACCTGTTTACGATGGAAGAATTCCTTCCGATGCTCGCAAACGTCTGGAACATATTGACGGCGACGGTGCGGCGGCCATTCTGCTGGCGACCTGCGGCAATCGCGAATATGAGGATGCCCTGCTGGAGCTAAAAGATATTGCCATATGCAGTTAATAAGTTCACAGGCCGCCACCTGGGATAGCTTGGCTATGGGTAAAATCGTTGTACGGGTGACCGCAAATATAATAATTTTAATCGGTCTCTTCTTGCTGGGCAGGGTGTTTTGCAACAGCCTCAGCGGCACTGCAGCACAGCATTATTTTGGAAACTTGCCCACAACGGGGCTTCAAAATGTTTACGCCCTGGGCCTGAGTCTGCCGGTCCCGCTGCACGCTATCTCTGTCGGTTTGGTTTTGCAGTTGCGCTGGCTGCCACCCATATGGGTCAAAGCTGCATGGTGGGGAGTAGTCATTTCCGGGTGCTGGCTGGGACTGGCCCTGGCTATCCGCTGGTTGGTCCTATAGAAGCCATTCCAAGAATCAAATTTTGATTCTAACATGAAAGGAGTCTACCCCAATGAAATACCGCTATCTGGGATCATCAGGATTGCTCGTTTCCCGCATCAGCCTGGGCACCATGACCTTTGGCACCGCTGATTGGGGATGCGACGAGCAGGAGTCACATGCCATCATACAACAGTACCTTGATGCCGGGGGCAATTTCATCGACACTGCCGATGTCTATGCCGCCGGCAGAGCCGAAGAAATAGTCGGCAGCTTTCTGCCCCGGGTCAATCGGGACGATGTCATCATTGCGTCCAAATGCTATTTTCCCATGGGCCAAACGCCAAACAGTTTTGGGGTTTCCCGCAAACATGTCATTGCCTCCTGCGAGGCCAGCCTCAAACGCTTGCAAACGGATTATATTGACCTATACTATATTCATGGCCCCGATCCGGTCTCACCGCTGGAAGAGACCATGCGGGCCCTGGATGACCTGGTCCGGCAGGGCAAAGTACGCTATCTGGCATGCAGCAACATGTTTGGCTGGCAAATCGCCAAAGCCGCCGGAATCTCGAACCGGATGAACCTCGAACATCTCATCGCCGGACAGTATCTATACAATTTGATCCACCGCGAGCCGGAACGCGAAATTATTCCGGCCGCCCGGGATCATGGACTGGGCTTATGCTGCTACAGCCCCCTCGGCGGCGGGCTGCTAACAGGCAAGTACAAAAACATGACCGACCCGGCCGAAGGAACCCGCCTGTCTTTTCGGACCCAGGTGGATGGCCCGCGGTTCTGGCATCCGAAAGGGTTTAAAACCGCTGAAATTCTGGCGCAGGTGTCTTTGGACAGTGACATCCCCATGCCGAAGCTGGCCATTGCCTGGCCGTTGAAACACCGATTCGTGTCCTCGGTTATCATCGGTGCCAGAAATCAGAAACAGCTGGCGAACAATATGGAAATGGGGGACTGGGAATTACCGGATGATGTCTGGCAGACCCTGGAAGAGCAGACCAGGCCGGAAGAGGAATATCTTACCTGGTTTAACCGCCAGAATTACAAAAGGCTATTTACTGCCGCTGAATTCCACGATGAAACGCGGGAACTGCCGTAGGATTATTTGCGGGGGGCGGCGTGGTTTTACCCATCATCACGGGCAGACTGCTGATTGCCTGTTTTGCTTTAATGGTCGATCCAAGAGGTTAGTGGGATGAATATGAAATTTTGTATAATTATGTTTACTGTCCTGGCGGTCTGTTTTCAAATAACGGCGCGCATGGCCACAGGTTCGGAAGTTGATCCTTATCCCACGCTTATTCTCCCGTTATATCAGGGAGCCTACGATATCGAAAACAGCGCTGACCGCTTGAAGGGCACCAAAGCGCTCTCGTATAAGGTTCAAACCGATTACCCGGCGGCCGAGGTGATCGAGTTTTACGATGCCGCCCTCAACGGCAGCGGCTGGAACCCATCCTTTGAAATATGCCAGAGACACTGGGCCAACCTGGATGACGGCAGTATCAAAAAAGGACTGCAGGACAAACAATTATATACCTCCTGGGCGCATCCAAAGTACAAACTACAGATATCGCTCTTGCTGGAATATCAAGATTCCAATTCAAAAAACCGGGATATAGTGATAGTTCAATGCCACCTGCAACCGCAGCTTGACAATACCCGACATGACAAGTTTGTGGGCCGCCTGAAGGCATCCGGGCAGTATCGTGCTTTTACCAAAAAACTTGACACCTATCGCCAACCGGATGGAGAAGTGGACCCAGCATTAATCGACCGGGACATCCGCAATAACAAGGCTGACGATAACCTGATCGAGTATAGGCGGATCACTGGATGAGAAGAAACAGGCAATTGATGAGATCATACGTCGGGTAAATGAAACCCGGTGAGGATAAGCCAATGAATCAAATCGCGAAAACCCCGCAACCGCCGTACTACGCAGTAGTTTTCACTTCTGTTCGTTCAACCGCGGATGAAGGCTACGCCGATACGGCCCCGAAAATGGTGGCGCTGGCATCCGGGCAGCCCGGGTTCCTTGGTGTCGAGTCGGTCAGGGACCCTGACGGACTGGGCATCACCGTATCGTACTGGAAAGATATAAAAATCAATTCGTGGATGGAAAAATCATGCTGCGCACCAGCAGGCTCAAAAATTCGGCAAAGATAAATGGTACCAAAGCTACAGGATTAGAGTAGCGAAAGTCGACAAGGATTATGGGATTTAGGTTGTTATGCGCTGTGATGATTTGATTAAGCAGCTGGAAGCGATGGCCGATCCGTCCATCGCAGATTATAAGTATAAACGCGGGTGCCGGGCGCAAAACTGCTATGGTATCAAGGTAGGCGATCTGAGAAAAATTGCCCGTGGTACAGGGTTAGATCACCCATTGGCCCTGGAATTGTTTGACTCCGGAATCCATGAGGCACGCAAACTGGCCAGCATGATTGATGACCCCCAACAGGTCACCCGAACCCAGATGGAGAAATGGGCTGCGGCATTTGATTCATGGGATGTGTGCGACTGCTGCTGCAGCTCCCTTTTTGTTAAAACCCGATATGCCTGCACCAAGGCCCTGGAATGGAGCAAGCGCAATGAAGAGTATGTAAAGCGTGCAGCCTTCGCCCTGATGGCCCACCTCGTATTTCACGACAAAACCGCCGGGGATGAAATGTTCGAGCAATTTTTCCCGGCTATCAAGCGCGGGGCCATGGATGATAGGCATTTTGTTAAAAGAGCCGTTAACTGGTCATTGCGCCAGATCGGCAAAAGAAACCAGAATCTAAATAAAAAGACCATAAAATTGGCAGGCGAAGTCCTGAAAATTGAGTCTAAAAATGCCCAATGGATTGCGACCCATGCCCTGCACGAATTAACCGGACCCAAAATAAATATACTGGGGTATCCCAGATAGGCAATAGAAACAATCTATGGATAAAATTCTAATGAATTATATTTCGGGAACACAACACAGGGGAAAGGCACGATGACATCTAAAAAACCGCCTTCAGAAATAGATGGACAGAACAAAATTATTGCTGAGGCCCGGCAAAGCCGCAGCCAGCGCGAAAAAACCTACCGGGAAAAGGCGCTTAAAATGTATCCCTGGGTCTGCGGCCGCTGTGGTAGAGAATTCAGCGGGAAAAAGCTGCGCGAACTCACCGTTCATCACCGGGATCACAACCACGACTACAATCCACCCGATGGCAGCAACTGGGAGTTGCTGTGTCTCTACTGCCACGACAACGAACACTCCCGGCATGAGGATTCGGCCCAGTATAGTGAAGTGACGCCGGGCGGGGAGCAAGCGTCATCCGGGTCCTACAAGCCGTTTGCAGATCTCGAGGCGCTGTTGAAAAACAAAAAATAGATAACTATTACATGGCCAACGATAGATACAGCAGCTTTGTTGAATTACAGCGTCATGAAACCCTGGATAAAGATTACACGCTATCCTTTCGCGATGCCGGCTCCCGGGTAACGATTATTGCGCCCCATGGCGGTAAAATTGAACCCCGAACATCTGATCTGGCCAGGCGTATTGCCGGTGACAATTATAACTTTTACTGTTTCGAGGGAATCAAAGATGAAGACAATGCCTGCCTGCATATAACCAGTCATCGGTTTGACGAACCCGGTGCCATTGACCTGGTATCAAAATCCCGGGTAGTTGTTGCCGTTCATGCCTGTACCGGAACGGCCGGCCTGGTTCACATCGGCGGATTGAATAAAAAGTTAGGGCGCATGATTGCAGATGAACTGCAAAACCGCACTATCAACGTCTCATTTGATCATCAAAGATTTCAAGGCACAAATCCCGATAATATCTGCAATCGCGGCGCAACCGGCGTTGGCGTTCAGCTTGAGGTCACCCGTGATTTGAGAGATGATCTGAAAAAGATTAAATTGATTGCCCGGGCGGTGCGGGCAGCCCTGATGAACAACCCCGCCGCAAGCAACGGGGTATCAAACGGAAAATTATAAACGCCCCAAGGGGCGGGGAATTAAACCCTCGTCCGCCGTAGGCGGATTAAATTTTCGGGTATCGAACTGATACTCGTACCAAAAATCTGCGCTGGAAGTGATGTACCGCAATGACTAATATTGAAATCTTAAAGGATCTGTTTTTTATCGAACGGGGTTTTCTCAACGGCAATCACTTTGTGTATCGATCCGACGCCCCGATCCTCATCGATACAGCGTATATTTCAGATTTTGATGAAACGGAAAAATTAATCACCCGGCTGGGTGCCAACCTGGCGGATGTCTCATTAATTATCAGCACTCACACCCACTGTGATCATATCGGCGGCAATCACCAGATCCAGCAAAAATCCCGATGCGACATTGCCTTGCACAAGGTTGGAAAATATTTTATTGATTCCCGGGATGACTGGTCCACCTGGTGGCGATACTATAACCAGGAGGCCGAATTTTTTGAATGCACCCGCTCCCTGCAGGATAGTGAAATGATCACCTTAGGCCCGCATGAGTTTGAGGTGATCTACACCCCCGGGCATGCCGCCGACGGCATCGTTTTGTACAACCGCCGGGACAAAATCCTCATTTCTTCTGACACCCTCTGGCAAACGGATATGGCGGTAATGACCCTGAGAGTTGAGGGCAGCCGTGCCTTATTTCATATGCGGGCGTCATTGCAAAAAATCGAAAAACTTGAGGTACAAATGGTTTATCCGGGCCACGGCCCTCCATTTCGAGACATGCAGAAAGCCATCACCAGATGCAAAAAACGCATCGAAAATTTTTTACGGCACCCGGCGGCAGTCGGTGAAGACTTGTTAAAAAAAATCATAGTGTATACATTGATGATGAAAAAAGTCGTACCTGCCGATGCCCTGTTCAGCTACCTGATGCAAACTTACTGGTTTAAGGAGACGGTCGACCTTTATTTTAAAAGCCGGTACGAAGCTAAATATGAGGAGGTCATGAATTCATTCCTGCGAAGGGGCATCATCAAAGCAGAAAATGGTGACCTGTATACAACAGTTAAACCCTGAAATGCATAGCGTATCCTTGCAATAAGCGGTTTCATGTTTGACGAAGGCGAAAAGAAAGGACCATTATATGAAAATTTCAAAGGGCAAAGTGGTTAGCATCCAATATGCGTTAAAAGATACAACCGGGGAAGTACTGGAGAGTTCCGAGGGGCAGGCTCCTATGAAATATCTGCAAGGGTTCGGCAATATCATTGCCGGCCTTGAGAAGGCTCTGGAGGGCAAAGAGGCCGGTGAAAAAATAAAAGCGGTCATAGCGCCCGAAGATGGTTATGGCATAAGAGAGGAAACTCTGGTTAAGAATTTGCCGCTGTCCAGTTTTCAGAATCACCATGAGGTTGAGGTGGGGGCCCAATTTCAGGCTGAAACGAGCCAGGGTCCGCGTTTGGCTACCGTAACCAAAATAGATGATAAGAACGTGACCGTTGATCTGAATCACCCCCTGGCTGATCAGACGCTCAGTTTTGATATTGATGTCGTGGAAGTCAGAGAAGCGACCGAAGAAGAACTCTCCCATGGGCATGTTCATGGACCCGAAGGTCATGGCCATTAACTGTGAAAGGACGAACAACTGATGCGACGCAACCACTCTGAAGTGACAGATCCAAAAGAAATTGAGCGAATTCTCTCCTTGACCAACATCGGTCGCCTGGCCACGGTCGGCCAGGATGGTTATCCCTATATAACCCCGGTAAACTACGTCAGCCTGGAAGGCAAGATCTATTTTCATTGCGCACCCAAAGGCGAAAAGCTTGATAACCTGATGCGAGAACCGCGGGTATGTTTTGAGGTCGACGTGCCCCTTGCCTACCTCGATATCGGTTTAGATCCCGGGCGTCCAATCTGTCACCTGCACCAGTACTACCATTGCGTGATTGTCCGCGGCACCGCCACCGAGGTTAAAGAAAAGGCCCTCAAATTAGCCGCCCTCAATAGCCTGATTGCCAGGCATGAAAAGACTGACGATTTTACGCCGGTCACAGTAGACATGCCCGGCTATAAGGCCTGTAAAGTATTCGAAATCAGGCCGGATTCACTCACCGCCAAAAGCGATCTTGGTCAAAACCTTCCGGATGAAAACAGAAGAACCATTGCCGAATACTTATTTAAACGCAATCAGCCCGGTGATCGCGAAACGGTTGCGTCCATGGGTTTTACCTTCAAATGAAGAGGAGGCGCCTTACTATGAATAAAAAAGAGTTGATTAAGCGGGTGGCTGAGAAACTGGATGGGGTACCACAGAAAGCAGCCGCTCAAGCTGTCGAGGCTGTTTTTGAATCAATTGCCGAAGGACTCCAGGAAGACGGTGTTGTCACCATCGGAAAATGGGGCACCTACTCCGCCGACGAACTGTAGAAGCTGTCGTAAAAATGTCTTTTAGCCCAAACTGTTTTAAGCAACCTTTGACAAATGGTTTCCTTTACCCTATGATACCCGCTCAAAATTGCGCCCGGGGCGTTAGAAATTAATAATTATGGAGGTGTATCATGGCAGAATGCCCTGTATGTGGAGCTGAAGTTACCCTGGCTTCCGATGTTGAAAAAGGGGAAATTATAGCCTGTGACGACTGCGGATCCGAACTCGAAGTAACCGACAAAGACAGTGTCCAGGAAGCCCCTCAGGAGGAGGAAGACTGGGGCGAGTAGAAGGTTTCACTGATCCTTTTCAGACCGCATACTATCAGCTTCCAAACACAACAAGGCTTTACCAGTTCCATCCCGCCTCACTGCCGAGGACGGGATGGATTTTTTTTGCTTGAGAAAAGGGTCTTCTTCCGCTAAAGAATAAAATTTTGGTCCACACCTGACACCATGATGCAAACGATCGCCTGATCCCTGGAGTGAAAATTGATTTTGTCAGGTAATACATATCTACAGGAGAAATAAATGAAAATAGGCTTTTTGCATTCCATTATTCGAAAAGAGGAAAAACTGCTGCTGGATGAGTTCCGAAAGCGCCAGGATGTCGAGTTGATAAAAATTGATGACCGGCAGCAATTTTTTGACCTTCACCAAAACTCATTTGACCTCGATGTAGTTGCTGAACGTTCCGTCAACCACTCGCGCGCAATGCATGCCCTCAAGATTTTCAGTGATCATGATATTCCCACCGTCAACACCCCCGAGGTGGCGGAGGTGTGTGGAAGCAAATTTCTCACTACCCAGGCGCTGATAAAGGCAGACATCCGGACACCACGATGCTTTTTGGCGTTTACACCGGAGTCGGCCCTGGAGGCCATGGATCAGCTCGGATATCCCTGTGTCATCAAGCCTACCACGGGCTCCTGGGGACGCCTGATTTCAAAAATAAATGACCGGGATGCCGCCGAAGCCGTCCTGGAACACAAACAGATACTGGGAAGCTACCATCATTCCATTTTTTATATTCAGGAATACGTGGAAAAAAAGGGCAAAGACATCCGCAGCTTTGTGGTTGGGAGTGAGTGCATTGCAGCAATCTATCGTCACGCCGAGCACTGGATTACCAATACAGCCCGGGGCGGTAAAACCACAAATTGTCCCATTACGCCCGAGCTGCGGGACATTTCGGTTAGGGCTGCTGAGGCCTGCGGGGGAGGGGTGGTCGCCATCGACGTCTTTGAAAACGACGATGGCTATTCGGTAAATGAGGTCAACTATACCATGGAATTTCGAAACAGCATCGATGTGACCGGTGTCAACATTCCGGCCAGGATCGTAGATTATATTCTGGAGGTTGGAAGAAAATGAAGGTTAGTATTGTCGGCGCATCAGGATATGGCGGAGGAGAATTGTTGCGGCTGCTTTTGCAGCACCCACAGGCGGAAATCCGGCAGTGCACTTCGGAACGATTTGTAGGCAAACCCGTCACCCGATTACATCCCAATTTGCGCAAGCGAACCAATCTTAAGTTTTGCAGCATTCAGGATCTGGAACCGGTTGATCTTATTTTCACGGCCCTTCCCCATACCCGGTGTATGCAAAAATTTACGGAATTCAGTTCGCTGGCCGCCCGGATCGTCGATCTTTCGGCTGATTTCAGACTCAAGGAAGCCGATGCCTACCGCAAATGGTATGGTGTCGATCATACCCAGCCCGACAAACTCGGCGATTTTGTCTACGGCAATGTTGAACTGCACCGTAAGGAAATGAAGCAGGCCAAATATATCAGCGGGGCTGGATGCAACGCGACCGCCACCATATTGCCCCTGTGGCCCCTTTTCAAAGAGGGTGTCGTGGATACCGCCCGGCCTGTAATCGCTGAGGCCAAATGCGGCTCATCGGAAGGCGGCAACAGCGCCAGCGAGGCTTCCCACCATCCGGAAAGAAGCGGTTGTGTTCGCTCCTATCGACCCACCGGGCACCGACATATAGCCGAGATGGAACAGGAATTGGGCAATCCGATTTACTTTTCGGCCACCTCCATCGAGATGGTCCGGGGTATTCTGGTGACGGCCCATCTGTTTGTTAATGACGGCATCACCGAAAAAGACATCTGGAAGACCTACCGTCAGGTGTACGGGCAGGAACCGTTCATCCGCATTGTTAAGGAAAGGCAAGGAATTTATCGCTATCCGGAACCCAAGATTCTGGTGGGATCGAATTACTGTGACATCGGATTCGAACTGGATGGCACGCGTCTGGTGGTGGTCTCAGCCATCGACAACCTCATGAAGGGCGCTGCCGGCCAGGCCGTACATGCCATGAACGTGATGTGCGGTTTTGAAGAAACCCAAGGCCTTGAATTTACCGGACTGCACCCAATTTAGGAATTTCGAATGACGAATGAAGAAAGCCAAATTAAGGCTTCGCTGCGCTCCATCTATTTTTAAATGGACAAAATCCTTTTTCTTCATTCGACACTTGTCCGCCTCGGGCGGATTCGTCATTTATAAGCCATGTGCCGATTACTGACCGTAAGATCCCAAACACGATTCGCCATAGAGCCCCATCTGGGAAAATTCGCCCAGATTGCCAAAAACAGCAAGGAATACCAGGGGCACGGGTGGGGGTGCGCCTATCTGGATACTGCAGGACACTGGCAGTTTTACCGTAATATCAAGCCTGTCTGGGAAGATGACCCGAGCCGGTTCGGTGAAACCACCCTGCTGGTGGTCCATGCACGCAGTGCCTTCGAAGATAAAGACATTGTCGTTGAAAACAACATGCCTTTTTTCGACGGTCGTACCGTCTACATTTTCAACGGCGAACTGCGGGGTGTTAAAATTCGGGAAGAAGGTCGGATCGGCGCCGAAAAAATTTTCAACTACATCCGCCGCTTTGACAGGGGCAACACACGGCAGGCACTGGAAAAGGCAGTCGCTATCATCAAAAAAAGGACTCGTCACATCCGGGGTATGAACATCATCATGGTCAATGACACGGGTATTTTCGTGTCCAGCTATTTCACAGAGGACGAATCCTATTTCACCATGAGTTACCGGGAAGGAGACGATCTGATTATCTGTTCGGATCCCTATCCTTCCGAGAAAAACTGGCAGAACATCGCCAATGATACAGTGAGGAAATGGTAAATGATCATCGTTAAAATCGGCGGGGGGAACGGACTTAACATCAACGGTATCATCGCAGACCTGGCCGGTCTGGATGACAAATATATTATCGTTCACGGGGCCAATGCCCTGCGCGACAAACTGGCGGAAGACCTGGGACAGCCCAAGCAGGTGCTGACCTCGGTCAAAGGCTACACCAGCGTCTACTCCGATGAAAAACTGCTGGATGTCATGATGATGGCCTATGCCGGATTGAGAAACAAGCGCATCGTCGAATTGTGCCATCAGCATGGCATCAATGCAGTGGGCCTGAGCGGTCTCGATGGCAAGATCGTGCAGGGCAGGCGCAACAAAGGCATTCGGGTCTATCAGGGTAAAAAACTGAAAATCGTGCGGGATTTTTCAGGCAAACCCCAGACGCGTCAACGCCCCGCTTCTGAAGCTGCTTTTGGACAACGATTACGTGCCGGTGCTGACGGTCCCCATCATTGACGAGCAAAACGCGGCCATCAACACCGAAAACGACGACGTCGTGCGGGTGTTACAGCA
Organism: uncultured delta proteobacterium; assembly: GCA_963821065.1. Lineage (GTDB taxonomy): Bacteria > Desulfobacterota > Desulfobacteria > Desulfobacterales > JAFDCJ01 > JAFDCJ01. The sequence continues at coordinate 266,638 of CAWGCM010000034.1, read as the reverse complement.
GGCCCTCCATGCGGATATGGTAATTAACCTGATCGGGGCGCCGGGATTCCTTGAAAACAAGGATGATGAGACCTCTCTCATCAAAAATATTGCCGCCTCCGAACTGGAAGTGCGGGAAAAGCAGGTTGAGGGCAGAATGAAACGCAAAATGCTGGCCGTCAGAAAGCTATTTGAACACGGCGCTTCAAAGGTAATCATCAGCGACGGACGCGCTGCGCACCCGGTGACGGATGCCATAGCAGGGAAAGGAACAGTGATTGCATGAACATTCAGGAGTTGGAGCAGACATACGAACTGGCGGTTTACCCTCGCCGGGACATCGTTCTGGTCCGTGGCCGGGGGGCCAGACTGTTTGACGAGAATGGCAGGGAATACATTGATTGCGCCGCCAATGTCGGGGTTTCCAATATCGGACATGGCAATGAAGCTGTGGCCAGGGCCGTGCATGACCAATACCTCACCCTGGGCTAATTGCTACAGCATGTTTTACAACCCTGTGCGGGCACGCCTGGCGGAAAAACTGGCATCTCTTGCTCCCGGAAATCTGAACCGGGTCTTTTTCTGCAACTCCGGAGCCGAGGCAAATGAAGCGGCCATTAAATTCGCCCGCACAAGCACCGGCCGGCAGGAAATCATTGCGGCCATGCGCGGCTTTCACGGCAAAACCATGGGCGCTCTGGCCGCCACCTGGGGGCCGGAATACCAGAAACCGTTTGCCCCCATGCTGCCGGGCTGTAAAGCATGTCCCCTACAATAATCTGGCCAAGCTGGAAGCTGCTGTTGGTGATAATACCGCAGCGATTCTGCTGGAAGTCGTCCAGGGCGAAGGCGGTGTCCGAATCGGCGACAAGGCGATATTTCCAAAATGTTCGCGAAATCTGCAATGCCCGTGGCGTTCTGCTGATTATCGACGAGGTCCAAACCGGTTTCGGCCGCACGGGCACCCTGTTTGCCTGCGAACAATTTGTGGTGCCCGACATGCTCTGCCTGGCCAAATCCCTGGCCGGCGGGATTCCCATGGGCGCAGTGATCTGCAATGACCGGATCAAGGTGCCCGTTAAAAGCCATACGTCCACCTTTGGCGGCAACCCCACGGCCTGCGCCGCGGCCTTGGCCACCCTCGATGTCATCGAAAAAGAGGGGCTGGTGGAAAATCCAAGGACCCTCGGAGAATATTTTCTGGAGGAACTTCGACAAAATCGAGAGCGAAAAAATCCGCGAAATCAGAGGTCTCGGCCTCATGCTCGGCATCGAGCTGAAGGAAAAGGCCGGACCCTATGTTCAGAAACTGATGGAAAAAGGTGTTATTGTCCTGCTGGCCGGCGCCACGGTCATCCGCCTGCTGCCGCCGCTGGTGATCACTAAAGAAGAAATCGATACGGTTGTGCAAGCACTGAAAGATACATTGAGTGCCTAATCCGTTTTGCTATCAAGATTTAGCAAGGAACTGAAACCAGACACCTGAAACCTATAATATAAGATTAAGCCTGAAATACAGACATGACGACATCATCCAATTTTATCATTCGAGAAGCCACTATAAATGATGCGACGGTTATCCTGGCGCTGATCAAAGAATTGGCTGAATACGAGAAGCTGTCCCACGAGGTGGAAGCAACCGCAGCGGACATCCGCCAATCATTATTCGGTGATCGGCCGGTGGCCGAAGCCCTGATCGGTGAAGCTGAAGGGGTTCCCATCGGCTTTGCGTTGTTTTTCTATAATTATTCAACATTCCTGGGAAAACCTGGAATCTATCTTGAAGATTTATATGTTAAACCGGAATATCGCAGCAATGGTTTCGGCCGCAAAATGCTCGCCCACCTCGCCCGGCTGGCGCAAAACCGCGGCTGCGGCCGTTTCGAATGGTCGGTTCTGGATTGGAACGCACCGGCTATACACACCTATGACAGGTTGAATGCTAGGCCCATGAAGGAATGGATCCTATACCGCCTGACCGGCGAGGCTTTGAACAAACTGGCACAGGAGGGCTGACAACCGGGGCTAAACTGCTGTCCGCAACAGACATTAGGCGTTTGCCATGTTTCTCATTAACAATAATGCGGTTACCGATCCCGCCGTCAATCTGGCTCTGGAAGAACACTGCTTCCGGAACATAGACCCCACCTTCGAGTACTTGCTGTTTTACATCAACCGGCCGTCGATTATCATCGGGAGACATCAAAATCCGTTTCAGGAATTCAATCAGGATCTGGTGCGCCGCCGGAAAATTCATCTGGTAAGACGAATATCAGGGGGCGGGGCAGTTTACCATGACCCCGGCAACCTTAATTTCAGCTTTATTACCGATTTTAATGAAGAGAAACTGGATTATTTTAAAACCCTGTTAAAGCCCCTCGTGAATTGCCTGAAGCATTTGGGGGTGCCGGCAGAGTTGGCGGACAAAAACAATATTCTGGTCAAGGGCAAAAAAATTTCCGGCAATTCCCAGCATACCGACATGTGCCGGATGCTTAGCCACGGGACCCTGCTTTTTGACTCAGATCTGGAAGTGCTTGAGCAGGTGCTGGAATCTGAGTTAAAAATCACAAATTCTCGAGCCGTTAAGTCTATCCCGAGCCAGGTAACCAACATTGCGGAGCACTTGCGCCGGCCCATGGATCTGGATGTTTTCATGATGGCACTGGTGGAAAGTGTATCCGGGGTTTTTGGTGAAGCGATGGAATATCGGTTAACGGCCGAAGACTGGGAAACAGTTGACCTTCTGGCAAAAACCAAATACAAATCCTGGGATTGGACTTTCGGTCGATCACCGAAATTTTGCGTTCAACACCGGTTCAGGACTGAATCCGGTGATGTAAATGCCCATTTTGTTGTTAAAAATGGTATCATCAGGGATATTGTCCTGGCTGATCAATCCGCAAATTTATCTTTGGTGCGCAAAATACGCGGCGAACTTATCAGTAAGCGTTATAATGCTAAATTTACCGCTGATATGACAGCTCAACAAAATAGGTGTCACATCTTGAATTGTGAATAGTGATTGACAGAATCCTCCTGATTGTATAATTAGCAGACATGGGTAGAGCCTGGCGAATTGAATTTGAAGGTGCGCTATATCATGTCATGTCTCGTGGCAACGAAGGCAACGACATTTTCTTAGATGATCGTGACCGACAGAGGTTCCTGTATGCTCTTGGTGAATTTTACGAGCGATTTGACATTGACATTTTTGCCTATGTTTTAATGCGTAATCACTATCATCTTCTCATTAGGACCCACCGACCTAATTTGTCTAAAGCTATGCAGTGGTTGGGAGTAACCTACACCCGACGATTTAATAACACGCATGAAAGAAGCGGTCATTTGTTTCAAGGCCGTTTTAAAAGTATCATCGTGCAAAACGATGCTTATCTGATGCAGCTTTCCTGCTACATTCACCGTAATCCTCTGAGGGCAAAAATTGTAAACCGATTAATGGATTATCGCTGGAGCAGTTATCCGAGCTATGCTTATAGTTACAAATCACCTTCATGGCTGTCAACAGAGCTGATATTATCTCGGTTTAAAAATCAAAAGGACCGGCATAAGGCTTACCGCGAAAAAGTTCAGCGTTATGCAAATGAAGAAAAGTTCATGGTGGAAGACATCCGACATGGAATGATATTGGGGACAAAAAAGTTTGTAGAAAAAATTCGCAAGTTATATCTTCCAGAATCGGTGCATAGTGAAATACCGCAACAAAAAAGTGTGGCCAACGAAATAAATCCATTATCTCCTTTGAAACAGGCAGCAGAAATTTTAAAATGTGATTTTAAATCATTGCAACAAGCATCCAGAGTATCAACTAAGGACAAAGAAAACAGAGATCTCCTAATTTATGCAGCCTGGAAGGCTGGTCGGCTGACTAACGCCAAAATCGGAGAGTTGTTTGGTGTGACCTATTCATCGGTCAGCCATAGTGTAAAATCAGTCAAATTAAAACTGGAAAAAGATTCCAATCTGAGAAAAAAATTAAATGGTATCTATTCACTATTCAAGACGTGACACCTTGTTCTTTCCAAAATGCTAAAAGAACTATCCATTCGAAATTTTGCCATTATCGATGATCTGCATATCGATTTTTCAGACGACCTCACTATCTTGAGCGGTGAAACCGGGGCCGGCAAATCGATTATTCTCAATGCCGTTAATTTACTGCTGGGAAGCCGGGCATCGGCCGAACTGGTGCGTACCGGGGCCGAAAGTGCCGAACTCGAAGCCCTGTTCCGGATTTCTTCGACCAGCAGCGTGGCACAGATCATGTCGACCAACGGTTACGATCCCGCCGAAGGTTTGCTGATCAGGAGACTTATCTCACGCTCGGACAACAACAGGGTATATGTTAACGGCCGCCTGGCAACCATCGGCCTGTTGACAACCATTACCGAAAACCTGGCCAGCATTTCCGGGCAACACGCCCATCAGGGTCTTTTGAAAGAGGATCAGCACCTTCTGATACTTGACCAGTTCGGAGGCTTGATGACCCAACGCCGGCAGGTTTATGACAACTATCATCAAATCCTGCCGTTAGTTGATGAGCTCAACCAGCTTGAATCAATCCGGCAGCGGCAGGACGATCAGCGGGAGCTGCTTGAATTTCAGAGCAAAGAAATCACCGCGGCTTCACTGACACCCGGAGAAGATGAGGCGTTAGAACAGGAACGGCTGCGCCTCAAAAACGCCGAGTCGCTTTACCAGACCGTACACAGCAGCATTGAAGCGCTATACGGGTCATCCGGATCCGTCATCGAAAGACTTCTGGAAGTAAAGAAAAATCTGGCAGCTGCCGGACGAATTGATTCGCAGTTGAAGACAACCGCTGAATCCCTGGCCTCAGCCTCCTATCAAATCGAAGACCTGACCGCGGAGCTTCGCTCACACCTGAATTTGATACAGATGGATGATCAACGGCTGGAAGCTGTCGAAGAGCGGCTGGATACACTCAATAAACTCAAGCGTAAATACGGCGGTTCACTGGAAGCAGTTTTCTCTCGGTTGGAGACCATCGAGAAAGAACTTATTAAAGGTTGAAAATATCGGCCATCAAATCCGGAAAGTAGAAGAGAAACTAGACAAATTGCACGATCAGTTGATGCGCCGGGCACTGGCGTTATCGCAAAAGAGAGCAGAAACTGCAAAAAAATTGGCGTTGAAGGTGGTCACAGAGCTGGAATCTTTGAAAATGTCCCAGACTGAATTTCAGGTTGTCATTCATCCCTCGGCCGCGGATGAAAAAACCAATCCCTATCTCACCGCCAAAGAATATGCGATAACCGAAGCCGGTATTGACCGGGCACAGTTTTATGATTGCCCCCAATCCGGGAGAAGAATTAAAACCGCTGGCCAGTATTGCCTCCGGAGGCGAGCTTTCCCGGGTGGTGCTGGCCTTAAAGGCCATTTTGGCCGCCACCGATTCGGTGGAAACCATTGTGTTTGATGAAGTGGATGCCGGCATCGGCGGTGGCACGGCTGAAGTGGTGGGTCGCAAACTGTCCGAACTTGCCCGGCGCCACCAGGTTATATGTATTACCCACCTGCCACAGATTGCCAAATTTGGTAAGCATCATTACAGCATTTCCAAGCATGTCAACGACGGCAGAACCCTGACAACCATCCAGCCACTTAATAAAGAAGATCGCTACAAGGAAATTGCCCGGATGCTGGGAGGCGAGAAAATCACCCAGACCACTCTGGATCATGCCCGGGAGTTATTGAAAAAATAAAATTGTGTATTGGATATATGCTGTTTAGTTATGGTATTGGAGGTAAGCAGCTACCATGCTGATCGATAAATTTTTTGAAACAGGCCGAAAGTTTCTGGGCTGCAGATATCCTATTATGTGCGGCGCAATGACCTGGGTTAGCGACCCTAAACTTGTCAGCACCATCGGCAATGCCGGAGGCTTCGGACTTTTGGCCGGCGGCAATACCCCGGTCGATATTTTTAAAGAACAAATAATTGAAACCAAAGAATTGACGGACAAGCCCTTCGGCGTCAACCTCATCACGCTGGCCCCGGTTTACGAAGATCAGCTTGAACTCGTCTGCAAGCTAGATTGCCCGTTTGTCGTATTTGCGGGCAGCATACCGAAAAAATCCGAAATCGAAAAGGCCAAACGGTGCGGCGCCAGGGTCATTTGTTTCGCCCCCACTGCGCCCCTGGCACACAATTTAATCGAAAGGGGAGCCGACGCCTTAATTCTAGAAGGTTCAGAGGCCGGCGGCCACATCGGCCCGGTGGCCTTATCGGTCCTGATTCAACAAATTCTTTTCAACGTTGATACCGTACCGATTTTTATCGCCGGGGGAATCGCAACCGGCCGCATGATGGCCCACCTGTTAATGATGGGGGCGGCCGGCATCCAGATGGGAACCCGTTTTATCATGGCAGAAGAGTGTGTCGCCCACCCGAAGTTTAAAGAAACCTTTCGCAAGGCCAGGGCCAAAGATGCCATGGCAACGCCGCAATTTGACAGCCGCCTGCCGGTCATCCCCGTGCGGGCATTGAAAAATGAGGGTTCCCTTGAGTTTGCCAAACTTCAACTCGAATTGCTGGGCAAATTGGACAACAACCGCATCGATCGGCACGAAGCTCAGTATAAGGTAGAAGAATTCTGGGCCGGCGCGTTGCGACAGGCAGTGATCGAGGGCGATGTTGCCAGAGGATCGCTCATGGCAGGGCAATCGGTGGGACTGGTGGATAAAATCCAGCCGCTGAATGAAATTATCAGCGAAGTTGTCAACGATGCGGAATCAGAAATGCAAAGGCTGAAAGCGGATTTTCAACCGGGAAGATTCAACTTAGTCTATAACGGTTCAACATTCACAGCAGCAGGTCCGTTCGAGCCATCCTCGATTTCAAACTTCACACGCTGGCCTTCGGTAAGCGATTTATAACCATCGCCTTTTATGGCAGAATAATGGACAAAAATGTCTTCACCGTCTTCTTTGACAATAAAGCCCCAACCCCTCTTATTGTTGAACCACTTGACTGTTCCTTGCGGCATAGCTTTCAACTATAGAGAAGACAGCAATTGCCCCTATCTCCTGTAATCGTAGATTTCAGCTATTTTATTTCTAAAAAAAAAGAGGTGTCAAGAAAAAAATATGCCGCTTGGGCCAACAATTAGCAAAATTTGTGAAGGCAGTAAAATACTTCCTGTACATCATACCGCAATAAATGGTATACCGGCAGATACCTTCAGCATGGGAAAATGTGATTCAGCTATGATTTAATCATCTACAGTGGCGGAGCAACTGTATAAAGCCCTGGTTGGTTTTGCGCACCGGCATGCTGCCGGCGCCGGTCTAAATTGATGAATTGACAGAGGAGGAGAAAAGAATGCCTGACAATCTTAACCGCAGCCGATGGCTGGTTCTGATATGTTTTTTTACAGGTTTTTTTTTACTTGTTGGGTGCGAAACACAACGACAACACTCGGTTAAAACCGCCAATGTCCCTCCTGACGCAAATGTTTTGCGAGTCGGGGTATCAACCAATGCACAGCCCCTGATTTACCGGCAAGGAAACGCAATCGTCGGGCTCGAAGCTGATTTTGCAAGAGGATTAGCTCATTTTCTAGGCAAATCGCTGAAATTTGTAGAGCTTGATTGGGAAGACCAAATACCGGCCTTGCTGGCAAATAAGACTGATATCATTATGTCCGGTATGACAAAAACCAGGCTCAGAGAAGTAAGAATCGCATTTTGCATCCCGTATTTCAAAAGTGGTCAGATGGCCCTGATACGCAGGGAGGACGCCTCTCGCTTCAGCACCGGCATTTTTACTTTAACAACGAGTTCCGCCATCGGCGTTATTAAAAATACCTATGGTGAATATTTTGTAGATGAACAATATAGTAGTGTCAAAAAAATAACATTTTCAACTTCAAAACCTGCGGTAAAGGCTCTGATCGATAAACGGATTGATATGTTTATCTATGATGGCCCCATGGTTCTCTATTTAGCCTCTGCCAATGAAATCAAAGGGTTGACCGCGCTATTTGCCCCTTTTACGGAAGAGTGGTTAGCCTGGGCTGTCAGAAAAGACAATAAAGAGCTGCTAGAATCAGCAAACAACTTTTTAAAAACCATCAACAGTGACGGTAGGTATAAAAATTTAATTCAACATTGGATTCCGACTGCCAAATAAATCAAAATTCGTGCTATAATAAACGGGTTGGACCTTCCAGGTCCGGCCTATTTTTTTGGGACACGGCCTGGGTTCGATTCAACTAAGCTACCCCCATGTCTGGCGGGCAAACAGTATCACCATGAGAATATCTAAACGCAAATGGTTCTGGATAACAGGCACGTTTGCTATCCTGGCATTTCTGGTTCTTTTCATGATCCGCCTGGATTGGCTAAATAAATTCCTTTACCGGCCCAAGGCCCTGGAGATATCAACAGTCAATTTGCCCCACGCCAAAGAAACATGGATGAATATTTTTCAAAACAAGCGCAAAATCGGCTTCTCGCACACCAGACTGTCTGCCAAAAACGATGGCTATCACCTTCAGGAAACTGTTCGCATGCGGATTAATACCATGGGCATGGTCCAGGATATCCAGCTTCAGACCCGGGGACGACTAAAGGAGGATTACAGTCTGTCCGATTTTGATTTTAATATCAATTCGGGGCGATTCAGCTTCCATGTGGATGGCTCCCTATCCGGGGATGTTCTGACAATCAAAACCGCCAGCGCCGGGGCCAACCGCCGGATGGATATCAGGCTTGAAAACAAACCCTACCTTCTTGCCGGAATCACATCCGCCATGGCTGCAGTCGAGCTTAAAGCCGGCGACAAATACACGTTCGATATCTTTGACCCGGCCACCCTGGGACAAACACCGGTGATCGTTGATATAATTGGCCAGGAAGATATCAGTCTATCCGGAAGCCAAAAAACAGCCACCAAGGTGACTCTGAATTTTAAAGGTACATCCCAGACCGCCTGGATTGACCAATCCGGGGATGTGTTGCAGGAAAAAGGTTTATTAGGAATCCGGCTTGAAAAAACCACCCGGCAAAATGCCCTTGAGGGACTTGGCAGGCAGGCCAGCGCGGATCTTACCGAAATTGCATCGGTTGCATCCAATGTGGTGCTTGAAAACCCGGACCACCTTGAAACCCTGAAATTTGAGATCAACGGTATTTCTGATAATAGGGTAAGGTTAGACGGCGGCCGACAAATTTTCAAAAAAAATGTCCTGACAATCAACCGGGAGTCAATCGCCAATCTGGCAGATAATATTGACCACAAGGATTTACAGGCATTTGAAAAAATATATCTGCAACCTTCGGCCTTCATTCAGTCCGATCATCAAAACATTCAGACCCTGGCGCAGAAGATCGTTGCCAATAAAAACACATCGCTGGAAAAAGTAAATGCGCTGGTCGATTGGGTGCACCAGAATATTGAAAAACGGCCGGTACTCTCGCTGCCGGATGCACTTTCCACCCTGGAAAACCGCGTCGGGGATTGCAATGAGCATGCGGTGCTGTTTGCAGCCCTGGCCAGGGCCGCGGGCATACCCTGCCGTCTGGAAGCCGGCCTGGTATATTTAAAAGGACGATTTTATTATCATGCCTGGAATCTGGTGTATCTGGGACGCTGGATAACCGTCGATGCTCTTTTCGGACAAGTACCGGCTGATGTCAGCCATATACGGCTGGTCACAGGTTCACCTCGGCAACAGCTTGATTTAATGGGACTTATTGGAAAAGTTAATTTAAAGGTAATTCAATAGATTATGATCGAACTCAAAGCTCTGACCAAAAAATATGGTGATTTCAAGGCCGTAGACGATTTGAATCTTTTGGTAAAAAAAGGAGAAATATTCGGATTTATCGGTCCCAACGGCGCCGGCAAGACCACAACCATAAAAATGATCGGAGGCATTCTGGCCCCCTCCACCGGTACCGTCACCGTTGCCGGCATTGACATCCAGCAAGAGCCGGAAAAAGCCAAAAGTAAAATCGGCTTTATTCCCGATCGTCCCTATCTATATGAAAAATTGACCGGTATGGAGTTTTTAAAGTTCACCGCCGACCTCTACGGCGTGCCGGCTGATATTTTCCCTAAAAAAGCGCAGCAAAACCTGGAAATGTTTTCGCTGGCGGACTGGTCCGATGAACTGATCGAATCCTATTCCCACGGCATGAAACAGCGACTGATCATGTCGGCGGCGCTGCTGCATGATCCTGAGGTTATCATTGTAGACGAACCGATGGTGGGACTTGATCCGATGGCCATCATGATGGTTAAGGATCTTTTTCAGCGCCTGGCCCATGAGGGGGTTACCGTATTCATGTCAACGCACACACTGGCGGTAGCCGAGGATATCTGTGAGCGTATCGGTGTGATCAACAAAGGACATTTGATTGCCAGCGGAACCACCGCCGATCTCCAGCGAAAGGCCAATGTAACCGATGCCGCCCTGGAGAAGGTGTTTCTGAACCTGACAACCAATGTGAATTGATAAATCCAAAATCCAGAATCTAAAATCACAAATGCACGAAATACTGACTCTTTTAAAACCCAGAATATGGCCGCTTACCAACCGCAGCGTCAGGAAAAAGGCCCGGGGTGACCTCCTGAAGCTGTTTTTCTTCGGAACCATCGGCCTGCTTTTCTGGATGGGCATATTTGTCGTAGCTTTACGCGTTTTGACTTACTTTAAGGGAATCGAGGAAATTGGTGATATCCTGGGCTACAAACTGCTTTCAATGATACTGATCGTTTCCTTCGCACTCTTAATTTTCAGCAGCATTCTGACGTCACTGTCAAAATTATACCTTTCCCGGGATCTACAGCTGGTGCATGCCATGCCGGTTTCCAGCTACAAAATATTTATCTCCCGCTGGATAGACAGCACGGTTGAAAGTGCCTGGATGGTGGTCATTTTTACGCTGCCGATTTTTTTAGCGTATGGGATCGTCTACCGGGCCGGCCTCTTTTACTATGCCAACGCTGTTGCAGCCCTGGCAGCGCTTGTCCTGAATGCTTCGGCCATCAGTACGATAATGGTAATGGTGGCTGTAATTGTCATTCCGGCCAATCGATTGAAAAGTATTTTTATCTTCCTGGGGATCTTATTTTTTGTGGTGGTTTATCTGACCATCCGTTTATCGCGCCCGGAGCTGCTGGTAGATCCTGAAGTCTTCGACACGGTCATGGTTTATATCAGTTCCCTGGAAACGCCTCAGTCACCGGTTCTGCCCAGCACATGGGCCTATGACAGTATTAAAGCCGGCTTTACCGGTGCATTTAAAAGCGGGTTGTTTCACACGGCCCTCGCCTGGAGCTTTTGCGTGAGCATTGCCTTTATCCTGATCATGGTCGCCGAAACGATTTATTTCCAGGGATATTCAAAAACCCAAACGGCTTCAGCACGGCTATTCAAAAAAAGCAGGGCCGGCTGGCGATGTTTCGATATTTTGCCCGGACCGATAAAATCATTTACGGTAAAAGAAATTAAAACATTTCTGCGGGATCAAACCCAGTGGTCTCAACTCTTTTTGATTGCGGCCCTGGTGGTGATATATGTTTACAATTTCAAGGTACTGCCCATTGATAAATCACCGATCAAAACCGTCTATTTGCAAAACCTGTTTTCCTTTCTGAACATGGGACTGGCGCTGTTTGTGCTTACGGCCATCACCGCCCGTTTCGCCTATCCGGCCGTCAGCATGGAAAGGGAAGCCTTCTGGTTGGTCAAAACGTCGCCTCTGTCTCTGAAGGCTTTTATGTGGATCAAGTTTTTTATTTATTATTTTCCACTGCTGATACTAACAGAAGCCCTGATTGTGGCTACCAATATCCTGCTGTCCGTCACCCCCTTTATGATGACGCTGTCCATTGTCACGGTCTTTTTTCTCGTTCCCGGCATTGTTGCCATGGGCATTGGCCTGGGAGCCGCCTATCCCGATTTTAAAGCTGAAAACCCGACCCAGACGGTTACCAGTTTCGGTGGACTGGTCTTTATGATCGTATGTGCCGGTTACATCGGCCTTGTCATTCTGATTGAAGCCGGACCGGTTTACAATCTATTCATGGCGGACATTCGAGGAAAAACCCTGTCTCCGGCCATCTGGCTGTGGACAATTGGCTCCTTCGCCGCCGCCTTTGTTTTCAGTCTCGCAGCAATTGCACTTCCCATGCGGTTCGGTGAAAACCGACTGTCCAAACGATTGATTTAGCATTGACAGGTTCAAAGGTTCTGGGTTCAGCGTTCAGGGTTGCAGATCCTGCGACCTCAAAGGCTCAGAAACTATGGAACTCTTTTGCTTTGCGTCGACCTTGAGTTCTGACGTCATGAAATCCTCTAATCTCTGAACCCTGTACCCGAACCTCTGAACCTTCTTGTTACCTTTACATTAACATTTACATTGACATTTACATTTTGATTGATTATATTGGCCACAGAGAAACAATTCAGGAATTCTAAAATCGGATTTCTGCATTTTTGTTAAATCCGAAATCTGCATTCCGAAATCCAAAATCAATGGAGACTTCCATGCAACCGATCCCTGACCGAAAAGCAACAGCGTGTTTTAGATTATCTGCAGCACGAAATCGCAGGCAGCGGGCAGGCCCCCAGTCTGCGCCAGGCGGCCACGGATATAGGCGTCAGTCATGCCGCCATCGCCCAAATTCTCAAAACGCTGGAGGAAAAAGGTTATCTGAAACGGGAGGGGCGTTACAGTCGCACGGTCTACCTTTTAAACCGGGCCAGTGAAACAGCGGCGTTGCAACGCTGGCGAGAAATTCCGATTATCGGCCGTGTCACGGCCGGTCTGCCGATGTACGCCCAGACGGAATGGGACGGCAGCACGGTGCTGGATGCCACCGTCTTCCGCGGCCAGAACCTTTTTGCCCTGCATGTTAAAGGCGATTCAATGAAAGACGCCGGAATTCTGGACGGCGATCTGGCAATTTGCGAGCCCCGCCAGTATGCCCAGAACGGAGAAATCGTGGTAGCCCTCATCAACAATGAAGAGGCCACCGTCAAACGGTTTTTCCTGCGCAAAACCCATATCGAACTGCGCCCGGAAAATGCCGACTACCCGCCCCTGCGTTACGGCTTCAGCGATGTCCTGATCCAGGGCAAAGTCATCGGCATCCAGCGCGGACCGGAAGGGATAATAGTGCATAGCAGGCCAAGGATCATGGTTCATAGTCTGATAGACTGAAATCCAGTCGAAAAATAGGATACAAATCGCATCAATATTGAAATTACTTTGATGCCTTTCAGCTATGAGCCGTCAGCTGGCATTGAAATTCATTGTGTTTGCATCTGCGGAAATTGAAACACGTTTCACGAAGTTGAATTACAACAAAACATCAGAATCCAATACGTGGGTGCCGGCTCCGGGTCGGCACGAGCGGCTATTCGTATGCGGAGTGGACCGACGCCGGATTTTATCCGCCGGGAACAAAATCGGGTGCCATGCTGCCCCTTTACGCCCGGCATTTTCCGATCACCGAGCTGAATTTCACCTGGTATCAGATGCCCAAAGTGCATGTCCTTGATCGTATGCACCGGCAGGCGCCGGCCGGTTTTCGCTTTGCCGCCAAACTGACCCGCACCTTAACCCACGAGATCGATCCCGGCCAGTGGCGCGGACAGGCGACCCAGTATCGTGACGGCATCGCTCCGCTTTTACAGGCCCGCAAACTGGTGGCCGTTTTACTGCAATTTCCCCCGTCTTTTGTACGCGCGCCTCGAAGCCGCCACTACCTGGCCGCCCTTTTGGACGAACTGGACGGACTGCCCCTGGCGGTGGAATTTCGCCATGCCTCCTGGGCGACGGACCGGGTTTTTGCCGAACTCGAACGCCGCCGCGCCACCCTCGTGACAGTGGATGAACCGGAATTGCCGGGATTGTTTCCGGGGCTTGATGTCGTTACCAACCCGGAGCTTTTCTATATCCGATTTCACGGCCGCAACGCCAAAGGCTGGCGCTCAGGCAACATGCAAAAACAGTTCGACTATGACTACGGAGATGAACGAATTGCGCCAATGGACAGATGGCCGGATCGCAAAGATGGTCCGGCAGGCCGGCAACGGGGTAATTTTTTTTAACAATCACGTGCGCGCCCAGGCACCCAGGAACGCCGTAAAGCTTATTAACCTGCTGATCGAAAGAGGGACTGATGGAAAAAGAAATATGGTGAATGGGTTCAGGGTTCAGTGGTTCAGAGTTAGACAGAACTGAACAGGATTGTTTACGGAAAACGCGAAGAAGACCGCGGAATGACAAGGCAATCTTGCAGAGACTAACGCTGCAAAGCACGTCGAATGATTGTGATATAAACGCTGAACCTTTGACCCTGAATCTTAAACCAAGGACCCTGAACGCTGAACCTATGAACGCTTACGAACGTTCGATTATTCATTTAAACATTGCCGACTTTGCCGTGGCGGTGGAGCGGGCCGTTGATTGCCGCCTCAAGGACCGTCCGGTGATTATCGCACCTGAAGGTGCCGCCCGGGCAGCCGTTTACGATATGAGTGAGGAAGCCTATCGCAACGGTATCCGCAAAGGCATGGCCCTGCGCCGGGCCGTGCGCCTGTGCCGGGATGCCAGAATCCTGCCACCCCATCCCGACCGCTACGAACATGCCATGCGCTCTTTGCTCAAACAGACACTGCCGTATTCACCGCTGATCGAAACCGGAGAGACCGACGGCCACCTGTTTATGGACGTCTCCGGCACCGCCCGTCTTTTCGGCCCTCCGGCGGATGTCGCCTGGCGGCTGCGGCGGCAGGTAAAAAACGACCTGGGCCTGGACCCGATCTGGTCGGTGGCCCCCAACAAACTGGTGGCCAAGGTGGCCACGCGTCTGGTCAAACCCGACGGGGAGTATATTGTCGGTGCCGGCGAAGAAGAATCGCTTCTGGCACCGCTGCCGATCAGCCTGGTGCCGGGCATTGAACGCGACGATCTGCTCAGACTGCGGGAATTTAATCTCACCCGGGTATCCCAGTTCACCGCCCTGAGTCTGGAACAACTGCAGATCCCGTTCGGCGCCCGTGCTTTATTTCTGTACCAAACCGCCCGCGGCATCGACCCCTCCCCTGTTTTACCGGTGGGACAAAAACCGCCCAAAGTGGTTGCCGATCACGAATTCGGCAACGACACCAACGACAAATCCTGCCTGGAAAGTGTCCTGTACCGCCTGGTCGAGCAGATCGGCGACCGGCTGCGGCGGCGGCGGCGGGCCGCCCGCCGTGTGGCCGTCATCCTTGACTATTCGGACGGCATGCGCTGCGCCCGTCAGCTGGCCGCCAGGCCGGCCACCGCCAACGATCTCACCCTTTTCCAGCTGGCCCGACGCACCCTGCTGCTGGCCTGGACCCGACGGGTGCGCATCCGGCATATCCGCCTGATCTGTGACCGCCTGATCTTCCCGCCGGCCCAGCTGGAACTGTTTGCCAACGAACAAAGGCAAACCCAAAACCGCGACCATCTGATCGTCGCCATCGACACCATCCGCCACCGCTTCGGCAATGAATCCGTGCGGGTAGGCCGAACGCTGGCAGCGTAGTTTATAGATGAATTCACCGCAAAGGCGCAGAGTGCCCAAAGGGTATTTTTCTTATTGCTCAATTTTAACGTACCGGTTATGCGTGACGGCATCAAAAGAATTGTAAACAAATTGAAAGAATAAGTTCTATAAACAGAGATGCAAAGAGATGTAGAGTTAGCAGCTTCTTATCAACGCAGAACTTGCCGAAGGCAGATTGTTTTTTGCTTTCCGTCCTCTCAACGGAAAGCAAAATAAAAAAATTTCTCTGCGTCTCTGCGCCTCTGCGGTGAAAATTTTTGCCATGATTCCCATTGACTGTCGATCCAGCTACTCCCTCATGTGGGGGACCGCTTACGTCAAGCAGGTCTGCCGCCACGCCAAACGCTTGGGCTATAACCGCCTGGCGCTGACCGATACCGACAACCTCTATGGATTGTGGCCTTTTTTAACAGCCTGCCGGCGCGAAGGTTTAACCCCCATCGTGGGGGCGGAAGTCACCCAGCCCGGCAGCCGGCAGCGGGCCGTGTGCCTGGTGGAAGATGACGCCGGCTACCGCAACCTCTGCCGCCTGCTCACCCGCCGCCACATGGACGAAGACTTCGATCTGGAGACGGTCCTGCCCGACCACGCCCCCGGCCTGGTGGTGCTGACCCAGAATCCCGACCTGCTGCGCACCTGGCATGCGGCCGGGATGACGGTGGCCGCTGCCATGCCGCGCAACCCCCTGCCCCCCACCCACCAACTGCGCCGCACCGCCAAACACCTGGGAGTCCCTCTGGTGGCCACACCGGGAAGTTTCTTTTTGCACCCGGAAGATGGAACTGTCCACCGCCTGCTGCGGGCCATTGACCGCAACACCTCGCTTTCACGCCTGGCGACCGACGATGTTGCCCCGCCGGATGCCTGGCTGGCCGCACCGGAAGAATACATCCGCCGGTTTGCCATCTGCCCCCAGGCCATCGCGCCACCCACGAAATTGCCGAACGCCTGGTGTTCAACGGTCCCCAATTCGGCATTGTCATGCCGCCGCTGTTGAACCGCAACGGTGACGATCCGGACCGCCACCTGCGCACGGCCGCCTACGCCGGTGCCCGCAAGCGCTACGGAGAGGAGCTTTCCGAAGGGGTGGTCGACCGGCTGGAGCATGAACTGCTGAGCATTGCGAACATGGGATTTTCCGCCTATTTTTTAATTGTCCAAGACATCATCCGGCACAGCCCGCGCACCTGCGGCCGCGGTTCGGGGGCCGCATCGCTGGTGGCCTATTGCCTGGGAATCACCAATGTCTGCCCCCTCAAACACAACCTGTATTTCGAACGCTTTTTAAACCCCGGCCGCACCGATCCGCCGGATATCGATGTGGATTTTGCCTGGGACGAACGCGATGACGTGCTGAACAAGGTGCTGGATCGAGCACCGGGGACATGCGGCCATGGTGTCCAATCATGTGCTGTTTCAGCCGCGCATGGCCATCCGGGAAGTGGCCAAAGTATACGGGCTGACCGACGCCGAGATCGGGCGGGTATCCAAACGGCTGCCGCGATTCTGGCGCGCCAAAGAATCCGAGCCCGAGTTGCTGACCGGACTCAAGCAGCGCCCGGAATCAAGGGCCCTGGAATTTCCCCCCCCCTGGCCGGAGATCCTGGCCCTGGCCCAGCGCATTATCGGCACCCCCCGCTACCTGTCCGTTCACCCCGGCGGGGTGGTCATCACCCCCCGCCCCATTGACGAGTATGTGCCGCTGGAACGCGCGCCCAAGGGGGTGCCGATTATCCAGTGGGAAAAGGACGCCGCCGAGGATGCCGGCCTGGTTAAAATCGATCTGCTGGGAAACCGCAGCCTGGGCGTCATCCGCGATGCGGTGGGCAACCTGCGCACCAATGCGGTGTCATTTGACGAGTCGCCGCTGGGAGCCGGAAGATGATTTTGCCACCCAGCAGGCCCTGGCCCAGGGCCGCACCATGGGGTGCTTTTACATCGAAAGCCCGGCCATGCGGCTTTTGCAGCAAAAATCAAGGGTGGGCGATTTCGAGCACCTGGTCATCCACAGCAGCATTATTCGCCCGGCCGCCAACGAGTTTATCCGCGAATACATCCGCCGGCTGCACGGCGGTCACTGGGACCCCATTCATCCGCTGCTGGCCGAAGTGCTCGATGAAACCTTCGGCATCATGGTCTATCAGGAAGATGTATCCCGGGCCGCCGTTGCCCTGGCCGGTTTTTCCCATGCCGAAGCCGACAGCCTGCGCAAGGTCATGTCCAAAAAAGACCGCCACCATCAACTGCAGGATTTCCGCAACCGTTTCTTCGCCGGCGCCAGTTCCCGGGGGGTATCCGAGGACCAGGTAGCCGCCATCTGGGACATGATGATGAGCTTCAGCGGCTATTCCTTTTGCAAACCCCACAGCGCCTCCTATGCCCGGGTCTCCTTTCAGGCCGCCTACCTCAAGGTCCACCATCCGGCCGAATTCATGGCCGCGGTGATCAGCAACCAGGGCGGCTTTTACGGCACCTTTGCCTATGTCTCCGAGGCCCGCCGTCTGGGGCTTACGATTTTGCCGCCGGACATCAACACCAGTGAAGTTCACTGGATCGGCCGGGACGATACCATCCGGGTGGGACTGCTTTCCATTAAGGGCCTGTCCGCTGAAACCCAGGCCCGCATTGTCGCTGAGCGCCGCCATCAGCCTTACCGCAGTATGGACGATGTCCTCGAACGTGTCAAGCCCGCTGAAGATGAGGCCCGGGCCCTCATCCACTGCGGGGCCCTGGACGCCTTGAATCCCGGCGGCAACCGCGCGGCCCTGATGTGGGAGCTGGCCGGCTGGCTGAAGACCAGATCGAAAAAGCCGATCCCCCGCACCCGGAGCCTTTTCGACAGTTCAAGCGATGCGCCGGCTTGCACCCCCCCGCCCCTGCCGCCGGAAGATGACGCGCGAACGGCTGCGGCGTGAATTTTCCGTCCTGGGTTTTTTATGCGACCGGCACCCCATGGAGCTGTTTGGCCGACATCCTGCAAAAATTGCAAACCGTCAAAGCCGATCGATCTGCCACGCCATCGGGGCCGGCGCGTGCACCTGGCCGGCTGGCTGATCACCGGCAAAGTGGTCACCACCAAACACGGTGATCCCATGGAATTTTTAACCTTCGAAGATGAAACCGGCATTGTGGAAACCACCTTTTTCCCCGCAACCTACCACCGCTTCTGCCACATGATCGACCGCCAGCGGCCCTATCTGCTCAGCGGCAAGGTCGAAGAAGACTGGGGGGCGATTACGCTGACGGTGGACAGGGTGGAAAAAATTATGCGATAGCTTGGGTGGGTAAAAGAACGGGCTTTCGAATATCTAAATCGCGAAATCGACGAATTTCAAAAATCACTTTGATTTTCTGAAAAGTAATTCATAATTGATTTGTTCTTCAATTTTTATCTTCTACCATATTGATTGTCCTTATTGACATTTCGCAATTCGGTTTTAGGTTGTGAGAAGTCGTCCGAATAGTTAGTTTAAAATATTTAATTCGAAAACTTGGTTTGAGACAACGCGGAGGGGTGCGGTTGGGTTGGCGGTCGTAAAACAGGAAAAATATAAACATACGACAGCCAGGCCCATCTTCTATGATGAACGTGAAACTCTCTTCTTTCTCGGCAACTTTCCACCTGGCTTTCGGACACCGACTCCGGTAAAAAGCTCAAACGCTTCACCCGATCTGCTTTAACTTAGCAACATTAAAAACCCAACACAAAAAAAGGAGGTCTATCATGACCGATTTCACCGATCTTCTCGGTCAGTTGATGCCGTCCGGCATCTCCCATTCCGGAAAAGACCGGCTGCAACACGCCATGGGCGATCAAGGCCTTGGTGGGCCGGGAGGGATTCTGTCCGATCTTTTGGGCGGAGGTCAATCCGAATCGTCCGGTGGGGGCTTAGGCGGCCTGGGGCAGATAGCCGGCCAGATTTTTGGCAGTGGGCGGATGGCAAGCGGGGGGCTTGGCGCCCTGGCGGGCATTTTGCTCGGCGGCAAAGGCAATGCCGCACAGGGCGCGCTCGGCGGTGGCCTGATGGGATTGCTGGGCAGTTTGGCCATATCGGCCGTGAAAAACATCAACCGTCCACCGCAGCCGTCAGAGGCCCATCTGATGCCGCTGGGCTTGCGTGATCCAGAAAATGAAACCGAGGAGCAGGAACTTCAACAAAATGCTCAGCTGATCCTGCGGGCCATGATCAATGCAGCCAAAGCCGATGGACATATTGGTCCATCGGAAATCGAGCGAATCACCGGCAAGCTGGAAGAAATTGGTGCTGATGATGAAGGGCGCAGCTTCATTTTACAGGAAATGGGCAAGCCGATTGATCTCGATGCGATCACCCGGAAGGTGACCAGTGAAGAACTCGGTGCACAAGTATATGCAGCTTCCCTGCTGTCAATCGAGGTTGATACACCGGCCGAAAAAGAATACATGCAAACTCTGGCTGCAGAACTCCAGCTTAATTCCGACACCGTCAGGCGCCTGCATCGGCTCATGGGGCTTGCCTAGTGGATTGATCCGCAGCGCCCATCACGAGACGGGCGCAGCATGAACAAGAAGTAAATCAAATTATTACTAAAAATTCAAGGAGGTGCGATTATGGGTCTGTTTGATTTTGTTAAGGAAATCGGCAATAAACTTTTCAACCGAGATGAAGAGGCGGCGGATAAAATTAAAAAACACATCGAAGCCACCAACCCCGGCGTCAAGAATCTCGATGTCCATTTTGAAGACGGGGTCGTGTCGCTGTCCGGTGACGCCGAGAGCCTGGAAGCCATGGAGAAAACAGTGCTTATAGCCGGCAATGTTAAAGGTGTCTCGGAAGTGAAAGTAGCGAACCTAAATAGCCCAACCCAGGAAATCAAGATTGAATACTACGTTATCAAGAAGGGTGATACCCTATCCGCGCTGGCCAAAACGTACTACGGAAATGCGATGGATTATCCGCGGATATTCGAGGCCAACCGGGAAGTTATCCAGGATCCCGATCTTATTTTTGTAGGTCAAAAAATCCGGATACCGTTAGATTGAGGTAAAGTCACTTTCTAAAGATGATCGTCTGTAAAAATATATTCATTGTACGTTTGACGCTGCCGATACCAATGACCAGGTTTGCGGTACAATAAACCTGCCAAATGACTTGGCTCTATCCGGAGAAAAGTCATTTCGCTCTCAACTTAACCAAACGAATGGAGAAGAAAAATGGCATACAAATTCGAAGTGTACAAAGACAAAAAAAGTGAATTTAGATTTCGATTCTTGGCACCGAACAAAGAAGCTATGTTTTCCAGCCAGGGCTATAAACAAAAACAGTCAGCGATGAGTGCCATCGAATCTATTAAGAAGAACACACCGGGTGCTGAGGTGGACGATCAAACCAAATAGTTAATGCGAATTTGGGATAAAAAAGGCGAGGTTTGACACAGATCCCGCCTTTTTCTTTTAGTATAGGGTCAGGGCGTGGGACATAATTTATCCATACACTCCGGACAAACTTCATGACTGAATTCGGTATCGGTGTGGTCCGGCATAAATTCTTCAATGGACAGCCATGATCCGTTTTGATCCTTTATTTTCTTACAATTGGCGCACAGGGGCAAAAACGTACCAACGGTATTTACAAAACTTTTTTCAAGCGCCCGCAGACGCCTGTTCAGCATTTGCAGCAACTCAATGGCCAGTACCGGATGTTTTACAATTTCTTTGCGCAGGTCCCATTGATCGATGCACAGGGCCCTGGTATCCTTTCTGGCAACGACACTGGCCGACCGTATCAAATCATCTATCAGGGCCATCTCACCAAAATAGCATAAGGGGCCGAGTCTTCGCAGGCATTTTTCGCTTTTTTGGCCTAAATTTTTGATAACTTCCACTTCGCCGCTAATGATGACAAAAAGACTTCCATCTTGCTCACCCTCACTGATGATCTTTTCTCCCTCGGGGTAGGTGCAATGACGGCTCAATTTGGCGATTCGTTTCAGATCCCTGCTCTTCAAATGGGAGAAAAGTGAAACCCGGCTTAAAATTTCTGTCTCATTCATCGAACGCGGTCCTCCTCATATTTTTTAATTTAAACGCATTGGCCTCATTACCCCCGGCAGATTAGGAGAATGTCGAAGTCTTGATATTTTAGATTACTTCCCTTCAAGCTGTACATAACATATTCAGTAATCTAAATTCAAACCAAAAGATTAGGAGGGCCCTTGTTTGTCCGGCAAAATTCTCCGGTTGAAATACTTAAGTTTTTCATTGGAATGCCGATAGCTTATAGCGGTTGTCAAAAAAACGTTTAGTGATTCGAACGGTTTTTTCTACAACCGCTAAACCCCCTTTTCGTATTCCGGAACTTTTTTTAAAAAGCAGTATAAACGTGATTTTCAGTTTTTACGCTCGATTCTATTTAGGAGTAATGATCCCTAAAACACAGGACGAACTCTATGAAGATTAGCCGGTGGAAGACGTGTCTTTGGGTGACACTTTTTACGATCTTTCCTGCCCACACCTTAATGGCGAAGGACCAAACACCAGCAACGCTATCCTGGGGGTTTCTGATTATCGGGCTTTTGGGCGGCCTGGCTCTGTTTCTATATGGAATGGATAAAATGAGCGCGGGCATGAAAAAATCAGCCGGCAACCAGATGCGCGTTATTCTGGCCGCCCTGACCAAAAACCGTGTGATTGCCCTGCTCGTGGGGGCTTTTGTTACGATGGTCATCCAATCCAGCAGTGCAACCACCGTCATGCTGGTAAGCTTTGTCCAGGCCGGTTTGATGAGTTTTACCCAGACCCTGGGTGTTATTCTGGGAGCCGATATCGGCACGACGGTCACCGCCCAGCTCATTGCTTTTAAACTGACCGATTACGCTTTGCTGATGATTGCGGTCGGGTTCGGTTTACGAATGTTTTCCAAAAGTGAAAATATCAAGAACATCGGAGAAGTTATCCTCGGTTTCGGCATTCTGTTTTTCGGTATGAAGCTTATGAGCGACACCATGAAGCCCCTTAGAAGTTACCCGGAATTCATCGATCTTTTAAAAGGGTTGGAAAATCCATTGCTGGGCCTGCTGGTGGGTGCGGCTTTTACCGCTCTGATTCAGAGCAGCAGCGCCTTTACCGGAATCCTGATCGTTCTGGCCCAGCAAAATCTGATCACGCTCGAGGCCGGTATTCCAATGATTTTCGGTGCCAATTTCGGCACCTGTATTACGGCCGCCCTTGCCAGCATTGGAACCTCACGGGAAGCCAAGCGGGTAGCATTGGCACATATTTTTTTCAAGCTGGCCGGCGTGGCGCTGTTTTTCTTCTGGATACCGCAGTTTGCCGATCTTATTCAATTTTTGGCCGAAAAATTTCAGTCCGGAGCTGCCCGTCAGATCGCCAATGCGCATACTATTTTTAATGTCGGCCTGGCGCTTTTGTTTCTCCCGTGCACCTCCTTTTTCGGAAGTATCTATCCTGCGGATACTGCCGGACAAAAAAGAAGATAATGCCCTTAAACCGGCAACCTGGCACCTGGATGAGGACGAAATCACAACGCCGGCCATTGCCATCGACCTGGCCCGCACGGAAATATCCCGCATGGCCAAGTTGCTCGGACGCATGCAGCGGGCCATCATTGTCCCGTTTTTATCCAATGAACCCCGACGGGATGAATTTTACCCCAGGCTTTCGCTGATCGAAGGCATCGACATGCGCGAGCAAAAAGTCAATTTTCTGCAGCAGAAAATTACGAATTATCTATTGAAAATTTCAAAACAGGCGCTTTCAGACGAACAATCCAAAGAAGTGTTTGGGATGATATCCATCGTGAAGGATATGGAGAGTCTCGGGGATCTGATCCACCGCAATATGATCCCCCTGGTTCCCAAAAAACAGATTCTTGAATCTGATTTTTCCCCTGAGGGCAAGGAAGAGCTTCTGATTTACCATGAAAAAGTATGCAAGCAGATCTATCTGCTCCGGGAGGCATTTGACGAAAGAAGCCCCGAAAAAGCTCAAGAAATTATGGCATCGGAGAAAAAATACCTGGACCTCGAATCACAGTACCGCATCCACCACCTCGAACGCCTGCGCCATGAGCGCCGGGAATCTCTGGAAACCCACAGCGTCCACCTTGAGCTCATGGACCTGATGAAACAGATCATCGTCTATTCTTCCAACATCGCTAAAACCTTTATTGAATCATGCGGACAGGGGTATGCGGGACATGTAAGGGCTGAACTACAAAGCCGCTCACTTTTAAAGGGGGTCGATTTTCTCAGTGGTGTAATTCAAAAGGGGCAGTAAAAACTAGTTGGGCAACAGCCCGCCAAAATTCGCCCCCTTTTAGGTGGACAAAAATTTTCTTATTAATTCGCATATACGGCTATTGATTCAACAACACGACCACGCCACTGGCACCGGTATTGGCAACTGCCAGGTCAATGTCGCCATCACCATCCCAGTCGCCGGCGGCCAACCCTGAAGCCCCGGGCTGGCCGGTAATTGTATCTACAATGCTAAAACCGCCCATGCCATCATTTCCCAGGACAACAACGTTGCTGGCGCCGGGATTTGCAATTGCCAGATCAAGGTCACCGTCCCCGTTCCAATCACCGGCAATCACTGCATTGCTGGTTGTCTGGTCCGGAAATGTTTGCGTCACGGTAAAAATGCCGACACCGTTATTGGTTACGACATCCGCGGTATGGTTGTAGGCATTTGAAAATGCCAGGTCCATGTCACCATCGCCATTCCAGTCGCCGGTCGCCAATCCGGTGGTGGCCAGCCGGCCTGAAATTTCCTGGGTCACTTCGAAATCACCCCCGCCAAAATTTTTGAGGATATCAACCCAGTCACCGACAAAATTGGCGGCTGTGAGATCAAGGTTGCCGTCGTTATCCCAATCCCCGGCAATCAGGGCGCTGGGTCCCGTCTGATCCCAGATAAGCTTGATGGCGACAAAGATGCCGCTACCGTTATTTTGAAGTATGGAAAGCCAGTCCCCCCCCAAAAGTTTGCCACCGCAAGGTCAAGGTAACCATCGCCATTCCAGTCTCCAGCCGCCAGACCATAAGGGTCAAACAGACCGGAGAAGGTAAATCCCACGGTGAAACTGCCGTTGCCGTCATTTACAAGTATGTTCAAGGTGCTGGAATTGGAGTTGGCCACCGCCAGATCGAGGTCACCGTCACCATCCCAATCACCGGTGACCAGCGCCCTGGCGCCGGCCTGGCCCGCTATCGTCTGGCCGACAGTGAAGTTTCCGGCGCCATCATAGTTGAGAATAACGACTTTATTGGCGCCGGGGATGGCAACCGCCAGGTCGGGGTCACCGTTCCCATCCCAGTCGCCGCTGGCAAGGGCAAAGGCGCCGGCCAGGCTCGTTAGAGCTGGCTGCGCGATGAACGTCGGTGCTGTCTGGCTTTGGCTTTCCGCCCGGAAACGGTAAACGAAGGGCCAGAAAGGACGGCCGTCCGTTGCGGTCAACGAACCGGTCAGGATAACTTCAATTTGCTCGCCCGGTTTAAAGCCCTGGTCAGGGTTAAAAGCCAGAATCGGCGATCCTCCGCCCATATAGGTACCGGACAATTTGCCACTCTGAGAACCATGGACCACGAAAGAGGTGGCTGAGCCTGGGTTCATGTCCTTGTCAAAGGTGACCGTGATATTCAACCCGACCGCCGCAGAGCTATCGTTGATCGCAGGATCTGCGCTTAAAAGTTTCGGTGCACCGGCTACCGGACCTCCACCCGAGGAGCTACTGGAGGAATTGTCACAGGACAGGACCAGTGATAAGAACATTAGGATCAGGATTTTTAATAAGCTGTCTCTATCCATTTCATCCTCGTATATTAGCCAACCGCAATTTTAGACATGACGGACGAAACCGTCCAAACGATCACCACTTGAACATCACCCCACCCGTTGCCAGAATGGCCTCCTGTTCATAGAAATCAATGTTGGAATCAATGAAAACGTAAGCACCGCTGACGTAAAAATTCATCGGATTGCTGCCCAGCAAACGCCAGCCCCATGGATTTTTATAGTAAACCGTGGCCTGGAATCCGTAACGGTCATCGTCCTGGTCTTGATTGTAAATCGGATTTTCGTCGTCATAGTCCGCTTGCCCGTAGGAGCCGTTGGCCGTGAAGATGAGGGGATCGCCCCGGTAGGAATAGGTAAGCTGAAAATCGTAGACATCACTGGCCATGGCATCGCCATCCAGATCGTTTCGGGTGTATACAAACGCCGGTGCCAATTGATGCTTTTGCGCAAAATCAAACCGGTAAATAATCTCTCCCGAATGGCGGTCACCGTTGCGATCCAGAAGGTCGCGTTTGTAATCGACCAATCCAAAAAATTCGCCGCTTTTTTCGTCATCGAGATCGATATGGCGATACGTATACTGCACCTGCAACGGGATACCGAAAATTCTATCCCAGACCAGCCGTCCCCCCACGGAATTTCGATCCGTTTCCTGGCGGTTCCGGTTAGGCGCCACATAGGGGTCTTCCCACACCTTGGCCGGAACTCCGCTGAACAGAAAACCGCCCTGGATTAAACCAAACTTGCCGATATCCTGTTTAACTCCGATCTGCTGACTGAAGTCGAACCGCACCAGGTCCGTCAGGTCCGTTCCCAGAAACAGCTGGGTGCGAGTGTCCGCAAACGTATATCCCAGAGAAAATGGCACCAGAACGAAAGCGGACGATTGGGAATCAGGGCTGCTATCCAGTGCGTTGGTCTTTTTATCGGATAGATCAAATCCCAAAAAACTGGCAATCATGTTGCTTTTAAAACTGACATATCCGATACCCGGCCGGATAAAACCGCTGAATCCGGATTCCCCGGGAATAGGTTCCAGCGCGGTTGCGAAATTGGCAGCAACCAGCAACACCATGACTGAAGCAGCAAGGGCCAAATAAATTATCCTTTTCATCGGCGCTTCATTTCCTCCTTGTAATTCATTGAACTTCTGACGAAAAGTTAGATTAAACAGATCTTAACTGCTGAAATTTACGAATGTGCAACCCTATTCTAAAATGGGTCATTTATCAAGGCTTTCGGCCGACTCCTTTTACATGAAACAATCCAATATGCATGGTTAGCAAAAAAAAGTCGCCTTGTTCAAACGTTTTTTTCTAATGTCTTATTCCGCAATTGCGTATTTCGGAACATATTTAGGGACAGCGGCATAATTTCATTTCTCCAAACATTATAGATTCAAATTGTACTGTCTAAAAGTCGAACCACATCGGTTTGCTGAAAGGCCGGGTATCCGGTTTCCGGCGCCATTATAGTGTCCTCTGCCCCAATGTAGCCCCAGGCCGCCAAAGCCAGCAAGAGCACCTTTTTACCCCGGTTGAAATGATGATCGAGTTCTTTTAGATTCTTTGCGGAATCATCAATGAAAAAAAAATGCTGCTGGCCGAAGCGCTCCTGAATCCGCAGCATATTCTCGATCTTGGTCACGCCGCTATCTCCGCTGTAAATATCCTTGGTATCGATATTGAGACCGAAATGGCGGCAAAGCCGCAAGGTGGCGTCATGATTTTTGTTCGTCAGGATAACAAACGGGTGATTATTACATCGAATCAACTCATCCCATAGGGGCTGATAGGTTTGATGCAGGGCGAACCAACAGGCGATATCTTTTGCTATAAAGCGTTTGCGGGTATCATAGATCAGTTGGGTTCTATCAATAAGCGCAATATCTGTGTCCTGGACAATTGTCTGGTATTCTGCCTGGGTGAGAATAATTTGCGAATCTTTTTGCCAGTTTAGAAGACACCAGTTCATTAGCGCAATGGCATCTCCAATCGGCTGGACATGAAATCGGTTGTTCTTAAACATCTGCACGAGATCAGCCGGAACTTTTGCCATGGAAGTAAATAGGCTGTCCAAGGTTGCATTGTAGGTGGTTAAAACGACTTCATCCAGAGAGTTGATTAAGACGCCATCAAAATCAAATATAAGCATGGGAATCCATCCAGGCATCAAATTTTTTGGATCATGATTGCACAGCAATGTCCGCTTTGGGCTATATACCTGAGCCCACAATATTGTCAAGCCTGCAAGGGCCTGCTTGACTTTTGATCGGATTATCGTTTAAAAGCAGGGAGCAGAATTTCACCTAATCAAAACCGGGAGCCTTGCATGGTAAAATTGAAATTGCTTATAATTTTTTTAGCGATACTGGCCGTCAGCTGCGCGTCTGTAGATGATATGAAAAGGATGGAGAAGTTTGAGCAGGCGACGGATACCTATGAGCTTGCAATTCGATGGTCGGACTTTGACATGGCCAGCACTTTCTTGCAAAATCAGGAAGACCCGCAGATTGCCACCCAAATAAAGAATCTTAAGCAATATAAAGTTACGTCCTACGTGGTCAAGCGTTATCTTCCTTCCGCAGACAAATCCCAGATCCTTATCATTGCGGATGTTCAATTTTTTAAAACAAATGGTTTGATTGTAAAAAATATAAGTCACCGGCAAATATGGAAATATGACATGGACAATAAGAACTGGTTTCTTACCAGCGGCCTGCCTGATTTGAAGTGACACCGCCGGCAAACCCCAACAACAAGCAGCATCGACAATTGCGATCAGAAATATCCGGCAACTACTGTGCCCGGCCATCTTTTAATTCCGGATTTCGGCGGGCTTCACCTTCGATAAAAACACGCTTGACCCGGGGGTGGGTTTCTTTGATCCGGCGGGTTAAGTTCTGAGAGGTGCGCTCGACGGCTTCGGCTGAAATCGAATTATTAAAGTCGACACTGAGATTGACCAGGATGTAATCAGGCCCCATATGCAGGGTCAGGATTTCGTTGACTTGCTCTATCTCGTCATGTTCGCCTGTCATACGGCGAATCTCCTCCACCACGTGCGGCAGCGCACTTTCTCCTACCAGAAGGCCTTTAATCTCATACGCCAGCCAGATGGCGGTTGCGCCCAAAATTAGTCCGATCAGAATCGAAGCCAGGCCGTCATAAAAGACGTTGCCGGTTAGCTGCCCCAGCAGAATCCCCACAAAGGCAACCATCAGACCCAGCATAGCGGCTGAATCTTCAAACAAGACCACAAAAATGGATGGGTTTTTGGCCTGGTGAATCGCTTCGAAATACCCGCGCGGGCCCTTGGTCTTTGAAAACTCCTTGAAAGCAAAAAACCAGGCCCCGCCCTCAAACAGCATTGCAGACGCCAGCACAATGTAATTGACGATGGCATTTCCCATGGGTTGCGGATGGAGCAGCTGGTGAATGCCTTCGAAGACAGACATACCGGCTCCGACGGCGAAGATTAGAATCGCAACCAAAAAACTCCAGAAGTATATCTCCTTGCCGTAACCGAAGGGAAAAAGGTCATCGGCCGGCTTTTTGGATCGGTGCAGGCCGTATAGCAACAGCATCTGGTTGCTGGTGTCAACGGTGGAGTGAATCCCCTCCGAAAGCATGGCCGAGCTGCCGGTAATTGAAGCGGCAATAAATTTAGTGACAGCAATCAGGCCGTTGCCGATCAAAGCGGCATAAATCACTTTTTTTGAAGAAGATGCCATCCGTTTCCTTTTTGTAAGTATTGGGGCACAAACCTATCGCGGGCCTTTTGGCCGTTATAATGGTTGTCAAAAATAAGTTGCGGTTATCAAGCGTTTTTTTCTACAACCACTTATACCGCAATTGTGTATTTCGGAACGTAATTATAAAAAATGGAATAATTCCTGACTTTCGGGGTATAGAATTGAAACACGGAAAAATCAAGGTGTATCTTTGCCGGTTTTGACATACAGACCTCATTCCGATATGCTTTCCCGGTTATAGCGGTTGATAAAAAAACGTTCCGCTGTTCGAACGTTTTTTTCTACAACCGCTTATACCAACCTTGGGTATTTCGGGACTTATATTTGAAAAGCGGCACAAATTGATGGCTGCAATGTTTAGGGCCCGACTGGGTTATAAATATGGAAAATATTGATGTATTGGTGATCGGACGAAGCTGTCTGGATTATATTGCCGTTATCAATCAGTTCCCGGAAGAGAACCAAAAGGTGCCCCTGGAATTTCGATTGACCGAAGGTGGCGGTCAAGGGGGGCACGGCATCCTGCTGCATTTCCCGGCTGGGAGGAAACGTTGCTTATGCCGGCAAACTCGGTGATGACGCTGAAGGCCGCTTTTGCCTGAAAAGGTTGGAAGAATTCGGAGTGGCGACGGATTTTATCGAAATTGTCAGCGGCGGCAAAACTCCTGTGGCCTATATTTTGGTAACTGCTGACAGCGGACATCGAACCATCATATATGAACGCAATTCTTTACCCAAGATTGCCATAGATGAACAACTAAAAAATCTGACCGCACGATCGGAAATTGTACTGCTGGACCCTGAAGTCACCTATCTGGGAGGGCCCCTAAAAGCCGTTGGCGGAAGGTCGTATTAAAATTGTGTATGATTGCGAAAGATGGCGGGAGGGCATTGAAGATATCATGGATACCGCCGATTATTTTATCCCCTCCTCGGAATTCCTGGAATCTGACAGGTTAAATTTCGGAGATATACCGCTTAATCGGAAAATATTTAAATTAAATGAGATGGTAACCGGCCAATTAATCGTTACCGGCGGTGAGAAGGGCGCCTATTACCCTATCGATGATAAACTCTATCAGGTGGCCGCGCCCGTGGTGAAAGCGGTCGATACCATCGGTGCCGGTGACAACTTTCACGCGGCCTTCGCCCTGGCCCTGAAAAAAGGATTAGATCTTCATCAGGCCGTCAGATTGTCGGTGGCAGTAGCCTCTTTGTCCTGCAGAGAATTCGGTGGCCGCAACGGTGTTCCGGAAATGGAAGAAGCCATGTCGGTAGCAAAAGAAATAAAAGCAAGGGTACTCGTCGTGTAGCCCTTATTTTTGTTCCTGGGTGCTTCGGTGATATTTTTTAATCCGGTAATTTCCGTCCGACCGATTGAATTCGGCCTGCGGGATTTTTTGCTTGATCGGTGAGAGATGCGCCCAAAAATGTCCCAGCCAAAGCATCATGCCATGCAAAAATTTTCCTTGAAAAAAGCGGTCAGTATCGATGATCCCAAGACTGCCTGTAATTTCCTCGTGAAACATACCGGGCTTTCTAAAAGCCGGATCAAAGATGCGATGAACAAAGGTGCGGTCTGGAATATAAAGGAAAAAGGGAAACAATATCGAATCCGGCGGGCCACTGCTACCCTTAAAACCGGTGATTACCTGTCTATATATTACGATGATAAATTACTGGCCTTATCGCCCCTCCGGCCTGAGTGCATCGGTGATCAGGGCCGCTACAGCGCCTGGTTCAAGCCTGCCGGATTGATGAGTCAGGGCACCAAGTACGGGGATCACTGCTCACTGTTGCGGCAGGCGGAGCTATTTTTCAAATCCAGGCGAAAAGTGTTCCCGGTTCACCGTCTTGATCGCGAAGCATCCGGCATTGTGCTCATTGCCCACGATAAAACAGCTGCCGGAAAGCTCTCCCGTCTGTTTCGGTCCCAAAAAATCATTAAACGCTATCGCGCGCATGTGCTCGGCAACCTGACCGCGCAAAGGCCACAGGATAAAATTGACCTGCCCTTGGATGATAAACCCGCCGTCACCGAATTTGCAGTAACGGACTATGACCCGGATTCGAATATTTCGTCCGTGGATATCATTATCTACACAGGTCGCAAACACCAGATTCGCCGCCACTTTGAAGCCATCGGCTTCCCGGTTATGGGCGATCCCCGGTACGGCAGGGGAAATAAAAATAGCTCCGGCTTAAAACTGATGGCCACCGCTCTGGAATTTCACTGCCCGTTCAATGACCAAGATTTGGTATTCGACAGCCCTTGTTTGGACTTTGCATCGCCTGAAAATTAAAATTGTCGCATTTATCCGCATGAACTCAAACAAGCCATCGACATATAAAGGCGTATTGACACCGTTACCGATTCGGTTACTAAATGCCATCGCCCGATCCTTAAAGCAAATTTCCAATAATACCGAATTGTTAGAAGTCCAAAATTTACTTGAAAAGGCTTCCAACAAGACACAATTGGATGATTGGGGTCACCCAAGTGTCCGGGAAGCCCTCGAAGTATTGCTAGAATCGGTGGGCCGGGAGGGCAACCTTACCTATTTCGGCAGGTTCACCCTCAGGCAGTTTCTGATTGGAAAGCTATGCAACCGCCTGCGGATTATTGAGGCCCTCAAGCGCTTTCCGGAAATAAAGAATCAGCAAATCCGCCGACCCCTATTTATCACCGGCTGGTATCGCTGCGGAACCACCTACCTGTATAATTTGCTGGCAACTCATCCCCAATGAGAGCACCCCTGTATTGGGAACTGATGCATCCCTGCCCGGCCGTTGATCCCCGTAATATCAATCCCCAGGAATTAATTCGTAAAACAAAACTGGCCAATCGCATCCACCGCTACCTGGCCCCCGGTTTCAACCGGGCCCATTCCATGGCAGCTGAAAAGCCGGAAGAATGCCTGCATCTTTTTGAAAATGCCGGTATGGGCACCACGGCGTTTTTTATCACCGAGGCCAAATCATTTGCCTGGTGGCTGCTGGATCATGACATTGGCCCCGGCTACCGGTTTTATGAATATCAACTCAAACTGTTGAACTGGCTGAGACCCGGAGGACGCTGGGTGCTGAAATGGCCCTATCACCTCTGGCATATGGATGCGCTGCTGGAAGCATTTCCAGACGCCACCGTCATTCACATCCACCGGGACCCGCGCGAGGCCATTGCCTCGGTATGCAGCATGGCGGCTTTGGCCCGGGGGCCTTTCTGCGAACGCATCGATAATGCAGCCCTGGGACAGTTCTGGACCGACTACAATGAAGCGGGTTGGCAGCGCGGGCTGGCGTCGCGGGCAAAAGCAGGACCCGGTCAAATCATCGATGTCGGTTATGCGGATTTGATAACCGACCCTTCAGCGGTGATTCAGCGTATACTCGCTACGGCCGATTTAGAGCCTGATGACCCCTGGCTGAACTCCTTGCCGAGCGATCGCACAAAAAAGCAAGTGAAAAACCGTGAGCGCCACCAATATACCCTGTCGCAATTCGGGCTCGATGCGGACAATATCCGCCGGCGCTTTACTGACTATATCAAAACATATGATTTAGGCGTTAAATCTTAATTAGGGAAACTTTACTTATGGAACCGCTAAACCCGATCCCACAGTGTATTGACTGCCTGCAGTCTCTGGCCAAGAACACCACCCTGCTGGCAGCTGACAACAAGCCCGGCCTGGTCGAAAAATCAGAAAGAGCTGCCCGCCAAATACTGGCTGATGCCGAAGTCCACCCGACCAGCTCCCCCGAGATTGCCAATCGGATCATTCGGGAAGTCAGGCGCCTGACAGGAGTGGCAGACCCTTACATCGAATTCAAAGCCCGGGAAATGGAACAGGCCCGCAAACTTTTCTCGCAACTCAAAGCGAATGTGGGAAAAACGCTTGCGGTCACGCGTGAGCCTTGCCGCCCTGGGAAACAATCTCGATTTCTTTATAAGTCCGGAGCAGGCCCTGGCCGCAATCCCGCAGCAATTTTTCAACGAGATCTCCTTTTTCCGCGATGACATCGACAAACTCGAAGCCTCTTTGCGGAAAACACCGGGTACGGTTTTATATCTCACAGACAATGCCGGCGAGATCTACTTTGATGGGCCGCTATATGAAACCATTCGCGACAGGTCCCGTAAAACCATACTGGTCGTAAAAGGCGGTCCCTCTCTCAATGACCTGACACGAGCGGAACTGAAGGCCGCCGGATTAGAAAAGATATTTGACCCTGTGATGGACACGGGCACCGACGGTGCCGGAATTGACTGGGAAAATGTTTCCAGGGATTTTTTGGATTTGATCGCTTCCGCTGACCTTATCATATCAAAGGGCATGGCCAATTTTGAAACCCTCTATGCCCGTGATATGGTTGCGCCGGTTTTTTTCCTGTTCAAGGTGAAATGCGAACCGATCCAGAACTATATTCAAGCGCCGGCCAACAGTTTTCTGGCCTTGTGGAAAAAAGGAATTTAAGCGGTTAGATAAAATCCCTTCCCGTCAGGGTAACCGGCAGCTCATCGCAAGGAGCCGGAAACCGGATGTTATAATTCTAAATCTTTTCGAGTTTATATTTCCGACTGCCCAGCCCAATTTTTTCCCCGTACTTGAGTTGAATGGGCCAATCGATATCAGGGTACAGGGCTTTGAATTTGTCTTTTCCCGGCAGTCGATTTTTATTAAGGCATGAATCCGGAAGCGCCCGCTCCTGGTTGACCAGATCTACCGACGCCTGGTCGATGGCGATCGGATCGGTGGAGGCCACCACCCCGATGTTGCGCACGATGGGGGCATCGTTAAATGGCGGGCAGTCGCAGGCCGGAGAGACATCTGTGATAAAGTTGACAAACAACGCCCGGTCTTCTTTGCCCTTTAATACCCCCAGGGTATATTCCACCATTTTTTCTAAAAATACCGGCACGGTCTCATTCCACTGGATGGCAATCGCATCGTTGGGGCAGATTAAAATACACTCGCCGCAGCCGATGCACTTTTTGGCGCTGATGCGGGCCTTGGTTTCAACCATGGCGATGGCTTTCTGGGAGCAGCGCAGAATACAGTCGCCGCACCCCACGCATTTTTTTGCTTTAACCTTGGGAGACACCACCGAGTGCTGGGCCAGCTTGCCTTTGCGCGATGCGCAGCCCATACCGGTGTTTTTAAGGGCGCCGCCGAAACCGGATAGCTCATGGCCCTTGAAATGGGCAACGGATACAAAGGAATTGGCCTCAACGATTTCCGTACCGATGTAAACCTTCTTGAATCGTTTCTGGTTGACGGTCACCGCCGTCTCGCTTTTGCCTCTTAAGCCGTCGGCAATAATTATGGGGGCATCCACCACCGGATATAGCAAACCCGTTGCGAATCGCCGTGGCAATATGATGGGGGGAGTCGCTGCGGGTGCCGACATAGAGGGTATTGGCATCGGTTAAAAAGGGAACGGCCCCGGCTTCCTTGATGCAGTCAACTATTTTTCTTATAAAAACCGGCCGGATAAAGGCAGTATTGCCCAGTTCCCCGAAATGCAGCTTGACGGCCGTAAGATCTCTTTTTTTAACGACCCGGTACAGGGCAGCGGCCTCCAGCAGTTTGCCCAGTTTGCTGACGAAGCTTTCTTTGTAGGTGGCTCTTAAATCGATGAAATAAACAGTGCTTGGCATAAAAATCCTCCGATGGTAAAGTCAGTAAAAAAAATATTTCTGTTTATATCGTTATCTTTAGTCCGCTGTAATCATTTTGTCTATGGATTTATTCATCCGACCCCGATTGAAACCGGGGTGGGTGATAGTCCATCGATAAGGTTGCTGATTGGAAATAGAATTATGAAAATAAAATCTAAGCTGGAAGCCTTGAACCGGGTTTTTGAGATTTATGATGGGTTTAGTTCAACCCTGGATCTGGCCTGCAAGGAAAAATGCGCCCATTGCTGCACCACCAACGTAACGATGACCACCCTTGAAGGCTACAAAATTGTTAGTGATCTCATCGCATCGGGCAAGGCGGACGTCATCGACAATCTTAAAGAAATAGAAGAGATGCCACGGTTTCAGCCCCTGCTCACCACCAATCGGATGGCCGAGCTGTGTGCTGCGGACGCCAAAGTCCCGGAAGAGGAAACCGCCGACGAACGGCAAGACTGCTCCCTGCTTTCCGACAGCCTTTGCACCATTTACGACCTGCGGCCTTTTGGCTGCCGGTGTTTTGTCTCGCGCCAAAATTGCGGCCAAACCGGATATGCCGATATTGACGATTTCACGGCATCGGTGAACACCGTATTTTTACAGGTCATTGAACACCTGGATGCCGAGGGCTGCTCGGGCAATCTAATCGACGTGCTGCAATTCATGGCCTCTGATGACAACCGCCGGGCCTATGTGAAAGGTAAACTGAACTGCGAAGACTACGGACTGATCGTAAACTGGGAGCTAAAGGTGCTGATGATTCCCCCCGATCACCGCGAGAGAATTGAGCCGATTCTGCAACAGCTCCGAAAAATTAATCTATAAATATTAGATAATTGACTTGACAGCCATTCCAGCTACCTGTATGATTACTGAAAATTAACAGTGTTCCTGGTTGTAATTTAAAATCACGTAAGCCCCGGAATAATCCGGGGCTTTTTTTATGGGAACACAGAAAGAAGGTATTTATTGAATTTTAAAACATTTAAATTTCACCCCTCCGTTGCCGCAGGTGCTGCAGCGGCGGGTTATGAAACCCCGACCCCGATTCAGGCCCGGGCAATCCCGCAGGTACTCAATGGGCGTGATGTAATGGGTTTGGCCCAAACCGGCACCGGTAAAACGGCGGTATTCGTTCTGCCGATACTCAATCGACTGATGGGGGGTAAATACGGGTGTGTTCGCGCCCTGATAATCGCCCCCACCCGTGAATTGGCCGAACAGATTCATCAGGCTATCGAAACCCTGGGTCGTCAGACGCGCCTACGCAGTGTTGCTGTTTACGGCGGCGTGGGAATTAATCCGCAGATTCAGAAACTGAAGCATGCCGATATTGTTGTTGCCTGCCCTGGCCGGCTTCTTGACCATATCGGACGTCGTAGCATAGATCTTTCCCAACTGGAAGTGCTGGTTATAGATGAAGCCGACCAGATGCTCGACATGGGATTTATTCCCGATATCCGCCGAATTTTAAACCATCTTCCCAGCAAGCGCCAGACGCTGGTCTTCTCGGCTACCATGCCCCCCGTAATCCGTCGTTTGGCCGGGGATGTCCTGCGAGATCCGACCACCGTCCAGGTGGGAATCACCGCACCTGCTGATACGGTCAGCCATGCGCTCTACCCGGTAGCCCAACATTTAAAAACGGCGCTGCTGTTAACGCTGCTGGGAAACACCAACCCCAGGTCGGTGCTGGTCTTTACCCGAACCAAACATCGCGCCAAGAGCCTGGGGAAAAAGCTTGTTGCTGCAGGATACCGATCGGCCTCACTGCAGGGAAACCTTTCCCAGACACGCCGTCAGGCAGCGCTGGACGGCTTTCGCGACGGGACATTTCAGATTCTGGTGGCCACAGATATCGCCGCCCGCGGCATTGACGTTACCCAGATTTCGCATGTCATCAACTATGATATCCCTTCCACCCCCGAGGCATACATTCACCGCATCGGACGCACAGGCCGGGCGACTCACAGCGGCGAAGCTTTTACCCTTGTTACCGGAGAAGACAGGGATATGGTGTGCGCCATCAATCGACTTATCGGTTCTGAAATCGAGCAACGCACCTTATCAACTTTTAACTACGGATCACCAGCGCCTAATCGCGAAGGCCGTTCGCGGTGGATAGGAAAACCGCAACGAAAAATATCCGGAGTGAAAAATAGGCGGAACAAGCCGATGTCACTCTCGAATTCTTATATTTAGACAAAACATTACTGAATATAGAGAGAAGACGGGGGGATATTACTATCCCCCTAACGTAAGGAAAGAAGATCAATCAGCGGAATTACGCCTTTATCCAGATGGAACTGGATTAGAATCGATTTCTCAAGAATATTCATAGGACCAGGTCTGAATTTCCAAAGTTTAGGGGCTCCATAATTAGCCCAGCAGCTTAAAACAAATGATGATCTTTCGTCGGTTTCGCTGTATTCAAAAACTATAATTTGAAAAGGTGCCTGGCATTCAAACCACAGATCTGATCCATTTGATTCTTCGCCAGTCCGGCTTGCTGCATTTCACTGAAATATCTTTGCGGTGCCAGCAGGGGATAATCACTGCCGAAAAGGATTTTATCAATCCCGGCGAGTTTGATTGCAGCCTGATAAACCTCAGGATCATACAGATAAGGGGAAGCGGCGGTATCAAAATAAACATTCTTCAGGCTTTCTTTGACCTCTTTTTTCATCATGGCATAAAAAAACAGGCCACCGCCCCAATGGGCTAATACAATTTTGTTGTCGGCAAACCGTTTGATCAATCCGTAAATCTGAGACAGGGTGATCGGGGTCTTCCCGTGATAGTCATGCCCCACCGGTTCATTGGTATGAATTAAAACCGGCAGGCTGCGATCGGCGCACATGCCCATGACAGGCTCCAGTTGCTCCAGAGTCGAATCATCAATCCCGGAGCGGTAAAAGGCCAGCTCACCGATTCCGGAAATTCCCCCAGCCAGACACCGCCCAGCTTCAGCCGCAGCCCCGGGGCTAGCCGGATCGAAACATCCCAAACCTATGAACCGATCGGGATCTTTTTGAACGGTTTCCATGATGTAATCATTATGGGTTTTAGCCACTTCGATATCAGTCCAGGGGAAGCCGAATACCACCGCTTTGTCTACCCGATTTTCATCCATGGTGCTTATCAACTCTTGGGCACCGATCAGCCTGGACCGGGAGGATTGGTATAAAAGTTTAAAGGCGGATTCCGATGGGAAAAATTTTTCCCTGTTTTGGCGAATATTGGACGGAAAAATATGGGTGTGAACATCGATGATCATATGTTAGATTCCTGGGTGGAGTTGCGAAGGTTGAATGTTTACACATAAAAGAAAATAATACAAAAAAAAACAGCCAACTGGGTTTTGCCAGCTGGCCGTTAAGGAGGAGAACAGATGAAGAAATTATTAGGCTTTGTGGTATAGGGATAGTGCAAGACCCTTGCCAAAATCAGGTTCAAGATATAAAAATTTAAAAATTATGCATTATTAGTTTAAATATCAAATAGATAAAAATTTTGACGGCAAATTTCATTTTGCAATATGGTCGGCCAAGAACGCAATTTAAAGGGCAATTGGGTTCACAATTATTAACCTCTTTGGGTAAAATAGGATAAACCTGTTGTTTTTAAAGCAATTTTTTAATATGAGGTGAAGTTCAAAATTTTGAACCCGAGATTTGGCACCTAACCCATATACCCATAACTATCTAAAATTTTTGTATTTAACAGGTTCACACTTTTGAACCCCGGGCGAAATAGCACCTGTTAACGACTATTTTCAGGCTTTCGATCGCAAAAAATTTCATTAAAGATGGCCAAGCAAATTCATATGATTTCCACCTAGGGTGGATCTTGATAAGGAGCAGACTTCTCCAGATGAATACCATCGAGCAGGCCAAAAAGAATCCCATGTACCTGTACCTGATTGTTTTAACAATCAGTTCCACTATGGGGCTGCAAGCCTGGCGGACTTTGTTTAATAATTTTGCCGTCGAGGTAGCCGGACTGAACGGCCAGTATGTCGGAATGATTCAATCCGTCAGAGAGATTCCCGGTTTTCTGGCGCTTCTGACCGTTTTCGTGATCATTTTCATCAAGGAATATCGTCTGTCAGCATTGTCGATACTGATTCTGGGTTTGGGCGTCGCGGCCACCGGTCTTTTTCCATCATATGCAGGTTTACTGATGACCACCCTGGTGATGAGTTTCGGTTTTCACTATTACGAAACCACCAACATGTCCTTAACCCTTCAATACTTCGATGAAAAAACATCTCCCTGGGTATTCGGCAAGCAGCGCAGCTATGCCGCGGCCACCAATGTTGCTGTCGGTATTTTTATCTATTTAGCAGCTTTCCGGTTAGATTTCACCAAAATATATCTGCTTATCGGCGGAATGATCATGCTCGCCGCCATCTGGGGATTGGCCCGGAACCCTTCAGACACGACCCTGGTTCCTCAACGAAAAAAAATGATTTTCCGTAAAAAATACAGTCTGTTTTACTTTCTTACGTTTATGGCCGGCGCACGTCGACAAATTTTTATGGCGTTTTCTGTCTTATTGATGGTGGAAAAATTCAATTACACTGTTCAGGAAATTACCATTCTTTTCGTGATCAACAACGTCATCAATTATTATTTGAGCCCCTTAATCGGCAAAAGCATTATCCGTTTCGGGGAACGCAAGGTGCTGTCACTGGAATATTTGAGCCTGATTTTTGTTTTTCTGGCCTACGCCGCTACCGGATCGAAATGGATTGTGGCCCTCCTGTATATTTTTGACCACATATTTTTCAATTTCAGTATTGCCATTCGTACCTATTTCCAGAAGGTGGGTGACCCCAGAGACATCGCTCCAAGTATGGCCGTCGGCTTCACCATCAATCACATCGCGGCTGTTTTTCTGCCGGCCCTCGGCGGACTGCTGTGGATGATCGACTATCGTATTCCTTTTATCGGCGGCGCCATAATGGCTCTGGTGTCGCTGCTGGCAGTCCAGATGATCAGAACACCAGCCAAAGGATCAACGTCAAAGTCTTAGCTTCAGGTGATGAAAGCTGCCACACAAATAGCTTAAAAGCTTTAACAGGTTCAAAGGTTCAGCCCCGCCGCCCCCAGGTCGGCTATTTCCAAACCCCGCCAATTGCAACACCACAATGGGTGCATTTGCCGTTTTCAATCCCCAGCTGCCCCACCTGAAACCCCCAGCGCTCAATCACGATTTCGCCGCAGCCATAGCAAAAGGTATTTTCACCGGCATCACCGGGAACATTGCCCGTGTAGACATACCTCAGGCCGGCATTTAATCCGATGTCTCTTGCTGCAGCGAGGGTTGCTACCGGTGTGGAGGGACGGTCGGTAAGTTTGTAAGTAGGGTGAAAGCGACTGATGTGCCAGGGCGTTTCCGGACCCAGATCTTCAACGATAAAAGCAGCTAAATCTTTTAGCTCGGCCGGGTCGTCGTTTAAACCCGGCACGATCAAAGTGGTCACTTCGAGGAAAATACCAAGGGTTTTCATCAGTTTCAAGGCTGCCTGCACATGTTTAAGCCTGGCGCCGCAAAGATCTTTGTAATATTTGTCGGTAAAGGCCTTCAAATCGACATTGGCCGCATCCAGATAGGGACTGATCATCTCCAGGGCTTCGGCGGTCATATAGCCGTTGGTGACAAATACATTGCGCAACCCTCTTTCATGGGCCAGCCGGGCGGTCTCATAGGCAAATTCAAAAAAAACCGTGGGCTCGGTATAAGTGTAAGAAATGCTCCTGCAACCGCCCTGTTCAGCGGCCTCAACCACTTCCCGGGGCGTGCTGCTGCTCCCCATAATCGTTCCCTGATGATCGGTGGGCATCTGGGCAATGTCGGCATTCTGGCAGAAACGGCAACGGAAATTGCAGCCCACCGTGGCAATAGAATAAGATAGGGTGTCGGGCAAAAAATGAAACAGGGGCTTTTTTTCGATGGGATCAATGTGCCGGGCAACGAGATTGCCGTAAACAAGGGTTTCGAGGATACCACCCCGGTTTTCGCGAACCGCGCATATTCCGCGGTGGCCGTCCCTGATCACACAACGATGACTGCAAAGGCTGCATTTGACCTTTTTGTCCTCCAACGGTTCCCACAGGTAAGCTTTCATGATAGCTCCATTGAGAGAGTTTGTCCGTTCGCCCGATTGCCGGCTTTCCGGTGAAGGAGGGTAGTTTCGGGTTTCAATGCTCAACACGAACCGGCTAAACTATCTAAATTATCCCGTGGCTACACTGTTGGGATCCTTGGCCTGATACGGTGCGGTCAGCGGCCGGGTTTTAAACCGGGGCACCAGTACCACCACCATCCCGGCGAAAGCGCCAAACGGACAGCGTTGAATAATCTTTGACTGCTCCAGATTGTAGACGAATCTGCCCGATGGTATCGGCAGCTGGCAAACGGTGCGCCAGGACACCGGCACCAGGCCGATAATCGACCGGATCATTTGCTTCAGCTCCCAGACGCTGAAAAACTGAGCATGATTAAATATGGTCGACGAAAAAATTCCCTTGACCCGCCGCTGAATTCCTTTAAGGGCATAACGGTTGAACACACCGATAAAAACACGATCTTTGGTAACCCGAAAGGCCTCTTGCAGCGCCTTTAAGGGATCATCTACAAATTCCAGCGTGGTAAAAAGACAGGAGTAGTTAAACGAATTGTCATCAAAGGGCAAGTCTTCGGCGAAACCCCGATACAGGTCAACGCGGTCCCCCATTTTTTCCAATGAAATATCCAGCATATAGGTTGAGGGATCCAGACCGGTAGCCTGCAGTCCCATCTCAAGAAAGGCAGACAGACAGGCCCCTGTACCGCATCCGATATCCAGAACTAATTCACCGCGCATGGGTTGAA
Organism: uncultured delta proteobacterium; assembly: GCA_963821065.1. Classification (GTDB taxonomy): domain Bacteria; phylum Desulfobacterota; class Desulfobacteria; order Desulfobacterales; family JAFDCJ01; genus JAFDCJ01. The sequence goes on along the minus strand of CAWGCM010000034.1, from coordinate 224,949 downwards.
GCAAATCTCGCATCAACTGCCTTTCCAGATCAAAGGCGGCCCTATTCGGCGGTCTGTTAAACCATTGTTCATAGCGTTTAGCTTCATTAAAATCAAAGACATGTCCCATGTTGGTAATTTAAGGAATAAATCGCACTTTATCAAGGGGAAAAGAGACCGGCAGAATGCGAAAATCAGAATGGGACCCTAATTGAGCGAAATCCGAGGCTGCTCCAGCTTCAAGGCATCCTATGGCGAGGCCCTAAGTTATTCTTTCTTTGGTTCAGCGGCTGGCCCTCTGGGGGACGGGCGTTTTTTTCTACGCGAAGTTTGATTCCTCTTTTGGGAAGACTCTGGTTGTGGCTCTATTTGCGGCTCTGGTGGCGGCTCTGGCGGCGGCTCTGGCGGCATTTCCGGCTCAAAACCGAAAAAAGCCCCTGGAAAGTGAGGCGACTTTGGTTTCGCCCTGGGTTTACGATGGTCCCGCCGTTTGTTTGCCGCGCCTCTGGTTCTTCGCTGGGCGGCTCTTTTGGGCTGGGGTCTTTTTCGGGGTGCAAGCGGTTTGGAAAGGTCTTCAACAAACCAGTCATCTCCGGGCCAGACCACCGGAATTTTGTAACCCAGCATTTTTTCCACGGGTTCGAGATGAAAAACATAACGCTCGCAGGCCAGAGATAGCGCCCGTCCTGTTTTGCCTGCCCGGGCGGTTCGCCCGATACGGTGGATATAGTTTTCTGAATCCTGGGGCAAATCATAGTTAATGACATGGCTGATATCTTCAACATGAATGCCCCTTGAGGCCACATCGGTGGCCAATAAGATTTTAATTTGACCTTTTTTAAACTGCTCCATCAATCGGAAACGCTTGGGCTGGGGAAGATCCCCGGTTATCCCTTCGGCCGGCCATCCGTTGCCTTTCAGTATGTGGGTCAGCCTTTCCACCCCGACCTTGGTGTTGACGAAAATAAGCATCCGGCTCCAATCTTCCCGGTTCAAGAGACCCAGAAGAAGGGAAACTTTTTTATCGCTGCCCACATGATACAAGGTCTGCTCAATACCTTCCACTGTCACTGTTTCGGGGGTAACGGCAATAAACTCGGGCAAATTCATGAATTCGTAAGTCAGTTCCATAACCCGATAGGAAAGGGTCGCTGAAAACAGCATGGATTGTCTTTTTTCATAATTGGGGAGCTTACGCAGGATAAAGCGCATATCTTGGGCAAATCCAAGATCGAGCAGGCGGTCGGCCTCATCAATAACCAGGGCCTTAATTCCTTCGGTTTTAAATATTCCCTGTTTATAATAGTCGATAATTCGTCCCGGAGTACAGATGATGATGTCTACCCCCTGGCGAAGGGTGTTGGCTTGTTTGAGATAATCGACACCTCCCACCACCTGGGCCATGGTTAAATCCGTATGGCGGGCAAGAATTTCGGCTTCCTCATAAATCTGACGCGCCAACTCCCGGGTGGGTGTCACAATCAAGGCAGAGGGCAGGCGGGGATTTTTTTCGGGTAACGCTAACAGCCTGGTTAAAAGGGTAACCAGAAAGGCTGCTGTTTTTCCGGTACCGGTTTGGGCTTGACCGGCCACATCGCGACCGAGCAGCGACACAGGTAGAGTTCGTGCCTGGATAGGGGTACAGTAGATGAATCCGGCATCGCGCAATCCGTCAACAACAATGGTCGGCAGGTCAAACTCATCAAATCTTGTCTTGGTCAAGAATTCAGGTTTTTCGGCCCGTTGGATTTGTAATGTTGCTTGAGGATCTTCTGCCATGGTTTTTGGGGTCTATCACTAAACTCCGGTTATAGCGGTTGTCAAACAACTGTTCCATAGTTAGAACGGTTTTATCTACAACCACCTATACCGGCCTTCCGTATTTCGGAACTTATTTTAAAAAAGCGGTATATATGCCGCCATTTTCTTCTGATTTTATTTTTTGAGCTAATTATACTCACATTTTTGATTATTGCAAGAAAAGATACTGGTTGCTGGCCGCTGGTGCGCGATGCTATCACCCGTCCTGCAAATGACCATTTGCCAGCCGCAAGCAGGGTCGGCCTGCGTGCCGACCAGTGGCCAGGAACATGAGACAAGTTGCCAGTGACAGGGACCAGCTATCAGCACCCAGCCGACAGAAGCGAGCCGCTTGACAACCAGGGATCACTGGACCATATTGAAACGTTCGCGGGTACAGCGATTCACAGTCGAGCATATCGACGAGGTAATCAATGAAAGAATTTTTCAAGGTAAAGACAATCGATCAAGTTCTCAAGTACAGAACCCAGTTTGTCCCCATGGAGACCGAAGAAGTTCCCATAGCGGATTCGATGGGTAGAATCCTTGCCGAAGCTATTCATTCCGACATCGACCTGCCTGATTTTGCCCGTTCGATAATGGATGGTTTTGCAGTCCGTGGTGCATCGACCTTTGGCGCCAGCGAGGGAAATCCTGCCTATCTCGCTGTCAAAGGTGCGGTAGCCATGGGGGAATCGTCGAATTTGTCCGTGGGACCGGGAGAGGCGGTTCGGATTTCAACCGGCGGAATGCTGCCGGCAGGTGCCGACAGTGTTGTCATGGTTGAACACACCGGGGCGATTGACGATACCACCATTGAGATCTACCGCAGTGTTGCACCCGGACAAAACATGGTCTCAGTTGGAGAAGATATTAAAAAGGGGGAAGCCATACTGATCGCCGGCCGGAATATCAGACCCCAGGAAACAGGATTGTTGGCAGCCTTGGGCCGACAGGAGGTTGCCGTGTACAAGCGGCCGATTGTCGGTATCATTTCCACCGGGGACGAAATCGTGCCGGTTAGTAAAGTACCCGGCCCAGGCCAGATTCGCGATGTCAATACCTACACCCTCATGGGCCAGGTTATGGAACTCGGCGCAGTTGCCGTCCCCTTCGGCATAGTGGGTGACGATTATGATGCACTGCTGGCAAAAAGTGTGCGGGCCTTGGAGCAGTGTGACCTGGTCCTGGTGTCCGGCGGCAGTTCCGTGGGGACCCGGGATTTTACCATCGACATCATCTCCGCGATGGAGAGTTCGGCCATCTTGTTTCATGGCATTTCAATCAGTCCGGGAAAACCGACCATTCTGGCCAGGGTTCAAAACAAGCAATTCTGGGGATTGCCCGGCCATGTCGTATCGGCAATGGTCGTCTTTTCAAGAATAGTAAAACCCTTTATAGAATATATCAGCGGTATGGGTGTTGACGTCCGGAAAGAAATCAGACTCCCTGCCCGGCTAAGTAGAAACGTGGCTTCGGCTCAGGGCCGGGTCGATTTTGTCCGAATCCAGCTTATTCGGAAAGATGGTGTTAACTGGGCCGAGCCGATCCTGGGCAAGTCGGGGTTAATCAGCACCATGGTAAAAGCCGATGGACTGATTGAAATCGGCATGAACACCGAAGGGCTGGATGAAGGAACGGAAGTGGAAGTTATCCTTCTTTAGCAGGATAAAGACCGTTTCTTAAAATTAGGTATTTCTTCTGAGGGTTTGTTTCACCGCCCATTGGCTGCGCTCTTAGAATCGCAGAGGATTCTATCTTATTCCTTTTCGCTGAGAGGGCGAAAAGGAGTAAACGCCAACTATAGTGGGTCGGTATAAAATTAAAGCATGTTGCCGAAAGCATGATGGTTTTCATTTACCGGCGTCTCTGCGGTGAATATGGTGTCAAATGGATAGTGGAATTCTATTACCTGCCCCCTGAACGAATATAAATTAAGCTGGAGCAAACATGAATCAATCTCGTAACGTCTACCTCAAAATGAAAACCCTGCCGGAGGCTCGTAAAATTGTTGATGAAGCGTTCGCGCTATCTGATGCTCTCACAACCGAAATGGTACCAGTGCCGCAAGCTGTCGGACGGGTTCTGGCAAAACCAATCCATGCTAAATTATCCTCACCGCATTTTAATGCGGCCGCCATGGATGGTCTGGCCGTAAAGGCTGAAATTACTTTCGGGGCCAATGAATCAACACCCAAGACCCTCAAGGTCGGTCAGGATGCATTCTATGTGAACACCGGCCATGTCATGCCGGTCGATACAGACGCTGTAATCATGATCGAACAGGTCCTTGTTCTGGACGAAGATCAGATTCAAATCGATAAGCCGGTGTTTCCCTGGCAAAATGTTCGCAAGGTTGGAGAAGACATCGTCGCAACCGAGCTTTTATTTCCCCGGAACCATTTAGTCACACCTATTTGTGTGGGTGCCCTGCTGACCGGAGGTGTATTCTCGGTGCCGGTTAAAACGAAACCGAAAGTTCTGATCATTCCAACCGGCTCTGAGCTTGTCGATTGGCGTGCCACGTCTATGGATGACTTCAAGCCCGGCCAGGTGCTTGAAACCAACTCTTTTGTTCTGGGCGGCCTGATTGAAGCCTGCGGTGGATCGCACACCTGCCACGACATGCTCATGGACGATTCGGAAAAAATCAAGCAGGTTGTCCAAAAAGCAGTCAAAGAAAAATTTCAGATTATCCTCGTATTGGGTGGATCATCTGCCGGATCAGAGGATTATGCCAAACGTGTTATCCTTGAAATTGGAGACGTGTTCGTCCATGGTGTGACCATTATGCCCGGCAAACCGGTGGTTATCGGTGCCGTGGAGAATATACCGGTTTTCGGTATTCCGGGATACCCCGTTTCTGCAATTATTGCCTTTGAGCAGTTTGTGCGGCCCCTGATCCATAATATGCTGGGACAACCCGTTCCAACCAGAGAAACGGTAGAGGTGGTGCCGACACGCAAGATTGCCTCAAAACTCGGGGTGGAAGAATTTTTACGCGTAAAGCTCGGGCAGGTCGGCGAGCATATCGTCGCAACGCCTTTGCCCAGGGGCGCCGGCAGTATCACCTCGATCACAGAGGCTGACGGAATTATTCGCATTCCGAACCATATCGAGGGTCTGAAAGACCATGAATTGGCAACCGCAGAGCTTTTGCGCCCCCTACCGTCTGTACGCCGAACCATTGTTGTAGTGGGAAGTCATGACAACACCCTGGATATATTGGCAGACCAGATCAAAGCCAAATACAGCCACCTGACCCTTTCATCCAGTCACGTGGGAAGCATGGGCGGACTGATGGCGATTAAAAGGGGTGTCTGCCACCTGGCCGGATCACATCTGCTCGATCCTGAAGATGGGTCTTACAACCTGTCCTATATTAAAAAATTTTTAGCCCAATTGGATGTCAAACTGGTCAATCTTGTATTCCGCGATCAGGGCCTGATGGTCAAGCGCGGCAACCCCAAAGGTATTAAAGGAATCGAAGACCTGGCCCGTGAGGATATCTCCTTTATCAATCGGCAGGCGGGCTCCGGCACAAGAATTTTGCTGGACTACCGTTTAAACCAGATCGGAATCAATCCGCTCCAAATCAACGGTTACCAGCTTGAAGAGTTCACCCACATGGCTGTGGCAGTGGCGGTCCTCAGCGGAACGGCAGACACCGCTCTGGGCATCTATGCCGCAGCGGCGGCCCTTGATCTTGACTTTATTCCGGTTGTCACCGAACAATACGATCTGATTATTCCATCAACCCACTTCGAATCGGTAAATATTCAACTGCTGCTTGAAACCATCAATACCGGGGAATTCAGGAATCGGGTGGCAGCGTTAGGCGGCTACAATACCCAAAAAACGGGTGAAATTATAATATAATGATTCTTGTCCACGGTCTATCCAGATGATATGGTATTTTGTTTGGAGTTTTTCATATGGAGAGACTGGACAAAAAAATATTCGGCACCCTGTTCTTTTCCATATTTGCTGCCGTAACCGGAGTCGGGGTCGTGGTTCCGCTGCTTCCGATTTACGCCCATGACCTGGGCGCTTCGGGTTTGTACATCGGGCTCATTTTTGGAGCTTTTTCCATATCACGAACCATTTTTTTGCCATGGTTCGGCCGCCTTTCGGATGTCAAAGGGCGCAAACCGTTTATTGTCCCGGGCTTTCTTGCCTATGCCCTGATCTCCATCGCTTTTATCTATTCAAACACGGTCAGCACCCTGATCGTCATCCGGTTTTTTCACGGGATCGCCTCGGCCATGCTGATGCCGGTGATCCAGGCCTATATTGGGGATATCACACCGAAAGGACGCGAAGGCATCACCATGGGCATGTTTAACATGTCGTTGTTCATGGGATTAAGCCTTGGACCGTTAATCGGCGGAATCATCAAAGACCATTTCAATCTCCAAACCTCATTTATCTGCATGGGACTGCTGGCCCTGATCGGTTTTTTTTTGTGCCTTTTGCTGCTCCCGCCCACCCGATCCGAAAAAGGCATCGTTCCCGCCAGAACAACCCTTTTCATGGAAAACACTGGTTTATGACCGGCATGTGGCCGGACTTTTTTCCTTTAGATTTGCCTATGTATTCTGTGTGGGCATCATCTGGGCGATTCATCCCTCTGTATGCGGACCCGCAATTTGCAGCCTCCAGTTCTTTGATCGGGATACTGATCATGCTGGGGGTATTCGTCAGCGGCTTGATCCATTTACCGATGGGTTACCTGGCCGACAGGATCAGCAAAAAGCTAATGGTGGTCGCCGGCGGGCTGACCGTGAGCTATGCCATCCTGTCATTTGGGTGGGCTGACCAGCTGGCGGATTTAATTCGGGCCACCGTCCTTTTTGGTCTCGGCGGCGGTATCTCGATGCCGGCCCTGATGGCGATGGCGGTTTTAAAGGGTCACCGGATCAATGCCATGGGAAGTATTATGGCCCTGATGACGATGGCCCACAGTCTGGGAATGTTTAGCGGGGCCCTGATGGGGGGAATGATGATGGATTTTTTCCAGCTGCAAACCGCCTTTCCCCTGGGCGGGTGGATTATGCTGATCTGCAGCGGTCTGTTTCTGGCAGGCACACATCCCGGAAAAAACTGAAGGATTGTAATAGCTAAGCCCGCAGACTCACAAATTGACAACTTACTTTCTTGCATTAATTAGAGACAACATTTAATGGGGATCATGGCTTAAGAACAAAAAATTATTAGACGGATCAGTCGATCCAGAAACTATCACGAGTGCAAATGAGTACCAAACGGGATTACTACGAAATTTTGGGCGTCCAGCGCGACGCCACCAATGATGGTTTAAAAGCATCCTACCGCAAACTCGCCTTAAAATACCATCCCGATCGAAATCCCGGCGATAAAGACGCCGAAGACAAATTTAAAGAAGCCGCCGAAGCCTATGAAGTTCTGCGGGATCCTGAAAAGCGGAGACTTTATGATCAATTTGGTCATGCCGGTCTGGAAGGATCCGGGTTCTCGGGTTTTGGCGGCTTTGAGGACATTTTTTCAAGTTTCGGTGATATATTTGAGGATTTTTTTGGATTCGGTGGCCGGCGACGTTCCAGTTCCAGAGCACAGCGGGGAGCTGATCTTCGCTATGATCTCACCCTCGGCTTTATGGAAGCCGCTTTTGGGACTGAAACGGAAATCAATATTGAAAAAATGGAGATTTGTTCGGCATGCAATGGGGATCGATGCGAACCGGGGACAAGTCCGGAGACTTGCAGGCAATGCGGCGGTATGGGGCAGGTTACCAGAAATCAGGGTTTTTTTACCGTGCGATCGACCTGTCCGGTTTGCCGGGGTGAAGGCCAGGCCATACCCCACCCTTGCACTAAATGCCGTGGGACCGGTCAGGTGGCGGTCGCCAAAAAAGTATCGGTTAAGATCCCGGCCGGCGTTGACAATGGATCGCGGCTTAGGCTGACCGGTGAGGGGGAACCCGGCCGGTTGGGCGGCCCCCAGGGCGATTTGTATGTTTTCTTATATGTTGAGGACCATCAATTTTTCAAGCGGCACGAAGATAACATCATCTGCACGATACCGATATCATTCGTTCAAGCGGCCCTGGGCGATAAGATCAAAGTGCCGACCCTGAACGGTGATAAAAAGCTGCAAATTCCCAAAGGCACTCAGCCCGGTGATGTTTTATATTTTAAGGGAGAAGGGATCCCTTCATTGAGAACGGGTCGGCGCGGTGACCAGGTCATCCAGGTCGAAATCAAGACACCAACCCATTTGTCCAAAAAGCAGGAAGCCCTGCTGAGGGAATTCGCCGAGCTCGAATCCGGCAAGCTTTGCAAAAAGCTTAAGAATATCCTCAAAGGGGGAGCATCTCAAGCAGCGAACTAGTTTTCCGTAAAATAAAGGTCAAGCTTTTCGGGCTTCGGATTTAGGAATCTTTAATATGTATGAGTTAAAAGTCGTCACTAAATTTGCGGCCGCCCATCAACTCACCATGGTGGGCGCCAAATGTGAAAATATGCACGGACACAACTGGAAAATCGAAGTCTGTGTCACCGGTGAAAAACTGGACGACGGGGGGGTTGTATTGGATTTCGGCGAAATCAAAAAACACGTTGCCGACATCATGTCAATGCTGGACCACAAGTACCTCAACGAGCTTGAATTTTTTCAACAAAGCCAGCCGTCATCTGAAAACATCGCCTGTTTGGTCGCCGGCGAACTGCAGCAAAGAATCGACAACCAATCAGTCAGAGTCAGCCGGGTCACAGCCTGGGAGTCGGATGATGCCAGCGCAACCTATATTGTAGATTAAACCAAATAATCCATCCAGATTGGTTCCAGGTCGTTCAAACCTGCCGCATTAAATCACAAATCCCAAGCACCAAATCACAAATAAATCTTAATTTCCAATGACCAAAACATTTAGTTCGCGAACCTTGTTATTCTTGTTTTTATTTTCATGATATCGGTGCCGTAAGGCTCCTCTCAATTTTCTCAGAGCCTGAGCTATCCGTGGACATCAGCGCCGCGTTTGGATTTTGGTTATTGGGATTTTATTTGGAATTTGTGATTTGAGATCTGGAATTCAATATTTGTATACAGCAACACCCAACGGTAGGGCAATTTAGGACTCACTCATTATGGTCTTGAACCTTTCCAACAATTCATCTCGTGTAATAATAGCAGTTACATCCTCCACGTGCTTCGCGTATATTCTCCAGTCCACCCTCCTGCCGATCAACCAGTATAACCGATTTGACTACCTCCAGTCCCTCGGATTGGGCCCGTTCAATGGCCTTAATTGTAGACCCGCCGGTTGTGGCCACATCATCAATAATCACAACTGGTTGCCCCGGTTGTACGTCCACCTTCTACCCAGCGGATGATACCGTGATCTTTGCGGGTTTTGCGGATCGAAAACGCATTAACCGGTTGGGCATTTATTTCGGATGCAAACGCCGTGGCCACTGCTATGGGATCGGCCCCAAAGGTCAACCCCCCGACTGCGGATGCAGGGCTGTCTTTAATTTCATTGAACATCAAATTGCCAACCAGATACATACCCCGGGCGCTTAAGGTGGTGGGTTTGCAGTTCACATAAAAGCGGCTCATTCGGCCGGACACCAGCTTAAAGCTGGGTTCTTCGGTGTATTTAAATGACTGGCGGCAGAGAATATCAATTAATTCTTGTTTCATGGCATCAGGTCCTGTAATATAAATTTTTTGAATTTTTTTCACCTATAGGGTATATGGCCCGAGATTCTAAGAAACTGTTGATTTCAAAAGGGTGATTCGATATAAAAAAGCCTCCACTTAATTGGAAGAAGCCAGTTTAATGGGATCAGTGGAGGCTTGAGCAAGGAAAACCGGCAGCGGCACTCCCTGAACTCAAAAATTTCATACCAGCAAATGTGACAAGGGTCAATCGATAAACATCAAACAGAGTAATATAGCGAGCTTAGAATTCAATATGAAGCAAAATAAATGGAGCCGCCTGATTTTCATTATTGTCTTTGGATATCTGCTTTTACTACCGGGTTTTGGTTCCGCTGAAGCGGTCGATGGCATGTTTAACCTGAGTCAGACCATTGAAGCCGCCCTCAAAGCCAACCTTGAACTTCAAAGATCAAAAGATGAAATCGATGCCGCCACCGCAGCCAAAAGTGCGACGCACCACTGAATTTTTCCCGACCTTGAATGCCAGATATGGCTATATTAAGCGTGACAATCCAACCCGGCAGGCTCTGGGAACCCAGGGCGGTCAGATCGTTGATGTCCTTATCAACCCGGAAGACGAATATAATTTTGTGACCTCCTTTTCCCAGCCTATTTTTTCCGGATTTGCGCTTTACAACCGCTACAAAATTGCCGACCTGGGACTCGATATTGCCGCGTTTGCAGAAAGGCTCACCCGTCAAGATGTCATTTTAGACGCCAAAAATGCCTATTATTTAATCTTAAAGGCCCAAAAGCTGATGGAGGTGGCCGATGAGACCGTTAAACAAATAACCGCCCAAAAAGATGTAGCCGAAAATATGTACCAGGTCGGAATGAGCCCGTTAAATGATTTGCTGCAAAGCCAGGTTCAACTGGCCAATGCCAAACAGGTGCTGATAACAGCTAAAAACAATTTGGACCTCACCGAATCCCAGTTTAACACCTTGCTGCGCCGGCCGATAAACTCTCCGGTAAGCGTTGTTGACATTTTGGATTACACGCCCTGGGAACACGACATCGATTATTGCCTTGCTTTGGCCGAAGAGCTTCGGCTGGAAATCGAGGTGGCCGATCTGGAGAGTTCAAATCGCTGAAAAAGATTATAAACTTTCGCAAAGAGATTTTTTCCCGTCCGTCAACCTGGTCGGCACCTGGACCAAACGGGGCACCGACTGGGACGTAGACGGCGGGGAGCGGAATCAGCGATAAGGATTTCTGGGATATCCGGGCCACGGCAACCTGGGATTTCTGGCAATGGGGTCGGACGACGATATGGTGTCAAGGAAAAGCTGAGCCGACTTTCCCAGGCCAAACTTCGTAAACAGGAAATTTTGGATAACATCGACCTGGAGGTCAAACAAGCCTATCTCAAAACCCAGGAGTCGCAAAAAAATATTACCACCATTGAAAAGGCCATTGAACAGGCCAAAGAAAACCTGCGGATAACCGAGGAACGTTATAAAGAACAGGTATCGACCACAACTGATGTACTGGTCGCCCAAACACTGCTCACTGAAACGATGACCAATTATTATAACGCCTTGTATGATTTTAAAATTGCCAAAGCCATCCTCTACCGGGCACTTGGCCAGGAAATACTGGAATGATTGATGCCCATGAAAAAAGCTCCATCATCCGGATGTTTCACGTTCACCACAATTACGGCCCCAAAAAAGCACTGATCGATATTACCCTGGACATTGCCAAAAATGAGTTCGTTTTCATCAGGGGCCCCAGCGGTGCAGGCAAGTCCACCCTGCTCAAACTTTTTTATTTGGGAGAGCCGGTATCCGAAGGACAGGTCCTGATTGACGGAATAAATCTGGCCCGTATCCCCCGCAAACGCATCCCCCATTTGAGACGAAAATTCGGCATTATATTTCAGGATTACAAGTTGATACCGACCAAAAGTGTCTACGATAATGTGGCTCTGGTCCTTGAGGCTGCCGGTGCTAAAAAGCGCGTAATTCAAAAAAAGGTCAAAAGCATCCTGCGGACTGGTGGGCATGGAAGACAGACTGAAATCTTTTCCACCCAGTCTGTCCGGAGGCGAACAGCAGCGGATCGCCGTGGCACGGGCCATCATTGGCGACCCGAAGATAATTCTTGCGGACGAGCCCACCGGAAGCCTGGATGATGAGTCAGCCGCAGCGATTCTTGAGCTTCTCAGAGGAGTTCATATCCGGGGAGCAACCGTCATTATTGCAACCCACGACAAAGCGCTGATAAGAAAGACAGGCGGACATGTTCTGGACCTTCAGCAGGGTAGGCTTGAAACATCCACGTTTATAGAAAAACAATATGATAACGCTATTTTTTAAACGCGCCTTAGATGACATATTCAAAAACAGATTTTTGAATATGATCACCATCATCACCATTTCTCTATCAATTTTAATCGCCAGTGCCTTTACCCTTTTTTTTGTCAATACCAGCGAAATAATAAATTCCTGGAAAAAGGGCTTGCGCCTGATGGCCTATCTTAAACCGGGAATCAACAAGGACGGGCTTAAAGATTTAAAACGAGCGATCCAAGCCATGGATGATGTCGACAATTTACAGTTTATATCAAAGCAAGAAGCGCTAAGCCGCCTTAAAGCCCAGATGGAGCATCAATCATCCCTTTTTGAGAACCTCACCCAAAATCCATTGCCCGACAGTATAGAAATCCGCATGACAGCCACCAATGAAAGCTGGCAAAAAATCGATTCTCTGGCCGCTCAGGTTGAAGCGCTGCCTCAAATTGAAGAGGTAGAGTACGGTCAGCAATGGGTGGGGCGGTTTGCCCACATCATTTCTTTGTTTCGGCTGGCGGGATATGCCATGGGGACGCTCTTTTTCATGGCCACCATATTTATCGTTGCCAATACGATCCGTCTCGTTATCTATTCAAGGCGCGAGGAAGTTGAAATAATGCGTCTGGTTGGCGCTACCGACAATTTTATAAAAATCCCTTTTTATTTCGAGGGTCTCATTCAGGGAGCCCTGGGCGCCATTATCGGGCTTGCCATGCTTTACACCGTATATATATTTATCTCATCCAGTGTTGAAAATGAGTTCTTTCCGGGCCTTTTTCGTTTTCATTTTCTGTCCCCGGCTCTTCTAATGGCGATTCTGCTGATCAGCATGCTGGTGGGATGGCTGGGATGTTTTATTTCGTTAAAACAATTTTTGAAGCAATAATGGTAACCCAATTCACGAAGACAATCATAACCTCTATCCTACTGATGGCCGGAATGTTTCTGCTTATCAGTGTAGCAGCCGAAGATACTTCTAATGGACATTCTGTCGGCATTGTGACCGCAGACGAAATTAGAGTACAGTCTGAACCCGGCAAGCATGGCTTATTACAAAAAACGCTCAAGCGGGGAGTCCGAATAACAATAATTAAGCGCCGTCAAGGATGGATTCAGGTTCTTCATGACGGTGAGGTGGGTTTCATAAAAGATCAGGCACCAACTGATAAAAATCGTTCAAAGAAAGAAAACCGAAACCGCCCGTGAGGCATCAGAAAAGCATTCGGGTAGACAACACCAGCTGAACGAATATGAAAAACGTAAAAAGCATATCAGCCGGGAAATAAAGCAGGGGCAGCAGGAAGTCGAAGTCTTTACCCGGAAAGAAAGCGATACCATTAAGCGCTTAGAGCAGGTCGAGCAGGCGCTCAATCAAAGCAAAAAACGCACTGCTGAGACGAGAAGAGAAATAAAAAAGATAGAAGACGCCATCAGTGAAGCCTCCAACGCCTCTGATAAATTGCGAAAGCAAATCCGGACCAATGAAAAATATGTGGCCCGACGCCTGGTTGCCCTTTACAAAATAAGCTGGCTGGGGAGATTTCATTTCCTGGCATCTGCGGAGTCAATGCATGAATTTATTCAGCGCAAGGAGGCTTTGGAGCGCATTCTGGCTTATGAGGAAAAGATCCGCCGGGACCTGATAACAGATCAGGCCGAATTAAAAAAAGTGCTCGGCCGCCTGCAAAGCCTGAAAGACCAGAAAAGTATCCATGTTCAAGCGTTAAAAAATCAAACCCGGCTTGATGTCGCAGGAAAGATCGACCCGCGCCAAGCTGCTGGCAGACATCCGCAGCCAAAAGGCGCTGGAGTTGGCTGCCATTGATACTTTAACCCAGGCTGCCAATGAGTTGGACCGTAAAATCAATTTGCTCAATACGAGTATAAACAGCCCTGCCCCGGATAAAAATGTTTCGCGATTGCCATTTTCGGCTCATAAAGGCTTGCTAATCCGGCCGGTTAACGGTAAAATAGCTTCTTTATACGGACCATACAAGAATCCAAAGTACAATATTACCAACTTTCGCAGCGGCATTGATATCGAAGCCGATACCGGGGAACCCGTCCGGTCCGTTTTCAAAGGCAAAGTTCTTTATTCGAGCTGGTTTAAAACTTACGGCAACATGATTATTATTGATCATGGAAAAAGCTATTATACGGTTTATGCGCATCTGGAAGAGGCCTTTAAAGCCAAAGGCGATGAGGTTGAAACCGGAGAGGTCATCGCCACAGTGGGCGACACCGGATCGATGAACGGGGCAAAGCTTTATTTTGAAGTTCGCCACCACGGTAAACCGGTAAATCCATTACCGTGGTTAAAAAAGGGATAACAAGGAGTATATAAATGATCAGCAAAAAAACGCGGCATGTAAAATTGTGGTTACTGATGGTAATCGCCGTAGTTTTCTGGACGGTAGGCAATGGATTTTACCGCGATCTGTCTGCCAAAAGCGAAGAAGCATACGAAGAATTAAAAGTATTTTCCGATGTCATCGAATTGATTGAAAGAGAATATGTCGATGAGGTGGACACCAAGGAATTGATTCAAAATGCCATCCAGGGAATGGTTCACAGCCTCGATCCCCACTCCTCTCTGCTGCCTTTGGATGCCTTTAAGGATTTGCAGATTGATACCAAAGGCAAGTTTACCGGTATCGGCATTCATATTACCATGCAGGATGGTTTTGTAACGGTGATCTCACCCATCGAAGACACCCCCGCCTACAAAGCCGGAATTTTAGCCCGGGACAGAATCATTAAAGTCGATGGCAAACCGACCAAAGACCTTAGAGAGGCTGTAAACATGATGCGGGGACCCAAAGGAACCAAGGTCGTGGTCACCATATTCCGGGAGGGTGTTAAAAAACCCCTTGAATTCGAATTGGTCAGGGATGTGATCCCCATCCAAAGCGTCAAATCCTTTATTTTGAAACCGGGTTACGGCTACATCCGGTTATCAAATTTTACAGGAACCACCACCAAGGAGTTGATAGCGGCTCTGGAGAAAATGGAAAACGCAGAGATTCCAATAAAGGGCCTGGTAATGGATCTGCGCAACAATGGCGGCGGACTGCTGAATCAGTCTATTAAAGTTGCCGACCTTTTTCTGGATGAAGGCGCCATTCTCTCCATCAAAGGCAGAAACAAGAAAAATACCAAAGTGTTTAACGCAACACCTTCCAGCGTAGAACGGAACTACCCTATGGTGGTTTTGATCAACGGCGGCAGCGCCAGCGCTTCTGAAATTGTTGCCGGTGCTTTGCAGGACCATAAGCGGGCCCTGATTCTGGGGACCACATCCTTCGGCAAGGGATCGGTTCAAACGGTCGAAACTTTGCGAGACGGTTCGGGCCTTAAATTAACCATCGCCAGATACTATACCCCCAATGATCGTTCAATTCAGGCCAAAGGCATTCAGCCGGATATTTTTCTGAAACATCGCCGCCTGGACCCCGCGGAGAATTCTCGCCAGGGAAGAGGGGCTGCTAAAAGAAAGAGATCTTGAAAACCATCTTGAAGCCGAACCGGCCAAAAATCAGAGCACAGACGATGATAGCAAAGAGGGGAAAGAAAAAAGCGAAGAAAAATCCAAAATGCGTGAAGCTGAACTACGAATTGGCCCGCTGACATTAGAAGCGCTCGAATCGGACAATCAGGTGGTGCGGGCTCTCGAAATGCTGGAGGGGTATGATATTTTTAAAAACCTGAACGGCTAAATTGACATATTGATTAAATGGCAAAAAAAAAACCAACCCCTAAAAAGAAAACCCGCAGAAAATCTCGTAAAAACAAATTATTAAAAAGTTCCCTTGTTAAAGCTTTGGGCGGTCTGGCTATTTTGATGCTGGTGGTGGCGATTGCCGGTTTGTTGGCTCATTTTTTGATTCCGCCTGAAAAACCGGATAAAATCGATTTACCTTCTAAGGCCGTCCCGAAAACCAAAAAACCGATAGCTAAAATCCCCCCTTTCGAGATCTACCCACCCAAAGAGATCCCCCCGGAAAAACCGCCGATCAAAAAACCGCCAAGAGACTTAAAGCAGTTACCTCTGGTTGCCATTATTATTGATGACCTGGGCTATGACAGGAAGATAGCGAAAAAGCTGAGTCAGCTAAATGGCGGGATTACGTTTTCTATCCTGCCCCACAGCCCATTTCAAGAAAGTATCGCCCGCCTGGCACATGACAACGGATTAGGCACCATGCTGCATTTACCGATGGAGCCATTCGAATATCCGGCCGTCAACCCGGGACCGGGAACCCTGCTGACTACGATGACTCCGGATCAGCTAATCCGCCAATTAGAAAAAAACCTGGCGTCAGTACCGTATATAAAAGGTGTCAATAACCATATGGGCTCTAAAATGACGGCGGAATCCGGTCAAATGTACCAGATTTTTTCCATTCTAAAAAAACGGGACCTGTATTTTATAGACAGCCGCACCTCAAGCAAAACGCTCTGCAAACCTTCAGCGCGCCTGTTTCAAATTCCTTTTGCCCAGCGGGATGTTTTTCTGGATCATTTCCAGGATCCGGATTTTATCCGTAAACAAATAAAAAAGTTGATTCGAATGGCCCAGCGTAATGGCCAGGCTGTGGGGATCGGACATCCTCATACAATAACTTATGAGATTCTGCGTGAGATGATGCCCGAGTTGGAAAAAAAGGTCAAACTGGTTCCGGCATCAGAAATTGTCCATCCCGTTGGATGAAACCGAGCTTCAAAATAATACCGGCAGGCGTTCAAAATTGATATTTCATCCGAACCACCGATTGGAAAAAATACAACTAATTTATCCTGACTTGACATAAGGCAATGAGTTTTTTATGCTTTTCGTAGCAAGAACCCACACCCACCAGTTTGTCAACAAAAGCTATATATTTGCCTTTTATTCCCGATAATTCTCCAAGCACATGATTTATTTCTCTCTGTCGGAATTCTTTACCCAAATACCTTGAGACCGAACAAAAATAGCAGCTAAAAGGACAGCCGCGCGAGGTTTGAACAGAATGCCAAAAATAGTGTGAGTTGAGCAAATCACGGGATAATATTCAATGGAAGGTCTAAAGATCGGATTAAAGATCTGGATATTGATTTTTCAGAATAGTGATATTTAGGCATACACTCTCCGCCTCTCCAACCACCACTGTATCGGTATACGCACCGCCTCATCAGGAAGCATTGAGGCATGAATTCCGCCAATGGTCACCTTTATTTTTCTACGCCTGTACATTTCGGCAATTTCGTAAGCCCTATTGATGTTGCTTGTAAACGCGGTTATACCCACCAGGTCTGCTTCTTCAAATTCAAAGGCACCAAAATTTTCATCGGCTATTTTAATTCATTTGAAAACCAGTCAAACGGTTTTAATGTCCTCATAACCAATTTGGGTCCCGCGATAGAAAAAAAAGATGAGCAAATCGGAGCCTTTATATAATAGTCGCGTAACCAAGATCTATATCAATTATCTGAAAAAAAATTATCCGGATATTGATGTAGATTTAGTTCTTAATGAAGCAGGAATCGCCAGCTATGAAATTGAGGACCCCGCCCATTGGTTCACCCAGGAACAGCAGGATCGGTTGCATGACATCCTGGTGAGTCGCACCGGCGACCCAAATATCGCCAGAGACGCCGGACGGTATGCAACATCATCCGACGGGCTAGGCGCCACCAAACAGTATGCGCTGGGCTTAATGAGCCCGACGGCCGCCTACCTGTTAATAGAAAAAATATATGTCTTGATGAGCCGGGGGGCTGATGTCACGGCCAAGAAAATCGGGGCGAATCAGGTTGAAATTTCCGCCATCCCACGACCAGGTGTCAACGAAAGACCCTACCAGTGTGAAAACAGAAGCGGGCAGTTTGAGTCCGTAGCACGATTGTTTACCGAAAAATTTGCCCAGGTTGATCATCCCTCCTGTGTTCATAAAGGGGATAGCTGCTGCCGCTACATAATAACATGGGCGAAATCCCCCAAGATTCATTGGACTCTGGCCCGCAACTATCTCCTGTTAATCAGCGCTATCGCTCTGCCCATATTGTATTTCGTACTGCCGAATTTAACCTGGGGAGTTTTAGCATTGGCCTGCGCTTTCTTCACCGTGCTGTTGTCATATTGCAGTGAGCACTATGAAAAAAAAGATTTGATCCGAATGATTGAAACCCAGAAAGAAGCCGCCCAGGACAATATTGTTGAAAGTAACATACGCTATAACAACGCCCTGATGGTTCAGGAAATCGGTCAGGCAACAGCCAGCATTTTTGATATCGACCGCCTGCTGAAAACAGTGGCCGGCGTTATGGAAAAACGGCTGGAGTTCGACCGCGGGATGATTATGCTCGTCAATAAAGAAAAAACCGTGCTGCGATATAGTGCCGGATATGGCCAAAACCGGCCCGAAGAAGAAATATTGAGGAGTACGGAGTTTCATCTGGATAATCCCGAATCAAAAGGGATCTTTGTCGTTGCCATTAGAGATCAGCAACCGTTTTTAATAGATAATCTTGGTGAAATTCAAAACACTTTCTCGCGGCGAAGTTCTGAGATCGCCAGCAAACTTGGTGGCCATTCATTGATCTGTGTGCCAATTATTTATGAAAAGGAATCTTTAGGGCTTTTAGCTGTAGACAACAGCAAGTCCAGCCGGCCCTTAAGACAAAGCGACATGAGTCTTTTGATGGGCGTGGCGTCACAATTGGCCATCAGTATTGCCAATGCTATATCTTTTGAACAACTCCACAGCAGTGAAAAAAAATATCGCGAACTGGTGGAAAATGCCAATAGTATCATTCTACGGTTGGATAAAAATGGAAATATTATCTTTTTCAACGAATTCGCACAGCGGCTCTTAGGGTATTCGGAGGAGGAAATCCTTGGGAAAAATGCCGAACGTATTATTCTGCCGCCACCAGGTCCAAGCCGTTTGAGCTTTAATAAACTCAGTGCTTCCTTGCAAAAGGACCCAGAGCGACCGGTTGTCAGTGAAAACCAGGCCGAGACAAGAGCAGGAGAAAAGGTCTGGATCGCCTGGACGTATAAGTCCATTTTCAATGACGCCGGCCGTTATACCGAAATCCTTTGTATCGGCAATGACATCACCAAGCTCAAATGGGCCAGCCGGGAAAGAGAAGAACTGCAAAGCCAGCTGCAAAGAGCACAGAAGATGGAAGCCATCGGAACCCTTGCAGGCGGTGTGGCTCACGATCTCAACAACATTCTATCCGGTATCGTCAGCTATCCTGAATTATTATTAATGGATCTCGAAGAAGGCAGTCCTTTAAGAAAACCGATATTAACGATTCAAAAATCGGGCGAAAAGGCTGCTGCTATCGTTCAAGACCTATTAACCCTTGCCCGCAGGGGCGTTGAGGCCACGGAGGTGGTTAATTTAAATTCGATCGTGGCGGAATATCTTTATAGCCCTGAGCATGCTCGATTAGAGTTAAACCATCCCAACATAAGGGTTGAAAAAAATCTGGACCCAAACCTTTTAAACATTTTGGGATCACCGGTACATC
Organism: uncultured delta proteobacterium; assembly: GCA_963821065.1. Taxonomy (GTDB): domain Bacteria; phylum Desulfobacterota; class Desulfobacteria; order Desulfobacterales; family JAFDCJ01; genus JAFDCJ01. The sequence goes on along the minus strand of CAWGCM010000034.1, from coordinate 205,651 downwards.
TATCCAAAACGGTGATGAATATAGTATCAAATGCCGCTGAGGCAATGCTCGACGGGGGAAAAATTATCATCACCACTGAAAACAGGCATATGGATAAAGTAAAAAATGGCTTTGATGAGATTGACAAAGGTGATTACACCACCCTGACTATTAAGGATACCGGTATTGGGATTTCCACGGAGGACATGGAAAGGATATTTGAGCCTTTTTATACTAAAAAAACCATGGGAAGAAGTGGAACCGGACTGGGAATGGCGGTTGTCTGGGGAGCTGTTAAGGATCATAGAGGATACATTGATATCCGGAGCACGGAAGGCAAAGGAACTGAAATCACCCTTTATTTCCCGGTTACACGTAAAGTGTTCTCCCAGGAGGCAGAAATAGCTTGCATTCAAGACTTTATGGGTAGGGGCGAATCCATCTTAGTGGTCGACGATATCAAGGAACAGCGTCAAATTGCCACAGAAATGCTGGAGAAACTGGGTTATTCGGTCACAAGCATGTCCAGCGGTGAAAAGGCTGTTAAATACCTGCAAGATCATACTCCGGATCTGCTGGTGCTGGATATGATTATGGAACCCGGCATGGACGGGCTTGATACCTATAAAAAAATTCTTGAAATTAACCCCGGCCAAAAATCCATTATCGCCAGCGGCTATTCCGAGTCAGCACGCGTAAAAGAAGCCCAGCATTGGGGCGCCGGCAATTATGTAAAAAAGCCTTATCTGTTAGAAAAAATCGGACGGGCAGTCAGAGCCGAACTGGATAGATAAAAGATGAGTAATGGAATCCGCTGGGTCAAAACCCATTGCGCCAGAATGGACCATGGCGGCTGTGCCTTAACCGTAGGGGTTAAAGGGAACCAAATTAAAAAGATCAAAGGGGACCCCACCGGTTATCTAAACAAAGGCTATATTTGCCCGAAAGCATTGGCTTCCTCCGACCGGCTTACCCATCCGGATCGTCTTATACACCCATTGAAACGCAAAGGATCCCGGGGAGAGGGTAAATGGCAGGAAATATCCTGGGAAGAAGCCATTGCCTTGGTTAGTGAAAAACTGCAGGATGTCAAAAACCGCCTGGGTGCAAAGGGTGTGGCTTTTTGCCAGGGAATGCCCAAAGGCTTGGAGCACTTTGTATTGATTCGACTGGCAAATGTGTTTGGCTCGCCCAATGTGGTTGTGGTTCAGGACGTTTGTCATGCACCCCGTGAGATCAGCGGACTGCATACCTGCGGGTTTTATCCGGTAGCTGATTTTCATCATAAAAACGACCTGGTGTTGCTTTGGGGAAGCAACCCGACGAGCACAAACGAAGAAGGCCAGATTTGCAATCTTCTGCTGGAACAGTTTAAACAGGGAGCGGAATTGATCGTCGTCGACCCCCGGCGAACGGAACTGGCCCAAAAAGCAAAACACTGGCTGCAAATTCGCCCGGGAACAGATGCTGCCTTGGCCCTGGCATTTTTAAATGTCATTATATCTGAAAACGGGTTTGATGAAAACTTTGTACGAAACTGGACCCACGGCTTTGATGCGCTGTCCGCCCATGTAGAATCCTTTACGCCGGAAAAAATGTCGCAAATTACCTGGGTGCCTGCCGATCAGATCAGGAAAAGCGCCAGAGCTTATGCCCGTTCCCATCACGCCGCCATTGCCTGGGGCAATCCCATTGAACAGAATATCCATAGCTTTGATACTGCCCGGGCGCTGATCTGTTTAATGGCCATCTGCGGCAACCTGGATATCCCCGGTGGCAATGTTCAGGCCAATGAACCGGATATTTTAAGCCTGGGCAAATTTGTACGCGCCGACCTGATGCCCTCCAAGCGCAAGGAAATGCTCCATGCCCACCATCACACCATCCCCAAGCTGATGACGGTTCCGCCGGCTTTTTTCAGAAAGGCCGTGCTGGAAGGCATTCCGTATCCGGTGGGGGCGGCCTATGTGCAGTGCGCCAATCCGCTCCTCGCCTATGCCGATAGTCGCCAAACCTATGACGCCCTGATGAAGCTTGATTTTCTGGCTGTGTCCGAAATTTTTATGACCCCCACGGCCGCCCTGGCCGATGTTGTCCTGCCGGCAGCCACCCATTTCGAATTTAACGATATCGGGCATTACGGTCTGGGTCACGGATATATCCTGGCGCGCCCCAAGGTGGTCAAACCGCCCTCAAAATGCTGGCCGGACATAAAGATCCTTAACGAACTTGGCAAAGCGATGACTTCTGGTAAATACTGGTATGATAACTGGGAAGATCATCTTGAGGCGGTTACAGCTCCGGCCGGTTTAAGTTACCGCCAGTTTGTTGAAAAGGGGTATTTAAGGGGCGAAGACCGGTTTAAAAAATATGAAGACAAGGGTTTTAAGACCCCAACCGGCAAAGTCGAACTGTCTTTGAGTCAGGCCGCCAAACTAAATGTGTCGGCCCTGCCAGACCATGGATATCCGGAACCGGAAGATCCCGCCTATCCCCTGGTATTAACCAGTGCCAAAAGCCGCTATTACCTGCATTCTTCCTACCGCTGGCTTGAAAAACTGAGGAATAAATATCCGGATCCCCGGACCCTGATTCATCCCCAAACGGCCGCTGAATATGGTATCAATGAAAATGACCCTATCGTGATTGAAACCCCTTCGGGAAATATTACCCAAATTGCCAAGCTGACCGACGCAATTCATCCCCGGGTAATTTATGCGGCCTACGGCTGGTGGTTTCCGGAAGAGAAAAAAGAAACGCTTTTCGGATGGGACCGGTCCAATTTCAATATCCTGACATCAACTGATAATTTGGGCCGCGAGTTCGGTACTCCCAATCTAAAAGGCATCAACTGCCGGATCCGGGCCAAAGTAAATCAGATTTAACGAACAACAGAACAGCAGTTGATTGGCTTCAGGAGCACCTAAGCATGTCGTATAGAGACTCCGGAAAGAGAAAGGTAAACTCATAGCGGGCAAAGGCCACGATATCTTTATCCCTGATTTGAACAGGTTTTTTATCCACCCGCTTGCCGTTGATAAACGTACCGTTGGTCGATCCGACGTCTCGAATTAAATAATCTCCCCGCTTAATTTCGATAATGGCGTGCTGTTTGGAGATGGCATAATCCGGCATGATCATGTCATTGCCGTCGACCCGTCCGATGGGAAAAATATGGATGCGTCCGCTGGCATATTCACTTTTTACCAGCGGATATATTGCGTGTTTCAGGCTTTCCGAAGAAGAGGATGCCGACTCAGCAGCGTCCACTTCAAAAATGACGGTTTTGTTTAATTCTTCCTTAGCATGGCGGTTTTGAGTGGCCAATGAGCCGGCCTGGATGGAAGCGCCCACGAGGACCGGTTGCTGCATAAACCGTTCAAAATCCACCTTTATCGTATACCTTGGCCATTTTCTGAAGCATCTGAAGACCGATTCTTCCGGAAGCGTTCAGCATTTTGGAAATATCACCCAATGGTGCCCTGGATTCACCGGCTGCATCGGTGCTTTGGTCAGCAGTCCTTTTTGGCTTTTTCATCAGGCCGAGAGCTTTTCCTAACATTTTCTATCTCCCTTTCCCTGAATTCGAGCACTAATTGCCTCTTTTATATTTAATTTCAATAAGTTATAATTAAACAACATCTTTTCACCCGATTCATGCTCCTACAACAATGTCTTTCGGCAAATATTGAATAAAAACTTTAAGTAATTTTGACTCAGATTTGATTGACTCTGTACTCAGGCCCTTATATGATAAGGGCTTGATCTCGAAACGCTGAAAACCATAATTATCCATTTCAGCCGGTCTTTTTCCCGGAAGTCAGCGTTTACGCCAGCGAGGGATTTTTCAAACAGGAACCATCAAGAATGCGACTGCTTCTGAATATCGTACTCATTATTCTGGCCATTAGCGGCCTGCTATCTGGAAGATATTTACATTTATTTTTGGCCGCCCCAGCCGGATAAGGCGGTTTATCTGACTATCCGGTCGCGACAGGCCTTCAATTTCAACCAGCAGGAAGCCTTGAAAGACAACCGCCAAAAAGCCCTGTCACTCTATGTCCCCGTATACCGCAGTATTTCGTCGGAAATTGGAGCTTCCAAGGATAAATTTACGAATTTTGGCCGGGCGGTAACTGCCTTGCGGGATAAAAAGCAAAACGGTGTTGAAAGTCTTAGGATCCAGCTGCAAAAGGAATTCGGGGTTGAGCTTTCACCCACCGATATTGTCAGTATGGTCAAGTACCGTGATTTTAAAAACCTTTTGGAAGGAATTATCACGATTGAGGAATCCATCCTGCAAAACAAAATTCTGGGTGATTCCCAGGGCCTTGCAAGTAAAAACACCATTGAAATTAAAAGCCCGAATAGCGACGGCACGGTGACGCATTCGGTTGATGACCTAATAACCATAGAAAAAGCCCGTTACCTGATGGAGGAAAAGGTCCGGCAGCTATTCTGGCAAGTCGATAAGGGCGTGCTGGATCCGGTCCTGCGGATCTGTCTGACAACACTTCAACCAAACCTCAAATATGATCAAAAGGAAAATGAGCGCCGCCTGGAAAAAATTAGCCGCGAATTTCCCTCCGGGATCGTTTCCTACAAACCGGGTGATGTGCTGGTACCGTTTCGCAAAATTTTGAATGAAAAAGACATCTTGCTACTGACCTCGTATCAGACAGCAAATGATTGCTGGTATTTATCGGGATACTCCCTGGGTTGTTTTTACCATTCTGTTCATGGTGGTCTTTTATAATTTATTCCTCGCCAAAATTCTGATGAACGGATACCGCCATGAACCGCCCTACCGGTTTTTGCTATCATTGCTGATAACGACGGTCTTAATCCTCAAGGGATATCTGGTTTTTATTGCTTTTCCAATATACGGCCTCCCATTTTGCCTGCTTCCGATGCTGATCATCTTTTTGAATTACGGGAAAATTCTTGCAACGGCCACCACCCTGGTAGGCGCCATGCTGGTCAGCCTTTTTATCGGAGCCGACTTATGATATCCTGATTTTCTTTACGTTCGGCGGCCTGGCGGCAGTTCTGGTATCTTCCGGACTCAGAAAGCGGCTGCAAATCATTGTGCCCTCATTGCTGGTGGGCTTTATTAATACCCTTTGTATCGTTGTCTTCACCCTGGACTGGCAGGCGGTTGTATCTCAAATTGCTCCGGGGCAATCCATTAACATACCCGCCCTGGTCGCCATGGTCGATGCCGCCTTGACGGCGGACATCGCCTGGGCGGTTATCGGTGGCCTGGCGGCAGGGCCATTGGCCCTTTTGTTGCTGCCGCTGCTTGAAATCGGCTGGGATACGGCTTCGACCTTCAAACTCAACCGCTATACGGACCTCAATCGGCCGCTCATGAAAGAGCTGTTGTCCAAAGCGCCGGGAACCTACCAGCATTGTATGACCGTGGCCTATCTTGCCCAGTCGGTGGGCGAGGCCATCGGGGCTGATACCTTGCTGTTGAGAATTGGTGCCTATCACCATGACATCGGCAAAATGATGAACCCCAAGTTTTTCATCGAGAATCAGTTTAACGGCGAAAACCCCCATGACGTGCTGGAACCCCGGGAAAGTGCCAGGGTCATTGTAAATCATGTGCGTCATGGCATGAGAATTGGTCAGGAATCAGGCTTGCCGAAGGTCGTTGTGGATTTGGTTTTACAGCACCACGGAACCCAGTTAATGGAATATTTTTATAATATCGCTGCCAAAACCTATCCCCAAGAGCAGCATTCAGGAAGAAGATTTCCGCTACCCGGGTCCCAAACCGCAAAGCGTTGAAGCGGCCATTTTAATGGTAACCGATGCCGTAGAAGCCGCTTCCCGCTCACTGGAAGACCCGACCCGCAAGAAATTTGAAAAAATGGTTCGGCTCATACTGGTCAAGCGCATCATTGACGGACAATTTGCTGAATGCGACCTGTCCTCCCGGGATCTTTCTAAAATCGTGCAGGCCCTGGTCGATGCCCTGGAAGCCACATTTCATTCCCGCATCCGCTACCCGTGGCAGGAAAAAAAGCCCCCATCCCTAAAAAGACCGGACTGGCGGATCGGCGCTTTCGATGAGGCAAACCAGGAAGATCGTGCCTTTCGATCCCTAGCAAGTACTCGCTTTAAGAAAAATGAGTCCATGTTTTTAAAGTAAATATCTGAAAAGATATTTATTTGTAATTTGGTGCTTGAGATTTGTGATATTATTTGTTTTAAAATAACATTTGCCATTTTGATTGGGGCCATCGCTAAAATATAATATAGACTATTAAATATACAGGAACTCCCATGTCTTTGACTTTATTGGAAGGTAACGAAGCAGTCGCCCGGGGGGCGGTTGCGGCCGGATGTCGTTTTTTTGCCGGATATCCGATCACCCCGGCGACAACCATATTAAATGCCATGCTCTCCCTGCTGCCGCCCCTGGGCGGCGTCTGCCTCCAGGGAGAAGATGAAATAGCCTCTATCGGGGCCTGTCTCGGGGCATCCATGGCCGGCTTGAAAGTGATGACGGCAACATCCGGTCCGGGTATCAGCCTGTACAGTGAACAGATCTCCTTTGCCGTCGGCAGCGAAATACCGATAGTGATCGTCGACGTCCAGCGTCTGGGCCCATCCACAGGATCTGCCACCCGGGCAGCTGATGGCGATATCAATTTTCTGCGCTGGGGAAACAGCGGCGGTCTGCCGGTGATTGTGCTGGCGCCGGTCAATGTTGCCGACTGCTTTACCTTAACCATCCAGGCCTTTAATCTGGCTGAAAAATTTCGCTGCCCGGTGTTCGTTGCTTCCAACAAAGAGATCGCCATGACCCGGGAAAGCGTCGATCTGGATGCCCTTCAAATACCCGAAATCGTCAATCGTGCAACGCCGCCGGGCGGCACAAAATTTCTTCCGTTTCAGGTTCATGACGACCAATGTGTACCGGATTTTCTTCCTATCGGCGGCAAGGTGCTGGTACGGCAAACCTCCTCAACCCACGGAGTAAACGGCTACATCACCACCGATCATAACGAGATTGCCGGAATTATTAATCGGCTAAAAACCAAAATTCACTCGGCTGTTGAAGAATTCTCTTTTTATGAAACCTATACGGTAAAAAAGTCCGAAACGTTAATTATCAGCTATGGCGTCACGTCCCGGGCGGCCAAATCCGTGTTCAATGAACTTAAGAACACCAATCGACCCGTTTCCTTGCTGATCCTCAAAACTCTTTGGCCGGTGCCCGAAACAGTCATTCGCCGGACAGCCCGGAATTTCATACGGGTGGTGGTGGTTGAAATGAACCTGGGACAATATATTCATGAAATTGAGCGTATCCTGCCTGATAAAACCATCGAACTTTCTGGCCCAGATGGATGGTCGTTTGATCACCCCCCATGCAATCAAGGAGAAGATTATCCATGGATAGTTTGCTGAATATTGAGAGACCGCCGGTATTTTGCCCGGGATGTGCTCACGATAAAATTACCCATACCCTGGATAACGTTTTTCAAAATATGGGATTGACCGGAGAAAAAATCGTGATGGTTAGTGATATTGGCTGCTCCGGGCTTTTTGACACCTTTTTTAACACCCATGCGCTTCACGGCCTGCACGGCCGCGCATTGACCTATGCCGCCGGGCTAAAACTGGCCCGGCCGGATCTAAACGTCGTGGTGACGATGGGTGACGGCGGGCAGGGTATCGGCGGCGCGCATCTGCTGGCCGCCTGCCGACGGAATCTGGATCTGACCCTGCTGGTGCTAAACAATTTTAACTTCGGCATGACCGGCGGCCAATTTTCAGCGACGACCCCGCCGGATGCCCAGGTTGGATCCGGTTTTTTAAACCAGCTGGAGCATCCCCTGGACATCTGCCGGGTGGCGCGCTCTGCCGGCGCTCCTTATGTCACGCGCTGCTCCGGATATCGCAATGATCTGGCCGATAAAATACAGCGGGCCATCGAATTTAAAGGATTTTCAATCCTCGACATCTGGGGCATTTGTCCGGGTCGCTATACCAAAAAAAACCGGCTGACGCCGAAGGCCATTGATGCAGCTCTTGCCAAACTGCCGGCAATGGAAGGCGTTATAGCCGATAATAATCGCCCGGAATACGGGGCCCAATATCGGAAGGTAGCTGCCGGCCAGAGGCAGGTCGGTGAACCCTTGAAGATTGATGCCGAATTTTCCCCTCCGCACCCGGGGCGCCAAGAAGTGGTTCTTCTGGGCAGCGCCGGCCAGCGCATTATTACAGCCGGTGAAATATTGTGCCTGGCAGGCCTGACGGCCGGCCTGCAAACCACCCAAAAAAATGAATACAACATCACCGTGCTCCGCGGGCCTTCCATTAGTGAGTTGATTTTGTCGCCTGAAGAAATCGACTATACCGGAATCGAAAGGCCCAGCGCCATCGTGGCCATCGATCAAGAAGGCGTGGATCGCCGCAAGGCCATGTTTGACCATCTGGATCAAGATACGCTGGTGGTAACATGTGAAGGTGTCGAGGTCCCTGCCTGCAAAGCCAGGATCCACAGGGTGGACTTAAAATCTCTCGGTATAAAGAAACCGGACTGGGCGCTGGCGTCTCTGGCCGTTTTGGCCAATCTGGGACAAATACTAAGCCTTGAAATGCTGGCCGCGGCGCTGAAGATCAGATTTAAAGGCAAGATCCTGGAAATTTCACTGGATTTGATTCAAAAGACTGGAAACTGAAGGCTCATAGCTCACAGCTGATAGTCTGAAGGATTGAAATCCTTTTTTACTATGAGCTTTGAACTATCAGCTATGAGCTATAATCGTGCCAGAAAATTCTCCACATGGGGAATGATTTCATGCTCGGGATATTTCATTTGTAAAGCACTAAGTATCTTTTTGGCCTTGTCGGTTTTCATCAGACCGTCGTGAAACAGCTGGGCAATACGAAAATAGGCCTTGGGCACCAGGGGGTGCTGGGGATAGGATTTTACCAACAAATTATAAACAGAGACGGCTGTCTGGGTTTTGCCGGTTTCATTCAGCCAGCCGGCCAGTTTGAACAACGCGCCGGCTGTCGGCAGAAAACTGGTATTCATTTTCCGGCATTCGCTAAATACCGCCAGGGCCTTATTTTTCTGATTCTTATCGGCTAATTTGTCCAGGTGATTCACCCCATGCTCTAACAACTCCGCTTTGCGCTTTTTCATTTTAAGCAGGGTATAATAACGTTCGGACAGATTCACACCCTTTATTCCCTCGTGCAGGGTCATTTTTTTTATAATGGCTATGGCCTCATCCAGCTTGCCCTCCTGGATCAGCGGCACCACTTCTTTTAGCACGGCCTCATCCGGATCAACTTCTGTGGGTTTGTAGTCATCAGCATTCGGATCCTTAAAGTCCTCAAAATCAACTGTATAGCCGATTTTTTCATGGTATTGCAGGATAACATAGCCCATGAGGTGATAGGAAACGATCGTATAAAAGCTTTCGGCAAACCCATATAAAAGCAGGTGCATCTCAGCCGGCAGGAATTTAATAAGAAATTGAAAAAGATAGGCCGGTGCACTTCCCAAAAGAAACAGGAAAAAATACATTAAAAAATAGGCCCGGCCGATTCTAAAGGTCAGCCCCACAAACATCACCGGATTGAGGGCATTGATTAGACTGCCGGTGGTCACCAGCAGGATGATCATGGCCGGCACAAAGAACAAAGCGGCCATCAAAAAGGCAATTCCGATTAACACCCCGACATTGTAACTGATCCAGCCAAAAGCAAGGAAGATGACGATAAAGATACCAAACTGTTTGAAAACCTGCTGGAAGTCATCGGATATGGTCTGGGCATTTACAGGCGGGGGTTTCAGATTGCCGCCGGCGGTGGCCTTGAGGGATTCAAAAGAATACTTGATGACGATCAGCCACATGACCCCCTTCATCAGGGAACTGAAAAACCCGGGGCCGGAAAAAAACATGGTTGCAAAGGCCAAAACAGTCATCAGGATCACGGAAGGAACAGAAATCGGATAGGTGAATATTCGCGGCATCCGGTTCCAGAACGGCTCAATGAGATTCTCCACCCCGACCCAGTCCACTTCCTGGTTGCACTTGGGACAAAAATGAAGGTTTTGTCGATGCCCGTAACTTTCGCTTTCACGCTGGACAACGCATTCAGGACATAATTGGGCATTACACTGAGAACAATGCCAATGGGCTTTTCTCGTGGGGTGGCCGTCACAAAATTTTTTCATTTAATTCACCAGCCTATAGCGCAAATGTTTTATTCGTTTATTTATACAATATCAAATAGTTAGCCTCGATATTAACAATTCTGGCCCTGTACTCAAAAGTCAAAGCTCGTGTTATGTCTACAGCTTTTTTAAATATATCGGAAAATATTACGAAAACTTTAGGAAACCATAGGTGGCGACACCGGAGCAGGCGGCCGATATCGGCCGGTAAGGCGGGATATTTTATAGAAGGGTAACAGCGCTTTCCATGATGATGTCCCGAAATACGGAAGGGCAGTGGTTGTAGAAAAAAATGTTGACATACCGAAACGCTTTTTTGACAATCACTATAAAATCAGCGACCACAGCGAAAATAAAACAGGCCGATCTTGACTCCAAGATCGACCTGTTGGACCGAATTACTTGAAAATTGCTGGATCGAAAATTTATTCGAGCACCATCAATACCTGATTGGTGGCGACTTTGTCATTCACCTGGACCTTGATCTCTTTGACGGTTCCAGCTTCTGCTGAAGGAATGGCGTTTTCCATCTTCATGGCTTCTAAGATTAAAACTTCCTGATATTCCAAAACCGCATCACCCACACTCACCAGAATATCAATTATCGTACCCGGCATCGGTGCAACTACTTCTTTGCTCATTCCTTCCTCCCTTAAAATTTGTAATGGTTCTTTAAATAACTTTTTAACCAACTATAATAAGCTGCCTTGATACTTGAAGGCGGGTCTGATGTCAAGCTCAAAGCCACAAAATTCAGTTTATACCGTTTTCCAATTTCCTAATTTCATGCGAATAACCAGTTTATATTCTTGACGTGTTAGACTTGTTCATATATGAAATACTTTTTCAAGCCAGATTTCTGCAATTGTCATTTGTTTAGAAATAAATACTCAAAAATATTAGCGAGAACTTTGAAAATGGAGGAAAGACATGCGACCTTATTTTGAGAAGATGGCGGACTTTGGACAGGAATTAAAAGAAGGACAAATAAAAAGCACCGAAGCAAATGTCGGCAAACTTAAGGAGGTGGAAGCCCAGGTTGATGAAGCCTTACAAAAGGTAAAAGATGCCGGATTGCCGACGGAAAAAATCAACGCCCGCGGCCAACTCACCGTATGGCAACGCCTGGAATACCTGGTCGACGAGGGGACCTGGTGCCCGCTGCACAGCCTGTATAACCCGGAAAAAAATGCCGAAGGCACCAACAACATTGTAGATGGTCTTGGCAAAATATCGGGCAAATGGGCCGTTATCATCGGTTTTGACAACAAAGTGTTTGCCGGCGCCTGGTTGCCCGGGCAGGCTGAAAATATTTTCAGATGCACAGACCTTGCCAAGCGGTTAAACATTCCGGTTGTCTGGCTGGTCAACTGCAGCGGCGTAAAATTAACCGAACAGGAAAAATTTTACGGCGATCGCCGGGGGTCGGGAACCACTTTTTACAGGCATGCAGAACTCAATCAGGCAGGTATACCGGTCTTGGCCGGGATTTACGGCACTAATCCGGCCGGCGGCGGATATCAGGGCATTAGCCCCACCATCCTGTTCGCCCACAAGAACTGCAACATCGCTGTGGGCGGCGGTGGTATTTTAAGCGGCATGTCTCCCAAGGGATATTTTGACTTGGAAGGCGCCGAGCAATTGATTTCGGCCGCCAAACAGTTTAAAGCCGAGCCGCCGGGAAGCACGAAAATCCATTTTGATGAAACCGGATTTTTCCGCTATGTTTTCGAAACGGAAGAAGCGGTTCTGGACGGCCTCAAAGATTATATGAAGGATATGCCGGCGTACAAACCCAAATTTTTCCGGGTAGCCGAACCGCAAGAACCGCGTCTGCCGGCCGAAGACATTTATCGCCTGATCCCTTTCAATCAGAAGCAGATGTATAATTTTGACGAAATTCTGGCGCGTCTGGTGGATGGCAGTGAGCATATGGAATTCCGCCCGGGCTATGGTCCCGAAGTTTATACCGGCCTGGTTAAAGTCGACGGGTTCCTGGTGGGCGTCATCGGCAACCGGCAGGGATTTTTCGGTGAGGATTATCCCGAGTATGCTGATTATGCGGGTATCGGTGGCAAATTGTATCGCCAGGGATTGATCAAAATGAACGAGTTTGTCACCCAGTGCGGCCGTGACCGGGTCCCGGTGATCTGGTTTCAGGACACCAGCGGTATTGATGTCGGCGACATCGCCGAAAAGGCCGAACTTCTGGGATTGGGCCAATCATTGATTTATTCCATCCAGCAAACCGACGTACCCATGATGCTCGTCATTCTCAGAAAGGGAACGGCCGCGGCTCACTATATCATGGGCGGCCCCACGGCCAACCGGCACAACGCCTTCACCCTGGGAACAGCCACCACGGAAATTTACGTGATGCATGGTGAAACTGCGGCGGCGGCCAGTTTCTCCCGCCGCCTGGTAAAAGAAAAAGATGCCGGCAGACCGCTTGAGCCGGTCATCGAGGAAATGAACAAACTTGTCCAGGAATACAATGATTACTCCCGGCCGGTTTATTGCGCCCAGCACGGCCTGGTAGATGAAGTCGCAAAAGTCACCGACATGCGCAAATACCTGGTGGCCTTTGCTGGCGCCGCCTATCAGAACCCCAAATCCATATGCCCCCAGCATCAGATGATGCTGCCCCGGCTTATCAAGGGATAGCGCATTGCGGGAAACGTGTTAAAAGAGGCGGTAATCCCGACATTAGCTCGAACCGCGCAACCCGGAACACGTAACGCGGTCAAATTCTTCCAGCATCTCAGTACTGCCACCGGGACGTATGCCCTACTCTCCGGCCTACAGGCCCGGTGGGGCGGAAGCGGGACAGGAGGCAAGCCGGGCCTAACCCGATAAATTAAATCGCTAAAATGAAACTGATTCTCAAAAAAAGCATTGGTCGGACTGTAACTGTATTGATTTTGGTGGGTGGACTGCTGGCTCCGGCAGGGGCCGCAGACACCGATCTTTTCGGCCTTACCAACGGGATACGCTTGTCCAGCCAAACGGTCACCAACGGCAACCCGTTATGGCTGCAAATCGATACCCGCAAATTAAAACCGCCGATCACCGCTATGGAGCTGATATTTCAGGAACGCGCATTTCCGGTTTATCAGCATCCGATAAATCCTGTGCACTACCGCTTCGGATTGATCGCCATCCCTTTCCGTAATGCGCCGGGACCGGCAAAGCTGACACTCAAATGGACCAATGCCACCGGCGAGCATGTCAGGCCGATACCATTGGAAATAGTTGCCGGGAAATACCGCACCGACGTACTGAAGGTGGATCCCGCGCGGGTAAACCCGAGTAAAAAAAATATCAAACGCTCGAAAATAGAGGCCCGCAAGGTTAAGCAAACCTATGCCGGCGGCAGCGTCGCCCGGTTATGGGATGGTAATTTCCAACTTCCGATGGCCAGTGAGATTACCAGCCCCTTTGGCAGTAAACGGATATTTAACGGTCAGCTGAAAAGTTATCATAATGGGGTCGATTTTCGAGCCCCCATCGGCACTCCGGTGTTTGCTGCCAATTCGGGTGTCGTTAAAATGGCCGCAAATCTTTTTTACTCCGGCAATGTGGTTATCATTGATCACGGGAATTTTATCTTTACAATTTATGCCCATTTGAGCAAAATTGAAGTCAAGGCCGGGCAGCAGATTGAGAAAGGGCAGCAACTTGGCTTGACCGGTGCCAGCGGCAGAGTCAGCGGACCTCACCTTCACTGGGGTGTCAAAATCAATGGAGCCGCCGTAAATCCAATCCAGTTTATCAAAGTCATGGCTTCTCTGATCAATGACTCCTAACGACCAACGGCTGATGATGAACTACCCCGCCGCAAGCAACGGGGTATCAACCGGAATATTTCTATCGCCCCAAGGGGCGGGGAATTAAAACTTTATCCGCCTCCGGCGGATTAAAATACTTTTTGCGCTTACCCTGTTTCATTTTATGGGTGATTTCTATACCTCATTTATCACCCGGCTGCTACTACTCAACGATCTGAAAACTTTTCCCCATATTTGGCACGAAAAATGAATTAATCAAATTCAAAGATCGAAATTCATCGACCTAATTAAAAAGGGGAGTTTGAAAAGTGAGCAAGAAAAATGTTGCGGGCTGGTTTCGGGCAGTGCTCTCGATGGCTTTCTATATCGGGCTTTTTGGTGGAATCGGCTACTTGCTGCAAATGACAATTTTATAAAGAATCATCTTCAAAGTCGGTTTAACTATCTTTTCAATGATCCGCCCCGGTTAAAATTCCAGCCAACCGCTGTCAAATTTCCAACTTGAGATGCTCAATTATTGACACAATTTTCGACGCCTCCCCTGCCGACATCCATCTCTGAATCGCCGGCTTATGAGGCATCCATCGACTGGGGCAACACCTGCCTGAAAGATTGAAGAATGGTTTCCTTTTCCAGATTGCCGGCTAATGCCATTTTGGACAATTTGTGGCGCGTGGCTTCAAATTTTTTGCGCACGGAAGGTCCCAGGCGCCGAAATATTTCCTGGTTGTCCCCCCGGTATATGGGACCGGATTTTTCAATTGCTAAAAATGTTTTGAATAGCTGTTCACGGGCCTGATCGGAATTCATGGTGGCATGCTGCCATTTATGCAAATATCCGGTAATGCCATATTTCTTGCGAGCCCCGGGTTCATAAATCGGACTCAGGGGGATCAGGGTAAAAGGGAACATCGACCAGCTAAGGCTGCCATCGTAGTGCTGATCATCAAAAGATTTGATAAAATCTCGCGTGCGCTGGGCGCTTTCCTCCGTCTCCCCCGGAAAACCGAAAATAAAATAACAGGAACAATTGATACCGGACCCAAGCAATTTTCTGAGAACCCGGCCGTAAAGCTCGGGGGAGGCCATTTTATTCATATTCTTCAATATACGGGGATCTGCCGACTCCAGCCCCAGTTGTACTTCGATACAGCCCGCCTGCCGCAGCAAGTCGGTATCAACATGATCCAGGGTGCTGGCCCGGACAAAAGTCATCCATTTAAGCTCAAGATGTTCATCTATGAATCGGCGACAAACAGCTCCCAGATCGTTATTGCCCAGCCGAAAGTTATCATCCACAAACCATACATAACGGGCGCCTCGTTCCTGCACAGCTTTCATTTCAGCCACAATGCGCTCGGTCGATTTGACCCAGGTCAAGCGTCGGTCTTTAGTGAAATTGCAAAAGGCGCAGTTATAGGGGCAGCCGTTGGAAGCTTGCATCGGCACCACGCCGGCTCTGAAAAGATCATTCGGCAGCATCTGCCAGTCAACGGGAATATCCTCTGAGCTGTTGATATCGTCCATCCGCTCCGTGAAATGATATTCTTTGTCGATCAAACGGGCGCAGTTGGGGATATCGTCGATTCCTCTGTTCCTCCTGAAACCGTTCCAGTATATCGCATAGCATCTGCTCACCGCGCAAACTGATGATATAAAGATCAGCCGCGGGCTCGTTATCGGTACCAAGAAATAAAAATTCATTGATGGCAGAGTGGGTGTCATAATCGGGTTCCCGGCTTCGCTTGAGCATTAAATAAGATGTATAAACCAGCGGCCCGCCCGCAATGATAAACACGTCCGGCGCCAACTCACGAATATCAGCCACAAGCTTGATCAGCTTCTGTTTGCCGGGAATAAAGGTGGTGGAAATGATCACCACCCGCGGATGGCGGTCGAGAAGCTGTTTAAAGCGATCTTTTTCGTTATTAAACGTGTTGATCAACGCCACCTGATAGTTTTTCTTGGTAAGGTAGTTAAACAGATAGATACCGTTTAACTTGGGTGCTGATTCCCAACTCATCTGATCGTCGCCTTCAATCGGTGATTGAACCCTGCCGCCATGGTTCAAATAATTTTGCACGACCTGGATATCGGCGATTCGACCATCAAGGGTCAGCCTTAACGGATTGGTGCTCGACATACTGTCCGATCCCGAATCGGATATAATAACAGCATCTAAAGACACTGGATTTATCTTCCTCTCTGAAATATATGATAGGATTGCAATAGAATCTATTGCTGAACTAATGGCAAGAGTTATCGTGGTTGTAGATGCTATTTAGGCACTAGTCAAGGTTTGCTGATGAGTTTGGGGTTATACCGCCATCCGAAATCCGAGATCCAAAATCCCAAATCGCTAACCCTCTCCTTCACAAACCCGATGATACTCGTGCCGCAAAACCATGATAATGGCCATCCAGGCCGCCGATATGGTAATCGTAATCCAGCTCAGCTGAGCAATTCCAATGGAAACCGGCAGCCATTGGGTAAACAGCAGGATTAAAAAGGAACCGGAAACCTTGAATATCCGGTAGCCAAACATATCAATCCAGGCTTTGGCCTGATAGATAATCACCGGATCAATCGGTATGTATAACAATTCTTTAGAGGCACGGTTAATCGAATAGGACAATCCGCGATCGCTAATTTTGGCGGCACAACCAAAAAAAAGAGTGGATTGAAATAAAAAGGCCCAGGAAACCAAACTGATCATCAGGGGCTGGATCAGCAGACCGACGATGGTACCGAAATACCGGTGAATGAGCGGGGTAATTCCGAGATTGATGCCAACCGAAATAAACCCCATCACACTGAAAAACAGAGATAAAAAGGCCGTTCGGGCTTCTCTTTCAGGGTAAGAAGCTTCAACGGTGTTTAGGAATTGATAGTCAATTAATGGGGATACCAGTTGTGCCAGCAACATTACGGCTGCAATCAACAGTAAATATCGATTTTGCCCAAGAACTCGCCAACCGCCCTTGCCGGCGGCCTCGACGGGGACCACGTTTTCGACTTCACAGTACAGGCCGATGTGTCCCATCATCCAGGTCAGCGCAAATATAATTCCGATGGTTACTGCAGCCGTCAATAACAGGTCCGGAGTTTGCAGATGGGTGTACTGAATTAACAAGGCCGATAAACCGCCCCCGGCTATGCCGCCGACCAACCCGCCCGTGCCAACGAATCCATACCAGGATTTTCCTTCCCGGGTGGTATAAATGGAATTTGTCAGGCTCCAGAACTGCTCAACCAGGACAACGCTGAGAATGTCCACAAACACATAAAAGCTGACGGGAACGATCGGACCCGGCAAGATTAATCAAAAAGCGAAATAAAACCAGCAAACTGCTGATAACCAGGCAGGTACCCAATACAACTTTGAACCGGCTGTGACGTGCGACCAAGCGGTGATAAAAGGTAATAAACACCACCATGGTCAAGGCCGTGATGATCCACACGTAGGGGAGGCGTTCGGCGCCCAGGGCCTCGATAAAAAGCGAGCGACTGGCCGGCTTTAACTGATAAAGTGCTGTAATAATAAGAAAAAAATTTACAAACAGAAATGACGCCCTAACTCCCAGCTTACGAAGAATGATGAATCGACCGTTACAGTCCGGGTCCTGATTGGTAGATTTCACTTGATTTTACCCCAAAAGATGAGTAATAATATATAGATTATGAATAAGCTGGCATCCTTTATAAGATTTTCTGCATTTTTTTTCCTGATTCTGGCCGTCCCGACTTATGCCCAGCGGGGGCCGGCCGATTTATCGCAAAGCTGTGACCCCGCCTTACAAAAAGGCCTGGAACGCTGTTTGACAGCCCTCAAATTGAACCAGGCCGCCAATCATAGAAGCCTGAGTATCGTACTGGTGGATATTACCAACCCCTCATGGCCGCGCATGGCCTACATTAACCCCAATGAAATGATGTATGCCGCCAGTTTACCAAAAATTGCCATTCTGCTGGGGGCCTTTGATCGCATTGCAAAAGGTGAAATGACCCTTGATGACGAAACCCATGAGAAACTGGCCCTCATGATACGCAACTCGTCCAACCAAGCGGCCACTGAAATTCTAAATCAGGTCGGCAAGTCCTACCTGGCCGATCTGCTGCAATCACCCCGCTACCGGCTCTATGATCCGGAAAGAAACGGGGGCCTTTGGGTCGGCAAGGAATACAGCAAATCCGGCGCCTGGAAGCGGGACCCGCTGCACAACCTTTCCCATGGTGCCACCGCCCTTCAAGTCGCCCGTTTTTACTACATGCTGCAAACCGGTCAGCTGGTCTCCCCGGAGTACAGCCGACAGATGAAGGACATTCTGGCAGATCCGGCGATCAAGCATAAATTCGTCAAAGGACTGGAATCAAAACGTTCGGATTCCCACATCTACCGCAAATCAGGCACCTGGAAACAGTATCATTCCGACAGCGCCATCATCGAACACGGCGGCCACCGTTACATTGCCGTGGCATTGGCCAAAAGTCCCTTAGGCGGCAAATGGCTCAGCGATCTGATCGTGGCCATGGACGACCTCATCCACAATCCCCCTTCCAATTGAAGAATGACGAATCGAATAAAAGAATTTAAATTCGATCGTTCGAACCTCAGGCTCTCGACGGTCAGAATTCCTTCATTTGACATCGATCACCCTTCATCTGTCATTCTCATTAGCGGTGATATGATTCTATCAGCCTATGTATGCGTGTCGCCAGGGTTTGATGGGCAACGGCGGAATTTTTTCGCAGCACATTGGACATCACCACCACCATATAATATAATCGCCGTTCAGATGCCGGGCTTTCCACGATGGCCAGAGAGGCCAAACGGTTGACGACGTTGCCCTGATATTTACCGCATTTAAAATTGGGTTCCGCCTGGCATTTGTATAAAGATCCGGATTTAAAATAGACTGCAGCGTTGTATAAGGCCGGTGACGACGCATAGCGAATGCGGCCCTGGGTCATGTAGATCAGTCGTTTGATCTCCCGGCTGGAAAAGGCGTCAACCAGATTTCCCTGCTCCAGTTTCACCATAAAGCGCATCAATTCCCGGGGACTGGCATAACTGGTCGTCCCAGGCACCAGTTGCTTGCCTTTCCAGGTAAACAAAGACCCCTGCCGGAGTTGCTCGATATCCAGGCCGTTGCGACTGATCGGATCCTGCAGGGCGCGAACCAGCAGGGCCGTCAGCTCCTTTTTTGGCGTTTGCTTAAAAAATTGTTGGGCCTGCTCATCGCTTGTCGGATATTCGTTTCTAAAATGCACCAGCAGCATTAGCTCTTTGATCACCGTGCTGGCAGCCGCATTAGAGCTGGCAGACAACATCCAGTCCAGATAGGTCCAGAGACTGGCCTGGTCGCCGACCTGGATGGGACGATACCTGATTTTTTTGCCTTCCAAATTCCATAACGGCACTTTGTGATGGTCGCTCTGGATAAACTGATCGGCGGTAACTACCGTTGTTCGCAGAATTTTCAGACGCTGGTCCTCGCCATCAGGATAAATATCCGCCAGGGCCTGAAATACACCAAGGGCCACCATAAGCTTGCCCACACTGCCGACATTGGCCCGCTGGGTACCATTATGTTCGGTATATTTTGGATGATCGGAATCTGACATGTCCAGAACCGCCACCGCGTAATGATCGGCATCATCACCTAAAAATTTTCCCACGGCTTCGGAAAATTCCGAATCCATTGGGGGAATTTCAAAATCCGGGCGGTCTCGCAGGCGCAAATCGACCCGGTCACTGCTTAGCCGTGCGCCCATCGGTATCTTAATGCCACGCACTTTGCCCTCTTGCGCCAGCCGGAAGCCTTCCAGCCGTAAAATTCCGGTGTAAGGATATCCATCCAGGGGATAGCACCAGCCCTGTCCGGCCCAGGCCATCAGCACTAAAAAAAATCCGGTTTTAAAACATATTTTCATTCGTCCTCCTTAGCAGGGATCCCATCCAGATCAATCCTGATATTTTGCTTGGCTAATAAATTTTGATCAAGACCATTTAAATAAAGGTTTTGCCGGGCCCGGGAGCTTTCCAGAAACGGGCGAATCTGGAACAGCACCAGCTTGTTTTGGTAAAACCCAAATTCAATATCCGCCGGAACGGGTTGCCCCGCAGTGTCTTTAAAGCGGGGAAAGCGATCCGGGACTGACCCGGCAAAATTTATCAGGAGATCTATTTCCTTGCGATTCAGCACGGCTTCGGTGCCGCTGGCCGCAATTTTCGTCATACCGCCTTCTGAAAATATGATCCGCTTGGATGGCTCAGCAGCATGGGCCATCAGACGCACCTGACCGCTTTTGAGGTTCACCCGCAGTTCCTCTGCGGTTTGTCCGGAAACCGCACCACCAACCCCCTCATTGACCGCAATGGTCAACCAGCCCGGCTGCCCGGTATCGATGTCGGCGGTGACCATAACTCCGGACTTGTCAGCCGGCACACTTTTCAGCAGCAGCACGGATGCATAGACATGTTCCGGTGTTGCCATGTACGCCTGTCGCCAGCGATAGGCCCGTTCGGTAAACGGCGAGGCCCAGACCCTGCTGATGGCTTCCAGGACATTATCAAACCCCACGACATTGGCGACGGTCAGGTTCAAGCCGGCACCGGTGAAACCGGGCAGATCCTCCACATTGGTATCACTGCGCACAAACACCCCGTAGGTACCGTCAGGGCCAAAGATTTCATCCATGGCCGCTTTCAAGTGATTGCGGAAATCTTCACCCGGATCGGCATTTATGATCCATTCGCGCATACGCTGCAAAACTTGCCGAATAATCTGATCCTGCTTTTGCGGATTTTTTTCGAAGGACTCGATGCGGGCATATTGCTCCCGCATCCAGCTAAACACGCTGGGCCCTCCGGGTTCTATTTCTTGATCCAAAAGGGCCCTGAAAAGACCAAATGGAATCACCAGCCCATCGGTAACAGCTTCGGGAAAATGATGTTTGAGTTCACCGAGATTTGCCGCTTTGGGTCCGGCAACACTTCCTGAATCTGCAGCCCGCAATTGCTGCAACGGGATAAAGCTATCGCTATAAAGGTCCAGTTTATTGAGGTCCGGTCGAATGAGGATGTCTTTTTCCCTGGTTTTAACCGCAAAGATCTCATCCCACCCGGCGCCATCCTCCACCAGTTG
This sequence comes from uncultured delta proteobacterium, assembly GCA_963821065.1. Classification (GTDB taxonomy): domain Bacteria; phylum Desulfobacterota; class Desulfobacteria; order Desulfobacterales; family JAFDCJ01; genus JAFDCJ01. The sequence continues at coordinate 184,523 of CAWGCM010000034.1, read as the reverse complement.
GACAATCCCCTGGGAGCTGACCGCCAGCACCACCCGCTGCCCCTGTCGGGAGGAAATTTGTTCCAGCAGTCGTTTTTCAACGGCGACATTGGGGATACCCAAATTGCGGGCCAACAGTTGAACATGGGACAGGATGTTGCCTTTTCCGGCGGTAATGATCCCGGCCACCGGTGGAAGGTCTTCGGTGGTTGACGGCAGGACATAGATGCCCCGGGGGTCGAATTCTTTGGACTTGCCGTCCGAAGCGGGAAATTGGAGAACACCCCGGGCAAGCCCGGCATTTAATCCGCGCAGACCGGCGGCCATTTTTTGACCGAACAAATCATTATAAATCCCCAGCTGCTGGTCGGCATCGGCCAGCAGGGTTTCCAGGATCGCCGTATATGACAGCAGCAGGCTTCCGCGCAGGGCATCGTGAACGTAGCGGTGAACAAGGGGCTCAATCACCGCGATGTGCTGGATCGTCTCTGAAAAATGAAACCGTATGATCCGGTCGGCCCACTCAGGGACCTGGGCGGCGTATTCCAGAGTGGTCTTATATTCGATCAAGTGCGGTGTTGTTTTATTGAGCGCGGCAAAATCCTGCTGCAAGGCTTTGCGATGGCGCAATGAAATTAAGCCGACACCATAGAGTCCCTCAATGCTGGATGAGAGCAGCGTTGTTCTCTGGCGCCGGGTAGCCCGGTTGAGACTTTCCAGCACCTGGTTACCGCTGCGAAACAGGTCTCCTTCGAGCAGCAGGCTGATATCCATCAGCGCCAGCATTTGATTGGGAGATCCCTTGCCGTATAAAGCATCCCGGATGGCTGCCAGCATGCGACAAGCAACTTCAAATCGTACCACCGGGTCGCTATCAGCTGCCAGCAGGGCGGCATTTGTATATCCTGCTGCCGCAATTCGGAATTTTTTATCTTTTTGGTCAGAAGACTTAATCTCGGGTGCGATATCCCGGGGCCGATAAATCGCTTCGATGGTTTCAGCCAGATGCTCATACTCGGGTAACAGTTCCGTCTCGGCCGCTTTTGGCGGCATAATCCCGCACCTTCTGAGCATCGTTTAACTCTGGGCTGGACATGGAGCTTGATTCTAAGCTTTTCAAAATTTTCGTCCTGTTCAGCAATGCCAAGAGCCAGCTGGCGCATCTTACTGATCGGCGCTCCACTGCGACCATGGGGCAGGTAACGTGCGGCCTGTCTCAGGAGAGTAAACTGCTGTTTTCGCATCTGGGGATCTTTGAGCAGTTCCAGCAAGAGACTGCGTCCGCCATAGGTCTCATTCTCGGTCTGCAAAGCCCCGCGATAGTACCTGGCCCGGCGCAGAATCCAGCCGTCGTCGGCATCGATTAAAAACTGTTCCAGAATCATCTGCTTTAAAATCTCCAGATGCCGGGAGTCTTCCATGAAAGATTCGGGCTGGATATCGGCGTAAACATTGGCAATATAATACCCGTTGCCGCGCATCAATTTAACCCGGTCGGTCCATTCACCGTGTTGAACCCCGCCGCCATGCTCCTTGCAGGCATATTCTTTGGGAGGCAATATAGTGCCGTCAGTGCAAAACCAGCGCAGGTGCTTGAAAGGCCCCCGTGGAGCTTTTTTCATCTTCTGCACCCAGCTGCGCAAAGTTGCATTATCGGGCATTTCCGTCTGGGCACCGGCAGCCGGTGACATGAACAAGGCGGTTAGAAACAAACTGATGGCCAGGACTCGCTTCATAAAATTAAATCCTTAATATCAAATATATCTACCAATGACATGATTTTGCTTTTTCCCACTGGGGAGGTCCATTTTTAATAGCTTATTATCCAAATTTTGTCGAGTAAAAGAATAATCCCTTACTCAATGGCGGGGAAAGTTTCAGATGAAAAGCCCGGAAATGACCTGCTAAAACAGCAGACTCAACGAATATTAGATACTTCGTTGGGTGATTATATAACCTCCATCCGTTTGTTTCTCAAACTGCAGCATGTCAGTCATGCAGGAGGGTATTTCGTCGGGATAATGGGTGACATAAATGATATTTGTTTGGCTGTGACCGCCGATAACATCAATGGCATCTAAAATCCGCCCCCGGTTGATGCGATCGAGTCCCTGGCAGGGTTCGTCCAGGATCAGGATTAGCGGCATTTTCACCAAGGATCGTGCCAGCAGCATCATGCGTTGTTCCCCGTAGGAAAGTTGATTAAAGACACGGTCGGAATTATCGGCGATGCCCAGAACCTCAAGCCACTGCTCGGCGGTTTCTTTCTGCTCGGTCGAAAAATCTCGATAGAGGCCCACGGAATCGAAAAAGCCGGACAGTACAACCTCAAACGCAGTTATCGGTTTGCGATAGCGAATTTGAAATTCCGATGACACGATGCCGGTTCGTCTTTTAATGTCCCAAATACTTTCCCCCGACCCTCGACGTTGGCCGAATAAATAAATTTTGTTGGCATAGGCCTGGGGATTGTCTCCGGTAACAAGGTTGAGCATCGTTGTTTTACCGCAGCCGTTTGGCCCCAATATGACCCAGTTTTCACCGGATTTCATTGTCCAGTTGAGACCGTCCAGGACAGTCGTATTTTCATATTTCACCCTGACATTTTCCATGGATATCAGAATATCAGTCCGTGATGGGTCTGTTTTCGCCGGGATGCCGTTTTCGACGGGTAAAAAAAAAGATGTTGTAGCAGAAGATGGGTATAGACGCTTCCATATGAGATGGCGTCAACACTTCTTCCCGCCGGCCCTGAAAAAGGACTTTTCCATCGCTTAGGGCCAGCATATGGGAGATATTGGGAAGTATTTCTCTTTGGCGATGGGTTACCAGGATTACCGTCCGGGTATCATCCATCAGGTCATCGATGATGGGTGCCAGCATACCGCGGGAAGATCGATCCAGTCCGTCAAAGGGTTCGTCCAGAATCAAGATATCCGGTGCATGGACCAACATCCTGGCAATCTGTACCTTGCGCATCTCACCGGTGGACACAACGCGAATATCTCTTTCAAGCAGATGCTCAATCTGCAGTCCGGCGGCGACCCGCTCCACATCGATGGCACTGACCATCACCTTCAAGCAGGGTTTCATAAACCGTGGTCATATCGTCCAAATTGCCGCTGAAATATCGGGAAGCATCTCGCCGCTCCTCCCGTGGCTATCAGGCGCTTGATGATGCTCAAAGGACACATAACCGGCTGTCAGCGTTTGAGAATAAGATATCGCCCCCCGCACCACCGGCACTTCACCGGTTAAGGCCTTAACCAGGGTCGTTTTGCCGGCACCGTTGGGCCCGAGGATCGCCCAGTGTTGGCCCTGGTCAATTTGCCAATTGGTATCGGGCAATAATAATGTATCTCGTACCCTCAGGGTGGCACCCGTAAGCCTGATGATGGTTTTTACTCCCGACCTGCTTTTTTTTAACCGGCTGTTGTCCGGGGTGTTGGTGTTTTTTTCAGGCATATTAATTCCAATTTTTGTTTGCAGGGGTCAACGCCAAAGCTGCCCGCCGAAATTCACCCGCCTTGGCAGGGCGGCCAATTTGATCGAAAGGGACGCTGAAGCATTACACAAAATTCCAGGTAAGACCCAATGACCTTAAAATTGCTTGAATCTCTATTATTCGAGCTGCTATGTAGCTCACGTTATGCATCTGACCCATAGGAACTATATTTCACTGACATGTCCTATGCCGACCTTGACAAAAAACATCGAACTCTGTAAAATTTTTAGCACGATGTATGTTATAGTGAGTTTTAGTCTGGCCTATGTGAATTAAGGAGCTTTTCAATGACCGATGGCAGACAACAATCGAATCATGATACCATCAACCTGATGTTGGCAAAAAAAATCAAGGAGTTGCCTGAAGAAAGGCAATTGGTTCTTCTCAAGCAGCTGTTAAAAGGAGACATTGTCGGCACCTTATTTAAACTTATCGGAGAAATGTCCGAAGAAAAACAGGCCCTCTTATTAGAGCAATTGCAGAAAAGCTCTGCCAAAGTGGTCAGCCTGGAAGAAACTGAAATCGCCCTGAGAGACCATAACCGCAAGTCCTGTATGATCAGTACAACTTATTCGGTTGAAGATCAAAATTTTGAGAGCTTTATGCTCGATATCAGTCCCGCTGGCACATTTATTGAGACCAACGAGGCCTTTTCCACCGGCCAGCAGATCAAATTGTCCTTTGCATTACCGAACCTCCCCCAACAGCTGAACTTAACCGGTGAAATTCTGTGGAAAGGAATACTGGGCATCGGCGTTAAATTCAATGATCTTTCCCCCGAGCAGATAACTGCCATTGCGACCTTTATCGAAGAAGGAGAAATCTAACGCACTGCGACTTACGGGTTACGCGTTGCGAGGTTCGCGTTGCGGGTCAGCGCCTGTTGCTTATCTTAACCCATCCGTCTAAATTTCGGTTGATACACTACTTCGCATTCATCCATGGTTCGATATCACGAAACACGTAACCCGAACCCCGCAAATCGCAACGCTCTTTTTACAGCGCATAATCTTCTAAAATCTAATTTTCTCTATCCCTTTCAAATTCAGCATCTCCCTGGCCTCCTGTGGCGTGGCCGGTTCCAGGCCGTGTTCTTTTCCGATGCGAACAATTTTTTCCACCTGCTGCCCGCTGCTGGTGGCCATGGCGCCTTTTTCCAGATAAAGATTATCTTCCAGGCCGACCCGGGTGTTGCCGCCCATCAGCAATGCCAGATTGCACATGGTGAACTGGTGGCGGCCGGCGGCACATACCGACCAGACAAAGTCATCACCGATGATTTCCCGGGCCGAGTTAACCAGGAAAACCAAATTGTTGACCGTCGCCTGCATGCCGCCAAGGATTCCCAGCACAAACTGCAGATAAACCGGCTTTTTGATTTTACCCGTCTGGATCAAAAAAGCAAGGTTGTTGAGCATGCCGGCATCGTAAATCTCAAATTCCGGCTTGGTATCCTCGGCGGCAAAAAACTGGCCGAATTCATGCAGGGTTTTAAAGGTATTGGGAAAAATAAAATCTTCGCTCATACCCAGGTATTGCGGTTCCCAATCGTATTTGAATTCCTTGATTTTATCCAGAACCGGGTGCAGGGCAAAATTTAGCGATCCGGCATTCAACGAGGCAAGTTCCGGGCTGTACGCCCTCACAACCGAAACACGCTGCTCAACGGTCATACCGAATCCACCGCCGGTAGTGGTGCACACCACGGCAGGACAATTATTTTTGATCTTGGATAAAATTTCACCGAATAAAGTACTGTCCGCCGAAGGCTGCCCGGTCTCGGGGTCACGGGCATGAACATGTACCACCGCTGCCCCTGCATCACTGGCCCGCCGCGCTTCTTCAGCAAGTTCATCAGGGGTAATCGGCAAATGGGGCGACATCGTGGGGGTATGGATCGCACCGGTTAGGGCTGCTGTAACAATATACTTGTTCATCACTGAGTTTCCTTTCTCTTTTGATTAGGACGAAAAATAAATTATTCTGTCTCCTTTTTCTTGCTCATATTGTTTGGGCTGCTTTTTTTAAAAAAAATCGACCTCGAAAAAAATCTCTCGGCGTTCTTTGGGCCTTGGCGGAGAATTCTATAAATCGCTTCTATTCTTCGATGATCGCCACCGGCCGAGTCCATCCTGCGCTGGCCCCCTTGATCTTGACCGGAAAACAGCAGACCGTAAATCCAAAGGGTTTGCCGATGGCAGCCAGGTTGGCCATTTTTTCCATATGGCAGTATCCGATATCAATGCCGGCAAAATGGGCCTCCCAGATCACCTTGGGATCGCCATTTTCCTGGAATTCTTTGGCCTGGAAGGGCAACGGGCGGTCCCAGCTCCAGGCATCGATGCCGACGACCTTGACGCCTTTTTCGGTCAGAAAAAGGGTGCTTTCGCGATCCATCCCGGCACCCTTAATCAGGTATTGCTCGGTACCCCAGGCTTGATCGGCGCCGGTTTGAACCAGAACAATATCCAGGGGCTTGATCTCGTATTCGATTCGCTCCAGCTCTTTTTCGACATCGTCGGCTGTAATTCGCTGCCCATCTGCTTTATGCCTGAAATCAAGCACCACGCCATCGCTAAAGCACCAGTCCAGGGGAATTTCATCTATCGTTAAAGCGCGCTGACCTTCGTCCATGGTGGGATGGTAGTGATAGGGAGCATCCAGGTGGGTGCCGGAATGGGTTGTCAGTGTAAGAAACTCCACGGCCCAGCCAAGACTCCCGGGGAGCTGTTCCTTTTTTAGCCCCGGATAAAAATCCTTCATCTGTTCGGCACCCATTTCATGATTAATGTAATCAATTTTGGGAATCATCATGGGTGGGTCGCTGGGCAGTCTGGGTTCGATACTGATGCTTAAATCAACGATTCGTCTACCTCCCATGGCTACTCCTTTCGCTTTGTATTAATGACGCGCTAGCTGCGCAAGATGATCCAATAAAAAAAATCTGCGGCACGTGAGGTTGCATATCGGCAGGATCAGCTTAAAAATATGCCGGGTGACCTTATGACAGGCATTGCAGCCGGATTTACCGGAAGGGCGCTTCCGGTAAGGGTTCATTCATGTAATGGCAACAATTTTTTGTCAATAATTTTTTTCAGACAGGGAAGTGGCGCAGCTGTTAAATCAGGATTTTATCGCCATCAAAGTCGACCGTGAAGAACGACCGGATATTGACGATGTCTACATGACGGTCACACAGGCGTTAACCGGCAGCGGCGGCTGGCCCATGACCATACTTATGACCCCGGATAAAAAGCCCTTTTATGCCGGCACCTATTTTCCCAAGCACCAGCGCTGGGGACGGCCCGGGCTGATGGAACTGCTGCCCAAAATAGCCGAAGCCTGGAAAAATGACCGCCAAAAAGTGCTGACCAGCGCAGACCGGATCACCCAGCATGTTGTTGGCCTGAACAATCGAACGCCGGGCGCAAAACTCGATCCGGAAATTCTGGATCAGGCCCGCCAGTTTTTTAGGGAAACCTATGACCCTGAACACGGTGGGTTTGGAAAATCACCGAAATTTCCTTCGCCCGTCTTTGATCGAAATTTTGGGGATATAAAATTTCGGTTCTTGAACCATAGATTGAAAAAAATTTCAGGTCGTGTCAAACTTTGTAGGTTCAACCTGATTTAAAAGAAGACTCACATCCTTCAAATCCTCAGAAGAAAGCTCAAAATCGAAGATATTGAGGTCTTCCCGCATGTGCTTCTCGGAACAGGTCCCGGTTAGAGGCACAATACCAGAATGACTGAGATATCGAAAAAAGACCTGCGCTTGGGTTTTGTTATGCTTTTGGGCAATGGTTCGAACAATACCGCTGGCGATAATATGAGGATTTGCCGTGAGCGTCCAGAAACTCTGGTAAATGACTTCATGAATGGAGCACCAGTGACGTAAGTCTGCATCATAGCCCGTTTCCTGATAAAACCTATTTTGTACAACTGCCGGCTTCACGTTGGCGTCGGCATAGAGTGCTCGAAACACTTCAGGATCGTAACAGTTGCTGATTCCCAGATGAAGCGCTCCACCGGACTTTTGAATTTCTTCCATTGCCTTCCATACTTTCATCAAAAGTGCGTGGGGTGCCATTGGTGAATGAAGCACTAAACAGTCAACATATTCTGTTTGCAGGTTTTTTTTCGATGCCTCGAAAGATTGGACGACCTGCAATTCTATAGGGGAATTCTTATTGTATGGCACCTGCCCTGGATCCTGACCGGAAAGGGGGGTGAATTTAGTTTGTAAATACAAGTCCTCGCGTTGTATGCCATCGGCTTTCAGTCTGTGAAGCGCCGCTCCAACCAGCGGCTCGTTATAGTGTTTCGGCTGGCAGGCTGTATCAATTCCCCTAAATCCTGCCCGGATGGCTTTCACAACAAGGTCTGCCGTGTGCTCCTTTTTCCAGGCCGTGCCGTAAATTATCCGCGGCATTTTCAGGCCGGCAGAAGTTGTTATCCATTTGATATCTACCATGTTAGAACTCCTACAATTTGGGCATATTTGCCGGGAGCCAATCCTTTGGGTCAAGTTCTAATCAACCAGCTTCCCATATTCTCCCTGCCAGACGCACTGGACACAGTGGGTATGGGTTTCATCGTTTATTTCCGGCACTTCAGCTTCATTCACTTCAGCACTGAAGTGAGCCTCGCCGTCTTTGCAGCTAAACTGGTAGTATTTATAGGGATTGTCAGGGTTTTTGAGATAGAAGTATTCGCAACCGCAAACAGGGCATTTCATTGTTGGTACCTCCGGGGTTACAGATAGTGTGAATTCAGGTTGTCCAGCAACGCCCATTCCAAAAACTGGGCATACACCTCCCAGCAGCTTTCTCCGTATCCGCCGGCCATTAAATAGGCCCGGGGAATATCCCGATCCTTGAGGAAATTGTAAGTGATAAGATCCCGCTCCTTTAATTGGGCCAGGGATAATTTCAGGTCGCTGGTGGACGGCAATTCATCTTTACTATAGGGATCCGCTCCGGACACCACCAGGGCAAGATCCGGATGGGGCCATCTGTCAAGCTGATTGAGGCCCTCCCGTAAACGGGGGATATACTGGTCGTCCTCCCCCTTGGCCATGGGGATATCGATATCGCTGGGGGTAAAGGATGGATTCAAATTCCCGTCCGCGTCGTATTCATTACCATCCAGCGGCCAACCATTGGCCATATGAATGCTGAGGGTGGTAATGCTATTGTCACCTTTCGTGAGGGCGGCGGTTCCGTCCCCTTTATGGGCATCTATATCGATCACCCAGGCGGTCCGGATAAGGCTTTCAGCCTGAAGTTTGCGAATGGCAATAACGATATCATTGAGCATGCAAAACCCATTGCCATAGTCTTTCTGACCGTGATGCATGCCGCCGCTGAATGCAAAGCAAAAACCTTCGGTCAGGGCGATCCGGCTGCATTGAATTGTGCCGGACACGATGGTAAGAATGCGATCGAACAATAGGGTTAACGGTCGGACGGCTTTATTCGGGTTGTAGCGATAGTAGTTGCCCGCTTTATCAATCAATTCGAATGTGTTGATAATTTCATGCTCCAGTTCGGCGGAAAACAGCTTTTTAATATATTCACCGGAATGGACCCGCATCAAATCATCATGGCTGACAGTTTCCTCGATATTGGCGGATATGCCATTGATCGATTTCAGGGCCCAATATTTCGTGTGATTTCAAAAACTCAAATGTATTTAAACCCCGGCTGTAAAGTACCGGAATTTCGATACCGAATTCAATTAAACCTTCTTTCTGGCTGTCGTCGAATAATATCATATGCACACCCTGATTGATTTTTAATACTTGCTAAATATTAATACGTTTTATTAAGAGAACAAGTCCAGCGGGACGCTAAATTTTTAAGCTATAAATTCTTTGACAAAATATTTTCTTTTAACTATAGTGACATTAATCACTCCCCATACTAAGAGCATTTGCGGATGTATCAAGCTGACTTCAATATCAGACACTAAAGCCTTTCTGAAATTTGTAAAATTCCGTTGAAGGCTTTTTTATACTGTTGCACGGTTGTTATAAAATCCTCGTTTATTGAAACCAAGCTAAACTAATGAAAGGACGCGAATGCCCGACCAATCAGACACGCCCGACCCCGTTGAATGCCCAGCCGGAAAAAAATCCAACCGTATCGGATGCCGCCATTGAAGCAGCCGCCAAACGATTAACCCGTCGCCAAATCATCAAAGACGCATCTGAATATGTCAAAAAACACATCAGCCGGCAGCCACCGACACAGCGGTTTTTCAGCTTTATGCCCACCATGCTGACACGGGTGTCCCCCTTTCATTTCAAAGGCCGGTTAAAATCAAAAGAATGGCCCCTGGTGCGCTTGGATTCAGGTGATGCCAATTCCTGGGGACGCATGCAGGTGGTGGGAGAACTTCTGGTTATCTTCGACGAGACCGTCCTGTTCGGGCTTCTGGCCTTGATGACCAAATATCAAAGCGATGCCTTTGAAACCACCCAGGAAGAATTAAGCCGGCTGGCCGATGTCCCGTCGACGCCCACAAATTATGGCGCGATCTGGAAAAGCATCCAGCGCCTGGCAGGATCCCGCATTGATCTGGAGCTTTTCAGTGGTAAGGGCCGGAAACGAAAAGACTTAAAAGAAATGACCGGCTCGATTCTGAGCTTTGCCGATATCGATAAAGAAACCGGCAGCATCCGGGTCGTCATCAACCCTTATTTCCTGGAAATGTATGCCGCCAGTTTTGTCACCAACATCGATCTGAAATTCAGGGCCCGTCTCAAATCCGATGTCAGCAAAGCATTTTACCGCTTTTACCAGGGTCAGTATGAAAGTGAATCCGATATTGACATCCTGCGCCTGGCCCGGGCGGTAAACCTGGATAAGGAACTGGAAATCCGGCGCCTGAAGGAAAAAGTTCGCACCGGCTTAAAAGAGCTTGCGCAAAAAGGATACCTGGAACAGTATCAGATTACAAAAGACAACCGGGTGTTTATTTCAAAATCCAAAGACTCGGCCGCCCATTTTCAAAGCCAGATCCTAGACTCAGGCGAGATGACCTATCTGTCGGAATAACGCCAGAATATTCACCCAACAGAACCCTGAAATTTACTTACCTTTTAAGAATATACGCATCGGTTTGGGATATAAGCGATCGATGCATTACGAACGGCTCTTCATGATCAAGGCACTTAAGGGCGAAGCTATAGTGGACTATGCTGAGCCCTTAATAACACAGTATATGAAAGCCTCACGCTCGCCCATAGGGTGAAAATAAATGAGATTAGATCGACCATCATCCTTTTTACCGATTAAGTATTTAGGTTTACTATTATATTGCTCTCACCCTACTGTTATTTATTATTATTTAACCTTCTCATTAATTTTCATGCAAGATTCAGGTATAAAGTTACGCCACCGGTTTGGGATCATACAGCCGATCCTCCCAGTGCATATAGCCCCGGATGGCCTTTGTAGCTTTTTTCCTTAAAATTTTCCCTACCCATATTGCAACTCCTTTTTTACTCTGCCACTTCTACAGCAATCAGGACCCAGCTTTGAGCTTTGTGCTCACGAGCCTTTGAAAATCACTCAAAAACGAAGTTTTTATCCAGTTTCTCTGGTCAATACTTAACAGCTTGCCGGTATCCCTGAGAATCTTTTTGGAATCCGCCTCTTGGGTCACCTTTAATAGCGCAGAAAAAAAATGGGTGAGCCCGCCGAAGGTATCTATCAATAACTTCTCATCCAATGGATAAACATTGTTTAATATAAACCAGGCGTCAAATATATCTCTTCCAGCCTTTCTTTTAACATAGGTTATCAACTTCTCGGTCATTAAGAAGGCAGGCTCAAGGGTAAGAACCGGAACGCCCCTGAGGGACAGGATGGTTGGTTTTTAAATTTTTTTCTCTTGTTGAAATTTCAATTTTAACCCGAAAATTTCTTTCCGGTCCGGCAAATCTTAACTCTAATAAAATGGTATTATATTTGATAGCATCATCTGTGACTTCCCACTTTTTTTTGGCAACCAGCGATTTTAAGATATCCAGCATCTGTTGCGGAGAAATTTTGCCAAGAAAATCATAATCAATATCCTCAGAGTACCGAGGCAGATCATAGAAAAGCTTCAAAGCCGTACCGCCTTTAAAAGCCAAATGACTTCCGGCTTCAGATTTTGCCACGGTCTGGACGATCTCTATGATGGTGTTTTCCCTATACTGGTTTAGAAAGTCCTGTTTACTTGGCTTCATATTCCTGCTCTTCGATTTCATTGAGCATTTTTTTCACGATGCCCGGATACAGGCGCTTGTAATAGCTGAGCAACTCATCGTCAAGTTTCGCCATATCAATATCTTCCGGCAAAAGTTCCGCCAGACCCTTGCTTTTCATGTAAAGTGTATCCAGCAGCGCCTTTTCCGCTTCGACGATGAAAAAGTCCTCGACCTTTATCTGGCCGAAACGAAACTTATCTGGAGGCATGCGCCGGTAAACGAAATCAGTGTTATCAGCCACGCATCGATAGCTTGACTGTGCAATCGAAAAAACAGTTTGAGGCACCTGAACGATAATACCCCAGTAATTCAGGGCTGTTTCAAGCGAGATAACCGATGGTTGATAAAGCGCATTGGCCAGAGAAAAAAGAGAATATTTAACATTGGCGAGGGTATATAAATCACGCTGGATCCTGACCAGGATGCCTCTTTGAACGAGCCTGGAAGCGGTCGTGCGCGCGCTTTCCCGCGTCAAGTTAAGCATCCCCTGAAGCGAAGAGACTGAAAAAAAGGGACTATCGGCATTTAATAATTTGGCGGTAGAATTGGTTGACATAATCTTTCACATTTTGAAATAATAAACAATTTTGTTTATTATTTTATATCGTGATTAACCTTATGTCAAGGAAGTATTACGCTAAGATTTCCATTCAGGTGTCCTCTTTTCCAAAAAGGCGCTGATCCCTTCGATGCACTGCCCGCTCAGAACATTTTCTGCTGCTCTTTGCCTTTCAAATTTAAGCGCCTCGGCTTCTTCCATTGTAAAAGTGGAATCGCAAATTTTTTTAACGACCTCTAAGGCTTTGGGAGCGTTGGCTGCTATAGATTTCACATATTCGGTGACCCGGGAAGTAAAATTTTTTGCCGGAAAAATATGGCTCACCAACCCTAAAGATTTGGCTTCATCAGGCAAAATTGCGCGTGCCGTCAGAATCAATTCTTTGGCCTTTGCCGGACCGATTAACCTGGTAAGCCGCACGGTCCCACCGAAATCCGGAATCAAACCCAACCGGGCTTCCTGCAGACATATAACGGCCCCCTCTTTGATCACCCTGATATCACAGGCGGCCGCAAGCTCGACGGCACCGCTGTAACACAGGCCGTTTATGGCTGCAACGGTTGGAAACGGTAAATGGGCCAGCTTTGAAACCACACCTTGCATATCCGCAAACCCCTTGACAATTTTAGCTTTGTCCCGGTTTTGCAAAGCAGCAAACATCTCCGCAATAAATGGGTCGGTCGGCGTTACGTCCACGCCGGCCGAAAAGATGTCAGCGGAGTACCCGGTAATCACCAGCGCCCGAACCTGATTATCATCAATTAATCGATTACAGTACTTGTCGAATAACTGCCAGCACTCGAAATTGAGCGCATTTTTCTTTTCCGGCCGGTTGATTTCAATGAAAGCGATTTCGCCTTCTTGACGATAAATTAATGGATCGTTAATTTGAGACATATTTCAACCTTCTTTAAATATTCTTTCTTGGACCCGCGCCTGCAACTTTTCGTAGCCGTCTTCAGGCATGGCGACTTCCTCTCTCGTAATTCTGTATTTATATGTTATTGGCCAATAACGAGTAAGGAATAACTCCCCATTGGCTGTTACCCGATTGGATTGCTATTTGGTAGCCGAGATGAAATCAAACATGCCTTTGCCGATGGGCATCCGCTGAATGTTTTTAAATCCGGCAGCCGACAAAAGCTCATCCTGCTGCTCGTTGGTTAGATGGACACAGCTTGCACAAATTTCGTAGAACTGATCGAGAACGCCGTAGTTATACATGGGATTCCTGAAATCCTCCAGTTGGCCGGGATAGGGAAAATCCAACACCAGCAGACAGCCATCCTGTTTTAAAGCACGGTAAGCATTTTCTATCGCTTTTTGTCTTACCGCCGGTGGGATCTCGTGCAGGGTCACCACCATACTGACCATGTCAAACTCATCCTTATAGGAAAGTTTTTCGCCGCCGAGGTGCTCCACGGATAAACGACCTTCCAACTCCAGCTTAGAAATTGCCGATTTTGCCGATTTAATCCCATTCGCATCCGGGCCGATACCGACAAATGTGCTGTTGCCAAATGCCTGAGCCAGCTGAATCACGAGGCTGCCATCACCGCAGCCGATATCTAAAAACCGTATCCCCTGCTCCAGTTTTTGCTTCAGATGTTTGTTTTTAGGAAAGATCATAAAAAGAAAGGCCAGCGCGATATTTTTGGTCGGCTCGTACACAAGTTCGGAAAAATCAGGCGAGTTATAAATTTGAAGAGGCTTTCCTGTCCGAAAGGCCCCTGCAGATTTTGTAAAGCCATCGCCAATGATGTCAACATCCATGGCAATGTTGGCCAGATAATTTCTAAAATGGTCTTTATCCCCCAAAATTTCGTCCAGATAAGGCTGAAGCATAAAACGGCCCGTTTCATCACCATCAAGGATTTCAAAATGATAAGCCGTCTGGCACCAGATCTTCAAGTAAGGCTCATGGATTCCCAGCTTTGAAGCCAACACCGGAATAGTCAAGCCCTGCTTGTTTTCGTTGAGAGCTTCAAAAATTCCGAGTCTGGCGCCAAGATTAATCAAATGGGTGGCCATAAAACCCCGTTCGAAATTGCGAATTTTGGCCATTTGAGTTTTTGCACTTAGTTCTTCCATGTCTCGCCTCCCTTAAGATCAGGAATTGAATCGAAAAAATCAGGTGTAGGTAAAATAATCTGTGTGTTGAAACCGCATTAGGCTATTTTGACACTGATTCGGGCGGGGTAATTATTATTGAATTTGAAAGAAATATCTATCACTCTGAATATGCTATTTTTCAGGGCGGATTAATTAGCAGGGAGTGAAAAATAAAAAAATCCCAATAGAATGAGGCGCGCTATCAGGATTACTATTTGCAGGCTTTGAGGTTCATTCCCACCTCCGACGATGAGATTAATGAACGATGAAATACTAGTGATATTTTGAGGATATTAATGCTATTTACCTAATTGAGTACCACTCAATTAGGGTATTACTAATCGTTCGCAATCCGGCTGTCAAGCAAATAGAGCGTCGCCATTTCCGACAAAAATCTATTTAACCCATCTTACAAACTCATCCAGCGAGCCTCGCTGTCTTTCGAAACAATTTACCGGAGCATCCGGATCCGGCCATCCAAGGGCTGCCCCCATAACAAACAACTTGCGTATCCGGAACGGAAAACAGCTCACGCGCGATATCCGGATAGCTGACCATGGCAGCCAGGATGCATGTTCCCAGACCTCTGTCATGGGCCAGAAGACAGAATGTCTGCAAAAAAATGCCCGCATCGAGCATGGCATATTCGATGGAGAGCTCTTTGTCGACGGCAACCAGAACGACGGCCGGTGCATCAAAAAAGCTAAACATTTTTACGAAATGCTGCAGCCTTGCTTCTTTATCCTCCCTGGCAATGGAAAGGGCGCCCAGGACGCTTTTGCCAAGCTCTTTGTAGCGTGCCAGATAAGCTTCGGACCACACCTGGGGCATAGGGATGTCCGGCACGGCCTCTTTACCTGCCAGAAGGGCCTCTTTATTTTTCTTTTTAAATTCCTCCAGTTTAGACCCGGTAGCCACGACAACTTCCCAGGGCTGGGTGTTGCCCCAGGAAGGGGACCATCGCGTGTTGGTGATGAGATCCCGAATGATGTCTTCGGATACGGGTTTGGCTAAAAATTGACGGATGCTGCGGCGGTTGCGGATGGCTTCTTGCATTTCCATGAGTTCTCCTCTCTTTTCAACGCCTTTTCATTCGAAAGGGACCAATACAGCAGGTTGATACCGGCATTGATAAACAAAATCAAGCCTGAAATCCCTTCAATTGCCCAATTCGGGAGGAAGACCCGATCAAATTCTGATTATCACGTAATAAAATCCTTGATTTTCAAAAATAAATTGGACTATTTTGGTAGACTTTAGCCAATGCTCCGATATCAGACTTTTGGAATCACAGCTCAAAAGGGGTTGAATTTATAGCGGTTGTTAAAAAAGCGTTACGTTATTTAAACGCTTTTTTTCTACAACCACTGATACCACCCTTCCGTATTTCAGACTTATTTTTAAAAAGCGGTATAAATCTATTCATGGTGAATCAAGGAGGGAGACTATGAACCTACATCGACCGAATGCAAACGACGCACTTCAGACCAGGAACCGCTCGCGCGACATCGCACCTCAATCCGGTATCTGCAGCAGGTGTTTCGATGGTTGCAAGGGAAATTGCGACATGTTCCAGGCGACATTTCGGGGACGGGAGCTTCTTTACCCGCAACCTTTCGGCAGTGTTACGGCCGGCGCCGACAAGGACTACCCGGTGGATTATTCCCATCTAAATATTATGGGGTATGCCCTGGGGGCCAAAGGGGTCGAAGCCGACCCCGATAAAGCCACCTTTCCCAGTGTCGATACCGAAACCGCATACGGGGTTACAGATAAGGTCAAGATGAAAGTGCCGATTTTTACGGGTGCCCTGGGCAGCACGGATATCGCACGCAAAAATTGGCGGCATTTTGCCATCGGCGCCGCCATCAGCGGCATCAGCCTGGTATGTGGTGAAAATGTTTGCGGCATCGATCCCGAACTGGAACTCGACAGCAACGGCAAGATTAAGAAATCACCGGAAATGGATCGACGGGTGCAAGAATACCGCCGCTACCACGAAGGCTATGGCGATATCCTGGTCCAGATGAACGTGGAAGACACCCGCAACGGGGTGGCCGAATATGTGATCGACAAGCTCGGGGTGGAGACCATTGAGCTGAAATGGGGCCAGGGCGCCAAGTGCATCGGCGGCGAAATCAAAGTCAATTCCCTGGACCGGGCCATTCAATTGAAAAAACGCGGGTATATCGTTACCCCGGATCCGGAAGACCCCGCCCATCAGGCAGCGTTTAAAGCCGGTCCCTTGAAACAGTTCGAACGGCACTCGCGTCTCGGATTCGTCGATCAGGAAGGGTTTATGAAAGAAGTGGAGCGGCTGCGCAAACTGGGTGCCAAACGCATTACCTTAAAAACCGGCGCTTATCCCATGAGGGAGCTGGCCATGGCCATCCGCTGGTCCTCGGACGCCGATATTGATCTGCTCACCATTGACGGGGCCCCGGGAGGCACCGGCATGAGCCCCTGGCGCATGATGACCGAGTGGGGCATCCCCGCAATTTACCTGCATTCCATGGCCGTTGAATTAAGCGATCGTCTGGCACAAAGCGGCAAGCGCGTTCCGGACCTGGCCTTTGCCGGCGGCTTTTCAGCTGAAGATCATGTCTTTAAAGCACTGGCCCTGGGCGCTCCTTACTGCAAGGCCGTGTGTATGGGCCGGGCGCTGATGATCCCGGGCATGGTCGGCAAAAATGCTGAAAAGTGGCTGCGCGACGAAGATGGCGGCCTGCCGTCAACCGTTTCGAAATACGGCTTTACCAAAGAAGAAATCTTTATGAACTATGAAGTCTTGAAGGAAAAATACGGATCCGAGGTGGACGATATGCCGCTGGGTGCGATCGGACTTTTTAACGTGACCGATAAAATCAAAGTCGGGCTCCAGCAATTGATGGCCGGATCGCGCAACTGGAAGGTGGAATATATCAGCCGGGATGACCTTTTTTCCCTGACAGAAGAATGTGCCAAGATCACCGGTATTAAATACGTGATGGATGCCTATCGGAAGGAAGCCCTGGAAATTATTGATGCTTAGGACCTCTGAAATTGGATATTTTTTAACCTTTTGGCCAAATTGAAGGAGGTTTGATATGTCAGATAAGATTTTGAAGCAGATCCTGGCAAGAGATCCGGAGGAAAAAGAATTTCACCAGGCTGTCCAGGAGTTCGTCGAAACGGTAAGACCGGTTTTGGACCGCCATCCCGAATATCGCCAACTGGGTGTCCTGGAAAGAATCCTGGAGCCCGAACGCGTCATTATGTTCCGGGTTCCCTGGATGGATGATGAAGGGTGGGTGCGGGTCAATCGTGCCTACCGGGTAGAAATGAACAGCGCCATCGGGCCTTACAAAGGCGGACTCAGATTTCACCCCTCGGTCAACCACAGCATCCTGAAATTTCTGGCCTTCGAGCAGGTCTTTAAAAACGCGCTGACCACCCTGCCCATGGGAGGTGCCCAGGGCGGATCCGATTTTGAACCCAAAGGAAAATCGGATGATGAAGTCATGCGGTTCTGCCAGAGTTTTATGACCGAGCTGAGCCGTCACATCGGCCAGGACACCGACATTCCCGGGAGCGGTCTCGGGGTGGGCGCCCGGGAAATCGGATATCTCTTTGGCATGTATAAAAAGCAGCGCAACGAATTTACCGGGGTATTGACCGGCAAAGGCCTGCAATGGGGCGGGAGTCATATTCGCGCCGAAGCAACCGGATACGGGGTGGTCTATTTCGCCGCTGAAATGCTGGCGGCCCGCAATGACACCCTGGAAGGCAAAACCTGCCTGGTGTCCGGTGCCGGGAATGTGGCCCAGCATACGGCTGAAAAAATCATCGAGCTGGGCGGCAAAGTGCTGACCCTTTCCGATTCATCCGGCTACATCTATGATCCGGAAGGCATCGACAGCCAAAAACTGGCTTTTGTCAAGCGCTTGAAAAACCTCAAACGCGGCCGAATCCAGGAATATGTCGATAAATATTCCGAAACGGCATACACGGAAGCCGATACCTCTCTGGATTACAACCCCTTGTGGACCCACCGGGCCGACTGCGCCTTTCCCTGCGCGATGGAAAATGAAATCAGGGAGAAAGATGCCTATAATCTGATCAACAACGGTATCAAAATGGTCTGCGAGGGTGCCGACATGCCGACATCGCCGGAAGCCGTCAGGATCTTTCTGGACAAAAAGCTGCTGTACGCCCCGGGCAAGGCCGCCAATGCCGGCGGCGTGGCGGTATCCGGCCTGGAAATGGCCCAAAACCGGATGCTGTTAAACTGGTCGGCCGAAGAAGTCGATCAGCGTCTGCGCACCATTGTGAAAAACATCCACCAGAACTGTCTGGATGTGGCCGCAGAATACGGCGAACCCGGCAACTATCTGGCAGGCGCCAACATCGCCGGATTTGTACGCGTGGTCGATGCCATGCTGGATCAGGGATTGGTGTAGGTGTCAAATAACCTGAATCTTCATGATATTTATCAGAATCTTAAATGCATTTTTAAAATCCCAAAGCAGAGTGATTTTTTGCTCTGCTTTGGAATTTTTGCATGTTCTACTTGAATACCACCCTTGATGATATCTGCAACATTGCCGAAGTTGGAAAAATCCCAATTAAATGTGCAATTGGGTGTTACTTGGTTTTCTGGGATATATTCCAAGTTTTAGTTCGGTAAAATTACAGCCGATTTTAACCCAACCTACAAAATCCCAAAATTACATATTGCACCAGCACATCTAATAAATTTCCGAACCCTCCTAATTTTCAATTTAGGCACGCAATGTAAACTTTGCCCAAGCACATCCAGCCACAATATGTAGGGGTTACTCAAAATTCTTGGAAATCGTAGATTTAATCATAAAGTCTTTAAAATCAACCAACCTCTATATCTGATGTAGTCTTAACCTCCGGCACTGATTATTGTTTGATAATTACATTCCAAATCTTCACTTTACTAAAGTGAAGACTTGATCAATTCTGAGGGTGCGTTCCAATTGAAGAATTTGTAACAACAGCTCAAAATGAAATGAGATCGGACAGTTGACATAATCCGCTGGAAGCCTTCATACCCTCATATGACCGATTGACGAACCTTTGAATTGTTAATCAACACCCACCGTTATCAATGAAAATACAATCGCCGTACATTGTTAATTAGGACTAAATCGAGGCTATCAAAAGAAATCAATTGAGCTGATTCCTCATTTTTTGCATTTTCGTTAGAAATGGGCTATCTGTAATAGATATTATAGGCCGATAGGTGGTTGATACGTGATTGTATCTCAGGTTTTCAAATGCACAGAAAACCGGCTATGTTCTCCATATATCTAGGCTGATCAATTTGCTCTGAATAAATAAGCTATATTTCCCACTATAATCAGGATTCGAGCATTGATTTTCATCTATCTACAAATAATCGGATGCCTGGTCTTTGCAATTTGCATATTAGTTTGTGGCGTCTTGCTTAAGAGTCATCCTTCAAAGCAAATGGCCGAAAAAACAGCTAATGTTGTCCACTTCTTTTTCTTTTTCGCCGTTATGTTTCCCATGTTTATTGGATTCTTAAATCCAGGACTGACTCACTAAGATGAGGTTTTGGGTCTACCATCCTTCCCTCTTTGGAATATATCAATCTTCGTAGGAATGGTTATAATGACAATTGGCCTTTTCTTAGTCACCATTTCCATCATAGTGCTTTTGAAGAAAGGATCAGGTGCGCCCGCATTTGCACTCTCAGAAACATTGGTTAACGAAAATATATTTGCACTTTCGAGAAATCCGATGTCTTTGGGTTTCTATTTAATATGTATCGCTATTGGGCTATTGGCAGTTTCAACATTCTTTATAGTATGGTCGTTGGTCGCATTGATTCCGGTTCATATATTCTTTCTGAAATTCTTTGAGGAAAAAGAGTTGGAATTGAGATTTGGCAAGTCATATTTAGAATATAAACAGAATGTGCCATTCATCATTCCAAGCTATCGTTCAGCCAACAATACAAATTAGCAGCTACTTTTATTGGAACAATATAACAAATGGCTCCACGGAGGGCCGCTAAAGGCGTACGGCCGATGAGCCTCAAAATGGCGAACCTTTTTATTTTCATCTCATCAAATTTGACATGAAAAACTTATCAGTATATACATTTCTTACTCCCACCTGATTATCTTCAGTCTTGATCGATCATTAAGTCTTCGAACTGGAGACAGACAATGGTATTTCCAGACGGTCAAAAGCATAAGCGTTATACACAGAAATTGGTGATGTGCCTGATCATCATTATTCTGAAAAGTCTTCAGGTATCAAGATAGGTCTTTCCTAAAAGCGTCTACTCTATTTGGATGCGGGCTTATGGCCGGAACAACAGGTTTTTGACTATAACCAGTTGCAGCATCGGTCCTGAATGGGAAATTATCCATTATCCAAAAGCAATATTATATAATTTTCAACTGTTTGATGGCGTAAAAAATCGCCTTCAAACTGGAAAAAGCATACTTATTGAAGGGGATAAAATTATAGGGGTAGAGAATAGTTTGGATCTTCGGCAATACAAGGATTACAAGCATATCGATTTTAACGGTTGGACGCTGCTACCCGGTTTTATAGACAACCATGTCCATATGACAAATCCATTTATAGGTGGAGATAATTTGAAGGTCCTATTTGAAGCAAAAGAACAAGTGAAACTTAACTTCAAAAACTGTGTGATGAGCGGTGTGACAACGGTTCGAGATGTTGGGGCGTTCCCCGATTTGATCAGAAAATACCAGGAAAAATCAGACAAAAACGAAATTCCAGGACCACGGGTTTTTAGCTCCATGTCGATGATTGCTACAAGGGAGGGAAGACAGCTTGGTTGGCCAGTTCGGGCCAAGTATATCGAAAATCCGATAATAAAATGGAAAATGGGCGGGAATATTGTCGAACGTCCTACAAGCGAAAATGAAGTAAAAGAAATATGTCAAGAGATGATAAGCCTCGGTGCCACATGGCTCAAAACCCTGCATCATGATCAAAGTCTCAATTTTCAGGCACACAAGCTACCGAACCATACGGATAACGAATATCGAACGATATTAAAAATTGGAAAGGATACCGGCATCAAGTGTGCAATGCATGCAATGTTGGTCAGTGGTTTTGAGAAAGGTGTTGATCTCGGTTACCACACAATTGAGCATACTCCCATGGATGAAATCATCCAGGAAAAGGATATATTGAAGCTCATTAAAAACGAAGGGGCTATTATTCCAACTATTAAGGTTGTCGGAGATTTTTTAGCGATACGTAATTTTCTTGATCTCATTGAGATGAGGGGAAAGGAATATTTAACCTCTGAAGCATTGAAACAATCTGGTAGGTTTGCCCAGGAAGTATTGGCTATTGATACAGGAAATTCTAATATTGATGTGCAAAAAAGTATGCGTGGGACCCACACATATTTCAAATTCATGTTTCCAAATATTATCAAAAACGTTGAAAAGCTAATGGTTGCGGGAGCAAAAATAGGTGTTGGAACAGATAGTGGCGGTACACCCCTTGCACTTTTTGGGCTTTATATTGACGAGCTTAAGTATCTGGCCTCAGCTGGCATCCCCAATTCAGAGGTTCTTAAAATGGCAACTGCAGAAAATGCTCAAATACTGGATTTGCAGGACAAAATCGGAACCCTTGAAAAAGGAAAACTTGCCGATTTAATCGCTGTGCAGGGCAATCCATTGGATGACATAGACGCGATTGGTAAAATTAAAGTCGTAATGAAAGGGGGCAATTTTCTAAAGCCGAAGGTCTCAACGGCTTAAGCGTTTGAAACACAATAGTACAGCTATCATTGTTGCGTAAGATTTAACAATCAGAATCGGAGACTGACGCAAAAATTCCACATTTTTTCTTTGGCCTCTCATACGAAATATTGTGGTTATCTGTGTTGCTCCGAGATCTTTGAGTAGTTGTTTTTTCATGTATCACTTGCGTTAAATTCATGGATGTGAACAAATCAGGCTACTGAATCAAATCTTCATAATTCGATGTCTATCGAAATGCAGGTGATTACATCATTCCCAGCGATCCCACCAGATTGAATACTTTGTAACATAATGAATTAATTTAATAGATACAGATAGTTAACATAATTCGTGTGCAATCTAAACATCGACGCTACAGTCAATGTGCGGTGATTCGGTTTGAAAGTCCAAAGTCCTGAAAGTCAATCTAATGACCATCCATCCTTTATTGTGGTTGATACCTTATTGAAAATTTCAAAAGAAACCTCAAATTATTGACACAGCATTAACATCCCGATAACGGGCCCCGATAAGGCAATATGTGCGAACATTCGTTATGGGCATGCCATTCGAATATCATTTGATATAAACGGTAATAGTAAAAATAACTTCTATGATGAGCGGAACAGCTACAAATTAAAGCAGGCTCTTTACAATTTGAGTAAAATTAATCTGAATATTCAATGAACCCGACTGATTATAGCAATCCGCTGAGCATACGGGAGTTTGAAATACTTCATCTTGCTTCTTATGGATTATCCAACCTTCAAATGGCAGATTTCTAACGATTAGTTCTCACACTGTAAAATGCCATTTTGACCATATTTTCAACAAACTTGGGGTATCCAACCGAACGATAACGGAAGCATGGGTGCTCGGCAGGGACTAATCTGGATTATATTTTTTCGATAATAGCCTAAATGAGTGATGTTTTTTTCAAATCTATAACTAATCCATAGGCCTGTATAATTAGGGGAGTCTAAATAAAAGATTTCACTATTTGTTGCCGCCAGACTTGGGAACAGGTGGAATTATGCATAACGCTGACCAGCCTGGTTTGAATTTTCAGACAAAGGGCTTGACATCCGGTTATGGGGGTTATATGGTAGAATATCTGTTACATTGTAACAAATCAATTACAAATTAACAAGGACAATCCCATGACTAAGAACTTGGCTCTGCCTGATCTGACAAAAGCGGAAATCGATATCCTGCGAATCATTTGGAAAAACAAGAAAATAAGTGTACGGGAAGTTCACGACCAGGTAGTCACAACCCGTGACTGGGCCTATTCTACAACCAAGACAATGATGGACCGGATGATCCGAAAAAAATTTCTGGCAAGGGAAAAATTTCATGGTGTTTTTTTATACCGTCCCCTCATTTCCAGGCCTTCCGGGTTTGCACGTTTTATCCAGTTTTTTGCATCCCAGGTGTTGGAACTGGATTACGGGGAGGTGGTAGCCCTTTTTTCCAGGAGCAATACTTTGGATCCCGACGAGATACGGGAACTTGAAAGACTTTTAGCAGACAAGACTGAGGAGCACCATGACACGTCTCGATGAGATTGCTCAGGCTGTTCTCGAAATTTTATCGGTACAGTCTGTATATGCCCTGATACTTTTTCCCATTATCTGGGGACTTGTGAAATGCTGCAAGGGAAAGTATCCACGGTGGCAGCATTGGCTGTGGCTTCTGCTTCTTTTGCGCTTCATGTTGCCCCCGGATGTGGCCGCTCCCTGGAGCGCCGGCCATTTGGTCCGTTCATTCGCGCCCAATTGGGTATCCCGGCCATTAATCGCGTCTTCACCCCCCCACCTTCACCCGAACGCACACTCCAAAAATACCGAATGCCCCGTTTTTACAGGTGCATTCCCCCCTACATGACGATCAAAATTCTCCCGAGAAGTTCCGAGCAATTGGCAGTAGGCTGGAGACGATTTGGATCCGCAGATATGTGGAAATGGTTTTTTCTCATCATTTTTACTGTATGGCTGGCTGTTGTCAGCTTCCAACTGGTGATTTTCATCCGAAAGCGCTGGTGGTTCAGGAATCTCGCGGGTAAAGGCAGGACCGTTCTGGATCCCGCTATCTTGAATGTCATCTGGATCTGGCGCCGGCGATTGCATATCCAAAGGAAGATAGAGGTAAAGATAGTTGCCTCCGATATCTCCCCATTTACCATTGGGATTTTCCGGCCCGTGGTCGTCTTGCCTGAGCACCTGACATTCCCAGTCAATAGCTCTGACTTCGAACCGGTTCTGGCCCATGAGCTGGTGCACGTGAAACGCTGGGACGATCTTGCTGTCTGTCTTCAGGAGATCGTTAGAATCGTTTATTTTTTCCATCCACTTATCTGGTTTGTCATGCCTCATCTAACATGGACTCGTGAAGCGGTTTGCGACGCAGTCGTTCTCACCCACGGTAACTTTTCTTACAGGACCTATGGTAAACTGATGCTGGCATCGCTTCAAAGGCAGATCGTTTCTAAAATTCCCTATCAGGGTTTGGCGAAATTTACCCATGCAGCAAGAGGTATCGCTTTTCGTATAAAATGCCTTCAAAAGGAGGACAATATGAGAACTCACCCCTTAAAAATGTATCTGGCTGTTCTGTTTTTCGGATTATTCTTGCTGCCCATGGCCCCAGTGGTATCATCGGATGAAGGTAAAGCAACAGAAAAGCTATCAGATCAGACACCTTATGCTGCCAAGCATACCTTACCATCAGAATCTCCGAACGATGAATCGTTAGATGCTATTGTGAACCCTTTCGATTCGACTTGCTATGATTGGAGAGGAGACAATCATTCCCTGCGACTTTAAAGGGCAATATGCTGAACTCCTACTAGGTAAACCCATCCCGATCCTCGTTTTATTGATAATAAAGATGGCACGGTCACAGACAATGTGACGCAACCTCATCTGGCTTAAAAATGCAAATTGTTTTGGAATGTCGGATTTGACAGGCGCCGCGTTGGCAGTAAAAGGTCTTAAGGAAGGCGACTGTGGCCCGGACACCGACTTATGTACTTTCTGATGGCTCATCTGCCGGTGACTGGCGATTGCCGACAATGAAAGAACTGTGCACACTGATTGATTTTAGCCGAAGAGATCCTGCCTTACCAAATGGCCATATGTTTTCGAATGTTCCAACAGGTTACCATTGGTCGGCGACAACGCTTGATTATGATTCAGAAATGGCCTGGATTGTGCACTTCGAATCCGGCACCACTGGTTACGAGGATATTAAAAATCGTGCCGGCTTTATTTGGCCTGTCCGTGGCCCTTTTAAATGAGTTGAAGATTTCTCACATAGCCGTTTTAGGGGAGAAGCATCAGATTGATTTCAATAAATTGAAAGCCATGTAATAATCGCATCATTAGTTAATCGGTCGCCATGGCTTTTTTGTCGAAGCGTTGGAGCAACCGCTAAGCCAATTAACAACTTAAAAGCTTTGGAGGGTTGACATGATGAAAAATTATATTTCTAAATTGGTTCAGATTAATATTTTTGCAACTATTGTAATTTTTATATTTAGCTTTGGCGCATATGCTGGTGAAGATAATCCGCTATCAATGCTTCAAAATGATGAAGTATTGGCAAGGATAGTGAATCCTCTTGATTCAACTTGCTATGATTGGAGAGGAGAAATCATTCCATGCGACTTTAAACAACGATATGCAAGGGTCCTGTTTGATAAACCCATTCCTGTTTCTCGATTTATTGATAATAAAGATGGTACAGTTACCGACAGTATGACCAACCTCATCTGGCTGAAAAATCCGAATTGCTTTGGAATGTTGGATTGGAGGGACGCCGTAATGGCTGCAAAAGATCTTAAGGAAGGCGATTGTGGCCCAAATTCAGATTTTGTCCTTTCTGATGGTTCATCTGCAGGTGACTGGCGATTGCCGACAATGAAAGAATTATGCACACTGATTGATTTTAGCAGAAGAGAGCCTGCCTTACCAAACGGGCATAAGTTTTCGGTTGTTCCATCAGGTTATCATTGGTCGGCGACAACGCTTGACTATTATTCAGAAATGGCCTGGATTGTTTACTTCGAATCCGGCACCACTTGTTACGAGCATATCAAAAATCGTGCAGGCTATGTTTGGCCTGTCCGTGGACCTTTTAAATAAGCTGGAGATTTTCTAAAAATGGACCGGTTTCTCTGTAGTAGCAAAACATTTATTCCAAAAATGAAGGATTGCAGAGCAAAAAATTTCGCAGTTATCCATAAAGCCGAAGTGATTATAGATAGCGGTCTGCGGGGGCTCGGTTTGAATACGGCTATTATAGCTCTATTTCCGTTTTGAACGCGATCGTGGCACGACCGGCTATCATATATGCTATCCGCACCGGTCAAAGATGACTCGGCAGTTGCTTTTTTGTGTTATCAATCCTTGGCCGATCATAGGGATTCACTCTAGAATTTACAATGAAGTCTCCTTAATTCCAACCCCGTCGAAATATAGTTGATTACATCCAACTCCGGGCTCTCTCCCAATTGAAGCTTTTGTAACAATATCTATCATCGAATAGAGAAATTTGTAGCATCGCCGACCCCAATATGTTGTGTAAGAAGCAATTCTGAAAATAGAATTGCAAATGTTGGATTACGGCTTCTATGTGGGTATCCTTTGTCAAGCACTTTTTTGATCGAAGCTCTACATTTTACCTCCGCGCACCTTCAAATGCTGTTATTGGCAACCGCCTATCGGGAATGTTGTCTGAGCGAGAATGGGCCAATAGAAAGCTCGTCGGAGCACAGGCCACATTCCCGCGGTCGATTTCCTCCATGTTTTACTTCTCGAACCCAACGGCTATTGATTATGCAAAAGACCGCTTGTTTCCCCTGAAAGATAGGTGGGAAACTGTAGCTAAAATACTGACGGTTGATCCGATCTGGCTGGTCGGTTCTTTTAAGTCGTTGGCCTCCAAAGGCCCTACAAACTTCTATCCGTGCTGACACTTTTGGTCAGACACCTAATACTGAATGCGCTCGGAATGCGCTTTGGAGAACCGGTTAATAAAGACGCCCCATCTATGAAAACGGTGGCTCACAAGAGCACCCAGCCGTAATACGGGCGTCTTTACCAACCAAAACGTATCGATCACTAAAGTCTATTGCCGTTAGCTTCTCCCTTTGGTCTTAATTGAATATTTTCATTATGCCGATGATTTTAAGCGCGCGCCTTCGGGAATCTTGTCATACTCAAGATAACGCCACAGGTCGATTAAAAGTCGACGTGCCACGGCAACGATACCGATTCGCCGCATGCGTTTACCGCCACCGCCAAACCGTTTCATGTACCATTGACTTAGCTTGCTTTGAGGTTGAAACCGCAGCCACGCCCAGGCAATCTCAACTGCCAAGGCGCGTACTCGCTGATTGCCTGCTTTGCTGATTCCTTGCTCTCGCAGACTTTTGCCACTGTCATACGGCGTTGGGGTCAAACCGGCTAATGCGCCCACCTCACGCCGATTTTGAAACTGGCGCCAGCCAAAAAACTCCATCACGAACGTCCAGGAACTCACAGAGCCGATTCCATACAGCGAAGCTAACTTGGCAACTTTTTGTAAACTAACCGTATCAGGATTTTTGAGTCTTTCCTTTTTTTCCTTCTCCCAGGCTTTGATCTGATCTTCAACCATCTGCAAGCGTTCATATTCCCTGACCACCTGAGACTTCAGCCCCGGCGCAACCGCTTGTCCATTCCAGGTACGTACCTTTTCCAGCACCTCTAAAAACTTCTTCTGGCTCGGATTGCTTACCTTTATCCCTTGTTGAACCAAAAGCCCTTTTATCCGGTTGCGATGCCGGGTCCGTTCACTTTTAAGATTTTCCAGGCTCCGATGTAAATGGCGCGCGTCTTCATCTTGTTCACTGGGAACCCGCACCACAGACCACACTTGTTTTTCACCACCCCAGTACCTCAGCAACATTCGCAAAAGCTTGCCGGCATCGATCCGATCGGTTTTCGCGCGCCGCTTACGCCGGTTGACTTCCAAACTGGCAGAATCAACCACTAAATTTTCAATCCCCTGGCTTTCTAAATACCGGTGGATCCAAAAACCATCACGCCCGGCTTCATAACAACTGACCACTCTGATATCTTCGGTTATCTTAAATTTTTGCTTCGCTAACTCCATCTCGACCTGCAATTGAGCTAAATTGCCCGCCGTTATCGTTTTATACCGAATCTTACTTCCATCACTAAACGCCAGTTTCCATTTGCTGCTGCTGAGTTCAAAAGCTATGTACAAAATCGCCTCTTTTATGCTATCTTTGATTCGCAGGGTTTCTTGAGTCTTTTTCATCGATCGCCTCCTTTGTGGTTTAAGGTTTGGGAAAATTCTTAGTATACACAAAAAGGCTGCTTAGGAAACCCTGCATAGTATCTATGAACCCATCATCGCAATAATTTGTACCTTCCGTTCGCAAAT
Organism: uncultured delta proteobacterium; assembly: GCA_963821065.1. Lineage (GTDB taxonomy): Bacteria > Desulfobacterota > Desulfobacteria > Desulfobacterales > JAFDCJ01 > JAFDCJ01. The sequence goes on along the minus strand of CAWGCM010000034.1, from coordinate 155,883 downwards.
CCTAAATTTTTCGTGTGTCATTAAAGATTCGGGGCAGGTACGAATTTCCAACCGGTTCTCGTGCAAAATCGTTAAGATTATCGTACCGAATCTACAATGGTTCCATTCGTGAACTGTTGCATGATACCCTGCCTTCTGCTATGTGCTGTCGAATAAACATAATTGATATTGAGCATCTCATTTATTATTTTGCAGGATAATTATATTTAGGGTTTATCACACGTCAGGCAAGTCCTTTAATTCTACCTTTTTCCTAATTACTATTTATCATGGAGAACTCCACTTCCTTTGATGCCCTGACGGGTGGCTGGTACCTGTTTCGCAACTCATGGAAACCGATGGCAGCATACACACTGCTGGTTTGGGTCGCAACCCTATGTGCATTGTCACCGTTGATCTCATGGGTTCTGAACCAGCTGGTTGCGCAGTCCGGTGAACTCGTCGTCGGCAACAGCGAAATGTTGAACTGGCTGCTGTCAACCAGAGGCATGTTGACCTTGGTGTTGTGTGGCGGCCTAACACTGCTGGGGCTGCTGTTGCAAGTAACCGGTCTGATCCGCATTGCTTTCGAGGATGGGCCAAAAGTCAATTGGTCCATGAGACTGGCATTGCATTGGTTGCGGACGGATCTATATCCCCTTTTTCGATTTTGTCTATCCGCCTTCCTGCTCTGTGTACTCTTGTTGTTGCCACTGATTATAGCCCTCGGAGCCACTTATTTTTTATTGTTGGGGCCTCACGACATCAATTATTATTTAAGCGTGAAGCCTCCCGAATGGAAATGGACACTGGCATTGGGCGGATTCTGCTTTTTGCTATGGTCCTCTGCCGTTGGTAGTCTTCTCTTGCGATGGATTTATGCACTGCCGCTGTGGCTCGACGGATTGCGTCCGTTTTGCTCGACCCTGGCCGTCAGCTGGGATGCTACCTATCGGAAATTTTTCTTTCTCCTGCGAACGACGGGCATCTACATAGCTGTCAGCATCGTGGTTCTACTCATCCTGGAAGCCTGCCTGTTCATGACTGCGGGCTTCGCTTTCAGCCGTTTTAATCAGGCTGTGCAAACACTTTTTTTCACTATTTCGGTCTATCTTGTCTCAGCTTTCATTTTAGAGACAGTGATCTCCTTTATTGGCATATCTTGGGGTACATGTATACTGGTGATCCTTTACCAGGAACACCAGAATTCTGATAAGTCATCAAAATTAATCGATTACGAAGAATTACGCGTAAAAGACTCAGCAAAGAGCTCTCCGCATCGCCTTCTTCGGCCCAGGTTCGTGCTGGCGACAATACTCGCGATACTGTTGACAAGCGTGGCCGTCAACGCCTGGCTTTTGAATCAGAAATCTCACGGCAAGATTCCACTGGTAATTGCCCACAGAGCCGGGGCGCTTCACGCACCTGAAAATTCATTAGCAGCTTTGGAGATCGCAATTCGCCAGGGAGCCGATTACGCTGAGATCGATGTTCAGCGATCACGTGACGGCGTGGTAGTAGTCATTCACGATGCCGACCTAATGAAAATGGCGCGGGTCCCGCTCCGAATCCGTGAAACCGACTATACTGATCTGACACGGGTAGATATCGGACGGGAATTTCACAGTGATTTTACTGGTGAACGACTGGCCCGCCTTAGCGATTTTCTGCTGAAAGCTTCTGGAAGAATTAAGCTGATGATTGAACTCAAATACTACGACATAGATTCCGAACTGGCCAAAGAAACGATCCGTCTCGTTCACGAAGCCGGTATGGCAGAGAAGGTGTCCTTGATGTCGCTAGAAATATCCAGCGTAAGACAAATGCAGCAGCTGGCACCTGACATACCGGTGGGTTATCTTTCTGCAGTCGGTCTAGGTCGTCTCACACGACTCGATGTCGATTTTTTAGCCGTATCCACCAGGGAGGCTAAAAGTGCCATTCTTAGGAGGTCCAAGAGAAAGAAAATGCCCGTTTATGTCTGGACGGTGAATGATATTGACACGATGCTCGCAATGTTGGAATTGGGTGTCGACGGTTTGATTACCGATGATCCTGCGTTGGCTGCTGAAGTCATCGATAGGGTAGCAAAGTTGTTGCCAGCCGAGCGCCTCATGCTTCGATTTCGCCATTTGTGGGACCCGTTCATGTAACCGGAGGCGCAGGACACTGAAGTTTACGCCACTCCCCTGCTGACTATTAAAAGAGAAGCAGCGGCACTATTCCCGTCATCGTTCGGGTATTGGCAGGAGCACGCTACAATTTTTGATTGTCAAGGACAAATTATTAAAAGAATATTCTTAGCTGGATTTGATTAACGGCTATGAAAGTACAATCCAAAAATTATTGCATACACCTTCTGGAAACCTATAATATTTTCTAATCCCCAAAATATCCGATTTACTCAACGCACTTGGATTTTGGTTGGCTTTTTCAAAGTTGTACATCACTTGGCCGGCTTTTGTGGCACATTTTAGATGCAGCTGGTGAAACGGTCATTGGCGAAAAGCCGATGCTTGATGGCGCCAAAGGGGTTCTGCTCACCGGTGATGAGCTTTACAACGCTGTGGCCGGATCTGCGATCAAGATACAATCAAATGGTATGACCTTGAAGGGACGCTAGGCGGTAAGGGATTTTATTCCAAAATTAATTAAGTGATTAAACAGTACCTTACGATTACTCAGCCATTGTTCAAAATCTCTGAAATGCGATCACAATATTCCCGGCTTTTCTCATCGGCGGGAATCAACTCAATCTCAGACGGAGATGCTGCCCCCAGGCCCAATTCGACAGCCCGGGCGATCTGTTCCTGATCGAAGATCTTCGTGTTCATGATCTGATCGTTGCTTCCCAGTGATTTTAAAATCGCCACCCCTACAGCGTCAATGGCCACCCGATCAGGGGAGGCAAGAAAAACATTCCCCTTGGCACGTTCGCCGGTGGCGGGTCCGCCATCCACGAAAGCGTCGATGCCGTCTAATACCACAAGGGCCGGGGTAAAAGGTGCATTTATTTCGGCAATTAATTTACGCTGGTGGGGCGATGAATGCAGCTCGGTCATATAGTTGTAGCCATGGCGGGATGTGGGTACCACCCCCACAGAATTTTTTAGCGACATGGTAATTACCCCGCCGAACTGGTGGGTTTTAAGACAACAGGTACAGATCAGACAATCACTTTCCAGAATGGGTCGCGCCACCCGGAAGCCATCCTGCCAATGGGAGTTTTCCGCATCAACCTTAACCCAGTCTGTTTCATCGAGCTCATCGAAATCAATAATCCTGACATCCAACTTCTCCAGCAGCGGGATGATTCCTTTTTGCTCCATGACGGGACGATTTTCCGCGTAGCTGCGTTCACCCAGACTCACCGACAGGGCCCCCATTTTCCAGACCTCCTCCACCAGAGCCACCAGGGTATCGTTGTGGGTGGATCCCGGACATAGATCGGCGGTGTTGAAGTTGGGTTTGATCAGAACATCTTTGTTTTTGGCGGGGTTGAGTTTGAGTGTCCTAGTGGACAACTCAACTCCGGACTTCCGGTCGTCAGTGCTAACAAGAGCAACACGACTGATTTCTGATCCAGACATCGCTTTACCTCCTAAGCTTTCTGATTTATTAACTTTATCTAAACCAGTTGACCAATACTTCTCGCCCCATTCTTGCACTATTCCAGTATTCCAATATTCGAAGTGGTGATTGACACCTGACAATCGGCTGAACCACAATACCTGGAAAATTCTCGTCCAATGGAATTTAGCTCGGTGCAACCATGTGTGCATATACACTGTGTTGAGTCGACTCTCCGATCTCAGCCTCTATTTTAGTTTGAATGGCATCCCTTTCTTTGCTTTTCATCCACTTGTACCAGTCTTCCAGGGTCTGCCATTCACTGATGACCAGGCAATCTTCGGGATTTTCAACATTATACAGGGTGCGACCGGATATGTAACCGGGCTGATAGGTGGCCAGGGTGCGCAATTGCAAAATCAAGGGAACCACTTTTCTTGCCTGGGGTCCCTGTTTTATTTTTCTTTTGATCATCACTTCGATGGACATGCTTCTACCCCCTTTCTATATCTTTTTCCCAATATAGAATTAGACGGTGCACCGATAGAAAAACTGACGTTTTCAGGTGTCAGGGTCTGATGTTCAGGGATCAAAGTTTGCAAGGTTCCTGCCGTTTTTCTCTCGAAAATAGTCAACCTGAATCGTTTAACCTGCTTTCCTGACACCTGACACCAGTACCATTGGCTATGTATCCGGGCTGACCGGGAATAGATAAACAAACATACCAGTTAAATATCATCACCAACCGGGATTCCCGATTCACAGGGCACCCCCACCTGGCACAGCCCGCACCCGTAGCCATCAAAATGATAATGTGCTTTTACATACGCCGCGGTGGCAGGTTTCAGGTGCTGAAGGCATTTCACCTTATCATGACCGTTCTCCGACAGTGCCCCCACCGGACAGCGCTGGATACACTTGCCGCAAATACCCTTTGAGTAAAAGAGACAATAGGCCCGGTGATTTATGTAAGGTCTTGGTGTCGGCGGAATTTTTATCCGGGCCACCACGGATCCCGTCCGCATGGCCTTGCCCCGGGGGGTGATCAGCCCGTCACATAAGCCGAAAGTCCCCAGCCCGGCAGCATAGGCGGCATGCCGCTCTGACCAGGTGGACGCAAATACATATTGATCGGATTTTTTCTGCTTCCAGGTGGGAGCAAGCATTGGCGCAACGGCCGCATACCCCCCTTTTTGCAAAACATCGACCACCCGATTGCGCAATTTAACGTTGACCTCTTCACCGAAAATACGGGCCCGGGCCCAGCGCTCCGCCGGATAGGTGGACTGTCGGCGGTTGTCGGCTTTGGTGGCCCGGGTCTGGGGAAGAATCCAGCTGATGACCGCAAGCTCCCCGGCTTTTACCCTGCTACCCGGAAAGGTCTGGGTAAATATCTCCAGCGGTGTCCAATGAAAAGGACCGACCACCTCCTTGTAGGATTCGTATAGGGAATCATCGCCCCTTGAAAATCCTACCAGCGGATTTTCGAACGCCTTTTCCTCATACGGGCCCTGGAGAGTGTTTCCCGGTGATTGGTCTATAAAGTCCCTGATAACACCTTCAATCCATGATGCCGGGCCTGTTTGCTGCGCAGTAGTCATTTTTTTGTCCCGTTAAGCTAAGATTTAATTCGTTGTGTTCTTGTCAAACCGGGTATGATATATCCTTCACTGTAGACCCATACCACAAAAGGAGACAATATGGAAATCACATGGTGGGGTACAGCAGGCTTTAAGGTTAAAACGGGCGCGCAAGTGTTTCTGATTGATCCATACCTGTCACGCAACAACACCGCTCGACCCAAACAGCCCTTAGTGCCGTCAGACATTTCGAGGGCTGACCAGATCTTTGTCTCCCACGGCCACTTTGATCATATATTCGATATTCCGGCCATCGCATCTCAAACAGGTTCCAAGGTTTACTGCTGCCCTGTTGCCGCAAACACTTTAAAACAAAAAGGATTAAAAAGTGATCAGGTCCAGGGGGTCCCGGAGAACAATTACACGGTGGCTTTAGAGGGGTTCCGGGCCAGTGCTTTTTTCAGTCAACATGTGAAATTTGACCGCTGGCTGATGGTGAAAACCCTGGCTCGCATCAACCTTCGTATCCCCCGCTATTTGCCGCTGATCAAAGAGTATCCGGTCGGCCAGGTTTTGAGCTGGCAATTTGAAATCGACGGAAAGGTGCTGCAGCACTTTGGCAGTGCGGGTTCGACGCCACAGGAACTGGAGCGCCTCGGCCGGCAAAAAATTGATATCCTGCTGGTCCCTTTGCAGGGTCACACCCGCATTTGCGATATTGCCCTGGGATATGTTCAGGCTTTACAGCCCCGCCTGGTTATTCCCCACCACCAGGATGACTTCTTTCCTCCGATATCCACTTATGTGGATATTCGCCCGTTTATCAAAAACGTAAAACGCACATGCCCGAAGACCGAAATTCGTATCATGCAGATCAATGAAACCATAACCATTTGAATATCTGTTGCTTTTTTAGATGAAATAAGGTTTATAAATCAGGTTTGTCCTTGATCACCCTACCGGACTTAAACGGAGCTGATGGATACTTGAATACTAAGATATTTCGCACTATTTTATGCCGATGAACAGCCAAAATCTTAAAATCCACGAAACGCAATTTACCGTGCCTTTCTATGATCTGGACCCCATGCGGATGGTATGGCATGGAAATTATTTAAAATACTTCGATACGACCCGGGCGGAACTCTTTTATGCCGCGGGATTCGACCCCCTGGAATATTTTAAAAAAACCAATTACCTTTTTCCCATTACCAAGACATCGACCAAACATATCGTCTCTTTGCGATACCGTGATAAGTTTACATGTAAGGCAACCGTGACGGAGGCGGAATATAAAATCGTTGTCGATTTTGAAATTCGGTTGATTGGAGACCTCCAGCTGTGCGCCAGGGGGAAAAGCGAGCAGGTGGCCGTAAAATATCCCGAAATGGAAATACTGTTCGAAATACCGGATGATATCCGCAAAGCACTGGGGTTTTAGCAATGATGCCGGATTTTCAAAAAGCACATATAGCAGGTGTCGAGAGAATCGCAGCCTGGTCTGATGTCCTCGACGACATAAACGTATTTCCGGTTGCCGATGGAGACACCGGACGCAATTTGATTACCAGCCTCACGCCACTGCGCTACCTGGAAGAAAATCTGGAAGATACGATTCATAAACTGTTGCTGTCCGCCCGGGGAAATTCAGGCAATATCGCGGTCCAGTTTTTTTCCGCATTTCTGACTGCCGATTCCTATGCCAATCTTGCCCAGGCTGCAAAATCCGGCAGAGACCAGGCCTGGCAGGCCGTCAGCAAGCCGATGCCCGGGACGATGCTGACCGTTTTGGATACACTGGTTGATTATTTGGAAAAAAGTGATTTTGAAAACAGGACTGAATGCGTTGACAAAATCATCAGGCTGTTGGAAGCATCCGTCAAATCGACCCCCGAGTTGCTGCCAAAGTTGAAGCAGGCCGGCGTTGTGGATTCCGGTGCTCTGGGGATGTACATTTTCCTGGAGGGGTTTTTTAAAAGCCTCATCGGCCAGCACAATGAGTTTCGGCCGATTTCTGCAATATTTCAAGGATTGCTCAAAGTCTCACCATCCTATCAGGTCGAGATGGAAGAAGGTTATTGTGTGGACACGGTCATCCATTTTGATGAAAACCCAGAAGAAAAGGTCAGCCGGCTCAGCCAGTATGGTGAAAGCGTGGTGGTCATCCCCCATAAGGACTATTTGAAGGTTCATTTACATACCAGCAATTCCCGCGAAGCCAAAGCGCAAATCGAATCTCTCGGCGATGTCGTCCAATGGACCGACGACAATATTGGGTCGCAGATAAAAGACTTCACCCGGTTGCACCGCCAGGGTGCGGTCCATATCATGACGGATGCGGCCGGCTCTGTGACCCGGGAGGATTCCCGTGAGTTGGGCCTTACCCTTTTGGACAGCTATATAATTGCCGGGGAAAAATCATTACCGGAAACCCTTTTTTCTCCCGAGGAGCTATACCAAACCATGCGGCAGGGCGTCCGGGTTTCAACCTCCCAGGCTTCTGTTTTTGAGCGTCACCAGTACTATCAGCGCCTTTTAACCCAGTACCCTAAAGTGCTGTATCTTTGTGTGGGATCTGTCTTTACCGGCAATTATGATGTGGCCATGGATTGGAAAGCCCAAAATGATCCGGATGACCGCCTGACCGTTATCGATACGGGGGCGGCATCCGGCCGCCTGGGAGCGGTTGTGATCGCAACCGCCAGGTATGCGGCTCAAACCAAAGATCCGGAGGCGGTCATAAATTTTGCGCAAAGAGCCGTCGCAAAGTGTGAAGAGTATGTCTTCCTGGATAAGCTCAAGTACCTGGCAGCCGGCGGAAGGCTGGCGAAATCCAGCGCCTTTTTCGGCGATGTGTTCCGCGTCAAACCGATCATCAGTCCGACCGCCGAAGGCGCCAAGAAGGTCGGGGCCGTAAAAAATCGCAACGCACAGCTTAAATATGCGCTCGATAGGCTTGCGGCAGCTTTCGATAAAAAATCCTCTCCGTTTATCATGCTCGAGTATTCCGACAATCGCGACTGGGTCAACCATACGGTCAAAACAGAAATTCAAGCGCGCTACCCGTCTGCTGATATAATCCTGCAGCCGCTATCGCTAACTTCCGGTGTGCATATGGGCCCGGGAACCTGGGCTGTGGCGTTTTTGCCGGAACGCGTTTAGAACAGGAAATGCCACCTGACCAAAATATACAGCCCGCCAATGTCGGCAAAAAGGGAAAATTTGCCGTCATTATCCCGGTATACAACCATGAGCAAGGGGTTGGCAGTGTCGTTAAAAAATCACTGAAGCTAAATTTGCCGGTATTTGTGGTTGATGACGGTTCAACTGATTCCAGCTGCGAAAAAATCAGGGATTACCCGGGTATTAATTTACTGCGGCATGCTGAAAACCGGGGCAAGGGAGCGGCCCTTATCACCGGATTTACCGAAGCTGAAAAAATTGCCGACTGGGCGATTACCATTGACGCGGATGGGCAGCATGATCCGCAGGATGCCCTGGATATGATCGCGGCGATTCCGGAAAATGAACGACCGCTGGTCGTTGGGATGCGCCAGGGCATGGTGAGTAATAAAGCACCCTGGACCAGCCGGTTTGGGCGCAAATTTTCCAATTTCTGGATAGTGCTTTCCGGTGGACCCCGTATGGCCGATTCACAAAGCGGGTTCAGAATCTACCCTCTGCCTGAGGCGCTGAAACTGAACGTCGCCGCCCGAAGGTACCAATTTGAGGTCGAAATCCTGGTAAAAGCCGGATGGGAAAAACGTCCCGTTATCGAAGTCCCGATCAGTGTGAGTTATGCCCCCGGCAAAGAAAGGATTTCACATTTTCGTCCCTTTATTGATTTTTTAAAAAACACCGGAACATTCGCGCGACTGATTACCCGGAGAATTCTGATTCATCCATTCACCCGCAAAACATAGGATACCAACCCTCCCGCCCTCTCGCTTCGGGCCGGAAACCCAAACAGGTCCATATGGAAATTGACAGATCAGATTCACACAATGCGTTGGTCATCGGATCCGGTGTGGGTGGTCTTTCGACCGCCATCATTCTGGCGCAGATGGGATTCCAAACCACCGTAATCGAAAAGAATCCATTGCCCGGAGGTTTAATGCGCGGCTACACCCGCCAGGGGTTGGATTGTGCCGTCGGCGTGCACTATCTGGGATCGCTCGATGACGGCCAGGTCTTGCGCCGGCTGTTCGATTTGCTGGGGGTTTCTGAGGGAATCCCGGTTGAAAGGATGGGCGCCGACGGCATCATCGACCGCTATATTTTCGATGATTTCGCCTTTGACCTTCCGGAGGGTTTGGGGGCTTATGAAGAAAATTTGAGAAATACATTTCCGGACGAACACCGGCAGATCAGCGCGATAATGGAAATCATAAGGCAAAATAGCAAAAAAATGCACGCCCTTGATTTTCTGTTTTCAAGGCAAACCGATGTCGCCATGCTTGAAGGAATGAAACCGTTCGGAGAAATCCTGACTGAATTGAGATGCTCTCCCGGTCTACGGGCTGTTCTGGGCATCCCTTGCTGCTGGATCGGCGTCCCGCTGGATTGCTGCCCTGTTTTTTATCACAACATGGTGCTGGCGACCTACCTGTTCTCATCCTGGCGCTTGAAATGCAGCAGTGCCCAGATGGCCAATGCCTTTGTCGACCGATTTAAATCAATTGGCGGCCAGATCATCCAAGGCAATGGCGTGGAAAAAATTCTGGTAAACCGCCGGGTTGTCGAAGGGGTTCAATTGACATCGGGGGCGGTATTGAAATCGCCGGTTGTCATCGGCAGCGTGCATCCCAAAGTCGTTCTCAGTATGCTGCCGGATGGCGCCGCCAAACCATCATATCGCCGACTCGTATCTAAATTGGTTGACACCGATGGAATGTTCTGCGCCCATGTCAGTCTATCTGCCTCACAGCATGCTGCCATACCCCATAACATTTTCAAAATTCATACGAAAACAGATGGTTATATTCTTGATTTGAAATACTATCAACTAAGAGAAAGTGAGCGGGCTGGAGAAAATTTGCTGACTATCCTGACATCAGGTGACTACGAACGCTGGCGAAAATGGGAGCACACCAAAACGGGCCAACGGGGTGAAAATTATCTCAGAGAAAAGAAAAATCGAGCCTGGCGCTTAATTCATGAATCCGAGGAAATATTTGGGCCGCTGCAGGACGCAAAACTGGTAGATGCTTATACACCGCTTACCACACGCGACTGGGTCAACAGCCCGGAAGGTTCGGCCTATGGGGTTCTGCGTTCTTCAGACCAGCTGCTTGAAGCCTCGATACTAAATCGCACGTCGGTTAAGGGATTATTCCTGGCAGGTCAGAGTGTTATGGCACCGGGGGTTATAGGAACCATACTCGGATCTCTGCGCACAGTGAAGCTGATCATCGGGCCGGAGCGATACGAAAAAATACTCGAGTATTTAAGGGGTGAGAAAAAATAGTGTCCCCGTTCACGGGACAGCCCTTCAGTATTTTTATCCTGAACTGAAGGCCTTGATTAAAAAACGACAGCGGGTGCCATGAGGATACTCTTATATAAATCTATCATTTTCATATCCAGAAAATTAGGGCTGTGGGTATTTGTGGTCTATGCCTGGATCGTTGCCACCGGGTTTTTTCTTTTATTCCCTTTAAGAGTGGGAAACAGTGTCAGGCTTTACCGGGCACTTTTCCCTGATCGTAATGGGCTGTTTCATCTGTGGTGCGCCTGGCGCCAGTTTCATAATTTTGCCGATGTGTTTATGGACCGGTTTGTGCTCCAGGAATCCGACGACATCACTTTCACTTCTGAAGGAAGTGAACATTTAGAACAATCTATTGATAACGGCAAAGGCGTTATCTTACTGATGTCGCATATGGGCAACTGGGATATTGCCGCCCACCTTTTAAAGCGCAAGCTCAATCGTATCCGGCTGCTGCTTTACATGGGTGTCAAGCAAAAGGAACAAATCGAGCAGATTCAAAAGGAAAGCCTTTCCCAAAGCGGCATCCAAATCATTGCCGTAGAACAGGACGGCGGATCCCCGATGGATATTTTGGAGGGGATAAGATTTATCGAATCGGGCGGGGTGGTTTCCTTAACCGGGGATCTTGTGTGGGCAAAGGATCAACGAACCGTCCCTGTAAAATTTCTGGGGCGTGAAATATTGCTGCCGGAGACGCCGCATTTATTTGCCTTATTGTCCGGCGCCCCGGTGTTTATTTTTTTCGCATTTCGGACGGGGAAACATCAATATCATTTCACCATGTCGGAGCCCATTGACCTGGTTTGCACCTCTCGGGAGGAAAGAACCGCGGCGATCCGCCAATCTGCTCAGAAATACGCCGATATCCTGGAAGCAACCCTTCGCAACTATCCTTTGCAGTGGTACCATTTAAGCCTTTTCTAACTGCCAAACCCAATAGATCCGCCGAAGGCAGATGCAGAATCCCTGCCCAAGAGCCGCGGAATTGAATGCGAAAATAAAAAATGCAGGGCGTAGGAAGCGATCTAATCTGATTTTTTTCTCGTCGTTTGCGTGCTGTGGATCAAATTTTATAGGGACGAGTACGAGGACGACGACGAAGGCTGTATCTTAATGAGTATGAAACTTCGAATCATATTTTTTATTTGAACTAATGTGCAATATGTAATACCCTAAATGATCGTAAACAAAATAGAAAACAATTATAACATTCTGAAATAACGAATTTATAATGAAAGCAATATTGAGTCAATTATATTTCGGGCGGAAAGATAAGGATTCATGACACGTGACGAGATAACATCAGAAATCATTCGAATTTTCAGGGACCAATTTGAAATAGAGGGCCCGGGCCTTGATGATGATTTGAGGGATGCCCACGAATTTGACAGTATCGATGCCATTGAGCTGTTAAGGGAAATCGAAATTATGCTGGGTTCGGAACTCACCCAGGCTGAGAAAAAAAATGCCATGGAAATAAGAACCATCAACGATATCCTTGACTATATCGAATTGTTGTCGGCAGCTCGCGGCACGGGCCCTGCCATGCCAAACTAAACAACCCCTGATCGTCGCTGTTTTTCATGATGGAACCGCAATGAAACGAAGAGTCGTCATTACCCAGGGTTCTGCCATAACACCGGTGGGCCACTCCAAAGACGAAATCGTCAAAAGCCTGGTTGAGGGGATTTCCGGTGTCAAGAAACTCCGCCAGGACGATTTGCTTTCCGATTTTATCCATTGCGGTGTTTTCGGAACAGTGGATTACCCGATTGCTTATGATTTTAAACGCTTGTACCGCAAAACCATGGGCCCTGTCGCCTACTATGCCTGCCAGGTAGCCAAGGAAGTTCTGGAAGCATCCGGTCTGGACAATGATTTTATCACCTCCGGCAGGCTGGGCGTTGCGTTCGGATCGACCCACGGCAGCCCGACGGTTCAGAGGGAAATATATAAATCCTTTTTCAGTCGATCCCGTTCAAGCTTCTCCTCCATCGGGGCCGTGGATTATCTAAAATCCATGGTCCACACGACGGCCGTCAACATTACCAAAATGTTCGGCATTACCGGCCGGGTAATCTCGTCATCCACAGCCTGTACCACCAGCAGCCAGTCCATCGGGTTTGGGTACGAAATGATTAAATACGGTATGCAGGATGCCATGCTTTGCGGGGGGGCCGATGAGTATGACACCACAACGGTTGCGGTATTCGACAATCTGTTGGCATGTTCGACGGAATTCAATAATACCCCCCATTTAACGCCGCGTCCCTTTGACAAGCAGCGCGACGGTCTGGTGGTGGGAGAAGGTGCCGGCGCCCTGTTGCTGGAAGAGTATGAATCCGCCAAAAAACGCGGCGCAACCATATTGGCCGAAATTATCGGATTTTCCTGCAATAACAACGGCGGGGATTTGATCCTGCCGAATAAGGACGGAATTACCGCAACCATAAAACTGGGGCTCAAAGATGCTGGCATCAGTTCCGATTCCGTGGATTTTGTCAGTGCCCATGCAACGGGTACCAAAATGGGGGATGTCATCGAAGCCCAGGCCATGGGCAGGGTCTACGGGGATTCACCCATGGTCTCCGGATTGAAAAGCTATATGGGACATACCATGGGATCATGCGGCGCCATCGAGACGCTTATCACCACCTACATGATGGAAGAAGGCTTTATTGCACCGACGCTGAATCTGGACAACATCGATGAAAGGTGCGCCATGATCAATCACATCCGGAAGCTTGTCGAGACAGATATTCGCATCGCAGCCATCCAGAACTTTGCCTTTGGCGGGGTGAATACCTGCCTGATAATAAAAAAGATATAGGTTCAAGGTTCTGGGTTCAGAGGTTCAGGGTTGGAAGTTCAGAATTTCTGATGATTCTGAAAAACCATGAACATTGAACCCGCCATTTATAGACGGAAAGCCCAGGATCTCGGAACCTATCTGGACATAACCTTTAACCTTTGAACCCTGAACCTTTGAACCCTCACTTACACAAATACCTGAAACCGGTTTCCGACCTGGTGGTTACCCTGCTGCTCTGGACCTATTTTACGCTGGGGTTTATTGTTTTTTTTTCGCCTTTCTATCTGGCAGCATACCTGTTTTCTGAAAATTGCGAATATTCCTTTCAGCGATTGAACCAAAATTTTTGTAAGGGTTTCTTTTTTCTAGTTCGGGTCTTTATCCCGGGGCAAAAATGGTGTATCTCTGATGAAATCGGATCGATCCGGTCTTCTGTTATTGTATGCAACCATCAATCCTATCTGGATCCGCTGCTGTTTATTTCGTTTTTCCCGCGGAATAAAACCATAGTTAAAGGCACCTTCTTCAGGGTGCCGATTTTTGGCTGGATGCTGAAACAGACCGGTTATATCCCCTCTTCGTCTGAGGGCAATCTGGCGGAGTTAATGATCGAGCGTATTGACACCATGGACAATTTCCTGGCGAACGGGGGCAATTTATTTATTTTCCCCGAAGGAACCCGGAGCCGGGACGGCACCATCGGCCGGCTCAACAAAGGCGCATTTAAAATCGCCAGGCTTTCCCGGACACCAATAAAGGTCATGTATATTCGTAACACAGATAAATTGTTTACGCCCGGCAAGTTTTTGTTTAACACATTGGTATCCAACACGATCACCGTTGAATCGATCACCGGTATTGAACCTGATTATCAAAGTGAGAATTTCTCAATTTCCGAATTAATGTCCCGGGTAGAATCACTCCTGGAAACCCGGAGGAAAAACCCAAGCTCTTGACCCTGCTGCCCTGTTTTATTTATCAGTGGGAGCGGCTTTCGACTCGGCTGAGCTCGTCGCAGGCCAGCCGCGATTAGATTTCGATGATCGCGGCGGGAGAGCCCCTCCCACAATCTAATAAATTCTATACAGTCGCCGCTGTGGAGACTGAGTGACTATAAAAACAACCGAGGATTTATGAAAGTTATACTGATGTCGATGCCCGATGTGGCGCCGCTGATCATTCATGAAACCGCCATTCACATGCCTGGTCATGGTATTGCCTGTGTCGGCGGCAATGTCGACGAACAGCATGAGGTTTATATCGTCGATCTGATACGCAAGCGCCGACAGCTGAAAAAATACATCACCAAAATCCTGCTGAAAATCGGCCCTGATCTGATCGGTCTCTCCGCCATGGCATGGCAATACGACACCTGCATAAAATTGGTCAAATTAATCAAAAGCGTCCAGCCGGAGGTAAAAATTGCCATCGGCGGATACCATGCCACCCTGATGAACGAAGAAATTGCGGCGTCATCCGAGGGCCAGCTAATCGATTTTATCATTCGCGGTGAAGGCGAGGAAGCCTTTCGCCGGCTGGTCAATACCCTGGAAGGAGCTGACCGGCTCGAAGACATACCGTCACTTACCTATAAAAACGGGGGGCATTTTGTTCATAACCCCAGGGGTGAAACGCTGGATCTATCCAAACTAAAGCTACCAATCCGGGATAAGCGGCGGTTAACCTGGGGCTATCATATCCTGTATTCCAAGATCGAAATGTTGGAAACGTCCCGCGGGTGCACCCGGGGGTGTAACTTTTGCAGCATGCGACACATGTACGGGAGGTCTTTTCGTACCTATCCCATCGAACGCGTTCTGGCTGATCTGGATGACATTTATTATAAACGCAAGACCAACTGGGTGTTTATCGTCGATGACAACATGGTGTTAAACCCCAAGCGGGTCATCGCCCTGTGCGACGCTATTATTGCCAGAAACTATAAAAGACTGAAGCTCGTCGTCCAGGCCGACTGTATTTCCATGGCTCAAAATGAGGAAATGGTCGCCAAAATGGCCCAGGCCGGATTCAAATCAGTGTTTCTAGGTATTGAAAATGCATCTAAAAAGAATCTGGAATCGGCCGGCAAAGGTAACATCGTGAACGCCTCCCGCAAAGCCATGGAGATCTGCCACAAATATGATTTCATGGTTATCGGCGGGCTGATATTCGGATTTCCGGAAGATGACGAACAATCCATCATCGAAAACTACCAGTTTATGAAAACCATCGAAGCCGACGGCGTCTATTGCCAGATATTGACCCCCTATCCCAAGACCGGCATGCGCCAGAACCTGATAGAAGAAGGCCTGGTAACCAATAAATACTATTACAAAAAGTACAGCGGATTGTGGGCCAATGTGAAAACCAGGCATCTGGATTCCGATCAGCTGCAATATCTGTTCTGGTATCACCGCCAGGTAACTTTAGGATGGTGGACGCCTTCCCACAGGGCCAGGAGCCAGGGCCGCCTGTGGACCGCCATCTGGTCATACGCCTTTAAACCGGTGTTCAAGTTCTTCATCGAGCGCAACCTTGCCAAACATGGCTGGGAGGGACGCTACCAGAAAGAACTCAAGCGTCTGTCGAATATGAACTACTTCAAGGATCTGGAACCATTTTAGATAGCTTCTATTTACACCTCTCTGCCGAAGGCACGGGAGGCCAGGGCCCGGTTGCGCGGTCTGAAGGTGTTGTTCGCCATTTCCTTTTCAATCACCCGCTGAAACAGCTTGAACATCTTCAATTCCTGGGATTCATCTTGATAAAACGTATCCCAGGCATAATACAAGA
The DNA here is from genome assembly GCA_963821065.1 of uncultured delta proteobacterium. Taxonomy (GTDB): domain Bacteria; phylum Desulfobacterota; class Desulfobacteria; order Desulfobacterales; family JAFDCJ01; genus JAFDCJ01. The sequence continues at coordinate 139,658 of CAWGCM010000034.1, read as the reverse complement.
GTTCCTGCAATTTATTCGGCCGACATCTGCTTGGGATGATAGACCACCTTGTCGGCGGAATAATCATTCCAGTCGTAAGAAAAGATCCGGTCAGCCTGGTTGAGATCATCATAGGCCTTGGTGTGGGGAAAGGGCGTCAATACCGTAAATTCAGCCAGATCAAGCTCGATCTCAAGTAAAAAATCAACCAGGCGCTTGATAAAATCTTCGGTATGATGGTCCAGCCCGAGAAGAATGGTGCCTTCAACCCCGATGCCGTGGTCGTGGTAGCGCCGGATCCGCTCCCGGATTAAATCCGAGGTGTCAAAAACGGCCTGGTAAACATACCACGCACCGGCCTGGGCGGCCAGATCGAGTACCTCCGGTTTGTCCTCAATCGGATGGCTGCACCAGTTTTTCTTCAGAGGGATCATTTCCCGAAACAAATCCATTTCCCATTGGGTGTCCTGGGCCAGGGAGTTATCCACGATAAACAGTCGATTATTGTCGATGCCGGCCATCTCCTCGACCGCTTTATCAATGGGTCGCGGTCGGAACTTTCTGCCGCCCAGATAGGCCACAGCACAGGGGTAGCAATGAAAACGGCATCCCCTGGAGGCATGCACCAGATCCACCATCTGGATACCTTTGTAGTTATACAAATCCCGTTTAAGGATATCCCGTCGGGCTGTTCCCACCATTTCAATGGGCGGCCGGTCCTCCAGAAAACTATAAATCTTTTGCAGCTGACCCTTTTTAAAATCCGCAAAGACCCCTTCCATTTTGCCTTCGGATTCCCCGAGAAATACAGCATCCGCATGTTCCATGGTCTCTTCGGCATGGAGCATGGTGGCGATACCGCCAAAGATCACCCGGGTCCCCTGGCGGCGATAGCGGTCGGCAATCTCCCAGCCGCGTTTGACCTGCACGGTCAGCATCATGGATATACCCACCAAATCAACCGGATCATCAAAATTAATCGATTCGAGATTTTCGTCAATAAACTCCACCTCGATGCCTTCCGGCAGTGATGCGGCAAATACCACCGGTCCGTGGGGCGGCAGATGGAATTCGGATTGCCGGTCAAGTTTGGGCCATTTGGGGTATATCAGTTTGAATTTCATATTTGAACCTTATTGGGTATTTTATGATTGTGGTAATTAAACGCAAATTTTCCAGGTGTCAGGTGTTAGGAACACGGACATTAGTTGCTAGAAACCTTAATCCGTTCTGCGGGGACACCTGTAACCTATAATTCGGAGTCTATCATACGAAGTACAGACAACGGCGAACCATCAGCCATGCGTCAAACTCGCCGGAATTTTATTTTGCCAGCGGTATCGCTTCCACCAGATCCATTATCAATGCATATCCCGGAGTGCCATGGGCCTTCAATTCAATTTTATCTGCAATCCCCTTAGGGTCAGCTAAATACCTACTTTTACAGTTCGCGCCAGACGATTATCGGGAAGGTATTGCCTTATTTCCCAGTTATGTTTCCCCTGGCTAATTATATCTACCAACCGTCCATCCGGTTTTTGATATCGGCAAACAGCTGCACCGCTTTTTAAAAAACCGGATGTCGTTATAGATCCGGATGGCTTGAAGAAAATCAAATTGATATCCTCTATCAGACCGTTGGCAAAAACCTCCGAATCAAAAGGGGCAATTGCCCGGTTGACGGTAATCTTTTTGTCATACAGAGCATCGAAGATTACAAACCCTTCCAGAGTCATGATGACACATCGTGCGGTCCTGTTGGATGGTGAAATAACGGTCAGCCCCATCAGAAAGCCTTTTTTACCGCCGGGTAAAGTCGCTTCGATGGAGTGTAAAAGCTGCCAGTCGCCGTCCGGATAAAGGCCCCCGGCATGTCCGGCCCGGTTGCGGCTCAACCGAATCTCCGGCCGGATACACCTGCGGAAGACCGCTGCACGAAAGGCAAAGGCCCAATACGGTCAGGAGCAAAAAGATAGGTTTCATTGGACCTTCCGAAATAAGGCGTCGTCCAGCTTCTGGTTGAGAATCACATCTTTAAAAACCAGCTTTGTAAACGAATCCTCGCTTTCAAAGATCATCACTGATTTTATGACGGCGGGACGATCGGATAGTAAGACCTCGATGCGCTGGATCAACCTGGCAAAAGATTCTTCCCTGGGTTCCATCACGATCCTGCGACCGGGCTCCAGACGGGCGGCAAATGCCGGATTGTCATCAAAACGGCCGTTGAGCCACTGGGTGATTTCCTGAACCACCACCTGCATGGACTGAAGATTGGCCGAGGCATCCTCGACCAGGCGCCCGCTCTTTTTAACAAACCGTCTGGTTTCACCGTTGTGCAATAGCAAAATACTTTGAACGGGATGCTTATATTCCCACCGCAGCGAATCCGGACCCTGAAAAAGCAAAATCCCCTCGGACACCAGCGGGCGGGTAAGGATCTTCATGTGCTTTTCCTGGGTAAACCCGGCCCTGACAGACGTCACCGTCCCGGCAGCCGTTTTCAAACCCTCCCACGAATCCGCCCAGCCGAGGCATAGAAACGCGCTTAGCAAAAAAATGGCACAAACAAATAAATATGGCTTTTTTAATCTCTTCATGTCTGTCTATTCAAATAAATTATTATGTTTGAATTCGTATTCTGAGGCCCTCTGGTGTTTGAGATCAAGGCGTGAATTGATTCAAAAGCGGAGCGTACACGTCAGTACGTGAGCATTTTGAATCGATTTGCAACGCCGATATCGAGCATCAGAGGGGCTCAGGATACGAATTCAGAACATTCCACCGTTGACGGATATCACCTGCCCCGTAACATAGGACGCATCATCGGAACACAAAAACCTCACCACCCTGGCAACTTCCCGGGGCTTTCCGATCCGGGCCATAGGAATGATGGCCTTGATGTTTTCCACGGGTGCATCTTTAATCATATCGGTTTCGATCAGACCGGGGGCGACTACGTTGACCCGGATTCCCAGTCGCGCCACTTCGGAAGCAACGGAGCGACTGGCACCGATCAATCCGGCCTTGGCCGCTGAATAATTGGCCTGGCCCCGGTTGCCGAGAAGGCCGGCTACGGAAGCGATGGAAACAATGGCGCCGCGCTTCAGGCGTATCATTTTTTCAAGCACGGGTTTGGTAACATTATAGAATCCGCTCAAACTTATGTCGATCACCGCTTCCCAATCTTGGCGGGGCATCATTATAAAAAGTCCATCAGCCGTAATACCGGCATTGTTGACCAGTACATCAATAGATCCATTCTGTTTTAACATGTCATCCACGGCACTTTGAGTTTGATCGAAATCTGAGACATCAAATTGCATGATTTGGCCGTCGGAGCCTGCTTTCCTGACCATTTCAAGCGTATCGAGCGCACCCTTTTCATCCGACATGTAATTGATGACAATCCGATAGCCACTCTTGGCCAACTCGACACAGATCGCCTGTCCGATTCCCTTGCTGGCGCCGGTAACCAGCGCCACCTTTCCGCCATTTGCTTCATTCATCAGCTGCATCTCCTTGGTCTGGCTTAAGTCCAGAACCCATTGAATTCGATAGAATCAGCAAGTCCTTCTTATCAATTTATCTACTAAAAAATATCCTGAATTATGGGAGCGGCTATTGACTCGGCTGGCCTGCGACCAGCTCAGCCGAGTCAATAGCCACTCCCACAGCGATAAACACCTACAGAAACCGCATAACCACAAACGTCCCCACCATCGCAAACGCCAGGGTAAGCTTCGCGGCAACTCCCAGGGCCAGACCCACCGTAGCACCGATACCAGCCCGCCCGGCGGTCCTCAAATCGGATTGGGCCGTAAGCTCTCCTAAAACAGCACCAATAAAGGGTCCTATCAGAATGCCGGGGATTCCAAAAAAAATTCCGACGATCGCACCGACCGTGGCCCCGATGATGGCCCGGTTTGAAGCGCCGAATCGTTTGGCACCGAATGCGCCGGCTAAAAAATCAAGTACATACAAAAACAGCGCCATAATGCCCAGCACAATCAGTGTCCCGGTGCCCACATGCTCGAAGCCTTCCGCCCAGGCTGCTACCAAAAGCCCGCCAAACAAGATCGGCGCGCCGGGGAGGACCGGAAAAAGCAATCCGGCCATTCCCCCTGCCACCAGTATTATAGCGACGATCCACAGTATGATTTCCAAATACATAACAAAAACTTAGTTCGCTTTCCGTTTCTCATGCCCAGTATTTTTACCCCGTGAAATCTATTTTCACATTTCACCGGGGCCAACATTCCAACATTCTATCCTTCCATGAGGTTTACCATTCCAGACAGTTTAAAAAACTAAATTTTTCAGCAGGTTGAAAATAATCCAAGGTGTCGGCTAATCTGCTGATTCAGTCTGAATGACCTGCAAGGCGACTTCGCCAACGATCTCAGAGCCAATTCTGGCAGTTCCCAAAATTTGCCGGTAAGCTTCGTATTCAAATTGATTTTCCGCGCGTGTTTGGATTCGATCATTTAAAGCCAATGTATCCACAAAAAACCGTGCCTGTTTGATACCCACCAGCCACCCTTTTTTTTCGGAATCTATGCCATGTTTTTTGATTCTGACCCAGCCATTGTTAATCCCTGCTGTCTGGGCCACGACCTCGATCAATATCAGCGGATCCACGCCGTTACCGTTAAAAAATGGCCAGCGTTCGGTGACGGTGGTAGATGTCACGGCCATATTGTGGTCCACTTCAAGGATTTCATCGATTAGCAACATCCGATCGCGATGGGGCAAAAGGTCCTCGATTTTGACACTAAATCGGTTCATGTTTCTTGACCGGAATCATCTGAAAAAAAAATTATTGAAAAGCTGAGCAGAAAATAATAATTTAGTGGTTTAAACTGCAAATGATGGTACTATAAATTGTTGGGGCTGTAAAGAAACATAACCCCGGACCCAATGCCGGTCTGGATGTGCGGGTATTGCTAACGAGGGGGTTTAATTTTTTTTCTGCGTTATAAAATCGCCTGCAAAATAAGACGTTTGGAATAGTAAATGGAAAAATTAATCAAAGAACTTCAGGTCAAAATTGTGGAAGTGCTAAATCTAATCGATGTGCAGCCTGATGATATCAAAGCTGATGAACAGCTGGTCGGGGGGAATTTGGGGATCGATTCCATCGATGTGCTCGAAATGGTAATCATGATTGAAAGAGATTACGGCGTTAAGATCGACAATCGTGAACTGGGCGTAAAAGTGTTTGCCACCCCGAGAACCCTGGCCGAGTATATCCATGAAAGGCGTCCGGAGTTGCCCAATTGACAGAAGTGCGGGTTTACATCTCCGGAATGGGAATCATCACCTCCCTTGGAAGCGGAATTTCAAATACCCGGGATGCCATTCAAAACAGCCGTGCGGGCATTGATCCGCTAACCCTTTTCGAGACGGTTGCCAACCAACCACTTCCAGTTGGAGAAGCCGTCGATCTGATTATAAAGGACGATGTTCCGCGCACCCACCAGCTGGCCCGCCTGGCCTCCGAGCAAGCCATGGCCGATTCCAGAGAAGCGCCGGACGCAGTGGTGATGGGCGTGACCACCGGCGGTATGCTGACCACCGAGGTCCTTTTGAAAGAAAAGGCCCGGGACCCAGAGTTGTTTGGCCTGCATGCCACCGGATCGGTGGTCGACGATATTGCCCGTCGATACCGCTGCACAGGACCGGCCCTGACGGTTTCGACGGCCTGTTCCTCCGGAACCGTGGCCTTAAAAATCGCGCTGGAGATGCTGCGCTCCGGCAACTTCAAGCGAGTATTGGCCGGAGGGGCTGATTCCTTGTGCCGGCTGACATATTACGGGTTTAAATCCCTGCAGCTTGTCGACCCTGACGGTGCGCGGCCTCTAGATCAGAATCGACGGGGCATGTCGGTGGGCGAAGGATCAGCCATGTTGCTGATGGTGGCAAACGAACCGGACCAAGCCGTAGCCGAAGTCCTGGGCGCTGGATTGTCCTGCGACGCTTATCATCCCGCAACACCCCACCCTCGGGGCAGAGGCGCGCTGGCGGCCATGCAGGCGGCTATAATGGATGCCGGCATTTCAGCACCCGATATCGATTATATTAATCTGCACGGCACCGGCACCCTTGATAACGATCTTTCCGAGGCCAGGGCCATCCACACACTTTTCAGCGGGAAAAAGCCATTGCTGTCATCGATCAAAGGCGCTTGCGGGCATTCCCTGGCGGCCGCCGGCGCCATCGAAGCCGTGGTTGCGGCGATCAGCATCTCCGACGGCGTGGTGCCCGCAAATGTTGGATGTCGCCACCCGGATCCTGATTTAAAATTGGATCCTGTTATGCAGCCGACACAAATGCCTATTAAAACAGTGCTTTCCAATTCTTTTGGGTTTGGCGGCAACAACGCGGCCATTGTCCTGGGTGCCTGCGGAAAACCCAGACCCGACCGAACTCCGGCCCACACCCAGCCAATGGCAATCCTGGGGAGCGCCTGTGTTACCGGAACCGGAAGAACCGACCGGACGATGCGGGCGATTGTCAGAGGCGAAGTGTGTGCCGGATTGCTTGGCCTGCAGGAAATATCTGCCAATCTTTCTGCGGGCCAGGTTCGCCGGCTGAAACGCTTTCCCCGCCTGGCACTATCTCTGGCCATCGCAGCCCATGAAAATTCGGGCGTAGACGGTACACCGGCGGCTGTTTTTTTAGGCACCGGGTGGGGCGCATTATCGGAAACCTCGGATTTTTTGAACCGCTTATTTGAAACCGATGAGCAATTTCCCAGCCCCACAGACTTTGTCGGTTCGGTTCACAATGCCGCAGCCGGTCAGATCGCCATGCAATTTCAGGCCACCGGCACCAACATTACAATGACCGGCGGCGATTATTCCTTCGAACAGGCCCTGATGGCGGCCGATCTGGTGTCGGGAAACATGCGGAATGACTTTCTGGTTATCGGGGCCGACGAATCTCATCCGGAGCTTTCCCGGCTATTTGACCGATCCGTTGCCAAATCGGCCTGTCCGGCAGACGGCGGCGGGGCCCTTTATTTAAGGAAAGAAACAGGCATATCCGGGCTAACGATACGATCCGTGTTTTTTGAAAGCAGCGGAAATAACCCGGAAGTGATTTCATCATTAATTCAGCGAATTGAACAGCAACAGCCACTCAATGACCGTTATGGTGTTATTCTGGCAGGACTTCCGGCCGCCTGCCGCCGTAAAGGCGTAATTCAACTGCAAACCCTGCTTGCGCTTACCGGTTTCCATCACCCCGTGATTGATTACCGCAAATTAACCGGAGAGTTTGCCACCGCATCAGCGGTGGCAGCCGTGATGGCCGTAAAATTTTTGCAGGAAGGCCATGTCCCCAGGCTGCTTTGCGATGACAAGCCTGGGGAATTCGGCGCAAAAGGCGTCCTTATTATCGGTACGGGCGATGTTGTCACAGCCATGGAGGTGATGCCCCAATGAAAGTATTGCTCATTTCGGCCAATACGCTGAGGGAACCCTACCCGGTCTATCCCCTGGGGCTGGATTATGTGGCCGGTGCCATCGCGGAAAACCACCAGGTGCAAATTGCAGATATGAACATCCTGGGCGGATATGACTCGCTGGCAGCAGTTTTAAAAGAGTTTTCACCGGATGTCATCGGGTTGTCTTTGCGCAACATTGACAACACCGACACCACGGACGCGAGAGGATTTATCGGTCAATACCGGGCAATCGTTGATGTGATCCGCAAACATTCTGATGCCCGGCTGATTATAGGCGGAAGCGGGTTTACCATATTTCCGGCCGAAACCATGCAGGCCCTGGGTGCCGATTATGGTGTCATTGGCGAGGGTGAAAGATTGGTGTTATTGTTGGATGCCCTTGAAAACCGGGAAGCAGCCGGAAAAATTGCGGGTGTCGTCACCCCTGAAACCCATAAACCCCTCCCGGAACCCTGGGAAGGGAAAATCAACCGCAAAATCAACCCCAAACCGACCAATCTCCAATTTTACCTGCAACACGGCGGCATGCTGAACTTGCAGACCAAGCGTGGATGTCATTTTAAATGCGTTTACTGCACTTATCCCCATATCGAGGGTCACCATCTAAGGCTCATGGATCCTGAAAAAACAGCCGCCGCCGCGCTCAAACTACAGGAGAGCGGAGCCCGATATTTCTTTATTACCGACTCGGTCTTTAATGCCGATTGCTCACACAGCCTGGCGGTCGCCAGGGCTTTTAAAAAGAAGGGCGTATCCATACCGTGGGGGGCGTTTTTCGCGCCGCTGAAGCAACCCGACGATTATTTTCGGATAATGGCGGAAGCGGGGTTGAACCATGTGGAATTCGGCACCGATTCCCTGTCAAACCCAGTCTTGTCATCCTACCGCAAGCCATTTCGGGATCAGCAGATTTTTAAAATCCATCAGGACGCCATCGGCGCGGGTTTATATGTTGCCCACTATTTTTTGCTGGGCGGACCCGGAGAAAATCCACAGACACTCAAAGAAACCCTTGACCGGGTCGGCAGCCTCGAAAAGTCCGCTTTATTCTTTTTTTGCGGCATGCGAATTTATCCGGGTACTGAATTGTACGAAATCGCCGTCAACGAGGGCCAGGTAGAAAGAGGCCTGAGCATTCTCGAACCCGTATTTTACCGGTCACCCTTGATTGATTCGGATGAAATCGTCAGCCAGGTCCGGCAAGCGGCCGGAGATCGAATCAACTGGGTCATCGGTGCCGGTGGGAAAGATACGGCCAAAATAATTGCCGAGCTATATCAGCGCGGCCATTGCGGTCCCATGTGGGAATATTTAATCCGCTTAAGTTAATGGCCCTTTGCAGTTGAATATTTAGTAGATTTCGTTTAAAGTAGCCTGCCATAATGTGGTATATGTTAAAAAAAATAAACCGTTCCACAGCAAACGAAATATCAGCCGATATTCACGTTCCGTCGGATTCACCATGGTTTGACGGGCATTTTCCCGGAGAACCCATTTTGCCGGGAGTGGCCCAAATCGGCATGGTATTTGATGCTATAAAAAAAACGCATAACCAGGGTTTGAAGGTATCAAGTGTACGCCGGGTAAGATTTAAGGGCATTATCCGTCCCGATGACCAGTTAAAAATAATTGCCGCACCCCTGAAACAAGAGACGGGTTCTTATTCTTTTCGTATTCTGATCCGGGATGAGACGGTTTGCAGTGGTGTGATGGCGGTTGAGAATCAGAAGGAATTTAGAACAAGCATACCCGAAGAAGAGGAGAAAGATTAGGATGTCTACCGGAACTGATGTTGAAAAAATTATCCTGCGTGTGGCGCAAATCATGATTGATGAACTCAAACTGGAAGATGTAACGCCTGAAACATTTGATCCTGAAATTGACCTGATAGACGAGGTGGGAATCGACAGCATGGATCTGGCGACCGTCGCCCTGGTACTACGGGATGAATATGCCATTCGAATCGACGAGGACGACTATCCTAAACTGACAAGTATCCGATTAATATCCGAATACCTTGATAACAAGCTCAAAGACCGATCCTGAGCCGGCCAAGCCGGCGATATATGCTGGAGAAACCAGATGAATGCCTTAATAGGAGACCAAACCGCTGCCGCCACGAACGTCCCGGATACAGAATGGAAATTCTCAGAGATTCTGGCAGACCAAAACATCCGCAACCGGTGGGAAAAAGTTCGCCAATATTTCTTTCTGCGTGAATCAACCTATGATATGGCCAACCGGTGTAATATCAGGTGCGAAGGATGCTACTATTACGAAGGCGACAAACAGTTTGCCCGGGAAAACAGGGACCCGGAAGCCTGGCGCGATCTGATGCGGGCCGAGAAGGAACGCGGTATTACCTACGTTGTGCTGGCCGGGGCGGAGCCGTCCATGGCTGCAGAGCTTTGTGAGGTCTGCTACCAGGAAATGCCCCTGGGAACAATTGCGACCAATGGGTTAAAATTCATCCCTGAATCCATAGGATATAAACTACATATCTCCGTCTGGGGCAATGATGAAACCAGCTTGAAAATCCGCAGCGCCAAAAATATGCTGCGCAGACAAATCGAAAATTATGAGGGGGACCCCCGGGCCGTTTTTGTCTATACGTTTACCCGCAACAACATCGACCAGGTCTATGAAGTTGCCGCCAACCTGGCCGAAAATGACTGTAAACTTACCTTCAGCATGTTCTCCGCCCCGGTGGGGTATGACGGGTCATTGCGCCACACGGCAGATTCCCTGGATAAAACCCGCAAAATCATGATCGATCTGTTGTTAAAATATCCTGAAAATTTGCTTTTTTCATATTACAACGCGGTGGCACACACCCACCGGTATGGCCTGCATGATCTTTATGCCTGTCCCTATCCGCGCATGAATCCCTCCACCGATATCGGTCTGGGCCGGTCTTTCCGGCAGTATCGAACCGATCTTTCATGGAATAGAGAGGTCGCCTGCTGCGTGCCGGATACCGACTGTGTTGACTGCCGGCATTATGCCTCCGGCAGCGCCGTTGTGACCGCCCGTATGTTCCGTCACGCTATCGATCCGGATACGTTTAAAGCCTGGTTAGATTATGTCGACACCTATCTGGCGGTCTGGGTGATGGGATATGAGAAAGGCGACAATTTGTGCAATCAGTTGATCGCACCGCCCGGACATGAGGTATTTTGATAGTGTCGTTTAGTATTTGGTGTTTAGTGTTTCGTCCTCTGCTGGTTGGATACTGCTTACAAAACACAAAATACGAAACACCAAACACATAATGAGATTGACTATGTCCTCATTTCAATAGCTCTAAGCGATAGAGATGACTACAGCTTTAAAAAAAGAGACTTTGGAAAAATGATAACTGTCAGTTCCCTGCTGGATCAGGAATGGCATGCGCGCTATAAAGCAATTTCAAAACTCAACATCCGCAGCTCCATCTATGATGTCACCAACAAGTGCAATCTGCGTTGTAAGGGGTGTTTCTTTTTTTCCTCGGACGAACACAAAGCCGCCGCCGAGGAAATGGATACCGCAAAATGGGAAGCCTTTATCGACAAAGAAATGGATCGCGGGGTTAACCTGGCCATTTTGATCGGCGGTGAACCGACCCTTTATCTGGACCGGGTGGAGGCCTTTTATAAGCGACTACCGACGTTTTGTGCCACCAACGGATTGATTAAAATCTCCCGCGATCGATTTCCGGATATGATGCTGGGCATTTCCCTGTGGGGGGACGCAGCGGATGAAAAGATTCTCAGGGGCAAAGACACCTTCAGTATTTCCAGTAAGAATTATGAAGGCGATCCGAATGTCTACTACCTTTATACCCTGACCCCCAAACAAATTGGTAAAATTGAACACAATATCAGAAAAATTAGAGACACCGGTCTGAAGGTCCATCTGCAGCTGCTATCCAATGATGAGGGGGTGGATGGTTTCAGCTGGCAACCGGAGCAGTTGGAAGCAATTCGGGTTGAAATGGACGATATGCTTGACAGGTACCCGGAAACCCTCATATCCTCCAAATATTATCATGAAATTATTACCACCGGCAAAATGCTGGGACGGTCCTTCGGCTGGAATGAATGTCCTTCCGTTACCCAGCCATTGGACACGCGGGACCCCCAGCCAAAACGCTTGATCGAATTTATTCGCTGGGCCTCCGATCTTAATACCATGCACCGCTGCTGCACTTCTGAAACCAGAGACTGTTCTACCTGTAAAGACGGTGCCGCCCATATGAGTTGGGTAATGGTGAACAAACGGGCCCACATCCGCACCACCAAAGATCTGCAAAATTGGATTGAGGTCTATGAGATGTTTGCCAAGCTGTATCAGTTTATTCCCTGGTAATAAGGGGCTTCGCCCCAAATGGAATATTGTAATGAGGGAATAATGGATACAATTGCTTATGACTGCTAAAAAAGCCGTGATAGTCGGATATGATGCGGTTTCACCACTGGGAACCGATATGAAGACCCAGTGGGAAAAGGCGCTCAAAGGCCAAAGCGGGGTGGGAAATTTGACCCGCTTTGCAATTGCCGACCCTTTTCCGGTTAACATTGCCGGGCAAGTTGAAGATATCGATACCGGAAATTACCCCTTCCTAAGTGCCCGCAAACTGGCGCTCTGGCCCTCCCCCATCTTTAAATACGGTATGCTGGTTGTTCACCGGGCGCTTGAAAAAAGCGGCATTGTGATCACACCGGAATTATCCCCTCGCGTAGCAACGACTTTCAGCTCGGCCGTCGGCGGGCAGGACGCGGTCCTCAAGGCCGACCGGCGGATGATCGCCGCCGGCAAACTGCCGCCGCCCTATGCCAATCCCAACTCCTGTATCAATATGGTGGGCGGCAAAATATCCATTTTAACCAATGCCACCGGCCCCATTACCGCCACGGTGACAGCCTGTGCCACCGGGGTTACCTCGATGATTATCGGGGCCATGTTGCTGGAACAGGGACGGGCGGACGTCGTCCTTTGTGGTGCGGTGGATTTTGCCATTGTCGAACCGATTGTGGCCGGATTTGCCACCATGAACGGTGCCTATCAGATCAAGTCCGATCATCCTGATGAGCCTCCCGGCCGGGCCAGCCGCCCATTTTCGGTTGACCGCAGAGGTTTTGTTGTATCCGAGGGTGCCGGGAGCATCATTATTGCAACCCAGGAATTTGCCGCGTCCCACGGTCTGAATTATCAGGTTGAAATCGGCGGCTGGGGCATGACGTCGGATGCCCACCACTTTGTGGCCCCCAATTTCAAAACCGTCACCCGATGCATGGCCGATGCTATTGACAATGCCGGCCTATCGTCGCATGATATTGCGGTTGTCAATGCCCACGCGGCCTCCACCAAAATCGGTGATAAAGTTGAATATGAGGCCATAAAAGCCATTTTCGGTAATCACATGCCGCCGGTAACGGCCAATAAATCTCTATTCGGTCATGCCATGGGGGCTTCCAGTGCCATAGAATCCATCTTCGCTATGGAGGGCATGCTCAAGGGTATGGTGCCACCGACCATTAATTATACACCGGATCCGGAATTGATACTGGACTGTGTGCCTGAAGGGGCACGCAAACTCGATCAGGAATATGTACTAAAGAATTCATTCGGTTTTGGCGGATGTAACGCGTGTATCGTTTTTCGTAGGGTAGCCTAAATGCAAACCGCTTAAGGTTCAAAGGTTCCGGGTTCAGCGTTCAGGGTTAAAATCGGATCGGATCATAGAACCTCTGAACCTTTGAACATTGAACCCTGAACCTTTTTAAAGGTACCAGATGAAACCTCCAAAAAATAGACGGGTGTTTGTGGTCGGATACGGCGCGGCCACTGCCCTTGGAAAAACCTTTGATAAAACCTGGAAGCGGGCGGTTGATGGTCAGGCCGGATTTCGAAGACTGACAAGATGCCAGACAAATTCCCGCGCCAATGTGGTCGGCGAAATCCCTGACTGGGACCCCACTGCCCTGGATTTTTTTGATCGTAAGGAAGCCTACAACTGGAACGCGGATTATGTTTTTCTAACCATGGCGGTGTGCCAGGAGGCTCTGGGCAACGCCGGGCTTGAAATCAATGATGAAACCGGTCCCCGAACGGCCTGCCTGATCGGATCGGCACTAAACGGTACCGATTCGTTTCGAATTGCCATGGACAGGTATGTTAACCAGGGGCCGTTAAAGGTCAGTCCTTATCTGCTTCCCAACCTGTGTGCCAACCTGCCATCGGGAAAAGCCGGAATGCTACTGGGATTTACCGGCCCGGTATTTTCACCCCAGGGTGCCTGCGCCTCCGGCAATCATGCCATCGGCATCGGGGCCCGGATGATCCGGGATGGTGATTGTGACTTTGTTCTGGCCGGCGGTGTCGACACCTGCCTGATCCCTGAAATAATCCAGGGGTTTGCCAATATGACGGCAACCATCCGGATCGGCCCCAATGATCGCGCCTATGACGACCCAGCCCAGGCATCCCGACCGTTTAGTATTGACCGCAAGGGAATTGTAATTTCCGAAGGTGCCGGCGTGGTGGTTTTAGCAGCAGAGGAACGTCTTGCAACTTACGGGTTGACCCCCAAGGCAGAGGTATTGGGGGTCGGCTGGTCATCGGATGCCTACCATTTTACGTTGCCAAACGCCGAAACCATTATCCGCGCCATCCGCGAAGCAATTGATGATGCCGACCTCCAACCGGATGATATTCAATATGTCAATGCCCACGGAACTTCAACCCTTAAAGGTGATGCAACGGAAGTCGAATGCCTGAGAACCGTGTTCGGAAGCTCCCTGGGTAAAATACCGGTTTCTTCCAATAAATCACAGATCGGACATACCCTGGGGGCTTCGGCCGCCATCGAAGCCGCCCTGAGCATCGAGGCCGCCCGGCAGGGAGTGATTCTTCCAACGGTCAACCACATTCAGGATCCGGAACTGGATGATGTTGACGTGGTACCCAATCAAGCACGACGACAGCGCTACGAATTCTTTTTATCCAATGCTTTCGGATTCGGCGGCACCAACTGCTGTATCATATTTAAAGGGGTATAATTTGAAGCCGCAACCCTTCATTCCAGAATTACTCGACGGCGACGAGCGCTATGTAAGAGATAAAACCGGCGGTCTGGTATGGCACCGCTGCAAACAACGCACCCTTTACGCTGATACAGACCGCTCCCAGGTCGTCTACCATGCCAATCATCTGCGCTATTTTGAATTCGGCAGGGCTTCACTGATGCGTGATAGCGCCTACCCCTATCGAGAAATCGAGGAAAGCGGTTATGTTTATCCGGTGATAGAAATCGGCGTCACCTACTACGCCCCCCTGTATTATGATGACGCCATCTGTATCCATACCCGGCCTTCGGTACTTGAGAGGGTAAGGTTGCGCTTTGATTATGTGATTACCCATGAGACGACCCATGAAATTGTCTGCAAAGGCTTCACGCGCCATTGTGCCATCAAGGCTTCCGGCATACCGGTAGAGGTAGATGAAAAGACGGCTCACCTATGGCAGATCTTCCCAAAATAAATAAGACGGTTCGTCTGCCGGTTGGCATCGCTGTTTTTCCCTATTTGCAGCACCATCGCTTTGAAGGAAGTGCCGTGTACCCGGCGGTGGAAGCCATGCAAGTTCTGGGGCAGGCTGTCAAAGAATTTGCGCCGGAGACCGACATCACTGCCATTGCAGACACAGCCTTTGATAAATTTCTTTTTATTCCACCCGATACCAAAAAAATTGATGCCCTGTGCAGCATTACGCTCTTTGAAAACGGTGATATCACCGCCGTATTGCAGACAAAAACCAGGTCGAAAAATGCTGCCATCACCCGTATCAAAGAGCATGCAACCGTACATTATACCTGCATAAAGCCGGAGGTTGACGCGTATCTCCGTAATCCCCTATCGTTCGGGGAAAGCGATTTTTTGGAAATTTCCCCGGATCAAATCTATCACGAGCTTGTCCCTTTCGGTCCGGCCTATCAAAATATCTCTGAAAACCTTACCGTTTATAAAAGCGGGGCGATTGCAAAACTGCGAGCTCCGATAATAAGCGACGCCATCGATCCAACCGGACAATTGGGTTCACCGTTTATCCTGGATGCAGCCTTTCATACCGCCTGCGTCTGGGGGCAGCGGTATAGTGGAGTGGTTGCGTTTCCCGTGGGAGTTGAAAAGCGGCTTATCGTCAAACCGACCCAGCCGGGGGAAACCTATATCAGCAGCGCTATCCCAGTGCGAACGGACCCGGATATGCTGATATTTGACATCGGTATTTACGACGAAGATAATACCCTATATGAAATTGCCTAGGTGTCCACATGCGGGATGTGAGCGCCGGCCGGATGAAACCGCCTTCATGGATTATCGAAGGCAGGAAGGGAATATAGTGAGTGTCCGTCCAGAAATTGCAGACTTTGGTTCAGGGCAAGGCCTGAGCGTTTTTGTAACCGACGGCGTAGCAGTCTCTGCGTTAGCAGGCATAGTGTGTCTATTCCGAGGATTGCAAAAAAGCGAAAACGCCGCCCTGGGCCAAAAGATGCTGTTTATGGATGGACACTAGTTAAGAAAGGAGCACAATGACAACGAAAAGAGTCACCGGAATTATTCTTATTTTTCTGGCCCTGGTTTACACGGGTTGCACCGCTTCCCTGCCGAAGGATCATCCTGTGGGGCCTAAAACCTACAAAAACTCAATGGATATCCGCATAATGGGCGCTCGCCGTACTTACCTGGTGCATATCCCATCGGGTTATAATCCCCAAAAACCACTCCCTCTGGTGGTCGTTATCCATGGCGCATTTGATACCGCCCAGGGTATGGAAAAATTCTCCGGTTTCAGTGACCTGGCCGACAGGGAGAAATTTATTGTTATGTATCCCAATGGAATGGGAATTTTCGGATTTTTTCAGCATTGGAACGCCGGACATTGCTGTGGAAAAGCGGCCAGTGATAAGGTTGACGATGTGGGGTTTGTAGCGGCTGCTATCGAGGATGTGAGGTCCCGTTTAAAGATCGACCGCGATCGCATCTATATGGTGGGATTTTCCAATGGCGGCATGCTGGCCTATCGATTTGCAGCGGAAAGAGGTGATCTTCTGGCGGCAGTTGCGCCGCTGGCGGCATCCATCGGCGGCCAGGCTTCGGAAGCAGCCCCGGAATGGCGTATCCCGGACCCCATCCAGCCGCTTTCCGTGATCACCTTTCATGGATTGGCTGACGATGACATAACTTATAAAGGCGGCGTCAGCCTGCACCGGGGAGGAACCCAGACTTTTTGGCCGGTTGAAACATCAATTGAATTCTGGGTCAGGCACAATGACTGTAACCCCAAGGCTGCCGCCACCAGTTTAAACAACGGAAACGTCCATATTAAATCGTGGACAATATGCCGAAACGACACCGAAGTGGCCCTTTATCTCATAGAGAACTGGGGCCATGTCTGGCCCGGCAAATATTTTACTGCAGATCTGGCTGAAGATGATCCTCTCCGCAACTTTGACGCCGCTGAAATTATCTGGGATTTTTTTAAATCTCATCGCAGAAAACCATAGAGAAAATTAGTTATTTGTTAATAGTGAATCGTTGTTGGAAATTGAGACTGGGATTGTTGGGAAATACGGACTATCGGTTTTTAGCGGATGAATAACCTTATATTAGCGATCATAATTGCTTATTTGGCAGGTTCCATAAATTTTTCGATTCTGCTATTTAAGATTTCAGGCAAAAAGGATCCGAGAAACGAATTCAGCGGCAATCCGGGTGTTGTCAATGTCTACCGGCAGGCCGGATTATTTACGGCCGCTCTGGTGTGGTTGCTGGATATGGGACGGGCCATTGGTGTCGCCCTGGCATGCATTAACCTGCTGCCTGCCGCTCTGGTGCCCATCGGCGGCCTGGCCTTGATACTGGGCAACCGTTTCCCCTGCTTTCACCAATTTCGCGGGGGAAAGGGGGTGGCCAATTATCTCGGATTTACTACGATCATCGCGCCGCATGCGGCCGGAATGTCGGCCCTGGCCTGGCTGGCAACCTTTGCGCTGTTTCGCATCCCCTTTGTTGGATCGTTTGTGATGGTTTTTATCCTGGGTGCCGGAACCCTGCTGGCCTGTAATTTTGATCCGCTGTCCACCGCAGCCGTAATGGCTACAATGGTGTTGATCTATTATGGCCATCGGCGCAATATTTCAGAGGAGATTCTCAAAAGAAAGAAACGCCATATTCAAGAGTGAAAATGCCTTAAAGGGGTTCCGAATCAGGGTTATTTATTCATCCATTTTTCCACGGCAACCCGAGCGGCCCAGCGCAGAAAAATTTTTGTATAGTTGTAGCCGGCAAGATACATTCCGAGCAGAAACACCAGATGGGACAATCCGTATACCACAGGCCCGCCAATGGCAATCAGTAAGGGTCTGTTGAAATAAATGGCCAGGGCCCCTAAGGCACTGATGGCGGGCCAACCGATGACATAGCTGAAACAAATGGCCGATACACCAAGAATGACGCGGATAGAGGGCTTTTCCTTAAAAGCGCTTAAATCAGCTTTATCCGCGATGGCGGAACGAACATATTCGGTTTCGGCTATTCGCTTGATGATGCTCATTTTATTATTCGGGTAGAAGTGGTTTCAAGACCTCAGATTAGGTTCAAGGGCAAGGCGCAGGCCGATGAAAAAGCGCAGCATACACGGTAGTATGTGAGCATTTTGAAGAGGGCTGCAACGCGGCCAATGGGCCTTAGATGGGGTTTTGAACCCACTTCTTGATAAACTTGTAAAATCTATCTTAACACAGGTTCAAATTTTTAGAAGGGGAAAAGTCAAATGCATCCGAGGAAAAAATATTCAATCGGTTTGATGTATTTGGGGATTAGTGTGTTATTCATAGTGACCATGTTGTTGGGGTGCGCGGAAACCCCGGTTACCGGAGGAAGCGTCGATCATACCAATCTCAAAGACGGTACATATGAAGGCAGCTACCGGGGCGGGCCGAACAAAGCTTCGGTTCAGGTGACCCTTAAAGACAACCGCATTGTCAATATCGAAATTTTACAACATCAGGCCTGGAGGGGCGGTATCGCCGAAGCGGCGATCGTTGAAAGAATCATCGCCAACCAGTCGACAAAAGTTGATGCGGTCAGCGGGGCGACCAACAGCAGTCGCGTGATTATGAATGCGGTTCAAAACGCCATCGAGAAAGCATATCGGAATTAATTCCTGCAATGAACGCTGAGACGCTTGATACATACTGGGGGTATTTCGACAAATTCTACTGCATCTCAATCGAGGAGCGGGCAGATAGACGCAACCATGCTAAAGTCCAATTCGAAAAAATCGCTCTGGCCGATAAAGTGGAGTTTGTCATCGTCCAAAAGCATCCGCACAATTGTGAAGAAGGTATATATAACTCGCATATGGCCTGTATAAAAAAAGGGCTCCAGGCCGGGGCCGACAATATCGTCATATTCGAAGATGATATTCTGTTCGAACGCTTCAGCCCTGCCGGTCTAAAAAACTGTGTCGATTTCTTATCAGGCACCGACCCTTGGAACGCACTGTTTTTTGGATGTTTGGTTTCAAACAGTAAGAAGACCGAGAACCGATCGGTACTGAAAATAAAGTATCGCTGTCTGGCCCATGGCTATGTTTTAAATCGCCGATTCGCCGAATCACTGATTAAAACCCAATGGCAGGGAACACCGTATGATGACCTTCTGAAAAATTGGCCCGACCATTTTTATGCCGCCTATCCTTCCTTTGCGTTTCAGAGCAACTCCCGCACGGACAATAGCAGGAAAATGGGCCTTGATAGATTTCGAAGATTATTTGGCGGGCTCGCACGCATCCAAAAATGGAATGAGTTTTATCATCGCCACAAACTGCCGGTCATCACAGCGCATGTTATTATACTGTTAATTATTTTGAAACTGATTTTAGCTTAATTCGGATTTAAAATTTACTGAAAAAAGTCACCTCTATCACAAGATTCAGCAAACATATGAATTCAAGCTTTTTTCACTGGCGCCGCATCATCATAACCCTGGTTGTGGTGACCGCCTTATTTGCTGTCGGATTGTCTCGTTTAGATATCGAAGCGGACATCGTTAGCTTTCTGCCGAAGGGGGATGCCGTAATATCAGACGCCCTCTATATTTTTAAAAATCACCCGATTCAAGACCAGCTTATCATCGACGTCCGTCTGGAGGAAAAAAATTTAGATCTCCTGGTTGAATGCGGCAGGCGTGTTGAACAAAGCCTGCGCCAAAGCAAACTATTCAAGAAGGTGGGCCTGCAGGATTTTCAATCCCTGATACCGGATCTGGCGTTTCATATTTTAAACCATCTTCCGCTGCTGTTCTCGACTGAAGATCTGCAAATTCAAGTCGAACCGTTGCTGAATCCGCACAAAGTTAGACATAAAATTTCTGATACGCAACTGTCACTCTACAACCTCGAGGGCATCGGACAGGCTGAATTTATTTCCAAAGACCCCCTGGGGCTTAAGGATATCGTCATGGCCCGGCTGGTGCACCTGGCGCCAACCCAATCCGCCAGCGTCTACAAGGGCCAACTCATATCAAAAGACAGCCGGCACCTGCTGGTCATAGCCGATTCAGCCGCATCCAGCACCGATACAGCCTTCGCCCGGCAGGCAGCTGAATTGATAGAAACGATCGCGGCAGATGTCGCACAGCTCTACGCGAAATCCGGCCACAAGGTTACCCTGACGCCGATGGGCGCCTATCGGATGGCCCTGGATAACGAGCTTATTGTGAGAAAAGATGTCCGCAATGCCATCCTGTTCGCAACCATCGGCATTGTGCTGCTGCTCATCTTCAGCTTCCCGCGACCCTATCTGGGATTGTTGTCCCTGCTGCCGGCAATTGCAGGTGCGATGACGGCCTTTTTTGTGTTTTCGCTGATCCACGATTCGGTTTCCCTCATGGTGCTCGGGTTCGGCGGAGCCATCATATCGATATCCGTCGATCACGGAATTGCCTACCTGTTATTTCTGGATCGCCCGTATAAAACCTATGGCAAAGATGCGTCGCAAGAGGTTAGGGCCGTTGGGCTGGTGGCGGCCCTGACGACCATCGGTGCTTTTGCAGCCCTGAATTTCAGTGGATTTCCTATTCTGGAACAACTGGGTCAGTTCACAGCCCTTGGTATTTCTTTTTCGTTTATTTTTGTTCACACTGTTTTTCCCATGATTTTCCCCGAGATGCCTGCCGCCCAGTCAAGGCGGATGCCGCTTCAAAATCTGGTCAACAAATTCGCCGGAACGGGCAAAAAAGGCGCCCTGGCGGCCCTCCTTTTCGCATTCGTCATGCTTTTTTTCGCGAAACCGGAATTTAATGTCAGCCTCAGTTCCATGAACACGGTGAGCACGGAAACCAAAATTGCAGAAGAAATGGTTTCAACTATCTGGGGCATGGTATTTAATAAAATCTATTTAATGACGGAAGGAAAAACCCTGAACGAACTCCAGCAAAAAGGGGACCGGCTGGTGGACATGATGGCAAATGAGCGGCGGTCCGGTCGGCTGTCCTCAGGCTTTGTTTCTTCAATGGTCTTTCCCGGCAAGGAAAAACAGCAGCAAAATTTTGCAGCCTGGAAAAAATTTTGGAATCCTCACCGGGTCACTGCCCTGGAAAAATCCGTAAAAGATGCCTCTTTGAAGCTTGGCTTCACCGTTGATGCGTTTAAGCCGTTCTTTGAAATGCTCAATACAGATTCTTTTGATCCTGAAGCCATGGCCATCCCCGAAAAATTTTTTGGATTAATGGGCATCATAGCCGATCCGGAAAAAAAGACCTGGCTGCAGGTCAGCAGCCTGACAACCGCGAAAGGCTACCGGGCCGAGGCCTTCCATGCCAAATACAACACACTGGGGAAACTGTTTGATCCAACCTTTTTTTCGCAAAAATTGGGAAAGCTGCTGTTTGCCACTTTTACGAAAATGCTGGTAATTATTGGGTTGAGCGTAATGGTTCTGTTGTTTCTGTACTTTGTTGACCTGCCATTGACGTTAATATCCCTGCTGCCCGTCCTGTTTGCACTTATCAGCACCCTTGGAACGCTGAAGCTGATCGGTCATTCCCTGGATATCCCCGGATTGATGCTGGCCATCATCGTCGTCGGTATGGGCATCGATTATTCTCTATTTTTTGTCCGCTCCTATCAGCGCTACGGCGATGCCTCACATCCGTATTTCGGGCTGATCCGGATGACGGTTTTTCTGGCAGGGGCATCTACCATTATCGGATTCGGTGTATTGTGCACGGCCCAGCACTCCTTGTTGAGAAGCGCCGGGATCACATCACTGTTTGGAATCGGTTATTCTCTCATCGGCGCTTTTATCATCCTGCCTCCGCTATTGAAACATCGGCTTCGAAGCCGGGAAGAAGACGGCCCCCGTGACGGAAGTATTCGAGGTCGGGTATTAAGACGTTTTAGAAATTTAGAGGCCTATCCCCGATTATTTGCCAGGTTTAAAATGCAATTCGATCCAATGTTCACGGAGCTGCCCCGATTATTGGAATCTTGCAAAGAAATTAACCATATTATGGACATTGGCTGTGGCTATGGCGTGCCGGCCGCCTGGCTGCTCGAGCGCTTCCCCGGTGCCAAATTAACCGGAATTGACCCGGACGCCGGCCGGGTTCGGGTGGCTTCCAGGGTTGTTGGCAAGAACGGCTCGGTTAGAACCGGCGGGGCTCCTGATATTCCGGCTGTATCGCAACCGGTGAACCTTGTCATTATGCTGGACATCGTTCATTTTCTCAACGATGATGAGCTGAGGCTGACATTTAAACAATTTTTCGATTGCGTCAAGCCTGGAGGCCATCTGATCCTAAGGGCCGCTGTACCGCCGACGCGCCGTGCTCCCTGGGCCTGGTGGCTTGATAACTTCAAGCTCAAGCTCGACAAAATCCGGCCCCATCATCGATCCCCAGATAGCATTGAAACCATGCTTCTTGAAACAGGTTTCATTGTTGATCAAACCAGGCCTTCGGGCGCCAACGGAGAACTCGTCTGGTTTATCGTAACTAGAAATAAGGTCGAATGAAAGAAATTGAATCCGACAAATCGTCATTTTCCACGGCTGCCAAAACAGGCCTGGCTGCTTTCCTGCTGGCAACATTCCTTATGGTTGTTGATGGGTGGCTGGCCGTTATTCCTTTAACCGGGTTTCTTTTGCTCTGCCTGGCCGCTCCCTTTTTACCCCGCTTCGGATTCTATCTCCCGGTAATCTGCAGGGGCGCTTCCGGGAAAAAGGGGGTGGCCATCACCTTCGATGACGGACCTGATCCCTTGACAACCCCGCTGTTGTTGAAACTCCTTGAAAAGTATCAGATAAAAGCCACCTTTTTTATTACCGGAGAAAAAGCGGCCGGGCATCCGGAGCTGGTAAAAGAGCTGGTGCGGCGGGGACACCTGGTGGGAAATCATTCTTATAACCATAGTTACCGAATACTTTTTAAATCCAGTCCGACAATTGTGGAAGATATTGAAGCCGCGCAAAAAGTGTTCAACGATTTCGGAATCCGGCCGTTGGCCTATCGCCCGCCGGCGGGTATCACCAGCCCCCGACTGCGGTCAGCCCTATTGAAAACCGGTATGTATCTGGTCAATTTCAGCTGCCGCCCTCTGGATGGCGGCAACCGCCGGATAAGCAATCTAGCAAAGAAGATATTAGATCGAATTCGCCCCGATGACATTGTTTTACTGCATGACCTCCGGCCACCGGATAAAAGTTTAATTTCTGCCTGGTTAAACGAAATTGAAATCCTTCTGGTGGGCATCGATGCTAAAGGTCTAACTGTTCTGCCGCTGTCCGAGCTAATTGGAAAGCCGGTTATGATAAAGGCAGCACAATGAAAAATTATGACGAAAGGAAAAAACAAAATGGCCATGTCAATTAGCGTGTTAGGGTTAGGTATGATGGGCCGTCCGATGGCCCGCAGGCTAGCGGAGGCCGGGAGCGATGTGCGGGGCTGGAATCGA
This sequence comes from uncultured delta proteobacterium, assembly GCA_963821065.1. Taxonomy (GTDB): domain Bacteria; phylum Desulfobacterota; class Desulfobacteria; order Desulfobacterales; family JAFDCJ01; genus JAFDCJ01. The sequence goes on along the minus strand of CAWGCM010000034.1, from coordinate 116,209 downwards.
TCTGAGCTGTCCCCGGACCTGACCGAAGGTATCCCGCTGTGCCCAACAATGGAGAAAGCATCCCGATCGGCCGTATGCCTGATGATGCTGCTGGATTCAACGGCGGTTGATGCAGTTCTCGAGCAGCTGGAACCCTGTTTGAGCGCCGGCCAGGTGGTAATGGACATGAGCAGCTCCAACCCGACCCGTTCCACGATCCATGCTCAGCGGCTGGCTGCCAGAGGCGTCGGCTGGATCGATGCGCCGGTCTCAGGCGGTCCGGAAGGTGCGGCTGCCGGGACCCTGGCTATCATGGCCGGTGGTAGGGCTTCGGATTTTGAAAGGGTAAGACCTGTTCTTAACCTACTGGGCGGCAACGTGGTGCATGTCGGGGGACCGGGCATGGGGCATGTCGTTAAAATCATCAACCAGGTAATTGTGGGGCTGACCATTGAGGCCGTGGCTGAAGGTTTGACCCTGGCTGAAAAATCGGGTGTCGACCCCCAGCTGGTGCAACAGGCTTTAAAAGGCGGTTTTGCCGACTCAAAAATCTTACAAATACACGGAACCCGCATGATCAAGCGCAGCTACAAGCCGGGAGGCAAAGCCGCCATTCAGCTCAAAGATTTAAGACTCGCCCAGGAGCTGGCAGAAACGGCGGATGCCAGGCTCCCGCATGTGGAGAGCCTGATAACGTTTTATGAAAGGCTTATCGCCCAAAAGGATGGGCAATTGGATCATTCAGCCGTACACAAACTTTTGTGGGCCTGACGGCACATCTTGTCTATTTTTTTTAAGATTTGATTCTGGTGGCGTATCGGACTGTTCTGCCCATATTAGTTTTAACTATGCAGCCAGGCATTTCTTAACAAGGGCGGTGAGATCTTTTATTGCACTTCCGTCGTGATTCACGTCCCCTTTCCCATTTAGGGATAGCTGACCATAGGATGAAATTTGCCGGTCAAGCGACTTTTCAATCATAAAAAATACGGCGCCGGGCGCTACTTTGCCGGGTTCACCAAAGATCCCTGGACAACCCACATCACAAACACCACCAAGAATTTTTTTCAGATCCCCCCGGGTAATATTATCCAGTGCAGTTTGCAAGCCGGCCAGCCCTGTCGGGCGCTGTTCGGTGATCACATAATTGGTTCCCGTAAGCCCAAAGCGGATCGCTGCTTCTCCCAGGTAACCGTTTGCCAGTGTGTATGAAAACAGGGCCGGACTGGCATGGGCCCCGTTGTCCGGAATTACCGTGTTATAGTATTCAACATCCGTTCCCAAACAACCATAGAAAGTGGATGCAATAATGCCAATATCCCGTTTCCGGGTCCACTCAGATAGACCCGCATCTATCAACGCCAAAGCAGTGGCCGTCAATCCCAGCCGGGAATATTCATCCATCCGCCTGAAATTGGGATAAGGCTTTTTAAACATATCCGCGGGATTAATTTCGGGCAACTGCCCCGCTGGCATGGCAAAGCCCTGATGCTCCCTGCCGCGTCCTATGCCGGCTGCCGTCACCCATCCGATTCCGGTAATTTCAGCATCCATTTCGGTCTTATCTCCCTAAAACAAGGGCGGCGTTGACACCGCCAAATCCTGAATTGGTCGTTAAAAGATAGTCGCCGGAAACAGCCTGCGGCCCGGAGCTTACCTGACCCTCGGCGCCCTTTTCCGGATTTGAAAACCCGACGGTGGGAGGCGCCATCCGGGAGGCGAGGGTTTTAAGACCCAGGATGACCTCTAAACCCCCGGCCGCTCCCAGGGTATGCCCGATGGCGCCCTTGATGGAATACATCGGCACCTTGCGTTGCCCAAACACCTGCCGGAAAGCATTGAGTTCCATTAAATCATTGTAAACCGTACCGGTTCCGTGGGCGCTGATGGCAGTGATTTCTTCCGGTTTTCTGTGCGCCGACCTCAGGGCCTGATCAACGGCCTGGATCAGGCCGCGGCCACTTTTGGCAGGTGCCGTGATATGGGTGGCATCATTGGCTATGCCCCAGCCAAGCACGGTCCCCAGGTGATCACGATTTTCTCGCCGCGCCCGGTTGGCATTCATTAATAGCAGGGCAGCTGCCCCCTCTCCGAGCGAGAGTCCTTTGCGATCACGATCGAATGGTCGGCATGCAAACGGTGACAGGGCCTTTAGGGCCGAAAACCCTGAAAACGCATATTCCGTTATCAGATCCCCGCAACACACCAACACCGCCTCGGCTCGACCGGATTCAATCAGCGCCGCACCATGGGCAACGGCAATGGTAGACGAGGCACACGAGGCGCTGACACAGATACCGTTGCCGGTCAGACCGAACTTTGCACTGACAATATCGGCCACCGCAGAAAGCAATACATCCTGGAAGCCGGCAGGCCTGCCGCGACAAAACGACTCCAGGTTATCGGCGCCCGACTTTATAGTTGCGGTCATCAATGCGGCATCAGACGGCACCGGCCCCATTCCAGGAAACAGGCGTTCTAATAAATCCTGCAGCATGGAACGGTCGTCGGAGGATTTTAGATCATTGATGTGGGCGGCAATTTTAGCCTTATAGTGGTCCTGATCAACGGGGAAGCGCGTGATCGGCCGGATGGCGCTTTCACCTGCCATGAGTCCCTGCCACAGCGACTCCAGGTTGTTGCCCAATGCAGTGACCGCCGCGGCATCGGTAACGACCACCCGGCTGGGTTCTTTATTCTTTAAGTTATCCACACTCACGCATCACCTTGACACTCAAATCAAAATTGTTTCACTATCGTCAACTATTACTTTAAAAAAACCGACCGATCATTAATATTATCGAGTTCACCCCGCGATTATCATCATGCAATCCCGCGTTTGAGATGTGAGAGAGCCGAATCGAGCCAAAAAACGGCGGGCCGGAATCTGGCTGTATTTCCGTCCCAATGCCAATCTGGGGATTAAAATTAAACCGTGATCCCTGGCCGTCAACCTGGAAGTCGGTATAAATTACACCGATGCCACCTTCAATATAGGGACTCAACCGGTGGTTGGAAATAAATTCCAGGTAATAAAGGGCCATCATGCCGACCGAAACCATACCACGGGTTTTGGGAGATGTCGTCAGGCCGGCAGTGCCTTCCACCTTGAAGCGCAATAATTCCGGTGCCCAGTGGCGCCATACTTTATCATAATCCCACATGATAAAGCCCGATAGCTGAACAAAGCTGATATCATCATCGGGGTCAAATGTATTGCCTACCACTGCCGCCATACCATAGCGCGTTGGAATGTTTTCCTCTTCTTCGTCATGACCACAGGCGGATCTCAAGGGGCTAAACAAAACCAGCAACACCGCCAGAGCTAAGAGCAATTTTATTTTTCCGGTATACGGCATGCGACAACACCTATCAGAAACCGTAAGGTTCATGTCAGAAAATCCGAATGCCCATCATCCCCGTATTCCAATTGGGGCGAAGCCCCTAAATTGGCCCCGTTACGCCCCGGCCTGATCGGAAGGTCGATAATTGACCAGCATCATACCCAGGCTGACCATGATCAGGGCCAGAATCAGATTGGGGCTGATGGCTTCGCCCAGAATTAATATCCCGCTGAAGATCACACCGAAATACCGGCGTGAAAAATGAAAAGGCGTGCAGCAGGCTGACCGGGTAACGGGAGACCATTACAAACCAGACCAGATAACTGAGAAAAGCGACAATGATGCACTGGTAAAACAGCGAAAAGCCGGTCAACAGAGAAAATCCGCTAACCACGGGATGCTCTAATGCCAGGCTGAATACAAATAAAAACGGCGCTGAAAAAAACAGCTGGTAAAACAGAATCTGTAATGGATCAGCCCGCTGAGCCAGGTATTTTTTGATGTAAACGGTGGTCGTCCCCCACAGGATGCCGGCAACCAGAAACAAAATATCCCCCGGCAAGGCCTCGAATGATAAGGTCCCTAAATTTTTTAGAAACAATACGACCAGTCCGCCGAATGCCAGTACAAGGCCAATGGCTTTCCAGCGGTTGAAGCGGTCGTCGGCCAGGAAAAAGTGAGCCCCCAGGGCTGCGACAAACGGTGCCACGTAGAGGATCACATAACCGCGGGAAGCCAGGGTATATTTGAGTCCCACGAACATGAGACCGAATTCGGTGCCGAATAACAGGCCGGCAACGACCCCGTGAAAAATAATCATTCTGGATGGGAAAAGGGCCAGCCCCTTGGCTTTCATCCAGATGAAAAGGCATACGGCGGCCACCAGTGATCGAATACCGGCCATGAACAAAGGGGCGATATCCCGGGTGGCCAGTTTAACAAAGGCCATATTGCTGCCCCAGATCATCGCGATAATCAATAAAACCACAATCGGCCGCCACTGGAGCTGGGCCCGGTAGATGGAAGCAAATTGTTTCAAGGACAGATTACTCCTGTTGTTTTTTCATACAGCAAAATAGCATCAAATGCGAGCATTTACCGGCTTTTCAGTTTCAGACCTCTGTAATTGAACCCATAATCTGTCGGGTCAGTCCTGAATTAAGTCCCGCTGTGTATCCCATAGCCTTTCAGAAAAAAAGAAATCAGAACGGTGCCGACAATTATCAAAAAACCGCCGGTCAGGAAAATACTTGGCAGGCCCAGGGTGTCCATGATGATGCCGGATAAAATGGGCGATACGATCATGCCCAGGCTCCAGCCCGCATCCGTGATCCCCATGATGGACCCCATGCCCATCTCTTTACCCAGCTGGCCGGTAATGACAAATCCGGCCGGCATCGCTATCCCGTTGCCGATTCCCATTAAAATATTAAGCCCCAAAATCAATCCAAATCCTTCCACAAAGGGCATCCCCGCCACGGCCAGCCCGGAAATAAACGTCCCGATAATGATCATATGCGTCGGATTTAACCGATCCGCGAGATCCCCGCAGACCCTCTGCAAAAGCGCGATCAGAAAAATGTTAAACCCCAGTATTATCCCCACCTGAGAACTGGAAAGCTGCAGCTCGAGAGCCAAAAGCGGCAAAAATGCGTAAACGCTTCCCTGGCCTGCAGCCACAAAAAATCTCAACAAAAAAATACCCTGGACAACCCGATGGGAAAGAAGGTTTTTAAAGGGAAAGACCGGTTTGGAGTTTACAGATTTTGCGCTGCGATCCGATCCCGGAAGAAAAGCCGTTACTCCAAAAAAGGTAACCAAGGCCAGCCCGCCCATGGTGTAAAATGCCGCCGCCATCCCGAATAAATCCCGAATAATACCGCCCAGCACAGGTCCTGCGCCAAGTCCCAGCATAACCGCCATGTTTAGCGTCCCCATGTAGCGGCCCAACCGGTGTGGCGGGGCAATATCGGCGGCCAGCGCCATGGCAACCGGCCCCACCAGCACAGATGTAAAGCCGTGCAGAAAACGAACCAGAATCAGGGTCTCAACCCTGGTAGCCATGACATAGAGGACCGAAACCAGGGCATAAAGCAAAAGGCCGGTGGCAATAAATGGTTTTCGCCCCCAGCGGTCAGACAGCTGTCCCGCCATTGGATTGGCTAACGTGCGCGCCAGATTGAAACTGGCGATAATTATGCCGATTTGCAGCCCGCCCGCTCCAAGCTGAACAGCATAGACTGGTACCAGGGGCCATATAATCCCCAGCCCGGTCATCACCACACCAACTGCTGCAGACAATGATATCAATATGCCCGCGGGTGAAAGCCCAGTCGATGGAGGCTTCTCAACCTTTACTTTATCTGATTTTCCGGAGGTGTGATCTAAATTGATGCGATCCCCCACTTCTGGTTGCAGCCGGCAATCTTGCTATCCCCATGAAATATTCATAAAACCATTACGAAATCGATAAGGGCTTTTTTAGCAGTATTTCACGAATTCCGTTGCGATAGCGCAGGGACTTGACAATACTGAAGCCGGCTAACATAGACATAAGAGCCCGGTTGTGGCGACAGTGCCAGGCAAGATTTAAATGGGGTTGGACACGATAGCTTATCCGGTAACCGTTTTGAATAATAAAAGAGTTGATCCGGGCGGATGAGGGTGGTTTTTCAAAAGCGGTCAACATCAACAGTCCCCCCGGCTGCAACATGGAAAGACAAAGCTCCAACAGTTGGCTTACCTTTTTATCGTCCAGGTGATCGCATAGGTCCCAGAGATGGATTCCATCAAAAAATCTGGCGGGATAGTCAAGATGCCTCCAGACATTGCGGGAGTGTCGTGCGACACTTTGCTCCCGGATCAATCGTAAAAACATGTCGCAGACATAATGCCTTCTCAACCGGCTCGCAAAAAACATGATATTCTCTTCACACACAGGCCCCACGTCAAGCATCTGACCATCCTTTAGCCGTGCTAGCGGGTCTAGAAACAGTTTGAGGATCTCGCTGGTGTAGTTTGCCGGGTTCAACGCAGCAGTGGGATTTCTCTGGACCGGTGTGATCGAAGTCGCCAAATATTACATCTCCTTTTTATCGCCGGGCGATGTCGCGCCCGGTGCCTTGCCGGTTTCAGGCGCAGCCGCTGCATTTGGCTTCTGGGCTCCGGTGGATTTCCGGTTCGGCTCCCGATCCAGTTCGATCATCCCTTTGATATAGGCACCGTCCTCAATAGAAATGCTTTTGGACCTGATTTCTCCATAAAAATCAGCCTGGCGGGTAACTTCAACTTTTTCATGGGATTTAATATTTCCCTTAAACTCCCCGCTGACACTTACATTCTGCGCAGTAATTTCACCTTCCACCTGCCCGTTGGGACCGACCCTGAAATTATGTTTTCCCAATTCGATGTTGCCCTTCATCGCGCCCTGGATCTCTAAATTTTCCTCACCACGAATACTGCCTTCGATGGAGATATGTTCACCGATGACAGTCTTTTCTTCTTTGGCAGTCGATCTTGAGAGAAAGGTTGCACTTTTGCTTTCAGAGGGTCTATCTTGAGAAACCGCTTGACCGCTTTCAGTTTTTTTATTTTTTCCTAACATAAGGCCTCCCAAATATAAGTTAATTGTTATTGATTATAATTCCCCAAATTTATTGATCCAGTATTTCTTCCACCCACTCCAGGCCTAACTCCAATAATTTCCCTCGACGAGGTCGTCCGGTTTCAGGATCACAGTTGATCATCTCGTAATACAGGGCAATGGCTTTATTAAAATCTTCCTCTTCAAATATCTTTTTGCCGGATTCGGGGCCGTCCGGTTTAGGGTCAAAGAGCCGTGCAGGCAACCGGTCATCTTTAATCGAAAAACCTTCGCGGCTGTTAAACGCCCGGGCCAGAATGGAACCTCTCTCGGCCGCTCTCAGCAGTTCATAGAGACTGGCATTCCAGCCTGTCACGGCGTTTAAGGATTGCACCATGGTATCCAGCGGCATCACCCCCCGGGGAGCATAGCCGAAGACACACAGTCCCAGAGCATCCATCATCCGCCACAGCTTTTCCAGCTGCAGGTAGCCACGGACTTTTTCATTGGTAATCTCGGTGGCTGGCATGGGGTTGTAGATACCCAGGGGCTTAACCGATTTAAACATCGACGAGTTTTCGTCGGTAAACATAGGATCATGGGCAGCGGTCATATGATCTGCGCCGTAAGTGCTGACCGCAAAGCCGATTCCCACTCCGACTTTGACACGCGGATCGTGCATGGAAATCTCCTGGCCTTTGACCGAGAGGCTGCAGGGTTGGCCTTCAACGCCCCATTTTTCAGCCAGCCGGGCAGACCCTTGGGCCAAAACATCACCGAATCCTTCCCGCCGCGCAATTAATTCAAGCAGCTGGATCGTCATATCCGCATCGCCGAAACGCAGTTGCAAACCGCCGGTGTCCTCGGCGGTAATGACACCTTCCTGAAAACACTCACAGGCAAAGGCAATGGTCATTCCGGCGGTTATGGTATCCATACAATAGCGGTTGCAAATCTCATTCCCCTTGGCAATGGCTTTCAGATCAACAATATTGAGATTGGTTCCCAGGGCCGCAATGGTCTCGTACTCAGGTCCGCCGTAGCGTGAATCGATGCCGTATTTAGGATCATCCAACCCAATGCCGCGCTTGCATTTGATCGGGCAGGAGTAACATCCCTTTCTTTTTTGAAGCAACAACGTGTTGTAGGTATCGCCGCTGACCGGGGCGGAATCGTCAAGCGCGCTGCGCCTGAAGTTATCCACCGGCAACGCCCCGGCGGCCGACAGCAGTTCAGGAAAAGCGGTCGTACCATAAGTGTACAGTGCTTCTCCCAGAGGATTGTCGCGAAAGCTTGTGGCATATTTTTTCGCTGTCCGGTTCAGGAAATCACGGTCGAAAAAATTGATCTTTTCAGATCCCAAAGCGGCTACCGCTCGCAGATTTTTTGAACCCATCAGGGCGCCAAATCCATTGCGACCGTTAAAATGACCCAGGTTGTTGGTAATGTTGGCAAAAAGGACCTGGTTCATTCCGGCAAGACCGGTCTGGGCCACCCTGATGTTGCTGCTGCCCAATTCATCCCGAATGGCATCTTCAACTTCTTTCGAACCCAATTGATATATGGGTGTCGCATCTTTAATTTCGGCCTTGCCTTCATGTACAAAGAGATAAACGGGTGTTTCGGATCGTCCGCCAAACACCACGGCGTCAAAACCGGCCTTTTTAAGCTCCGGTCCGAAAAAGCCTGCGGCTTCCGACTCGGCTGCGGTTCCGGTCAGCGGTGACTTTCCGACCGCGGCAAATCGACAGGAGGCTGCCAGAGGGGATCCGGTCATTACGCCGGTGGCCAGCACGAGGATATTTTCCGGCGATAAAGGATCAACCCGCGGCGGTACCATTTTCATCAGGTAGTGGTAGCCAATCCCCCTGCCGCCCAGGTAACTTCGAAAAAAGGCTTCATCCTTTTCTCTATATCAATTTTGCGGTTCGTTAAATCTACATGCAGTATCCTGCCGGTATGACCGTAGTTCATCTAATTTCCTCCACGGATGATGATTTAATAGATATAACGAGCCAAGTATAGGATAAAGATCGCGCCATGTCAAAAGATCGATACGATAGAAAAACAGGAGGGTCCCAGATTGTTTATAATAAAATGCTTGCCAAGAGCCACAACATCTTGTGGTTCTTTTTTCTTGACCCACCAACAACGCTTCACTATACTTTCCGCGATATTCATATTTCCTAATATCAGGATATGTCTTTGGTGGGAGGCGAAGAATGCCAGCTATGAGATTAATTAAATACATCTCACTTTTTTTTCTTATCACCCTGCCGGCGGCTTGCGGGGCTAACAAAAGCATGACGGTGGCATCAACGGCATCGCTGCTGGAAGATGTTGCCAGGGCTTCCTACAAACAATCCGACTTGAAGCTGATCCGCGAAGGCATGCCGTCCTATTTGATGTTGATCGACGGCATGGTTGAGGCTCTGCCCGATAATAAAAAATTGCTCATCACCGCCGCTCAAAGCTATGCATCCTATGCATCAGCATTTATCGAGGATGAGGACAAAGTCTATGCCATTGCCTTATATGCCAAGGCCAAGACGTATGCCATCAGAGCCCTGGAGCAAAACGGTTTTAAAAACCCGCTGTCACGACCCTTTGATGATTTCGAAAGCGGCTGCAGAAAACAAAGAAAAAAGATGTCCCCTATCTTTTCTGGGCGGCATCATGCTGGGGCAGCTGGATCAGCCTGAACCGGGGGTCCATGGAGGCGATGGCTGAACTGCCCCGGGTTGAATCGATGATGAAACGGGTCCTGGTGTTGGACGAGGCCTTTTACTACGGGGGAGCGCACATTTTTATGGGAATTTTGGAAGCATCAAAGCCCCGGATGGCCGGAGGCGACTTAAACATCGCCCGGGATCATTTTCGAAAGGCAATTGAACTGGGGGATGGCAAATTTTTAATGACCGAAGTCTATTTTGCCGACTATTATGCCAAAAAAGCCTTTGACAGGGAGCTTTTCATGTCGACTCTGGAAGATGTTCTGAAAACCCCGGCTGATATCGAGCCGGAGTTAACCTTGCTCAATTCAGTGGCCCACACCCGGGCCAAAAAAATGATCGACGCGGCCGATGATTTTTTTTAGAAGTTATCTCAAAATGCCATGGGAGAGACTATATGAAAATAAAGGCATTATACAGCATTGCCCTTGTAACGCTTTTGCTAATCACCACAGGTGGTGATGCAGTTTCGAAAACGACGGTCATCAAACTGGCTACTCTGGCACCGGAGGGAAGCGCCTGGACCGAAATATTCAATGGACTGAATGCAGAATTGAAGGAAAAAACGAACAACGGTGTTCGGCTCAAAATCTATGCCGGCGGAGTTCTGGGCGATGAAAAAGATATGATTCGCAAAATGTTCGTCGGACAAATTCATGGTGCTGTTCTAACATCCGCAGGTCTGTCAAGCATATTCAACGAAATGGATGTTTTTCAAATTCCCTTTCTTTTCGAAACCTATGATGAGGTTGATTATGTATTGAAAAAAATGGACGGCTTTTTCAAAAAGGGTTTTGAGGACAAGGGCTACATTCTTCCGGCCTGGTCCGAAGGCGGATTTATTCGGTTGATGTCCACCAAACCGATAGCCTCGCTGGAAGATTTGAGAAAGGCGAAGGTTTGGACCTGGGAAGACGCCCCGATGGCCAAAGCAATTTTCGATGAGGCCCGCATTTCCGCAATTCCATTATCGCTGCCCGATGTCCTGGTGGGCTTGCAAACCGGGCTGGTTGAGGTGGTATACGCGCCGCCGTCCGGAGCCATTTCTTTGCAGTGGTTCACCAAAACCAAATATATGACAGATGTTCCCTTAATGTACCTGATCGGCGGCATCGTTATTAGGAAAAATATATTTAAAAAACTGCCATCTGACCACCGGCAAGTACTCCTGGAACTCTGTCCAAAATACATGGACCAATTAAAACTTGAGGTCCGCAAAGAAAATCAGGACGCCATCAAGGTCATGTCTAAACATGGCGTCAAACTTATTCAGCCGTCTGAGGAGCAGATCAAAGAATTCAAAGACATCTCCACCAAAGCCATGAACCGCCAGATTGGAAAAAGCTTTTCCAAAAAAATCAAAGATGAAGTCATCGGATATGTCGAGGAGTATCGGAAAAGAACCAAATGAATATCTGGGATAAGTTGGATAATAAAATCAGCCGGCTGGAAACAATCCTGGTCACCGTCCTGCTGACCCTGATGATCCTGATGGCGTTTTCTCAGATTGTGCTGAGAAATTTTTTTGCCACCGGCATCGATTGGGGTGATGCCCTGGTCCGCTATCTGGTGGTCTGGGTAGCGTTTATCGGAGCCGCCGTCGCTACCAGGGAAGGAAAACACATCACCATTGATCTGCTCTCACGCTGGCTTACCGGCGCCCGGAGCATTGCCATTCAGGCCCTCTCCTGTTTTTTTTCTGCTGTTATCTGCGGTCTGCTGACCCTGGCTGCAGCTAAATTTATCTGGTTTGAAGCTCAAATGGGCAGCAGCGCTTTTTTAAGCCTTCCCGTGTGGGTGCCGGAACTCATCATGCCGGTCACTTTTGGATTGATGACGCTGAGATTTCTGATGGGAATGTTCAAGGAAATCGGAATGATTCTTCATCAGCGTGACGGCAACCAGGCGGGTTAAATCCGATCATCACCTTTAGGACAAGTTTGGTTTTTATATCGATTCTTAGGTTTCAGATGTCAGTAGACAAATGGTGATAACCAATTGTACATGAAATCTCAAAATCAACATAACAGCGGGGTTGACGTTCAGACGGTTACGGCGCCAAGCTTCACTGCTTGCTGCTGTTATTCCTGACACCCGAAACCTGAAACCTTTATTGTAACAATACCAGACCAGACTAAAACCCCTAAGGACTAGTTAGACAACCTCCACCTAAAAATCAAAGAACGCCAATGACCACCTTGTTGATCGTTATCTTTTTTCTTGCGCTGCTGCTGATCGGAGTCCCTATCTTTGCGGTCATTGCCGGGCTGACCCTTTACTTACTTTTCTCAAGCCAGATCGACATCTCGGCCCTTATTATCGAGATGCATCGCATGGCCACCACACCGGTGCTGGTGGCGATACCACTGTTTACGTTTGCCGGATATTTGCTCTCGGCCAGCGGAGCACCGCAACGACTCATCCGGCTGTCCAATGCCTTTCTGGGCTGGTTGCCCGGTGGATTGTCCGTAATCGCCCTTGTAACCTGCGCGGTATTTACCACCCTGACCGGTGCCACCGGCCTGACGATCATCGCCCTGGGAGGCATTCTGTTGCCGGCCATGATGCGAGGACGGTATTCGGAAAAGTTTTCCCTGGGGCTGTTGACTACATCCGGCACCCTGGGGCTGCTCTTTCCCCCGAGCCTGCCGCTGATCATATACGCCATCGTCGCCAGGGTTCGGATCGATCACCTGTTTATTGCAGGGCTTTTACCGGGCTTGCTGCTGGTTTTATTGCTTTCGGCGTTTTGTGTTTACAAATCGGTCAGGACGGATGTGCCGAAAACCAGGTTTCAATTCAAGGAGCTCGTCGGGGCCACCAGGCAAATCCTATGGGAACTTCCATTGCCCTTTGTGGTACTGGGGGGAATATACAGCGGGTACTTTGCCGTCAGTGAAGCTGCCGCCATTACGGCAGTTTATGTGTTTATAGCGGAAGTCGTCATCTACCGGGATATTCGGATTCGACAGCTCCCGGAGATTATGAAAAAAAGCATGATTCTGGTCGGCGGGATATTAATTATTCTGGGCGCCGCCATGGGCCTGACCAACTATCTGGTCGATGCGGAAATTCCCATGCGATTATTGGATTTTTTTAAGGCCAATATCGAAAGTCGCGTAGTTTTCCTGGTGGTGCTCAACATTTTCCTTCTGGCGGTAGGATGCACCATGGGTATATTCTCCGCCCTGGTGGTGGTTGTCCCGCTTCTCGCACCCATCGCCGAAGCCTACAGTATTGATCCGATACATCTGGGTATTATTTTTCTGGCCAATCTTGAAATCGGGGCATCCATCCCCCCTCTGGGAATCAACCTTTTTATTGCCAGTATGCGTTTTGAAAAGCCGATTCTGCGGCTTTATCTTGCCTCCCTGCCCTTCATTGCAATCCTGTTGCTGGCACTGGCGATAATTACCTATGTGCCGTGGATGAGTCTGGCTTTGATTAAATAGAATGGGCCGGGAGGTAAGAATGGGAGTATTGGAGGCCATGGCCTAATCCAGTTTTCGCGTTATAGGCAATCAACACTCCAGAGTTGTCAATGGCGAAAGGACCAATAAAAAAAGGGTGGTTCATCGCCGTAAATGAACCACCCTTAATTAGGAGGTAAATGGAGGTTTAGTATGGCATTACCGTTCTCCAAAGGGAGGTTTTGTGAAGACTCCCAGGTTACAAATAGTGGACGAAATTATTCGTAACACACAATAAACTAATACCACATAATGGTACGTCAAGGGCAAATACCAAAAAAAATTGAATTCATTCCTTTTAAACTGATGACGGATAACAGATAATTACCAACTGGCTTTTAAATAAAGCGGCATAAACTGACAACCATTATAATAAGGTCATCATGTCCATTATATTCTGGTTAATCCGACAGGTGGTTTTGATATTAATAGGAGCCTTTTTTCTGTATTACGGCGTCCAACTGCTCATCTCGTCCTATGATCTCAAAGACCCTTTTATCTTTATCATGACATTTTTTGCCAGCAATTTTATTATCCTTATCAGCGCAACCCTTGTCTTTGGATTTACTTATCGCATCGTTATGGCTTTGCGTCAGTCAAAAAAAAATGATGAGAAATAGGATAGCCCTTTTAAAGATCTTAATGGACTCGGTTTAGCAGTGGGAGTCGCTTGCCAGCCGTAATTTCCATAAACTCATGCCATAAAAAATGATTTAACCGTCTTCAGGATGATATTGTATGGGGAAAAAATGGCTTTATTTTTTAGAATCCTCCGGAAAACGCTTTAACCATACTTCTTAGCCTTAGGGCATTCGCCAGAAGCATACGCCGACTTCGATTAAATTCTTTTAAACGGATTTCGGAAGAGACCGCATGCCAGGCCTTTTCCCGGTTTATCGCTGATTTAGATTTATCGTGTATTGCCACCTGGCGGGTGTGCTCGCAGATAAAACTATAAGGAATCTTGTCATCAGATGTCATGGTTTGCCTGTTGCTTTAAATCTTATACTGAGGTTCATCCAATCTAAAAGCAAGAAGCATTCCACATAAGATAACTATATCTTATTTAAACATTATTTCAGCATGTTAAGCATATGGTGGCCGATCAGCATAGGAGGTGGCGCATTCTGTCAAATTGTATTTTTGTATATGCTGAAGTCTATTTTTTTGTACGGTTTTAACTCATCAATTATGTAAAGCTTAACCCTCTCTGCTTCTAACTTTCTGATATTATTTATATAAAAAATTAAGTGTTGATTTTGGAATGGAATTTGCGATATGTAAACGGCTTCCAAGTACAATCAATAATTCACTGACGTTGTTTAACCTATCGGCATGCGGCCTGGACATCAGGTCGATTTCCGAACTGCCCGGGTTGGGAGAAAATAATGAAGAAAGCGTTAACATTGTTTTTGATTCTAGTATGTTCTGGTTTAAGTTTCCCTATTTGTTATGCGTCGCAGGATATCAAAATTTTGGTGAAGCAGCCGGACACCCAGTTAAGCTACAATGTCATCGAGGACGGCAAGGTTCTGGTATCAATAAAGAATGCCCAGGGGGAGCCCGTCCGGGGTCTTAAACCGGCCGATTTTACAGTGGGTCGGGGAATCCAAAAGGCGGATATCATTTCTGCCGAACCGCTTGAGAGCATCAAAGAAATCTCTTTGAATATCGTCCTGGTTATAGACAACTCATTCTCAATGCAAGAACGCCAGGCGGTTGAACCGCTTCTCCTGGCGCTGGATGAATTTTTTAATACTGTTCGCCCCATAGACAATATTCACCTGGTCGTATTTGATGATCAGCCCAAGGTGATTGTTAAAGAAATACCGCTTCATACCCGGATATTCAGTTCCAGTGATATTTCGAAGCTTAAAAATTTTTTAAAAGAATCCCATGGCCGGGGTCTGACAGGTAAAACCTACCTGTATGAGGCCATGCTCGCCGGCGTGGATATTATTCGCAGGATGCCGGCAGAAGACAATAAATTCCTGGTGGTGTTTTCAGACGGAGAGGACCTCAACAGTGACGTTCCGCCCGCCATCATCGAAAATGAAGCTGAAGGAATCGAAAATTTTGAAGTCTTTTGTGTCGATTACATGCCCGGTCCCAAATTGAACCGCTTTCTGACCTCTTTTTCCGAGAACCATGGCGGTCGGATCTGGAAGGCCACCTCATCCTCTGAACTGGCCTCTATTTTCAAGGCTTTTACCTCTACCTTGCTTTACCGCTATCTCATTTCCTACCGCTTGCCCGATCCAGTGATTGTTGAGCCGGCCGGATTTAACTTTGACACACTGACCATGGTCGATGGTTCTCCTGTCAAAAACTACCTTTTCTTTGAGACCGGCCAGAGCGAAATTCCTGCCGACTACGTCCTGTTTAAGGACAAATCGGCAAGGGCCTCCTTTGATGATTCCTTGTTGAAAAATGCCTGGGATAAATATCTCAACATATTGAATATAGTGGGTCAGGACCTTTCCCGGCAATCATCAGCCCGTATCAAAATTACAGGCTGTAACGCCAATAGTGGTATTGAAAAGGACAATCTTGATCTATCCCGCCGCCGGGCGGAGGCCGTCGGCGCCTATCTCAGCGATTATTGGGGTATTGATAATTCCCGCATGACGATTGAAGCCCGCAATTTACCGGAACAGGCCACTCCCATGGATTTAATCGGTGCCCGCCCTGAGAATCAAAGGGTGGAAATTGAATACGACTCGGCCGCAATGCAGGCCGAGGCTCCCGATAAATTTATAGCAGAAATAAACGGCCAACATGAAATCTCAATCCGCACCAACATCCTGTTTGAAACCGGTTCCCGTGAATGGCAGCTCACCATCTTCGGTGATGACCTGCCGCTGAAAACAATCAACGGCACTGATGATATGGAACCCCTGTATACATTTGCATTGAGTGACCTGGATCTGGAAAAACTGGTGGGGCTAAAGACCTTAGGGGTCACGGCCCGGGTTGTCGATGACCAGGGCACTGTCAGTGAAACGGATAAAATCCTTTTACCCATAGCAGTCACAGGCAAACACTGGATTGATGAAATGGTTGGTCCACCGCGGGGTTCTGTATCCATCGAACCGGCGGTCTTAACCATTGAGGAGTTGACTACCATCGATAGCTCGCCGTTTCTAAATTATATCTACTTCGCCGAAGGCGCCAGTGATATCCCGGCCGGCTACAAGCTATTTAACAACCAGGCCGACACCCGGACCTTTGATGAGCGCAATTTAAAAGACACCATGCAAAAGCATCATCAAATTCTAAATATTCTCGGACAACGCTTGGTAAAACATACTGAAGCACACATCCGTATTGTGGGCTGCAATTCGAATCGAGGGATTGAACGCGGAAAAATTGATCTTTCCCGCAGCCGTGCGGAGGCGGTTAAAGCATACTTGAGATATATCTGGGGCATTGATCCCGCCAGAATGGAGGTGGATGCCCGCAACCTGCCGGAGGTTGCAAGCGCTGTCAGTCTCATGGAAGGCAGAGCGGAAAATCAACGGGTTGAAATCTATTCTGACTCCCCCAGCTTACTTGATGTCATAAAAAGCACTTATGTAGAGGCCATCTGCAATACGGAAGAAATTCGCGTCTCACCACAGATCCAGTCAGGATACGGAATCGACCAATGGTCCATAAATTTGACCGGCGATGGCAAGCCCTTAGGGTCCCTTGAAGGCCGGGGTGATCTCGAACCAGTCTATTCTTTGATGTTAAATGAAATCGGCTTAAGCCCAATCAGTTTATCCAAAACAGTCACTGCCGACATCGAAGTTACCGATCTCAAAGGTAAAACCCTTAAGGTAACGGCGGACACTGCTGTAAATTTTATCAAAAGAGAGGAACGTTTGGCCCAGAAAAAAGGGTACCGGGTTTTGGAGAAATATGCCCTGATCCTGTTCGACTTTAACCGCTCCGATATCAAAGCGCACAACAAAGAAATTGTTGACCGCATTGTCGCCAGAATCAAAGAGATTCCAATGGCCAAGGTAAGCATCACCGGTCACACGGATTCCATCGGAAACCAGGATTACAATGTGGCCCTTTCCATAAAACGCGCCCGGGCGGCCTATGATCAGATTTTGGCGGGTGGGATCCCGAAAGGTGAAAACCTTACCTATGCCGGCACCGGTCCGCTCGACCCCCTATTCGACAATGAACTGCCCGAGGGCCGTGCGTTAAACCGCACCGTCACCGTCACCCTGGAATACGAGCAGGAAAAGTACTAATTGGTGGTCGTCGTCTGGCCCACGGCCGTGCCTCCTCAAGCTGGGCCGCCAATCGGAACAGGGTGGCCTCATCGCCGAAACGGCCGATAAAATGGGAGCCCACCGGCAGATTATCATCATTCCAAAATAAGGGCACCGACATGGCCGGCTGTCCCGTCATGTTGCAAAGCGGAGTGAAACAGGCAAATGTTCCGGAACGGTAAAATCCATGCATGGGGTTGTCCGGTGGCGAATCGAATGATCCCAGGGGTAAGGGCGGTTCGGCCAGCGTCGGAGTCAGCAACACATCATAACCCTGAAAAAACCGGGCAATTTCACGACTAACGCTTTGCAGCGTCTGAATCGCAAGAACGTAATCCGCGGCACCGTATTGGTCGCTCATCTCCTTGAGTGCCCAGGTAAGCGGTTCGACCTGGTCCCGGGTGGCACCAAGGGCCTTTATTGTTGAGCCGATACCGGCCGACCACAAAACGCTGAAAGCATAAAACAGCATCTCGGCGTTTAGAGGCAGCGTAATATCTTCAACCAGATGACCGAGTTCGCTGCACAATTTTGCCGCGTCCTCCACAGCCTGCACGCAGTCGGCATCTACCGTAACATCGGTAACAGCTTTGGTGGTAAAGGCAATTCTCAGCCGGCCCGGGTCTGCACCAACTTCCTGAAGATACGGACGCTCGGGAGACGGGGCCCAGTATGGATCACCCACATCAGGTCCCGCAGTAGCATCAAGCAAAGCCGCACTATCTCTAACGGAGCGGGTAATCGCGTGTTCGGCTACCAGTCCGCTCATAACATCGCCAAAATCAGGCCCCAAGGGATTGCGAGCCCGGGTCGGTTTAAGCCCGAATACACCACAGCAGGATGCCGGAATGCGAATAGACCCGCCACCGTCGTTGCCATGGGCCATGGGAACCATACCCGCTGCAACTGCTGCAGCGGACCCGCCACTTGAGCCGCCCGTGGTATGGTCGGTATTCCATGGATTGCGGCAGGGACCGAAGAGCTGTGGCTCGGTGGTCGGCAGGATACCGAACTCCGGAGCATTCGTTTGACCGACAATGATCAGACCGGCCCGTTTGAACCTGGCCACCAGTTCACTGTCGTGGTCGGGCACAAAATCCTGCAACAGCTTCGATCCCATCGTCATCCTTACCCCCGCGTAGGATGCCAGGATGTCTTTTAACAGAAAAGGAACACCCGGAAAGGGTCCTTCCGGCAATTTTTCAGCGGCTGCAGTGCGCGCAAGCTCGTACATCGGTGTTATAACAGCATTGAGGGTGGGATCTAATTGTTCGATGCGGGAAATCGCAGCCTCCACCAGTTCGATGGGCTTAACCTCCTTATTCCGAACCAGTTCAGCCTGGGCCGTAGCATCCAATAAAGCGAGATTATCCAGTGTTGCCATGCGGTATTCCTCCTTTTAAATTTGGACCGCCCAGGGCAGGCCACACTCTATTGATCGTCAATGGGTTAATATCCTGATGCGCTGTTTTTACTACGATCCCTGGAATTAATCAATACCATCTGTTGACAGTAAAACTGTCTTTATGGTTTTATAAACAGAAAAATTTCGCCAAATGACATCCCATTGGGAATTAAAATGGAGGGGAGCATTATCAATGGCCGAAAAAATGTACCGCCCCGGAGACAATTATGACTATCCGCTCATCATTAAAAAATTGCTCAAAGACCCCCTGATAAAGTCTCCGGACCGTGAAATTGTATACGGCGACAGCCACCGCTACACGTATCGAGATCTCGGTCAACGCATCGCCAGACTGGCCAACGGGCTGACAGAACTGGGAGCCACCGCAGGCGATACGATCGCCGTATTTGATTATGACAGCCACCGTTACCTGGAATGCTTTTTTGCCATTCCGATGATCGGTGCTGTTCTGCAAACGGTCAACTGGAGATTATCCGCCAAACAAATCTCATATACGGTCAACCACGCCGAAGCCCAAATCATCATTATCAATGCCGATTTTCTGGTTGTACTGGAAAATATATGGAATACACTCAAGACGGTTAAAACAGTGGTGGTGATCGCTGAAAAGGGTGGAGTAGCGGACACCCAAATTGATGGTGCCGCCGAATTTGAAGGGTTAATGCAGTCATCATCTGCGTCATTTGAATTTCCCGACCTGGACGAAAACACCAAGGCCACCACGTTTTACACCACCGGTACCACCGGGAATCCCAAAGGGGTTTACTTTACCCATCGACAACTGGTTCTCCATACCCTGGCGGTAGCAGTGGAGTTTGGATCTTATAATACCACCTGCCGTTTTCGATCCAATGATGTGTATATGCCCCTGACACCGATGTTTCACGTTCATGCCTGGGGCTTTCCCTATGTGGCGACCCTGCTCGGCGCCAAACAAATCTATCCCGGGCAGTATGAACCCGAAAAACTCTTGCGCCTCATTGAAAAAGAAAAAGTTACCTTTTCCCATTGTGTACCAACTATTTTGCAAATGCTGCTAACCAGTCCGACGGTCAAAGATGTGGATCTGTCAAACTGGAAGATTGTTATCGGCGGCGCCAGACTGCCCAGGGGCCTTGCCAAAGCCGCCCAAGGTTTTGGAATTGAAATCAGTGCCGGCTATGGGATGTCGGAAACCGGCCCGGTGATGACTGCCGCAACACCCAAAGAAGATATGCTGGACTGGGAAAAAGATAAATTGCTGGATATCATTATCAAAACCGGCAAACCCATCCCGCTGGCTGAAATTGAAGTAGTCGATGCCGATGGCAACACATTGCCCCATGACGGCATATCGACCGGTGAAGTCGTGATGAGATCTCCCTGGCTGACCCATGGCTATTTCAAGGCACCGGATAAATCCAAGGAGCTGTGGCGCAACGGCTGGCTGCACAGCGGCGATGTGGGCTACATCAGTAAAGACGGTTACCTGCAGATTACCGATCGCATCAAGGATGTCATCAAAAGCGGCGGTGAGTGGGTGTCATCACTGGATTTGGAAAATTTATTAAGCCAACATGAAGCCGTGCTCGAGTCGGCCGCCATCGGTATGCCGGATGAAAAGTGGGGTGAGCGGCCGCTGATGATTGTCACCCTTAAACCCGAATATCAGGGCAAGGTCGGTGAAGAAGAATTAAAAACATTTATGAAAAAAGGTTCTGAGGAAGGCAAACTTCCGAAATATGGGGTTCCCGACCGCTATGTGTTTACGGAGGCCATTCCGAAAACCAGCGTCGGGAAATTGGATAAAAAAGTCCTTCGGAAACAATACGTTTATGTCGCTTTAGAAAAATAAGTTCCTAAATGCGGAAAGGTGGTATGGGTGGTTGTAGAAAAAACATAAGAATAGTGGAACGTTTTTTTGCAACCGCTATAAATGACGACCAGTTTGCTTGATTGAAAAAAATAGAAAAGGAGAAGATTTATGAAAACACAGCTGTTTCAGAAATCCATTAAAATTCAATGGTGGATTCGAGTTGTCCTGCTAATATCGGTAATGAGCGGTTTTCTATCCAATGATTTGCTTGCTAAAACAGCTAGGGAAATTGATGTCAGCGTGGATGTTGCCATCGAACGCTTTCACAAGCAAGTTATCGGCGCCAAGGAGCTGATAAAAGCATCTAAGGGAATGCTGGTAATGCCAAATGTGGTTAAAGGGGCCTTGATAATAGGTGGTGAATATGGAGAAGGCGCCCTGCGAATCAGCGGAGAAACAGTTGGCTATTACAATACCGTCTCTGGATCCATCGGTTTTCAAATTGGCGGGCAGGCCAAGGATATTATCCTTTTGTTTATGACTGACGAAGCTCTTAAACAATTTAGAGCAAGCAGCGGCTGGGAGGCGGGGGTGGATGGCAATGTCGCCTTAATCACTATTGGAGCAGGCGAACGTGCGGATACGACGACCACAAAAGACCCCATTGTTGGCTTTGTATTTGATGCCAAAGGTCTCATTGCTGACCTCTCCTTAAAAGGGGCCAAATTTACCAAATTAAATAAAACAGAATAAACCAGTTCCCGTCACATCCAATATATTCGAGGTTGCTTTCGCAGCGGCAGATCTTCTCCTGACCGCCATCCCAGGCTTCCACCACCCGGGGTAACCCTCTTTCCTCAGCCTGCTGAGAAAAAACACCTTGGATCTGCTGTGACGTCACAGATGTATCATTCTTAAACCTTGCTTGAAAAAATCGGCTATGCTATTAATTTGGAGACAAAAAGAAGCCGGGGGCCCATGGCCGATCTCTCACTGGAAAAAGTGTTCAGCCTGTTAGGCACACAACACATCAAAGGCTCCGAAAAGGAGCTGAAAATCCTGCGCATCCGCATCGGGGAATTGGTTGAGTTAAACGGAGAAGATTGGGTAAAGAAAAGCAGGCAGAGCCTCCTGGACGAGTGGGAATATATTGTGAATCAGGAAATTATTGGTTGATGGGACGACGAACTGATTATTAAAGGAAAATTGAGGAGAAACCAGCATGAGCAAACTGTTTGAACCCGGCGAAATCAATGGAATGAAGCTTGCAAATCGCTTTGTGCGGTCCGCCACCTGGGAAGGGATGGCCGCAGACGACGGTGCCTGTACGCCCAAACTAACTGACCTGATGGTAAATCTGGCTAAAGGGCAGGTGGGCCTGATTATCAGCAGCCACGCCTATGTCAGCCCGCAGGGACAGGCCGGGCCCTGGCAGTTAGGCGTCTATGATGACAAACTTATTCCGGGGCTTGAGGCCATGGCCACGGCCGTCCATGAAAGCGGGGGAAAAATTGTCATGCAGTTGGCCCATGCCGGTTATTTTGCCAATGCCAAACTGACCGGACAAACGCCCAGGGCGCCTTCCAATGCTGAAGGCTTTGCCAAAGGTCCTCGCAAAGCGATGAACGCCGATGATATCCAGGGGGTTGTCAAAGCCTATGGCGCAGCCGCCAGAAGAGCTCAAACAGCCGGTTTCGACGGCGTCCAGATCCATTCCGCCCACGGGTATCTTCTCAGTCAGTTTTTGTCGCCGGCTTTTAATCAACGTCAAGATGAATATGGCGGTGACATCCGGCATCGGGCCAGGGCCCTTATCGAAGTGCTCCGGGAAGTTCGGCAGGCCGTGGGAAAAAATTATCCCGTATTGGTAAAATTGAATTGCCAGGATTTTATTGAAAACGGACTGCAGCCGGAAGATGCCCTGCAAGCCGGCAAAATGCTGGTCGAAAATGGCATCGATGCCATCGAGTTAAGTGGCGGTATGCTGATCGGCGGCAAGTTGAGCCCGAGCCGAATGGGAATTAAATCAGCAGAAAAAGAAGCTTACTTTCAGAATGAAGCCCGCGCCTTTAAAAAAGATATTTCCGTGCCCCTGATCCTGGTGGGCGGCAACCGATCCTTTCAGGTGGCCGAACGCCTTGTCAATGAGGGTGTCACCGACTACATTTCCCTGTGCCGCCCCTTGATCCGCGAGCCTGATTTGATCAAGCGCTGGAAATCAGGCGATCTCAGCAAAGCGACCTGTTTGTCCGACAACATGTGCTTTGAGCCCGCGATGAAAGGCAATGGTATATACTGTCTAACGGAAGAAAGAGAAAAAAAGAGGAATTTGGAAGTTGGAATGCGGAATGCGGATTAGTTTCACCAGACACTGAGACCACAGAGATAGTATTATATTGTTGGATCCCGCCATAGGCGGGACGATCCAACAGTTGAAATATTATCTTTCGAATTACGAATAACAAATTGCCTGACCAAAACAACGATATATTCGACCAGCTAAACCAGAATATCAGCGGCGATGTTTATTGGGACCCGATCCGGGTCTACCTGCTGTCCACCGACGCAAGTATTTATCACCGAGAACCCGCCGCGGTGGTTTATCCCCAATCCACCCGGGATGTCGTCAGCACGGTAAAATTTGCATCCGCCCGGGGGCTGCCGATTCACTCCCGGGGAGCCGGCAGCGGGCTTTGCGGTTCGGCCATCGGTACCGGAATCGTTATCGATTTCACCCGCTATATGAACCGCCTTATCAAAATCGATGGCGATAAAAGTTATTTTGAATGTGAGCCGGGATACCGCTTCGGCGAATTGGAAGCCGCCCTGGTCGGAAAAAACCTGTTCTTCCCCCCGCCCCGTCCAGCGGGGAGTATGCCACTTTCGGCGGAATGTACGGTACCAATGCCAGTGGCGCCCAATCGGTTAAATACGGCAACGTTGCCGATTACATCCTGGATGCCGAAGTCGTTCTCAGCAGCGGTGATGTGTTCACACTTTCAAATATCCTCGAGCGGCCCTTCGACCACCTGCCTGCTGACCTGAAAACCCTATTTTCGCTATATGCCGATCAGTCGCAGAAAATTGAATCTTCATATCCCCCCATAAGATTCAACTCCAATGGCTATAACCTCCGGGGTCTGGTAAAAAATGACCGGCTGGATTTATCCCGTCTCTTTGCCGGGTCGGAGGGGACCCTCGGAATCATCACCCGACTAAAGTTCAAGCTGGCTCAAAAACCCTCCCACGACAGTCTGGTGGTCGCCGGGTTTGATGATATTGTCAGTTCCGCCAAAGCCGTCCAGAAAATCCTGCCCATGGGGCCATCCGGAATTGAAATCCTGGAAAAGTCCCTTTTGAAGCTTGTCAGAGAAACCGATCCCGGTCTTAAAGGTAAAGTTCCCGGTGACGTCGACAATATCCTGTTAATCGAGTTCGATGGATTTAATTCCAGGGTCTGCTCCCGTCAGGCCCAAGAAGTTCAGCAGCTCCTTGAATCGGAGGGGCTGGCAGCCAGTATCCGGATGGCCGTATCCGATGATGAAAAGGCCAAACTCTGGCACATCCGCAAAGCCGCCATGCCCATTTTGTATAAGCTGAAGGGATCAAAAAGAATTTTACCGCTGATAGAGGACGCAGCCGTACCCACCGATCAGCTGGTTCCGTATTTTGAGGGATTAACCGCCATTTTGACCGACCATCAGCTTGATTTTGTTATCTACGGACACATTGCCAAGGGACTGTTGCACACCCGGCCGCTGCTTAACCTCAAGGACCCCGACGATGTCCGCTTGCTGAAACCCCTGGCAGATGATGTATTTGAACTTGTTCATTCCCTGGGAGGTGCCGTATCCGGCGAACATGGTGACGGTCGGATCCGCAGTGCCTATATCAAAAAGCAATACCCGGATATTTACGACCTCTTTCTGGAAACCAAACGCCTGCTGGATGAAAAAAACCTTTTTAACCCCGAAATCATCACAACCCATGATGCGCATCAGGTAGAAAAACACCTGAGGTTCGGTGATGGCTACGAAGTAAGGGACCTTAAAGACGAGGCCCTCAACTGGCCCGAGGGTTTTGGCCGGGAAGTTGAAAAATGCCATGGATGTTCAAAGTGTACCACGATCACCACGGCAACCCGGATGTGCCCGATTTATAAATTCACCCGGGATGAAAATGCCGCACCCAAAGCCAAAGCCAACATTTTGCGAGGCTTGCTCAGCGGCCTTATTGAAGACCGGGCGCTCTACGAAAAGGCCTTTCAGCATGTCATCGAACAATGCGTCAATTGCGGTAGCTGTTTCGCCGAATGCCCGTCAAATGTGAACATCCCCAAAATGGCGGTTGAAGCCCGGGCCCAATATGTCCGCCGCTTTGGACCGTCGCTTGAAAATCGCCTGGTGGTCAATGCCGAACTGGCCGGTCGAACCACCCGCAAGTTTTCCGGCACCATAAAAAGTTTGATGGATTTAAAGCCCGTCAAAAAACTGGGACAATATATCACCGGCATATCCGCCCAGCGTGATTTTCCGGCTTTTGAATCAAAATCTCTTTTTGAGCGCATAAATCCCAGAGAAGGCCGGGGCGAGCCCAGGGTTTTGTATTTTGCCGGTTGTTATGCCGCCTATCTCAAACCCCGAATCGGCCAATCCGCAGTGGCGGTATTAACGAGCATGGGAATGACCGTAGTGACACCGCTCCAGCACTGTTGCGGGTTGCCCATGTTATCCAAAGGCATGGTAAAAGAGGCAACCGTCAGGGTGCAGCAAAACCTCGAAAAATGGGAAGCCCTGGTTGACACGGTGGATCACATCGTCGTCACCTGTTCTTCCTGCGGGTTTGCACTGATGGAGGAATGGCAATCGATTCTGGACAATAAAATCACCTCCAGGGTAAAAAACAAGACCATCCACATCAGCACCTTGCTGAACAACTATTTTGACCGCCTTAAATTTGGAACCTGCGATCTTAATGTTTCCTACCACGCACCCTGTCATTTGAAAATCCAGAACGATCCCAACAGCTCCGTCACGTTGCTTTCCCAAATAAAAGGTGTTGCTGTTCAAGACTTGAAAAGCCATTGCTGCGGGATGGCCGGCAGTTGGGGGCTGACCGCAGATCACTATGATCTGAGCAAACAAATCGGAGCGGATATGGTTTCCAAACTGAACGACTCCGCTGCATCCGTTGGCGTCACGGATTGCCCAACCTGCCGGATGCAGATGGAGCAGTTCAGTGATAAAGAGATCAAGCATCCGGTGGAAATCGTTTGCGAATGCCTGGGCCGCCGGCTTAGTTGACACGGAACGATCAAACTTTTAGCCTATCAAACCTCCTGGGTAGAGGGTCAGTTTGCGTTAAATGCTCATGCCGACTACCGATGGGTTGATCCGTCAGAGCTTGACGATTTTGATTTTGCCCCGGCAGATATTTCTTTTATCAAAAAACTGCAGCAAATAGGGTCATAGGTTAGGTACTGTTACATGCGGCTGGAAGGTATATTTTTGTATTTTGACCTGGCGACCTTTTTATTATAGACTTATACCTGAAATGAGCAAAAAGATTCTGATTATTACAGCAGCGCTTTTAGTGCAGTCCTTTCTGGTGCCTTTTGCGATCGCAGAGGATAAACAGTCACTGACCCAGGAAGAAAAAGCCCGGCAAAAAATGTTAAAGATAGAAGCTGCCAATGCCTTTTGGCGGCTTAAGCATTCTTTGGAAAAAGATGCCTTCTATAGTGGACGCATCCGGCTGAATGTATGGCGCAGCACAGCCATCGAAGCCGGCACCTTTGATCAGGCCCAATACGACGAATTTAAAACGCAATTGTACGCAAAATCCATCGAAGACTCGATGAAATGTTACGAAGAATTTATCCTCGAAGAAAATTATTACGACGCCAACATCTGCCTGCAAACCTGGCGCATGCATTCCAGGGAACTGGGCACTTATGACAAAGAAAAATATGAAGCGCTAAAAGAGAGGCTAAAGCAGGAAAGGATTAATAAGGCCGCCCGGGAGGCGGAAGAAAAAAAAAATACTAAAAAAAGAATATATTTGTCATTGTGTAATCTGAATCGTAAACGACACAATAGAAGCATGAATTTTGAGACCAAGAACCCTGCTACGAATCATACCATACCATCCTCTAAAAACCTTGTGATACCTAATTGTAACTTTACCCGATTGACCCGAATCTCGACAACAAACTTTTAAAAACATTTCAATTCGTACCTGGTTCACCAAAATTTTGAAATTCTATAACTTTTATGATAGTTAAATAAATCATTACAACGAACCGTTCCTGAGGAGCCAATTTTGGCGCTTTACCAATGGCAGATCATCGTCTTTGCTTTTTTCTGTGTCAGCGTGACCTTGCTTATCGTCTGGCTGGTCATACAGCGGTCGCGACACGGCCGGGCTAAAGATTCATTGCGCACCAGTGAAGAGCGCTATCTTTTGGCCCTCGCAGGCTCCACCGACGGCCTCTGGGACTGGGACATCCTGTCGGACACCGTCTTTTACTCCGACCGTTTCAGAGAAATCCTTGGGTACTCGTCCGAGGAGTTTGCCGCTACGATAGATTCTTTCCGCAGCCGACTGCATCCTGAGGACGCCGAGGCCATCTGGGCCGCGATCGAACGCCACCTTCAGGGGCGTGTTGCATACAAGGTCGAATACCGCCTGCGAACAAAATCCGGCGATTACCTGTGGTTCCTCGCACGTGGACAAGCCATCTGGAACACCGCGGGAAAAGCTATTCGGATGTCCGGGTGGATTCAGGACATCACCGATCGCAAGCAGGGCGAGCTTAATCTTAAGGCTGCACTTTCTGAAATAGAGGAGTTAAAAGAAAAACTTGAGGTCGAAAGAGCGTATCTACAAGAAGAAATCAAATTAGAATACAACTATGAGAATATTATCGGCCAAAGTGACGGGCTCAATTATGTGCTCTATAAGGTTGAGCAAATCGCCTCCAGTGATACGACCGTTCTCGTTCTCGGTGAAACCGGAACCGGCAAGGAACTGGTGGCCCGGGCCATTCATGGCTTGAGCCCACGCAAAGATCGGACCTTAGTGAAAGTGAATTGTGCGACACTGCCTTCAAACCTCATTGAAAGTGAGCTGTTCGGCCACCAGAAAGGCGCTTTCACCGGTGCCCATGCCAGGCAGTTGGGGCGGTTTGAAGTTGC
This sequence comes from uncultured delta proteobacterium, assembly GCA_963821065.1. Lineage (GTDB taxonomy): Bacteria > Desulfobacterota > Desulfobacteria > Desulfobacterales > JAFDCJ01 > JAFDCJ01. The sequence continues at coordinate 88,416 of CAWGCM010000034.1, read as the reverse complement.
CAACGGCGCCACCCTTTTTCTGGATGAGATCGGGGAACTGCCCTTGGAACTGCAGCCCAAACTGCTCAGGGTGATCCAGGATGGTGAGTTCGAGCGGCTGGGCAGCTCCGATACGATCAAAGTTGATGTACGGGTAATTGCCGCCACCAATCGCAACCTGGAAGAGGAAGTCGATAAGGGCCGGTTTCGGGAAGATCTCTGGTATCGGCTAAATATTTTCCCGATTACGGTGCCCCCGCTGAGAGAACGGATGGAAGACATTGCCATTATGGTGGATTTTTTCGTGGATAAAATTTCCAGGAGACTGGGGAAGTCCATTGAAATCATCCCGGTGAGCGTAATGAATGCCTTACAGGATTATCACTGGCCCGGAAATGTCAGGGAGTTGGAAAACGTCCTTGAGCGGGCAGTGATTAACTCCTCGGGACCCAAGCTGCACCTGGTGGATGAATTAAAAAAGCCGCCCAAAGATTTAAAGACCGCCAAAAAAACTCTGGAAGCGGTTGAGCGTGACTATATTGTCCGGGTACTTGAGCAGACCCATTGGAAGGTCAGTGGCAAAAACGGAGCCTCAGAAATCCTTGGACTCGACCGCAGCACCCTGCGCGCCCGCATGCGAAAACTGGGTATCCACCAGCCATAAGCAGGCAGAGTTTATTTTTTGCAGTTTGCCTTGATTAACAATATCGTCCATTCTTATCCCCTCACACAGAATACCCCACACCACGTCAAGGACCCTAAATATTATGGTCATATATGACCAGTGGTTATATATGACCATTATTTTGCATTCTATCCTCTATCCAGTGGCAGTTGCTCAAACATATATATTCAACAACAAATCAATATGTTGCGGTAAATAACGTTAAACTTTTCCAATCTGGCACGAAGCTTGATTATACAATTTTAGACAGCTGGGCCGTTTGAATTTAATTGGCTACGGTCCCGGGTATAAAAAACCGCCAATTTATATTGAATTAAGATGGGTTCGGGTTTGTTATAGTTATAGACCGTTTCGACAATTCGTATCGGGAGGTAAGGTTCTGTTATAGGGAAAGGAAACATCATGCCAAAGAACTTAGAATCCAAGAATATCGAGCAAATACTGGCTGAGGCTGATGAACTCATTATGCAGATTAATTCCGATGCCATCAAAGGTCTTTGAGCACTGTTTACGGTCTATTTATTCATTGTGGAAAGGAGGGCTTCCGTGGTCATTGTCAAAATAGCATTGAACGCACTTCCCGAAAAGCAGAAAGAGGTTATCCAAACGCTTCTTTCAATGATTGAGTCCACGGTCAAGGAAAAGGGTTGTCTGAGCCATCACATCTTCCGGGATCTCGAAGACGAGAACGCTTTCAGCCTGATCGATGAATGGAAAACCCGCGAAGATCTGGAGCAGCATCTAAGATCGGCCAAATTCGGTGTTTTGCTTGGAACGAAGAGTCTATTGTGCGAACCCCCGAACATTCAAATCCACACGGTTTCCAATTCGGAAGGTATTGCGGCTGTTATTGCCGCACGGAATAAATAAACCTAATTCCCTCCATATAGGTGCAGCAAGGAGTCACAAGATATGAACGTTCTTCTGATTTACCCAAAGTTTCCGGATACTTTCTGGTCTTTTACTTACGCCTTAAGTTTTATCGGGAAAAAAGCAGCCTTCCCGCCGCTTGGCCTGCTCACCGTCGCGACCCTCTTACCCGAGGAATGGCCCAAGCGCCTTGTGGACGTAAATGTGGATAGCCTTACGGATAAAGACCTTCAATGGGCGGACATGGCCTTTATCGGCGGCATGGCAGTTCAGCGCAAATCGGCCAGGCAAATCATCGCCCGTTGTGACGCGTCGAATTTAAAAGTTGTTGCCGGAGGGCCGCTTTTTACTTCTGAACCAGATGAATTCAAACAGGTGGATCATCTCGTGCTCGACGAAGCGGAACTCACACTGCCGGCCTTTTTGTCGGACTTGCGCAGCGGACAACCAAAAAAGGTATACAGGGCTTCGCGTTTCTGTGATCTTGGCGCCACCCCGACTCCCTCGTGGGATCTTATAAAAATGAAACGATATGCGTCCATGAGCATCCAGTTTTCCAGGGGATGCCCGTTCAACTGTGATTTCTGCAATGTGACGACTTTATTCGGTCACCGGTCGCGCTTAAAAACACCTCAGCAAATCATTTCGGAACTGGACCGTATTTATGCTTCCGGCTGGCGCGGCAGTATTTTTTTTGTTGATGACAATTTTATTGGAAATAAGGGCTACCTTAAAACACATTTGCTTCCCGCCCTGATCAAATGGCGCCAAGATAAAAGGGGATGTGTTTTTTTCACGGAAGCCTCCATCAATCTCGCCGATGACCCTGAACTCCTGGACATGATGGTAACGGCCGGATTCGATTCCGTTTTTATCGGCATCGAGTCGCCCGATGAGGTCAGCCTGACCGAATGTCATAAAACCCAGAACAAAAACCGGGATCTCCTGGAAAGTGTCAAGATTATCCACCGTTCAGGCTTACAGGTGATGGGCGGCTTTATTGTGGGCTTTGACAGCGATAGCCCTTCTATTTTCCAGCGCCAGATCGATTTCATTCAGAAGAGCGGAATCGTGACCGCCATGGTTGGACTGCTCCAGGCCCCGCCGGGAACCCGTCTCTTTGACCGGCTTCAACGGGAAAGTCGGGTTGTCAACACCTTTTCCGGAGATAATGTTGATGGCACAACCAATATCATTCCCCGCATGGGCATGGACAGGCTTTTGAACGGGTATCAATCGATTATGAAACAGATTTATTCTCCTAAAAACTACTACCGGCGGGTCAGAACCTTACTGAAGGACCTGAAGGCGCCCGAAATAAACCAGCCCATAAATATCCAACGGTCCCTTTCACTCTTTCGATCCGCTTTCCGGCTAGGGGTTTTGGGCAAGGAGCGGTTTCATTACTGGCGCCTGATGCTCTGGACCCTTTTCTGCAAGCCCAGACAGATATCAGTGGCAATAACTTTATCAATCTACGGTTATCACTACCGTCGAATATGCGAACTATATATTCTTTAAGTCGGGCTGCATTCGGATCGCTTGCGGAAATGAAGTGACAACCGGAAAAAATGCAAAGAACTTTCATATCCAAATAAAACGGCTAGGGCCGATGACCTCATCCAACTCACACGTCGCAGGGTCATCACAGGCAAAAATATCACAATATAATTCAGAGAGGTATTATCAATGAAAACAGAAACTGCAGGGAAAATTAAGTATGGCGTTTGGAGTTTGATTATTGGGGCTGTCGTCGCAATGATCATCGGTTTTGGGTGGGGGGGCTGGACAACCGCTGCCACGACCCAAAAGATGTCCGAAGAGGCGGTCCTGGCGAGTCAGGCGGCGATCTGCGTTGCCCAATTTATGAAGGCACCGAATCATGAGGAGAAACTTAAAGAATTAGCGGAATTAAGTACATGGAAAAGACCTGAATTCATTGAAAAAGAAGGCTGGGATAAAATGCCCGGGCAGGAAAAGGCTGACTATTCTGTAAGCCGAGCATGCGCCGATGGGCTTGAACTTCTTATCGAAAAATGAGTTGGCGGATAAAGGTAACCTATATGTGGGTTACCTTTAACAATAAATAAGAAAAGGAGATTAGATGGGCGACAAGGGAAAAAAAGATAAAGGCAAACGCGAAGAACAGAAAAAAGGCAAGCAAACACCAAAGGAGAAACGGAAGCAAAAAAAAGACAACAAGAAATCGATTTGGGCAATTGGAAGATAAGCATAAAGCAAAAAGGCAGCGGATATGACATCTGTTATTAAATATTATGGGGGAATCGACTCGGTTGCCGTAATCGGAAACTATCTGCCCCGCCAGTGCGGTATCGCAACCTTTACCACGGATCTGGTGGAAGGCTTATCGGCGGAAGCCCCCGATATCTATTGCTGGGCGGCTGCCATGAATGACAAACCTGAGGGATATCCATATCCAGAAAAAGTGCGCTTTGAGATCAACCAGAACAAGCTGTCCGATTATAGTGTCGCATCTCAATTTCTCAATATCAGTCAGACGGATATTGTCTGCGTGCAGCATGAATACGGTCTTTTCGGCGGTTCAGCCGGCAGCCACCTGCTGAAACTTTTGGGTGATTTGCGCATGCCGGTGGTAACCACTTTACACACGGTTTTGAAGGACCCCGCACCGGAATATCGTGCTGTCATGAATAAGCTATCCGATCTGTCTGACAAACTGATCGTGATGAGCCGTAAGGCAGCTGACTTCATAAAAGATATCTATGGCGTGCCCGAAGATAAAATTATCTTCATCCATCACGGCATTCCGGATACGCCGTTTATCGATCCCAGCTTTTACAAAGACAAGTTCGGCGTGGAAGGCAAAAAGGTACTGCTCACCTTCGGCTTGCTGTCTCCAAATAAGGGCATTGAAAATGTATTGCAGGCGCTTCCGGCGGTCATCAGGAAACACCCTGATGTGGTCTATATTATCCTGGGTGCAACACATCCGCATATCTTGAAATCGCATGGAGATGCATACCGTATTATGCTGCAGCAGCTCGTGCACAAACTCCATATCGGCGAGCATGTCATTTTTCAAAATCGTTTTGTTGAACTCAAAGAGTTATGTGAGTTTCTGGGCATCGCCGATATTTACGTAACCCCTTATCTTGAAGAAGCCCAGATTACCTCCGGGACCCTTGCCTATGCCATGGGCACAGGTAAAGCCGTCATTTCAACACCGTACTGGTACGCCACCGAGATGCTTGCCGAAGACCGGGGCCGGATTGTGCCCTTCCGCAATCCCGATGCCATGGCGGAACAAATCATCGACCTTCTGGACAACGATGTCGACCGGCACGCCATGCGTAAGAAAGCCTATATGTTCAGCCGTGACGCAGTCTGGAAAGAGGTATCCCGAAAATACCTCCAGGTTTTCAGGGAGGTTCAGCTGAACAGGACCCGGAACCCCCGACCCAGGCATTCCTATGTTGAAAACATCAAGGCCATCACGAATTTCGAACTGCCGGAGATCAAGCTCGATCACCTGAAAGCCTTTACCGATGATACCGGGATCTTGCAACATGCCAACTATACCATTCCCGATCGCACCCATGGCTACTGCACCGATGATAATGCCAGAGCGCTATTGGTTGCCGCCATGGGTCAAAAAAATCTGCCAACAAACGGCCTGGGACTTGATTTTCTCAGCGGTCATTATCTCGGATTTCTTCTGTATGCCTTCAATGAAAAAAATGGGCGCTTTCGCAACTTCATGACCTATTCACGGCAGTGGATGGAGGAAATCGGCTCCGAGGATGCGCATGGCAGGGCGATCTGGAGCATTGGCAAAGCGGTGGCTTTTCTTCAGAATCCCGGGCATCTCGCAATGAGCACCACCCTTTTCAAAAAGGCCCTGCGAGCTGTCGAGAATTTCCATTCGCCCCGCGCCATCGCTTTTTGTCTGGTGGGAGTGAATGCCTACCTGGATAAATTTTCCGGCGACAGTGATGTGCGCAGGGTCCGGGAAGTTCTTGCGGGCAGACTTTTCGACCAGTTTAAAAACAATGCAACAGACGGTTGGCCCTGGCTTGAAAACGCTTTGAACTATGCCAACGGAAAATTGCCCAATGCCCTGCTGCTGTCCGGCCGTTGGATGCACCGAAAGGACATGATCGATATGGGGCTCCTATCCCTCAAGTGGCTGGTCACCATCCAAACCGAAGACGGTCACTTTGTACCCATCGGCAGCAACGGATGGTATAAACAAGGCGGTCCCAGAGCCCGTTTCGACCAGCAGCCCATTGAAGCCAACGCCATGGTCGAAGCCTGTGTCGAAGCGTTTAATATTACCCGGGACCAAACATGGTTTGAGAATGCGGTCATGTGCTTTAATTGGTTTCTCGGACACAATGACCTGAATATGCCGCTTTATGACCCCAAGACCGGCGGCTGTCGAGATGGGTTGATGGCGGACGGCATCAACCAGAATCAAGGCGCCGAATCCTCCCTTGCCTGGCTGCTCTCGCTGATGACATTGCAAAAGCTTTATGCCGACGAGATTTTACACCATCCGTCGTCGCAGAAAATTGACTAACAAAAGGATCCGTCATGCATATTGCCATGCTCTCGCCAATTGCCTGGCGCACACCGCCGCGACATTATGGGCCTTGGGAAAGTGTCGCCTCCCTTTTAACCGAGGGGCTGGTAGCACGCGGTCTAGATGTAACCTTGTTTGCAACCGCAGATTCGCAAACCAGCGGAACACTGCGTGCCATCTGCCCGCGGGGCTATGAAGAAGACCGCTCACTCATACCAAAAGTCTGGGAGTGTCTGCACATTTCAGAACTTTTTGAGAATGCTGATGGGTATGACATAATCCATAATCACTTTGATTATCTGCCGCTATCCTATAACGGCCTGACCACCACACCGGTGCTGACTACCATTCACGGTTTTTCATCGCCCGGGATTCTGCCGGTTTACAAAAAATACAACAGCAAAGTATTCTATGTTTCCATCAGCGATGCCGACCGATCGCCGGAGCTTGACTATATCCAAACAATCCATCACGGCATTGATATCCAGCAATTTGATTTCCAGTCCCAGCAGGACGATACCCTGCTTTTTTTCGGACGCATTCACCAAGACAAAGGTGCCCGACAGGCTATAGAAATCGCCAGGGCCTGCAATAAAAGGCTGATATTGGCGGGTATTATCCAGGACCAGGCTTACCATGACCGATATGTCGCACCTCACATAGATAACGACAGGGTGATTTATGCCGGCAGCGTTGGACCGGTTGAGCGCAACCGGTTGCTCGGCAAAGCCTGCGCGCTATTGCACCCCATACAGTTTGACGAGCCTTTCGGTCTGTCGGTTATCGAATCCATGGCCTGCGGTACGCCCGTGATCGCCTTTGAAAGAGGCAGCATGCCTGAACTGATCGAAAACGGCAAAACTGGATTTTTGGTCAACAACGTGGACGAGGCCATTGAGACGGTTGCACGTATCAAAGAGATTGACCGCGCATACTGTCGTCAGCATGTTGAACGGCATTTCACAGTCGACCGCATGATCAATGAATACATCCAAGTCTATGAAATGATTTTATAGGACAGGCCATTATGAAAACTCATCATCCAATAATAACACGGTTTAAAAAAAACCCCATCCTGACAAGAAAGGATGTGCCCTATCCAGTAGCTACCGTTCACAATGCGGGCATCGTCAAACACAACGATCGTTACATTATGCTTTTCAGGTCGCATCTGCTAAACGGGCGCTCCATCATCGGCAGAGCCGACAGCGAGGATGGCTTGTCTTTTACGGTTCACCCCAAACCCTTTCTGATACCTTCAACCGACAATGTTTTTGCCGAATATGAAGCATTCGGAGTTGAAGACATGAGGATTTCCCGGGTAGAAAACGATTACCTGCTGACCTATAGCGCCTATTCCCGTCACGGCGTGCGGATTGCCCTGGCGCGCACCAGGGATTTTGAAAAAGTGGAACGCATTGCCCTGATCACCCAGGCCGACCTGCGCAACGTGGTCATTTTCCCTGAAAAGTTCGGCGATCGGTATGTGCGCTTGGACCGGCCACATTCCGAAATTTCGCCCTGGTCGATCTGGATTTCCTATTCTCCCGACCTCGTGCACTGGGGCGATTCACGGGTAATTATGAAGCCGGTGGCCTATCATTGGGACGAAATGAAAATCGGGCCCGGCGCACCGCCATTTAAAACCGACAAAGGCTGGCTTCATATTTACCATGGCGTTTTTAAGACCATGTCCGGAAGCGTGTATCGACTCGGCGCCGCCCTGCATGACCTCGATGATCCGGCCACCATCATCGGCGTTTCCGATCAGTGGATATTGCAGCCTGAGGATCCCTGGGAGCTAGTTGGCTATGTGCCCAATGTTGTCTTTTCCTGCGGCGCTGTTCCGGAAGACGACGGTACGGTAAAAATATACTGGGGCGGCGCGGATACGGTCATGTGCGCCGGCACGGCCGTCATTGATGAATTGGTAGCGCTCTGCCTCTCGGTTTCCCGGCCTCCGCTGAAAAGGACACAATCATATGAAACCTAAAAAGCGTCAAAAGCTGAAAGTTGATAGAAAAGCAATTAAGATCGTAGGGGATACTTCACGGGTAATCACCTGTCTTCATATTCCCGATGATAAGTATCGCATCCCTAAAATAATTCAGCGGATAATGAGCTTGCCGGACACGGCGGCCAAAAAGTTAATTGCGCAAATAATGACTGATTTTTCCGGACGACACGAAGACATCGAACATATTTTTGAGCGGCATCTAAATGAAGTGAAAGGTTATCTTCCCCGGGATGCAATCCTTAGCGATGCTAAAAGGGCTCTCATCGGCGCTTACTTCACAAAAGAGTACGCCATTGAATCAGCCGCCCTTTTCAACCCTTCCATCGTCCCCCATCCTGATCAAAGCCATCTGAACAAAGGCAGCTTGCGCTTTGTTATGAGTTTACGGGCAACCGGCGACGGCCATGTTTCGTCAATTGTCTTTCGCAGCGGCGTCCTTGACGGGCACAATTCGTTCCATTTCGACCCGATCAGTGATTTTGTGGAAACGCCGGATCTTCAATTAGACCCGGACCCGGTTTACAAATGCAATATTTTCCAGCGGAAGCTTAACGAGATGGGGGCCAGCCATGAGATAACCGTTTATATTCTTAACCAGCTGCCGGAAGAATTTACTTATAAAGAATTAGCAAAAAAAATTGGAATACTTCACGCAAAACCGCAATTTTCTGAAACAATCCAAAACAAAACCTTCAAGATCATGCGCTGGCTTGCGGATTCCAATTATGAAGTGAGTTTTCACGCCGATCATCACATATCCGAACGGGTGATCTTTCCCGTTTCGAAAAACGAAAGCAGAGGCATTGAAGATGCCCGTTTCGTTCAATTTTTCAATGACAACGGTGAGATCATCTATTTCGCGACCTATACCGCCTATAACGGCATTACGATTTTACCGCAGTTGATTGAAACAAAGGATTTCATCAGATTCAACATTTTAACGCTCAACGGTAAAGCCATACAAAACAAAGGCATGGCGCTTTTCCCGCGCAAAATTGGCGGCCGCTATGCCATGCTCTCGCGCCAGGACGGTGAAAACAATCATATCATGTTCTCAGACAATATCCATTTCTGGCAGAAGTCCCAGATCATCCAGGAGCCTGAATATCCTTGGGAATTCATGCAGATCGGCAACTGCGGTTCCCCCCTCGAGACCAATGAAGGCTGGCTTGTGCTCACCCATGGCGTCGGGCCTATGCGCAAGTATTGCATCGGCGCCGTGCTGCTTGATCTTGAAAAGCCTTCAAAAATCATCGCCCGCCTGAATGAGCCGTTGCTTGCCCCGCATGAGAAAGAGCGCGAGGGATATGTTCCCAATGTTGTTTATTCCTGCGGTGCGCTAATTCATAACAACGAGTTGGTCATTCCCTATGCCATGTCCGACATTAATTCCGGCATAGCAACCGTTGTCGTCAGCGATTTGCTTAATTGTATGCATGAAGTAGCTTAACGCAAGCAGCATAGATTTAAGAAGTTGATAATCATATTTGATAGCACGTCTATATGGCGAAGGTTTTTTAGACGCTTAGGTTAGGGAGGCCGTAGCTTCTAATCATCGAAATTCAACATATATAACTATTCCTTAGTTAGTTTTTCCCAAAATTGTTTTTGTTGCTGATTTTTTAATTAGCGCTTCAATATGGTCCTGGTGCTTTCTTATATCGGTTTCAGCCTCCTCACGCTCGATAATCTTTGCTATATTTTCAGCAACAGCGTTTATTAGAGTTTTTGCTTCCTTAAGAAAGGGTCCCTCATCAAGCTCTGGTTTTTCTTCCAGATAACACACTTCCAGCGTGCCAAGCCATTTATTGCTTACGGTGATTTCGCATGATAGCTTCCATCTCGTGTCTTTAAAATTTTTTGTCGCAACCTCATAACCCCCAAAAATAAGTCGAGCACAAGTAATTTCAGGGAATTGAATTGCAGGGGGAATGAAATCAACGACTGCTTGGAGGATGGCGTCCAATGAAAAATCAGTATCATCCCTAAAACTTGAGATATCATAGAGACAGTTTAACTCTTTTATTCGCTCACTGAGTCTGTTATGAACTAGGCCCAGTTCTTTTGCATCAGATCGTTTGAGTTCTTTAATCTCTCTGTTTAGTTCCTCATTAATATGCATCAGGCTTTTTGTGCGCCTTATATGACTGCGTTCGGTTACTTTCCGTTTCTTGCTAATTTCTCTTGCTTTGCGAATGTATTCCAAAACTTCTTTTTCAAGTTGTCTATTTTTTCGTTCCAATTCGTTGTAAGTCGATTTTCCTGCCATGAGAATATTGCCTTTTTAAACTAAAATGAACAAAGCCGGGGGAGTACGAAAGATGCCGCCTCCTATATAATGAGGTAAATTGAGTTAACTCAGTCTGGCTGAACGCCTCCAATTGGTTAAGTTTAAAAAATGCGGTAAGATGGTCCGGGTGGTATCCAATAGAGAAATGGAGGGTCGCCACCTCCTGCCAGAACATCCCTTCATATTTGGGAGCATTGTTAAGGTTTTTTAAGCAGCCTCTTCACAGGAGGTCCATATTAAGATGGGAGTCAAAAAATGGGTGGGATCAAGGGTGACGTTAAAGCCCATAGAAAAAGATACACGCACACCCGAGAAACCTGTTAAGTGCCACGTACCAAACCCCCTTTTGTAAATTATAACCTTTGGAGGCTGAAAGCCATCCCATGGTTTATTTTATAGGTGTCGAAGTTGGTGTGACACTTAACTTGTATTACAAGTATATGCATGAATTGGGCAAAGTCAAAGAAGAAAAGTTATATTTATAAAGATACCTTTGCGTTTAAAGACATCTTTTTGGAGTTCACCTTTGCATGCTTGGTGGAGGAGAGATCTGGTTATATATCTTTTAGCTTTTGACAGCACTGAAAACCTTTTGATATAAGTATTTGCGTTAGTTCATGAAAATATTTATCGATAAGGATTCAGATGAGTACAACTATCTCAAATAGAAGGTATGAACTCGACTGGCTGCGCGTATTGGCCATCCTGGTCGTTTTTCTGTATCACAGCACCCGATTTTTTAATTTGGGCGATTGGCATGTGAAGAATATCGACACCTATGTCTGGGTTGAGCTATGGAACGTCTTTGCCACCCGGTGGATGATGCCGCTTTTTTTCATCATCTCCGGTGCGAGCCTGTTTTATGCCATCGGCAAATCCGCCGGTTGGCGAAAATTCTATGTTGATAAGTTTTTGAGACTGATGATTCCGCTCATCATCGGCTCGGTCACCCACGCGGCCCTGCAAATCTATCTGGAGAAATCGTCGCACGGCCAATTCTCTGGATCATTCTTTTCATTTTTGCCCGAGTATTTTAACGGCGTTTATTTGGCGATTAACATGCCGGGAAATTTCGCATTTCATGGGATGCACCTCTGGTATCTGCTATTTTTATTTCTTTACAGCCTGATCTGCTACCGCCTGTTTGTATGGTTAAACGGAAGGGGTCGGGAGATCCTGAATCGGGTCACGTCGTTTTTTGCCATCCCGGGATTGATGTATCTGGGGTTCCCGCTTCCGCTGTTGATAATGAAGGCTTTGATTCCAAAAGCAGTTCTGGACGCCGGCAGCGGTGGCTGGGGATTTCTGTATTATATCTGGTTTTTGATAGCAGGATTTATAATTGTGTCCAGTAACCGGCTCCAGCAGCAGATTTTGAATCAGCGGTGGGGATCGCTATTGCTGGGCGTGGGGTTATCAACTGCATACCTGTACCAGTTGTTCAGCCCGTCACGTCTGGTTTTTCCGGCCGGGATCACGGATTGGATATATACCCTACTTTCATTTATCAGTGCCTGGAGCTGGTTATTTGCCATCCTCGGGTTCAGTATGAAATATCTGGCTTTTGATCGTCCTTTGCTGCGATCTGCCAACGAAGGCGTGATGCCTTTTTATATCCTGCACCAGACCGTCCTGCTGTGTATCGGTTATTTTGTGATGACCTGGGCCATAAACGATGCCGCAAAGTGGGTGATCGTGTTTATCAGCTCCTTCATCGTCATCATAACGCTGTACATGCTTTTCATTCGGAAATTTGAGGTTCTCCGCTTTTTATTCGGGATGAAGACAACCCGCCCTTTTGTTGATGTCTTTCGCAAAAGGTCGGTTCTGATTGTTCTGCCTGTCCTTTATGTTGGATTGATCGTTTTTGCGGCCAGTAATCAAGGCGCAAGCAGCAGTGCGATGCCTTTAATGTACGATTCTGAAAAGGACATCCTGCTAAGTGCCGAATCGATCACAGCCAAATCGTCTGCCGGTGTTCGTGTGGTCAACGATGACGCGGCTTCAAACGGCAAAGCAATCGAATTTTTCTCAGGAGCAAGTCAGCACGCCCAGTCGCAACCCGAAGTTTATGTTGAAATGCGCTTTTCGGCGCCGACGGGGCGGTACATTGTCTGGCTAAGAGGCAAAACCGACGTAAACAACGGCTATACGGATTCAGTCTGGGTCCAGGTGGACGACCAGATCGGAACCCAAACCCGCAGTGCCCGGATGGGAAATTGGCTGGATGTTCACCCGGCAGGTGTCTATGGGTGGGCAGGTGATACCGAAGATCCGGTTGCCGTTTTATTGAAGCACACCGGAGATCACACGATCCGCATTCAACCGCGTCAGACACCGCACCGGATTGATCAGATCTGGCTGAGCCGGTCTCAGCATCGCATTCCGAATACGGTTGATCCCATCAAATAAAAAAGGAAATGTCGAAAAATATTGGTTGCCATTTACAAAGCTTTTGACTGGATGCTGCCGGGTCAGTTTGAGGCCTTTGCACACAGAAAGGCGTTTTGTGAACGCCAGGTTGGAGACGGCATAGATGACGGAGCTACCCAGATCCTTATCTTGGGCGCCGGTTATGACACGCTGGGGTGGCGGTTGGCGCCGGAGTTCTCCGGGGTGAACTTTTTTGAAATCGATCACCCGGCCACAGCACACCTCAAGGCCAGGGGAATAGAATCGATGGGACGGCGGAAAATAAAAGGACCCGATGATAAATCGGGTCATTAGACTTGAACTGCGTCTAGTCAAATTATTAGTTTTTAATCCGATAAGGCTTCCATAATTTTATTGACAACAAAATCGACTTCATCTTTTTTAATGATTAAAGGCGGTGCAAAGCGAATTGTATATGAATGAGTGTCTTTGCATAAAATCCCTTTCTCCAATAACCTTTCACATATTTGTCTGGCCGTAATCTGCGATTCCTTTTTTAGTTCAATTGCGATCATAAGACCCTTACCACGGATCTCTTTAATTACTGGGGAATTGATCTTTTTTAACTCGGAAAGAAAGTATTCGCCCATCCGGGCTGAATTTTCAATCATCTCTTCTTCCATTAGAACCTGCAACGCTTTTCTCGCAATGGCGCAAGCCAAAGGATTCCCACCAAAGGTACTTCCGTGCTGCCCTGGGTTCAAAACGCCTAAAACTGCTTCAGTCGAAAGAACGGCAGACACAGGGTAGAATCCTCCTGAAAGCGCTTTGCCTATCAATGTTAAATCAGACTGGATTCCTTCATGCTCCTCTGCTAATAACTTGCCAGTTCTTCCTAGACCTGTTTGAATTTCATCCAATATAAGCACCACGTTATTTTTTGTGCATATTTCCCTTACTTTTTTTAAATAGCCATCAGGTGGTATGATAACACCTGCTTCTCCCTGTATTGGCTCTACCATAAAGGCTGCAGTCTTTTCGGTAATTGCATTTTCAAGGGCGTCTGCATCTCCAAACGGGATGGATTTAAATCCAGGAGTAAAAGGCCCGAAATGTTGACGGGAATTTTCATCAGAGCTAAAACTGATGATTGTAAGAGTTCGACCATGGAAATTATTATCACAGACAATAATCTCAGCCTTATCTAAAGGGATACCTTTGGTTTCGTAGCCCCATTTACGAACGGTTTTAATGGCGGACTCAACCGCTTCTGCGCCACTGTTCATCAGAAGAACTTTATGCGATTGTGTTAAATCACACAAGTCTTTATAAAAGATAGCAAGTTGGTCATTCCTGAACGCTCGGGATGTTAGAGTCAATTTTTTTGATTGTTCTACAAGAACCTGGTGAATTTTTGGATGACAATGCCCTTGGTTAACTGCTGAGTAGGCCGACAGACAATCCATGTATTTCTTCCCTTCCACATCCCAGACCCAGATCCCTTCCCCCTTACAGAGTACTACATCCAGCGGGTTGTAGTTTTTTGCTCCAAATCGGTCTTCAAGGCTAATAAGCTCTTTTGTTTTCATATTGACCTGCGTAATCTCGCAATTGAACCTATCGCGCAAATTTATACCAATCCATGCTGCGAAACCATTTGTGATATAAACGATCGAATCGACCATCGGCTTTCATCCGAAATAAAAAAGCATTCAAAAATTTCAAGAAATCCGGATCGTTTTTACGTATCGCCCAAGCAATGGGCTCTTTGGTAAAGGGGTTATCCAGGAAAACCAGCTGATCAGACGGATTCATGGCGCTAAACACGGCGTTAAACGGAAAATCATAGACAAAAGCGTCCGCTGTGCCTTTTAACACCCGCATGGCACCCTCAATTTCAGTATCGGCGGATTCATAGGTAGCCTTGGGAATCAGGCGCTGCACGGCCTCCTCACCGGTTGTGCCGGGTTTGGATACCACAATGAATTTGGGATCATTCAAGTCTTCATAAGATTGAACCGTATCCGTATGCTTGGCATTGAGCAGAACTGTCTGACCTACGGTCATGAAGGGGTTGGCAAAATCCACTAGCTTCTTACGCTCCTCCGTAACGGACATCCCACCATAAATGATGTCAAAACGACCCAGATTGAGAGCAGGGATAATCCCGGGCCATAGGGTATCGACAAATACCGGTTTGACCCCCAAAGCCTTGGCCATCTCAATCCCCATGTCAATATCGAAACCCATCAAGCTCAGTTGACGACCCTTGCGCCGAAGTCCTCCGTGGCGGATCTCCTTTTGACGCAGCCCGCTGCGTTTATCGATCATCTCAAAAGGCATATATCCCACTTCCAAACCGATGCGCAGTTCACCACGCGCTAAAATCCCTTCTAAAGTCGAGCCTTTTGAAAATTCCACGTCTGCGGCCAGCGCCGGCACACCCCCTTGCCCCAGCCATAGCCAGGACAGCATGAAGGCAATGATTATTTTATAGATAGTCTTAAACATATCCGTATCTCCCTTATTGTTATGTTTCTGACGCTATAAGCGATGACGCACCTTGCTGTTAAGCGGAACTTTGTTCGAGCGCAAGGTCGGGCGTTTCGACCTCCTCATCCAAGGGATCAATGGTAATATTGAACCAGCCGAAGAGCATCGAAACTATCGGTGTGATCCAACAAAAAAAGTTAAACGGCAAATAAGCAATGGTGGGCACACCCAAAGTGGCTGCCTGGTATGCGCCGCCAGAGTTCCACGGCACTAGATTGGCGGTCACCGTCGCACTGTCCTCGATTGCCCGTGACAGGTTTTTGGGATGCAGCCCTTTGTCCTTATACGATTGGGCGTACATCTTGCCGGTCATTACGATGGACATATACTGATCGCAAAGGATCAGGTTGGAACCGATGGCGGTCAAGATGGTGGCGGTAATCAAAGATCCGGTAGATTGAGCCTTTTTTAATATGACGCTCACGACGACTCGCAGCTGGTTGGTCTTTTCCATAATGCCGCCGAACATCATGGCGCAGATCACCAGTGATATGGTGTACATCATGGATTCAAAACCGCCTTTGGTCAACAGGTTGTCGACTGCTTCTACACCGCTGCTGCTGGTGTAGCCACCATAAGCGGCCGACAACAGACTACCGAAGGTGTTTCTCTGGAAAATTACCCCCAAAACACCGGCTGCCAAAATCCCGATCACAATGCCCGGGACAGCCGGAATTTTTCGGAACGCCAGCACCATGATAATAACCGGTGGGAGCAGCAATAGTGGATTGACGCTGAATTGCGCGTCGATGCCTGCCAGGATTTGATTGACGCTTTCTAAGTTCGTCTCCCCGCCACCGTAAAAAAAGCCCAGCACAAACTCGATAACCAGCGTAATGACATAACTGACACCGGTCGTATAGCTCATGTGCTTTATGTGCGTGTATAGGTCGGTGCCCACCATGGCCGGTGCCATGTTGGTCGTGTCGGACAGCGGTGACATTTTATCTCCAAAATAGGCGCCGGAAAGAACCGCGCCAGCCACGAGCGGCAGCGGAAATCCCAGCCCCCCGCCGATACCGATCAAAGCAATGCCGATGGTTCCTGAAGTGCCCCAGGAGGAACCAGTAGCCAGAGAGCTGATCGAACATATCAGTAAAGCAGCCGGCAGGAATATCTTTGGGTGCAGGATTTTTAGGCCGTAGTAGAGCATCGTGGGCACTACGCCGCTTAAGATCCAAACGCCAATGAGAATTCCGATAATAAGTAAAATCACAATGGCCTGAAGCGAATTGGTGATGCCGTTGAGCATGCCGGTTTCAATCTCTTTCCAGCTGTATCCGGCCCGCATTCCGATTATCGCTGCTATGAGCACACCGAGCAGAATTGGAACCTGGGCATCTGATTCATAGCGCAAGATCGCCAGACTGATAAAAAAAACCAGTCCCAGGATCGAAATCAATGCTTCCCAGAGATAAGGGTCCCGCTTTTCACGTTTGGTTGCCATGGTTTTCCTCCTTTATTTCCTGGTCTTCGTGAAATTTCATTCGCTTCAGCTGCTTTTGATTAACATGACGGGGACTTTGGCCAGTCTGGAAACTTTATCAGCGACTGAGCCGAACATCATTCTTTGCCGTCTTGTTCCGGTACCCATGATAATAAGATCAATCCCCTCGGATTTTGCATAGTCTATAATTTGTCTGTAATGGGTCCCGGTAACTACGATTGCGTTCGCAATCCGAATGTCCTTTAAATGCTTTTGTTTAAACGCTTCGAGCTTTTGCTGTGCTTGCAGCAGTAACTTGTCTTCAAAATCACTTGCAATGCGCTTAAAGTCGGGTTTCGGCGAATCCTGCACATAAGTGTCTACGAACCAGTCAAAACGACGTAAAACGTGCAGCAGGTGGACCTGGGCATCGAGTTGTTTGGCCATAGTTACTACATTTGAAGCCACCTTGGGTGAAATATCAGTCAGTGCAATTGGGTAGAGAATATTCTTAAATTCTGCCATAAGCGCCTCCTTTACGGTTGAATGAAATCGTTTGATATCTTAACCATTATGCCTCTTTTTTTCAGTTCGGCCATGAAAAGATCAGGAGGGATGTCTTGGGCCGGTGAAAGAACTCCCTTTTTCTCTATTATACCTTTCACAATCATCTCTGCGACAATACAGGCTGGATAGGCCACACCCATACTCATGGCCATCAAGCCTGTATTCAGATCTCTTTCAATTGATAGAGAACAAGTCATTAATATCCGCTTGCCGTCTTTTAGGCCTTCAAACTCATTCAACATCACCGCTAAATCTTTTTCATCCCTTTTGTATTGCAGCCGAGGCGCCAGCAGTTTGGCCATAAACTCGTTTGGCGTTAACTCACAGGGCAGACCCTTTACCGGTTTGTCACTCAAAAAGCCAAGCTGTTTCATCGGTTTCCAAAAGTCACACCAGCCAGGCCATCGAAGCGTATACCTTCCGGTTTCGACAAGTTTATCTTTAATATTCAGCAATCCACAAAAATAGGCTGCATCCCCATTGGGAATGGCTTCCAACCTGCCAAGGCCCGGAAATTCGATTTGATGAATAAATTCGTTGTCCTGCTGATTGTCAGCTGGGATATGTATGGTCTTGCGGTCCTTTACCAGGGTCGCATCTCTGTTCTGGCTTTCAAAAACCGCATCCAAATTCCAACTGACCTTGTAATTAATGGGATTATCACAGGCTGCTTTTTCCGGAATCCCGCCACAATAGGAATTGATTTTGTACACCTCGTCGAAATGCATCAAGCCATGCTGGTAGATGACAAGGTCGATTCCTGGATCGAGGCCGCATTCCGGGATGATGGAGATTCCCCTTTCTTTTGCTTCTTGGTCGAGATCAAGAATATCATAGGCATAGTTTGTATTAACCAGGTTCACACCACTTTCTATCGCTGATTCGGCAACGCCCCGAGTAAAGGCGGGTGGTAAAAAGTCAATGACAATATCATGTTCTTCACCCATGATTGAGGCCAACATATCGCGATCATTTGCATCTATCCGAGTCACCCGAATTTTTGTTGAGTCGATATAATCGAATGAACGAAAAAGTTCAGGCTGAATATCCGCACACGTTATTCGGCCGACATCATTATTTCTTGATAAATCGTATAGCGCGGCTCTTCCTTGAATGCCGCAGCCGCCTAAAACTATCACTTTCATTGGTTTTGAACTCCAAAATTGCTTATCCCGTTTAAAATGTGCATTTTTTTATGCATCTTTATGTGAGAACCAAATTTATTGAGCTACATCTGCATATTTTTTTACGCCAACAGTTTCTCCAATTCTTTCGCAGTGTGCTTTGAAAGTCCTAAAGTTTCCATTGTGCGCTTGGCTTCACCCAAATAATCTCGATTCATCAGCAGAGAAACCAGTGTGATCACAGCCGACATAACCGGTGTCGCTACCCCGACCTGTTCCCCAAGTTTCTGGAGGAACACCAGGCCATAGCCCACATCTTCATTGAAATACCGGTAATCCAGAGTACTCTGGGCTTTGACCCCCTCGAATCCCGGTGCGGTGATAAATCCGTTGTCATACGTGGCTTCTGTCATATAGCCCTGGATGACGCCTAATTGCGGGTCGGGAATGACGTCCACGCCCAATTTTTTTCCAATGGCGATCCGTTCTCTATCAACTGCTTCGATCAGCCTGCCAACCGCAGGAGTGACGCCCTCGTGGTAAAAATCGAAATCACCCATGGTGCGTTCGATTAGCGCGACATTCATGAGCGTAATCGCGGGATGGATGACCGGGTTGCCGTTCTGTAAGCTGGTCTGGAGTATACTCTTGGCCGTGCTCATCGTCGGATAGACATCGCGCACCTGCTCCAACACATAATCGGTATTTTGGGCCGGAACCGCAGCCAGGAACAACCCGCCTTTGAGCTTGTTAAAAATCCTGATTTTACCAGGTTCAAGCAGTCGAACGGCATACGGCAGCGTCGAAGTCTCTGCAACGACAATGTCCCCATCCCGAAGATTCAGACCCGCGCCGTTTTTAAATTCAACACTGCCACCGCAGGAACTTGGGCACACGATCACGATTTGCCCTTGCTTGAGGTATGGCTTACAGGCTTCGGCAAAGGGTCTGGTGCTGTAAGCCGGACCAACGGCATATATGATATCAGCTCCATCCAACGCTTTTTCAATCTCGTGTCCGGCAGAAGCCACCGGCTGAAATCCTTCAAGTATGCCCCCGCAGTGGATGCCTCCGTTGTTTTGGACAGCCTTAATACTCTCCGGGAATTGTTCAAAATCAAATAGACTGACTTGATGGCCGTGGGCCGCACAGTCGAATGCAACGGCACAGCCTCCGTTTCCGGAACCCAATACAGCGATGTTCATGTTGTTCTTCTCCTGATTTTTTTCAGTGGGTAAGAATCGATTGCAGGAAATACTTGCCCCGATCGGTTTGGGGATTGGTAAAAAAATCATTGGGAGGTGCCACTTCGATGATCTTTCCCTCATCCATGAAGACAACTCGGCTAGCCACCTCCCTGGCGAACCCCATCTCGTGGGTGACCACCATCATGGTCATTCCTTCCTTGGCCAGATCTCGCATGACGTCGAGCACTTCATTGATCATCTCCGGATCAAGGGCCGACGTGGGTTCGTCAAAGAGCATGATCTTGGGTCGCATGCCCAAACCTCTGGCGATGGCCACCCGCTGCTGTTGACCTCCTGAAAGCTGGGCCGGGTAGTGATTGATTCTATCTCCCAATCCCACCCTGATGAGCGTCTCCTTGCCGAGTTTTTCTGCTTCTTCTTTATTGATTTTCCTGACCTTGATGGGTGCAATGGTCACGTTCTCCAGAGCCGTCATGTGCGGATAGAGGTTGAAGGATTGAAAGACGAACCCGATCTCCGCTCGAATCTTGGTCATATTACTCTTCTTGTCATGGACCTTCATGCCGTCGACGATGAGCTCGCCTTGCTGAATTGGCTCCAGGCGGTTGATACAGCGAATCAGGGTGCTTTTACCCGATCCGCTCGGACCGCAGACCACCACCACCTCCCCGTGAGCAACCTCCAGATCGATGCTGTTCAAAACGTGAAGTTCTCCGTACCATTTGTTTACATTCTTAAAAGAAATCATGAACCTTTTCCCCTTTTGGTTTACGCCCTTTTCTACAACGACAATGTCTGTCCCACGTTAGAGCCTGGTAGATGCGACCGTCATCCGCCTTTCCAGGAAACCCGACAGATTGATTAACGGATAACAGATGGCGAAATATAAAAGCCCCACAAGGCCGAAAACCATCAGACCTTCCGGGATGCGCTGCACGGTCAGCCAGCCGACTCTGGTGACATCGACCACGCCAATGGCCGAGACTACGGATGAATCTTTGACCAAAAGAACATACTGTCCCACCAGGGGTGGCATAATGCTACGCATGGCCTGGGGCAAAACAATAAATCGAAGCTGCTGGTAATGAGAGAGCCCGGATGCGGTGGCGGCTTCTCGCTGGCCTTTGGGCACGGCGATGATACCGCTGGCGACGATCTCAGTGATGAAACTGGCCGTTAAATTGGTCAGTGCGATAACCGCTGCCGGGAAGGCTTCCAGTTCTATGCCGATACCGGGCAGAATAAAAAAGATGATAAAAATCTGCACCAGAAAAGGTGTGCCACGGATGAGATCCACCCACGCGCCCACGATGATGCGGGCAGGCTTGTTGCGGCCGGCCCGCATGATGCCCCCAAAGAATCCGATTATAGTCCCGAAGATCAGGCTCAAACCGGCAACTGCGACGGTCATCCAGAGACCCTTAAGGAAAAAGGGCAGACTGCGCATCAGTTCGTTAAAATAAAAACCCCACATAGTTTATCCCTCGTGTCTCAATGCGCTTCCCGGAAGATCAGTCGTTTTTCAGACCAACCCGAGAAAACCTTGAGCATATAATAGAGAATCAGATAAAAAGCCGCTGTGGTCAGGAACCCTTCGGCAGGCATGAATCGTTCCGATGTTAGCAACTGGCCGGCCCGTGTCAACTCCACAATCGAAATCAATGAGAGCAGCGACGAATCTTTTACCAATATGATGGCTTGTCCTAGCATGGGCCGGATCGTGTTGCCAAGCGCCTGTGGTAGAATGATATAGCGCATGCGCTGAAAATAGCTCAAGCCGGAGGCAATTCCGGCTTCGATCTGGCCGGAGTCAATGGCCTGAATACCCGACCGAATGATCTCGGCATAATAGGCCCCGCTATTCAATGTCAGGGCGATAACGCCGGTAACCCATTCGGGAAGCATGATGCCCAAAGTCGGCAGACCGAAATAGAAGAAATAGAGCTGCACCAGCAAAGGCGTGGAACGGATGCTTTCGATATAAGCCCCGGCAACGCCGCGCAGGATTCGTGATTGACTCAGTCGCATGGCACAGGAGATGATCCCCACCACAATCGCGCCAAACAGTGACAAACCAGACAGCCAAAGGGTGGCCAGGAAGCACTGCATATAGAGCGGCATATATTCCAAAATGACCCTAAAATTGAAGGCTTCAAGCATATCTTATACCCTAGTGATTCTTGGCAGGGGTTCGATTCAGCGAGGTATGAGCCGGAGCAGCCGGCTCATACCGGACAAAATTGAATCCGCCCGCGAAGTAAAAAATTGTTTAATGGTCCTTCTTCCAATCCAGAGAATTTACCCAGTAATTCAAATTTTCTTCCAACCGACCGTCCAGAGTGATGTGCAGGAAGAATAGGTTGAGCCAAGTTTCCGCAGATCCGGGGAATCATAGCGCACGGCAAAGGCCAGCGGGTGACCGGGACAACTGTCCTTCCAGGATCCGGACGCTATTGGGCGGAAAGTTGGATAGCTGGCTGGTTACAGCCGAGCCGTCGTTCACCCCGGCCTCGACGTGCCCGGCAAGGACTGCATTGATCAAAAGCGGGCCACCGCCCTTGTAGGTCTTGTATTTAGCATCCGGAAAGACCTTTTTTGCATCGCTTTCACCGGTTGAGCCCAAAAGAACGGCCATCTTGGTCCCGGCTTTTATGTCTTCCAGCGTCTTGATCGGGCTGTCCTGCTTCACGAACACCACACTGCCGGTGTACATATAAGGGTTCGGTAAAATTGATTTTCATGGCCCGTTTCAGGGTCGGGGTCATATCGGCCGCCAGCATGTCGGCCTTCTTGGAGAGCAGGGCAGGAATGAGACCGTCCCAGTCGTAATTAAGGAACTTGACTTTCACTCCCATCTCCTTGGCAATCATATTACAAAGTTCCACAGAACTGCCGGTCCGCTTGCCATTTCTATCCACAAAACTGAACGGCGCACCCTGGGTCTGACAGGCGATACGGATTTCTCCTCTTTGTGCAATTTCGTCAAGGGTTCCCGCTGAAGCGATTCCCAAAAAACCGAAAAAAATGGCCAATGAAACAAGAACCGTAAATACTTTAACCTTTTTCATTTTTTTCCTCCATTTTCCTTGTTGTTATTAATGTTTCAACCGATATCAGACAATCTTCTTATAAAACCGACTCACCCCCTTGTTGATTGGATTCATGCTCTTATTCATGGCGTCATACAAAGCCTGAAGCCGATATGTTGGAACCTGTAGTGTGGTGGACTCCCGAAACGACTGGCGCTGCGACAATCGCGCGCCGGGCTGTACCAGACGCCGCCTCTCATGACCCGGTAGGAGCCCTTCTTGGACCCTTTCGGATTGACCACTTCATCGTCCGGATAACCCCCAAACCAGTCCTGGCACCACTCTTGGACATTACCGTGCATGTCATAGAGCCCCCAGACATTGGGCTTTTTCCGAGCTACCGGCTGAATCATATTATTCGAGTTACCACAATACCAGCCGATGGAATCCAAGTTATCATCACGGTCACATTGAAGTTTGGTAATACCGCCGTTGGGAAAAGCGGTGGTGCTTCCCGCCCGGCAGGCATATTCCCATTCGGCCTCTGTCGGAAGTCTGTACTTGTCGGTTCCTTCTTTCTGGTTGAGTTTCTCGGATGAATCGCTGCGCATCCTCCCATGAGACCTGTTCCACCGGACAATTATCCCCACAACGTTTGTGGCTGGCAGGATTTTTGCCCATCAATGCCTGCCATTGTCCCTGGGTCACTTCGGTCGTCTGGAGGTAGAAAGGCTTCGTCAGATTTACCCGGTGCGGCCTTTCTCCGGTATACCGACCGGGTTCATCTTCAGGGCTTCCCATCAGAAATTTACCGGACTTTATCAAAACAAATTCCATTCCCAAACTATTGCTGATCTTTTCCTTGGGTTGTTCAGCGTAGCCACTAAAAGAAAGGCCAAATAAAACCACGATGAATTGGATTGGAATAATATATTTTTTCATTGCATTATCCCCTCCGGCACTGATTTGGCAATGGCTTCTTGCCGTTTCAGTTATAATAATATTGAGACATAATCACACGAATTCCTGCTTAAATGCTCGCAACACCATCGGGCAAGCGTATCCAGTTATGCCTGGATTTCATAATAATAAATGTTTCACTTCTAACCACATTGCCCATTTTGAGAATCGTCTCAGTGGTAAATCGATATAATTCGTCTTTCCCTCCTATACAAACAACCTCTGCCATAATATCGTAACGTCCAGTAACAACCCCTACCCAGACGACATTCGCTAATTGGCCTATTTTTTTCAATATTTGATCCATCTTTCCATCTGATTTGATGCTCATCGCGACCAGAGCCGTAGTCATTTCTTTATGTTTGTTAGGATCGATAAGGCCTGAAACTTTAAGCACACCACTTTTCTCGAGATCTTTAATCCTATTCCGTATGGTCGGGGATGTTACCTTGAGCTTTTTTGCCATTTCACCAATCGGCATCCGCCCGTTCTCTGTTAGCAGACGAATGATTTCAGTATCCATTGTATCAAGATTTGTTTTATCCACGGAACCTCACTATTATTTAATTAGAATTTATTTTAGCTTAATAATATTCATATAGAAAGTTTGTCAAGAAAAATTTGGATTTTTAGAAAAATATTTCTTATTTTATTTTCCATATAAGACAGGGATATCCATTAGGATATTCTATTACGCTCGATTGGTGTGATGCGATGGATATGCAATGGAAAGACAAGCTTGATTAGCGGTTTTGCGAAATCTCCAGATTAAAGTGAAGATTATGCCTATCAATGTTTTAGCGTGTCTTTCTATTTTGAGTTCAAATCCTACACTTCAAATACTATCCCTCCCTTGACAATCACCATTTTCTCATAAATATTGATTGTAATAGAATTTCAAAGCGGCTGATTATTCCGCTATTGTTTTCTGCATTTAAGCACTAAATTAATTTCTAAGAAATGGACAAATCTATCATGAATGACGACATTTTATTTTCCCCGTTTAAATTAAACAATTTCACTTTAAAAAATCGAATCGGTGTGGCCCCCATGACACGGATGTCATCACCGGGTGACAGTATCCCGCGCCAGGATGTGCTGGAATTTTTAGTGCGGCGGGCTGAAAACGGCGCCGCCATCGTTTATACCGAGGCGATTGTGACGGATTATGAAAGCGCCCAGGGCTACCCGAAACAGGCGCGCTTGGTCACCCAGCGCCAGATTGAGGTCTGGAAGCCGGTTGTCGAAGCCATCCAAAATGAAGGTGCCGTCTCCATCATGCAGATGTTTCACTGTGGGCGCATGGCCTGGCCGGAAATAAATCCTGCCAACCGCGTCATCGCACCCAGTGCAATTAGCCCCAGGCAGAAAAACCCGTTAACCGGCGAACCCTATCCGGTTCCTGATGAGATGAGCACCTTCGACATTGAGCATGTGATCACAGGCTTTGTGGAAACTGCTAGAGGCGCCATTTCAGCAGGTTTTGACGGCATCGAGGTTCACGGTGCCCATGGATATTTGATCAACAATTTTCTGTCTTCATATTCCAACCGGAGAACCGATGAATATGGCGGTTCGGTTGAGAATCGATACCGATTTGCCCACGAAATCATCCAGGCCGTGCGCCAGGTGGTGCCGCCGGACCGTTTGCTGACCTTCAGGATTTCTAACTGGGGCGGAGCCGACATGGAGGTATCCCTGTTCGAAGACAAGTCGGAATGGCAGCAACTCATAAAGATGCTGTCAAAGGAGCCCATCGATGCCATTTCAGTTTCCACCTATGGATACGGCGAGAAAGCGTTTGGCACGAATCAAACCATGGCCCGAATTACACGGGAAGCGACTGATTTGCCCATTATGATCTGTGGCAGGATTTATGATCGCGCCACCGCAGAGGATGCGCTAAAGGATGCCGATATAATTCTCAGCGCCAAATCGATCTTATTAAATCCTAACTGGGTTGACGATATCCGCCGGAGCAAAGAACTGCCCTTGTATAAGTCCGATGAGGCCAATGTCGCTTACACCGATGAGCCCCTTCCCTGACACGGTGGATGAAGGTGCATTAAAAAGTAGAATAGCATGCCCATTTATATGGACCGTCACGAAATGGAGGGAGCGACAGCCAGAACCGTAGCGGATGCACACCAGAAGGACCTGAAACTGCAGGAAAATATGGTATATGAAGGATTCCACGGCGATAACAACCCGCCTGGGTGACAGGGCGGCCATTGGATGCAAGATGCATTTTTGGGTTAGCTTCAAGGAAGATAGTCCTCCCGAACCGGACAAAAAACCTCGATCACCACAGAATCCTCCAGAGCATCCACGGAATGCTCGGCGTCGCCGGGTATGCACCAGCTGTCACCGGTTTCCACTTCCAATATCTCATCTTTGACCTTGAATCTGAGTTTGCCGGAAACCATAAACCCGGTCTGCTCATGGGGATGGGAGTGAGGCGGAATTGCGGACCCTTTGGCGATACTGAACTGACCCATCAGTGTTTTTTCGCCGTGCACCAGGGTGCTCAAATGAACACCTTCCACAAGTTGCCGCTTTTCAGCGGTCCCTTTTTTGCGAAACATGTTTGAAATCCTCCATTTTTAAATTATGTTACGAATTTTTGTTGTCAGTTCGAAACTCCCACGAAGGTAGCGGAGACCCGATTTGCAAAAAGACCCCCAACTGCTTTTTCGTCATTCCGGGCTTGACCCGCAATCCAGTTCTTTTTCAGAGAATTACGTTACTGGATGTCCCCGCATTGCGATGCGGCAAAGGCGCCTCAAGTCCGGCATGACATACAGAAATTAGGCGCTTTTCTGCATCGGGACACTGCCTCCTTCGCGGGAATGGCACTATAGAAGGCCGCTGTACCTGCCACCGTCAATCAGCAAATTTTGGCCGGTGATATAACGGGCCCGGGTACCGGCTAAGAATGCAGCCGCGGCCCCGAAATCGGCTGGATCCCCAATAGCTTTGCAAGGGATAGCGTCCATCATTTCCCGGTAGACTTCTTCCTCAGATTTTTTCTCCCGGGTGGCCGTGTCCTTCACCAGCTGTTCGATTCTTGATGTTTTGTGAGTTCCGGGAAGCAGGGCGTTGACGGTGATGCCATATGGTGCCAGCTCTGTTGAAATGGTTTTCAGAAAACCCGTCAGCCCGGCCCGTGCCATATTGGACAGCAGCAGGTTGGCGATGGGCTGCTTGACGGAAATCGAGGTGACGGCAATAATGCGGCCCCAGCCTTGGCCTTTCATCGCCGGTGTGACACCATGAATTAGATGCACGGCACTCATCAGGTTGAGGTTTAAGGCCTTTTCATATTCCTCCAGGGCTGTGCTGGCAAAGGTCCCCGGTGGTGGACCACCTGCATTGGTCACAAGAATTTCCGGATTCCCCAGAGACTGGGTGACATCCTTAAGCAAGCGCTCAACATCTTCAGCACGGCTGACATCAGCACCGAAACCCAACACTTCAGCCCCGCTTTGGCCGGCAATTTCGTCGGCGGCCTGTTTCGAGGTAGCCTCATCCCTGGAGCAGATCGCAACCCGACATTTGTCAGCCGCCAGCTGTTCCGCGCAACCCCGGCCCAGGCCCCGGCTTGCAGCGGTAACCAGAGCGATTTTTCCCTTTATTCCAAGATCCATTTTTCACCTCCGGTCGAACCAGCGGGACCGATCCTGATCATGATGATTATTGGTTGATTGTTATCCGTTATTCGTACACGCCCCCTATCCTTTGCGATAAGCCCATACAGGCAGAGACGATCATCGCCGCCGTGGGATTATGTCTTTTGGGGCTGGTTCAGATCTAATCGATGCGGGATAGCTGCCGTACGAAAGTTCTCCGATAATATTGTTACGGCTTGCACGGGCTATTCCCCTGGCGGGCCGGGCAGAGATCGAAAAACTCCCCGACCCCTCAAATAGATGCATTTCAGAAGACGATGGCCTACAACTGAAAAAGATCGGATGCCAGAGACGACCAACAAGCTGCCAGTTCCCGGGAGCCAGAGACCAGAAGCCGTTACCCCATCGTCCTTTTAAGGAGCCGTCTCAGTTCTCCCAGCGGTCTCGTATTCAGCACATCCTTTTTGGTCAGCCAGCCGCGTCTGCCCTGGCCGATACCGAAACGCAAATTTTCAAAATCTTTTGTGCTGTGGGCATCAGTATTAATGGCAATCAAAACGCCCCTGTCCTTTGCAATTTGACAGTAAACATCAATAAGGTCAAGGCGCTTGGGGTTGGAATTCAACTCTAAAAAGCACCCGCGCTCAAAGGCTCCGGCAATAATTTTTTCCATATCTACCTGATAAGGTTCGCGCTCGTTAATTAACCGGCCTGATGGATGGGCGAGAATCGAAAAATACCGTTGAGCCATGGCACGCAAAATCCGGTCTGTTTGTTTTTCCCGGGCCAGGCCAAAATTGCTGTGTACAGAGCCGACAACCAGATCCAACCGGCCAAGCACATGATCGGGTAAATCCAGCCGGCCGTCTTCTAAAATATCGACTTCAATGCTTTTTAGGATCGTGATGTCTTTTAATTTTTCATTAAGGCGGTCGATTTTATCAATTTGTGCTACCAGACGGGCAGCATCCAGACCGCTGGCAAATGTCAGCAACTTGGAGTGCTCGGCGATAGCAATATATTCCAATCCCTGTTCTCGGGCCGCCCGGGCCATTTCCTCCAGGTCATGGCGTCCATCGGATGCACGGGTGTGAACATGCAAATCCCCCTTGAGATCTTTGACTTCAATCAGGTCTGGCAGACTGTTCTTCCGTGAAGCTTCAATTTCGCCCCGGTTCTCACGAAGTTCCGGCGGAATAAATGATAATCCAAGGGCCTCATATACGGAGGCTTCCGTTTCTCCTGCCACCCGGTCTTCAAATTTGAATACACCGTACTCGTTTATCTTCAATCCTCGGTGGCGCCCCAGCTTTCTGACGGCAATGTTATGGGCCTGGCTTCCGGTAAAGTACTGCAGCGCTGCACCGAAGCTATGCTGATCAACCAGTCTCAAATCAACCTGCAGCCCGGATCTTAGAACAACGCTGCAGCGGGTAGATCCCCGGGATAAGACTCTGACCACATCTTCATACTCCACAAAACCATCCATTACCGGACTATTTTTTTGGGCGGTCACCAAAATGTCCAGATCCCCTAATGTTTCTTTTGATCGCCGGTAACTGCCAGCGACAATTACTTGATCAACCCCGGGAATCTTTTTTAGATGGCCTTGAAGGGAACCAGCCATCGGATCGACCACATTGCGTTTAAAGCGCTGTTCTTTTTCTACATAGGCCTTGACTGCCTGCAATATTTGCTCTTCTGTCTTTTTGCCGAAACCCGGCAAAGATTGAATGCGACCCTCCTGAGCTGCAAGCTTAAGCTGCTCAAGGTTCTGGATATTCAGATCATGATATAAAACCCCCACCCTTTTAGGACCGAGGTTGGGAAGTTTTAGGATTTGGATGACGTCCCCGGGAACTCGTTCCTGAAGCTTTTTAAGGGCACGGATGCTGCCGGTTTCCAAAATTTCTATAATCTTAGCGGCCAGTTCTTTGCCAATACCCGCCAAATCGGTGAGGTCTTCTTTTTGAGATACCATGTCTTGCAACTCGGCGGCCAGGCCTCGGATTGTGCGGGAGCCATTGCGGTAGGCGCGAATTTTAAAGGGATTATCACCGACAATTTCCAGATAATCTGCCATCTCATCAAAAATTTCTGCAATGTCTGTATTGCAAATAAGCATAAAAGGGCCTCTTTAAGGATTTAACACACCGCGCTTTTTGAATTGGTTTGTGAATAATATAATACACGCAAGACTATATTAAAGGATATTGGGATTGCATTCCAATGCTAAATAATATATTGCAGCCATTAATTTGCGCAAAGATCATTTCACAGGAGGAGCAAAGCATGAAAAAGGACACCCAGTGTGTTCACAGCGGCACCTATGTTGATCCGGCAACAAAAGGACTCAACACACCCATTTATACCTCTTCTTCATTCGAGTATCTGGATGCCCCGGAAAATGTCTATCCCCGCTATTTTAATATCCCCAACCAGAAATCAATTATTGAAAAATTGTGCGCCCTGGAAAACGCTGAAGACGGTCTGGTTTTCAGTTCCGGCATGGCGGCCATCAGTACGGTTCTTTTTTCTTTTCTCAACAGCGGGGACCACATCGTTTTGCAAAAAGACATATACGGCGGTACCCATCATTTTGCCACGGCCGAGTTTGACCGATTCGGCATCGAATATTCATTTGCATCCGGCACGATAGAGGAGATTGAAAAGGCCGTCCGTGACAATACCCGGGTCATATATATTGAGACACCATCCAACCCGCTGCTGGTAATCACGGATATTGAAGCAGTTGTCCAACTTGCCAAATCTAAAAATATCCTGACCGTCATTGACAATACCTTCGCCACACCGATCAATCAAAACCCCCTTGATTTCGGTCTTGACATTGTTACCCACAGCGGAACCAAATATATCGGGGGCCACAGTGATATTTGCTGCGGTGCCGCCTTGGCCTCGCAAAGAGTTGATCGATAGGATTAAACCGTCAGCCGCCAATTTTGGAGGCAGCCTGAATGCCATGACCTGTTATCTGATTGAAAGAAGCCTTAAAACCTTGGGTCTCCGGGTCGAAAAACAAAATATGAACGCGCTCCTGATTGCCAGGCACCTGCAGACAAATCCCCTGATTCGAAAAGTGTATTACCCCGGCCTGGAAGATCATCCGGGTTTCGATACTGCCAGAAAGCAGATGAGAAACTTTGGCGGGATGCTGTCATTTGAACTGGTCACCGCCAAAATTGACCCCCATCGATTTCTCAAAAATCTCAAGTTGATCACACCGGCACTCAGCCTGGGCGGCGTTGAAACCATTATCTGTGCACCGGTAACCACATCTCACCAAAAAATGACGGATAAAGAGCGCACGGAACTCGGCATCACCGACAGCCTGCTGCGGCTGTCAGTCGGCATTGAAGATGCGGATGACATTACGGCAGATATTGATCAAGCACTGAGATAGCTGATTGCTCTTAGCTCATAGGAAAAATATTGAAAAAGGGTTGACTTAAATATTTTAATGAGTATTTTAGCGAGTCTTTGCGAAAGAATAGGACAAATTAATCAGATAAGCAGGGTTTTTGAGAAACCCTGCTTATTTTTTAAGGAGATGGAAAATGATGCATTTTGAAGCGGTGTTTAATCCGGCGAATCAAACCGAGTATAATTCCGAAGCCAGGCAATTTGTAGGCAAAAAACTTCCGGTCCAGGAAGGATGGATCATAGACGAAGGCCCCTACAAGGGACAGCAATGCTATTATGCTCCCAATACCAGAATTGGCAAAATTCCACAGTCTGATTTAATTGATTTAAAGCCCATTCCCTTTGCCCGCTGGGAACAACTCTACAGCAGCATCGAGCTTGAAGCCGAATATATTCAATTGAATGCAACGCAATAGTTCGATATAAATTTTCATGCCCTTACGCGCACAACGAAGCATGAAACAAAAGTTTTTATTGAAATCTCATAGCTATCCTCTACAAATAGAGCATGAAAATTTATTAATAAAAAAGGAGGACCGCTATGACACGAAAAAACAATCGCAAAATAATCTCAGTTGGGCACCCCATTTATTGCCGGTTGATGTCCATCAAGACATGATTTCGGCCTGTATCATTATCACCGGAGCTGACGGTCAAGAAACCTCTAACGCTTCGAAAATCCTATACAAAATCTTTAGCTGATTACAAAAGACGCGTTCACAAACTGTTCGCCACGGCCAATATAAAGATCGGTATTACCGTCTAAAATCCAGGCGGGGCGCCAAAAGAGCCATTGTTGCCGTTGCACATCGGATCACCAAGGCCGTTTACTATATTATCAAGCATAACAGATCATATATCGATCTTGGCGAAGCGTATCTATATGTCAAAGGGCAAGGAAAAAAAGAATAAAAATACTTAAAATGAACGCCAGGCAGCTCAGGTTTTACTTTAGTGCCTGTAAATATCAATTGAAACCGTAACGAAGGTCGTTACATAAGTGAAGCCATTGAGCGCGACATAAATATGATCGGTCAGCCAAGTGCACAACAAATTGTCGGCATAGACCACGTAAATGAAACTACGATACCACAAGGCTGACACTAGGGTTTCATCATTGTTTTTTTAACATTAGAAACGTTCCCAATAAATAATGAAGTTATTCGAAAAATTTATTGCACCGAGGATCATGCATTTTGTCTGCGGTCATAAAGTATTCACGGGACAGCGCCAGAAGGTTGTTCCCCTGGCCAAGGGCCGGGTACTGGAAATCGGCGTCGGCACCGGCCTTAACCTTGGATTTTACGATCCTGAAAAAGTAGATCACGTCTGGGGGCTTGATCCTTCGGCAGCAATGTGGGAGATGGCTGACACGGCAGGCGTTAAATTTGAGGTTGAGTTCCTTCAGGCATCGGCTGAAAGGATACCGCTGGACGAGGGCAGTGCCGATACCGTTCTGGTCACCTACACGCTGTGCAGCGTACCCAATGTCATCGAAGCACTGATAGATATGCGACGGGTCCTAAAACCGGGTGGGGAGCTTATATTTTGCGAGCATGGTGCCGCCACCGATGAGAAGGTGAGGAAGTGGCAGGATCGCTTAAACCCTGTCTGGTCAAAACTGGCGGGCGGCTGTAATTTGAATCGGTCAATTCCAACGCTTCTCGAACAGGGGGGCTTTAAGATTCGGGCAATGGACACGATGTTTCTTCCGGTATGGAAACCCGCCAGTTTCAACTATTGGGGTACGGCCGTGTAAGTGGTTTCAAATACAATCACTCTGCAGGTTTTTTTAACTTCTTGATTCTCTCCCGCGCAAAATCGTATTCCAGCCAGTCATCCAGAAAGGACCCCATGGCCTCCTTGTAATGTCTGGCGGCCTTTTTCTTCTCGCCCGAGCCTTCATCCCAGAAACCCATAATAGTATACGCGGTAATGAGCCGCTCCGGGCTTTCTCCCGCCATATCTTTCAGCGCCTTATCGGTCTGTTTGCCCAGAAGATACTCGCAGATAGTTAAAAACCAGGGGTCCCTGACCCGGCCCTCATATGCTTCCAGCGCCTCGCGGGCTTCTTGGTCTTTTCCCTCATAGTTGAGAATACATGCCTCGAGAAGCCCGATAGCCATGCGCCGCGCATTCTGACGGGCCTTTGTTTGCAGGAGGGCGTGGATGTATTCGAGTGATTTGGACCAGTTCTCCTCGGCCGTGCTGTAATAAATCATGGCGGCCAGGATACTGCGGTTGTCGGGTAGAATCTCATAGGTCTTCTCCAGCGCCTGCAGTTTGTCTGTTATTCCGGCAGTGGTATCGGCAATTTTCAAATACAGGGCAACCATTTGCTCGGCCCGCTCAACCTTGGCTTTTTGCCCATCCTTGACCTTCTTATCAAATTCTATTATTTCGGCTTTATATTTGTTCCACTGGGTTTCTGTTTTGAGGACGGCGCGGCGTCTTTTCTGCAACTGTTCCAGATGGGCCTTGGCAAGAAAAAATTCCCAGGCATCGGTGCCGGCTGACAGGACCGCCTCCTGTGCCAGTTTTTCCGCCCCCTGCCAATCCCCACGCTTTGAATGTAAAAGACTTACAACATAGTACAACCAGCTCTTTTCCGGTGCATTATACCAGCTTTGCAATGCAGTTTGTTCATCAACCAATCCTTCTAAAACCCATGCCAGATATCCCTGAAACTCAGCCGGTGATCGCCAGTCCAGATCAATTAAATAAGGGCGCTGGGAGCTATCCTTCACATCTCCTGTCAAATAATCAATAAGATAAAGCATAAACCTTGCCGAATAGTCCTGGGTATCCATGGAAAGCGATTGGGAAAACAGTTTACGGGCCCCCAAATAGTCAGCCGTGCAAAAATGCATCATCCCGGCAGCCGTGTTCAATGCCGGTTGGAGACTGTTGGCGAGTTTCTCATCGGCCAGTTTCACAGCTTTGGCCCACCGGCCTTCGGCAGCGATTTCACGAATTTTTTTCAGGTCGTCTTCTGCGGAAAAATCCAGTACACCGTTCCATTTGACCTGGCCGGCTTTCAGCTCAATCAATAAATCCACAGCCTTGGTAATGGGCAACACCATTCCCAAATCCCACACGGGGGTGGCCATGGGCATTAATCCCTGCTGGCTCCAGTCCATGGCGACACCGGAGACGATACCGATAACATTGCCGCTGGCGTCGATTACCGGTCCACCGCTGTTGCCTCCGTGAAGAGAGGTATCAACCTGGATTAAATTTTCAAAAGTTCGCCTCACATTGCCGCGGGTCACGCTGACATTAATGGTGTCGGCCTGGGTACGGCGTCCCAGTGGAAATCCCAGCGTAATGATGGGTGAAAGCTTGGGAATCTGTTGGGGATCCATACCGATGTCTAGCGGCAGGGGCTTCAGCCCCTCCGGAACACGATCAATTTTAAGCACCGCAAAATCATCCTTGAGAGGAGAGATAACCAGTTGTCGTGTTTGCATCGGGGGCTTGGCAACGCCGGCAATCGTCAGCCGCGGTTCTGCTTCCGTGCTGTAAGCAATATCGGTAAAAAAAACATCCGAAATTTCCGGGCTCGGCAACATGCGCGCCCCCTGGTTGAAGGCTTTGGCGCCTTCAAACCACAAAAAGATGCGGTATTTGAAGACCGGGTTCATACCACCGGCTTTGAGCTCTTCGGCCGTTGCAAATAGATTGGTGTCTTCCAGCCAGGGGCACACCACGTGGCGGCCGGTCAGCAGGTAACCGCCACTGTCAACCAGGAAGGCCGTCCCCTCGGACAGGTTATGGTAAAACTGACCCCCATCCGCCTCCAACCAGTATTCGGTTACCAAAAAGGCAACTGACTGGGCATATTGGTTGGCATAGGATTCAAAACTGGCGGAAGAATCATCTTTCTTACGGTCTAATTGAAACCAGGCCAGAACACCGGCGATAATTAATATCACAACGGCTGCAGCCAGCAGTTTGACGATTTTATGGAGCCTGGAAATCGTGCGCACCGGCGCCAGGCGCCGGCGTGGCGGTTTCTTCCCGCGCTTTTTCGGCTTCACCGGCTTTAATCTTGGCCAAAGACTCAGCAACTTCTGCCATGGATCGGGGCCGCATGTCCGGGTCATCGGCCAGCATTACTTTTAATAGAACGTTTAGTTCGGAAGAAAGCTCAAGCTCGTCAACCTTGGCCAGGAAATCCCTGGTTTCAAGATCGGCTGTCAACAATTCGACAAAGATTTTTGCCAGCGACCATATATCGCTGCGGTAATCAAGCGGTCGCTGGTTAATGATGTCCGGGTGGCAATCCAGCAAATTTTTCAGCATGGGACCGGGTCGATTCAGCTTCGGGTCAAAAAATCGGGAAAGCTTGTAGTCGATTTTAATCGTGAATTCTTCACTGCCTTCTTTGATGACAATGATGTCATTTAATATGAGATGGGGAATAAAGTGGCCCTTTTCATGGAGAACTGCAAGGATGGAAGCCATCTGGTAAAACAAATCAATAAGCACCGATCGGTCCTGGAGTTTTCCGGAAGCAAGCAAAGATCCCCAGCTTTCGGAATTTATCCACTCGCTGATCCGGTACCATAATCCATCGGATGATTGCCTGATAGCATGATGCCTGACAAAGCCCTCGTGGGGTAATTTTTTGAGTTCCTCCAGTTCTCGTTTCAACCGCCAGACAACTTTTTCATCGACCCCGGATTCAGGGGTGAACAGGCGGATCATGACCAATTCCTGGGTACGCTCTCGTATCGCCCGGCAGAGAAAACTGGAGTGGCCCTCGTGCAGAACATCGACAATCCGGTAATCATCAATGTATTTTCGCCCTTCGCCAATGATACTGCCGCAGGTGGGACAGGTGGTGATTTCTTCCGCCACCGATTGATCGCATTTTGGACAAAGTTTCATAGGCAGAAAACCTGTAGGGCGGAGACAGGACAGGTGGAATGAAATACGCGCTCTGATCAGTGTGATCATAAAGGTTGAATATTTGTACTCTTATCGATGCATTATAGATATCCCACAGAAATGTGTCAAGCACGTCGTCTGCTTGCCAATGGTTTCTTTCCAATAATGGATATCGATGCTATTATAACTGGAAATGGATGATGTCATGAGAAAATTTTATATGTTTTTGTGCAGTATTGTCTTATTTGGCATGGTTTCCGTTCCATGTCAGGGAGTGGTTAAAAATCCGGATACCTTTGTGCTGGCGACTTACGGCACACTGCGCACCCTGGACCCTGCGGTCTGCTATGACAGTACGGGTTCTCAACGCATCTGGAATATATACGAAACCCTGGTATTCTTCGACGGGCCCCATACCGATCGATTTGTTCCGGTGCTGGCCACAGAAGTTCCAACCCTTGAAAACGGGGGGATATCTGCCGACGGCAAAACCTATACGTTTACGATCCGCCAAGGTGTCAAATTTCAAGAGGGTGGAGACCTCACACCTGACGATGTGGCCTATTCATTTAAACGCAACATGATTGTGGACCCGGACGGCGGCCCCATGTGGATGCTGCTCGAGGCCTTAACCGGTCACGGATCAACCCGTGATAAAGATGGCAACATCATTCCGGGTATTTTTGAAGCAATCGATAAAGCGGTCGTGGTAAACGGCGATCGCGTGATTTTTTATCTGCCGCGACCGTTTCCGCCTTTTCTGGGCATTCTGGCTTACTCGGCTTCCTCGATCCTGGACCGGAAGTGGGCGATTTCCAAAGGATGCTGGAATGGTGATATCCGTCAGGCGGCCCGGTACAACAATCCCCCGCCCGGCCATGAACCGTTGCAAAAAATTACCAACGGCACCGGTGCCTTCAAAATGAAACGCTGGCAACCTTCCAATCAGTTTATCTTCGAACGCAATGACGCCTACTGGGGCCCCCGGCCGGCAATGAAAACAGCCATCGTTAAATACGTCAAGGAGTGGAGCACCCGCAAACTCATGCTCCAAAACGGTGATGCCGACCGGGTCACGGTAGACATACCCTATGTTTCTGAAGTGGAGGCCATGCCAGGATTAAAGCTTTATAAAACACCGCAGCTGTCACTTACCGCCGCTTTGTTCTGCCAGAAAGTCGACCCTACCGGAAATCCGAATATCGGCAGCGGCAAACTGGACGGCAATGGCATCCCGGTCGATTTCTTTGCCGACATTGAGGTCCGCAAAGCGTTTTTGCATGCCTTTGACCGTCGGACCTATAAAGAAGATGTATTCAACAACCTGGTCATTATGCCCTCCAGCCCCAACATTGAAGGCCTGCCGTACCGCATCGAAGCGCCGGTCTATGAATTCGATCTTCAAAAATCAAAAGCATACCTGCAAAATGCCCGGGAAGGAGAAATCTGGCAAAAGGGTTTTAAAATGATTATCGCCCACAACACCGGCAATGAAATGCGGGAAGCAGCCGCCCTGATGCTGGCTGAAAATATCATGTCCCTCAATCCTAAATTTCACATTGAAATCCGCAATGTCGAGTGGAAGGACTATCTGGTTCAGTACCGCAACTTTATGTATCCGATTTTCATCACCGGCTGGGCAGCCGATTATGCCGATCCTCACAACTTCCTATACCCCTTCATGCATTCCCGGGGCGCTTACGGCCGCTTTATGGCTTACAAGAATCCGGAAGTTGATCAGCTTTGCGAGGCGGGTATCGCCACCGTCGATCCGGCCCGGCGCGAGCAAATTTATGCCAGACTCCAGCGCCTGTGGTATGAAGAGGCCATCGGCATCCTCCTGTACCAGCAAATCAATGTTCGGGCTTACAGGGATTATGTGCACGGTTACGTGCCCAACGCCATCCTGACAGACGGCTGGGAAGATTTAAAGCGGCTTTACAAGAAATAAAAACGATCGGTGCTGTTGCCTTTAGAGAACTGAAAAGCTTGTAATCGTTTAGGCTTAGATGGTTTCAAGCATCCCAGCCTTCTATCATCAATCAGGCCGGGACACTCGGCCGACCAGTTTTTTTCCAAGTGCTTCTGCTTGCTGCATCAATGTGGTATTCGATTTAATCTCACCGGGTTTATCCGCGCTGCCGGTAACCATCCC
This sequence comes from uncultured delta proteobacterium, assembly GCA_963821065.1. Taxonomy (GTDB): domain Bacteria; phylum Desulfobacterota; class Desulfobacteria; order Desulfobacterales; family JAFDCJ01; genus JAFDCJ01. Next base: position 50,653 of record CAWGCM010000034.1, on the reverse strand, counting down.
AACGAGATTGGCGCCCACATAACGGGCGGAATCCTGAAAGGTGCGCAACGCATTCACGCATCCTGAAATGAAAGCATCTTCATCACCGAAGCTCATGGCAACGGCGATTCGTTTTCCAGTGAAAGCATCTTTTTTATAAGCTGGAAGCGCAAAACAGCGGTCCAAAAACAGTTTTGTCTGGGCCGACATGGAAAACCAGTACACGGGACTGGCAATCACCCAACCGTCGGCCGCAATAAGTTTACCATAGATGGGCTGCATCTCATCATCAATTGCGCAGCCTTTACTGTCCGGCCGTTGACAGGCATAGCACGCCTGACAGGGGGATATGTCTTTCCCGTGCAGAAAAATTTTTTCAGCGGTTGCACCAACGGATTCGGCCCCGGCAATAATCTGATCCGCCAGCGCTGTACTGTTTCCTTTTTTCCGCGGACTACCCAGTAGAACGAGAATCTTTTTGGCTTCCATAATAGCTGTATCCATTTCCTTTCTCTTTTTATGCAATAATCCACGGTTTTATACATGATAGGGAGCGGCTTCCACAACTGAAATCTGATCTCATTAGCCTGTCATCTGTTCTCTGACATCTGTCTTCTGTCATTGTAAGCGCTTGGCGCTTACAATGATAACCGCCTCAACCGGCACATCCCGATAGCTTCCTCGTTGGGTTGTCTTTTCAGCGGAAATGGCATCAACGACATCCATCCCCTCGATGACCTTGCCAAAGGCAGCATAGCCCCAGCCTTGCTGGGTTTTGTTTTTGTGATTCAAAAAGTCATTGTTGGTCGAATTGATGAAAAACTGGGCCGTCGCACTGTGAGGATCACCCGTGCGGGCCATGGCAATGGTGCCGCGAACATTTTTCAGCCCTTTGTCGGCCTCGTTTTTTATGGGCCCCTTACCCGGCTTGCGCTTCATGTCAGCGGTAAAACCGCCGCCCTGGATCATAAAGTTGGGGATTACGCGGTGAAATATGGTGCCGTCATAAAATTTGGCATCAACGTAACTCAAGAAATTAACCACGGTTTCAGGGGCCTTTTGGAGATAGAGTTCAAGGACGATCTTGCCTTTGGATGTGTCCAGCACAATCCTGGGATTATCGACCGGTTTGTCCGCTGCATATAGGGCCGGCGAAAGGCCAAGAACAATTATGATCGAAATCATTAACGCTTTCATGTATTCACCTCATTCGCTATTATAAAAAAATTTGAATTAACCAGATAAAACCGCCTGAACTGAGCGAATTCCGAACCACTGAACCTTGCCTGTCCTGCGAAGCCTGAAAGGCAAAGGGGGCAACCCGGTACCTTTGAACCTATAACGTCAGGAAAAGCAAGTATCATTTTCTTAGGCGTTTAGCCAGATCTATTTTGACCAAAGCGATCCCTGACGATCTCATCCATGTCACGCTTCCGATGGCATGCGGCCTGATGACCCGGCCGGACTGATTCAAGCAGGGGCTCTTCCTGCGAGCAGCGATCAATCGCAAATGGACAGCGGGTGTGGAATCGGCATCCAGCCGGCGGATTAATCGGACTGGGGACATCTCCGACAAGAATGATGCGCTGTCGCCTGCCCTTTAATTCAGGGATCGGAATCGCCGACAACAGGGCGTGGGTGTAAGGATGGACAGGCTTTGCAAAAATATCGTTGGTATCAGCAATTTCAACAATTTTCCCAAGGTACATCACAGCTACCCGTTGGCTGATATATCTGACCACCAACAAGTGATGGCTGACAAACATGAAGGTCAGATGAAGAGTATGCTGGAGGGACCTAAGCAGGTTCAGTATTTGTGACTGTACGGATACATCCAGGGCCGAGGTCGGCTCATCCAGCACGATAAACTCGGGATCAGTTGCAATCGCCCGGGCCACGGCAATCCGTTGGCGCTGTCCGCCTGAAAACTCATGGGGATACCGCAGCAGGTGATCCCGGGTCAGGCCAACCAGATAAAGCAGTTCAATCACACGCTTTTCAAGTTGTCTGCCGCCCAACCGCTCCTGGGCCGTAATCGGCTCGGCAATAATATTTTTAACCAGCATTCTCGGGTTAAGGGAAGTGGTCGGGTCCTGGAAGACCATTTGAAGTTTGCTGCGAATCCCCAATCTTTTCAAAGCCGACTTCTTCGTCCCGGCTATATCGACGGATTGTGCTGCTGAACCGCCCTTTCCGTGATAAAACACCTGGCCTCCGGTGGGATCGTGCAGGCGGACAATGGCTTTGCCGGTTGTGGTCTTGCCGCAACCAGATTCCCCCACCACTCCCAGGCACTCACCGCGGTATATATCCAGATCAATGCCGTCCAACGCCTTGACAGTTGCAACCTCATGGCGCAAAACCCCGCCCAGAATCGGGTAGTATTTTTTTAGACCTTTTAGCTCGAGAATTTTATCCATATTATTTTTTTGTTTTACCACAGGGTCACAGAGAAATTAGTTGTTATCCAATCGGGAGATACCGATTGGATAAAAAGCCAAGCTTTTTGGGTATTCAGATGACTTATCATAATATCCTCTGTGTTCTGTGGTGAATCATTTCTTTGATTCGGCCCAATAACATGCCGCCAGGTGGTCCTTGGTTATTGCTTTCATCTCCGGAACTGCTTTCCGACAAACTGCCATCACATGCGGACACCGCGGGTGAAAACGGCATCCGGGCGGTGGTGTCACCAGGTTGGGCACATTGCCTTCGATACTTTTCAGTTCTTCTTCCATTGTAAACTTGGGGACCGCTTCCAGCAGAGCTCGGGTATAGGGATGTAAAGGATTCTCAAACAGTTCTTCAACATCCGCAACTTCGCACAGGTTACCGGCATACATCACACCCACCCGGTCACAGGTTTCAGCCACCACACCCAGGTCGTGGGTGATCAACAAAATCGAAGATATCACTTCTTCTTTAAGCCGTCGGAGGAGATCAAGGATCTGGGCCTGAATTGTTACATCCAGGTTTGAAGTGGCTTCATCGGCAATAAGTAAAGTCGGATTACAGGCCAGCGCGATGGCAATGACGATCCGCTGCTTCATCCCACCGGACAAATTATGGGGGTATTGATTAACCACCTGCGCCGCATTGGGGATACCCAGTTTGTCGATGATTTCGATTGAGCGCCGGTGCGCTTCTTTTATGAGGCGCTTTTGCCAGAGTTTAAGCAGCGGAAGTCTATCAAGAATCCGAAGACGAATGTCACCGGGATTGTCAGCAGCAATTTGGTAAAGGGCCTGCAACAATCTTTTGAACGGGGTTCGCGATTTCGCAAGTCTTGCCAGTATTTCGGCGCTCATCTCCTTTTTCTGATGAATCAGAAAACTCTCACTGACCTGTTCGCCAATACTCATGGTGGGGTTCAGGGCCGCATTCGGCTCCTGGAAAATCATGGAAATACGATCTCCGCGCAGACTCTCCATATAAGTTTCGGATTGTTCGAGCAGATCGATACCATCCAGTCGGTGGTTTTCATCCAAATAGACAATAACCTTACCGCTTTCGATCCGCCCGGGCTCTTGAATGATACGCATGATGGAGCGAACGGTAACGCTCTTACCGCAACCCGATTCGCCCACCAGCCCAAAGGTAGACCCGTGATCCACCACCAGGCTAACCCTGTTCAGAGCCTTCACCACCCCTTCATAGGTGTAAAAGTTGGTAACCAGATCGACCGTTTCAAGCAATTTCGCCATGGTGTCGTGTCTTTTCCTCTGCGGTAAAAAAACAATATCATCTTCGCCTGACTTTTGGATCAAAGGCGTCCCGCAACGCATCACCGATCAAATTCCATGCCAGCACAAACAGCACAATACAACCACCGGGAATCACAATGGCGTACCAGAATTTCAACGGATCATCCGGCGGTCCTACAATGTAATTTCGCGCCAGGGCCACCATCTGCCCCCAATCGGCAAATCCTTTGGGCTCTCCCAAACCCACAAAACTCATAAAAGAGGCGGTGATCACCATGGACCCCATATCCATAGACGCCATAATCAGAACCGGGTAAATGGCATTGGGCAAAATATGGCGCAAAATGATTTTGGAGTCCGAAACACCCATGATTTTGGCGGCCTGCACAAAATCCTGATCCCGAAAAGTAAGAATTTCGGCGCGGATGACCCGCACATACCAGCGCCACCCCACCATGGCGAGGGCAATCATAATTTTATCCAGCCCCCTGCCAAAGGCCACCACAATGGCCATGGCCAGAACCAGCGTCGGTATGGCCCACATGACGTCCGTGATGCGCATCAGGATTTCATCGATGATCCCACCAAAATAACCGGCGATCGCACCCAGGGTCACCCCGACCAGGCCGGCAATGCAAACAACAAAAAGCCCTATTTTAAAAGCGGTGCGGGTCCCCCAGACGACGCCGTAAAATATGTCGTACTGCCCGGAGGTGGTACCGAAGATATTTTTCTCACTGGGCGGTTTGGGTGTGGGCGAAAAACCCTTATGGGGCATCAAATATGGATTATGGGCATATTTGGGGGGCGCGATATAGGGTGCCATAACGGCCATCGCCGCAAAAAATATCAGCAGGGTAAAACCGATAATGGCAGATGGATTCCGGAAAATCCGATACAAGGTAAATTTAAGTTCCCGCAATCGCGGATGGGTTGTGGGTCATCGTTAAAATAGATGCCTATTTTCGACTTCCCTTGCTATTATCTAATTCAGTACTTCCAGAATCCAAACTTGTGAATGACGAATGGCGAGTGACGAATGATTAATGTAAGGAATTCCTATCGATAATAAAATTTTGAAAAATGACGGAGCGAAGCGACTTCGATAATTGGACATTCGTCAATCTACATTCGACATTCAACTTAATCTTATCCTCGGGTCTATATACGCATACAGGATATCCAGGGTCAAATTCGTGAGGACAAATACAACTCCCATAAACAGACAAATACACATGAGCACCGGCATATCCAGCTGCACCGCCGATTCTGCCAGCCACCAGCCGATGCCGTGACGGTTATAGACCAACTCCACGGCAATGCTGCCTTCCATGGACATGGCAATCAGCTGGGCGGCTACGGTAATGACGGGAAGCAGGGCATTTTTTCGTGCATGCCGAATATAAATCGTACGCTTGTCGGCCCCCTTGGCTTTGGCGGTAATCACATAGTCTTTTGAAAGCTCTTCAATCATACCCGAACGCATGACCCGCATGTTCAACGCCACGACGACAATCACATAGGTCAGAACAGGCAATACCAGATGGGCGAGGGCATCCAGGGTAATTTCCAAATGGCCGTTGAGGACGCCGTCAATGGTATACATTCCGGTATAGCGGGTAAATTTATCCGGATTGTCTAAAATGAACATACTCAACTGGTCGCTGATAACCCCCGGAGAAAAAATTTGAAAATATCCATAGAAAATCATCAGTAACACCAGGGCAAATAAAAAAGTAGGCAGCGACCAGCCTACAATGGCTAGTATTCGGGTAATATGGTCGATCCATTTATCGCGATGGATTCCCGATACCGTCCCCAGCCAGATACCAAAAAACAGCACAATCGGCGCTGCAAATAAGTTCATCTCCAGGGTAACGGGGAAATAGGTCCAGAAAGCTTCCCACACCGGCCGGGAGGCAACCAGCGACCAACCCATATTGCCTTTGGAAACCTCATTCATCCATCGGAAATACTGAATATAGAAGGGATCATCGAGACCAAATTGTTTGATGATTTTAGGAATATCCTTGGCCTGCTGGGGGGAGGAAACATAGGTGGCCGCCCGTCGTTCCGGGCTGAAGGTCATCAGGATACCGAAAAGAAGTACGGACACGCCAAAAAGAACAACAATCAGCAGCAATAATCTTCGGGTGATAAAGGCCAGCATGAGAATCGATGGGTTATCCGGTTTGCCGGTTAGCCGGTGCGCAGTTAATCACCTCAGCAAACCGGGTGGTAAAAAATACTTCCTATGATCCAAATTTAGATAGCAAAAAAGCCCTATATAAAACGATGATATTCGGTTTTTATAGAAAACTGGACAATGGTTATCCGGTTGACCGGCACATCCCGCCGTGGAGGGAGCCAACCGGATAGCCATATTTACTTTTTCCAGATCCTTTTTAATATCTCATTGTCATCCGTAAACATGGCATTCGGAACGAAGCCGTGCACGTAGTCTCGATACGCCCGCACGACTATCTGCTGATAGAGCGGAACACCGATGGAATCCTGATACCATATATTCTGCAATTTGGAGTAGATTTTGCGGCGTTTATCAGGATCGACATTTTCAATACCGGCATCACAGAATTTATCAATTTCTTCGTTTTGCAATGCCATGAATCGCCCGTAATAACCGTTTGAATGCATAAACGGATAAACAAAGTTATGCGGATCAGCATAATCGGCACCCCAGCCGCTTAAAAACAGCGGGTACTGAAAACTGCGAATCTGGACGATATAGTCTTTCCATTCCACATTGCGCACATCAATCCTGAATTTCGGATTGATGGACATGATGTTCTCAGCCAGCATATGGGCGGCAGCCTCCCGCATATCATTGCCTGTGTTATGGGTAATAATCATTTTAAAGCCATTTTCCCAGACCTGGCCACCCCAGGCTTTTTTCAAGTATTCGGCTGACTTTCGCAGGTCGAAGTCATATACACGTACATCCTCATGATAGGGTAAACCTTCCACATTGGGGCTGCTGGGCATAATGACCAGGCCGTGAAAAACATCCTGTTTATAAGTCTCGCGATCAAAGGCGTGCAAAAAGGCCTTGCGGACGTCAATATCTGAAAAAAAATCAGGAGGGATACCATTGCCGTCCAGCTTGCCGCTGCCGATATTCGGATTGCCGGTTGGATTGATTTGGCGGCAGAACATGGCGGCAGTGAAGCCCAGTTGGGGAACTTCGTAAAGGCGGAGTTTATCCATAGCCCTCACTTCCGGCACGTAAGTGGTGTCCACCACCACCCTATCCGCATCGCCGTTTTGCAGCATGAGCTTGCGGGTACTCCATTCCTTCACATACTTGACGATCGCGGTTTTTATCTTGGGTTTGGGCCCCCAGTAACCGTCAAAACGCTCAAAAACAAACTGGTTGGCAGGTTCCCATCGTTTCATTTTGAAGGGTCCGGAGCCGTTTTCGGTCTTCTGCAGGGGTTCATGGCCAGGTGCGGGGTTGTTGTACTTGGCCGCGTTTTTAAGGTTGCCGTCCCAACAGCCTTTAGAAATCGCCCATTCTTTATCAAGAACGGAGGATGCCGTGTAACACAAAATGCTCATCAGCGGCGGATAGGGCTTTGGTAAATGAAAAATAACCTTGTCGCCTTTGGCCTCCACCGATTTGTCGATGATCTCAAATATTCCGGGGATTATCTTTCCGTCCTTATCCCGGGTGGCACCCGAGCCGGTGAGCGCCTCCAGCAGCATCCACATGGGACCGCCGTCCTGGTCCACAATCATGTTGCGCTTGAATGAATACACGACATCTTCCGCTGTGAGATCACCGCCCTCGTGAAACTTGACCCCCTTGCGAATGGTAAAGGTGTATGTCATCCCATCCGCCGAAATGCCGCCGTTTGCTACCGTGGGGACTTCGGAGGCTACGAGTGGCACATACTTTTCGGTGGAAGAACCGTCAAAAAAGATCAGCGTCTCATACAGGTTCCAGATACGCATGGACCCGGCAACATCATAGGAGGTGGACGGATCAATAGTTTGGACCGTACGGTAATCGGCCAGTACAAATGTATCAGGACTTTTTACCTCGGCCTGAGCCCCGACGGCACCTAAGGCAATTAAGATGCAGCCGATATAACAGACAATTTTTTTCATTGCCAACCTCCTTTCGTTTCGAGGGTCAAGTCGATTATTCAAAACAAAACCCCGACCATTTTTGAAATGACGGGGCTTATATGCTGGCTAAACCATTTTTAATCCTCTGTCGGATAGTTTGCGGTTTAAATTATATTTTCCTTGTCAAAAATTCATTAGCAGGAAATTATCGAGCAGGTCAACCTATTTAGCGGATAGATCATAGGGGGGGATGCATTTTTTTAGCAGCAATAGGCTAGGTCGGCAGGTAACGGAAAGGTTGAATATTTGAAGCTTGTTTTCCTACTCGTCGTCGTCCTCGTGCTCGTTCTCGTAATCGAAAAACGGCGTTTTGAAGCACGAAAAGAAACGGATCGAGGGCGAGGACGAGAACGACGACGATGATGACATCATTTCAGTATTATTTTTGAGGCTCTGGCTTTTGACTTAGATCAATGCTTTTGATCGCTGTGTAGTTTAGTAAGAAGATAAAATATAAAATACATTAACCTGACTGAGGAGACGAGAAATGAAACATCTTAACCTTTACGAGGAAAATGATTTCGCCGAGAAAGCATTTAAGAAATTGTTGGTACACGATTCACCGTATTTTAAAATTCTTAATTTCAACTTCAAAGCCGGCCAGGAACTTCCCGTCCACAGTCATGAGATCGAAGGGCAGCTGAGTCTGGTCGTTCTTGAGGGTGAAGGCGAGTTTCTAGGAAAAGATAACGCCGTTATCCCGGCCAAAACCGGGGACGTGGTGATCAGCGAGATTTCCGAGCCCCACGGTCTGCGCGCCAAAACCGACCTGAGGTTGCTGGTGACTATCGCACCACCAATTTAGGGGGTTTACCGGTTAGGCCGGTTGATCCCGTTGCAGGGCATTAAAACCTGTAAATGGTAGAACTTGCATTTAAACCATTTGATTTTGGTTGTGGACAAGGCGCGATTCGGTTCAAAAGTGGAGCGTACACGTCAGTACGTGAGCATTTTGAAGCGAATCGCAACGCGGTCCACGGCCAAAAGATGATGGTTTAAATGCAAGTTTAGACGTTTTTTTCTATTATGGGGATTAATAGCTTCTGCGAAGGAACAAGTGCTCCAAAGTCCACACCGGCATTGTATCTTTTAATCAGCCACAGCGGCACTTCAAATTCCTGGTGGGACAGGGTCCAGATATTGTCGCCCCGTTTGATGGAATAGGTGAGTACTTTTTCAATTCGATAGGACGCAAAAAAGTCTTCCGCCAACTCCTGGTGGTATTCAAAGCGTTTTTCTACAAATTCTTCCTGTGTGACCCGGTGAAGCGGTATCTTGATTTTCTGGTTTAAATGCAGCGCTCCGCCGTAACTAAATCCATTTAAGCGCCGGATTTCCCGGGCCGAAACATTCAGCCACTCAGCATAATGTCCGAGGGTCTCTTCGACCTCCACCCGTATGTTACCGATCTGTTTACCATTCTGATTCCAGGTTTTCTTGACGGTCAGATTGGCCAGAACCACTTCAGGGTGATTCTGGAGGCTTTTAACAACGGGGGCTGCCGGTCGGATTTGCATTTCACGGGATAAAGCGTATTCGGTCTTTACGTTCGGCAACACTGAATGTCCGACCTCCGACACATCTTCCACCTTCAGCTCCTGCGGCTGCTGATCGTCCGCAAGCCGGGCGATGGCTTTATCGTCTGCCTTATTTACAGGCTCTGATTGCGATGCTTCGGCCTCAATGGTTCCTTCAGCATCATCGGATACGAGATCGGCGAATTCGACAGGCGGTTGCGAACGCTCTTGCCGGGCAGGCAGATATTCTGCCATGGGCTCGTCCACAAACAGGTTGTTGGCCGGTGAGCCTGCCGGAGATTCTTGTGGTGCCTCTTCCCGGTTTATCTCGGGGGGCCTATCGGCGACCGGTACAAGTGGGTGTTTGGCTTCAATCACCCGTGTGTTCTGTACACTCCCACCGGAGGTCTGGGTGGCTGTTTGGCCGGCAAGCACCAAAGGCGTCTCAGGTTCTTCTCGGTTTGTAACCTCTGTCTCAGCCTCAGGTTGCTTGGACGGTGACGCCCCTGCGGCCTTGCTTTGATAGGGTGTCTTCGGTTGGTGGTCGGCAACCAGAATGGGTTTTTCATCCGGTAGCGGAATTCTCAGGTTCTGGTTGACATAAATGGTCGCCCGGGAATTCAAATTGTTGGCCGCGATCAAGTCCGCCAGTTCAACACCGTGTATTCTGGCAATTTCTCCGGTAGTATCGCCCCGCTGGACCGTATATATCCGGCTTTTTTTCTGATAGTGCTTATAAAATTTATCTTCCAATTTGGCGACCAAATTTTCCCAATCATCATCATTTCTGTCTGGCAGCCTCAGGCGGTATCCTTTGGGCACATACTTCTGGCCGCGGAAAACCGGATGCCGCAGGGCCGGGTTCAGATCGCGCAGATCGTCTATTTTTAGGTCAAGGTGCCGGGCCATCTGGGGCAGTGAAACGTAACCCTTTAACACCACCTCCCGACTTTTGACAGGTCTGTCAAGAGTGATGTCACCAAAATAATGGCGGTAATTTTGGGCAGCCTCCCGGGCCGCCAGAAACTCGGAATAAAAATTGCGGGAGGCAAATTTAAAAATTCGGCTGCGGTATTCCCTAAAAATCCGCTCATAGCTGCCCTTTTTCCGCTGGGCCCGCAACATACCGGAGACGCCGTGATTATATGCGGTAAGGGCCAGGGGCCAATCATGCAATTTACGATAATTGTGGCGTAGCAATTTAGCGGCGGCATAGGAAGCAATAATCGGGTCGCGCCGCTCATCAATGGTATAGCCGACCTTCATATAATGTTTGCCGGTTGAGCGGGTGAATTGCCACATGCCGGTAGCACCAAATTTACTGTAAGCCTTCGGGTTAAATGAAGATTCAACATGGGGCAAATAGGCCAGATCCTCCGGTAAACCTTGACTGCGAAATATTCTTTTGATTTCATCAATATAGGCCCCGGAGCGAATGACACCGTCGCGGAAACGATCTTTTTGCCCCGTTTGGCAGCGAATCCTTCGCATGGCCGCCTGAAATTCAGCCGATTTAGTATCAGGGCCAAACAGCTCGGCCACCTTCTGCTCCAATGGTCCGACAGGTGCTTCTCCGCGCATCAGTTTTGCCAGAATGGCCTTGTATTTCTTTTTGGCTTTTTTAATTCGGTTTTTATTGGTTTTGCGACCACCAAAACGGTCGGGATCCACCAGCTCAATGACACCGTAAATAATGTTCAGCTTGCGACTATCATGGATGACACCACGATTGGATGAGTATTCGGTATAAATCTTTGTCCAGAAGGAAACATTCGGTTCAATAGCCGAGGGCACAGGAAAGATGTCAGATTCCGCCCGAGCATCCATCAAGAAGACGGCAGCCGTAAAAACGGTGGTCAAGATAACAAGCGCTAATAATTTTCTGAAATTTATATTCATAACCAACCCGGATCTGCATAAATTTGTTACAATTATTTCGATCATCGACATTATCTTGATTAAATTAAGCAAAAACTAAGCCAGAATCCGGGAAATAGCCGTTAATTTAATGATTCTAATTGGTTGAATCGATTTTATCAATTTTCACCTCCTTAATATTGCTATAAAAACTGTCAATTTTGGGCAAATTCCAGGGAGATTTGGGCCCAATCTCGTCACCGGCAGCTTGTCTATGGTAACCGGCACATCCTCCGGAAAATCGGCAATTGCCGGCCCGGATGATTCTTCCAGCAATTTCAGGGCAGACAAAAGCACCCGTTTCTGAAACCGGGCAACACTTCCGATCTGGCCCTTTTCTGTAAAAGCAAAATTAAATTTTTATTGACACAAATTGTTACTATGTGGCATTTATCCTATGAAAGCTGAAATCTGCACTGGTGTCAACTGCAACCTGCCTATCAGGTGCAAGACACCCGGCTTGTATGGCAAGAATCAGCCGATCAACATCACGAAATACAATGCTTCTGAAAGATCTGTTTCTGACCTGTCTTTAGATCACCCAGCGATTCATCTGCTTAAATCGGTTCCGGGCGCAGCACTGCAGCACGTCTCATTGCAGATCCAGTTAGTTTTGCTTGAACGGCGATCTAATTGATGAAACCTTAATCATTTGAAAGGGGGGAGGCAAAATGGCCATTCAAAAGATATTGGTTGCCTTTAATTTTACTCACCTGGATCAAAAGGCAATAGATTTTGTAACCAGCACCTTTGCACACATTGGTGGGGTAGAGATCACCTTTTTTCACGCCTACACACCCATACCCGAAATTGAGACCCATACCAGCACGGTAACCGGAAAACTAAAGAGCAGTCTGAGCTATCTTTCCCAGCAAATTATGCAGCGGGAAAATGACCTCAAGAAGGTCACCGAGAATCTTTCTAAAAATGACCTGTCGAATAGCCTAATCCATACCATTTTTAGACCCCGGAAAAAAGATATTGCCAGCGAAATTATTAATCTCAACCGGGATACAAATTTCGATGTAATCGTCCTCAATCGCAAAGCTTCCCGGGTCACCCGTTTTTTTTCCGGGAGTGTTTCTCACAAAGTCTTAATGACGCTTAAAGAAACCACCGTGTGCATAGTTTCTTAAAAATAAAGAGGAGGGTAATCAATGAGTGCTGAAGAAAAAATAGACATCGATGTTTTTAAAGTCGTTTTTAGAGCTATCGCGCAATCTGATAACCTTGAAATAATGGCTAACCATTTAACACAACTTCTGGTTGCCGCCCTTGAAATAAAGGGGTGCACGATTTTTGCCCTGAACGTGGAATTAGATGAACTTGAGGTTCTCGCAAGCTTTGGTTTAAGTATGGACTATGTTCAGAAGGGACCGGTTTTATCTGATAAGAGTATTGCCGATACCTTTGGCGGGAAGCCATTTGTTATCCGCGATGTCAAAAATACAGACAAACTTCAATATCCCCGGGATGCCGAAAAAGAAGGAATCGGTGCCATCGTTTCCGTTCCCATCAATTTTTCCGGCAAAGTTATCGGAGCCTTACGACTTTATCACCATGAAGTGTGGGATATATCAGATCGCGATGTCGACTCGCTGTTCGTGCTGTCCGAGAGTATCGGATTGGCCATGACCTATACCCGGGTTCTCAAAGCCTTGAAAACCATTCGCTATACTGTGGATGACATCCACGAAATCTGGATGCTTGATTAGAAGGGTTATGAGGTTCAGAGTTCTAGGTTCAGGGTTAACTTCCACTCGGCATGGTTGCTTTAGACGGTTACATTCGGCACGAGTTCATCTGGAGCACTATCCAACGGGGTGTCAATCATTATCGATGGGCTCGTCGCAGGTTGAACGGTAAACTCAAAACTTTCGAATCCTCAACCTCTGAACCTTTGAACCCTGAACCTGATAACCTCCTTCACATTTTTCTATTGACATTGCTACCACAATGTGGCTAACCTTAAATGTTTAACTGAAGTGTTGTAACCAAACTAAAACATAAAAAGGTTAGCCTCTATGGACAAAATTGGATTTAAATCTTTTCGAAAAAAGCTGGACAAAACCCAGAAGGAGATGTCGCAACTGCTGGGCACGTCCTTAAAAGCGATTCACAGCTATGAGCAGGGATGGCGCACCATTCCACCGGCTGTGGAGCGGCAGTTGTATTTTCTGGTTTCCCGTAAACAGAAAAGTATTAACGGCAACAAGCCCTGCTGGAAAATCAAGAAGTGCACACCCGGACAAAAAAAGCAATGCCCGGCCTGGGAATTTAAAAGCGGAAATCTTTGCTGGTTTATCAATGGTACCATATGCGATGGTGAAATTCACAGCAGCTGGGACGAGAAAATGAAAATTTGCCGCACCTGTGATGTTTTCACCGCAATTTTCTAACCACCCGCCTAGTTCGTCTTGCCTGATGAAGGTTCATTGCTTATGTTATCCTCGTAGCAGCAATTGCGGGAAGGATGACATATTTCCATAAATTCCCAAGGCCACAAATCACTTATATCGCTTTTCAAAAATAAGTTCCGAAATACGGAAGGCTGGTTGCAAAAAAATAATTTGAATAACGCAGCGTTTTTTTGACAGCCACGATAGGAAAATCAGGTCGGGAGTTCGACGGTGCTTGTAGGATAAAAAATGGGAATCGTTACTGACAAAATTAAACGGAAAGCAGGTCCTCAGCTTTGCGTCGAAAAATTAGACGAATATTTTAAAGCACAGCAGCATGCCATTATTGCTTACAGCGGGGGCGTGGACAGCGCTCTGCTGGCCTACGCGGCACACCGGGCATTGGCAGATGATATGGTGGCTGTGCTGGCGGACAGTCCATCCCTTGCCCGCAGGGAATATCGCTTTGCGATCAATTTTGCCCAGAACCACGGCATACCGCTGCAAATCATTCGGACACGGGAAATGCAAAATCCCAAATATCAGGTCAACCGCTCCGATCGCTGTTATCACTGCAAAAAAGCCTTGTTTGAAAATATTGCAGCACTCCGAAAGCAACTGCAGGTCTCTTCGGCCACAGCGCCCTGGCCGATCAGCTACGGTGTCAACATGGATGATCTGGGGGATTTTCGCCCCGGTATACAGGCGGCCAGCGAAGCATCGATCCAGGCACCTTACGTTGAATTGGAATTTACCAAGCAGACGATCCGGTCAATATGCGCCTATTACAATCTGGAAGTCGCCAAAAAGCCTGCGATGCCCTGTATGGCCAGCCGAATTGCCTACGGGGAAGAAGTAACAGAGGAAAAATTAAGTCAGATAGAAAAAGCTGAAGATTTTCTCTATGATCTCGGCCTGAAAGTGCTGCGGGTTCGCCATCATGGTGATACGGCCAGAATCGAAGTACCTCCCCAGGATTTTGCAAGCATACTTAACCACCAGGAAACCATCCGTTTAAAATTTCACGATCTGGGGTTTGTCTACGTATCCCTTGATCTGGATGGTTTTAAAAGTGGTTCTCTGAATGCGGTTCTCTAAAACACGATAGTGATAAGCGCCTGCCGGTTTATCACAGCCTAACACCTGCATATGGTAGCAACGCAGCCAAAGTACTACAAGGAGATTAGGTCATGAGCCCGGAATACAAATTTGAAACGCTTTGTTTGCACGCCGGCCAGGAGCCGGATCCGACAACGACCGCCAGGGGCGTTGCCCTTCATCGCACTTCTTCCTATGTTTTTAAAAGCACCGAGCACGCTGCCAACCTGTTTGGACTGCAAGAGCTCGGAAATATCTATACCCGCATCATGAATCCCACCCAGGATGTCCTGGAACAGCGGGTGGCGGCCCTGGAGGGCGGGGCCGCAGCGTTGGCCCTTTCGTCCGGTACCGCCGCGATTCACTATTCAATTATCAACATCTGCTCAGCCGGAGACGAAATTGTTTCGGCCAACAATCTTTACGGTGGGACGTATACCATGTTTGATTGTATTCTGCCCCAGTTTGGGATCCAAACCAAGTTTGCCGATGCCCGTGATCCCCAAAGCTTTGAAACAGCCATTACGGATAAAACCCGGGCTATTTTTATCGAGACCATCGGCAATCCGCTCCTCGAATTTACCGACATCAGCGCAATCTCTGAAATTGCCAGAATGCATCATCTCCCCTTGATCGTCGATGCAACCTTTACCACGCCTTTCTTGTTAAAAAGCTTCGACTATGGAGCCGATATTGTGGTCAATTCGCTTACCAAATGGATGGGGGGACATGGCACCGGCATCGGTGGCATTGTGATTGACTCCGGAAAATTCGACTGGACAGATCCCAAATTCAAGCTCTACAACGAGCCGGACCCCAGCTATCATGATCTTCGCTATGCCCATGATCTGGGAGATCTTAACCCGGTGGCCTTTATTATGAGGATGCGACTGGTGCCGTTGCGTAATCTCGGGGCCTGCATTTCACCGGACAATGCCTGGATCTTTTTACAGGGATTGGAAACCCTGCCGCTTCGGTTGCAGCGCCACAGTGAAAACGGCATGAAGGTGGCCCGTTTTCTGAAAACACATTCCAAGGCTAGCTGGGTCAGATATCCGGGACTGGAAGATGATCCGACCTACCCGGTTGCCCGTAAATATCTTGATAATGGTTTTGGCGGCATGGTTGTTTTCGGAATCGAGGGCGGGCTCGAGGCCGGCAAAAAATTCGTCGACAGCCTGCAACTCTTCTCCCATCTTGCCAATGTGGGAGATGCCAAAAGCCTGGTGATTCATCCATCGAGCACCACCCATTCACAATTAAGTGAAGAGCAGCAAAGGGCCGGCGGCCTGACACCGGATCTCGTCCGGCTGTCGGTGGGTATCGAACACATTGATGATATTATCGCTGATTTAGAATATGCTTTTGGGAAAGTGTAGGGCCGGGTCGGATTAGACTTTTCCAATAGTAACGTACACTTGCTGGTTCCTGGTCACTGGTAATTTCAGAAGGTCAGCCAGCAGCCAGCGATCAGTGACAAGGAGCCAGGGGTCAGGAGACAACAACTAACTTGCAGCACGGTTGAATTACTAATGCGAGCGGAAATAAGTAGACATCGGGTTGAGAAATATTCTCCGCAGTTGCGCGGTCCGAGGGGATGTTTAAATTAATATGATCGCATTAGTAAATCAAAGGTAGGAATGAGCGAATACATCGAACATGACAAAGACGAAATTTCGGTGGGAATCGTCGAAAAAAAACTGTTCACCTTTGCCGACCCGCCGGATGAAATGGTCCTTGAAAGCGGTGCCCGGTTTGGTCCCTTGACCCTGGCCTATGAAACCTGCGGGACGTTAAATGAAGATAAAAGCAATGCCATTTTAATCCTGCATGCCCTATCCGGGGATTCCCATGTGGCCGGCTACTATGCACCGGCTGACGAAAAACCCGGCTGGTGGGACAACATGGTGGGGCCCGCCAAGGGAATAGATACCGATAAATATTTTATCGTATGTTCAAACATCATCGGCAGCTGCATGGGGTCCACCGGACCCTGCACCATCAATCCCAAAACCGTTTTACCATTCGGACTGGACTTTCCGGTGGTCACCATCGGTGATATGGTTGAGGCTCAGAAGACCCTGATTGACCATTTGGGAATTAAAAAATTACTGGCGGTTGTGGGAGGATCTATCGGCGGGATGCAGGTCCTGGAATGGTGCGTCAGATACCCTGAGATGGTGGTTTCCGCCATTCCGTTGGCCTCCACCACCAAACACTCCGCGCTGGCCATTGCCTTTAACGAAGTCGCCCGACAGTCAATCATGGCTGATCCCAATTGGAACAACGGAGAATATTATTTCGGTCCCAAACCGGATATGGGGCTGGCCGTGGCCCGCATGATCGGCCACATCACCTATCTGTCAGATGAATCCATGCGCCTCAAATTCGGCCGCCGGCTGCAGGATAAAAGTGACTTTTCCTTTAATTTTGATGCTGACTTTCAGGTAGAAAGCTATCTGCGCTACCAGGGCAAGAAATTTGTGGAGCGCTTTGATGCCAACTCCTTTTTGTATATCACCAAAGCCGCCGATTACTATGATCTGGGAAAACAGCACGGTGAGGGTTCCGAAGTTAAAGCCTTTTCTAAAATGGTGGCCAAATTTTTAGTGGTATCATTTACATCCGACTGGCTTTACCCGACCTATCAATCCAGGGCCATGGTCAAAGCCATGAAAAAAAACGGGCTGGATGTAAGTTTTTGCGAAATCGAGGCCGAGTGGGGTCATGATGCCTTTTTGTTGCCCAATGAACGCTTAACATCCGTAATCAGAGGTTTTTTAGAACGTGCCTTCACCACAATCCCAAAAAAACCGCATGCGGTTTGACCTGCAGATCATTGCTTCGTGGATCGAACCGGGCTCCCGGGTCATCGATCTAGGCTGCGGTGAAGGTGAATTGCTGAAATATTTGATAAACCACAAAAATGTGACCGGCAACGGAATCGAGCACGATGAATCCAGGGTTGCGCTGTGTATTGAAAACGGGCTGTCTGTTTTGCAGGGCGACATCAACGAAGAGGTTCTGGATTATCCTGACAACACATTTGACTATGTGATATTAAGTCAAACCCTGCAGCAGGTTTACGAACCCGATACCATGATTCGATCAATGCTGCGCATCGGCAAAAAAGGAATCGTCAGTTTCCCCAATTTCAGTCACTGGCGCTGCCGTCTACAGCTTTTGTCATCGGGCTTCGCACCGGTCACCCGCCAACTGCCCTATGAATGGTACAACACACCCAACATCCGGGTAATTACCATCAAGGATTTTAGAAAGTTTATCGATGAAGTGGGCTTTAATATATTAAAAGAAGTTGCTATAAATACCCAATCCGAAAACCGCTATGGAAAGGCAATTACCATTTTTCCGAATTTGCGTGCGACCTACGGGATTTTTCTAATAGGAAACGGGAAATAGATCTACCGACTCCAGACCGGCAAAGGAAACTAATGTGAAGATCGTATCTATTGCCATCAGCAAGAAAAAAGGTACCCGCAAGACGCCGGTTGATGAGGCGTTTATATCCAAAGACCACGGCCTGGAAGGAGATGCGCATGCCGGCAAATGGCACCGGCAGGTAAGCTTTTTGTCATCCGAAAGTATCGAAGGCGCCAAAGCACAGGGACTGGATGTGACCTTTGGCGATTTTGCCGAAAACATCGCCAGCGAGGGGATTGACTGGAAAACACTACCGGTGGGGACCCATGTCCGGCTGGGCGACAGGGTCCTGGTAGAAATTACCCAAATCGGCAAAGAATGTCACAACAAGTGCGCCATTTACTACAAGGCGGGCGACTGTATCATGCCCCGTGAAGGCGTGTTCGCCCGGGTTTTAGAAGAAGGTAAAATCCGCTGTGGGGATGAAATCAAAATCTTTGGACAGCCGGACGCATCGGAATCAAACTGATAAAGAGTACCTTAATCACGAAAGCACGAAAGTAGGAAAACACGAAAAATGATTGCCAATTATTTCGTGTTTTCTATATTTCGTGTTTTCGTGATGAAAAAAAATTTCACCCCAAGATTAATTTTTTAGTTTCAAGGGAACTCCGTGTATACATGAAAAACAAAATCGAAAAAGAATTCAATCGGTTGGAGCTTGCTGATTATCTTGAAAAACTTGCGGGTGAGCTTCGCAGCGGAACCATTGAGGCTGACGGCCGTCAATGGTCGATCCCTGGATCAATCGCAGCCAGGGTTAAACACAGGGAAAAAAAGGGGCGCATTGAAACCAAGTTGAAATGGCGATGGTCGACTCTGGGTGACTATGAGCCTGCGGCCAGGGAAGAAGTTACCCTCTGGCAGGATACGTTTAAAGCTTTGAAAAAACGAATGGCCGCTGAGTACAAGGTACTGGAAAAAGCCATTGCCGGCGGCGGTTATCCCGATGAAATGATTTTAGAGGAGTTTATCAACCACTCCGATGAAATGGCCCGGTTCGCTGATCCCGATTGGCAGGAAGCCATGATCGAATACCAGGATCACCTCGAAAACTTAAAGCGGGCGGTGAAAAACAAACAGCTGGAAGTGGTACACCACGAGATTCGCGATTTGAGGGCCAGGATGAAGGCGTGTCACCGTGACTTCAAGTAGAAGCGGCCATAAAAGCTCATCTCATACCCTTGAGCCGCGTTGTAAACCGGCTTAAAATGCTCACGTACTAACGTGTACGCTCCGCTTTTAAGCCGATTTACGCCTTGCTCACGGGCATGATCTAAGCTTTTATGACCGCGCTTCTAATTCAACAAGAAAAGCGCACTGCGGTTATACTTTACGATCAAAGCCAACCAACCCAACTTAACGGCCCAAATCATTAACCAACACAATGAAAACATTTATCGGTTTTAAAGAAGCTCTGGATATTACCCTGGCCAATGTATCTGTGGGTCCTTCGGAAGTTCTTCCTTTAAGTCGGTTAGCCGGTAGAATTCTTGCCGAAAATATCACTTCCCTTGTTGACTGTCCATCGATCAGCAGTTCCCGCAAAGATGGTTATGCCGTCCAATCTCAGGACCTGGCCGGAGCAAGTCAGGAAAACCCCGTCACCTTAAAGGTTGTCGGAACTCTTGTGGCCGGTGAGACCTCCGGGGTGAAGATCAAAAAAGGACAGGCCGTTCGCATCACCACCGGCGCCCCCCTGCCGGAGGGTTCCGATGCCGTGCTGTCGGAAGAATTTTGTCAGCGCAATGAAGATAAAATTATTGCCATCAACACCGCCGAGTCAGGGCGCAACATCCAGGCCCGGGGAAAGGATATCAGGCGCCAGGAGGCTGTTGCCGGAAAGGGCACTAAATTATCCCCGGCCCTGATCGGCCTGCTGGCCGCTGCCGGTCACGAGTCGGCCAGAGTATATGCCTTACCCCGGGTGGCGGTTATTGCCACCGGAGACGAGGTGGTTGCTCCCGGAAAGCCGTTGCCGGAAGGAAAACTTTACGCCAGCAATATGGTGGAAATTTGTTCCTGGCTGTCATTGCTGGGACTGGATTCCGACACGGAACTGGTTTCGGATCGTAAAGACGATATCGCAGCTGCCATAACAAGGTGGTTACCGGATGTTGATCTATTTATAACCAGCGGCGGCGCCTGGGGCAGTGAAAAGGATCTGATTTTGGATGTCGTCGAAAGCATGGGCTGGCAGGGCCTATTCCACCGAGTCCGCATGGGACCGGGCAAACCGGTTGGCTTCGGCCTTTTGCGGAACAAACCATTCTTTTTTCTCCCCGGCGGCCCACCCTCCAACGAAATGGCGTTTCTGCAACTGGCCATCCCCGCGATGTTAAAAATGGCGGGGGGAAATTGGACACTGTTTCCTTTTGCTTCGGCCCGTCTGGTCAAAACCGTCAAGGGGAAAAAAGCGTGGACCGACTTTGTTCACGCCCGTCTTGAAAACCGCGACAATCAACTCTGGGTCCACCCGGCAAGATTAAAAAGCGGGCTGCAATCCATGGCCAGAAAAGAAGCGCTGATCATCATCCCCGAAGACCGGGATGAATTTGCCGCCGGTGAGTCCATTGCCATCCAATTGCTGATGCTACCCCCATGTATTCTTTAGAACACACTGTTTGAAAAAAACATTACACCCGATTCCATCTCAATTAATCGGCTATATCAATATCATATTGATTTTTATCAGCATTTTCAGCTCAGGATCGTCTGGCCCGGTTCTTGCTTTTGTACGAGTCCAGTCAACAAGTTCGATTGTGCCGATTTCCAATAAAAGATCGGGGTCAACATGGAAAATCACAGCTCTTACATATTTACCATATCCGTATCGTTTGCAACGTTTATACTTGCACTGGTTTGCCTTTAAGTCTAGTTTACTCGAACCTGGATTCAAAGGAGTAAACCGATGGAAATTTTTATTTTGTTGGCGACATCCGTATTGTTTTTACTATTCTGGTTTTTCGGCAATATAGTCATGAAATAAGCGGGCTGGCCCGTTTTTACCGGTTTTGGAAAACCGTGCCGTCTTTCATCTTCACGGCACTGAAGTTCCCTTTAGATTCCTGCCCCCAACAACCTCCCCTGCAAATGGTTTCACCTTTGTTAATGGGGGGTTGCCCTTATTTTTTCAATGCTTATTGTCACTCAGTAAGAAGCGAATTTATCAACTTGAAAGGATATTTGTTGTGACCCCGGATGTTGTACTGGTTTTTTCTATCTTAGCCGTCTCCGTACTATTTCTTGTGACTGAATGGATCCCGATGGAGGTTACCGCCCTGCTGTCTCTGGGAGCGGTCGCCTTGACCGGTCTCGTCAGTCCGGTTCAGGCTCTGTCGGGTTTCAGCAATCCGGCCGTGGTCACCGTCTGGGCGGTATTCATTCTCAGCGGCGGCCTGACCCTTACCGGTGTTGCCAATGTCATTGGCCGCTTTGTCCTGCGGCTGGCCGGCACCAGCGAATCGCGGATGATCATTGTGATTATGGTAACTTCCGGTGTTATGTCGGCGATTATGAACAATGTGGCGGTAGCAGCACTGATGCTGCCGGTGGTCATGGATATCGCCCGCCACACCGAACGCCCGCCCTCGAGGCTGTTGATGCCATTGGCCTACGGCTCACTGCTGGGCGGCCTGACCACCCAGATCGGTACGCCGCCCAACATCCTTGTCACCGACGCCCTGCGCGATGCGGGGATGAAAGCATTTACATTTTTTGATTTTACACCGGTCGGCCTCATCATCATGGTCTCCGGTATCGCCTTCATGGTCCTAATCGGCCGCCACCTGCTGCCCCAGCGGGATGTTGCCAAAGAATCGTCAACGGGCAAACCAAAGGACTGGCAAAGCCAGTACGACTTGCAGGAACGACTGTTTCACATTCGCGTGCCCCGGAATTCGATCTTGGCCAACAAAACCCTTGCCGATATTCGAATGGGTTCAGTATTGGGTTGGAATGTAATCGGCATTACCCGTGAGGACCGGACATTTCTGGCTCCGGGACCCACCGATATCCTGCAGGCCGGGGACCGATTAACGGTTGAAGGCCGGATCGAAACCCTGAACGAGTTGAAGAACTGGCACCAGCTAAAGGTTGAAGAGGGCGGAATCGACCTGCAGGAACCGTACTCGGACCAAATTAAAATCGGCGAAGTTGTGCTGCCGGGTAATTCTCGTTTTGTCGGCAGCACACTCAATTCACTTGGTTTTCGAAGTCGTTTCGGCCTGAATGTGCTTGCCATTCGCAGAGGTGATGATGTCAAACGCACCAATCTGCAGGATGAACCGCTGCAACGCGGTGACATGCTTCTGGTGGCCGGCCTTGAAGAACATCTGGAGCAATTAAAAGACTACGGGCGGTTTTGATCAGTTTCGCTACGTTGATCGCACAGAACTTACCGACGGTCTATCACCTACATGAACAGCTGATGGTCATGCAGGTTGCCACCGGACTCGGCCCTGATCAACAAAACATTGAAAGAAAGCCGTTTGGGAGATGCGCTTGGCAGCCGGGTTCTCGGAATTTTGCGCGGCAACGACCCCATTATTATGCCCGAGCCGGATGAAGTTATACAGGCGGGGGATCGACTGGTGGTCGAAGGGCGGATGCGGGATTTTGAAAATTTACGCGGACTGGAAGAACTGGAGATCGAACGCCGTTCCGGCACCGATGTGGACAAATTGATATCGGGTGATGTCGGCCTGTTGGAGGCCATCCTTTCGCCCCAGACGAGGCTGGAAGGCAAAACCCTGCGGCAGATCAATTTTCGCGAAAAATTCGGACTCAACGTCCTGGCCATATGGCGCAGGGGCAAGGCCTATCGCTCTAATTTGCGTGATGTTGATTTGCAGTTTGGCGATGCCCTGCTCCTGATTGGTCCGCACAGCAAATTGCAGCTGCTGGGACGTGAACCTGACTTTATTGTCCTGACGGAAACGGCGCAGGAGGAACTCCGCCTGGAAAAGATGAAACTATCCATCCTGATTATGGTCGGGATCCTGGTCCCGGTAATTCTGGGCTGGGTGCCGATATATATTGCTGCTGTGGTCGGTGCAGCCCTGATGGTGCTGACCGGCTGTCTCACCATGGATGAAGCCTACCGCCAGATTGAATGGAAGGCAGTTTTTCTAATCGCCGGAATGCTGCCCCTGGGCACCGCCCTGGACCAGACCGGTGCCGCCAAACTGATCGCCGATGGTGTTGTTGCCCTTGTTGGCCCTTACGGGCCCCAGGCAGTGATGTTCGGCCTGGTGGCCCTCACCTTTTTGGCCACCTGTTTTGTACCGACTGCGGCCCTGGTTGTCCTCATGGCACCGATCGTTTTGAGCACCTCCGCCAAAATGGGGCTTTCGCCCTACGGGCTGATGATGGCCATCGCCATGGCGGCCTCGGCCAGTTTTACGACACCGATCTCCCATCCGGCCAACATCCTGGTCATGGGACCGGGCGGTTATCGCTTTATAGACTACCTCAAAGTCGGCGGCCTGCTGACCCTGGTGATCCTGATCGTCATCATGGTGGTGATGCCGGTTTTCTGGCCCCTGGTTCCTTAACTATTAGAAGCCATTTCCAAAAAGAAAATTGAAATCCATTTTATGAGTGTCATCAAAAAAATCCACCGCCATTTATGGGATGATAAAGCCCGTCGGGTTTTTCATGATTGGCTGAGTTTGGTTTTCTCCTTCAAGGGGATTTGGTGCTTTATTCCCGCAATTCTGGGCATGGTTTTCGTATACTGGGCGGAAAATAATGCAAAATATTTGATCTTGAAAGAATATCATGAGACATTAGCGATATGCTTAATGAGTATCGCAGTAGTATTATTTCTGGTTCGTTCATTGCTATACCGATTGGCAATTGATTATATTCTGCTATCAATGGCGGTTAACTTTCTTTGCCGTGAGATACATTTCATAGGTACAGATAACGCGGTGGTTATAGTTGCAGTGATTGTTTTAGCGTGGGCTTTCTATTGGAGAGACCGCATCTTGGCCAATATTAAGAATGCAAAGGCAGTCCAAATTGCTTTGGCAGGGACCGCCTTTACCTATTTTCTTTCTATCGTAATCGCAAGAAGAGTTTTTTCCATTGACCACTTGGGGTTACTTCCGAATGAAGTGAATGTACATGTGGCATTGGAGGAAATCCTTGAAAATATCGCTCATCTGTATCTGATTTTTATCGGAATTATAGCTTTCTTTAGCATTTCCCCCAAAAAGCCGGAAAGCCAAAAAAAATAAGTCCTACCTCCCCCGGGGAAGCAGCCATGCTTTGAAGAAAGGATTCACAAATCTAATTTCCTTGCCGCTTTTAAATAGAATGTTGATGTCGATCAATCGTGTAATCGCCCGGCTCACCGATGCAGTACTGTGCGGCCCGACGGCTTTCACAAAATCCATAGAATAAACACTTTTTCCGCCTTCCCTTGCTAAAGCCGAAAGGCACTTGAACTGAAAGTCAGTCAGAAGACTGACGAAAGCTTCGTAAGACTTTTGCTCCCTGGTAAATATCAACTCAAGGGCGGCCTTCAAATTATCCGGTGAAACGGCGTCATTGGGCAAGGTGACTGCCCACAAGGCCTCACAAAGCTGCTGAATGTCTCCGGTTATATTATTGGAAATATTGAATACATGCTCCAAGGTATCCGGCAGCACTTTACGCTTTCCACTTTCAAACTTTTTTATCAAAAACTTTGAAAATTCTTCAGCCGGGAGCGGGTCAACAGTGATTGGAATCGCCGATTTAAAAAATGCTGAGTTGGGAGAAGTGAATATTTCATCCATTTTGTGTCGGATACTGCCCACAAACACATAGGGAATATTGTTGTGAAACTGAATATTACTCCTTAAAAGGGCAATTGCCTCGCCCTCGTCGTTGATTTTTAGAACGTCCTGGAATTCATCGAAGACCACCACAAATCGTTTTTTCTGCGATAGAGATTCAATCAAATCAAGCACCTCCTGGATGGAATCAACCTTCAATTCCACGGAGGCGTCAAAGGTAACTACCGGCATGGATGTTATCGGATCAACAGAAATCACCGGTTTGAGGTACGACAGGGTCTGAATTATTTTAGCCATCCAGCTTGCTTTTTTTTCCAGAATGACAATTGTCTTCAATATCCGCTTGCACAAAGCATCCACGGATTTGATCCCAAGAAGATCCGTGTATAAAAGCTTGGTTCCCCTTAACTTTCTAACAGCTTCATAAACAAGAGAGGACTTACCGATACGTCTTTCGCCGACGATCACAATGTTTTGGGATGCTTCCATGTGAGCGGCAATTTGTTTCAACAGGTCTTTTCTGCCACAGAAATCCTTTCCCAGAACTATCGAGCCATATTTAAATGGGTTCATAACGCGTCGCCTTTCATCTAAGCTAATTTAGCATTTTTGTTATTAGCAGAACTGTTATTAACACAACTGTTAAAATATAGCAAGCAGTCAAATATGGCGAAAATCGTTTGTCATAGCAACTCATCGCTGGCAGATGGCATTGATAGCTTTTCGGTTCTGTATTTTTATAAAAAAATTTGCTAAACTCCAGATTAAATCAATGCGGGGGATGTTTTCGTATGTCATTTAAAAAATTAATTAGGTGAGGAAAATTTTACGATGCTACTAAATCAAAGGCTATATGACCTTTTCGAAAATAGAGCCCGGGAAGTAAATATAGAAATACTGTGCCTCGGGCTCGGCTATACCGCGGTGACATTGTCCGACGGCGGCATCGGGCTTGCCTACACCCATTTTGAAGATAAAAAGTCCTGCATGCTTCTCAACAAGCATATCGATTATGAAGGCCAGCCGGCGGTAAATCTCCTGGGGAAGATAAAAAGCGACCATCCTGTCGAAAGAAGCATGGCCCTGGCCCTGGTAAATGCCCTGAATCACAAAGATGCGCTAAAATTTCCTGAGGATAGAAAAAACAATATCTTATTCGACCACTTTAAAATCGGCCAGGGAACCCATGCGGCCATGGTGGGTTTTATCGGACCGCTGGTGGATTTACTCAAGCGGAAACAGGCCGCGGTGGAAGTTTTAGATGCATCGCGGAATATGGGACACAAAAATGATTTTTATGCCAAACTGGGCAACTGGGCGGATGTGCTGATTTTAACATCTACTTCCATTTTAAATAATACCACCGAAGAAATCCTGCAGCACGTCAGTCCAACGGTCAAGACGGTCATGCTGGGCCCCAGCACCCCCATGGTGGCCGAAGCCTTCTCGCACCTGCCGGTGCACATGCTGGCCGGCACCGTTCCCATCGATAAAGAGAATGTTTTAAAGGCGATTCGTCATGGGATGGGGACTCCGATATTGCAAAAATTCAGTCGCAAATCTTTCTTAAGCCTGTAACCGGATAGAAAACGATAGTTTATAGCAATCAGGATATATTTTGCCGCAACGATAAATACGACCGCCCCAAGGATAAGTTTTACCCACTTCTCAGAGGTGTATTTTTGCATTTTCGCACCAAAGTACATGCCTAAAAGCCTGCCTGCTCCGAGTCATTCGGACCCGAGATAAGGCTTTAATGCCAATTTCATTTGCCGAACGGGCAGTGGGGATAGGTGCAATCTTGACAGTCCTTGCATAATCCCCCGTGTCCTAAAAACGCCAGATCCGCCTTGCCGATGGTCTCGCCGGCCAAAATGCGGGGCAGGACCAGGTCCAGCACCGTGATGCGGTGATACAGACCGCAGGCCGGTATCCCCAGCAGGGGGATCTCCCCGATGTAGGCCGCCAGGAACATGGCACCCGGAAGCACTGCGGTGCCGTAGTTCATTTCCGTGGCGCCGGCCATGCGGATCCCTTTGCGCGTGACATCGTCCGGATCCACACTCATCCCGCCGCTGAGCATGATTAAATCACAGCCTCGGTCCAGATGATTGCCAATCGCCTGGCTGATCAGTTTTTCATCGTCCGGGGCAAAGGCGATCCCATCCACTTTAGAACCTAATGCGGTCACCTTTTCGCTGAGAACCGGTGCAAAGCGATCTTCGATCAAACCATGGAAGACTTCGTTGCCCGTGACCACCAGGCCAACCTTGGCCTGTCGCAGGGCTTTAACCGCAAGCACCGCACCGTTCTGGCGGGCGATGGCCGCGGCCCGTTCGATGGCAACCCGTTTCATCACCAGCGGGATGGCCCGGGTGGCCGCCACCTTTTCACCCTTTTTAACCAGGGTGTGGTTGTGCAGGGTGGCGCACATGACCTCATCGACCATATTAAATGCTGCTAAGGCCGTCGTGTCGACCTTAAACAGCCCGTCGGTGGCCGCCAGCAGGCTTATTTTGCCCTCATGGGGCTCATCCTTCCAGGCAATACCGTCGCCGGCCAGGGCCTTGGCCAGAATAGCGGCCGCCTGGTTTTCGTGGATTTCGTCATCTTCCAGATCGATCAGGTAAAGATTATTCTTGCCGAGTTTCTGTAGATGGCACAGGTCCTCATGGCAGACGGTGTGGCCTTTGTGAAAGGCGGGACCCTTGAATTCGCCGGGTCGTATCTCGGTTATGTCATGGGCCAGTTCGGTGCCCACTGCATCTTTTAGTTTGATTTTCTTCAGCATGGTTGAGCTCCCTGCTAAATATCGATGTTGCAATTATCACCATACGAGATAGGTTAAAAGATGAACGTCCAACATCGAACGTTCAACGTCGAACATCGAATAATGATGTCGCTTCGCTCCGTAATTTAATTTGTTTTCGAAAATCCGATGTCAATTCTTATCTGACAATTTCTGTCTCTTCATTTTTTTTATAGCTGAACTTTCTAACAGGGATGTGAAATTTTGCATTTTTCCTCACCTAATGGCATATGTTAAAATTAACATAACAAACGGTAAAAAACATCGTGCTTGGATCATGCAGTGATGAGATCAGTTTAATTGAAAACAAATCAGCAATGTCCTGAGAGCGATTCTAATTCAGCGAATTTTTCAGGATTAGACGACCCGGAAGTCAAGACCGATGATATAATATGGTAATCGTCTTTTATAAAGACTTCCGTCGCCCGGGCCAGATTTCGGTAAAAGGGAGTTTTGGCATTTTCGACAACATTGCCCGCAAATTCATGGACCCAGGCACCCAGATGTTGTTCCAAAAAAGATTGCTGGTTTAATAGACCGGTGACGATGCCATTGACATCCCCCTGGTTGGCTGCCTCCATAGCCTTGAAGATCAGAAAGTGCATGAATTCGAGTTCAGCCGCAATGTGATCGGGGGCGTCTTTGAAATCCTCAGCCACAATAAGCCCGGATTGGCGGTATCTATTGATCACATCCATGGTGGAGTTACCCATGATTTTACGTTCTGATTCCAGATAGACGGAGCCATACGGAGGTGCCAGCAGTGAATAGGGCCCAATAAAAAGGCGCGCATGCTCCACCTTCAGTTCCTCGATAGTTATCGGCTTTCAGAATTTTCTTGCCGCTCCAGTTCATCTCTTGCCGGGTCTTGAGGATCAGCCTGGCCAAGTTTTTCGATCCAGATCCATTATTTTGCCGGACAACGCTTCGTCCGGCGGATAATAACATTCAGCCAGAAGTTTATAAATTTCAGATCGGATTGCTTCGTGCCGCATAAATATTTCGACTTCCATCGGTACTCCCTCAATATCTGTAGATTCAATTGGTGACCGCGGCCGGCCCGAGATGGGCCGGCCGACCGTATCTGGTTTATTCCGAGGTTTCTGACAGCTTGAGATGCCGCTCTCCTAGGGTGTATACGAGAAGCAGCACCGCCAGCGCAAACACAAAAACAAACACTTCCCAGATCGTAGGCCAGTAACTGACAAAGGGGGGCTGTCCTTCTGCCTTGGGACCTGTGGGCATCACGAGACCGCTGAGTACCATTTCCAGGCGCCCGGCAAACATCCCGACCAGGAACAAAACAGCGGCATGTAATCTTTCCCCAGGTAGCCTGTTCGCACCGAAGGCATGGCGATCAACACCAGCGGAATAACCAATCCAACCCACAGTGCAAGATGGTACCATCCTGAGCCCAGCATATGCCGAAAGCCACGCAAATTCGACTGCTGTCGCAGACACGCCTCCCACGATCGTTCGCCATATGAAAAAAACCAATGTCAAGGCCATAACGAAGCCAAAAAGCTTGCTAAGGTCGTCGTAAAGGTTTTTGTCCCCTTCGCTCAAGGGAATCTTGCGCAAAATGATGGTAGGCCAGGCTAAATAACAGCACGGCTGCCAGCGCGCTGGCAAATCCGGTCAGCGGAAAATACATGGCCAAAAAGTTGGCGCTGAACACAGGCCTTGCATCCGGAAGCCCAAAGAGCCAGCCCAGAGCGGTGGAGGTGGCAATCGCGACGATGAATGTGAATATTCCGAGCCCCCTGCTGACGTTGCCCGCTTGGATTTTCCTAAATGATAACAGCAGAACAATCAGGTAAAGCCCATAGAGCATACCCAGCCACCAGAGGGGTGAGGCAAAGTTTGGGGAAAACAAGTAATAGAAAATATTCCACGGCGATCCGAGATGTAAGAACAGACAGGCAAAAGCAGCAAACAATACGGCAATTTCCAAAAATACCGTTCGCTTTTCAAGGGACTGGTAGCGCTTGATACCAAAGACCACGGGAATGGACGAGACAAAGGCAAGCCCCGAGCTTGTCAACGAGAAAAAGACATAGGCTGCGATGGGCATGGTCCAAACCAGAATATCTGTCTTGGCGTACAGGACAAAGCCGGTGGTAAACACTCTGTAGGCGGTGAGCAGGCCAAGCAGAATGCCCAGCCCAAGTAGTCCATACCATAATTGAATTTTTATTGCTTTCATCTATATCCCCCCTTTCGTTCGCTTATAGTGTGCCGGATTAAAACTTCGAATGTAATATACGTTGGGCTGAGTGCCGAGCCTCTCCTTCAGCCGGTAAGGTTTATATTTTCCCAGAAGTCTGGTTCACCTTGCTGTCCGGCTTTTCCAGATCCCCAAATACCCTGGCATCAGCAGGACAGGCCTCCACGCAGTAAGGTATCTCGCCCACCTTGATTCTGTGGTCGCAAAAGGTGCACTTTTCAACCACGCCCTTCGGTCTGTGTCTCCGGAAGCGTTTTGGCCCTTTCCGGATTGCTGTATGGCGTTCCGTTTCCACCGTTGACCTTCTGGGCCATTTCTTTAGGAGAGCTTGTACCACCGTCAATGACAGGCCGTGTATCCTTCCAGAATTTATGAGGATCTTGCCAGTTGAAATAGATCACCTCATAAGGACAATTATACATGCAGTACCGGCAACCGATGCATTTATCGGGATCATGCATGGTGATGCCGTTATCCAACTTGTGCATGGCCTTCGTTGGGCAACCCCTTACGCAGGGGGGGTTTGAACAGTGGTTGCAGAGCGTCGGCCGATAGTGGAACCGTACATTCGGGAACGTGCCGGAAGTCTCGGTAATTTTGCTGGACCAGTAAATACCCTCCGACACATTGTTTTCGTTTCTACAGGCAATGCTGCAGGCGCCGCATCCGACACATCGCTGTAAATCTATTACCATGGCATATTTAGGCATTGTTCACCTCCTATACTTTTTCGATTTTAATTCTGGTGGTCGCATAGAATGCCGTGCTCCCGCTCAAACGGTCGTACTGGGCCGGGATCAGGTCGTTGCTGCTGCCGCCCCGGGGCACTTTGCCAAATTCTTTGGACGCCACCCGGCCATAGGCCCAGTGGCCCTGGCCGTAGCACTTGGCGATCGTACCGGGCCTGACGCCTTCCCACAATTTTACCGTACAGGTCAGGCTTCCGCTTGGAGATGTCAGTTTAACCGTATCTCCATTCTTGATGCCCAGCCCCTTGGCGTCTGCCGGGTTGATCTTGGCCACATCTTCCCAGGGCACATCACCGGGATCGAGATCTTTAAAATCATGATACCAGGTGCAGTTGGCCGAACGGCCCTCACGGTTGAGCCTGGATTTGTAATCCACATGGATGAACGGATATTCTTTTTCATCTCCTGCAATAAACGGCTTCTTCATAATGCGGCACAAACGCCATTTCCCCGCGGGCCTGGTAGTTGCAAACCTCCAGAACATTGTCGACGGTGGTGTTGTGCTTTTCAGCATGCTTTTCCAGGGCAGCCTTTAGTGTTTCGCTGTAGAATTCAAACTTTTTGGTTTTTGTTTTCATGTTGCTCCAGCGTTTGCGATACGGATAGGGATTGGAATTCCAGACGCCGGCTTTGAGAAAATCCTCCCAGCCGTTGAATTTGTCACCCCCTTTGTATTTGGCCGGATCCCACAGATTCTGGGTGGCATATTTAAGGGAATAGAGCGCAAATTCTTTTTCGTTGGTCGGGGCTTTGCCGGTTTCCGGATCCTTGTAAGTCTTTGTAATGGTCGAGCAGATTGCCAAAACCCCTTTCCGCCAGTTTTTCCGCAATCAGCCAGGGAATTTCGGTCTCATCGATCTTGGAATCCCCCACCGGCTCGATAATCGGCTGCATGAGGGTCACGTGGCGGTATCCGTTGCCGATCGATTTGACATACCCCCACTTTTCAAACATGTGATGGGTATCGGGCAGTAGGATATCGGCAAACCAGGAAAACTCGGAAGCGTTGGTGGTGATGTGCACCAGAAACGGTATCTTGGCCAGGGCACGCTCCCAGCGCTCAGGCTGCGGACAGGAGAAAGCAAAGTTGTTCATGTATCCAATCGCCACTTTGATTTCATTGGGGTCCGCATTCAAAATTCCATCGGCCGCATTGTTGGTGACCACGCCTCCGCCGGATTTTCCTTTATTCAGTGCGGGAAACTCAAGCCTGCCGCGATGGTCGATTTTTTTATGCTTTTTACCCTTTTTGGCAATCTCATCCATAAAATCATCAGGTTTCGGAAACTTGGAGGTGTATTCTTTGTTGCTCTGCTGGGTGCCGCCGACATTGTCCACCGCACCGACGATTCCGTTTAAGGCATGCACCGCCAGGCTGGCGTACGCCCCGCGGACCTGCATGCAGGGCCCGCCGCCGAGCCAGGAAATGGCATGGGGCGCCGCCTGGCCATAACCGATCGCTACCCGTTTGATCTGCTCTACCGGCACGTCGGATATTTTTGCAGCCCACTCCGGTGTTTTGTCTTTCAGCTCCAGATTCCACCACGCGACAATGCCGTTGGTGTGTTTTTCTTCAAACATTTCCGCATCGACATATTGTCCGGCCACAAAACGATTTTCGCCGTCGGTAAAATCGCCGACAAAGTCTTTGTACCAAAGCCCCTCGGTAAGCAGTACATGAGCAATGGCCACTGCCAGTGCGCCGTCCGTACCGGGTTTGACCGGCAGCCATTCGTCGGCTTTGGCCGCGGTGGCCGAAAGTCGGGGTTCGGCAATTGCAATCGTTGCGGAATCAACCGCATCTCCCCAGACAGCAGAATAATAGGATACCTGCCGGTTGGCAGCCAGGGGATCGGCGCCCCATAAAATAATGTATCTGGCCCTTTGAACATCATACTGCCGGTATCCCCAGTAGCCTTCGGTGTAGTAAGGACCGAATTTTTCCGCTTCAGCACAGATCGCACTGTGAGAGATGTTGTTGGGTGAGCCGATAATTTTGGTCATGCGATCATAGAGAATATCCCGCATGTAGGAGTAACGGCCCCGCATCAGCATGTACTTGTGGGTTTCGTTGTTGTTTCTAAGCTCCATGATTTTATCGGCGATGGTACCCAGGGCCTCGTCCCAGGAAATGGGCACAAATTTCGGATCCTCGTT
Organism: uncultured delta proteobacterium; assembly: GCA_963821065.1. Taxonomy (GTDB): domain Bacteria; phylum Desulfobacterota; class Desulfobacteria; order Desulfobacterales; family JAFDCJ01; genus JAFDCJ01. Next base: position 17,722 of record CAWGCM010000034.1, on the reverse strand, counting down.
GCGTCCCTTTTGGGGATTGGTCCGTTTCATGGGAGTTTTGATGCGGTCCGGATCATACACCTGCTGCAAAGCCAGATGCGATCGCGGACAACCTGCATTTCCATTCACCTTCGAATTCGGATTTCCCCGGACTTTCACCGCCCTTCCGTCAACGACGTAAACCTGGTTGGAGCACCAGGACGTACATCCCTGGCAGGTGGCAGGTTTCCATTCGCCTTTTCCAGCGGCCGTAACCTCCCCGGAAGCCGCCAGGGCTCTGAGCGAAGGCTGCAGACCGCCGAGCGCAACGGCAGTGCCCGTGGCCGCCGAGGCTTTTTTAATGAACGATCTTCTTGTCAAAACAAAATCGGCAAGAAAACCATCCAAAATCGATTGGTTTTTGTTTTTTTCTCTTTTTCATATTTCCTCCCTTGGGTTTTAATTAGTAAAAAGGATGAATGTATGGGCTTGTATCAGTATCGAACCCGGTAGATCTGCGATCTCAGGTATCCGGAATTTTTTCCTCTTCGTAAATGCTTTTGATCCAGAATATAAGCTCATCCGGATCCACCGGCTTTTTCAGGCAAGCGTAAATATGGTAGCCGATGGCATCCTTTAGTTCAGGGTGAAAGCGATCTTTGGAAGTGCACAGGAATCGGATAGCCGGGAAATTTGAGTGCCAGTTCGCGAATCGTGCGGTTGTCGATCGGTACCGTATCAATATCTATTATGACCGCCAGAAACTTCTTCTCCGCGAGATGGCTTTCCAGATTTTGAATCGAGTCCATCGCAGTCGCAGGATAATGAATTTTTTCAATCCATTCGCTGAGCTCACGGGCTTTTATCCGGTCGGAGTTGATTACCAGGGTACCTTTAAGCATTAAATCACGAGTTCCTCGATGGAATTGCTCTGGAGGTAGAGGGGTTTTATAATCGACTGACTCACACACAGTGTCACAATGTAGCAATAGCTATGCCGGAAAAGACGATGGAAGGTTATAAATTATTATGAATGGAGGGATTTGGGTAGGTTCCGGGTTTCAGCTATTTGAAATAATTCCAGAAATCCGAATAAATTCAAAACTTTTATAATTGAATTTGGGCGGGCAGACTCCGGACCCCGGGAAAAAACATGGGTCCAAAAATCATAAATCTGTTTGAATCCCACACACAAAAATTGGATAAGCCGTATATTTATAATAATATCAATTGGTTTAGTGTGTACAGTTTCCGGACACTATTTTTTGCCAATACACATCTTGTTGAGCTGTCTTTTATTCCGGGGACACACTTTTGGTGATCGGGACACTGCCGATGGTCGACCGAGCTCCGATAACCGTCTCAGCGATCGATTCCTAATGAAGAGTAGGTTTTGCGATTTGATATTTTTTTATTTTTTCGTAAAGACTGCTTCGGCTGATGCCGAGGTGAAGGGCGGCCTGTTTTTTGTTCCAGTTGCATTCTTCTAATGCTTCCATCAAAAGTCGACGCTCATTTTCCGCAATTGTTCCTCTGGGCCCCTGATTCTGGTTTGGCTTTGGGGCTGCTGAATACCGGCCGGCAGGTCTGAAACTTCCACATCTGTCCCTTTGGCCAATACGGTTGCATGCTCGATGCTGTTTTCGAGTTCACGAACATTACCGGGCCAGGAATAGTCGAGCAGCCGCCGCATGGCTTCGGATCTGAATCGACCGACCTGTTTTTCCTGTTCGGCCGCAAATTGACGCAAAAAATATCGGGCCAGCAGGGGGATATCATTGCGGCGGTTTCTCAAAGGCGGCAAATTGAATTGGAATAACATTAAGACGGTAGAAGAGATCCTCGCGAAAACTTCCGGCCTTGACCTCCTGTAACAGATTTTTATTGGTGGCTGCCAGAATCCGCACGTCCACTGACAGCGTCTGTTCGCCGCCGAGGCGCTCAAATTTTTGACTTTGAAGAATTCGCAGCAATTTTATCTGGGCCGTGGGAGATATTTCCCCGATTTCGTCCAGAAAAACAGTCCCGCCGTCGGCCTGCTCAAACCGTCCCGCTTTCTGGCGCATTGCGCCGGTAAAGGCGCCTTTTTCATGGCCGAAAAGTTCACTTTCGAGAAGGGTGGCCGGATAAGCCGAGCAATTAATCACCACAAAGGGTTTCTCCCTGCGAAGGCTTTGTTTATGAATGGCGCGGGCCACCAGTTCTTTTCCGGTCCCGCTTTCACCCTGGATCAAAACCGTCGCATCCGTAGGCGCGACATCTTCGATCAGTTTATAGATAATCTGCATTTGAGGATCTTTGCCTATCAGATCCGCTGTAGCCGGATGAATGCTCGATGCGGGTTCTCAGTTCACGAATTTCTTCCTCATGCGAGACCGATCGCTGAATGGCACCGGACGTTTGATTAAGAATCAGATCTATTATATCCAGTTCGCTGGTGACACAACTGCAATTCCCCGGACAGGCTATCAGCATGGCCCCCAGAAGTTGATTTTCATGACGCAGCGGAAAGGCAACCAGTTGTTCGGCCGGTCGAAACCCGTCAGGCAGAATCAATGGGTCAAACTCATTTTTATTGACAAACTGCATGGAGGCCAGGTCTTTTAAAACAGCGGCAACTGCAGCAACCGGCTTTCCGCTCAGGGTTTTGGATTCTTTTTCCGATTGCATGAAACAACGGCGCGGCTGCTGGTTGAAAACAAGGACTGCCATGTTTTCGCAGGTTACGATCTCCTGGAGTTTTTTTATCAAATACACGCAGACGTCCCTCAGATTCGGCAGCGCCCCGATTTCCTGAGCGATAGCAAAAGAGGTACGTGTTTGAAGATGAGCACGCTCCAGTTCCGCATTCTTTCCCTCCAGCCTGCGGGTATAATCTTTAATCCTGGCCAGCATATGATTGAATGAAGACGTCAGTTTGCCAACTTCATCCTGTCCTTCTTTTAATTCGACAATCATGTCCAGGCGGTCTTCATCGATTCTTTGCGCAGCCGCAGCCAGCATGGATAAAGGGCGGGTCACCCGCCTGACAAAAAGAAGCGTTACGGCGAGAGCAAACAGAAGAATACCGAGGGTGACGGCACTCATTTGAAACCACAATTGGGTTACCTGTTGCCGGTACGGCTTTTCTGAAACCCCCAGACGCAGAACTCCCGGCCTTGCCGGAAAAAATTGGCCAGGCAATATCCAGATAATGCTCTTTTTCGGTGGAATTAATCTTTTTCAGGCTGAAATTATCAGAAAGCGCACCTGGGTTGGCCTTTATAAGCCCTAACGGCACCCCGTCCAAAAAGGTATGGGCCAGTATCTGCTTGCCTTTAAGAATAAAAAGATAGGAGATGGCATCATTGCTGCGCTTTTGATAATCAAGCATCTTTTGCAGAGCGACCAAATCATTGGTAAGTATTTTATCAGCTGCATCCAGTTCGATAGCATGCGCTAAATTTTCCGCCTGGACAGCCATGGACTGAAAAAGGCTACTGCTGTATCGCTGGCTAAAAAGGAAAGATATGAGCAGACCGCTGCCAATTACCAGAGCGAAACTGCCAGCAGCAATTTACTTTTAAGGGTATGAAATTCACTTTTCTTTTTTCCCATTAACGCAATTTTCAACTCCATCTGTCCGATACTGTCGTACCATTCATCCCGGGGTTCAAGGAATCGGTCAATCATTAACTCATTGAGGATTTTTTGACCATTCGGATCAAGATGCATTTCAATAAACAGCCGGCGAATTTTGTCTTTTAGCTCTGCAGATAGGAATTTAGAAGCGACGATAGGCGGGATACCGTAGGGCTCTGATTTGCGGATAATGCGGGTTCGGGACGTAAAAGCCGGATTTTTTGGTTGTAATATTCCCAGATCAAACCGTCAACCGTGGCACCATCCACCAGGGCTTTGGAAACAGCCAGAATGGAGTTGTCATGGCTGTAAGTGTAGATTGTTTTGCTGAAATAAGTCTCGGGCTGCTCGCCGATTTCAAAAAGCCAGTAAGTCGGCACCAGCTTTCCCGTATTGGACTCGGGATCGGTGAAGGCAAAAACACGTCCTCTTAAATCTTCCAACCGCTTAAATTTACTCGCTTTGTTGACAATCAGATAGGATTGGTAATAACGACTTTTCTGTACCTGGGGGGTGGCAACCAATTCGAAATCATATTTCTCCTTGCCGACGACATAAGGACCTGAACAGATAAAGGCCAGATCAATCTGGCCGTTTCCCAGCAACCCGTTGATTTCACCATAGGTTTTGCGCTGAATAAACTGCACTTCACGACCCAGTTTCTCGCCGATGTAATCCAGTAATTGACGGTAGTAGCCAAAGGTTTCTTTCGGAGAAATCATGGCGGCAACCGCCACATTGAAGGCAACCAATTCAGGGATCGGGCTATCGGAGCGTTCCACGACGATGGTTTGGTTGAAGTCCACCACTACGGTGTCGCTGTCTTGCCGCAGCCTGATATGACGACCAATGCTGCCAGGATAATACCGCTCATCAAAAGATATGTCTTTGCGGTCATGATAAAAATTTCCGTTGGTAGTATCGGTATGCAGCTAGTAGGAATGATGTTCGTTCTAAAACATTTTACGGAAATCGGACAGGCACATACTGTTTACCACTATGTGGCAGTTTCAGTCAATAAAAATTTCAATAGTCATTGAATTCGCCTATCCACTATGCTTTCCACGCACGCTGAACAGCAACTTCAGGCATTGGATAATGCTTTGAATTCAAGGTGTATATTTTACCACCCGTTTGCAGGACGGTTGCGGCCAGGATGGCATCGTTGACATCAGTCCCTCTGCGAGGGTTCCATTTGCGATAAAACTCCCCAGCCTTGTCGATGATCTGCTGATCTACCGGTGCGGTTTGAAACTGCGCCAGGAATAACAGTGTGGCCGACTGCTCAGCCGGCCGCATGAAAAAGACCACTTCAGCACGCTGCATGGCGCCGATCCACAGGTCAAACTGCTCTTTATCCCGAAGCCTTTTTAAGCAGATTGAGCGCCTTGCGTTCACCGCGCAAATGCCAAATGAGTACATCTGAATCAATATATGCCTTCATCGCTTGTATCTTTCCTGAGATTTGCGCATGGTATCTTTGATGGTTTGTACGGTTTCGGCTGCCGATTTATCGCGCTGCCAGCTTCCGAAGGTATGAGTCAAAACATCGAAACCCTGTTCGGCCTCGATCTTTTCAACATAATACCGAACGGCATTTTCGAGAACTGCCTTTTTAGATGTTCCTAACCTTTTGGCCAACATGCCGATATGCCGAATCACGGCCTCATCTATTCGGGTGGACATAATTTTATCCATGATTACCTCCATTTTTCATACGTAAGAAATATAACGTAAGAAAAAAAATGTCAAGCATAGACAAAAAGATAAAGGGGGCGCTGATGTTCCCCGCTGCCATAATGCGCTCTATCCGGTCGTCGGTTGTTTGGCCGCAGCACTCATTTCCGCCTCCTTGAACCAGTGGGTTGTTTTCAGGCAGATTTTCACCAGCATCAGCATCACCGGCACCTCGATCAACACCCCCACAACGGTGGCCAGGGCCGCCCCCGATGATAAGCCGAAGAGCATCGTGGAGGTGGCAATGGCGACTTCAAAGTGGTTGGAGGCGCCGATCATGGCCGCCGGGGCCGCATCAACATAGCGAAGTTTCAGCAGCCGCGCCAGACCATAGCCCAGCCAGAAAATCAGGACGGTCTGAATAAAGAGCGGGATGGCAATCCACAGGATGGTCAGCGGATTGCTGATGATCACCTCACCTTTAAAGGAAAACAACAGCACCAGGGTGATCAGCAGGGCGATAATCGTAATCGGGCGTGAAAACGTGTAAAAATTTTTCTTTAAACCATGTCTCTCCCCTGGCGGCAATCAGCCACCGGCGGGAAAGATAACCGGCCACCAGCGGCAGGGCCACGTAAATGCCGATGGACAGCAGCAAGGCCTGCCAGGGCACCGGCAGACGTCCCACCCCCAGCAAAAATCCGCCCAGCACGCCGTAGAGCAGCAGCATGGTCAGCGAATTGATGGCCACCATCATCAGGGTCAATCCGTCATTGCCCCGGGACAGGTAGCCCCACACCAGCACCATGGCCGTGCAGGGGGCGATCCCCAGAAGGATGCATCCGGCCAGATAGCTGCGCCATAGCGGCACCTCCAGCATTTTAACGCCGTCAACCAGAACCACCGTCCCGGCGCCGTGGGTCGCGCCCGCCGGCAGGTCGAGGCCGAATGGCATCTTGACCAGATCCACGGCATCCGGACCGATGAAATTGTAAAACAGGGTGCCGAGGAAAAAAATGGCAATGCCATACATGGTAAACGGTTTGATCGGCCCAGTTGACAAACAGGGTTAAAAACACCGGTTTGCCGCTTTTGCCGGCCTTGATGACTTCGCTGAAATCGATTTTGACCATGATGGGGTACATCATGAAAAACAAGCAGATGGCGATCGGAATCGACACCACCGGCGCCCCCTTGACATAGATGGCCAGGCCGTCGAGGGATTGGGCCACGCCCGGGGCGATTTTACCCAGCAGAATACCTGCGATGATGCATAGCATCACCCACAGAGATAGAAAGCGCTCAAAAATACTGGTCATTTTGCGGTCATTGTTTTGAATTGCTTCATTGCTCATGGCATGTCACTCCTTATCAATCACGCTGTTTAGCATCCTTGCAAAGGAGCGGGATGGAGGCCGCACATTGTTTTGACTACCAGACTAATCGTCAAATTCAAATTGGCTCATGTATACTTCAAGCCGCTGTTTGTTCACGGCACCCAACGGCGGACAATCCTCCGGGCTTTTTACGCCCTCGGCCATACGGGCGGCAAATACCATGCAGGTGGGATCGCCACATTTTTTGCAATTGGACTTCGGCAGCAGCTTGAGAATTTCAATCAGTTTGGGTTTGGGTGCTCCTTCATAGCAGGGCACAATGCTTTCGCGATTTTCCCAGGCCTCGTTGATTTCCCGTTTCAGCCATTCAAGGATCTTGTCGGCCTCGGCTTCATCCCGCAAGGCATTTAGCGCAATCTTATTGCCGTGCACTGTGACCAATTTGCCCTGGGAACGAAATATGACCGCCGGCGGGTCCTTGAGATATTCATAGCCCCCGAGGACGGTGTTGAGATAGGGGAGTACCTCGGAGACATCCTGGTTCAAGTGGGCGATGCAGTGTACGGACTCGAACCCGGGATTGCACTCGGGTCTGAAAATTTCTTTGGAATAGCTTTTTAACAGCATGGGCGATGCCTTATTAAATAGTAGATTTACTTTTACAAAAGTGGATAGAATATTAGCCTCCCGACACCTTGAAACTAAAATATCCAGCGTCAGGATAATATAAGCGGATTAAGGATAAAATACACGCCCAAAAGAACAATTACTAAACCGGCCGCACGCCGAAACCAGGTGCCGGCTCCTTGCCAGGTGCTGTTTTCCATTAATTTTCGAACGGCGGCCGTCGAGCTGCCGGCTAATACAAGGGGCAGACAGTGACCCAGGGCAAACAGGAGAATAAACAGAATGCCGGCGGCGATTTTTTGCTGAATGGTGATAACCGCTAAAATCGGGGCGATGAAACCGAATGTGCAGGAACCTGAAAGAACTCCGTAAGCAAGGCCAAGCACGAAGGCCCCCGATAAACCCTTCAGATTCAATCGATACAGCAAACTGCCCGAAAGGGAGCATTTTTCAACCCCCAGCATCCCCAGCGCCACCCAGATCAAAACGGCTCCCACCAGAATTTGCCAGTAATTGCCGACATCCCCCAGCATGCGGCCCAGCAGCGCGCAAACGATACCGATCAGAGCAATGCTATGGTGACCATGCCTTTTACCGGCAAAGCATTAAATTCTTCAGCATCGGCCTTAACCGCCCGTGGACCAAGCAGAGATGCAAGGCCTGATAAAAGTATGAAAATTGTAAGTTTCCGAAATAGGGTCACAATCAATACTCCCTCAGTATCTATTAGGCCAGTAATGCAACAGGCCGGTGTTGCCGACCGTTGTCTATCCGATTCGCAGCGACGTCAGTTAAAAAGGGCCCTCTGATCAGATTAAAGTCCGACGGCATTCTTTACTGTAAAATCCGTTTCACAATATCTTTCAGGTCAGTAACACGGTATTTGCTGTTCTGAATACTCTCAAATTTCATCCTGTCGGAATGGATAACAAACGGCAGGGTGTCGGCTTAACTGTTAATCCAACTAATGACTTCTTCTTTCTTTGGGATCTTGCCCACACTTTTAACATCGCCATCGACAACCACCGCCGGTGTTCCAAATACGCCATAACCGGCAATTTCCATGGTATCGGTGACCTTTTCGATGCGGGCATCCACACCCGTTTCCGCCACGGCTTCTTTGACGATTTTTTCAGTTTGCTGACATTTGGGGCAACCGGGTCCCAATACTTTGATTTCCATATTTGTTTCCTCCCAGTGTGTATTATCATTTGAAACAGTTACCAGATGCAAAATAATTTGAATGCATCCGAAAAATACGATCCCCACTGATGGTGGCCATCACCACCACCAGGCTGACAAATGCGACTGTTTTTTTCGTGCCCATGACGCTGCGGATCACCAGCATGTTGGGCAGGCTAAGCGCCGGCCCGGCCAGCAGCAGCGCCAGGCCGGTCCCTTGCCCATGCCGCTGGCCAACAATCCCTGCAAAATCGGCACCTCGGTCAGGGTGGCAAAATACATGAAGGCACCCACCACCGAGGCAAACAGGTTGGCCCACAGGGAGTTGCCGCCCACCAGGCCGCTGATCCACTGCGAAGGAATCAGCCCTTCGGAACCGGGACGTCCCAGCAAAAGTCCGGCCACCAGCACACCGGCGAACAGCAAGGGCATGATCTGCTTGGCAAAATCCCAGGTGGACAGAAACCAGGTCTCGGTTTCCCCCCGGGTGGTGGTGGTCAGCACCACCAGGGCAATGATGCCGGCTGAAAAGGCAATCAGCGGCTCGTGGGGGAAAACAAACGCCAGGGCCAGAACGGCAGCGGCTGCCAGACGACTTTATAAGCCTTTACGCTGGAACCATTTTACCAGCAGCACGCCGAGGACAATCGCAAAAAAACCGGTCAATAACCATTTGACGCTGTAAATCGCGTGCCACAGTCCGTCCGGCTCGGCCGGCTTGCCCCAGGTAGCAGACACCAGGATGCCCACCATGACGGCAAAATAAATCACGTTCTGCCACAGCGGTCGCTCCACTTCCGGTTCGGGCATGTGCAGGGCGGCATCGGCCTTGGCCTGCTCTTCTTTGCGAAACAGCAGGTGCATGATCAGCCCGATAACGATGCTGAACACCACCGCCCCCACCGCCCGTGCCAGACCGATCTCGGGGCCGAGAATCCGGGCCGTCAGCACTATCGCCAGCACGTTGATGGCCGGGCCGGAATACAGGAACGCAATCGCCGGGCCCAGGCCCGCGCCGCGCTTCCAGATCCCGGCAAACAGCGGCAACACCGTACAGGAGCAAACCGCCAGAATGGTGCCCGAAACCGAAGCGACACCGTAGGACATAACTTTTTTGGCGCCCGCCCCCAGGTATTTCATCACGGCCGCCTGGGACACAAAAACCGAAATGGCGCCGGCGATAAAAAAAGCCGGTACCAGGCACAACAGCACATGTTCCCGGGCGTACCACTTGGCCAAGGCCAAAGATTCGATCACGGCCCCGGTAAAACGGCTGCTGTCGATGGGCAACCAGAAAAACACAAGAAAAACGCCTGCGATAATGCTCAAGGGTTTCCATATAGTTTTCCAATCGATCAGGCTTGGTTGCGTGTCCACCTGTTCATTCTTAGAAGATTCTTCCAATTCTATTGCCTGTTCTGAAACTGTGGCCAGTTCACTCATCCTTAAATTTCCCTTTTCTCATTTTATCCTATATCGACTTTGCAAATTTTATCAGAATATATTTTTAACACTTTGGTGATAAAAACGTCATATGCCTATTTAGCAATATATTTAGACAAAAAAAATTAGCCGCGGCAGATATCTTCCCGGTTAATAAAAGGTGCTTTTTTCATTAATTCTGCAATTTCCGAATCTTCGTTTAACCAGTGCTGGAGATTTCCAAGCAAATTGGCTGCATAAGGACTGCTTTTTCCGTCGGCAAGGAAATAGTTCACCCACAGACCGTCTTTTTTGTAATCAACCAGGCCAGCCTCTTCTAGTATTTTCAGGTGCTTGGATACTGTTGGCTGTGCCAATTTTAATGCCCCTTGCAACTCACAAACGCACATCTATTTTTGTTGGAGCAACTTGATAATTTTGACCCGGTTTGGATCCGATAATGCTTTCATGACTTTTACAAATGATTTCATAGTATCCTCATATATCGTTAAAATAGAATATAGTAGACCCTGCCCACTTCGTCAAGTACTTTTTTTGTGAAAATCAAAACTTTCACTTTACATTTTCACAAAATAACAGTAGGCTTTTGACATGATCCAGAGAGAAATAACAACTGAGTTGCTGGAAGCCTCCGGTGAATACCCTGTCGTGACAATCTTCGGACCGCGTCAGTCAGGCAAAACCACCCTGGTGCAAATGACGTTCCCCGATAAAACATATTATTCGCTGGAAGATCCTGATGTCCGCATGGCCGCCGAAACTGATCCGCGGGGCTTCCTGGCAGGGCTCCCCGAAGGCGGGATATTGGATGAGGTCCAGCGTATGCCGCAACTGCTTTCTTATATACAGGGGGTTGTGGATCGGGCGGGAAAGAATGGAATGTTCATACTTACCGGCAGCCATCAGCCTGAACTTCATCAATCGGTGAGTCAGACTCTGGCCGGAAGAACAGCGGTACTGACGCTGCTGCCGTTTGCCCTAAGCGAGTTGCAGAATTACCACCATGACTGGAATCCTTTTGAACTTATCATCAAAGGGGCTTATCCACGTCTTCATCAGGAAGACTTGAAGCCTGTCCGCTTTTTCAATGGATATCTGCAGACATACATAGAAAGAGATGTTCGTGCCCTGATCAACTTGAAAGATCTAAGACCGTTTCAGCAGTTTTTGGCTCTGCTGGCAGGTCAGATCGGGCAGATCATTAATTATGCTTCTCTCAGCAATGACGTGGGGGTCTCTGCCACCACGATAAAAAGCTGGATCAGCGTATTGCAGGCTTCTTTTGTCGTTTTCGAACTGCCGCCATTTTTCGAAAACATTCGTAAGCGGGTTGTGAAATCACCGAAGATCTACTTCAGCGATACTGGACTGGCTACCCATCTGCTGGGCATCGAAACACCAAGCCAACTCGCACGCGATCCTCTGCGAGGAGGTCTCTACGAAAACCTTGTTATCCTGGAAATTCTGAAGGCCCGCCTGAATCGTGGAAGACGTCCGGGGCTCTATTTTTACAGGGATACACACGGCAACGAGGTCGACCTGGTAATACGCAAAAAGAGAAAACTGATTGCAGTTGAAATAAAATCGTCCGCAACTTTTACCGCGGAATTCCTCAAAGGTATTGAACGCTTCCAAAAAGTGGTCGGTGATCGATACTCACAAGGATTCGTTCTATATAATGGTCCTGAAAAATTTACTCTTAAAAAAATACAGATATTCAATCCCCTGCTGCACGGCGGCCTGGGACCCGAAGACCGAAATGGCGCCGGCATTGAGTAAAAATGACATTCTTTTATTGCACTTACAGGAGTATTGCCGTAATAATTTCTTCCGGATAACAACACTGGCTATCCATAAACTTTGACTAAAAAAAGGAGGCACTATGTATCTACCCAAAATTTATGAGAAATTCTCCGGAAAATTTCCTGAGGTATTTAAAGATTTTAAACAACTGGGCCAGGCCTGCCGGGAAGCGGGGCCCCTGGATCAAAAGTCCCAGGACCTTGTCAAGCTCGGTATCGCCATCGGGGCCAATTCCAGGGGCGGGGTGATGTCCAGCACGCGCAAGGCTTTGGAGGCCGGCGCTTCGGCCGATGAAATTGCCCATGCGGTCCTGCTGGCCATGACGACCACCGGCTTTCCGAATATGATCGCCGCGCTGGGTTGGGTGGATGAGGTTCTTGAAGGAGCTTAGCGACTGGTTGTTAAAAATAATAAAACTCCGCTCCAGATCTGCCTGGAAGCGGAGTTTTGTATAAATGGACCGTTTGCTGCGTCTGCGTACGCTTATTCTGGAAAAACTTCTACCGGCCGCTTGGTGTTGCCGGTGGCGTTGGGATAGGGGCTCCAGTTATGGGCCTTCTCGCCGGTTTTAAGCAGGTGATCGGCTTCTTCCATGAAGGCGTTGTAGCGGTTTTTAACCTCGTAGAAACCATGCCACCAGGCATAGTCCGGAGCCATCATCATGGCGCCCATGCGGGCCCGCCGGCCCTCGTGATGCCAGAGCTCATAGTACTGCACTTCAATATGCTCATCAAAGTATTTCGTTTTATCCACAAGTCCTTTTTCGTAGAGCTCATCCATTTTTTTCTTGACCGGTTTGAAATAGACTTCATTGTATTCCTCGACCGCCTTATCAAAACCGTCATAGAAGTCGTTAATCCAGGAATCTCCATGACACTGCTGGCAGATGGCTTTCATCTTGTTGCGCTCGGTCTGCCAATCGGATTTGGACGGGAACGGTTTAAAATTTTCAGGCCGCACGGTCAACGGTGCCTGGGTTTCCCAGGAAATCCGTTCGGTGACGTCATGACTGGTCAGCACTTTGCCGGAACCGGACATGTGACAGGCTGCACAGGTCGGTGCTCGATAGTCGACCCCGGCGGTCCAGGTGCCGCCGGCCGCGTTAAAATTGTATTCACTCTTGTAAGCGTGATACAGCGTCCCGTGCTTGGACTCCTCGTAAATTTCAATCTGGGGGTGGTCGGGACCCAGATGGCACTGGTCGCAGGCTTCCGGCATGCGGGCTTCCGCAACCGAAAAGCGATGTCGGGTGTGGCAGGAGGTGCAGGCGCCCTTGCTGCCGTCGGCGTTGATGCGGCCGACACCGGCATTGGGCCAGGTGTTGGGATCGATGTTGCCGTTATCGTCGATTTTAATTACGGTGCCGTGGCAGTTGAAGCATCCGGTTTTGCGCTCATTATCCGAGTTCATTCCCTTGTTCAGCCAGGGATCCAGTTTCCAGATAATCTCAATGGTGTTGGCATGCTTGGAGCGGCTGTACTGGGTGACTTCGTCGGGATGGCACCGGGAACAGTCTTTGGGCGTCACGATCGAAGCAATGGGAACCTTGTACTTGCCCTCACCATAGGGCATGTCCGAGCGGCTGTAATACTGCTCGTGTCCCTTGGCGATATCCGTATCGCCGGGCTGAACCAGGTGGCAGTCCAGGCAGGAGATATTGGCGTTGGCATGGCGGCTTTTAGCCCAGTCGCCGAACAACCCCGGTGTGGTGGCGCGATGACACTCGATGCAGGCGACCGCCTCCGGCGGGATGCTGCGCTCGATGCGATATTCCTTTACCTTGGGAAAGTTGCTTTGCTGGGCGGATACCGCCAGGGGCATAGCGCAAATAATTGAAAGAATGACAAATATCTCGATTAACCTTTTGAGCGGCATCTTTCTCATTTACCAGCCTCCTTTCGTTTGCAGGTTGGAATTTGTCGGCCAAAAATTATATGCCAAGTTTTTCAACCCTCAAGCCTTTGGCCTGGTAGGGCAGCTTGCGATACTGACGGTACATGACGGCAATTTTGTCGTTGTGGACCAGGTCATAATGGCAGTCCACGCACTTTTTCTCGTAGCCTGCCCTTGCATATATGACTGAACGATGGGCCAGCATGGCCCCGCGGCTGTGGGGCATGTTTAGCAGGTTGCGATGACACTTTTGACACTGGTCATTGTCAAAAGCTGCGTAAGCCGATTTGCGGGCCTTTTCACGATCGTACTCTTTAACAAAAAAGTGAACCGCCACGTCTTTGAGTCCGTGGTAGGATTTAGCGAAGAAAAAATCAAAGGTGTCGTGGGGTGCCGGCAGGTGACAGTCCATGCAGTCCACCACCACGCCCACGGCGTTGTTGACGTGGGTGGATTCACGCCAGGCCCTGACAGCCGGCTTGATTTCGTGGCAGCTGGCGCAAAAATCAGGTGTCGAGGTGCGGACCATGGTGTAATAACCCATGCTGAACAACGGAAACGCGATCAGAATACCAATTACGATCAAAATGATGGGTTTGATGGCCCTTGTCAGGGCGGACTTTTTCCCCTTTGATTCAGTTCCGGCGTCTTTCATAGCCTCCTCCTAAATGGTGTGCTGTTGGGCCGTTGAAACATTCGAGATCGGCGCATTCACCGACAGAGGTTAGACAATTGGATGCTGAGAAATGGCAAGTTGCCACATTACGTTATTACCAGAGATTAATAAATAAAAATAATAGTTGGCGTCAAGCAATAAATTTCGATTCTGTTAAAATTATTACGTTACAGAAGCACGAATTTGTGTTATTGATGGATTTCACCTGCTGACCGTGCTGAACGCCAGCAATTTTTTTTGACATCTGTTATGTTAATATAAACATAAGGTAAAACCTGAATCTCGCATGAAAATTAATGAGATGTATAAATAATAATAAACAAAAACAGGGTGAGAGAATAGGAGCAGTACTGCCAAATACTTAATCAGAAAAAAGGATGTTGGTCGATCTAATCTCATTAATTTTCACCCTTTGGGCTTCGCTTTCAGCTACGACCCAACAGGGCGGGCGAGCCGGAGGCTTTCATCTGCTGCGTTATTAAGGGCTCGGCATAGTCCACTATAGCTTCGCCCTTAAGTGCCTTGCATATGAAAGCCTCCGACTCGTGCAAAATCCAGGTAAAAACATGCAAGACTTTGAGACCCTGCTAAGAGGATCATCTGAAACCCACGGCCATCTTTGCCCGGGTCAGGCGGTGGGGGTGCGCATGGCCATGCTGGGGTGCCGTCTCATCGGTCTGGATGAGCCCGCCAGTCGTGATCAGATAAAGAAACTTCTCGTCTACGTGGAGATGGATCGCTGCACCTCAGATGCGGTTGCCTACACCACCGGTGTCAAGCTGGGACGCCGCTCTCTGAAATTCATGGACTACGGCATCATGGCGGCTACCTTTGTCAATCTTGAAACGGGCAAGGCCTTTCGGGTTATCTCCACCGAAGAATCCCGTGATCTTGCCCAATCCTATGCGCCGGAAATAGCGGATAAACACGCCCGACAGTTGGAAGCCTACAAACGGATGCCCGACAGCGTGCTGTTCCGGGTCCAGCAGGTCGAGGTAACGGTACGCCAGAGGAGGATCTGCCGGGTCCGACCCGCTTTAAGTCGACCTGTTCGGCTGCGGCCAGGTGGTGCGCGACCGTCGCGAAGTGATCAAAGATGGTCGTTCGTTTTGTAAACCCTGTGCCGATGATGTTTATTTTAATGATGCCCGTGAGATTACCTGGCCGGATATGAATTGGGCTCCGAAAAAGAATCTCACGCAAAGCCGTAAAGACGCTAAAAGCAGCAAGTCGTCCTCGTCATCGTGCTCGTCCTCGTAAATTAAAATCACAATTGCCTGAAAACTTGTTGGGAACAGGTCGAGGACGAGGAGGAGTACGAGTACGAAACTTTGCTTTGATCGAAGGGCAATATCCATGCTGCTCTAATAAACAACCCCGCCGCAAGCAGGGGTATCAAACGGAAATTTAAACGCAAGGCTAAACTGTCCGCCGTAGGCGGATTAAACGTTCGCTCCGATTAGGTAATTACAAGATTTTGTGCTTAAGCAACATTTCATATAGCCAGGAGACGCACAATGCTAAAAAAAATAAAACTAAAAGATGCCGTGGGCACCGAACTGGCCCATGACATAACCGAGATACGCCCCGGTGAATTCAAGGGTCCCGCCTTTCACAAAGGCCACACCGTCTGCAATGAAGACCTGTGCCATCTGCAGAAACTCGGCAAGAATAATCTTTACCTGATCGATCTGGAAGAAGACGAAATCCACGAAAACCAGGCAGCCGCTATTCTGGCCAAGGCCCTGGCCGGCGACGGTATTGCCTGGAAGGATGAACCCCATGAAGGCAAAATAAACCTGCTGGCTGCCACCGACGGGCTGTTTAAAGTCGACACGACAGCATTGGCAGCATTTAACATGGTCGATGAGGTCATGTGCGCTACCCTGCACAACCACACCCTGGTTAAAAAGGGTGAAAAGGTGGCGGCCACCCGGGCCATCCCGCTGGTGATGAAACGGGTTGCCATCGAACGGGCCGCGGCCATCGCCCGCCAGAACGGTGCGGTGCTTGCGGTTAAAGCCCTGCGAAAGGCCAAGGTTGGCCTGGTGGTCACGGGCAACGAAGTCTTCCATGGTTTGATCGAAGATCGCTTCGCACCGGTTCTCAGCGAAAAGGTGACCGCATTAGGTTCTAAAGTGGATGGGATCGCCTTTGCCCCGGACGATGAAAAACTGATCAGCCAGGCGATTGGCAATCATCTGAACAGAGGCTGTGATTTAATCATGCTCAGCGGCGGGATGAGTGTGGATCCGGACGATGTCACGCGCAAAGGGATCCGTATGGCCGGCGCCACGGAAATGAACTACGGCTCCGCAGTGCTTCCGGGTGCCATGTTCCTGGCGGCCTACATCGGGGAGATCCCCCTGCTGGGGATACCGGCCTGCGGTCTGTATCACCGCATCACGGTGCTGGACCTGGTCCTGCCCCGCATTCTGGCCGGCGAGACCATCGGCAAGGCGGATCTGGCGTTTTTAGGACACGGGGGACTTTGCAAGGACTGTGAGGATTGTACCTACCCACACTGCCCATTCGGCAAGTAGAAGCGGCTCTGGACGCTCATCTTGTGTCCGATAGCTGCGTTGTGATTCGAACCTAAATGCTCACGTACTAACGTGTACGCTCCGCTTTAGGCCCGAATCACGCCTTGCTATCAAACACAATCTAAGCGTCCAGAGCCGCTTCACTTCAATTAAGAATAAGCAGCGATCGTAAACTATACATTTAATCAGAAGACTTCATGAAAAAGATGGCGAAACTAAAATTAAAATCGAGTCAGTGGATTGTGGATGAGCATGATAATCCCATCATCGGTATGGGTCGCATGGAGATTCTGGATAATATCGAAAAAACCGGATCCATTAACCAGACTGCCAAAAGGATGAAAATGTCTTACAAGGCCATCTGGAGCAAAATCAAAGCCACTGAAAAACACCTGGACACCGTCATTGTGCATACCGACCGCAGGGAAGGCTCCCGACTTTCAAAGGAAGGTAAGGAACTTCTGGAAAAATTCCGGCTTCTGAAAAAAGAGTGCCTGTCTGCCGATGACGACATCTTCACAACCATTTTTAAATAGCCGCAGTGTTCGGCCTTTCGGAAAAAATGACTAGCTTACTTTCCCTAACCCTTCGATGGATCTATATAGCCCTGCTAGTTTTTAGCTTTCTTGGCTGCTCCGATTGGAAATATCGAAGGCTGGAAAGTGCAGAGTTAATTACAAGTACCCAACTGAGGCAAAACTGGAATGATTTCATCGTCTATTATCGGCCGAATGCCGGCATATTGTATAAAATAAAGAACGATGGAAAAATCCAAGTGCCTGGCAAATGGGTTGAGGTAGCCCGGGAGGAGATGGTAACCGACAAAACGGTTTTCTATCTAACCGATGTCAGGAAAATCCTGGGACAGGATGATAAGCTGTTTGGATATATCGTGTATTCCTATAGGGATAGTGCGTTTATCAAAATTATTGATGCCAATACGGTGAAGTTAATTTTCAATC